>NZ_JBIUTB010000001.1:0-506280 GCF_044741685.1 Amycolatopsis sp. NPDC088138
TGTTCGGGCAGCAGGATCGGGGCGAGCGCGACGGCGGCGATCATGACGGGCACGTTGATGAGGAAGACCGAGCCCCACGAGAAGTTGTTCAGCAGCAGGCCGCCGACGATCGGGCCGATCGCGGCGCCGCCGGTCAGGGCTCCGCTCCAGGTCGCGATGGCCGTTTTGCGCTGGGCGGGTTCGCGGAACATGGTGCGGATCAGGGCCAGCGAGGTCGGTGTCAGGGTGGCGGCACCGACGCCGAGCAGTATCCGGCAGGCGATGAGCATGGTGGGCGTGGTGGAGAACGCGGCTCCTGCGGACGCGATTCCGAACACGGCGGCGCCGATGATGAGCAGTGTGCGGCGGCCGATTCTGTCTCCGGCCCAGCCCATGGTGATCAGCAGGCCGGCGAGGACGAAGCTGTAGACGTCCATGATCCACAGCAGTTGGGTGGCACTGGGCTTGAGTGTTTCGCTGATCATCGGGAGGGCGAAGCCGAGTACGGAGATGTCGATGGAGATGAGCAGGGTGACCAGGGAGATCACGCCCAGTCCCAGCCATTGCCGGGTGCCGGCCTGGTGGGGGATCGTGGCCAGGAGCGGTCGGCGGGGTGTTGGTGCGACACGGTCTGCGAGGTTCGTCATGCCGTCAGGCTGAGCGGCCTCGCTGACCGTTCACTGACAGAGCTGCAGGGCGATTGTCAGCAGGTGTCAGGCTCGCGCCGGCGGGGAATCGATCACTGGGCGGTTTCGGCCCGGCCACGCCGGGTGGTCGCCGTGCTGGATGCCACGGTCGTGCGGACCACGCAAAGTGCTCCAGCCGTCAATGCCGTGACCGCAAGTCTTGCCACTCTTGCCTTTGTCATCTTCTTCTCGTTGGGGGATTGACGAGGGCTGCGTGACAGCGCTTTGAGGGAATTCTGAAAGACGGCCATGCTTTCATTTGTCCGGAACTCGCAAAGCCTCCCATGATCTGGCGGGCGACGTTGTGCAGGGCCCGTCACCTGGCCACCCAGCCGATCATCGGACAGGTGGCCAAGCTGCGGGGGCGGCGCTTCCCCAGTCGCTGCCTCCGCAGTCCCTGGGGTGAAACGTATGCATCGCGGCACGGCCGCCGCGATGTCTTCTTCGCTGAGGAGTGCGGGTGCCCGTCAGGCGAGCCTTGCCGAGGTGTACCTGCCGGCCGGTCAACCGGAGCGAGCCGTCATCGAGTCGCGCCGCGCCAACGAACTTGTCCCGCACGGTGCGTCTCTGCGTGTGCTCGGCATTGCTCACGAAGCGCTCGGTGACTTGCCGACGAGCGCTTCCCGGTTCGAGGCCGGGATCGAATTCTTCAAAGCTCGGGGCGCCGAGTCGGACGAGGCGGAGTTGCTGTGGCATCTCGGCCGGGTGCGCCGGCTGCTGGGGGACGACAATGGTGCCAGGAAGGCGCTGTTCGCCGCAATGATTCGCTATCGCAGGCTCGGCTACGCCGAGGCGGACCAGGTGCTTGCGGAGATCTCCTACGTAACCGAAGTGCTGACGCAGCAGGACGCTTGAACCGGACGGCGGTGCGCTCGCCGAAGCCTGCTCCGGGGCTTCGGCAGGTAGTCGTCCGCGCCGAGGGACAGCCCCGCCACCCGGTCGGCGACGGTGGCGGCGGCGGTCAGCATGAGCACCCGCGTGCGCAGTGGCTCCCGCATCAGCCGGCGGCACACCTCGTCGCCGGGCACTCCCGGCAGATCCCGGTCCAGGACCACCACGTCGTAATCCACCTCGACGGTCCGGTCGAGCGCCGCTGCCCCATCGAAGGCCACGTCGACCGCCATGCCCTCGCGCCGCAGTACCCGCGCCACCGACTTAGCGAGCCGCACGTGATCCTCGACCACCAAGACCCTCATCCATCGCCCTCCCCGCCCCCGAGTCGGGCTCCGGACCGAAACGCCAGCGTACGGGTGAGACGGTCACACAGGCGTCACAACGACTTGACCGGATCCCCGTACACACGCGGAATACCGAGTTCATGGTCCGCAACGGCCGAGGTCCAGCTGTTCGGCGTCGACGCTGGTCGTTCGGGGGCGACCCCGCCGCCCAGCCCGCGGCCGGGGACCACGCGTACCGGGTGGAACTTCTGGCCGAGCTCATCAGCACCTCCGGGCCAACCCCGGTCGTAGATTCGGACGCTGTCGCAGAGCCCCGGCTGGCCAAGGAGATACGTCACGGCTCGGCGTGACAGTATCGAGCGTGCCGTTGCACGACGAAGCGGCCGCTGTGACGGTTAGTGCAAAGGCGTGCCCGTCGTCATCAGACGTCGTCGACCCGACTTGAGGGTCGAAGAAGCTCCGCTGGCCATTCGTGACAGGCACGGACGTCCTCGTGACCAGGTAATATTTCTGATCGTCGGCCAAGTCGAAGGTCCTCAACTGCTTCCCGTCGAGATTGCGGGCTGTACCCGTGAGTTACTCGCCTCGGCGTCCGACGACACCTTGGCCGGTTGTCGGGGAGGCGCTGACAGGGGGTAAGAGCAGATGGCTTGGTCTTCGCTCTCCGCGGTCGCGAGCGCCGTGATCGCTTTGGTTGCAGTCGTGGTCAACGTGGCCTTGTTCCGGACTGCTCGACGCGCCGAAGACGAGCGTGCGCGGCAGCAGCGGATGCCCGTTCTTGTGTCCTTTGGAGAGTCGGATGGCGGAATCCGAGTGACGAACGTCGGGTGGGGACCGGCGTTGAACGTGTTCATGGCGAGCTGGCGGTCCGACGATTGCGAGCAGCGGATTCCGCTGGCCGCCGATGCCGACGTCGGAGGGAACTGGTTCCATCCCGTTCACCTGCAACCCGTACCGGTCGGCGGAGTGGAGCGGATTCCGGCGGTCTACCGAACCACGATGGTGCCCGGCGTGACCAGCTTCGGGATCATTTACACGGACCAGAACGGCCAGCACTACACGACGACGGTCAGCGACGAGGGGACGATCGTGCGTCGAGGTAACCTGTTACCGCCCTGGCCCGGTATCAAGATTCCTTATCCGGGCGAGCTGCACGGTGCATAGCTCGGCGGTCACTTCCGCGCGGCGGCGACCTTCTTGCGGGGCGCGCGCTTGCGGGTCGTTTTGGCGGATTCGGCTTCTTGCGCCTGGGCGGCGTCGTAGGCGGCGATCACCTCGGAGGAGAGACGTCCACGCTCGGAGACCTCGAAGCCGTTGGCGTTGGCCCACGCCCGGATCTGCTGGTTGCGTTCGCGGTCCGACGAGGTTGTGGTCGGCTGGCCGGTTGCGACGCGGACCTTACGTCCGCCGGTGCGACGGCCGGCGCTGATGTAGCGGGCGAGTTCGTCGCGCAGGGATGCCGCGTTTTCGTCAGAGAGGTCGATCTCGTAGGTGACGCCGTCCAGGGAAAACGGGACGGTGTGCGCGGCAAGGGTGCCGTCGATGTCGTCGAGCATCTCGACGAGGACCTTCTGGGCCATTCCTGCTCCTTGATGCGGTATATACCAGTATGTGAATGTGGGAAAAGTCGTGTTCCTTGGTGGAGTATATACACACTGGCCGCATCGGGAAAATTTCTCGCCCTCCTGCAGCTCGTATCAATGATCCGCTGCTCCGTCTGACTGAGATGAATAGGATCTGCGAGAGGAGAAGTCACCGTGGAACCGGAAGACGTGCCAGGCGGCAACGTGAATCTGCAAGTTGCAAATGCGGAGCTCGTGGCGGACCGGCCGACGCCCTGTCGTTACGATTGGCTTGTCCGGCCAGGCGATCCGTCGCGGTCACCGGTCAACCTCGTTCGATGGCCTGTGTCCGGATCTTGAGCGGCAGTCGACGTTTCTTTCGATTGATTGCCTGGCGCTGGTACGAGCTGGGCATCGCGCTCAACAGGGTCGCCCGAGTGTCTGGAAGCGGTTTCTGGTCTGTTCGGAGTAGTAGGCGAGTTGGAGGTTGGCCTGCTTGGCGAATTCCTGTCGGCCCGGTACGCGCCTGAGGGCTCGCAGTCGGCGGCTGGGTCGGTGTCGAAAGTGATGAACAGATTCGTGCTTACGAGCAGGTTTGCCTGTTCGCCTGTTCCTCCTAGAGCACACGTCAACGTCATCGCGTAGCGCGCTGCTTGGACGGGTCTCAGGCCGAACAGGTTTGCGAGCGACGTGGATCTTCGACTGAATCGGGTCGCGGCTGGGTGTCGGCACCTTAGCTGTAGCGGCCTAGCTTGCCGTTAGATGCTCCGATTCTGATCGGTCCCGCGCCGCAGTCGGTTTGCCTCGGGTCGCGACGTACTGATCGGTCGTCGGGTGTCCAGGTTGGCGACACGGCATCCGAGGACAAGCGCCAGCCGAGCGCACCACCTGTATAACGAAGTATATCGCGAGGCGTAGGTCACTCGATCGAACGTCTGTTCTATGCCTGCTACCTTCTTGCCTTTGTTGATCGGAGAGTTCGAGGAGGTCTCGTGGCGTGGTTGCTGTCCGAGCGGGCCAGTGGTCGCACTTGGCGGGTGGGCGACAGCGATCTCGCCTGGGAGATCGGGGGCTACGACCTGGCACGGTTCGAGCTTCACGTGTTGGACGAGGAGGTCGTCGGCGCACCGGACGGGAGGCCGGACTCGGCGTCGGCTGGTCGGCCGTCACTAAGTTCGCGATGGCGCTCGTTTCGGCAATGGAGTACGCCTGCACATCGTCGCGGCGGTGCTGATCGCCGCGACGATGTGGTCGCTCTGGCCATTCCGGTCCAGCTGCGCCTGGTACGGCCGCCGCGTCCTGACCGGCAATTCGTCGCGGCACGCCCGTCGCAGTTCGCGGGTTCGTAAAAAGTTCTGCGTGGCAGTACACGGATCGTGCGCGGCGGCAGTCTTCATAGTGATGGCTGACTACGACGACTTCGTCCGAGCGCACCTGCCGCGGTTGCTGCGCTACGCGACGATGCTGACCGGTGAGCGGGAACAGGCCGCTGACCTGGTGCAGGACGTGCTGGTGAAGGCGTACCGACGGTGGTCTCGGATCAGCGACGCCGACCACCCCGACCGTTACGTCCTGCGGATGGTGACCAACGACTACCTGTCCTGGCGGCGCAGCCGGTCGGCGAGGCTGATCGCCGTGGGCGACCCGCCGGACGAGGCACGGCCGGATGACTTCGCCTCGGACCACGCGGCACGCGAGGACATGTGGCAGCGCCTGGCGCGGTTGCCCCGGCGCCAGCGCGCGGTCGTGGTGCTCCGGTACTACGAGCAGCTCGCCGACGCCGACATCGCCGGCCTGCTCGGCTGCGCCCAGGCCACCGTGCGAGCCCACGCCCGCAAAGCCCTGACGACCCTGCGAAACGGCCTGAGCGTCGATCGGATGGCCCAGGTGAAGGAGAGCTGATGGACATCGAGAACCTGATCAAGGACACCTTCACCGCCCACGAGCAGGACGCCCCTGACAGCGACCAGGTGCTGGCGGCCACGCGTCAGCGCCTCGACCGCAGGCGCGCTGTGGTGAGCCCTCCGCTCGGGGCCGCCGCCGGGGTGGTCCTGCTCGTCTTGGCCGCGGTCGGCGTCGTCGCGCTGAACCGGCCCGCGCACGACGACCAGGTAGCCACGGGTACCAGCCGGACCAGCGGTCCGGCCCCCGTCAAGGCACCGGCCGAGACGGCCGCCGCGGAGCTGACCATGCCCTATTCGCTCGGCTGGCTGCCGCCGGGCAAGGCCGACTACCTCGTGCGCCGGATCAACACCGGTGGCAGTGCGGCGAACCCCGACAAGCCGGTGTACGGCGGCGAGTACATGCTGACCGTCACGTCCGGGCGTCAGGTCCTGCTCGTGGACGTGCAGGAAATGAAAATGATGCCGGTCGAGCAGGCTGCCTTCAAGTCCGGTCCGGGCCAGCCTGTCACCCTCGGCGGGCGGGCCGGCGTGGAGAGCTCGCACTCCGGCGGCCCGGGCGGTTACGAGGTGTACTTGACCCACCCCGACGGCGGGTCGCTGTATGTCAACGTGGCCGCACAGCCGGGCAGCACGGCGTCGGCGCAGCAGCTGATCGACGCGGGCCGTCGCGTCGCGGAGAACGTTGCCTTCCCGGGCAAGACCACTGTCACCCCGGCGTTCGGCCTCGGCAAGCTGCCCGACGGCCTGCGGATGTGCACGTTCGACGTCGAGAAGGGCGGCCCGGGCGGTTCGCGCACGAGCTACTCGGTCGGCACGTGCAGCACTCGGCCGCCGGTCCAGGTCCGCACCGACGAGGCCGCCCGGGTGCGCGGTGCCGCGGGCCAATCGGTCCAGGGACACGAGACCCGCTATCTGGACGAGAAAGGTTACCGAACGCTCTGGGTCCTCAAGGCCGTCCACGACGCGCCGATTGCCGTCGTGGGCTCCAGCGCGCAGGCGGAGCTGTACGCCATCGCGGACCACCTCGTCCTACCCCGCTGAGGTCTGCGGGTCCTCTTCGGACGCGACCGAGGAGGACCCACGGCCGGCGGCCAATGAGCAGCGTTCGCAGCTGGTCGTGCACTACGGCCTTGATGAATGCAGCTCGTTCAGGTGTATGCCGAGCACCACGACTACCAGCCGGAGTGGAGCCCGTGACGGAACTAGCAGAAGCCGGAACGCACGCTCTTCGACATGAGCGGATGTCCGCACCGCACGAGTCTCGCACTGAGTGAAGGATCCGCGTGCTGCCGGTTGGCGATGTCCAGGTGCTACGGCGAGATCGCCCCAGACTCCGGCAACCGCGGCGCGTTCCCGGCCGTCGGGCAGGACGAGGCACCGCTGACCTGACCCCAGCTGGTCGTGTCCGGCGAGGTCGTCGGCAGGCGCGACGCCGAAGACGTCGTCAAGCTGGATCTTGTGGGCGTCGAGTCGACCGGCTAACCCCGAGCGGCCTCGGCGGTGTGCGTCGACGCAGGCGAGTACCAGCTACAGCTGCAACACCGTGAACCTGGAGAAGTCGCAGCTGCCCGAAGCCGCCCCAGCAGAAGCGCTGAAGCACGAGCAGAACCAGGCCAACCGCTCTCCGCCCGCGCACACCAACGGTGTGTCCCTGGACTGCACCATCGGTCAGAACCCCAACCGGTGGACCTCCTGCAGCAGCCGGGTCTGGGTCGTCAACAACTACGTGGTGGTTAACGGCACACCGGTGTGGCGAGGATCAATGTCGATCCGTGTCGCCTCCTCAGTCGAGTTCGCCGAAGGGGACGGCAGCGACTGGTTCCTCGACACCACGGTCACGGTCGAGGATGCGAAGGAAAGCCGGGCCGCCGGCGCCGCCGGGACCATGTGGACTGGCTGCTTCCAGCACCAGGACAAGTGCACCACCTCGCAGCTGCAGGGAACCAACGGCGAGCCGGAGAACGTGAGCCTGACCAAGGACGCGCCCGTCGACAAGACCTACACCCAGTACGCCGGGACGATGGCCAACAACCAGATTCGCCCGCTGGACGGGTTCCTCGGCTCGCGTGTCGAGGTGCGGCCCGCCAGCGGCAATGCCGCCGTCGTCACCTACGACACCCGTTCGAACCCGGCGGTCGGGCCAGTGGCGCAGCACGTGTTCACCGCCATCCGCACACTGCCCAGTCACTGGGGTGATCCCCGGCACGGCCAGGCCCTGAATCGCGTCACCGACGACAAGACCATCGAGAGCAACCGCAACGCGGTCTGCGGCGGGGTCACCGTGCCCACCGGCCAGTCCTGCGACGAGTACCCGCTCGCGTCGGCTGATCAGGGTGGTACGTATGCGGCACCGAATAACCGGTTAATCGCGGTGGTTCCCCTTCAGGCGAACAACAGCCAAGGTGGTTTGACCAGCTCCGCCTACGACCTCTACCGTGTCCTGGACGGCAATGATTTCTATGTCCAGGCGGTCCTCGCTGACGGCAGTTCCGCCTGGTAAACGGGGCGGGAGAATCCGAGCGGTGCCTGAAGATGTCACGGACGTGGTACTGACCATTCCCGCTATGGACGGCCAGTACCACGTCCGTACTCGACCAGGTGTCGAGAATGACTGGCCGGGTAGCGCCGACGGGCTGCTGGTCGGTGAGGACAACTGGGTCACCGTGCTGTGTGGCACTCAGTTCGGGCCTGTCGACCTCACCGTCCGCCGGCACCCCGGACGCCCCGCGGAGGCTATCGCCGCGGATTGGGACATGAGTGCCGAGTGGTCGCTCGAATCGGCGCGCGGCGAGTTGCTGATCCGCGACATTTACAGCAGCAACGATCCGACCATCATCGCCACCCCGACTGGGTGGCTTCGGCTCCGTATCTCGGTGCGAGGGCGGCTGGCCGCGTCCCAGGTGCAAGGTCAGATCAACGAACCGGTGGAGAGTCATCTGCTTGAGGCCTGGCCCGTCGATATCCGTGAGGAACCCCTTGTGGCTCGCGGGCCGGACGAGCTTGCGCAGTACCTCGTCGGCTGAAGCCGCGGCTGCGTTGGATAGCCAACGCTGCGGTCCGGGGCAACACGGGCGTTCAATGCCAGGCCGGCCGGCTGGGATGCTCGCGGGGCGGCGGGAGTAGATCGCAGTCATGCGAAGCAGCTTCCCGCCTATGTCCAGGATCGCGTCCCACACGGACTGGGCAGTCGGACGGTGGGCAGCCAAGCCGCGCGGATAGACGCCGAGCGGGACTGGTGGCTCGGCGCTGCTGCGGCGTGTGTTCCGCCCGCCAGCGGTCGGCGAAACCGGAGCGGGGTGAAGCCAAGTGCGAGGCGGTGTTGTTCGGGCTGTCCCTCTATACGCGCGGCATAGTGAAAAGACGTGGCTGATCACCGGTGGTGGAGACAAGAGGTCGCGTAAGCCCGAGCGGCCCGGCGTCGGCCGACTACACCCGCGAAACCGGTCTCACCGAGCTACCGCTTCATAGCAGTCCGGTGGGACACCGGATGGGTAACGGTTCGGCGCACATCCGTGCTGGAACCGGGCGTACCCGGCATACGCTGCGCGCATGTCCGAGACACAGGGGGGCGGCGGCGAGGGATTTCCGCCGGTGACTCCACCACAGCACCAGCCCTACGGCCAGTTCCCGGCCGCGCCGCCCCAGGCCACCCGTGTCGAGCGGCCGGCGCCGGTGCAGCGGGCGGCGTTCGCCTGGTGGGGCGCGGTCGTGTGCTGGTTCCTTGGTTCGCTGCTCAGCCAGGTATTGGGCGGGACCCTCTTCCATTTCACGACGCACCAGTCGGTGCGGCTCGGCGACGGCACGGTGGAGACCAGCACGACGGAAGGGCCGCTCCCTGTCGGGGCTGCGGTGGTCCCGCTTCTGCTGCTGGGCGCGTTGTGGGCGCTACTGGTCTACGGGATGTACCGCGGGGCGGCTGGGCACGCACCCTGCTGGCGATCTTCGGCGTGCTGGGCATCCTGAACGTGGTGGTGCAGCTGATCGGGCTCACGACCGCGGGCCTGACGAACGGCGGCAACCTCGCGCACCTGATGTTCTACCTCGGTGTGCTGGTCTTGTCGATCGCCGGCTTCGTCCTGATGTACCGCGACGGCGCCACGCCGTTCTTCGTCAAGCGCCGGTGAGCGGCGGTGAGGAACTCCTGCTCGATGGCATTGTTGCTCAACACGAGCACGGCCCGGTAGGCCTCGTGCGCCTCGGCGTCGCGGTCGAGGCGGTGCCGCAAGTGGCCTTAGCTGCAGAAACAGGCCCTGGTTCTCGGAGACCTCAGCTGGTACACGGCGTGGGCCGATATGCGACGGATCGCTATCAGCTACATCCCCCGACGTCAGTAGCGCGTGGTACAACTCGCGCGTCCACTGATCCACCGAGAAGGAGGAGTTCCCCGCGGAATCGGCGGGGAACGCCTCCTCAGGAAACGATAAATGACGTCATTCCGATAATTGCCGAGCAAAAGTTTTGTCGTCGGCTGTTCGAATCCGGTTCGTCACGTCGGCGGGTTCCACGTTGCGCGTGCGGAGTCGCCAGGAGGACGGCTCGGCCGTGCCCCTCCGTGAACACTGCGGGAACTACTTATCAGCTGCATCCTGGTATGACGCAACACCAGTGAAGAACGTCAGGAGCTACCTTTACACCTGGCGCGGCAACCAGTTCTTCACCTTAGCTGCCACCGGCGACCTTACCGCCGAAACCGATCTGGCAGGTACTGGTGTGCTTCGGGCGAGCCGAGCCGTCGCAGGCGACGACCCGGCGGCTAAAGCGCCGAGGTCAGTCCCTGTGGTTCTTGAAGTACCGCATTGCGGCTTGGAACGCCGTAGCGACAGCCGCGACGACCAGGCCGGTCGGCGTGGAAGAGCCGGCGAACTTGACGATCAGGAAGCTCGCGACCGGGAGAGCGATGATCGACAGCAGCATCGGTACGGAAAGTGAACTCAGCTGCCACGTCCACGTCTTCAGCGGCGCGGATCGAGTCGAGCAGGCAGCCGGCACCGTGCGGACCGCGCGCTCCAGGCGCGAGTACGGGTCGGCTTCCATGACCGCAACGGAGAGGGTTGCCAGGAATCTGCGGAACTCCTTCCGCTCAGCCGCAGATTCCGGCCTAGGCACAGCTATCAGCGCGTCGAGGAAAACGTTCTTCACCTTGTTGGTCGTCACGAGGTCACCTGTTTGATGGCCACGACCGTTGAGGAGCAGCAACTCCCTGGGAACGGTCACAGCCGCTCTCCGGAGAAGTGCACGAAGGGTTCGGATCCGCATCTGCTCGAGACGCGCCGGATTGCCCAGGCTGCAGCGGAAGGACGTGCCGGACGCCAGTGTGTCCACATCCCCCAACTCGTCCAGCAGCTTCGCGACCTGGCGATGAATCCGGCTGGCCGCGAACCGGGCTCCCCACGCACCGGGCTCCCCACGCACCGGCGAATACGTACACGACGAGCAGCAGGCTGGGGCCCATCACGAACGGAATAGCCACCGATCGAGCTTCGGGCAGCAGCGGCTCAACCAGCCGGTACGCGAACGAGGCGAGGATCACGCTCGACAGGATGAGGTACAGAGACCCGTACTCGGCCCGATGGGCACTCCAGCGAGCCCGGCGAGCTTCGGCGGCCGAACACAATCCTTCGTCGACGAATACCGCGAAGAAACTCAATGATATCTCGCGGAAGCAGCCGTTTCTCAGGCGCTCGCGCAGCTCCGCCATACCCATTCCCTCCCGCCGGATCTGAGCATCCGACCCTATCGGGAACATATGGTACGTCGAAGAACTCGATCTCGTGCGAGGGTTCGTCCAGCCACACCACCGTCCGGTCGGATGCGTAACGAACTCCCGCAGTCGTTCGGTGTTGCGGGGGTGCAGCAGCCACCAGTCCGGCATTACCACCTGCGGCGTTTCAAACAGGGCGCGAGTCTTCCCGACCGAAGAGTCCCCGGGCAGCAGCACGAAGCCGCCCTGTCGCCCGCCAGGGTGAGCTTCGTGCGGAGGTCGGCTTCGAAGTACCGGGCACGTACAGCGGTAGCTCTCCAACTCGGGCTGCTCGTGCTCGGGTGGCTGGGCGGTGTGGATCGCGTCGTGTACGCCCAGCAGCCGCGGTCGCGCGTCGCGGACCTGCACCGCACTGGTGCGGGCGCTGCTGGTGGGAGTTCGCGACCCGCCGCCGCGGCGGTACTCATGCGCAGCACTTGTGTGGATGGTTGCCAACGAGTCTCACCGAACGCCTGCAAGACACAATTGCACTCGGTCACTCTGCGCTATACTGAGTGTGTGGGATATCTCCCCAACCGCGGGAGATATCCCACGGGTGGGATTCAAGGCCCCCATTGATCACGCAAAGGTGGGAAATCTCGCGCGTCGCCCTCAGGTGATAGGGGTGACACTGACGCCGCCGAGCTTGGGGGGCAAGCCCTGGATCTCTTCGGCCTTGCCCTGGAACCTGACGATCGCGGGCCTGACCGCTTCCGGTGCCACGAGCGCGAACTTGCCGTCGCGCAGCATCTCGTACAACCGGTGGGTGTCCGTCGACAGTTGTCCCGCACCGCGGGATCTCCGGGATTAGCGCCTAACTCAACGTGGCATCCCCAAATGCGACACTGATATCCACGACTCCCTTGCTGTACGGATAGTCATCCGCCGCCGTGATCTGAAGCTGACTGACGTTTTCTAACGAGATGTCCAGCATGGTTGGGCCACTTGATGAAACTAGCTTTATTGGTGGCGCCAACGCTCGACCGGTCAGGCTGTCAGAGATATTCACTGTGCACGAACTTCTCTTAAAGTCATGCACGTCGCTCGGTAATCCAACGGTCGCCTTTAGTCGATGAAAACTTGCAACATCGTATATCGCCTTGCCGCCGCCGCGGTAGTTAAAGCAAGAAAGTTTCAGACTGTTCGGATAACTGACTTTTCCGATGCTGACGCCGGTCAGGCTGCTAGTGTAGTTGCCAACTTGATTCGGAAGGCTGCCTAAGTAGGTGCTAGGCCCTGACGAATCAGGCGCCGCTGGCGTGCTCGAAGCCGGGCTTGACTGCGGAGTTCTTGACTCTGCCGAAGGTTCGCTCGGTGGAGTTGTCGAAGGTGGCAAATAGGTGGCCGATGAGGGTTGCACAGTTGGCGGAGGCTCCTTTATTGACGCGCTGGTCATAGACAAAGAGACCCAAATAGATATCACGCCAAAGATGATTGCGACCAGGCCGATGATAGAGAGGTTCCGGGAAGCTTGTTGCGAAAATGGAACTCCCGCTCGCGGATGAAACACCCGTTTCAGTAATAGCTCGCCACCCGTAAAAGATGCTGTAAGCAGGCCCACGCCTATGACGACCAGTCCTACCCCGGCAATAAAGATCGACGTCGTACCCGCATCCATGGGGCTTCCTAGGACTCGTGCGTGCGACAGCTGACGTACGCGGCTCGAAGCGCTCTGCGGAGACACGCCTTGACCAGCTAGTCGCTCGCCGATGCCAAGGGGTTACAACCCCCGCTGGCATGTCCAGGCGAGGAAAGAAGCTTAGGACCGTGACGTTGAGCTTGATGGACTACTCGCCATCTCACGCCCAAGCACCCAGGCGAATGCGACTTCGAGCGAGGGATGTACCCGAAGAATCTCGACGTGGATGAGATTGTGTCCGATTTAAGCGAAGATGGGCAGGTATCTGCCGGACGTGCGACTGTTGGACCTAGTCGAGCCGGTCAGCAACTCTTGGGACGCTAGTGTCACCCGATGGTCAACTCGCTAGCTTAGCAGAATCAGTTAACACCTTGGAAGGCTTCACGTCCTTGGCCTCCGAGAGGGTCCGGGATAGCTCAGCTCGGACCTGGTCGCGGAGGGCGGTTTCACTTATCGCCCCGGCCAATTCACGCGCAGCGTTCAACCGTCGGTCTTCCTGGCTTTCTTCACGCATCATCGAACCTTGTTTACCCATGTTCGCTCTCGCACGATTGGACTGTACGAAGAAACTCCGGATGTCAGATTCGTCACGACGCCGGCCATGTCGGAAACTATGCTCGCATATTGATCTCCTCCGGCTCCCGCGTAAATATTGCCAAACCAATTCCAAGCAACAGTAGAATAGATCCCATTGACGCGAAAATGATGCCGGGTCCACCCGAACCGCTTGCAGATGCGGCCCCGTCAGGCGCGGATCCCCGAACCCCTCGACGTCCGCGACCACGATCAGGTGATGCCGTGACCCCGACTCCCGCTCTGCCATCGCCCGCCCCTCGCCCCACCGGATAAACGCAGGATCTGACCCATAGTGGCAAAACCGGCTCGACAGGTAGCCAGTAGACGGAGTAGTCGTGCTCCACGAATTGCTGCACATCGATGCCGATTGTGCTCAGTTTGCTGCAACCTGTGCCCAGCGATGCCCAGGCCGCCAACGATGTGCGCGCCGACGCGAAACTACGGATCGGAAGGTCGTCGCGGTCTCTATCGTTTGACCCGGGCGCGTACGGCGAGTGCAGCCAGGGCAAGCAGGATCGGGCCGACGAATCGGGCCACCATGACCGCCCAGGTTCCTACTGTTGTCAATTTCTGGCCAGCGTCGCGGAACACGACCGCGCCCAGCGCGATGCGCACCGAAGTATCGAGACGGTCAAGTGTCCATCGGCCATTGCTCGGTGGCAGGTGTGGCGTAACGTCTGTAGAGGTAGTCACGGTCTCCTGGCCGCCGCCAGGGACTGCACGAGTTACCGTCTTGGACTGCGACGTCGGTCCAGCGGCGGGAAGGCCGCAGGTGATCAATACAACAGCCAGTACGGCGACTACCCCGGCAAGCGCGGTGACGGCGCGTGATGCGCGCTGCCCGTATCCTGAGATCAGCCAGTAAGCCCAGAGCACTGCTCGTTCGACGGGGGACGTCCCGACAGCATTTCGGCGGGCCTCTTGCTCACCGAAGTAGAAGTCCCCAGCGCCGGCTTCGTTCTTGCCGTCCTCAAGCGCCTTGCGCAACGAGCGATATAGGGCCGCCAACCGGTTCGGCCCAACCTGTTCCACCTGCTCGGTATCGAACGGTTCAGAAGCAAGCCACCCTGACGTCGGGTTCCGCTGAGCTCGCCATGGATGCTCCTCGAATATCACCTGCCGTCTGGGACGCCAAAAGGCCCGCAGTGGCCGCGCCGACTGCTGGAAGGGACTATCGCCCTCGATGCGCAGCTTGTCCAGGTGATGCGCCCCCGCGAAGCGACACCACCGCAAATCAACGTCGGTCAGTGCCAGTTCTGACACGTCGGTCCTGCGAAGAGATGTCAGCACCGGACGGTGATCAATGGAGCTGTTCTTCTTGTGCCAGCTCCTGACCTGCGCTTCTGCGGCGCGTGTAGTCGCTGAGGGCCCGAGCGACGAGACCGAGCCCAAAAACACTTCAGCGAGATTGACCCGGCCGTGTCGGATACGCAGTTCCACACCTCCGGAAAAACGCGCCCGCTGGCAAGTGACCTCTCCAGCCTCGGCCTCGACGACAACCGCGACACCGAACTGCGTCCCACAGACGTCCAGTTGGTCGGCCGTCAGAGGGCCTAGGCGCTCGCACGTGAGGAAGATCGCTCCCCTGAAGGAGGCGTTCTTGGTGATGATCGCGTCGCGAAAGTCGGCGTCCTTGGTGAAGGTCGTGTTGTTGAAGGCGGCGCCCTCGGTGAAGGTCGCACCGCGGAAGGAGGCGTGGTGGATGAAGGTCGCGTCGTCGAAGGAGGCGTTCTTGGTGAAAGTCGCTTCGCGGAAGGCGGCGCCTCCGGTGAAGGTTGTGTGGTCGAAGGCGGCGTGCTGGGTGAAGGTCGCGTCGTCGAAGTAGGCGTCCTTGGTGAAGGTCGCGCGTTTGAAGGAGGCGTCCTCAGTGAAGGTCGCGTCGTCGAAGTAGGTGTCCCCGCTGAAGGTTGTGTTGTCGAAGTCGGCCGGCTCGGTGAAAGTCGCGTCGCGGAAGTCAGCGCGACCGAGTTGCGCCCTTGGAGGTGATGAATCGCGTGGTGTGAAGGCCTGTGTGAGCCGCCTGATCAACTCCGAATCGAGGGTGGTACCGCGAACGTCGATGTCAGCCCCAGGAGACAGCTCCGAGAGGAACGTGTCGAGATCCGTTGGGTCTAGGTGCGCAAGACAGCGGTCAATACCGCCGATCTGAACTCCACCACACCGATCGTCTGGTTCCCCAAGAATTATCGCGCACCTGGGCCAGTCCTCGCTGCTGACCGAGTCCTTGGTGGTCATCGTGGGCAGCCGTGTAGCTTGCCGAGAAAAGTTCCTACCCCGAGGTCCGGTTGCTGCACGGAATCCTGCGCCAGGGCATCGGCGTTCTGCAGTGTGGAGACCCTGCTGTCATCGAACAGCCCCATATCGTCGAGGAGACAGCGGTCTTGCCACAACGCGGCGGCTGTGCGGACCGGTTGGGCTGAGGGGTAGGGGATCTGAGGGCGGGTCATGGGGGCATGACATCAGAAATCGAGCTCTGTTGCGACCCTTGGTTACGTGTCCTGCACTGATCACTGTATAACGCACTATTCATTGGCGATTTGGTGAACCGTAGTGACGGCCGGTACACGTGTCCGCCAGATCAAGCACCGGTCAGACCGAATGATCGTCGTCCGTATGCGCCGGTTCGGCGGTGATCGCTGCCCACGGTATCCGAGGCCGGGATTGGGGTGCCACGTGCGGATCGGCGCCACCGGGCTCGAGAGGCGGCCGCGTCGGCGACGAGGGTGTTGATCACCTCGAATGCGGCTCGTCCTGGCGCGCGGAAGGCGTGAACGAGTCGCGCGGCGTTGCGCCGGCTGTACTGAACAACCCGCATCGGTGACGCGCGGATCGATCGTTGTCCCGATGTTGGCAAAGCGTCGGCGGGTACCGGGTGGCGGTCACCCAGTCGAGGTCAGGCACCAGTTCCACGGCCAGCTCCGAATGCTGACATGTTCCCCGGCACGCATGTCCGTCAGGACATGCTGGGACACAGCGCGCCGACGGCGCTCTGCTGAGAGGACCGGACCCCACCTTCGTTCCCCGCACCTCCGAATCCGGTTCGTCGAGCCGCGACGGCGCCCGGCTATCCCTGACACCGCGGGTGGTGTGCGGGTTTCCCGGAGGAGAAGGAGCCTCGGTTCGCTGGCGCGGAAGACCTGAGCTGAGCCGAGCTGCTCCAGCGCGGGCTGCCCGGAGCCCGGAACGATCTGCCCTGGACAGCCGGTCCACATCGGCAGTTGCGGACAAGGAGTGCTCCGCGGCACTGTCGCGGCGCCGCCCTGATTCGCGGCGATGGAGAACTTGCTCGCCGGCGTCCCGGAGAAGCCGCTGTCCGAGTCGGATTGCCGATTCAGAGAGGTGACAACTCGTCGGCGATCGCGACCAGCGCCTCTGGGTGTTTGCGGCGGAGAGTGGGAAGCAAGGCAGTCCAGGGGCAGGTGCGCAGCAGCAACCCGGTGTGATCGGCAATGTCCAAGCCACTGTGGGAAGCGAGTTGCGCCAGCGCCCGGACGCGGGCCAACCGGTCCCCAACGGTTTCAACGGTGGCCTTGGCCCTGGCGAATTCTCCCGCCGAAGCCAAAGCTCCGGCCAGCGCACCACGCTGGCGGTCCGCCAACGGAGGCTGGTCGACGTCGGCGAGGGCATGTTCGGCTCGGTCCGCCCAGTAACGGGCCTGTAGACCATTCAGTTCGACCAGTTCGACCATCGCTCGCACCCGCAGGTACGGGTCCGAGATGGAGTCGGCTAAGGCACCGGCCTCGGCGAGATCTCCGCTCGCAGCGGCCAGGTTCGAAAGCCTGTTCTGGGTCCAGCCGCGCCGGAAGGGTGCCTCGACGAAATCCAGCAGCCTCGACGCTCCTTCGCAGTCCCCTGCCTGGTAGTGGTGGATGGCTATAGCCGACCAGGTCCAGTCTCGCTCGACAGGGTCGGAGACTTCCTGCGCTTTGGCGGTTGCGGAGCTGAAGTCTCCTGAAGCCGCAAGGGCTGATGCCCAATGCTGAGGGGTGGACTCCTGCTCAGAGCAACGCCGCGCTCGGCTCAACAGCGCAGGACGGTCTTCGGCCGGTGCGGCCGGCACGAGCGAAAGCACGATGAGTGGATCCGTCATCGCATCTATCAGTGTCCAGGCAGCCTGATGGCGTCCGGAGCGGAGGAGCGCGCGGCACACCATGGCTCGAGAAGCGGAATTGGCATCGGGAAGTGCGAGTGTTACACGATAAGCTTCATCGATATAGCCGCGCATGGCGGCTGCCTGGGCCACTGCATCGACAGCATGCAGACGACGAGGTTCGGGTAAGTTGCCGGTCAATGCCTGCGCTCGTTCGACGTGACCTGACGAAGCCAGTGCGTTCGCGAGCGGCTCCAGGTCGCGATCGCGCCAACCGTGGTCCCGCTGAGTCCGAGCCGCGACCTCGGCGCGGAGCACCAGGTCGACCGCTGGTTCGAGCCGTCCGTTCCTGGCGCACACATACGCCATGGACGCCAGGGTGTCCGGGGGATCTTGGATCGGGTTGCCGGTCAGCGTCTCCAATGCCGCGGACGCGTCGCCGCTGAGGAGGGATTCGAAAGCCAAAGCCGACGCGGTGACTGTGTGTATATCGGATGAGTCCGCCGGCTCTTGGCCGATCAGGAAGTCAAGGCGTTGGTGGACTCGCTCCGCGTAATCGGCGCGCCCCGCGGCTTGTGCTGCATCGAGAAGTGCGAGAAGCATCTCGACCCGCGCTGCAGGCGAGAGAGGTTCTGTCAGGTAATCGAAGTACTCGGCGGGCGGATCCTGCCGAGTCAGGTAATCGAAATGACCCTGAGCCTCGTCGAACCCGTCAAGTTCGTTCGCTAACTCGATGGCGTGGTCCAGATCGCCTGAAAGTGCCATTGCCTTGACTAGTTGCGCCAATCCCGCGGGCCATGGCTCGAAGACCGCCAGAGTCGACTCGGCGACCTGCACCAGGTGCAGACCTGCTGGGCGTTGGTCCCCGCGCAACGCGCCGGTGGCGAGGTCGCACAGAACCAGGAATCTCATTTCGTGATCGGCTACAGTTTCCGCAGCAACCAGGGCGCGACGGAAATCGCCACGCGCTCCATACAGCAAAGCGATCCGGACAGTCCGCACATCGGGTCGGCTGGAGGACGGCATTACCTCCCCGGCTTCCGCTACAAAGCCGCGTTCCGCGAGTGTCAACGACAAGGTGACAGCGTCGTCCTCGGGAATCTGACCGTCTCCCAAAGCGCGTATGACCGTCATGGCGCGATCGAGGTTGCCGAGTTCCGCGCTGGCGATCGCGATTTTGGCGTACGCCGCGGGACGGTTGTCCGGAGGCATGGAACCGGCCAGGGCATCCGCTCGATCGAAAAATCCGAGGTATTCCCACACCGCGGGAGCTTGGACCGGTATCCAGGTGTTGCGATCGACGAGGTGCTCGCGGTGGACAGCCAGCCGCGCCATGGCCGCGACGTCCAGCGGCTCCTGGCCGAGAACGAGATCCTGTACCTCGCGGATCTCCTCAAGGGCTGCACTGTCACTGCCCGAAAGGGCGAGCATCCGATCGTGCCGGGCGGAGTCGGTGATGCAGCCGATGACCCGGTCGATGTCTCCGGACGAGACCAAGAGCCGGAAGTAGCCGGACAGCAGGTATTCCGGTGTGTCGGGTGGCCACCCCGATTCGCGATAGCCGTCAGCCCAGGCGTGGAGACGCTCGACGTACTGGTCCAGGGCCGTGCGACCGAGGAACGTGCGGGCACTGCTCTGGAGTTCCTCGTGGCCCAGGATGTACGTCTCAGTACTCCCGCGCCAGCGTCCTGTTCGCGTTCGAAACGTTCGTCCTGCCACCGTGTGCAGGTGGTCGTCGATCACCCAACGCTCTTCGCCCGTCAACTCGGCGAGGTCGGCGCTGCTCACGCCACCGACGGCGGCGGTGACCAGGCCGAGCAGGTCACGCTGGGTTTGGTCTCCGGTCAGCAGCCTCTTGAGCTCCCGTTGCATGTCGCCGCGGATGACGCGTGCTTGCGCAGACTCCGCCAAGTCGTGGACGATAGATGTGTCGAACAGCGGATGATCAGGCAGGACATCACTGGGGACCGGCGGGTTCGGGCGACCTGCGACGATTACCTTCATCGCCTCCGGTGGATCTGGCGGGAGCAGAGCGGCGATGCTGTGTGCGTCAGGCCCGGTCGTCACGCCACGGTCCTCGTCGAGGCCGTCGACGAGGAGGACGAATTGTTCCGCTCGTTCCCGGCACAAAGCTGCGGCTTCACGGAGCATCCCAAGCAGGTGGGCCTCTCGCGTGTACTCCGTCATGTACGGCGGCACTGGTTCGTCCAGAATGGTCGCCAGTTGCTCGAAGACGTTGTCGATGAAGGCCCTGCGATCGCTCTGCCCAGCTAGACGAGCCGTGACGAAGAACGAAACGATGCGCACGCCCGGCGGCGGGTTCAAGACGAACCAGGACATCAACGCCGACTTGCCGGTCCACGCCTTCGCTCGCCACCAGGCGTATCGGGGGCCGGTCGTCGTGGTCGTGCAGAACTCCGTGAGCTCCAGGAGCTCGCGGTCTCGTCCGAGGAGCGAGGGCGGGGCGATCCGCCGCACCTGTTCCCGGTAGCGGGTGCGGACCGGAAGCCCCGTGTGCAGGCAGACGTCTCCGATGTGGACGCCGGAATTCGCGTAGCCGCCGTGGGCCGCGTCCGCTGATCCCGTGCGGCTGACGTCGATGTTCCCGGAGCCGATGTCATGCACCGGGCGACGTTTGCTCATCAGGAGTCGACGCCGGTGTTGGCGTCGCCTTGGCCTGACGCGTCCGCGTCACCGGTGCGTTCGACGCTCACCGAGCCGGTGGGAGCATTGCCGCGGAACCCCGTGTTCGCCCGGCCGCTGCCGTGCGCGGTCGCCGCGCCGGTTCTGGACACCCTGATCGTTGTCGCCGAGGTGGGAGATCGCACAGCCGCCCAGACCGCGACGCCGATCGCGGCCACCGCACCCAGCGCCGAGATGGCCGCGGCTACCTTGTTCGCGTCGTCCCAGCGGGCGATGGTGAACCAGCCGGCCAGGCCGGCGACCCCCACGCACGTGGCGACCAGCGCGATCCGTCCCTTGGTCATGCTTGGTCATCGCTCGTGGGACGCCGGGTGCAACAGCGGTTGCGAAGCTGTGTCCTTCACGAGGGAGCGCGGGAACGGGCGATCGAGGAGCGCGGCGAGGTGATCCCGCTCGTCCGGGCGGTGCACGACCTGCTCTTCCCGTGCCGCGGCAGCCGCTCGAGCGAACTTCGCGACAGTTCGCGGAGCTCGCCCGGTTCCGCCCGGGTGTGATCCGGTGACGCCAAGCGAGCCGGACGGATCGGCAACGATGATCGTCCATCCTTCGCCAGGCCGGAGAACAGCAGCTCGTCGCCGGGCGGTCCGGGACCGGCGAAGCGGACTTCCGCTCACGAAGCCGCCCGTTTCGCAACCCACGTCGGTCGGGTGGAGGCCGAGTTCGGCGTCGGCCTCCCGGACTGGAGGAGAGCAAGACCCGCTTTAGCGCGGGTGAGTTCCTTGTCAGGAAAAGACTTGGACTTCAATCAGCAGACACGGCGGGGCCGGGCTGCAGGGGAGCGGTCGCCGTCGGGGTGAGGCTAGGCCGGTTCGGCGTCGGCCATCAGGGTGCGCAGGCGGACACCGTGGTCGGTGACCTGGCCGAGCAGGTGGTGGCCGGCCTCTTCGCCCCACAGCTTGCCGACCAGCTGCCGGTACTCCGGCAGCCGCGGCAGCTTGCTGTCCAGCCGGAAGAGGATGGCCAGCGGCCGCCGCTGCCACCACCGGCGGATCCAGTCGGCCGGCTGCGTCACCAGCGCGGCGCCGTAGCTCGTCGGCAGTGCCGGGCCGGCGGCGGCTTTCACGGCCTTCTCGGTGAGGTTGAGCATCTCGGTCAGTGACACGATTTCGCGCTCGGGGCCACTGGCTTCGGCCAGCAGAGCCTGGTATCTGGCCAGCAGCTTCCGGCGCTCGCGGATGGTGTCGGCGGTGCGCAGCGCGGCCTTGAAGTCGCCGAAGTAGCGGCGATAGCGGCGGAATTCGTGGCGCACGCGCAGCAGCTGCTCCGGGACGTCGTCGAGCGACGAAGCACGCGAGAGCACCAGCGCGCTGATGGGCGGGATCGGGATGGTCGACATCGCTGTCCACTCGGCGACGAGATCACCGCCGTTGAGTGGCTCGTCGAGCGATTCGGAGACCTTGTCGTAGAGCCGGCGCGGCAGCGAACGGTACGTCTTCTGCAACGTGCCCGCGACGAACGGCACCCGGTCGAAGTCCGGGAAGTAGTCCAGGCCGTGGGCGGCGGCCACGAGAAGGTAGCCGTTCCCGCGGTACATCCGCTCCTTGACCGAGCAATCCCCGCAGCTGGCGTACCCGCCGAGCGCGTCGACCTGGGTGAGGAGGTTGTTCAGTCCGGCCGTGTAGTCCAGGCCGGTCACCGCGCCGGTCGCGTCGACGGCGTGCTCGTGGCCCCCGGCGTCGAGGGCGATGCGTTTCGCGAGCTCGTCCGGCAGCCGCAGCATGACGCGCCGGAGTTCCTCGGGGGACAGGCTCGGCTGGAACGTGCGGTACAGCCCTTCCCCGCCGAGCCGCCGGCCCATGAAGTTGTGGTGCTCGTCCGCCGCGCCCAGCGCTTCCAAGCGGTCGAGGAGCACCACCGCTTCGCAGAGGGCACAGAGATCGAGGAACAACGGCAAGGTCAGGGTTTCCGGACGGCTCAGCACCGTGCTGGCGTTGGCGACCAAGGTCTGCGTCACCAGCGCCACGTTTTCCCCGGTTTCGGCCATGCCGCTCATTCTATGCTGGGGCGATGACTCACCTCCTCGATCTCGGGACCACGCGCGTCGAGGCGACGGAGTTCACCGGAGGCGACCTGACCGCCGTACGCGAGCTGGTGGAGCGCGGCGAGATCGTGCTCCTGCGCGACGAGATCCCCCGGAGCGGCTCCCTCGACCAATGGCCGCGGGACGTCGCGGAGTCGATCGGCGAGTGCGCGGTGGTGCCGCTGTCGTGCCTGACCGGGGCGGGCGGCCCGCGTTATCCGCTCGTGGCGGGCCGGCGCGAAAGCATCCGCTTCCTCTGCTCATACGCCGAACGCGTGCCGCCGCAGCCGTTTCCCTTCGAGACGCGACCGGTGGTGACGGACTACCGCGAGTTCCGGCACCTGTGGACGGCCGCCCCGCGGGAGACGACGCTCGACCCGGACGGCTTCGCCATCGGCACCACGCTGGCCCAGCTGCATTCCCGCAACGTCCTGCACGGCGACGCCCATCGCGGCAACTGGCTGTTCGATCGCGACGGCACGGCGTTGGTGCACGATCCGCGGCCGGTTTTCCTGCACTGCCGGCCGAGCGCGGAGCAGTGCGCGACGGACCTCCGCCCGCTGCTGCCCGCCCTGACCCCGGGCGGCTGGCAGAGTTTCCGCCTGGGCTATCGCCGGGCCTGGCCGGAGGAGGGGCGCGTGATCGACCTGGTCCAGCTCGGCGACCGGACCGGCTGGGCGGCCGCGTTCCGCGTCGGCGACTTCGCCCGGGCCGTCGAGCTGACGGCTGGCCAGCTCGACGCCGAAGACACGCCGATCGTGCGGGTCATGCTGCTGGCGAACCGGGCGATGGCCTTGAGCCGTACCGGCCGGCACGACGAGGCATTGGGGGACTGTCACGCTGCCTTGAAGCTGGCGAAGCAGCGTTGCCCCCACGTGGCGAACGGACTGGGGCTCGCGCTGGCTGTCGTGCTGTCCGGCCAGGGGATGCGGACCGAAGCGGTGGATGCCCTGCGGCCGGTGAGTGACCAGCCCGAGCAACTGCTCGCCCGGCTGGTCCGCCCGGGCGCTCAGCTGCCGATCATGAACCTGTGAGCGGGTTTCGAGACCGAATTCCCGGCGCAGGCCCGTCGGCGAGAACTGCGAGCACCTCCAGCTACCGCCGGTCAGGTTCGCCGGATTGGCCACCAGCTGATCCCGGCTCGGCCGATGGCGACCGTAGCGCCATTGGCTTGGCATCCCGCATCATCCGCTCCAGCGGGAAGTACCCGTACCCGCCGAGAAGCTGCACTGCGTCGGCACGTGACGTGCATCGCGACATCTGATGCATCGCACTTGGCGGCCGCGCCGGAGAACGAAAGGACGTATCGCCCGGCCGAGGCTCCGGAGGCTCAGGATCCCGGCCGGTCCGGGCCGATCGCGTCCATCGCGCGGTCGAGGAGTCGGCCCAGCTCCTGCGTTCCGTTTCCGGCGATCCAAGCCGCGACGGCTGCCTCCAGGCAGCCGAGGGCGCTCGCGATCAGCGCGCGGGGGCGGGGATCGGCCGGGTCGCGCGGGTCGGTGCCGAACCGCCGGGCGAGCTCGGGGCCGATCGACCCGAGGAACCTGACCTGCTTCTCCTGGTGGAGCGTGGCGAGCGCGGGGGTGGTCCTGGCCAGCGCCGCCAGCCGGTGCGCGCGTTCGGACTGGGTCGCGTAGTGCGCGACGAGCGGGCCCATCGCGTGGCGGAGCGCGGCCCACGGGGTTTCGTCGTCGGGCCGCTGCCGCAGAGCCACCAGCAGCTCGTCGACGGCCGCTGACGTCTCGCTCGCGAAGACGTCTTCTTTCGACGGGAAGTAGCGGAAGAAGGTGCTGCGCGAGATGCCTGCGGCCGCGCAGATGTCGTCGATCGTGGTCTGCTCGTAGCCGTTGTCCAGGAACAGGTCGAGCGCCATCTCGGCCACCTGCGCCCGCATCGCGCGCCGGGCGAGTTCACGTGCACCCGGACGATGCTCGTCCCGCCCTGTCATGCGCCGATGGTACTACACCTCGTTTGCGGTACTGTGGTTCCACAAACGGCACCGAGTCTCAGGTTGGCCGGCAATCCGCAGAGAGGACCGCCATGAACCGGCAAGAAGGACAGCTCGGCACGAGCGATCGGCTGGACGCGCTCGTCGCCGATCTGCCGGAGGAGGAGCTGGCGCTCGTGTCGGCGGCGTCGTCGCTGGTCCCGGTCCTCAGTGCGAACGCGGAGACCGCGGATGACACGCGGACGCTGCCCGGCGAAGTCGTCACGGCGCTGCGCAAGGAGGGACTGTTCCGCCTCGCCACGCCGCGGGCTTACGGCGGCCACGAAGCGGGCGCGTGCGCGGCGACGGCGGTCGCCGCCGAAGTGGGGCGCGGCTGCTCGTCGGCGGCCTGGGTGCTGGTGGTGTACTACAGCGCGAGTGTCGCCCTCTGGATGTTCCCGGACGAAGTGCGGCACCGGGTCTGGAGCGAGGATCCGGACGCGGCCGTGTGCGGCTCGTCCGCCGGTGCCGTTCCGGCGCGCGCCGTCCCCGGTGGGTACGTGCTCAGCGGCCGCTGGGGCTGGGCCTCGGGGGCGCACCACGCCACCTGGGCGATCCTCGACATCACGACGGGAACCGAGGGGGCCGTGCCGGAGCGCGGGATCGTCCTGGTCCCGATGAGTCGACTGTCCATCGAGGACACCTGGCGCATGGCGGGGATGCGCGGCACGGGCAGCGACACCATCGTCGCGGACGAGGTCTTCGTCCCGGAGGACCACGCTCTCTTCCCGGGCCGTGCGGCCGGTGCCGCTCCCCGCACCGCGGAGACCCGGACGGCCATGCGCGTGCCCGCCCCGCAGGGCCTGATGGGCGCGCTGGCCGCGCCGGTGCTGGGGATGGGCATGGCGGCCTACGACCACATCACGCAGAAGCTGGCCGACGGCAAGCCGCTGGTCTCGGCGGTGAAGCTGCATTCCCGCGCGATCGACGCGCCCGGTGTGCAGGCGAACATCGCCGACGCGGCCATGCTCATCGACTCGGCGATCCTGCACGCCGCACGCAGCGCCCGCGCCGTCGACCGGGCCACGCGTACCGGTGCGCGGATGACTCCGCTCGCCACCGCCCGCATCCGGATGGACGCCGGGTTCGCGGCGCGGCGGATCCGCGAGGCGGTCGACAAGCTCCTGGACGCCGGCGGCGCCGGCCGGTTCGCCGAAGCCAGCCCGGCGCAGCGGATCTGGCGCGACCTCGGTACGGCGACCCGGCACCCCGCCTTCGTCACCGAGATCGATCGTGAGCAGTACGCCCGGATGCTGCTGGGCCTGGATGGGCGGTAGCGCGCCCCGCTACGGTCCTCCTGGGCTTCTCCGCTCCGTACAGGGCATCCGCCAGCCAGAACTACACGACGCCCAGCCGGGCAAAGGTGAACGGCCGCAGGGTGTCCGGCCGTTCACCGTCGAGGGCCCAGGTCGCGAGTGCTTCGCCGACCGCCGGGGTCAGGGCGAAGCCGTGGCCGCTCCAGCCGGTTCCGACGAACACCCGGGCGGCGCCGGGTACCCGGTCGATGACCGGGATGAGGTCGATCGTGCTGGTGTCGGCGCGGCTGTTGTCGACCGCGAGCACCTCCGCGCCGGCCAGGGCCGGGAGCGTTGCCGCGACGTCGGCCAGGGCGGTGCGCAGGACGTCGGGGTCGGGGGTGCCGACGGCGGTCGCCGGGTCCCAGCCGCCCGGGCGGCCGCCGGACAGCATGACGTGTCCCTCGTCCGTGGTCTTGATCGACAGTGAGCGCCGGGTGTGGCCGAGCTGGTGGTCGAGCGAAAAACCGGGTGGGGGAGCCAAGAACGTGATCTGGGTGGCCTTTTCCCACAAGGGAAGGCTCATCCCGAACGCGTCGGCGAGGAGCCGCGGCGTCGACCGGTTGGCCGCGAGGATCACGCCCCGGGTGGCACGCAGGTGTTCCCCCTCGGCCAGGTGCAGGGTGACCGCACCGTCGGCGTGGGCGGCCAAGCCGGTCACCGCGGTGTGTTCGAGGACGCGCGCGCCCAGGCCGACGGCGGCTTTGGCGAACGCCCTCGTGGTCGCCGGGTGGTCGGCGGTGCCGTCGTCCGGGGTGAAGAGCGCGTACCGGATGTCTTCGGCGAGCCCCGGCTGCATCTCGTCGAGGCGCTCGCGATCGACGATGGTGCACGGGATTCCCGCCGCCTGCTGGGCTTGCGCCCGGGCCGGGAGGCTCTGCCAGCCGGACAGCCCGGCGATCTCGACGTCGTAGAGGTTGAGCAGGCCGTTGCGCCGGTAGCCGGTCGGGGCGCCGAGGGCCGCGTCCAGCTCCGGCCACAGCTCGAGGGCACGCCGCGTCAGCGGCAGTTCCCGGAGGTCGCGACCCCCGGCTCGGACCCCGCGACGGCCGGGTCCGCCCGAGGCGCCGGACGCGAGCTCGTCCGCCTCCAGGAGAACGGCTTCCGCGCCGCGGCGGGCGAGGTTCCACGCGGTGGCGGCACCCATGGCGCCCCCGCCGACAACGGCGTATTCGACGGATTGCACGTGCGATTCCTCCCTTTTCAGCGGACCCGCTCCAGGAAACGCCGGGTGCGGGCTTCACGGGGCGAGTCGAGGACCTGGGCGGCCGGGCCCCGTTCGACGATCCGGCCCTGGTCCATGAAGACGATGGTGTCCGCGACCTGGCGGGCGAAGCCCATTTCGTGGGTGACGATGACCATGGTCAGGTCGTCGCGGGCCAGGTCGCGCAGGACGTCGAGGACCTCGCCCACGAGCTCGGGGTCCAGCGCGCTGGTGGGCTCGTCGAACAGCATCAGCTTCGGGCGCATGCACAGCGCGCGGGCGATGGCGACGCGCTGCTGCTGCCCGCCGGACAGCTGCGCCGGGTAGCTGTCGCGCTTGTCGGAGAGCCCGACCTTCGCGAGCAGCGCGTCGGCGCGTTCGACGGCCTCGCGCCGCGGCACGCCGAGCACCCGGACCGGCGCCTCGATGAGGTTCTGCAGCACCGTGAAGTGGGAGAACAGGTTGAACTGCTGGAACACCATCCCGATGTCGCGACGGGCCCGGCGCGCTTCCCTCGGGGTGGCCTCCTGCAGGTCGTCGCCGGCCCACCGGTAGCCGACCAGGCCGCCGTCCACGAGGATCGACCCCGCCTGGATCTTCTCGAGGTTGTTGATGCAGCGCAGCAGAGTGCTCTTCCCGGAGCCCGAAGGCCCGATCAGGCAGACGACCTCGCCGGGCCGGACGACCAGGTCGACGTCGTGGAGGACGTGCGACGAGCCGTACAGCTTGTGCACGCTCCGGATCTCCACCGTGGGAGTGCTCACAGTTCCGCCTCCAGGGCCGCCCGGGAAAGCTTCCGGTTCGCGGCGGCCGACAGGACGGCTTCACCGCGGTTGAAGTACCGCTCGACGCGGCGCTGGAGGACGGTGAGCACCGCGGTGAGAACGAGGTACCAGAACGTCACGACCAGCAGCAGCGGGATCGTTTCGTAGGTGCGCGCGTAGATGATCTGCGCGCTGTAGAGGAGTTCGGGCATGGCGATGACGCTGACGATCGACGTCGTCTTCACGACGTTGACGAACTGGTTGGTCAGCGGCGGGACGATGGCCCGCATGGCCTGGGGCAGGACGATGCGGCGCAGGGCCAGCGCGCCCGGCATGCCCAGTGCTTCGGCCGCTTCGCGCTGCCCGCGGCTCACCGAAATGAGCCCGGCGCGGAAGATCTCGGCGCAGTACGCCGCTTCGTGCAGGGTGAGCCCGATGATCGCGGCACCCGCCACCGTGATGACGGTGTTCGTGTCCACCGTGAACAGGTCCGGGCCGAGCGGGACGCCGAGGGAGAGCTTCGGGTACAGCGCGGCCAGGTTGTAGAGCAGGAGCAGCAGCACGAGCAGGGGAGTCGCGCGGAAGACCCAGATGTAGGCGCCCGCCGCCGTCGTCAGCACCTTGTTCGCCGACTGGCGCATCATCGCCAGGGCGACCCCGACGACGATCGACAGCACCATCGAGATCGCCGCCAGCTCGACGGTATGCCCCAGCCCGAGCAGGATCGACGGGCTGAAGAGGTAGTGCCCGAACGCCGGCCACGAAAAGTTCCGGTTGGTGGAGGCGGACAGGAGCAGCAGCGCGGCGAGCACGACGGCGATCGCGCCGGCGACCCAGGTGCCGTACTTCTTCCGGCCGAGGATCCGGGCCGGGATCCTCGTCTCCGTGCCGGGGTCGAGGGAAACCGTCATGACTGTCCTTTCAGGATCTCGGTGTCGTCGAGCTGGTTCTCCTGGAGGCCCCACTTGTCCAGGATCGAGCGGTAGGTGCCGTCGGCCATCAGGCGCCGCACGGCTTCGTGGACCGCGCCGGTCAGCGGCGAGTCCCGCTTGAGCCCCAGCGCGACGATCGACCGTTTGTACCGGCCGGCCAGCCGGAACAGCCCCGGCGACTTGCTGGCGACGTACTGCGTCAGGGAGATCGAGAAGTACAGGACGTCGATGCGGGCGCTGCGCAGGGCGAGCACCGCCGCGTTGCCGTTGGGGAACAGGCTGATCCGCCAGGCGGGCCGGCCGGCGTCGGCGCAGGTGCTCGCCGCCTGGTCCAGCTGCCCTTGCTGGACCGACCCGACCACCACGCCGATCGAGCGCCCGCACAGGTCTTCGTAGGAGCTCACCGGGAAGTGCGTGTCGTGGGCGGCGAGGAACCCCTGCCCGCCGTTGTAGTAGGTGACGAAGTCGGCTTTCTTCCGCCGCTCCGCGGTGGGGGCCAGCGAGGCGAGCACCAGGTCGTAGCGGCCGGCGGCGAGACCGGGCACGACGGCGTCGATGTTGGTCGGCATCGGGACGGTGCCGACGCAGAACACGTCGGCGATGGCCTGGCTCATGTCGCGGTCGAAGCCGACGATGGTCGCGTCGTCCTCGGCGTAGTACGCCATCGGCGGCGTGTCCGGCACCATCGCGACCTGGAACGCGCCGCGCTGGCGGATCGGCGCGGGCAGCGCCGCGTGCACGGCCGGGTCGCAGCGGCCGTGGGGCCGGGCCACCGCGGTGGGGTCGGCGGCGCCGGCCGAGCCGAGCCCGCAGCCGGTCAGGGTCACCGCCAGGACCAGTGCCGCGGCACACAGCCGGGGAGTCCGTCGCATTTCACTACCTCCGCCCGTCGGGGTGATGTAGTGTGTACTTCATGAAATCTCGAATGTCTAGTGGGTACTAGATGGAGCCGACGCTCACGAAACGCATCGCCCAGGTCCGGGAGCAGCTCAGCGCGGGCGGGATCCGGGTGGTGGACTTCTTCGCCGCCCACCCCGCCGAAGCCTCGGTCTTCTCGGCGCAGGAGATCGCGCAGCGCGCGGAAGTCAGCGACGCGACGGTCATCCGGACGGTCAAGCAGCTGGGCTTCGCCGGCCTCGGCGAACTGCGCCGCGCGGCCGCGGCCCTGCTCAACCCCGTCCGCGACCCGGAGCAGACGCTCGCCGAGCACCTGACCCAGTCGGACGACAACCTCCTGGCCAAGATCAGCCAGGAGGCCGCCGAGCTGGTCCGCGCCCTTCCCCGCTCCGTCGGAGGGGCGATGTTCGACGCCGCGGTCGCCACCCTCGCCGCGGCGTCGGACGCGCTGGTCGTCGGCTACGGATCGGCGCTCCCGGTGGCCCAGTCGCTGGCGCTGGGGTTGCGCCGCATCGGGCGGATCGCCGCCGTGACGGGCCTGACGGGCTACAACTTCGCCGACGAGCTCGGCCAGCTGCGGCCGAGCTCGGCGCTGGTGCTGGTCGCTCCGCTGCGCCACGTCCGCGAACACGACGTGGCGATCAGCGAGGCTCTGCGTGTCGGCTGCCCGATCGTGCTGATCACCGAGATGCTCGCCAGCCACTTCGCCGACCGCGTGGACACGGTGCTCGTCACGCCCTCGACCGAGCACGTGCTGCCCAGCGGCCTGGTCAGCCAGCTTCTGCTCGTGGACGCGCTACTCCTGGCCGTCTCCGCCACCGATCCGGACCGGGCCCTCGACGGCTGGAAGGCCACCAACCGCCTGCGCACCGAACTGGTCGCAGGAAGCCTGGACGTTCCGCTGACTCCGTCCATCGCCGCGAAGATCGCCGCGTCGGACCGGCTCGAGGACGGCGAATAGCGGCTCGGCACCGACACCGGCACCATGCTCGGGGACGCGGCAGCGGAGGTCAGGCTCGCCGGATGCGGGACAGGAGCAGCAGCACCGAGGGGGCCAGCACGGCGTAGGTCAGTGCCGTCCAGAGGATCAGGTGCCCGGGGCTGACGAAGCTGCCCAGCAGCCCGGCGAGCAGGAACCCGGTGCCGGAGGCGATCTTCGCCATCACGGTGGAGAAGCCGTAGATCCGGCCCAAGGTGCCGGGGGGCAGTTCGGCCGTGATGCGCGCGTCCGCCACGACGCTTTCCGGTCCGTAGCTGACGCCCCACAGCAGCCAGCCGACCGGCAGCATCCACCACACTCCGCCGAGCAGGCCGAGTGCGCTGCAGAGGCCGTAGACCACGTTGGCGCGGATCAGCAGCGAGGTGGTCCGCACCCGCCACCGGAGGAGGCCTGCCGCGGTCACCCCGGCCATGGCGCCGATCGAATAGGCGGACAGGGCCCAGCCGTAGGCGCCCTTCGGCGCGTCGGCGAGTGCTGCCAGGTAGGGCACGGCCAGCGTGATGGTCACGGCGACCGCGACGCTCGCGAACACGTCCGAGACGACGCGGGGCACCACCACCTCGCTCGCCCGCGCCAGCGCGAAGAACTCACGGAATCCGGGAGGCGTCGCTTTCGGCGGGTGCGCCTCGACCGGCAGGCCCGCCGGCCCGGCTCTCCTCGCGGTCAGCAAGAGGATCAGCCCCACCACGAACGTGCCCGCGTCCACCAGCAAGCCGACCCGCACGCCGCCGACACCGATCAGGGTCGCCCCGACGGCCGGGCCCAGGATCGACGACAGCAGGCGGGTCGCGCGTCTCGCGGCGGCGATGGACTGGGGGTTGTGCCGCATCCGCTCGCGGACGAGCGCTTCGCCGGACGGGTTGCCGAACGAGCCGAGCGACCCGGCCAGGACCCCGACGAGGACGAACAGCGGTCCGTTCGCCCCGGCCATGGCCGCCAGGCACAGGACCAGCGCCAGCCGGAGCACGAAGGTCGCGGTGACCACGTTCAGCCGGTTCCACCGGTCGGCGACGGGGCCACCGAGCGCGGCGAAGGCGCTGCCCAGGAAGAGCTGCCCGGCGAAGGACCCGGCGAGCAGCCCGAGGCTGCCGCTGTTCTGGTAGATGACCAGCGGCACGACGACGGTCGTCACGCCGTCGCCGAGTTCCGAGACGGCGAAACCGAGCAGCGGCCCGCGCGAGTGCGGGGAAGTCAGCGGCTCCGCCAAGGAGCGCAGGCGACCCGTCGCGGCGGTGTTCATCGGTCCATCCTGCCGCGCGCTCGGGAACTACGGCTTCTTGAGCCGCCTCCGGTTGGCGGCCAGGACCTCGTCCGACAGGTCCGGGGCGGCGTCGGCGATCGCGCGGGCGACGGTCAGCGCGCCGACCATCTGGCTGAACAGCGCGACGGCGCGCTCCCGGGCCTCGGCGGAAGTGAGTTCGGTGCCGGACTGGCGCGCGCGGTCGAGCAGCATGTCCGTGATGGCGGCGAAGTAGCCGTCGAGCCCACGCCGGTACTCGGCCTGGGCGGCGGCGCCGTGGCGGCCGGCGTCGGAGGCGAGGGCGGCCGAAGCGCAGCCGGCCTCGGGGTGGTCCCGGTGCTCGGCGCTGACGTACCCGTCGACCATGTCGTGCAGGGCCGCGCGCGCCGAACGGGGATGGGCTTCGCGGATCGCTTCGAGCGCTTCGAGCGAGTCGGTGAAGCCCTGGTGGAGGACTTCGAGGGCGAGGTCGTCCTTCGAGGTGAAGTGGTTGTAGAACCCGCCGTGCGTCATGCCGGCCGACTTCATCAGCTCTTCGATGCCGATGCCGTCGATGCCGCGCAGCCGGAACCCCTCGCCGGCCGCGGTGACGATCTTTTCGTGGTTGAGCTGCTTCTGCTCCTGCGTGATGCGCGGCACGTCGACCACCTTCCTGCCTCTTCCGATGTTACGCATCATCAAACCCGGGTGTCCACGCCGGAGTCCGACTTGACAGTTAATGATGACGATGGCAATCATAAGTTTTGATGGCGGACGTCATCAAAGCCTGGAAGGGGCGGTCATGAACTTCGGCACCATCGGCGCCGGGACGGTCGCGCAGGCCATCGCCGGTCACCTCGTGGCGGCCGGCCACGAGGTGACGCTCGGCAACAGCCGCGGTCCGGACACGCTGCTCGACGTCGTGACCCGGCTGGGACCGCTCGCGAGCGCGGGCACGGCCGGCGAAGCGGCCGCCGCCGACATGGTCTTCCTCGCGGTGATGTGGCCGCAGGTCGGTGACGCGCTGGCCGGGCTGCCCGCGTGGGACGGCCGGATCCTGGTCGACACCACCAACACCTTCGCCGACCTCGAGGGTGGGACGGCGAGTGAGTTCGTCGCGGACCGTGCGCCGGGCGCGCGCGTGGTCAAGGCGTTCAACACCCTCCACGCCCCGTACATCGCCGCCGATCCCCGGCACGCGGAAGGGCGGCAGCTGCTGTTCTACGCCGGTGACGACGAGGCCGCCAAGGCGGACTTCCACGAAGTCGCCGACGGACTCGGATTCGCGCCGGTCGACGCCGGGACGCTGCGCGAGGGCGGTCGCCTGATGCAGATCGGCGGCCCGCTCTCGGCGCTGCACGCCCTGAGGCAGGACTGAAGCCATGAAGGCACTGGCCTACGAGAAGGCGCACGCGCTCGACGCGTTCGCCGTCAACGTCGCCGAGGTCGCCGAACCTCGGCTACGCGACGGTGACCTGCTGGTCGAAGTCCGGGCGATCGGCATCAACCCGGGTGAAGCCGCGATCCGGCAGACGCGCAGCGCCGAGCCGGGCGGGCGGGTCATCCTCGGCTGGGAGTTCGCCGGGGTGGTCGCCGAGGCCGGGTCCGCGGCCACCGGGTTCGCGGTCGGGGACCGGGTGCTGGGCACCGGCGACATCACCCGCGACGGCTGCTGGGCCGAGCGCGTCGCGGTGGACCACCGGGTGGTCGCCAAGCTCCCGGACCGGCTCGCGTTCACCGACGCCGCGTCGCTGCCCATCGGCGTCCTCACGGCCGGGGAAGCGCTGTTCCGCGACCAGGACGCCCTGCCCGCCGGTGTCGATCGCGTGCTCGTCATCGGCGGCGCCGGTGGCGTCGGGTCGATGGCCACGCAGCTGCTCAAGGCCACGACGCCGGCGTTCGTGATCGGCACGGCCTCGCGGTCCGAGTCGCGGGAGTGGGCGACGGCGATGGGCGCCGACCTGGTCGTCGACCACCGCGGTGACCTGGCCGGGCAGCTCCACACGGCGGGGATCGGCCACGTCGACCTGGTCCTCTCGACCGCCGGCACCAGCGGCCACCTCGGGGCGATCGTCGAGGTGCTGCGACCCTTCGGGCACCTGGCCGCCGTCGACGTCACCGGTCCCCTCGACCTGGGGGCCTTCACCGGCAAGTCGCTGTCGCTGCACACCGAGATGGTGTTCAGCAGGATCACGGCCGGCGGTGACGTCGCCGGCCAGGGCCGGATCCTCGCCCGCGCGGTGGACGACGTCGTGGCGGGCCGGCTGCGCCCGATCGTCACCACCACGCTCGAAGGCCTGACCGCCGAGACCGTGAAAGCCGCGCACGCGCTCGCCGAGAGCGGCCGGACCATCGGGAAGACCGTGATCCAAGTCGCCGGCTGAAGCCGGTGAACGCATGAAAAACCCGCCTGCGAAAGGAAGTTCCGACGTGACCAAGGATCTGCTCGAAGGTGAGTACGTCCCCAGCACCAACACGATGACCCGCGACCAGGTCGAGCTCTACGAGCGCACCGACGGCCGCGAAGGCGCGACGATGGGCGACAGCCCGGTGGTCGTGATGACCATGCGCGGCGCCCGTTCGGGCAAGCTGCGCAAGGTCGCGCTGATGCGCATCGAGCGAGGCGGTGTCTACGCCGTCGGCGCGTCGGCCGGCGGCCAGGCCCGCAACCCGGGCTGGTTCCACAACCTCGTCGCGCACCCGACGGTCCAGCTGCAGGACGGTCTCGAACGCCGGCTGCTGACCGCCCGGGTGGCCGAAGGCGCGGAGCGGGAGAGCTGGCTGGCCTACGCCGACGAGCTCTACCCGTTCTTCGCCGGTCATCGCGCCCGGGCCGTCGAGACCGGCGACCGCGAGGTGCCGCTGATCCTGCTCGAACCCGCCGAGAGCTGACCCGGCCCCGCCACGGGCAACGGCGGGGGCGGAGAACTGCTCGGCGCCGGAGGCCGGACCGGGTTACCGGGACTTTCCCGCCCGATCGCCGGCCGTGTCACCCGTCATTTCGCCAGCCGGCCGAGCAGGGGGATCCGGCCGCGGTTGGGGACCGAGCGCAGCGGGTGCCCGGCGACTCCCCAGCCGCTCAGCAGGGTGTTCGCCGCCAGCCAGCCCGTGGTGGCCGCGCGCTCCATCAGGGCCACCGGGAGGTCCACGCGGATCGCGTCGCCCGCCAGGACCAGCCCGGGCTCGGGAGTGCGGACGGCCGGCCGGCCGGCGAAGCCGCCGACGGGGAACAGAGGACAGTCTTCGCGCACCAGCGTGATTTCGCCGAGCACCCGGGCCGCGGCCGTCTCGGGGTAGAGCGTGTGGAGGCGGTCGTCCAGCTCGGCGGCCACGTTCTCCGCCGTGTAGCCGTGCAGCTCGACGACCGAACCACCGGTGCGCGCGGCCCAGCGGCGGGCTTCGCCCTCGTAGCGGTCCAGGACGCTGATGTTGTCCAGTGGCCGCAGGCCGCCGGTGCCGAGGAACGCGGGCCGTCCGGGGCCGACCGGGCGGTCGAGCCACAGCCGCCGGACCGTGAACGGCGGGGCCGTGCGCAGACCGGCCACGGCCGCTCGCCATCCGGCGGTGCCCAGCCCGGGTGAGGCGGCGGTGATCCGGCGCAGTCCGGGGACGTCGCAGCCGAGGACGACGGCGTCGAACCGCTCGCCGTCGACGCGGAAGCCACCGCGCTCCGGTGCCAGCTCGGTCACCGCCGTGCCGGTGCGGATGTCCGCTCCCAGCCCCGTGAGGTACTCCGCGAGAGGGTTCCACAGGGCCTGCGGGAACGGCTCGGCCGGGACGTCGAACAGCAGGCCTTCGGCGGAGCCGAGGAAGTACAGGTGGAACATCGTGGCCAGCTCGGCGGCCGACAGGTCTCCGGGGTGGGCGAAGAAGCTGCGGGAGAACACCTCGAAGGCCAGGTGCCGTGCCGCGACGGGGAAGTTGATCGACGTCAGGAACGTCTCGGCGTCGATGTGGTCCAGCTGCTCGTAGATCCGGGGGACGCCGACCGTGGCCAGGGGGAGCGCGCGGCGGCCGTCGAGGCGCAGCAGGTCCCGGGCGGTGAAGGTGGGGCTGCGCAGGGCGAACGCGAGCGCGTTCCACGGCGGTGTGCGCGGCAGCCCGGCGAAGGTGTCGGTGCGGCCGTCGCCGTCCACGAGCGGGTAGTCGGCGACCGGGGTGAGCCGGTCGAGTCCCGGGTCGGTGCGGGCGAGCAGCGCGCGCAGGTTGTAGTACTGGCGGAAGAAGGCGTGGAAGCCGCGGCTCATGGTGACCGCGGTGCCGTCGGGGAGCTGCTCGGGCCAGCCACCGGCCCGGCCGCCCAGGTGGGCTTCGCGTTCGAAGAGGGTGACTTCGACGCCGCGCTCGGCGAGCCCGGTCGCGGCCGTGAGCCCGGCGATGCCGCCGCCGACGACCGCGGTGCGGGGCCGCCGGGCGAGCCGGCCGGCGTCGGGGAACCCGTCCGGCGCGGGGTGGTGGCGCAGGCGCCGGTCGCGGGGCGGGGTCACGCGGTGCCCAGGACGGTGTGGACGATCCCGCGCTGCCAGCCCGGCATCGTGCCTACTCGGACGTCGGTGAAGCCGGCGCCGCGGAGCCGGTCGGCCAGCGTGCCGACGCCGTCGAAGTCCAGGACGCTGCGCCGCAGGTGCCGGTAGAGGGTGCCGTCGCCGGTGGCCAGGCGCCCGGCCGGGATGACGATCGCGCCGCACACCGCGTTCCACACCCAGCGGGCCCGGCGCGAGTCGCGGACCGAGTAGTCGTGCACCGCCAGCCGCCCGCCCGGGCGCAGCAGGCCGTGCAGCTCCCGCAGCACCGCGTCGGGGTCGGCGAGGTTGCGCACCAGGTACGCGGCCAGGATCGCGTCGAACGGCCCCCGGACCCCGGTGAGCCGCTCGACGGGCGTGTGCACGAACTCCACCGCGTCCGGCCACGGCTTCACGCGCGCCCGGGCGAGCATCCCGGCGGACGCGTCGATCGCGGTGATCCGCGCGCCGGGCGCCACGGCCAGCAGCGCGGCGGTCGACGCGCCCGTGCCGCAGCCGGCGTCGAGGACCCGCGGGCCGGGCCGCGCCGGGCTCAGCAGCCGTCGCGCGGAGATGCGGAGGTGCCGGTGGTAGCCGGGGTTGATCCCGACGAGCCGGTCGTAGGCCGCCGCGCCGGTGTCGAACGCGGCGGGCACCTCGGCGCGGGGGAGACCGGTGCGGCTCAACGGGTTCATGCACTGTCCTTTCGCGACTTCCCGCGCTCCCAGAGCAGCAGGACCGCCGTGACGAGGGCGAACCCGAACAAGAAGTCCTCGATCGGGATGTCCCAGGGGAACCGCAGGCCGGTGATGCCGCCGGGGGAGTAGCGGACGATCGGCGCGGAGAGCTTGGTGAGCCAGCCGTCCACCGGGATCTGGAAGGCCACCACGATCACCATCGTGACCCAGTACGTCCCGCGCCGGAACAAGCCGGTGCGCAGCACGGCCAGTTCCACGGCGACCACCGCCAGCACGGCCGCGACCGCCGGAACCGTGTAGCCCCAGGGCATCAGCTCCGCACCCGCTTCCGCAGCAGCCGCCGCAGGAACTGCCCGGTCAGCTCGACCGCCTCGTAGGTGAGGACGCCGCACACCGGGACCACGACGAAGAACAGCACCTCCTCGAGCGGAATCCCGAACGGCACGCGGACGCCGGTGACGAACTCCGGGGCGAAGTCCCAGACCCCGGCGGCGACCGCCAGCACGTCCCAGACGAGGAACACCGCGGCCACCGGCAGCACGGCCCGCGCGAGCAGGCGCGGCCGGCGGTAGACCCGGGCGCCGACCAGCTCGAGCGGCACGGTCACGGCGACGCAACAAGCGAGCACGAGCAGGTATTCGACGCGGCCCACCTCAGGCCGCCGCGATCGGGTGCCGGTGGCGCGCCCACCGCGCGCGGACGAGCGCCGCGCTCGCGGCGGCCAGCCTGCTGCGCCGCGGCACCCGGGCCCGGCGGGTGAAGACGTCGTACCCGGCGGCTTCGATCCGGTCGAGGATGCCGCCGTAGAGCACGTACGCGGTCCACACGCACGGCCGGGACGCGGGGTGCAGCATCGCGATGCCGGGCCGGGCCTCGGCGTAGACCTCCCGGGTGTGCGAGACCTGCCCGGCCAGCGCCCGCCGGACCGCCGGATCGAGCCGCCGGGTGCGGGCGCACCAGGCGAGCCGGTCGCGGTCGACGCCGTCGGCGGCGAGTTCGTCCGCGGGCAGGTAGACCCGGCCCCGGTCGAGGTCCTCGGCGACGTCGCGCAGGAAGTTGGTCAGCTGGAACGCCTTGCCGAGCGCCGCCGCGTGCGGGGCCGCCTCGGCGCGCGGGACGACCGTGCCGAGCACGGGCAGCACCTGCAGCCCGATCACCTCGGCGGAGCCGTGCACGTAGCCGTCGAGGGCGGCCCGCGTCGGGTAGGCACCGATGGTGAGGTCCATCCGCATCGAGGCGAAGAACGCGCGGAAGTGCGGCTCCGGGATCGCGTGGCGGGTGGCGGTGTCGATCACGGCCGTGCGGAGGGGGTCGTCGCTGTGCCCGGCGGCCAGCTCCGCGAGAAAGCGGTCCTCGACGTCGTGCAGGGTGGCCGCGAGGCTCAGCGGGGTGGTGCCGGGCTCCGGCTCGTCGACGAGGTCGTCGAGGTGGCGGGCGAAGCCGTAGAGGGCGTGGATCGCGGGCCGCTGGGCGGGGGAGAGCATCCGGGTGGCGAGGAAGTACGTCCGGCCGTGCCGGGCGTTGACCTCACGGCACCGCCGGTAGGCCTGCCGCAACGCCGGGCCGGTGATGCCGGCGGCGTCGAGTTCGCTGCCGCTCACCGGGCGCCCTCCGCGGCGAGGTCGACGGTCGTGGGGGTGCGCGGCCGGGTGCCGGTGATCCGGTCGGCGGCCAGCCGCCCGGAGAGCAGGACGGTGGGCACGCCGACCCCCGGCACGGTGCCGCCGCCGGCCAGCACGGCGTTTTCGGTGCCCGGCGGGAGGTTGCGCGGCCGGAACGGTCCGGTTTGGACGAAGGAGTGGGCGTAGCTGAACGGGGTGCCCGCGACCAGGCCCCGCCGCTGCCAGTCCGCCGGGCTCAGGACGTGGCGCACCTCCGGCTCGAACCCGGGCAGCAGCCGCGCCCGGACGTGCTCCAGGATCTCCGCCGCGTACGACTCGGCCTCGGCGTCCCAGTCGCGGGGGCCGCGGGCGAGGTTCGGGACCGGCGCGAGGATCGAGAACAGCTCCCGCCCGGCGGGGGCGAGCGCCGGGTCCGTCGCCGTCGGGCGGGTGATCAGCAGGGAGGGGTCGCTCATCCGCGTCCCGTCGGTGATCAGCTCCCGGAACGTCGACTCCCAGGCGTCGCCGAACGAGATGGTGTGGTGGCCCACCGGCCACGTCCCGCGCCCGCCCGCGTGCAGCACGACCGCGGACGGTGCCGGCCGCAGCGGTACCGGGCGGCGCGGGGCGCGGCCCAGCAGCCGGTAGCTCTCGTGCGGCTCGGTGGTGAGGACGACGGCGTCACAGGCGACCCGCTCGCCCTCGGTGCGGACCGCGGTGACGCGCCTGCCGCGGCGCTCGAGCGCGGTCACGGTGGTGCCGTACCGGAACTCGACGCCGGCGTCCGCCGCGGCCGCGGCCAGGGCGCGGGGCACCGCGGCCATCCCGCCCTCGGGGAAGTACACGCCGCCGACGGTGTCCATGTAGGAGATGACCGCGTACAGGGCGAGCGCGCGCATCGGGGACTCGCCGGCGTAGAGCGCCTGGAAGGTGAAGACCCGCTTGAGCCGCTCGTCGTGCAGGAAGGCGCCGATCTTCCGGTCGAGCCGCCGGAAGCCGCCGAGCGCGACGAGGCGGGCGAGGTCGGGGGAGAGCAGGCCCAGGGGCGAGTCGGTGTTGGCGGCGACGAACCGGTCGAACTCGGCCCGGTGCAGGCGCGTGAGCCAGTCGCGGAGCCGCCGGTACCCCGCGGCCTCGCCGGGACCGGCGAAGCCGCGGACGGCGTCGGCCATGCGGTCGCCGTCGGTGTGCACGTCGAGCGCGGACCCGTCGGCGAACCGTGCCGTGTAGGCCGGGTCCAGGCGCGTGAGCCGCAGGTGCGCGGCCAGGTCGGCGCCGGCCGCGGCGAAGGTGTCCTCGAGGATCGAGGGCATGGTCAGCACGGTCGGGCCGGTGTCGAGGTGGTAGCCCTCGAGATCGACCCGGCCCGTCCGGCCGCCCGGCCCGGCGTCTCGTTCGACCACGACGACCTCCCGGCCCCGGCCGGCGAGGTGCAGCGCGGCCGACAGCCCGGCGAGCCCGGCCCCGACCACCACGACCCGGTCCGCGGGCCCCGTGACCGTCCTCATCGGACCCGCTCGGTGCACTGCCGCGCCAGGACGCCGAGCGCGTCGGCGGGCCGGTGGGGGAGGCCGGCCAGGTCGATCGCTTCCAGGGCCCGGCGGACCCGGTCGTCGATGAACTTCTCCAGCTGGTCGCGCGCTCCGGTGGCGGTGATGAGATCGTGCCAGCGCACGACGGCCTCTTCGTCGACGACGTCAAGGGCGAGCAGCTCCGCCAGCTCGCCACGTTGCCGGTGGTCGGCCAGCTCGGCGGTGAGCGCGACGACGCTGGTGGCCTTGCGCTCACGCAGGTCGTCCCCGGCCGGTTTGCCGGTGACGGCGGGATCGCCGAACACCCCCAGCAGGTCGTCGCGGAACTGGAACGCCTCGCCGAGCAGCCCGCCGTAGTCCCCGAGCGCGGCGACGACGTGGTCTTCGCACCCCGCCAGCGCCGCCCCGAACTCCAGCGGACGGCGCACGGTGTAGTTGCCGGACTTGCGCCGGATGACGTCGAGGACGTCGGTCCAGGAGGGGAGCGCGCGGGCGTCGTTGAGGAGGTCGCCGAGCTGGCCCACGGCCAGCTCCGAGCGCAGCCGGTCGTACACCGGCCAGCCGCGGGCGAGCACGGCCGCGTCCAGGCCGCAGCCGCGCAGGAGCTGCTCCGACCACACGAGGTAGAGATCGGCCGCCAGAACGGCCGCCGACTCCCCGAACCGGTCCGCCGAGCCGCTCAGCCCCTTCTCCCGGTGCCACCGGGAGAAGACGACGTGCATCGAGGGCCGGCCGCGCCGCCGCGCCGAGCCGTCCATGACGTCGTCCTGGGCCAGCGCGAAGCAGTGCAGGAGCTCCAGGCTCGCCGCGGCGCGCAGCGCGACAGCGCTTTCCGGACCGCCGCACCGCCAGCCGACGTAGGCGAACACCGGGCGCAGGAACTTCCCGCCCGAGACGAACTCCGGCAGCACCTCCGGCGCCGGGGTGTCCGCGGCCCGCCCGCCGAAGTGCTCACGAACCCGTTCCTCCACGAACTCGCGCACGTCGTGGCCGCATCGGCGGCGCAGCGCGTCGAGCCACGCCACCGAGCCGGCGGTGCCGGCCGGGGAAACCACCGCCATCCGGGACTCCTCAGATCGTTGCACAACCGATGCGCCTTGCGATACCCGTGTCCGGCCTGGATAAACCCGCTTCCGCGGTCGAGTTCCGCGGAGGTGTGAACGGGCCTGATCCGTTGCGGAGTGCGTGCCCGTCACCCACGATGGACCGGTGCGGCCGGATGCGCACCCCGAACCCGGCGCGAAGGAGTGACCTGTGGGCGTCAGTCAACGGCTCGCCGGTCGGTGGCCGCGCGGGTGGCCGGTCCAGCCGTTCCGGGAACCCTTGTGGGCCAAGCAGGAGCCCACCTACCAGGACTGTCCGCCCGCGCTGATCGAGGCGGCCGGCAAACGCGCGGCCGCTCGGCCGTCCGGCAACTGGTTCGTCGTCGCGGCCAGCCGGTCGGTCCGCGCCGACCGCCCCTTCGGCGTCACCGTGGGCGGCCGCGAGCTCGTCGCGTGGCGGGGGCCGGACGGGGAGCCGCGCATCGGCCCGGGCGCCTGCCCGCACCTGGGCGCGCCGCTCGCGGACGCGCGGCTCGACGGCGGCGCGCTGGTCTGCCGGTGGCACGGCCTGCGGCTGGACGGCGAACGCCGCGGAACCTGGTCACCGGTGCCGGCCCACGACGACGGTGTGCTCGTCTGGGCCCGCCTCGACCGCCTCGGCGGGGAACCGCCGACGGACCGGCCGGTGGTCCCGGCCCGGCCGGCCGGGCCGATCCGCCTCGACGCGGTCGCCACGCTGGCCGGGACGTGCGAGCCCGAGGACATCGTGGCGAACCGGCTCGACCCGTGGCACGGGGCGTGGTTCCACCCGTACTCGTTCAGCAGGCTGCGGGTGCTGGAGGCGCCGGACGGCCTCGACGTGCCCGACGGCGAAGACCGCTTCCTCGTCGAGGTCACCTTCCGGCTCGCGGGCCGCTGGGGCGTGCCGGTGCTCGCGGAGTTCACCTGCCCGGAGCCGCGCACGGTGGTGATGCGCATCGTCGAGGGCGAGGGCGTCGGCAGTGTCGTCGAAACGCACGCGACCCCGCTCGGCCCGGGTCCCGACGGCCGCCCGCGCACCGCCGTCATCGAGGCGACGATCGCCGCTTCGGGGCGGCCGGGCTTCGCCGTGGCCGCCAAGCTGGCCCCGGTCATCCGGCCGCTGGTGCGCCACACGGCCGCCCGCCTGTGGCGCGACGACCTCGCCTACGCCGAGCGCCGGTACGCCCTGCGGTCCCGCTGAGACCGGCTCCGTTCACAATGCCCTGCCGTTGCTTGGCGGCGCTGGTGTCTGATAGGGGATCGCGAAGCATCACCTGCGCGCGAACACCGCCCGGCGCGAATCGCCGGGGAAACGGGGCTCGTTCTCGACGGGATCCGGCCGCCACCGGGCAGCAGTGTTCAGCCGCCAAGTCAGAGCAACAGCACTGGGCCTCCGTCGCGCGGGCGAAGCCGGGCACACCGGGACTGTTCCGATTTTCCTGAATCGCACCATTGCAGGGATTTCCCTCCGATTGCCGCCGCAGGGATTTCCCTGATGCGTTTCGGATGCCCACGGTCATAACGTCGTGCAGGTCGGCAACACAAGAGAATTCGAAGGGGAAATCAATTGTTCACATTGCAGAGTGCGACTCCGGCGACGTTGACCTCGGTCGACGACAGCCTGACGTTCGACTCCTCGGACCTGCCCGAAGACTGGGTGAGCGCGGCGAGTGAGGCCCACCTGTTCGTGCAGACGGCCGCCAAGGGACTCGCGCAGCAGGAGGGCCTGAACATCGGCGACCCGGGGCTCTACAAGAACCAGGGCTGGTTCGACGCGCTGGTTTCGGCGATCGCGAAGTACGCCGACTTCGTGGAGATCGTCGGGGCCAAGGACATCCAGGTCAGCAACTCGACGCACAGCGGCTCGATCAACCTCTCGGCCATCATGGGCTCGATCATGAGCCTCTACCTGGGCCCCGCCGCCGCCGCGGAATGGTCGACGCTGAACGACCTGCTCGGCAACGCCTCGGATCCGAAGGTCTCCGACTTCATGAACCTCTGGTGGAGTCACGTCGCCAAGAGCACCACGGACACCGGCATGAGCATCGGCCCGAACGTGCGGACCGAGGACAACCAGATCCAGTTCGCGGTCTGCTTCTACTCGATGACGCACGTCATCGACGACTGGCGGAGCCTGTTCGTTTCGTCCACGTACGAGGAGTTCGACGTCAGCGCCGGCGGCCTCACGCTGACGATGGACTACGACAACTACGTCAAGTACGCCCGGCCCGCGGTCCAGGACTACCTGGGCCTCGACATCGCGAACAAGATCCACCACGCGCCGGTGCCGAAAACCACCTTCCTCGGTGGTTCACGGGGCTCGCACATCCTGAGCGCGCCCCACCCGGTGCCGGACGGGACGCTGGCCGTCACCCGGACCACCCACGGCGTCAACGTCGTGGACCCCCACGGGGACTCGATGCTCGGCGGCAACGGCATCGGGGACGTCACCCTCGACGGCCCCACCCTCAAGGGACTGCGGTGCGGTGTCTTCACCAAGCCGCGGCCGGTCGTGGGCAACTCCTACGTCGTGACTGGTACCTACGACGACACGACGCTGCCGTTCAAGTACACGGTGAAGTGCACGCAGACCGGACAGCAGTCGTCCTTCGCCCCGTGACGGCCCCGGGCGCGCGGACGTTCACCCGGAACCGGGTGGGCGTCCCGCCCCGGCCAGCCGTGCCGCGAGCTGGGTCCGGGAGCACACGCCCGCCTTGCGGTACGCGCGGCTGAGGTGCGCCTCGATGGTCTTCGCGCTGAGGTGGAGCCGATCGGCGATCTGCCGGTTGGTCAGGCCGCTCGTGGCGAGGTCGGCGACTTCCTTTTCCGCCGGGGTGAACCCGTGGCCACCGCCCCGGCCGCCCGTGCCCCGGCCGTCCGTGACCCGGTCGATCCGGTCGGACAGAGCTGCCGCGTCGCACGCCGAAGCCAGCTCGGCGGCCCGGGCCAGCACGGTCCGCCCGCCGGGCTGGTCCGGGCCGTGGACCAGCAGGGTGCCCAGCTGCGTCAGGGCCTTCGCCAGTTCCAGCCGGGCTTGGCTCTGCTCCAGCAGTTCGACCGATTCGGTCAGCAGCCGACGGGCGTCGGCGAGGTCCGTGGCAAGGGTGGCGGCCCCGCGCAGGGCGGTGCCGACGTGCCGGGCGACACCGAACGACCGGGCGATGCGCAGCTGCTCGGCGACCAGCGCCCCGGCCCGTTCGTGGTCGCCGAGCCGGCGGTACGCCGCGCCCGCGCGCAGCCGCCACGGCACGTCCAGCAGCTCCGGCGCGCCCCAGTGCCGGTAGCACCGCGCGCAGGTCAGGGCGTCGGCCAGCATCGCCCGCGGGTTGTCCTGCTCGGCTCGCAGCCGGGTGCGGGCGTCCAGCAGCCACAGGTCCAGGATCGTGCGCGGCTCGGCTCCGTCCGGGAGCACGCTCTCGCGGATCACCCGGTCGGCGTCGCCCGGCCGGCCCGCCTCGATCAGCAGGTGCGTGTTGACCGCGTCGAGCGCCGGAGCCGCGAAGTTGGGTGACAGCAGGCCCGCGCTTCCCCGGGCCACGTGGTCGGCGGCCTGCCCGAGGTCACCGCGCAGGAACGCGACGCGGGCGAGAAAACCCCGGGTGAGGGCGAGCGGGAACAACAGGCCGCGCCGGAGTGCGGTGCCGAGGGCCCGGTCGAGGTGCCGTCCGGCCTCGTCGAGCAGGTCGGCGACGACGAGGGTCTGCACCGCCGCCCAGATCGCGGTCCGGTCCGGGCTGAGCCGGTCACCGGCCAGTGCCTGCCGGGCCAGCGCGGGTGCTTCGCCCGCCCGCGGGCCGGCCAGGATCGTCTCCAGTGACAGGTGGGCTTTTTCGACGGCGGGCGACCGTCCCGGCCGGCGGCGGAACGACGCGAGGTGCTCGAGCAACCGGGATCGCGACCCGAGGTCGGCCCGGGCCACGCCGACCAGCTCGGCTTCCAGTTCCGCGCCCACCTCGGCGGGCGCTCCGGGCGGCAGGTCACCGACGGCCGTGGCCAGCAGTTCGATCGCTTCGTCCGTCGCCCCGCACGCGTTGCGCAGCCGAGCGAGGCTGTAGGCGCACATCACCCGCTGGCCGGGGGTGTCGGCCAGGGACAACGCCGTCCGCAGGTGTTCCTCGGCTTCGGCGGGAGCCAGCCGGTGGAGCTCGCAGTTGCCGAGCAGCCGGTTCACCTCCGATCGCAGCTCCGGGGGTGGCGGTTCGCGCAGTGCTCGTCGCAGGTAGACGACCGCGTTGTCCGGCGAGCCCTGTGCTTTGGCTTCGTTCGCCGCCGCCACGAGGGCGGTCACCCGGGCCGGGTCGCTGTCGGGGATGGTTTTCAGCAGGTGGGAGGCGATGCGTTCAGCCGGGCGGCCGGCCTCCGCCAGGACCCCGGCCGCCCGCTCGTGCTGTGCGCTGCGTTCGACGAGCGGCAGCTGCGCCAGCATCACGTCCCGGACGACGGCGTGGACGAAGGCAGGCGGGTTGTCGTGCTCGAAGATGCCGTGGGCGACCAGGCGTTCGGCCGCCGCGGCCGTCGCAGGCACCGGCAGGCCGGCCTGCCTGGCCACCCACTGCAGGTCCGTGCCGTCACCGAGCACGGCCACCGCGGACACCACCGCCCGCACCGCCGCGGGCTGACGGCGCAGGCGCGCGACCAGGTGCCGGCGCAACGCGTCGGGACCGGCGGCCGTGACGGAGGCCGCCGCCGTCGCGTCCGGCCGGAGGTCGCTGGAACCCAGGAACCGCAGCAACTCGCGCACCAGCAACGGGTTGCCGGTGGTGATGGCGTGGCACGCGGCCCGCAGCTCGGCCGCCACGTCCCGGCCGAGCACCCGCCGGGCCAGCTGACCGACGGCGGCCTCGCTGAGACCCTTCGGTTCCAGCACGCGCACGTCGCCGGCGGTCAGGACGTCGTCGATCGGGCCGGGGTCCCCTTCGCCGGTCCGGCGCGCGATGACGACCAGGGCCGCGACGCTGTCCAACCGCCGCGTCAGGAACCCGAGGAACCGGGACGACGGCAGGTCCAGCCACTGGGCGTCGTCGACGAGGACGACGGCGGGTGCGGTCGCGGTGATGTTGACCAGCAGCCAGTGCAACCCGCTCAGGAGCGGGTACAGCGAGTGGGGTGCGTCAGCCGTGTCGAGGGACGGGGTGAAGAGGCGCTCGGCCGGCTCGGCCGCGCCGGTGAACAGCACAGTGTCGCCGGCCGCGGCCACCACCGGTCCGAACAGTTGCCGGACGGCACCGAAGGTGAAATCCCGCTCCAGCTCGGCGCCCTGTGCGGAGAGCACAACGCAGCCCGCCGCCCGCGCTGCGCCGCGCAGGTGCCGAAGCAACGACGTCTTGCCGAGCCCGGCGGCCGCCTCCACGGCGACGACCCCACCGCGCCCGGCCACCAAAGCCCGCAACGACGAGTCCAGGACCCCGATTTCGACGTCACGCTCCAACACCGCACCCTCCACGGCCGCCCCCAGCGCCGGCGTTGCCCGCACCGAGAGCACAGGTTCGCCGCCGGTGTTCCTGGATACCGGCATCACACGAAAGACGTAGCGGGATGCGAAGTCCAACGGCAAGCCTGGACCTGCACGGCGCCGACGTGCCCCGTGATCACACTGGCGGCCGGACCGGATAGTGAGGACCAGCCGTCCGGACGTGGCTGGTTTCGGCGGCCTGGTGGGCGTCGGCGATCCCAGTGAGGCGGAAGGTCTGCTCGACCGGCAGTCAGACCGGCCGGCTTCGATCAGCTCGCCGATTCCGGCCTGATCGCCGAAGCCGTGGGGCTGGTGCCCTCCGGGATCTACCGGTACTTCCCCGGCAAGGCCGACATACTGGCGGCGGCGTGCCCGCAGGCGGCCGGCCTGCTGGCTCAGACGGTGGAACACAACCTGCGCGGCGTGGCCGGCGCGCTGACGGCAACTTACGTGGCCTACAGCTTTGAGCACCACGACCTCACCAGCGTGGCCGATGCCGAAGTCGCCGGCTTGCCCGCCGCTTTGCGCCGCCCGCTGGTGGCCGCGCAGCGCGAGCACATCGCGGACTGGGAGCAGCACCTGCGCCCGCCCGGACTTCGACGCCCGCCAGGCGCGGGTGCTGGTGCACGCCGGGTTCGGCGTGGTGGTCGAGGCCCGGCGCCACCTGCACTGGCAGGACAGCCTGGAGCACCGCGCCGCCGTGGCCGCGTTGTGCGTGGGTGGTGCCCCGGACCTGGGACGCCGGCTCGTTGAGCCGTTCGGGTGGCGACTCGGCCGGCGGCCAAACCGCCCGGGGTCGCCGGGCGTGGTGGGCGAGACGGCCGACTCCCGGGGGAACCATGCTCAAGCGAACTCTTCTACTCGTGGCGGCGCTCGGCGCCGCACTGGTGCCCGGCGCACAACCCGCGGTGGCGGCGGGCTGCACCTGGGCGATGGCACCGCTGGCACTGCCGGCGCCCTACACCAGCAGCGAGGTCTACGCGGCGGCCGAAGGCGGCTGGTCCGTCGGAGCGGTGCGCGGCCCCGGCGCGTATGCGCAGGTGCGGTGGCACGACGGTCAGGTCGTTTCGTCGTTCCGCCTGGTCGAAGTGCGCGACATCAACTCCTCCGGAGACGTCGTGGGGGACGGGGGGACCGGTGATTGGTGGGCCGCGAAACCCGTCGTGTACCGCGGTGGCCAATACGTGAACCTGCCCATGCCGCAAGGGTTCCGGTCCGCCATGGCCACGCACATCAACAACGCCGGGGACGTCATCGGTATCGCCTACGGTGATTTCGGCGGTGACGTCCACCCGGTGCTGTGGGCCGCCGCGCGGCCGGGCACGGCCGAGGTCCTGAACCCGGATCCGCAGCACCTCTACGACACCTACCCGGTGGACGTCGACGAGCAGGGCCGCGTCCTGCTCTACACCGACGTCGGCGAGCGCTCGGGCGAGGTGTTCGTCCGCGCCACCGACGGCGGTTACCGGCAGCTGCCCCCGCTGTACCCCGGCGGCGCGGTCCTGCTGGAGGCCTTTCACGGCGGCCGCATCGCCGCTTCGGTCGTCACGCCCGAACTCACGATGGTCGCCATCGAGGCGGACCTGGCCGGGAACGTCGTGCACACGACCACCGAAGCGGCCGACACCCTGTTCCTCGACGCCGGCACGACGATGGCCGGCGTGGCCCACACCTTCGGCCCCGAGAACTACGAACTCCGCATTTGGGACAACGGCGAACCCACCGCCGACCTGGCCGGCAACGCCGACTTCAACGCCGCCCCGCGGCCCGCGGGGCTCACCGACGACGGGACGCTGGCCGCGACCATCAGGTTGCCGGGCACGACGCAACCGCGGGCGGTGGCCTACCAGCGCGGCTGCTGACGTCGTTTGCCTCACGCGGCCGGACATCGCGGCCCTCGGCCCTCGCCGGGGACAGCACGTCGCTGCGAACGGCACCTGGCCCGGCGCAGCCGCGGGCGGTGCCTACCGCGCCCGACGGTCACGACTCCTTCAACCGGCTGTCCGGCCGCCAGGTCGCGCGCGTGTTGAGCGTGTCGCCGATGGTCGTGTCGGGTCGGCGTCGACCGGAGCAGGTCGGCGCGGAGGCCTTCCGCGATGCGGCCGTGGTCGGCCAGGCCGAAACGGCGGCGCCCCTCCGGCCGTGGCCACCACCGCTGTCTCGGCGCGCAAGCCGCCGGGTGCCGGCGGGATCGCTGAGCTCGTCGGCCGGTATGTCCAGCTGAGCCCGCTCGGCGAGCAGCAGTTGCGCGGCGACTGCCCGTTCTGCCGATCGCGGATGTTCCGGGTCCGGCCCGGCCACGGCACGTTTCACTGCCACGGATGCGGTGTCGGGGGCGACGCGCGGATGTTTGCCGCCGAGGTCCGCAGGATACGAAATACTTCCAGGTTTCGCACGAACTCTGCGGTTTTCGGATTTATTGCGGATTTGACTAAGGTGATATTCCGGTATGTACGATAATTCTTCCCTCGACGACTTCGTGTCGAGCAGGCCAGGGGGAGTGATGGATGTTATCAGCACCGCGGAAGCGCCCGAAGGAGAGCGGTTCGCATACTGGCGCGAGGTGAACTCGAAGCTCTGGGCACCCTACGAACTTCGCTGTGACCCCCGACTGGAAAGTGGATTCCGAGCTCAAGTGGGTGTCAGCGAGTTCGGTTCCGTCCAGGCGACACTGATGACCACGATGCCGCATTCGGTGCACCGCACACCCAAGCTCATCCGTCAGGGTGATCCCGAGGTATTCAAACTGGGTTGCTACGTGCAGGGCGGTGGCGTGGTCAGGCAGGACGACCGGTGCGTGGAGTACGGTGTCGGGGATCTGAAGCTGTACGACACCTCCCAGCCTTTCGGAGGCGAGTTCGCCCCGGATGTTCCGATGAGCCGGTTACTGCTGCTGCGGTTCCCGCGCGCACTGCTCCCGTTGCCGGAGAGAGACCTGCGGCAGTTGACTACGGTCCGCATCCCGGGCTCTGCGGGCGTCGGTGCGTTGTCGTCGCAGTTCCTGATGCACCTGGCTCGCCACCTGCACGAGTTCAGCACGGCCGACGCCGCCCGGCTGTCGACTCTGACCGTCGATGTGTTGACCGTAGCGCTGGCCCACGCACTGGACGCTCAGAATCTCGTGCCGCCCCACACCCGTCGGCGAGCGCTGATGGCCAGGATCCACACCTTCATCGGGGAGAACTTGGGCGATGCGTACCTGAATCCGGAGACAATCGCCGCCGCACACCACATTTCCCTGCGCTATTTGCACAGCCTGTTCCACGACGACGGGCACACCGTCGCCGGCTCGATCCGTCGGCGCCGTCTTGAGCGATGTCGCCAGGACCTCGCCCAACCTCGGCTCAGCACGCGTCCGATCCACGCGGTCGCTGCTCGGTGGGGATTCGGCAGTCCGGCGCATTTCAGCCAAGCTTTCCGCGGTGAGTACGGACTCTCGCCGAGCGACTATCGCCGGCAATGCATGGCAAAAGTCGCAGGGCGATGAGACCTTCGAGCATCAACTCTACGGCTTCGCCGGCCAAGCGCTGTGACACCGAAATCTCCGTCCCAGCCGAAGCACGCCGATTTCGGCGTCGCGCTTCAACACCGCACCCCCGGCGCCGGCGTTCCCACCACCGAGGGCGCAGGTGCCGTTGCGGTGGGCCCGGGATATCGGGCGTCACACGAAGGGCGTAGTGGCCCGGTTGGTACACGCCCGAACCGGCTTCCCGGTTGCCGTTGCCGGTGCCCGGAATGTTCCGAGCTGCCGGAGTCCCCGCACCGGCCGTACGTTGGCCGGGACAGTCCGAAGAGGGGGAAATGCATGATCACGGGCAGATTCGCCCGGTTGGCTCGCGCTGGCAGCGCGCTGACCGCGGCACTCACGATCGCCGGCGCCGCCACCGCGGCGCCCGCCTTCGCGGAAACCGGGCCGGACCTCAAGATCACGGCGACCGTCGAGCAGGGGCGCTGGCTGCCGGGGGACGCCGTCCCGGTCGAGGTGACCGTCACCAACACCGGTGACGCGACGGCGACCAAGGTGCACGGCGCCGCCTACACGCAGTCCGGGCCGTTCTTCTACGTCCCGTCGCAACCTTGGGGCGACCTGGAGTTCCAGGGCCCGGGCGGGACCTTCGCGCCGGGGGGGAGCCGGACCTACCACCTGCTTGGCAGCGTCAGCACCCTCGAGCAGGGCAACCCGGTCGTGGAGTTCACCGCGTCCGGCGAACTGGACGTCGACTACGCCGACAACTCGACCCTGGTCACCGTGCCCTTGCTGCCGAAGGAGACCACCGACCGCATCGCCGGGCACCTCTTCGGCGACCGCGACCGCGACGGCAAGCCGTCCGCGGGCGAAGAGAACCTCGCCGGCGCCGAGGCGCACGTGATCGCGAACGGGATGTCCCACGACCTGGTCGCGATCACCGACGCGGCCGGCCGGTTCGCCTTCGACGCGCTCCCGGTGTCGTCGAGCTACTCCCTGCACTTCGAGAAGGTGCCCGGCGGCTGGGTGACCCCGCCGTCCCTGCCCCAGCTGCGGCTGGACGGCAGCGGCGCGAACACCGCGCTCGAGGTCGCGACGATCCGGCCGCTGAGCGACGTCCTGACCGAAACCATCACCCTCGACAAGCAGAGCTACGCCGTCGGGCAGACCGGGACGGCGACGGTCACGCTGCAGAACACCGGTGACCAGCCGCTGGCCGACCTCTACGCCGGCTGCGACCCGGGCGGGTTCGGGCAGGAACTGGACGTGCCACACGAGCAGTGGGGCGCCTTCGACCCCTGGCACCCGGCGGGCAAGCTGGCGCCGGGGGAGCGTGTGGTGCTGAAAGTTTCGGGCGAGGTGCCGGAGCGGGCCGCCTACTCCGGCCGCACCGGGCTCGGCTGCTACATCGACGACGGCAAGACCTACAACTCCGGCCCGTACACCTTCGCCGGGGCCAAGGTGCCGGGGAAGAAGGCCGATGCCAAGGGTCGCGTGTGGATCGACAAGAACGGCAACGGGCAGCCGGACGCCGACGAAGGCGTGGCGAAGACGACCGTGGCCCTGACGGAGGACGGCGGTCACGTCGTTTCACTGGCCCGGACCGACGCCGCGGGTTTCGCGACCTTCACCGGTGCCCCGGTGGGGAGTTATCACGCATGTCCTCTCGGTCCCTGGACGACGATCGGCGACGCGGTCGTGGACGTCACGGCTCCGCCGTTCAGCCTGGGTGACTGGAGCGTGCAGGTGGCCCGGCGCTGACGGCGTCTGGACCGGCGTCCTCGAGAGGGGGCGTCGGTCCACGCCGCGCGGCGCTTCGGCGTTTCCCACAACCTGTCCGTTGACCAGGACGTCCAGTGGCGCGTACCTCACGGCCGAGCCGGGCTTGGACACGAGCGCGCAGATCTTCTGCGTCCGTTCGTCGCTCTGGGCGTCACCGGCGAACCGGGCCTGCACACTTGATGAAGGTCGGGATCGGCGTCATGCCGCGTGATTGTTCCCCAAGCGCCCGGCCGCGACGGTGGGTGCTAGCGGTGGTCGTACAAACGGAGATCGTGCGTTGGACAGGGTGCTGGCGCATTGCCGCTTCGCGGCTCACCCCGGCGCGATTGGCCTTTGGTCTCTCACACCGCAACGTCCATCCGTTCGGATCCGGCCCCGAAGACGGTGCCTTCATGGGAAAGGATACGAATCCCGTCGATGACCCGCATTGCGAATGGATTCCATGAATTGCGACGCGTTGGCATTTGGGGGACTGTCGGGCCTGCTCGCTTGCACGCCTGGCGCGGCCGTCCGGTTGCCTCGCCGTCCTGTGCCGTTTCTCGCAGTATCGTTGCTGCTCAAGGCTTCTAAGCTCGGCTGATGGACCCCTTCGGTGGTTTCGTCAGGCGGCGGTGGGTGTGGTTCGCTCTCCCGGTGGCGGTGGTGGCCGTCTTCGCTTTTTCTCCGGATGTGGTGGCGGCTTTCGGGCTGGTTCCCGCCGTTGCCGTCCTGGTTGCGGTGGGGGCCGGCGGCGCGGTCTGGCGCCTGCGGGTGTCGGTCCGGAACCGCGCTTTCGCGAGCGAGGACGGTTTCGGGGGCTGGCTGCCGCTGCCGACCGAGCACGACCACGACCGCCGGATCGACTTCGCGGCGGAAACCGGGCGGCTGCGCCGGGTGGCGCGTCGCGCGGCGGCGTTCGTCCTCGTCTGGATGGCGCTGGCCGGGGCCGGGGCCGCGGATCTGGTCCTGCTCGACAACTCTGCCGACGAGCTCCTCGCCACCGGCGCGCGGACGACCGGCGAGGTGGTTTCCGTGCGGACGTTCACCCGGGGCGGGATGACGTTCGAGGTGCGCTTCGAGTCGCGGACCGCGAAGATCGTCCGCGACTCGAAGAACTCCTACGTCGTCGGCGAGCGGGTCACCGTGATCTACGACCGGGCCGACCCGGATCGCGTGCGCACCCTGGTGGAAGAGAACAAGAGTCAGTTCCTCGTCAACCTCGGCTACGTCCTGCTCGTGGCCGGCTCGCTCGGGACGCTGTTCGCCGTCTGGGCCGCGGTGGGCTGGCGGGGCCGGGCCCGCGCGGTCGCGGCCACCGGGTGGCGGAACGCGACGGTCGACATCGTGCGCGTCTTCGCCCGCAGCAGCCGCTCACTGAGGCGGCCCCCGCCGGAGATCCACGTCCGCTACCGCGAGGGCACCGGCATCGTGCTGAAGGCGATGTCTTCGACGCACGGGGCCAATGCGCTGGCGGACTTCACCGACCGGCTCGCGTGGGTGGGCGGCTGGGGACGGCACATGGTCGTCCTCTTCCCGAACGGCCCGCGCCGCCCCGGTCCGTACGCGGTTCCGGCCTTCGCGTTGAACCTGCGCACCGAGGGCGGGGGCCGCCGGTGACCGGCGGGCCACAGCGCGGCCGGCGGTGCCGGACGATTTCACTGTTTCGCCTTCGGCTGGCCGGAGACGAAAAGCAAGGGTCACCGATCTCTTCGGTCGCGGCCTGCACCAGCCCGGCGACTTCGAAAACCGCTTCGGCCTCGCGCCAGACGCAGCTGTCCGTTGAAGATCAAAGACCTTTGTTTGGTCGAGCGACTTGCGTGCTCAAGGCCGGGGGAGCCGGATCCTGATCGGCCCTCGCCACTGACCGTCCGGGTCGAGCGGCTTACCACGCTGGCTGAGCTCCACCTGGCCGCTGCGGGCGAGAGCACGAGCCAGGTTCAGCGCTTCCGGCATCAGGGGGCGCCAGTCGGCGGCCACTGCTCTCGCCGCGTCGGAGGGGCAGGTGCTGCTGTCCGGGCCGCGTGCGGTGGCCAGCGCGAGGATGGCGGCCTGGAGACCATCAGCCGGGGTTTCGGCGTTCAGGGCGATCCGCGCCTGGTCGGCTGCGAAACCGGTGCCGTGCTGTGTCCGTTCCAGTTCACGCCGCGGGCCGGACTGATTGGTCATGCCTCCCAGGATCGCATCGGCCCCCTGATCCCGCCGGGGAGGAACGCACGGACGCGTCCCGGCCGGTCAGCGGACCGATCCGTGCGGCAGGACGGCGTGCACCCCCCACGTCTCGTTGGCGACCTGGGTGATCCGCAGGTCGACGACCGGGCTGGCGAGTGCGAGCGCGGTCGGCCGGTCCAGGTCGAAGAGGTGCTGCAGCCAGGTCGTCATGGCGGCCAGCGCGTCCGCCATCGCCTGGTTGAGGTCGGCGCCGAAGCCGAACGTGACCCGCCCTTCCGGGGTCTCGGCGTGGATGCCCGGGAGCACGGGATCCGCCGACAGCGTGAGGGTCACCTCGGTCGTCATCGAGCACTCGATCGCCGTCCCGCCGACTTCGCCGTGTCCTTGTGCGGCGTGGCCGTCGCCCAGGTGCAGCAGCGCGCCGGGCACGGTCACCGGCAGGAACAGCGTGGACCCGGCGACGAGGTCGCGGCAGTCGATGTTGCCGCCGCCGGCCGCCCTCGGCGGGATGGTCGAGTGCGGGCCCGGTTCGGCGGGCGGGAGGCCGGTGACGCCGAGGAACGGGGCCACGCCGACGGTGTGGCCGAGGTTGCTGGTGGCGGTGTCGCCGTCGATGTCCCACGTCAGCCAGGTGCCCGGGCCGCCGGCCACGCCCAGGGCGCGGTTGAGCGCGGTGTCCTTCTTCCCGGCCGACGTCCAGCCCCAGTCCGCGGGCGTGATCGACGTGAAGTGCACGCCCAGGACCAGGCCTGGTTCGGCGCCGCGCACCGCGATCGGGCCCGTCAGGCAGTGCCCGCGCCGGCCGGGGATCATCGTGGGGCCGTCGATCCGGCGTTCCAGGTATCCCGCGGCGTCGAGTGAAGCGACCACGAGGGAATCGCCGGGGTCGACCGTGAGCACGGGTGGGGTGTCCCGGTCGAACACGTCCACAGTGGTCTCACGCGTCGCCGGGAGCCGGTGTTCGGCCACGGTTCTTCTCCTGCCGTTTCGGGCCTTCAGCGAAGCACGGACCCGGCGGCCGGTGCCAAAGCCGCCAGCTCGGGAAACGGGCACAAGCAGCGTTCACGCCGGGGGCGCCGCCCACGCGCCGAGGTCGTCCCAGGCGGTCAGGCGGCGTCCGCTGGTGAACCGGCGGTGCGCGCCGGTCAGCGGGTCGTCGAAGTCGAGCACCTTCGCCAGCAGCTGCAACGGCTTCGTGAAGTCGTCGAGCGGGTTCTCGACCAGGTCGGGGTAGAAGTCGTCGCCGAGGATCGGGATGCCCAGGCCGCTCAGGTGCACGCGCAGCTGGTGCGTCCGGCCGGTCGACGGCGCGAGGCGGTAGCGGCCCAGGCCGTCGCGGTGCTCGAGCAGCTCGATGTACGTCTCGGCGTTCGGCTCGCCGGGGACCTCCTGCGCGGCGAGCACCCCGCGCTCCTTGAGGATCCGGCTCCGCACGGTCCGCGGCAGCTCGAGCGCCGGGTCGTACGGCGCGATCGCCTCGTACTCCTTGTGCACCTTGCGATCCCGGAACAGCGTCTGATATTTGCCGCGCATCTCAGGGGTGATCACGAACATCACGAGTCCCGCCGTGACGCGGTCCAGCCGGTGCGCGGGGGACAGCTGCGGCAGGTCGAGTTCGCGGCGCAGGCGCACGAGGGCCGTTTCGAGGATGTGCTTGCCGCGCGGGATGGTGGCCAGGAAGTGCGGCTTGTCGACGACCAGCAGGTGCTCGTCGCGGTGCACGACGTCGATGGTGAACGGCACCGGCACCTCGACGGGCAGGTCGCGGTGGAACCAGATGAACGAGCCCGGCTCGAACGGCGTGTCGACGCCCAGCGGGCCGTCGACACCGTGGATCCGCTCTTCGCGCAGCATCTGCTCGATGCGGGACGGCGTCTCCCGCGGCAGCCGGTCGACGAGGTGGGCCAGCAGGGTCGGCCACGCGCCCTCGGCGGGCAGTTTCAGCCGGGCGGGGTCGAGCCCGTGGCGGGGCGGGATCGGCGGCCGGAGCTTGCGTCTCATCGTGCCCCGACTGTAGCTAACCCTCCGGATGGGTCCGGTAGCGCGCGATGTACCGGGCGGTGGCCTCGGCGCCGGCGGCTTCGGCCGCTTCGGCCCGGATGCGCCGGCCGGTGCCGTGCGGGAAGCCGTGCTTGCCGAGGCGGTGCTCGATGCTCTCCTCCATGTACGCGCAGGAGTAGAAGTACGCGACCAGCGCCGCCATGAGGACCAGTGAGAGCCGGAGCCCGATCGGGCCGGGCAGCAGCAGCCAGACGAGGCACAGCGGCACGATGCCGGTCGACCGCTCGAGCACGTACCGGGCTCGCCAGTGTTTCGACGTCGCGTCGTGCAGCACCCAGTCCGTGTAGCGGTCGGGCAGCCGCAGGCCGACGGCGTAACCGAACCAGCGAAGCACTCCAGGTCGTTCCATGAGACTGAGAGTACACTAATACTTAGTGCACTAACCATTAGTGCGACGGGCGACACGATAGGATCCGGCCATGATCGATCTGGGCGAAGACCCGCTGAAGCTGGACCGGCAGGTGTGTTTCGCGCTGTCGGTGGCTTCGCGCAGCGTGATCGCGATCTACCGGCCGCTGCTGGAGCCGCACGGGCTCACCCATCCGCAGTACCTGGTGATGCTGGCGCTGTGGGAACGCTCGCCGCGCTCGGTCAAGGACATCGGGGAGTCCCTGCGCCACGAGCCGGCGACGCTGTCGCCGCTGCTCAAGCGGCTGGAGGCGCTCGGGTACGTCACCCGCGCCCGCAGCCGGTCCGACGAACGCCAGCTGATCGTCGAGCTCACCGACAAGGGGCGCGCGCTGCGGGCCGAGGCCGAGAAGATCCCGTACCGCGTCGTGGAGACGCTCGGCATGGAGGTGGCCGAGCTGGAAGCCCTGCACGCGGCGCTCGGCCGGGTCATCGCCGCCACGGCCTGAGCGGAATGCCCGGCGCCGTGGCGCGTTGGCCGAAGGATCTGGTGAATCCTCAGGGTTGGTGCGAGGATTTTTCGCTCGTGCTCCGCGGCTCTATCCATGCCCGAATGTAGACCAGTACACTCTTCTCTATGGTGGCGGACGACAGTTCCGTGCGGATCATGGACATCCTCGATGAACGTCTCCGAGGCGCGCTTGAAGGACTTGGCAGTCTGGTTCACTTCGACGCCGGGCAGACGATCTTCTGGGAAGGTCAGCCGTCCCGTTCGGTGCTGATCATTCGTGAAGGGCACCTGAAGGTCACCCGGCACGCTGCCGATGGGACGGAAGTGATCCTCGGAATCTTCGGACCCGGCGAAGTGATGGGCGACGAAGGCGCCTTGATGGACGAGCCGCGGTCGGCGAAGGTGACGACCATTACAGCAGTGATCGGGCTCGACATTTCAGCGGAACAACTGCTCGACTTCGTCGAGCAGCAGCATCTCTGGCCACTGATGTACCGCGCCGTAGTCCAGCGCCGGCGTCAGATGAGCCAGCGAGTCCTGTTGTCGAACCTGGATGTCAAAGGGCGTCTGGCCGACTGGCTGCTTCACCTCGCGAAGGAGGTGGGCCGGGAGACGGAGCAAGGTTGGGTCCTCGAAACGACGCTGTCTCAGCAGGACTTGGCCGCCCGGATCGGCGCATCGCGCGATGCCGTGGCGATCGAACTGAGGCGCCTTCGCGAGAGCAAGCTGGTCAGCACCGGACGCCGACGTCTCGTGCTTCATGACTTGGAGGCGCTGCGGCGGCTCTCTTCGGAGGATCGGTGGAGTCACAGGTGAACGAACTCGGCCCGTTCCAGGCAATGTGGCGCGCTTGGGACGAGGTAGATGATGAATTGAAGGCGAAGCCGCTGGCGCATTTCGAGCGTTCGGTGGCGATTCAGTTCGAAGAGTTGCGCGACCATCTCGCGGCAGGTGATCGGGAGGCGGCTGTGCGTGAGGCGGTCGACGTCGTGAGCATTGGGTTGAACTGTCTTCGATGGCTGGGCCTCGATCCTGCCCAGGTGGCTGAAGCCGCGCAATCGCGCACCACCAATCGGATGCAGGGGCGGGCGCGCGAGATCCTCGACAAGTACGAGCGGCTGCACGGTATCTGACCGTGGACAACGCGATGTCCGACCGGATCTCCGTGCGGAGGGCAGGAAGGTTGTGCCTCCTGCTGATCTGTGACGAGTGGTCCTCCACCACGGGCGGGATCACCACCTTCAACCGTATGCTTGCGACAGCACTTGCCGGGGATGGTCACCGGACTTTGTGTCTCGTTCGTCGGGCCTCGGGCCGCGAGCATGTGGACGCGGCCTCCAGCGGGGTCGAGCTCGTTCCGGCAGTCATGACTCCGGGTGGACCGGAGTTGTTCCTGCTGCCACCGGAAATCGCCGCGTTGGCGCCCGATGTCGTGATCGGGCACGATCTCGTCACGGGATCGGTTTCCTGGATCTATGCGAAGCACTATTTCCCGGGTGCGAGGCTTGTGCACATCGTGCACACCTCTTACGCGCAGAACGAGCCTTACAAGCGGCCGGACGCGGCGTGGCCGCGTACTGAAGCGTCCGAGCGGCAGACGCGCCGGATAGCCGCCGACGCCGACGTGATTGCCGCGGTCGGACCTCTCCTGACGAGGCGGTTGGATGGCATCGTCGGAGATGGTTTCGGTGGCACCAAGGTCGTGCAGTTGGACCCGGGGATGACGGTGCCTGATGAGTTCCCACTCCGCCGGCGGAGTGTGCCGGTCAACCGTACGGTCGCGGTGTTCGCGCGAGCTCGTCACCCGGTGCCGAAGGGTCTGGACATTGCGGCGCAGGCGATCAAGGGAGCCGTGGTACCGCCCGGCGTGCCGAAGCCCGACCTGCTGATCCGCGGCGCCGGCGCCGGTCAATGCGATGAACTCCGGGAAACGTTCGTCCAGTCGTACGGACTTTCACGCGATCGTATCGACGTGCGTCCGTTCACGGACGACAAAGAAGAGATGGCGCGTGATCTCCGGCGTGCGGCCTTGTGTGTCATGCCTTCGCGAGTAGAAGGTTTTGGCCTGGCAGCACTGGAGGCGATTGGGTTCGGGACCCCGGTATTGGTGAGTGGCAGGAGTGGTCTGGCCGAGACGTTGCGCCTCGTGATCGGCCCAGGGGCGGAACCGCTGATCGTGGACGTCAACGACGACGATCAGGATGTCGATCGCTGGAAGACCGCTATTCAGCGGGTGTTTGCCGATCTTCCGGCAGAGTTCGCGCACATCCACGAGATTCGGGAGAAGCTGTCCAGCGTGCTCACATGGCAGAACACAGCACGGAGGTTGATCGCGAGTGTGGCACCGGCGGGTGGTTCGGTCACCCTGCCCGTGAACGTTTGAAGGTGGTCCGGGCTCGCCCTTCGGAATGCCCGGCCGTCCCGTGCGTTGTGGTTGGTAGTCGAGCTAGGGGGCAGTGTGCTGAAGGTCAGGCTGGGCGTCGCACCGGCGCCGGGGACCGGGCCGGCGGAGTTCGCCGGGCTGGCGGAACGGCTGGAGGCGGCGGGCGTCGACTCGCTGTGGCTCTCGGAGCTGGTCTACTCACCGGAAGTCGAGCCGATGATCGGGATGGCGCACGCGCTGGCCCGGACGTCGAAGCTGAAGGTCGGCACCGGCGTCGCGATCCTGCCGGGCCGGCACCCGGTCCTGGTCGCCAAGCAGCTGCTGACGCTGGCCGGGCTGGCGCCGAAGCGGGTGCTGCCGGTGTTCGGCCTGCGCCCGGCCCGCCCGGCCGAGCACGACCTGTTCCCGGTGCCCGCCGGCCGCCGCGCGGCGGTGTTCGACGAGTCCCTGACCTTGCTCCGCCGCCTGCTGGAAGAGGACGAGGTGTCCTTCGAGGGCGAGTTCTTCCAGGTCTCGGGCGCCGGCCTCGGCCCGCGGCCGGGAAAGCGCCTCGACGTCTGGCTGGGCGGGACCGCCCCGGCGGCGCTGGCCCGGGCGGGCCGCCTGGCGGACGGCTGGCTCGGCAGCTTCCACACGCCGTCCCAGGCCCGCGACGCCCGCGTCGCGATCCAGCGCGCGGCGGCCGACACCGGGCGCGAGATCGAGGAGGACCACTTCGGCCTGAGCCTGGTGGTCGCGGACCAGGGCCTCCCGCCGGAGCTGACCGCACTGGCCGCCCGCCGCAGCCCGGACACGCCGGTGACGGACCTGATCGCGACCAGTTGGCCCGAGGCGCGGCGGCTGGTGGAGCAGTACATCGAAGCCGGGCTCAGCAAGTTCGTGATCCGGCCGGGGCACGCCGACTTCGAGGGGTTCCTGGAGAAGTTCCAGGCCGAGCTGGTGCCGCTGCAGAACTAGGCCCAGCGGTGGATCGAAAACCGGCTGCCGTCGCGACGCACTTCGGCCGCACCGGAGCCGCCGAAGTGGGCCGGGACGACCAGTTCCCGGTGGTCGGCCGCGCGTTCCAGGACTTCCTGGCGCGTTTTCGCCGCGGCCATGGGGTCTTCGCAGAAGCAGCTGCTGTGCTCCGGCTCGAGGATCTGCACCGGGCTGTGCAGGAGGTCCCCGACGAACACCGCGCGGTCCGGACCGGACGCCAGGCGCAGCACCGACGAGCCCGGGGTGTGGCCGGGCGCGGCTTCGAGTGTCAGGTTGCCGTCGATGCGGTGGCTGCCCTCCCACAGCACCGCGCGGCCCAGCACGGGCGCGACGCTGTCGGCGTAGACCAGCAGGCTCCCGTCGCGGCGCAGTTGTTCGCGTTCGTCGCGCGGCGCGGGGCGGCGGCGGGCGTTGCCGGGGTCGAAGTACACCTGGTCGGCGCGGGGGATGAGGTAGGTCGCGTTCGGGAAGGCGGGCACCCAGTCGCCGTCGCGCAGCTCGGTGTTCCAGCCGACGTGGTCGTAGTGGATGTGCGTGTTGACGACGACGTCGACGTCCTCGGGCCGGACGCCGGCCGCGGCCAGCCGGGCCGGGAAGTCCGTGCGCAGGTGGTCGAACAGCGGGATCTGCGGGCGCTGCCGGTCGTTCCCGACCCCGGTGTCGACCAGGATCGTCCGGCCTTCGCTGCGCAGCACCCACGTCTGGACCGCGCCGCGGTAGCCGCCGGTCTCCGGGTTCCAGTGGTCGGGCGCGAGCCAGGACGCGTTGTCCGCCCAGAGCCCGGGCGGGCTGCCCGGCACGATGGTCCGCGCCGGGGCGATCTCGCCCTGCCACTCGACGACCTTCAGCACTTCGACGTCACCGATGTTCATATCGCCACGCTAGGACGCGGTCGTGAGCGTTTCCATGGCTGAAATGCTCAGGATGATGCGCGATCGTCTCAGGGCTACGCTGGTCGCGTGGACCTGCTGAGCGACGCGATCGCCGCGGTGCGGATCGGGCAGCCGACGTCGAACCGGCTGTGCGCCGGCACGTCGTGGTGCTACCGCTTCGCCCCCTACGACGGCGCGGGCTTCCACGTGCTGCTGCGGGGGAGCGGCTGGCTGGTGCCCGACGAGGGGGAGCCGGTGCCGCTCGGCGCCGGTGACGCCGTGCTGGTCCCGCACGGCAGCGCCCACACGCTGTCCGCCACTCCGGACGCGGCCGGGGCGGTCCCGTTCGAGACGGCGGTGCCCGAGCCCGGCGGCCGGACCGAGTTCCTCTGCGGCAAGTACCGGCTGGACCACACCCGGCGGCACCCGGTGCTCGCGAGCCTGCCGGAGGTCGTCCACCTGCCTGCCGACGTCGGCCGGCATTCGGGACTGCGAGCGGCCATCGACCTGCTCGGCGCCGAGGTCGCCGAACCGCGGCCGGGGCGGGCGACCGCGCTCACCGGACTGCTGGACGTCCTGCTCGTGCTCCTGATCCGCGCCTGGCTCGACGGGAACCCGGACGCCGGCTGGCCGCAGGCCCTGCGCGACCGCGAAGTCGCCGCCGCGCTGGAGGAACTGCACGCGAACCCGGCGGCGCCGTGGCGGATCGAGGACCTCGCCGCCCGGGTGGGCCTCTCGCGCGCGACCCTGGCCCGCCGGTTCACGGCGCTGACCGGGCAGCCGCCGATGGCGTACCTGACGTGGTGGCGCCTGACGACGGCGGCGAGGCTGCTGCTGGACACGGACCTGCCGCTGCCGTCGATCGCCGCGAAGGCGGGCTACGGCTCGCCGTTCGCGTTCTCGCACGCGTTCAAGCGCCAGTTCGGCGTCGCGCCCGGCGGCTACCGGGACCCTAGAACTCCAGCTGTTCCGTCTTCCTCGGCATGAGCAGCAGCGCCACCACGGAGAACGCCGCCACCACCAGCAGGCCGATGAACACATGGTGCGTCGCGTCCGCCAAGGCGCCACGCACGAACCGGGCCACCGGGGAGTCGTCCGTGTGACCGTTCAGGACCAGGCTGGTCGCGTCGACCGACGGCGGCAGCTTTCCCGCCACTTCCGGTGGCGGAGAAGCGAACCGAGAGGCCAGCGTCGCGTTGGCGATCGCGCCGAAGACGGCCGCGCCGACCGCGCTGCCCAGCGACCGGCTGAACAGGTTCGTCCCGGTCACCACGCCCCGGCGGTCCCAGCCGACCACCGACTGCACGGCCACGAGCGTCGGGCTCGACGACAGGCCCAGGCCCAGCCCCAGCACGAACGCCGCGAAGGCCGCCGCCCAGATCGACGACCCCGCGTTCAGCATCGCCACCAGCACGCCGCCCGCGATGACGAACACGCTGCCGATCAGGGCCGTGTCGCGGAAGCCGATCTTCAGGTAGATCTTGCCCGCCAGGGACGCCGAGAGCGGCCAGCCGACGGTCAGCGCGGCCACCGCGAACCCGGCCACCAGCGCGCCCGCGCCCAGCACACCCTGGGCGTACGTCGGCAGGTACGACGTCAGGCCCATCAGGACCGCGCCGACGACCACCGCGACGAGGTTGCCGCCCACCAGCACCCGCCGGGTGAACACCCACAGCGGCAGCACCGGCTCGGCAACCCGCTTCTCCACCAGCACGAACGCCACGAGCAGCGCCGCGCCGGCCACGAAGATCGCCACGCTCGGGACCGAACCCCAGCCCCACGCGACGCCGGCTTCGAGCAGGCCGAGGATCACCAGCGAGCAGCCGATCGTGAGCAGCGCCGCGCCCGTGTAGTCGACCTTGTGCGCCTTGCGCTCGACCTTCTCGGCGAAGTTCCGGTGCAGCATCAGCGCGGCGATCGCGCCCAGCGGCAGGTTGATGAAGAAGATCCAGCGCCAGTCCAGGTACTCCGCGAAGACCCCGCCGAGCGTCGGCCCGACGACCGACGCGACGCCCCACACGCTCGCGACGTAACCCTGGACGCGGGCGCGTTCCTCCACCGAGTAGAGGTCGCCGATGACCGTCATCGACATCGGCTGGATCGCCCCCGCGCCGATGCCCTGGACCGCGCGGGCGGCGATCAGCACCGGCATGCTCCACGCGGCGCCGCAGAGCACCGAGCCGACGAGGAACGCCGCGATCCCGAAGAACATCACCGGGCGGCGGCCGAGCACGTCGGCGAACTTGCCGTAGAGCGGGACGGTGACCGCCTGGGTCAGCAGGTAGATCGAGAACAGCCACGGGAACTGCGAGAAGCCGCCGAGGTCCCGCACCACCGACGGCACCGCGGTCGCGATGATCGTGCTGTCCAGCGCGACCAGCGCCGTGCTGAGCATGACGGCGATCAGCACCGGGCCGCGTTCGGACCGGAAGCCGACCCCTTTCGCACTGGCGGGGGCCGGGGTCGTCATGGGTGGCGTGCTCCTCGGGGTGGCCATGACCGGAGTCAACTGCTTTGCAGCCCTAAGCATTCCATCGGGGTGGCCCGCACCCCAGCGAATTTCCGTCACGGCCTTCGGCGCGGAAGATGGACAGGATGAGCGACTGGATCCGGCCGATCGAGCAGGGGTGGGTGGCCCGCGACGCGGTTCCCGGCCCGGACGTCGACGAGTTCGCCGAGCCCGACCGCGTGATCGCCGTGCTGGCCGCACCCGGCGCCGCCGACGGCCTGCTGGCCGTGCAGCACCCGGCGCGCACCCCGGCGGCGCTGGCCCGCGGGCTCGATCTGGCCGCGGCGGTCCCGATCGCCCGTGCCGTGCTCGAACGGCTCCGCAAGCGGTTCTACCGGCCGGTGTCACGGTTCGTCGCGCCGTACCGGATCGAGGGTCCGGACGGCGTGGCGCTGGGCCTGCTCTGCCTGGTCGACCCGGCGGCGGTGACCGACGACGGGTCCGCGCGGGTGCGCCACACCGAGGACGTCTACCCGGACGTCGTCGCCGAGCGGGCCGCCGTGCTGTCCGGGCTGGGCTGCGCGACCAGCGCGGCGCTGCTCGTCCCGGCCGCCGACGGCGACCTGCTGACCGAGCAGGTCGAACGCGCGTGCGCCGGCCTCGGCCTGCCCGATCTGTCCACTTCGGACGCTGCGGGCCGCCGGCACGAGCTGTGGGTGGTGCCCGAAGGGCCGCTGCAGCACCGGCTGCTGGCCGCGGTCACGGCCACCGATCTGCTGGTCGCCGACGGCAACCACCGGGTGGCCGCGGCCGTCGCGGCCGGCAACGGCGCGCTCCTCGCCCTGGTCACGGCGGGTCCGCAGCTGCGGATCGGCGCGATCAACCGGGTGCTGACGGGCACCGGCTTCGACGCCGAGGAGCTGGTCTCCCGCTGGTGCGCCGCCGGCCTCGACGTCCGCTTCGACGACCACGCGGTCCCGGTGCGGGGCGAGGTCGTGGTGCGCGCGGGCTCGGCCGTGCTGCGGGTCCCGCTGCCGAAGCAGGACTGGCCGGGCCCGGTGATCGACCACGAGATCGTCGAGCGCGTCCTGTTCGCCGACGCCCTCGGACGGCCCGCACGTCCACCCGCTCCCGGCCGGGCGTCCCGTCCCGGCGGACGCGGACGCGGTGGTCCTGCTGGCCCCGGTGGCGTATTCCGACGTCCTGGCCGTGCACGCGGCGGGCCGCCGGATGCCGCGGAAGGCCACGTACTTCACGCCGAAGCCCCGCAGCGGCCTGGTCCTGGCGGCGCTTTAGCGGGCGTCCCACCAGTTCAGGACGCGGGTGGCGACGAGCGTCAGCCACTTCGACGGCTCGCCTTCGGGCACGTCGATCTCGAACCACACCCGGCCCGGGAGGCGGCGGCCCTGCAGCCACGTGCCGTCCGGCTGCCGGGCCTCCCGGATCAGCTCGATCGCCTCCGCCATCCGCGGGTCCGGGGGCGTGCCGGCGAGACGGAAGTAGTCGGCCGCGTTGAGCACGTCGTAGTGCCAGCGGAACGGGTACGAGAAGGCGCTCACCCCCGGCAGCACCGGCTCACCCGTCGACAACCTCCGGAAGAGCCCGCGTTCCAGCAGGTACTCCTCACCGCCGCGGCGGGCCGAGTGCGTCGCCGGCGAGCCGCCGGCCGCGGTGTCCCAGGCGAGCAGGCCCTTGAGGGAGTTGAGCGTCGAGTGGACCGAGGAGCGCTTCGAGCCTTCGACCCATTCGCAGTTCCAGCCGCCGTCCGGTTGCCGGTGCTCGACGAACCAGGCGGCGATCCCGGCGACGTCCGCGCCGAGCCACAGGCCGTTCATCAGGGTCCACGCGTTGATGCAGCAGTCGACTTCACCGCCCCAGTACGGCAGATCGTCGTATTCCCAGCGGGCGTTCTCGGCGAGCAACTCGGCCGTCCCGGTCAGGGCCGCGGCGTCGACGCCCCACTCGCGCAGGTCGTTGAGCACCCAGGTGGTCGCCGTCCACGGCTGGCCGTCCGTCTTCATGCTCGCGAAGTCGAAGTCCGCCGGGAAGAACGCGCCGCCGGCCCAGCGGCCGTCCGGATCCTGCTTTCCCAGCAGCCGCGCGCCGAAACCCTCGGTCGCCACGCGGGCACGGGTGGCCTCCCAGACCGGCGGCGGCTCGCCCAGCAGGTCGCGCTCGACCTGCCAGCGCAGGGCCGGATCGGAGTCGCGCAGCCAGGCGAGCACGTCCATCAGGCCCCCGTCACGCCGTCGATGGCTTCCCGGAGGAAGTCCGCGTGGCCGTTGTGGCGGGCGTACTCGTGGATCATGTGAAGCATCACCAGCCGAAGGGAGACGTCCTCGCCCCAGCGCACCTGGTACCCGGTGACGTCGAGGGACTCGGCGGCCTCTTCGATCTTGCGCGACTGCTCCACTTCGGACTGCCACGCGTCGAACGCCTCCGCGCGCGTCGAGGTACTCGCGTCGTAGGCGGCCTGGAAGTCGCCCTCGGCCGACCACCGCAGCGGGACGTCTTCGGCGTTGATCACCCGCCGGAACCAGGTGCGCTCGACCTCGGCCATGTGCCGGACCAGGCCGAGCAGCGACAGCGTCGACGGCGGGCTGGACGCGCGGCGCAGGTCCTCGTCGGACAGTCCGTCGCACTTCATGGCGAGCGTGGCGCGGTGGAAGTCGAGGAACGTGCGCAGCATTTCGCGCTCGCCCCCGACCAGGGGCGGTTCGGGGCGTTCGGTGGTCACGAGGACGTGTGTATCACGCCTGGCTGTGTCTTTTTTCGAAAGAAGTGTCGTACCGGTGATTTAAGCTCGCGCGGTGGACTTGCCCGTGATGCCGCCCGTGCGGCCGATGCTCGCGAAAGCCGTGCACGACGTGCCGCGCACGCCGGGCCTGCTCTACGAGCCCAAGTGGGACGGTTTCCGGTGCGTCGTCTTCCGCGACGGTGACGAGATCGAGCTGGGCTCCCGCAACGACCGCCCGCTCACGCGGTACTTCCCGGAGCTGGTGGAGCTGCTGGCCGCCGCGCTGCCGCCGAGGTGCGTGGTGGACGGCGAGATCGTCCTGGTCACCCCGGCCGGCCTCGACTTCGAGGTGCTGCAGCTGCGGCTGCACCCGGCGGCCTCGCGCGTGCGGAAGCTGGCGGAGGAGACACCGGCCAGCTTCGTCGCCTTCGACCTGCTCGCGCTCGGCGACACCGACCTCACCGGGGCGCCGTTCCGGGAGCGGCGCAAGCAGCTGGAGAGCGTCCTGCGGACCGACGCCGAAGGGCTGCAGCGCGTCCACCTGACCCCGCTGAGCGAGGACCCGGACCAGGCGGTGGACTGGTTCACCCGGTTCGAGGGCGCGGGGTTCGACGGCGTCATGGCCAAGCCCGCCGACGAGCCGTACGAGCAGGACAAGCGGGTCATGTGGAAGGTCAAGCACGAGCGCACCGCGGACTGCGTGGTCGTCGGCTTCCGCTGGCACAAGGACGGCGTGGGTGTCGGCTCGCTGCTGCTCGGGCTGTACGACGACGAGGGCGTGCTGCACCACGTCGGCGTCGCCAGCAGCTTCACGAAGGCGCGGCGGGCCGAGCTGGTCGACGAGCTGGCGCCGCTGCGGGAAAACGCGCTGGAAGGCCATCCGTGGCGATCCTGGGCGGAGTACGAACCGGACCCGGGCCGCAAACCGGGCCCGAACAGCCGGTGGGCGCCCGGCAAGGACCTCTCCTGGGAGCCGCTGCGCACCGAGTGGGTGGCCGAGGTCCGCTACGAGCACCTGCAGGGCGGGCGCTTCCGCCACGGCGGGCGGCTGGTGCGCTTCCGGCCGGACCGCACGCCGGAGTCCTGCACGTACGCCCAGCTCGACGAGGCCCCGCCGGCCGAGCTCGCCGAGCTGTTCGGGGAGGTGCGATGAGCGGCGCGGTGCTGCTGGACCTCGACGGCGTCGAGGTCAAGATCAGCAGCCCGGACAAGGTCTACTTCCCCGAGCGCGGCGAGACGAAGCTCGACCTCGTCGAGTACTACCGCGCGGTCTCCGGGCCGCTGCTGGACCGGCTCGGCGGGCGTCCGCTGCTGCTGGAGCGCTACCCGGACGGCGCGGGCGGCAAGAACTGGTTCCAGAAGCGCGTCCCGAAGGGGGTGCCGCCGTGGCTGACCACCACGGTGGTGTCGACCCCGAACGGCACGACGAGTGACGCGCTGGTCGCGAAGGACCTGGCGCACATCCTGTGGGCGGTGAACCTCGGCTGCCTCGGTTTCCACGTGTGGCCGTACCGCGCCGACACCCCGGAGGTCGCCGACGAGCTGCGTGTCGACCTCGACCCGTCACCCGGCATCGGCTTCGACGATCTGCGTGAGGCCGCTGTGCTGACCCGAGAGTTCCTGGCTGAGCACGGCATTGAAGGCCACCTCAAGACGTCCGGCTCGCGGGGCCTGCACCTGTACGTGCTGCTGGAGCCGCGCTGGGACAGCTTCCAGGTGCGGGCCGCGGCGGTCGCGCTGGCGCGGGCGCTCGAACGGCGGCACCCGTCGAAGATCACGGCGCAGTGGTGGAAGGAGGAGCGCGGCTCGCGCGTGTTCGTCGACTTCAACCAGAACGCGCCGCACAAGACCGTGTTCGGCACGTGGTGCGTGCGCCCGCGCGTCGGCGGCCAGGTGTCGACGCCGATCTCGTGGGACGAGCTGAGCGACGTCGAGCCAGACACGTTCACCTTGAGCACGGTGCCGGCTCGCTTGGCCGACCGGGGCGACCCGTGGGCTGGCGCAGGGGCGCGGCTGCAGTCGATCGAGCCGCTGCTGGCGATGTCGGAGGCCGACATGGCGAGCGGGCTGATGGACGCACCGTGGCCGCCGGTCTACCCGAAGATGCCGAACGAGCCACCCCGCGTCGCGCCGAGCCGGGCGAAGAAGGCCTGAGGTGGCCACCGTCGCGGAGTGCGCGGCCGACGACGGTTTCCTGCGCGCACTGGTCACCGCGATGACCGCCGAGCTGGTGGTGGTCTACAACCTGCCGGTGGACGCGCAACCGCCGCCCCTGCACCCGGAAAGCCGCTACCTGCTGGCCCGCGACGGCGAGCGGGCGATCGGCTGCTGCGCGGTGGAGCCGATCGAGCCGGGCCTGTACGAGCTGAAGCGGATGTTCGTCGCCCCGGACGCCCGCGGCACGGGAGTGTCGAGCGCCCTGATGACCTCGTCCGAACGCCTGGCCCGCGAGGCAGGCGCGGCCCGCATCCGCCTGGAGACGGGCGCCCGCCAGCCCGCGGCGATGCGGCTGTACGAGCGCGCGGGCTACCACCGGGTACCGAACTTCCCACCACACGAGGCCGACCCGGAGTCGGTTTGTTACGAGAAGGCGCTGGCGTAGGCCCCGCGGGGTCGGCGGTGCTCGGTGGGGTGTGCCTGCTGCTCGGGTGGCCCCTGTTGGTGGCGTTCGGCGCGAGTGGCGGGATCCCGCGGTGGCCGGATTGCCAGCTGGGGGTGGGAGCCAGGTGAGCCGGGCGGGCGCGCTTGGCCGCCGCTGGGGCCCTTGCCGCGGCTCGGGTGGGAGCTGCGGGGGCCGGCAGGCGTTTCTGGTGGCGGGATCCCGCCGCGGCCGGATTACCAGCTGGGGTTGGAGTCAGGTGAGCCGGGCGGGCGCGCTTGGCCGCCGCCGGGGCCTTCGCCGCGGCTCGGGTGGGAGCCGCGAGGGGCCGGGAGGCGTTTCTGGTGGCGGAATCCTGCGGTGGCCGGATTGCCAGCTGGGGTGGGCGCCGGGAGCCGGGCGGGCGCGCTTGGCCGCTGCCGGGGCCCTCGTCACGGCTCGGGTGAGGCAGGAGAGCCTGTCGGGCGTTCCTGGTGGCGGGATCCCGCCGCGGCCGGATTACCGGCTGGGGTGGGAGTCAGGTCAGCCGGGCGGGCGCCCTTGGCCGCCGCCGGGGCCCTCGCCGCGGCTCAGGTGGGAGCCATGAGAGCCCGGGAGGCGTTCCTGGTGGCGGGATCCCGCGGTGGCCGGATTGCCAGCTGGGGTTGGAGTCAGGTGAGCCGGGCGGGCGCGCTTGGCCGCCGCTGGGGCCCTTGCCGCGGCTGGGTGGGGCTATAAGAGCCCGGGAGGCATTCCTGGTGGCGGAATTCCGCCACGGCCGGATTGTCGGCTCGGGTGAGAGTCAGGTGAGCTGGGCGGGCGCGCTTGGCCGCCGTTGGGGCCCTCGCCGCGGCTCGGGTGGGAGCTGCGAGAGTCCAGCAGGCGTTCCTGGTGGCGCAATCGCGCCGCGGCCGGCTTGCCGGCTCGGGTGAGGGCCCGGCGGGCGCGCTTGGCTGCCGCCGGGGCCCTCGCCGCGGCTCGGGTGAGGCAGGAGAGCCTGTCGGGCTCGGGTGGCTCAGCCGTCTAACCGTGCCGCTCGGCTAAAGCTCCAGTTCGAGGGACAGCTGGCCGCGGTCCAGGTCCGCCGGGGCCACCAGCAGGCCCGCCGGGGGAGCGGGCAGTGTGGCGACACACGCCGAACACGGTGCTACCTCGGATGTCGTCAAGTCGACCGGCTTCCAGCTGCGGGACTCGCGCTCGCCGCAGGCCGATCGCCGGTAGCGGAGGTCGCCCGAGCGGGTCATCAGGTGCGCCAGCGGCACCTCTTCGGGCAGCACGCCGACCAGGTACCAGCGTGGTGCGCTCACCTCGGTGGTCGTCATGGCCGTCAGTCTCTGCCGCGGGCGGCGGGAATCCGCGGTTTTGCCGATCTTCGGCGTGGCGGCGCGGGACTCAGGCTTCGCCGGGGAGGTAGCGGAGGATGTGCAGCAGGCCGCGCTCGTCGACCACGTCCGGGTCGGGCGCGACGCAGCCCCGCAGGTCGGCCAGCACCGCCTCGGTGTCCAGGCCCGCGCCGATCAGTACGAGTTCCGTCCGGCGCGGGGCATCCGAGCGCTCGACCTGTACGAACCCGCCGACGGTGTGCAGCTGGAAGCGCGACCCCGCGCCGAAGTCGGCTTGGCCCTTCATGCGGTAGAGGCCGGCCGGGCGGCGCTGCAGGAAGTCGACGAACGCGCGCGGCGCGAGCGGGGTGTCCGCGGTGAAGGTGACCGTCTCGTAGTGCGCGTGCAGGTGCTGCGAATGGTCGTCTTCACGCAGGTCGTCGAAGGACAGCTGGCCGACCCGCTCGCCGCGCGGCTCGGGGTCGAAGAACAGTCGCGGGTCGACCCGGCCGTGCGAGGCGACCAGCAGCGGACGGCCCGGGGCCAGCTCCTCGACCGTCGCGGTGACCTTCGCCAGGGCGTCGGCGGAAACCCGGTCGGCCTTGTTCAGCACCACCAGGTCGGCCAGCCGCAGGTGGTCGGCCAGCTCGGGATGGCGTTCGCGCGCGGCCTCGAACTCGGCGGCGTCCACCACCTCGGCCAGGCCGCCGTAGCGGATGTCCGGGTTCTCGCTGGCGATCATCAGCCGGATCAGGTCACGCGGCTCGGCGATGCCGCTGGCCTCGACGACGATGACGTCGATGCCCGCCTCGGCCGAGGACAGCCGGCCCAGCATCGCGTCCAGCCCGCTCGCGTCGACGGCGCAGCACAGGCAGCCGTTGCCGAGCGAGACCATCGTGTCGACCTGCCCGGCCACGGCCAGCGCGTCGACGTTCACGCTGCCGAAGTCGTTCACCACGACGCCGACCCGGGCGCCCTCGCGGTTGGCGAGCAGGTGGTTGAGCAGCGTCGTCTTGCCCGCGCCGAGGAACCCGGCGACGAGGACCACGGGGATCCGGCTCACGAAACTCCTCCTCTGCCGATCACCCGACTCTAAACGACGCGCCCGCCCGCGCGCGTACACGGGGGACCGGCGCCGGAAAAGGCCGTTCGGCGATTACCCACGAAAAGCCGAAGATCCGTGCCCGGGAAACAATCACGCGGACTTCCCGTGCAATTGTGATCGATTGACGGGAAATGCGCAGCGGCATGTCCGGATAACGCTTGGTAACGGCTATTTTCCGGCGTTTTCCCAGGTGGTGACGTTATTTCGAGAAACGCGGGACGTACTGGGCATTCGGTGTCCGTGTCCCGCGAAACGTGGGGTATCCTCCCCCGCCTGGTCGGAAGCGCCCGTGCTGCAGGCATTTCCGGCCGACAGTGTTGTCGGCGACCATCGGAGGAACGGTGAACCTTCCCGTCGGGATGCAGATCACGATTTCGGAGAGTGGGGTAGCGCGGTGACTGCTACGTCCGAGCGGGTGACAACCGCGCCGACACTTTACCACCAACGGGTGTCGGGAGAACAGAGCGTCAATTCCGCGGAGGCCGAGGAATTCCTCAACCTCATGTTCGAAGAAGGGGCGGCCGAGCAGGGCACGTGGCTCGAGACGCGCCTTGCCGAGGTACGCATCGAAATCGCCGAAACCGGCACCTACCGGCACACGCCGGCCGAGCTGGCGTACGGCGCCCGGGTCGCCTGGCGCAACTCGGCCCGGTGCATCGGCCGGCTCTACTGGAACAGCCTCCGCGTCCGCGACCGGCGCCGGGTCACCGACCCCGCCGACATCGCCGGCGAGTGCGTCGCCCACCTGCGTCAGGCCACCCGCGCCGGCCGGATCCGCCCGACGGTCACCGTCTTCGCCCCGGAGACCCCGGTGGTCGCGGGCCCGCGCATCCACAACGAGCAACTGATCCGCTACGCCGGGTACCGGCTGGAGGACGGCTCGGTGCTCGGCGACCCGCGCAACGCCGAGTTCACCGACGAGGTCCGGCGGCTCGGCTGGCGCCCGCCGGAGCGGAGAGGCTCCTTCGACGTCCTCCCGCTGCTTCTCGAGGCGGACCCCGGCGATCCGCGGCTGTTCACGCTGCCCCCGGACGCCGTGCTGGAGGTGCCGCTGACCCACCCCGACCACCGCTGGTTCGCCGGGCTGGGCCTGCGCTGGCACGCCGTGCCGGCGATCAGCAACATGCCGCTGGAGATCGGCGGCGTCACCTACCCCGCCGCGCCGTTCAACGGCTGGTACCTGGGCACCGAGATCGGCGCCCGGAACCTGGCCGACGAGGACCGCTACGACCTGCTGCCGGTCGTCGCGGAGCTGATGGGCCTGGACACCGGCTCCGAGCGCACGATGTGGCGCGACCGGGCGCTCGTCGAGCTGACGCTGGCGGTCCAGTACTCGTTCGACACGGCCGGGGTGACGATGGCCGACCACCACACGGAGTCGCGGCGGTTCCTGACGCACCTGGAGAAGGAGGAGCGCGCCGGGCGCCGGTGCCCCGCCGACTGGAGCTGGATCGTGCCGCCCGTTTCGGGTGGTCAGACCGCTGTGTTCCGCCGGTACTACGACGAGCCGGATCCCGCGGCGCGACCGGCGTTCCTGCCGCCGGAGGGCCCCTGAAGCGCCCGTTCGGCGGATCGTGACCGGCCCGCGGCGCCGATTCGAGCGGGAGGGCCGACAATGGGGTCATGACCGCAGTCCTCGTCGCCCACTCCGGACGCCACGGCGGCACCCGGCAGATCGCCGAGGTCATCGCCGGGGAGCTCCGCGGCATCGGCCTGACCGTGGACCTGCGCGACGCCGCCGACGTCGCGACCGTCGACGGTTACGCCGCGGTGGTCGTCGGCAGCGCCCTGTACTACCACCGGTGGCGGCCGGACGCGGTCCGGCTCCTGGAGCACCACGCGCGGGACCTGGCCGAGCGTCCCGTGTGGCTGTTCCACAGCGGACCGTGCGGCCCGGGCGCGGCCACGCACCAGGTCAGCCTGCCGGCGAACGTGGCGCTGCTCGCGGCGCGCATCGACGCGGAGCGCACCGCGACCTTCGGCGGCCGCCTCGACCCGGCGACGGTGCGCGGGCTGATCCCGCGGCTGATGGCCTCGGGGCACCGCGCCGGCGACTTCCGCGACTGGGACCGGATCAAGGCCTGGGCGCGGGACGTCGGCCGCCGGGTGCGCATCGGCGTGCCCCACTGACTCTTGCCCGCACGGGGTCGTCGGTGCTAGACCAAGCCTGAAGTCTTCCGGTGAAGAACCGACGGGACGGGGCAAACGTGACGGATCGGCAAGCGGAACCGGCCCAGGGCAAGAAAGCGCTTACATCGGACCAGCGCAACTCGTTCCTCGCGGCGCTGCTCGGCTGGAGCATGGACTCCTTCGACTACTTCCTCGTGGTGTTCGTCCTGGCGGACATCGCCAAGGACAAGTCGTTCGGCGCGACCGCGACGCAGCTGGCGTTCATCACCACGGCCACGCTGGTGATGCGCCCGGTCGGCGCGCTCCTGTTCGGGCTGTGGGCCGACCGCGTCGGGCGCCGGGTGCCGCTGATCGTGGACGTCCTGGTGTACTCGGTGGCCGGCCTGCTGTGCGCGTTCGCCCCGAACTTCACGGTGCTGCTGATCCTGCGGTTCGTCTACGGCGTCGGCATGGGCGGCGAATGGGGCCTGGGCGCCGCGCTGGCGATGGAGAAGATCCCGGTGGCGCGCCGCGGGTTCTTCTCGGGGCTGCTGCAGGTGGGTTATTCGATCGGGTACCTGCTGGCCGCGTTGGCGTACCTGCTGTTCCACTCGGCACTGAACCTCGAGTGGCGCTGGATCTTCGTGCTCAGCATCTTCCCGGCGCTGATCAGCCTGCTGATCCGCGCCCGGGTGCGGGAGTCGGAGGTCTGGGAGGCGACCCGGGAGAAGCTGCGCGTGACGCGGACGTCGGTCAAGGACGTGCTGCTCAACCCGAAGGTGATCCGCCGCTTCGGGTACCTGATCCTGCTGATGACGGCGTTCAACTGGATGAGCCACGGCACCCAGGACGTCTACCCGAGCTTCCTCAAGGCGCACGACAACGGCGGCGCCGGCCTGACCGCGACGACGAGCACGTGGATAGCGGTGCTGTACAACGTCGGCGCCATCATCGGCGGCCTGACGTTCGGCACGCTGTCCGAGCGGCTGGGCCGCCGCCGCACGATCGTCGCGGCGGCGGTGCTCGGCCTGCCGGTGATCCCGATCTTCGCGTTCGACCACGGGGCGGGCATGCTGGCGCTCGGGTCGTTCCTGATGCAGGTGATGGTCCAGGGCGCGTGGGGCGTGATCCCCGCGCACCTCACGGAGATGTCCCCGGACGCGATCCGCGGGTTCTACCCGGGTGTCACGTACCAGCTGGGCAACCTCCTGGCGGCCCTCAACCTCCCGATCCAGCAGGCGATCGCGGAGTCGCACGGGTACTCGTCGGCTCTACTGTGGACGGTGGTGCCCGGGCTGATCGCCGTCGCGGTGCTGACGGCGATCGGCAAGGAGGCCAAGGGAATCAGGTTCGGGGACTCGGCGGTGGCGACGGCTCCGGCGTCCGCGAAGTGACCGTCTCGGCGATTTCCCGGGCGCACGCCTCGGGTCCGGTGCGGGTGGTGTCCACTTCGAGGTCGTAGTGGACACCCCGGTGGACGAGGTCCGCTTGGTGCGCGGCCATTCCGGCGATCCGGTCACCCCGGCCGGCTTCGCGTTCCGCGGCGACGGCGGGCTCGCAGCGGACGGCGACCCAGAGCACGGCCAGGTCGCCGAGTGCGCGCTGCCACCGCCGCTGGGACCCGGCGCCGCCGAGGAAGACCTCGTCGACGACGATCCGGGCACCCGCCCGGGCCATCGCGGCGATGCCCTCGATCCACGCCGCTTCGAGGGTGCGGAAGTCTTCGCCGACCGTGACCGCACCGTCGGCGGCGAAGTCGATGTCCGTACCGGCGCCGGGCATCGCGTCCACGAGGGTGTCGGTGCCGAACGTGAGCCACGGATCGGGGAGGAGCGTCTGCAGGCACCGGGCGATGGTGGACTTGCCGGAGCTGGACCCTCCATTGAGGACGATCACCCGGGTCGGCGTCACGGCGCGACGAGCCCGGCCTCGTAGGCGAAGATCGTCAGCTGCACCCGATTGCTGACGTCCAGCTTCGCGAACGTCCGCGTGATGTGCGTCTTCACGGTGGCCTCGCTGAGAAACAGCTCCGCGGCGATGTCCGCGTTGGGCTTTCCCTGGGCGACCGCCGTCACGATCTGCCGTTCGCGGTCACTGAGCAGCTCGAGACCCGCCCGGGCCCGGGCTCGCCGGGGACTGACCCGCGCCGCCACGAACTGGCCGATCAGCTGCTTCGTCGTGCGCGGCGACAGCATCGCCTCGCCGCGGGCCACCACCCGGACGCCTTCGATGATCTCCTGTGGCGAGCCTTCCTTGAGCAGGAACCCGCTCGCGCCGGCCGCGAGCGCCTCGAAGACGTACTCGTCGAGGTCGAAGGTCGTCAGGATCAGCACCTTCGGCGGCCGCGGCTGGGCGAGCACCGCGGCGGTCGCGGCGAGGCCGTTCATCCGGCGCATCCGGATGTCCATGAGCACGACGTCCGGGGCGTGCAGCGCGACCTGCTGGACGGCCTCGTCGCCGTCGCCCGCTTCGGCGACCACTTCGAGGTCGGGGGTGCTGGCGAGGATCATCGACAACCCGGTGCGGACCAGCGGGTCGTCGTCGACGAGCAGTACGCGCACGCTCACCCGCCCATGCTAGGGCGTCGGCGCCACCCAGGGCAGCCAGGCCCGCAGAGCGAAGAACCCGTCCGCGCCGGGGCCGGCGGTGAGGGTGCCGCCGAGCAGGGAGATCCGCTCGTTGACGCCGGTGAGCCCGGTGCCGGAGCCGGGGGAGGGCACCGGCTGCGGCGGCAGCGGGTTGACGACCTCGATCCCCAGGCCGGCGCCCGGCCCGCCGCGGACGGTGACCTCCGCGGGCGCGCCCGGCGCGTGCCGCAGGACGTTGGTCAGCGCCTCCTGCAGGATCCGGTAGGCGGCCGTGCCGAGCGGCGCCGGAGCCGTCGTGGCCTGGTCGAGCAGGATGGTGACGTTCGCCGCGAGGCCCGCCCGCCGGGCGCTCGCGATCAGCTCCGGGACGTCGGTCAACGTCGGCTGCGGCGGCTCCGCGGGGCCGCCGGGAGCCGCGGGACCGCGGTCGGTGAAGCCGTTGCCGCGCAGCACGCCGATAACCTGCCGCAGGTCGTCGAGGGACTGCCGGGCCGTGGTCCGGACGGTCTTGGCCGCCTCCGCCGCGTCCGGGGTGGTGGCCGCGTTGACCTCCAGCGCGCCCGCTTGCAGTGACAGCAGGGAAAGCCGGTGGCCGAGGACGTCGTGCATCTCGCGCGCGATCCGCGTCTGCTCTTCGCGGCGGGCCACCTGGTCGCGCAGCGCCCGCTCTTCGACGTCGCGGCGGCGGCTCTCGAGGGTGCTGTACCGGACGGCCCCGACGGTGAACGGCACGGCCGTGAAGACCAGCGCCGTGATGATCACCCCGGTCAGCTTCGCCCCCGTCTCGGTGGACAGCCACGCCTCCGCGAGCGACAGGTCGGTCACGCGCCCGGCGTCGCGCCAGACCGCGAACCCGGTCGCGGCGACGACCAGCGCGGTCCCGGTCCAGCGCCGCCAGCCGGTGTGGTGCGCGACGAGGGCGGCGAGGGCGATCAGCGCCGCCAGCGAGTCGCCGCGCATGAGCAGCGGCGCGAGGAGCGTGACACCCGTGACGACGACCGGCCAGCGGTGCCGCCACACCAGCAGCACGGCGGCGGCCAGGGCCACGGGCCAGCTCAGCATCATCAGCGCGGTCGGCCGCAGGTCTTCGGTGCCCGCCACACTCGCGTCCGCGATGAGGTTCCCGGTGCTGATCAGCACGCACGCGAAGACCGCGAGCACCGTGCACACGACCTGCGGTCCGGACCGTTCCATGCGCAGAGCCTACGAGGCGCCCGCGCGCTGCCCATCAGCCGTTCCGCCGATTCACCCGGGCGGCGGTGACGACTTTCGTCGTACGGGGTCGAGTCCCGCGGACGACGCGGGGCCGGGCGCCGCGCTGCTTTCCTTCTCGCCGTCAAGCAGTGGCGAAAGGAACCCCGATGACCGAGAACTCCACTCTCCAGCAGCAACCCCGGCAGGCGCCGCCGCGCAACGGCCTCGGCACGGCGGGCTTCGTCCTCGGCCTGCTCGGGCTGGTGGCCTCGCCGATCCCGTTCGTCGGGGTGGTCGCCTGGCCCCTGGTGGTGCTCGGGCTGATCCTTTCGGCGACCGGACTGGCGCGGGTCCGCGCCGGGAAGGCGACCAACCGGGGCCTGGCGGTCGCCGGCATCGTCGTGTCGGTGCTCGGCCTGGTCGTGAGCGTCCTGTGGGTGGTGGTGATCGGCAAGGCCGTGTCCGACGTCCAGGACCAGGCCTCCCAGCACCACACGATCACCTACCAGGTGAGCGGGGACGCGAAGGCCGTGAACATCGACTACAGCACCTTCGAGGCGCACACGATCCTGATCACCACCGAGCAGTCCGCCTCGGTGCCGTGGACGAAGACCGTCGAGGCCACCGGGTTCCTCGAGGGCGCCCAGTTCGCCGTGACGGCCGGGCCCGACGGCGGCTCGGTGACCTGCAAGGTCGTCGTGGACGGCAAGGACGCGAAGACGGCGACCGCGGCGGGGCCGGGCGCCGTCGCGAGCTGCACCGGCTTCTGAAACGCCCGTACCGCCCGGGCGAGGGGGCCGGGCGGTACGGGACGGCGGTGGGACCCGACCAGGGGGCGGGTCCCACCGTCAGTGTGTCAGCCGCAGTGCTCGAACTCGCTGGTGTAGGACACGCCGCCAACCGTCCCGCCCCACTTGACGCACTTGTCCGCCGCGGCCGCCTTGACCGGGCCGGCGAAGTAGGAGAACGAACCCGAGTCGGTCTGCCGCGCCGCGCCCTGGACCTCCAGGAACGCCGCGGTCGCCGTGGCCGTCCCGGCGGACGCGCTCTTCATCGTGCTGACGCAGTTCTGCCCGTTGGAAGCGTTGTAGGACAGGTAAACCGTGCCCGCCGTGCCGAGCGGCTGCGAGTCGATGACGCCGTAACCGCCACCGCAGGCCGGGGCGCCCAGCGCGGCCTCGGTCACCGTGGCGAAGCGGATGGTGTCGTTCGCGTGCAGCTCCGGGCCCGCCTCGAACAGCACGCCGACCGACGACTGCGACAGCTGGACCATGTCCGAGTACGCCGCGTCCTGGCCCCACACGAGCAGGCTCGAGTCGGTGCCCGTCCAGTTGCCGCCCTCGTCGAACGAGGAGTGCACCCGCAGCTGCTTGCGACGGTCGCAAGTGGACGGTGCGGCGAACACGATCCGGTCGTACTTGCCGCCGGTGTCGGTGGCGCTCATTCGCGCCGTGGAGCCCTCGACGGTGGGGGCGACGAGGTCGGTGGCGAAGGTGAACTTCGTGCTGAACGTCGCGCCGCCGTCCGAGCTGATCGCGTACGCCCGGTTGTGCGTGCCGTCCAGCAGGCACTTGTCGCCGTCGTTGGCCTGGTTGCGCGCGGCGGCGTAGACCCGGCCGTCGGCCAGCTCGGTGACGCTGATCTCCTGCGGGTTCATCGTGCTCGCGCTCGGCTTGTCCGTGGCGCCGAGGTGCCAGGTGGAACCGTTGTCGTCGCTGTAGACCAGCGCGCCGATGTTCGAGTAGCTCATGCCGGCCACGAGGCGGCCCTTGTGCGCGCCGCGGGTCAGCACGATCCCGTGCGACGGCCCGGTGGCCAGCCAGCTCGGCGCCGCGGAGAAGCCGAGCTCGGTGGTCAGCACGCGCGGCGCGCCCCACGTCTTCCCGTTGTCCTCACTGAGGGACACGCGCGGGATCCGGCCGCAGGCGGGGTTGGTGTAGCACTGCATCGTCGACAGCAGCACCACGCGGTTGCTGCCCGGGATCACGATCGGGGCCGGGTTGCCCTTCGTGTCGCCGTTCGCCTTGATGACGGTCTGCAGCGCGCTCCACGTCTTGCCGCCGTCGGTGGAGCGCTTCATCACGAGGTCGATCGCGCCGAGGTCGTTGCAGACGCTGGCGCCGTCGTTGCGGCCTTCGGCGAACGCGAGCAACGCGCCGTCGTTCGCCTTGACGATGGTGGGGATGCGGTAACAGTCGTGGCCTTCGGTGTTCTTGGTGAAGACCAAAGTGCTGGCCACGTCGGCCGACGCGACGGCCGTGCCGATGGTCGCCGGGACGGCGAGCGCGGCGCACCCCAGCAGCCCGGCCAGCAGGCCTCCGGCGAAACGGGTGAACTTCACGGTGGGGACTCCCTACGAGTTCGTTCTACGTCCTACGTCTCGGCGGAAGCGTCGACCCGGCCCGTACAAGACCCGTACAACCCGGCGTATAACGAGCTATATCCCTTGCCGGTAGGGAAACATCAGGTGAACGCGGCCAGTGTGCCGAAGCCGGTCGCGAACACGAGAAGCGTGGACAGGAGACCCAGGAGAAGCGCGCGCCCGCCGCCGCGCAGGAGCGGGCCGAGCCGGACGGCGCAGCCGAGGCCGAACAGCGCGCCCGCGAGCAGGAGGGTGGACGCGGTCTTCGCGACGTCGAGGGCGAACGCCGGCACGAGCCCGGTGCTGCGGACGGCGACCATCGCGAGGAACCCGAGCACGAACAGCGGCACGAGCGGCGCGTGCCCGCCGCGGCGGGTGCGTTCGGTGGCGCCGACGATCGCGACCATCGGCGCCAGCAGTACGACCCGGCTCAGCTTCACCACGATCGCGATCGTCACCGCGCCGGCGCCCGCCGGCCCGGCCGCGGCGACGACCTGGGCGACCTCGTGCACCGAGATCCCGGCCCAGCTGCCGGTGCGGACCGCGTCCAGGCCGAGCCAGTGGGCGAGCAGGGGGAGGACGCCGAGAGCGAGGCTGCCGTAGCAGGTGACGAGCGCGACCGCCGTCGCGACGTCGGAGTCCTCCCGGTCGACGACGCCCTCCATGGCCGCGATCGCCGACGCGCCGCAGATCGAGAACCCGGTGGCGACGAGCAGGGCGAGCCCGTGCGGCACCCGCACCAGCTTGCCGAGGCCGAGGGTGCCGAGGAAGGTGACCGCGACGGTCACCACCACGGCGGCGAGGGTGCCGGCGCCGAGGCCGAGCACCGTCGGCAGGGCGAGCTGCAGCCCGAGCAGGACGACGCCCGCGCGCAGCAGGCGTTTCGTGACGCGCGCGACGGCCTGGCGGTGCTCGTCGGCCAGCAGGGGAGTGCTCCCGGCGGCGATGCCGAGCACGACGGCGACGGTGAGCGCGCCGGCGACCGGCCACGCCGAGCTCAGCGCGTACGCGGCGGCGACACCCAGGCCGGTGATCACGAGGCCGGGCAGGAGTGGTTTCGCCGTCGTGAGTGCCATGTACCCAGCGTCGCCCGGGCGCGCGGGTTCCGGTAGCCGCCGGTGACGACGCAGGTCATAGACTGGAGCTATGACCGGACCGGATCTGGACTCGCTGCGCCTGCTGGTGCTCGTCGACGACCTCGGCAGCATCGGGCAGGCGGCCACCGCACTGGGTATCGCGCAACCCTCGGCGAGCAAACGCTTGTCCACTTTGGAGCGTCAGCTGGGACTGTCCCTCGTGGACCGGACTCGGCGGGGCTCGGCGCTGACCCCGGACGGCCGGGTCATCGCGGGCTGGGCCCACCGGGTGCTGGCCGAGGTGGACGGGCTGCGGACCGGCGCCGAGGCGCTGCGCACCCAGCGCGGCGCGAAGTTGCGCGTCGCGGCGAGCATGACGCTGGCCGAGCACTTCGTGCCGGCGTGGATCGGCGAGGTGAAGCGGACCGGGCCGGACACCTACGTCGGGCTCGAGGTCGTCAACTCCGAGCACGTCGCGGACCTCGTCACGCACGGGAAGGTGGACCTCGGGTTCGTGGAGTCGCCGGGGCCGTGGCCGGGCCTGAGCACCCGCCGGGTCGCCACGGACCGGCTGGTCGTGGTCGTCCCGGCCGGGCACAAGTGGGCGCGGCGGCGGCGTCCGCTCACGGCCGCGGAGCTCGCCGCGACGCCGCTGGTGGTGCGCGAGCCCGGGTCGGGTACCCGCGAGACCGTCGAGGCGGCGTTGCGCCGCGCGGGTGCCGGGCCGGTGAACCCGTTGCTGGAGCTGGGATCGGCGTCGGCGGTGCGCAACGCGGTGATCGCGGGGGCCGGGCCCGCGGTGATCAGCGACCTCGACGTCGTCCGCGAGGTGGCCGGGCGCCGCCTGGTGCCGGTGGCGGTCGACGGCGTCGAGCTCGGGCGGGTGCTGCGCGCGGTGTGGCCGGCGGGCCGGCGGCTGGCCGGACCGGCCGCGGAGCTGCTGGCACTGGCGGTCAAGTCCGGGTCCTGACGGGCGCTTCCTTGCGGTCGATCCAACGGCGATATATCGTGCGAATGTCGGCGATACGACGATCGAGGAGGCACCATGGTGATGCACACCGGAGCAGGGCGGATGTTCGGCGGATTCGGGGGCGGGGAGCCCTTCGGCAGTCACGGGCACCCGGGCCACCCGGGGCTCCCGGGCCACCACGGGCATCCGGACCACGAGCACGGGATGCCCGGCCACGAGGACTGGGAAGGCGGCCCCGACCTGGCGCGCGGCGGGCCGCCGGGTGGTTTTCCGCCGCACCCACCCCACCCGCCGGGGGTTCCCGGTGGTCCGGGCGGCTTCCCCGGGTTTCCGGGGTTCCCGGGCGGGCCGGGGTCGTTCGGCGGCCCGGGTGGCTGGGGCGGCGGCGCCTTCCAGCGGGTGCGGGACTTCCGGGGTGGGCGGCCCGCGGCGCGTCCGGTGCGCCCGGCCGTGCTCGCGCTGCTGGCCGAGGAGCCGATGCACGGTTACCAGCTGATGCAGGAGATCCGGCGGCGCACCCACGACCGGTGGCGGCCCAGCCCCGGTTCGGTGTACCCGATCCTGCAGCAGTTGGAGGACGAGGGCCTGGTCCGCACGGTCGAGTCGGGCGGCAGGCGCGTCGCCGAGCTGACCGACGCCGGGCGGGAGCACGTCGACGGCCGTGAGGAGGAGTTCGCCGCCCTGTGGTCCGACGGCGCACCCGAGGACGAGCCGAACGCCGACCGCTTCGCCGCGCTGTGGAACGCGCTGGGCGAGCTGTCCGGCGCGGCCGCCCAGGTCGGCTACAGCGGCAACGAAGCCCAGGTCACCGAGGTGAAGAAGATCCTCGCCGACGCGCGCCGCCGGGTCTACGCGGTCCTCGCCGACGCGGACCTGGAGGACGAGGAAGCCTGACGGACCGGCCTGCGAGCTGCTCAAGCCGTGAGGGGCACCCTCAGGGACACGTAATCCCTGAAGGTGCCCCTCACGGCACGGGGCGGCTGGCCCTCGGGTGCTCGTATGTCCTGAGGGTGCCCCTCACGGCGGGCCGCAAGGTCCTCGGTGCTCGGATGTCCTGAAGGGCACCCTCATGGCTCTGATGTCCGTCAGGGTGCCCCTCATGGCGGCGCGGGCCCTTGGTGCTCGGATGTCTTGAGGGGCACTCTTGGGGACGCGCAAGCCGTGAGGGTGCCCCTCATGGCAGGGGTGGCCGGCCCTCGGTGCTCGGATGATCTTGAAGGGCACCCTCAGGGACGCGCAAGCCCTGAAGGTGCCCCTCACGGCATGGCAGCCGGTGGGAGACCGTCCACATCGGACGGTGGCCGAGGCGGGTAAAGTCGGTCCGCATGGAGGAAAAGGACTTCGCGGCGCATCTGACCGCGACCATGACCGGCAGCGCGCTGACCATGCTGATCGGGCTCGGGCACCGCACCGGGCTGCTCGAAGCGGCCGCTCGCGGGCCCGCGACCAGTGCCGGGCTCGCCGAGCGGGCCGGGCTGCGGGAGCGGTACGTTCGCGAGTGGCTGGGCGCGATGGTCACCGGCGGCATCTTCACCTGCGACGCGGGGGAGTACACCTTCCCGCCAGAGCACGCGAAGTTCCTGCTCGGCGACACGGCGTCGAACCTGATGCCGTCGCTGCTGACGCTGAGCGCGTTCACCGGCATCCTGCCCGACCTCGAGCGCAGCTTCGCCGAGGGCGGCGGGGTGCCGCGGTCGGCGTACGGGCCCTACCTCGAGACACTCGGCGCGAAGACCGGCGACAGCTGGAAGCACATCTACCGCGAGCACCTGGTCGACGGCTTCTTCGGCGCCGTCCCCGGCCTCACGGAAAAGCTGACCGAGGGTGTGCGCGTGCTCGACCTGGGCTGCGGCACCGGGAACGCCATCTCGGTCGCCGCCCGGGCGTTTCCCGCGTCGCGGTTCACCGGTCTCGACATCAATCCCGGCGTCGTCGCGCAAGCAGCAGAGACCAATGCGGACCTGCCCAACGCCGCGTTCGCGGTGGGGGACGCCGCCGAGCTGACGGCCGACCCGCCGTACGACCTGATCACCGCGTTCGACGCGATCCACGACCAGGACCGCCCGGACGTCGTGCTGCGCCGGATTCGCGGGGCGCTCGCGCCGGACGGGCTGTTCTTCATGGTGGACACCAACTTCTCCAGCCACGTGGAGAAGAACGTCGGCAACCCGCTCGCCGCGCTGTGCTACTCGATCAGCCTGATGTACTGCACCACGACGTCGCTCGCCGAGGGCGGCGCGGCGCTGGGTGCGATGTGGGGCACCGAAAAGGCGTCGGAAATGCTCGCGGACGCGGGGTTCCGGCACGTCGACGTGCTCGGTTCCCCGCGTCCGCAGAACTGCATCTACGTCTGCCGAGTGTGAGTCACTGCTGGTACGGCGCCGCCGCGGCCTTCGCGGCGGTGACCAGCGCGCCCTTGTTCTTCGGCCAGAAGGTGCTGTCCACGCAGGTGTAGCGCGGCAGGAACCCGCCGCAGGTGCCGCTGGAGCCGCCGACCTCGAACGTCACGCTGGCGACACCGAGTTCGCCGTAGGTGAAGTCGTCGGTGGTGCCGCTCGTGTCGTAGCCGACGGTCTCCTCGTTGGTGCCGACGAGGTAACCGTTGGACGCGGCGTACTTCGCGCCGAGCTTGCGGTACTGCGCGTCGTTCGGCGAGGTGGCCTGCGTGAAGCCCCACGGGATGATGATGTCGTTGCCGTAGCTGTGCAGCGTGATCATCGTGCCCTTGGCCGTCGCCGGCGCCGGGTCGTTGTTGCCGGTGCCGCGCTGGTCCGGGTAGATCGAGCGGGCCAGGCTTTCGAGCGCCTTCACCTCGGGTTCGGAGCCGGCGCTCGCGCCCTGGTAGGTCTCGGCGCAGGGGGAGTTGGAGTCGCCGCCCCACTTGAACGTCGAGTTGCGGTTGAGGTCGATGCCGATGTTGGTGCCGGAGCAGCCGCCGCGGGTGTTGTTCGCGTTCTTGCGCTGCAGCTTCGGCGAGTTGCCGCCGGAGGCGACGATGTCGACGCCGTCCGGGTTCGAGATCGGCACCACCCAGACCTCGGTGGTGTCCAAAATGGACTTCGCGGTGGCGTCGGTGGCGTAACCGTCGGCGAGGTAGTCGATCCAGCGCCAGGCGAGCTCGCCGGTCGACAGCTCGCGCGCGTGGATCTGGGCCATCAGGAAGAACTTCGGCTTCTTCGACGTCGTCGAGAGCGTGCAGTCGCCGGTCTGCTTCTTGGTCAGGCAGATCGCCTGGATGTCGTGGCCGCCCTGGCCCTGCTGCTTCTTCCACGACTGGCCGATCGTGTACTTCGTGGCCAGGTCGGGGTGCGCGGCCGCGACGCTCGTGAGGTGGGCCTCGTGCGCGGTGACCGTGCGGTATCCGCCGTAGAAGGTGTCCGCGGCCAGGGAATTCGCCTGCGCGGGCAGTTCTTTGTAGACGGTGTCGAAGAAGGTCGGCCGGTACCCGAGGCCGCGCAGCTGGTCGGCCACGGACTGACCGCCGACGACGTACACCGAGCCGGCGTCACCCTCTTCGACGTCGAACCCGGCGCCGGTCAGGGCGGCGGCCTGCGCCGCGGACGCCGGGACGCGCCAGAACACGGGCGTGTCGGCGGGCTGCGCGGTGGCGCTGCTGCCCAGCAGGGACGCGAGCAGGGTGCCGGCCGCCACCAGGGCGAGCCGGGACAGGGACCTTGACGCCATCGGGGGATCTCCTCACGGCCGCACGGATGGACGCCCGGTAGCGGTCCGCGAGCCCACGGTCACCGCACCGGCACGCACAGTGTGTCGGTGCGGGACAAACCCGCCATACCCCCGAAAGTCGCGAAACCGGTCAACGGCGTTGGTCCCGCGCGCGCTCCTCGAACCGCGCCAGCCGGTCCCGGTCGGGTTCGATCTCCTCGAGAATGTCGTACGCCAGGTCGGCGCGACCGTGGCACAGCTCGTGGTAGAAGAGCCACAGCGCTGCCCGGGCGTGCTCCTTCGCGCGTTCAGGCAGCTCGATCCTGGCCTGCGCCGGCTCCTCGATGTGAACGTCGGCGGACACGATCTCGCCGATGAGGTAAAGCACCCACGTCCGGGCGGGGCGGGGCAGCTCGGTCGCCAGCGCGGCGCAGAGCGCGGGCACCAGGTCGACCGCCGGGGCGAACATGTTGCCCTGGATGAGCAGGTAGTTGTCGAAGTAGCCGTAGGCCACGCTCCGCCCGGTCCAGTCGTAGCGCTCCAGCTCGATCGACACGGCCGAAAGCATCGTGAAACCCCCATCAGGCGCCGGAAACGAAAACTGGGGCCGACCACCTGAGTGGCCGGCCCCGGTTGCCGGAAGGGCTACTTCTTCAGGCCGTGCTCGATCGACTCGATGATCCGCGGCCGCAGTTCCGCCGCGCTGATGATCGCGTCCACCGAGCCGACCTCGACCGCGCGCTGGATGTTGTGGACGCGGTCGAACTCCGCGGCCACCTCGCCGACCTTCTCCGCGCGGACCGAGGACTGGACCTCCGCCAGCTGGGCGTTGAGCGCCGCCCGCTCGGCGCCGCTGGCCGCCGATACCTGGGCCTGCAGCTCGGTCACCCGGGGGTCGGTCGCCGTGCGGTTGTTGACCTCGCCGGAGAAGACCACCGCCGCGGCCGGGGCGCCGCCCAGCACCGAGGCGAACGAGCCTTCCAGCGCCAGCACCGTCATGTTCGGGTTGAGCGCCTTGGAGAACACCACGAACGCGCCGCCGTGGTAGCGGGAGATCACGCAGAACACGATCGGGCCGTCGAAGTTGACGATCGCCCGGCCGATCTCCGCGCCGTACTCCAGCTGCAGCTTCCGCAGCGACTCCGGCGAGCCGTCGAATCCGGATAGGTTCGCCAGCACGACCAGCGGCCGGTTGCCCGACGCGGCGTTGATCGCCCGCGCGGTCTTCTTCGACGACCGCGGGAACAGCGTGCCCGCGGTGTAGGCGTCCGGGCCGTCGGTGGGCGGGAAGCCGCGGCGGGGCACCGAACGCGACTCGATGCCGACCAGGCAGACCGGCCAGCCGCCGATGTGCACGTCCTGCACCGCCGAGGTGTCGGCGTCGGCCATGCCCGCCCAGCGCTCCAGCACCGGGTGGTCCTGGTCCGAGAGCGCGCGCATCACCGTGCGGATGTCGAAGGCCTTCTTGCGGTCCGGGTTGTGCTGGGCCGAGAAGATCTCCCCGACCGTCTTGAAGTCGCTGCCGACGATCGCGTGCGGGTACGGCGAGACGTCGCGGTCCACCGGGTCGTTCGAGGCGGCCCGGCGCGGGCCGGTCTCACCCGGCACGACGTAGGTGTGGTCGTAGTGCGACATCAGCACGTCGCGCGCGGCCGTCAGGTTCGGCGCCCAGTACTGCGCCTGGCCGTTCGGGCCCATCACGCGGTCGTAACCGCCGATGCCGAAGTTGTCCTCGGCCGACACACCGCCGGAGAAGTCCAGCGCCTGCTTGCCGGTGAGCACCATCGCCGAGTCCGGGGTCATGATCAGGACGCCCTTGGTGTGCATGAGCATCGTCGCTTCGGCGTTCCAGTACGGCTGGGCGCCGACGTTGATGCCGACGACCACGACGTTGATCTCGCCGCCGTCCTGGGTGAACGTGACGATCCGCTTGAGCGCCGCGGCGACCCAGTCCATGTTCTCGGTGCCCGAGGACATCGAGATCCGGGCGCCCGCCGACACCGCGAACCACTCGAGCGGGACCTGCATCCGCTCGGCCAGGTCCAGCGCCGCGATGACCCGCGAGCACTCCGGCTCCGACAGCGCGCCCAGCGCCTTCGTCGGGTCGCCGAGCAGCACGACGCGGGTAACGCCCTCGGGGTGCCGCTCGGTCGGCGTGGTCACGACACCCGCGATGATTGCCGCGGAGTTCTTGCCCTTCGGGCGGTCCACCGGCACCAGCGCCCCGGCCTCGTCGAAGTCGTGCTCGACGAAGCTGCCGTCGGTCCCGGACAGCAGGCCGGTCAGCTCGTACGGGTAGACGTTGCCGCGCCGCGCCGCGCGCAGCACCTTCTGGCGGTAGTCGTCCAGCGGCTGCAGCGGCTCGTCGGTCGGCGCGCCGACGTGCAGGCGCGCGCCGTTGCCCGGGTCGAGGGTGATCCGGACGGCGATCTCGGTCAGCTCGCCGGAGTGGGCGCGCTGGCGGGCCAGGAACTGGACCTCCTCCAGCCCGGCGCCCGCCGTGGTCGGCAGGATGCGCTGGACCAGCGTGTTCAGCTCTTCCGGGGTGATCTCGGTCGACGGCCAGACGTACATCATGATCCGGTTGGTGTCGAACCGCTTGTTCTGCGGCCGCTGCGCCTGGATGTTGCGGATCGCGTCGAGGCACGCGGTGATCGCGTCTTCGACCGCGGGCAGCGAGACCAGCCGGCCGTCGGCCTCCCGCAGCGGCGTCAGGTCGCGGACCTGGCCCATCGCGATGAGCCGCTCGTCGGCCGGGTTGCTCTTCGCGACGGCCTTGAAGAGGTAGATCTCCTCGTCCGACGACGGCAGCCGGGTGAGGTCGAACTCGCGCAGCCGCTGCAGCTGCAGGCGCTGCGCGATCATCGGGTGCAGGCCGCGGATCAGCCTGTCCTCGGCGAAGCCGGCGCCGTCGGGGCGGAAGGTGAAGTGATGGTGCATCACCGCACCGCTGGTGCCGGCCACCGTGGTGGTGATCCGGCGGACCCCGGCGGGCAGCGACTGCCCGGCCAGGATCTCCCCGAGCCGCACGGCCATCGCGTCGGCGTCCGGCTGGCCCTCCCACGTGACGTAGAGGTCGGCGACCAGGCCGCGCTCGGGGACGTCGGCGGCGAACGTGCCGACCGCGCCGATCGCGTCGGGCAGGGCGGCGATGTCGACGGCGGTGGTGACCACCCGCGTCACGCCGTGGCGCCCGGTGTGCTCGGCGGTGACGAACCGGCAGCCCGCGGCGTCGCGCGGGGTGACCTCGGCCAGCCCGCGGTTGCCGTAGTAGCGGCGGGTCAGGACCTCCAGCAGCGGCGCGTGGTCGCGGCCGGGCCGCCCGATCCGCTGGCCGATCAGCCGGACCAGCGGCTCGGCGCTGGCCACCATGGTCTGGATCCGCTCGGCGCGGTCCGGGGAGTCCGGGTTCCGGTCGAGGTGACGCAGCTCGTCGCGGACCGCGGCGTAGACGCGGGCGCGGCTGCGGCGCAGCAGCGGCTGGGCGAACCAGCGGAACACCACGCCGCGGGCCAGGTCGGACACCGTCGGGAAGCGCACCTGCGTCGCCTCGACCAGGTGCTCCAGGGTGAGGCCGGCGCGCTCGCTGTCCGACTCGAGCGGCGGGGCGCCGGCCAGCCACTGCCGCAGCAGCTCGGAGACGACGGCGACGTCCGACGACATCCGCTGCTGCGCCAGGAAGATCCGGAAGACCGCGCCTTCCAGCTCCGGCGTGCGGTCGAGGTCGGTGACGCCGTAGTGCCCCAGGACCTTCGTCAGCTTGGCCTGGAAGCCTTCGGTGACGCCCGCGCGCTCGACGTCCAGGCTCTGCAGGTAGCTGTGGAAGAACTCCCGCGCGCTGTGCACCGGGCTGCCCGGCTCGGTGTCGAGCTCGCCGCCCGGCTTGTTGCGGCTCAGCTCGGACAGGTCCGCGAACACGGTCAGCAGCTCGCGCTCACCCTCGAGCGGGCGGGCACCCAGCTCGGCGCGGGCGGCCAGGTAGGCCGACAGCACGCGCTTGCGCTCGGCCGGGTCGACGTCGAAGCCCAGCAGCAGGCTGCGGAGATCCTGCAGGCCGCGTTCGACCCGGGCCTCGGCGGAGACGCCCGACGGCACGGCGGGCAGCTCGATCTCGACGGTCTCGGTTTCGGTGGCCTCTTCCTCTTCGGCGCCGTCGGCCAGCGGCTCGAGCCGCATCAGCGGGGCGCCGGTCTCGACCTGGCTGCCCACCGACACCGGGCACTCGCGGACCCGGGCGCGGAACGGCGCGCGCAGCACCGTCTCCATCTTCATGCTCTCCAGCACCAGGATCGGCGCGTTCGCCTCGACCTCGTCGCCCACCGACAGCGGTGTCGCGACGACCAGCGCGGGCGCGGGGGAGCGGACGACGCCGCCCTCGTCGCGGCTGATCCGGTGGGTGACGCCGTCGACCTCGACGAGGTGGATCGGGCCGTGCGTGGCGGAGATGAACCGGAACCGCTGGCCGTTGACGACGATCAGGCCGCTGTGGGCGTCGAACCGCTCGATCTCGACGTCGGCCGGGTGCACGTCGCCGCCGCCCGAGATGCCGACGCGGAAGCGCTTCTGGCCGCAGCGGGCCACGGTGACGCGGTAGCCGACCCCGCGCAGCTTGAGGTCCAGCGGGCGGCCGGACTCGTGCTGCACCTGCGGGCGGCCGCCGTACGCCGTGGTCAGCAGCCGCTGGACGGAGACCTCTTCCTCGTCCTGGTAGGCCTCGATGGCGGCCGCGGCCAGCGCGATCGCGGAGTGCCGGTGGGTGACCAGGCGGCCCTCGGCGCGGACGCGGTCGATCCAGCCGGTGTCGGCGCTGGCGTCGATCACCTCGGGCTGGTCGAGCAGGTCGAGCACGAAGCTCTTGTTGGTGGCGCCGCCCTCGATGATCACGATGGTCTCGGCCATCGCGCGGCGCAGCCGGGCGAGCGCCTCGTCGCGGTCGCGGCCGTAGGCGATGATCTTCGCGATCATCGAGTCGAAGTCGGCCGGGATCGTGTCGCCTTCGCTGACGCCGGTGTCGACGCGGATGCCGGGGCCGGCGGGCAGGGCCAGCCGGGCGATGCGCCCGGGGGAGGGGGCGAAGTCGCGGTCGGGGTCCTCGGCGTTGAGGCGCGCCTCGACGGCGTGGCCGCTCTCGGCGGGCTGGTCGCCCTCGAGCTTGCCGCCGCCGGCGACGTGCAGCTGCAGCTTGACCAGGTCGGTGCCGGTGGTGATCTCGGTGATCGGGTGCTCGACCTGCAGGCGGGTGTTGACCTCGAGGAAGGCGAACAGCTTCTCGCCCGGGTGGTAGAGGAACTCGACGGTGCAGGCGCCGCGGTAGCCGACGGCGACGGCGAGCCGCTCGGCCGAGGCCTTCAGCTCGGCCGTCTGCTCCGGGCCCAGCACCGGGGAGGAGGACTCTTCGATGATCTTCTGGTTGCGGCGCTGCACCGAGCAGTCGCGCACGCCCAGCGCCCAAGCCGTCCCGCCGTCGGAGATCACCTGGACCTCGACGTGCCGGGCGCCGGTGACCAGCCGCTCCAGGAACACGACACCGGAGCCGAAGGCGCGCAGCGCTTCCTGGCTGGTGCGCTCGTAGGCGTCAGCGAGGTCCTCGCCGGAGGCCACCATGCGGATGCCGCGCCCGCCGCCGCCCGCGGTCGCCTTGAGCATCAGCGGGTAGCCGATGTCGTCGCCGGCGCGCAGGGCGTCCTCGAGGGTGGCGACCTCGCCGCGGCTCCACGGCGCGACCGGGACACCGACCTCTTCGGCGATCAGCTTGGCGCCGATCTTGTCCCCGAGCTTGCGCATCGCGTCCGCGCTCGGCCCGACGAACGTGACGCCGACCTTCTCGCACAGCTCGGCGAAGGCGGGGTCCTCAGCGACGAAGCCCCAGCCGACCCAGGCGGCGTCGGCCTTCGTCTCGACGAGGGCCTTCTCCAGCACCCCCAGGTCGAGGTACGGCCGCGCCGAGGCCGGGCCCAGGTTGTAGGCCACGTCGGCTTCGCGGACGAAGGTCGCGGTGCGGTCCGCGTCGGTGTAGAGGGCGACCGTCTCGATCCGCTCCCCGGTTTCCGCGGAGAGATCCCGGACGGCGTGGATCAGCCGCATTGCGGCTTCTCCACGGTTGACGATGGCGACACGACTGAACACCGGCTGAGCCTCCCAAGTACCCACGCACAGAAGGCGACGCACCTGCCCCGGGGCGTCGCCTGCACCTGCCTACACCCTGGTCGATGACCGACGGGCTGGCCAATGTCCGGCATGGCGCATGCCGGAGGCGATGCTTTGTGGGAACCCCACAAAAAGCGACCGGCGCCACACCGCGCGGCGCCGGATTCTCGCGAGGACTGCCACAAAGCACACGGGGAACCCTACGCCCGGGGTGACTAGGAAAACATCTGGTTGCCACCCCTATGTTCAGGAGGCCAGCAGCACGTCCGACTCCAGTACCTGCCCCAGTTCCCGGCGTTCGGCCTCCGACAACGGCACGGCGGCTACGCTGCACCGCCCGTCGGGCCCGGGCGCGGTGGTGATCGCCAGCACGGGCCGCCCGTCGATCTCACGCAGGGTGACGCGGCCGCCGCAGGCGAGGTCCACGGTGACACCGGGCCGCTCGCGATGCCGGCCCATCCAGCGGCTGACGAAGTCGAAGGTCATCGCGGTCTCCCTCGGTACGGGCGTTCTCCCCGAGCACAGGTGTCACGGGTTGATGCCCCGGATACGCCGGGTTCACACGCCGGAGGGGAAGAATTCCGCTTTCACCGCCGCCGGAACGCGCGGAGCGCGGCGCCGGCCAGCGTGACGCCGCCCAGGCAGGTGGCGCCGAGGCCGCCCGCGGTCAGCGCCACCGTCGCGACGACGCCGGCCACGGCGACCGTCACGACGAGGATGAGCACCGCGGCCCTGGCGGTGCGCGCCCCGTCGGCCACGACGTGGCGCACGAGCGCGGTGTAGGCGTTGTCGGCGCGGTTCGCCACGGTCAGCTCCGTCCGCGCTCGGCCGCGGCGGCGCGGACGAGGCACCGCCGCAGCGCGAAGGAATGGGCGAGTTGCCTTACCGCGTAGTGGATTTGACGCCCGCGAGGCAGCTCGGCCAGCTCGCCGCGGAACTCCTCCCCGAAGCGGGGACGCTGGGCAGGCGGCAGTACCTGCAGCGCTAGTCCCAGTACGTTGCGGCAGACCAGGCCCGGCCGCCCGGGGGTGACCGGTGCCGTGTTCCGCGCCAGCTGCCGGATGACCTTGGCGACCGTGACGCGCGCCTCGCCGACGGGATCGCCGTCCATGGGCCCGGCGACGGTGCGGGCGAACTCGAGCCGCTCGAACAGCTCGGCCCGGGAGCGCCGGGCATCGAGTGCCGTGAGCCGTGCTTCGAGGACGGCTTGCAGGGCGGTCGTCACCTGTTCCCGGTCGCCCTCCGCGCGCAGCTCCACCCTGGCCGCGGCTTCGGCGGTCCAGGCCAGGTGCAGCACGGTGTCGGCGTCCGTGGCGGCGGCCAGGTCGCAGGCCAGGTCGAGGCTGTTGGCCAGGCGGCGGGTGAGCTCCCGGTGGGGAGCGAAGGCCAGCGCGCGGTTGTTGGACAGGATGTGCGCCAGCCGCCGGGCCGTGGCCAGCTCTTCGGCGTTGTCCTTCTTGGCGCGAGCGCGGTCCAGGGTGTCCTCGAGCCGGCGGGCCAGCGCGAGGTCGGCGGCGTCCTGCTCGGTGTGGCGGCGTCTCATCCGGCACCGCCGGCGAGTCCGGGCCGCAGCCCCCGGCCGGCGAGCTTGGCCGCGGCGGCCTCCGCGCGGGCGAGCGCGGTCAGTGCCGAGGCCGCGCCGTCGCGGCTCAGCCGGTAGAACCGCCGCCTCGGCCGGCCGGCTTCGTGCGGGTCGACGTCTTCCCAGCGGCTTTCGAGCCAGCCGATGCCCTCCAGCCGGGCCAGGATCGGGTGGATCGTGCCGCTGGGAAGTTCGGCGACCGCGCAGATCTCCAGCCCGTACATCTCCCGCGCGGGCTCGGCGAGCAACGCGCGCAGCACCAGTTGCGTCGGCAGTGTCATCCGTGGTCCGGTCCGGGCACCCATACCTTTACTCTACCATGGCTAGGTAGAGATAGACGTAGAGAGAGGCCATGCCTGCCGAAGAGACGCCACGGCCGGGCCCGGCCCTCATGCTGGGCAGATGGACCTGGCACACCTGGCTTCGGCGGCGCGGGACGTCTTCTCCGCGAAGCTGGTCTACGGCGAACCGGTCGAACGGGACGGCGTCGTCGTGATCCCGGCCGCCGCGGTGTTCGGGGGCGGGGGTGGCGGCGACACGGACGCGCTGCCCCTGCGCGAAGGCGCCGGGTTCGGGGTGCTCGCGCGGCCCGCCGGGGCGTTCGTCGTGCGCAACGGCACGGCGAAGTGGGTGCCGGCCGTCGACCTGACGCGGCTTGGGCTCGCCGCCGCCGTCACCGTCGTCGCGGTGGCGAGAGTTGTCGCGAAGCGGGCCAGGAGGTGAAGAGTTCACCGCCGGTTCTTGTTCGCGTTCGCCTTGCTGACCTAGCGTCGGGCCGTCACTGATGCGGAGGTCGGCATGGATGTCAGCAGGCGTACGTTGCTCCGCGCGAGCGGGCTGGCCGCGGCCGCGGGGATGCTGCCGGGCGTCGCGTTCGCGGAGCAGACCGGCGGTACCCGGACGCAGACCGTCACCGGCACCTTCAAGCCGGACATCCCGGACTGGTACTACCTGCCCGTCGACGTCCCGCGCGGGGTCAAGCAGATCGACGTCGTGTACTCCTACGACAAGCCGCAGGTGCCCGCCGGCACCCGCGGGAACGCCTGTGACATCGGCGTGTTCGGCCCGGAGGGCCACGACCTGGGCAACGCCCGCGGGTTCCGCGGCTGGTCCGGCGGGTTCCGCGACCGGTTCTCGATCAGCGCGTCCGAGGCGACCCCCGGCTACCTCGCCGGGCCGGTCAAGCCCGGTCGTTGGCACGTCATCCTGGGCCCGTACACCGTCGCGCCGCAGGGCCTGAACTACAAGGTCGACATCACGCTCACCTTCGGGCCCGACGGCGCGCCGTTCCAGCCGAACCCGGCGCCGGAGACCGCGCCCGCCCGCGAGAAGGGCCGCGCCTGGTACCGCGGCGACGGCCACCTGCACACCGTGCACTCCGACGGCCGCCGCACCCCGGAGCAGCTGGTCGCCGACGCGCGCGCCGCCGGTCTGGACTTCATCGTCTCGACCGACCACAACACCTCCAGCGCGCAGCTGCAGTGGGGTGAGCACGCCACGGACGACCTGCTGATCCTCAACGGCGAAGAGGTGACGACGCGGTCCGGGCACTGGCCCGCGCTCGGCCTGCCCGCCGGCACCTGGATCGACTGGCGCTACCGCGCGGCCGATCCGCAGGACTTCCGCCGGTTCACCGACCAGGTGCACCGCGCCGGCGGCCTGGTCACCGCCGCGCACCCGTTCGCCAACTGCTTCGGCTGCACGTACGAGTTCGCCTACGAGATCGCCGACCTCGTCGAGGTGTGGAACGGGCCGTGGACCCAGGACGACGAGGCGAGCGTCATCCACTGGGACGGGCTGCTGCGCGGCGGCCGGTTCATCCCGGCGATCGGCGACTCGGACGCGCACAACCCGGACCAGCGCGTCGCGCTGCCGCACACCGTCGTGTACGCCGACCGGTTGCGCCGCAAGGAGCTCCTGGCCGGGCTGAAGGCCGGCCGGTCGTGGCTGGCCGAGTCGTCGGCGGTCCAGCTGGACTTCACGGTCTCCGGCGGCGGGCGCACCGCGGGCATCGGCGACCGGCTCCCGGCCGGGATCGGCACGCCGGTGACGGTCAGCGCGACGGTCGGCGGCGTGCCGGGCACGACGGTGACGTTCCTCGACCAGCTGGGCCCGGAGCACACCGAGACCGTCGGCGACTCCGGCGCGGCGACCGTCACGTGGACGACCTACCCCCGCTACAGCCGCTGGGTGCGCGTCGAGGTCCGGCGCCCGTCCGGTGGCCCGAACACGACGACGCCCAACGCCATGGTCGCGATGTCCAACCCGATCTTCCTCGGCACCGGCCACTGAACCCCGCCCCGCGCCCCGCGTCTTCCGACAGGGCAGACTGGTGCGATCGGGTGACGGGGAGGCAGTGTGCGTGGATGTGGCCTGAAGGTGGCCATCTTCCTGGGGGCGGTCGTCGTGCTGACGGCGGGGATCGTCGTGGTGTCGGTGCTCGTGCGCAGCCCGGTCCGGTCGCCCGGGTGCACGGTGACCTCGCCGGGGGAGAACGCGACGTCGGTCACGTTCACGCCGGAGCAGATGGACAACGCCGCGAAGATCTCGGCCGTCGGCACCAAGCTGGGCCTGGCCCCGCACGCGGCGACGGTCGCGCTGGCCACGGCGTTGCAGGAGTCGAAGCTGCAGAACCTCGAGGGCGGCGACCGCGACTCGGTCGGGCTGTTCCAGCAGCGGCCGAGCCAGGGCTGGGGCACGGTCGCGCAGCTGCGTGACCCGGTCTACGCGTCGACGGCCTTCTACGAGAAGCTCGAGAAGCTGCCGGGCTGGGAGACGATGCCGATCACCGAGGCGGCGCAGGCCATCCAGCGCTCGGGCGCCCCGGACGCGTACGCGCAGTGGGAGCCGCAGTCGCGCGCGATGGCGGCGGCGTTCAACGGCCAGTTCCCGGCGTCGCTGACCTGCCGCAACCTGACCCTGGCACCGCCCGCGGACATCGCGGCCCTGGCGACGGCGGAGCTGGGCACGGCCAAGTTGAGCGGAGCGCACCCGGCGGCCCAGGGCTGGACGTACGCGAGCTGGCTGGTCGGCCGCGCGGAGGCGCTGGGAGTGGACAAGGTGAGCTTCGCCGGCCAGACCTGGACGGCGGCGTCCGGGGCCTGGGCCCAGGACACCGCCGCCGGTCCGGACCTCTCGCTGCACCAGGCTCCTGCTGCGCCGCCGAGCCAGTGAGGCCCCACCACCGAGGAGACTCGAAGTCCGTGAAGGCACTGAAGCGCGGTTGCCGTGCGGCCAGGGTGCTGCCGCCGGTCCGGACTTCTCGCTGCTCCTGCTGCGCCGCCGAGCCAGTGAGGCCCCACCGCCGAGGAGGCTCGAAGTCCGTGAAGGCACCGAAGCGCGGTCGCCGTGCGGCCAGGGTGCTGCCGGCGGTCGCCGTGGTGGCCGCGAGCCTCGCCGGCTGCGCCTCGCCGGACCGGCCGTCGGCCGGCGCGGCGGTGCCTCCGGACCCGGTGTCGCGTGCCGAAGCGGAATCCCTGCTCGCCACGGCGGTTTCGCTGGCCAAACAGCCGAACTTCTGCGCCGTGGTCGCCGCGAGCGAAGAGCAATGCCGCAGCGAAGTGGCTTTCGCCGCGAGCGCCGGCTGGCGCCCGGGCGACACGCCACCGCGCGTGACCGGCGTCCGGCAGCTGCCGGCGACGGTGACCGGTGGATCACCGGTCACCGTCCTCGAGCTGGCCGGCGCCCGAGCTGACGCCACCCCGTTCACCGCCGACTTCGCCACCGCCCGTACCGACCCCGACGGGGATCCGCAGCCTCACCCCGGTCTACTGGTCCGGGGTCGGCTACCGCGACCGCTCTCAGGAAGCCTCCACAGTGGACTCGGGATAGCGGGTGCGGAGTAAACCGCGGCAGAAGTGCGCGTTGCCCTCGATGGAGATCCGGACCGACCGCGCGAACCGCAGCCGCAGCGGGATCTCCTCACGCGGGAACGGCGTTCCGTGCTCGTCGACCAGCACCGGCGCCGACGGGTCGAGCGACAGCCCGAGCGCCTCGCGACGGCGCACCAAGGCCTCGGAAGAGGGCACCAAAGGTAGGTCGGCGAGGGTCACCGCGTGCAGGTCGACGTGCTCGTCCGCACGCACCAGGACCGTCAGCGCGCGTTCCATCGCGGCCTGGTGGGCCTTGCGCCGGAACGTCTGCCGCAGCTCTTCGAGATCCTCCTCGGCCTCGTGGCCGAACGTGCCGCGGTAGCCCGCGTCCGCCGCGAGGCCGCGGTTGATCAGGTCCGAGTCGTGGTGGTCGTCGAGCATGACGACGACCTCGTCGGTCCAGGGCAACGCCGTCAGCACGTCCTTCGCGTCCGAGGCCATGAGGTAGGCGAAGTTCGGCGCGCAGAACGACGTCGGGAGTCGCAAGTGGACGGTGACGCGCCCGCCGTCGACCTCGAGCGACTTCACGAAGCCGAGGTCGGTGATGGGCTCGTCGAGCTCCGGGTCGAGGACCGCGTCCAGCGCGGTGTAGGCGTCCACCTCACGCCACCGAGACGGCCTGGGTCTCGATCGGCGCGAGCTGCAGCTCCGACGGCACCGGGATGTCGTACATCTTCGCCGCGTTGAGCCCGAGGATCTTCTTCTTCTGGTCCACGGTCAGCGGCGCGTACTCGGGCAGGTCCTCCGGGATCTGGAAGTCGACGAACCGCTCGATCAGCCACTTCGGCGTCCAGATCGCGTAGTCGCTGGAGAACTGGATGCGGTCCTCGTCCAGCCAGTACAGCAGCTCGCCGACGATCTGCGCGAAGTACTTCGGCCGGGTGTGGATGAACGGCATCGCCACCGCGAGGCCCGCGTGCACGTTCGGCTCCTGCGTGGCGATCCAGCAGAAGTCCTCCAGGCGCGGCAGCCCACAGTGCTCCACGACGAAGTTCAGGTCGGTGAAGTCGGTGGCGGCGTGGTCGACGTCGGCGACGTCGAAGGCGTCGCGGTCGAGCGGCCGGATGGTCGGTCCTTTGTGGACGTGGATGTTCTTGACGCCCAGTTCCTGGCAGGCTTCCAGGTACTTGTACGTCCACGGGTCGTTCAGCTTGTACCCGCGCGAATCACCCTGCCACTCGGCGGTGTAGAGCTTGACGCCCTTGAGGCCGAAGCGCTTGGCGTCTTTCTTGAACTGGTCGAGCCCGGCCTGTTCGAGCCGCGGGTCGAAGTTGTGGTTGTAGGTCAGCTTGCCCGGGTGCTTCTGCGTCAGCGCGAACGCTTCCTCGGTCTGGCCGAAGCCGTTGTTGTAGAACGCGCCGAGGTGGGCGGGCTGGAAGATCGCGTGGTCGACGTAGCCGTCCTCGAACAGGTCCTTCAGCAGCCGCTCGCCACCCTGGTAGAGGTAGTCCTCGTACGGCCAGACCTCGGACTCCGGGCTGAGGTTGCGGTGGTAGTCGTAGAAGCAGTCGATGAACTGCTTGCCGTGGATGTTGCGCTGGTTCTCCGGGCGCGCGTCCCAGAGCGCCACGTGCGCGTCCACGATGAAGTAGTTTTCGCCGTCCTTGCTGTACATGTGCGTCCTCCGCGTTCGTGACCTCCGTTGGCCCGTGCTGGCGACGGTAGGCACGACGGCCCTGGCCGGGGACCCACCCGGTGTCTCGATATGAGACAGGCGAACGCTCCCGGCGGACGTAGCGTCGGGGAGTCCGACGCAGCGGAGGTCGAGGTGGAGAGCCCACAGGTGCACGTCACGCGGTCGTTCGACGTGCGCGGCGCCGCCGCCATCGCGCCCCGGCTGCGGGCGTCCTGGCAGCGCAGCGTGCGCTACGGCGTACCCGAGGACGAGGTCCTGCCGGTGTTCTCGGGCGCGGTCGACACCGGTTCGCTGCTCTACGAATGCGGCACCGAGGTGCTGCGCGGCCTGCAGACGACCCTGGCCAACGAGCCGATCAGCCTGATGATCACCGACAGCGAAGGCCTGGTGCTGAACCGCCTCTGCACGGACGCCTCGATCAGCCGCTCGCTCGACAAGGTGTACCTGGCGCCCGGGTTCTACTACGCCGAGAGCAACGCGGGCACCAACGGGCTCGGCCTGGCGCTGGCCGACCGGGCGCCGTCGCTGGTGCGCGGCGGGGAGCACTACTGCGCCGACCTGCGCGGATACACCTGCGCGGCGGTGCCGGTGCTGGACCCGCTCACCGGCACGCTCGCCGGGAGCGTCAACCTGACGACGTGGTCCGAGCAGTCGTCCGAGCTGCTGCTGGCCCTGGCCCAGGCCGCCGCCGGGAACACCGCGGCGCTGATGCTGGCCCGTGCGTCCGGCCGGATCGCCCGCCCGACGCCGCGCGGCGAGGTGTTCCGCGTCTACGCCGACCGCGTCGACCCCGGGACCCTGCCGCGGCTCTCACCCGCGTGGACCACCGCTTTCGCCGAGACGCAGGCGGCCTTGGCGGGTGGCCGGGTCGTCGCCGTCGTCGGCGAACCCGGGGCGGGCAAGACGGCGCTGGCCTCGCTCGCGCACCGGGAGGTGCGGCCCCGCGACCGCGTGCTCAACGCGCGCCCGCCCGCGCCCGACGACGTCGACACGTGGCTCACGCTCTGGACACCCGAACTGACCAAGGACGACACGTGCGTCATCGTGTCGGGCGTGGACGCGCTGCCCGCGTGGGCGGCGGGGGAGCTGGCGCGGCTGTTCGCCGAGGCGCGTGCCGCGGGCGGGCTGGTCCCGTTCGTGCTCACCGCGGAGGACGCCGGTGCGCTGCCCGCGGCGCTGAGCCCGCTGGTCGACCGGGTCGTCGAGGTGCCGGCCCTGCGGTTCCGCCCCGACGACGTCCTCCCGCTGGCCCACCACTTCGCCCGGCGGGACCGCGGCCGCGACGTCACGTTCACGTCGGCGGCGTCGCGCGCGCTGATGGCCTACGACTGGCCGGAGAACGCGAAGCAGCTTCGGCGTGTGATGCGCGAAGCCGCCGCGCGTTCGGACGTCATCGACACCCAGCACCTGCCGGCCGAGGTGTTCACCGGCGTCGGGCACCGGCTGAGCCGGCTGCAGGCCCTGGAACGCGACGAGATCGTGCGGTGCCTGTCCGAACCGGGTGCGACGGTGGTGCACGCGGCCGCGCGGCTCGGCATGGGCCGCGCGACGCTCTACCGCAAGATGGGGCAGTACGGGCTCAACGCGCGGCAGCTGAAGTCCTAGCGTTCTCCTGGGCCCAGCGCACCGCCGGCCCCATCGCGAAGCCCGCGGCCAGGAAGATCGCGCCCATGAGCAGCCAGCCCGGCAGGCCCCAGCCGATGACGACCGTGCTCAGCAGCACCGGGCCGATCGCGCGGGCCACCGACGTCCCGGTGCCGAAGAAACCCTGGTACTGGCCCTGCTTGTCGGCCGGCGCGAGCGCGAAGCCGATCTCCCAGGTGCCCGCCGACTGCAGCATCTCGCCGAACACCTGCACCAGTGCGCCGACGACCAGCACGGCGAACGCGACCCACGGCGAGGTGCCCGACGCGGACAGCGCGAAGGCGACGCAGGAGGCGAACAGCAGCACGCCGGACCGGCGGACCATCCGCGCCGCCGAGCCGATGCTCGCCAGCCGTCCCGCCACCCGGACCTGGAACAGCACCACGACGACGGTGTTGAGCACGAACAGCGCGGACACCGTCCAACCGGGCGCGGCGGTGCGTTCCACGACCCACAGCGGGATCGCGACGCTCAGCAACGGCATGCGCAGCAACAGGATCGCGTTCAGCAGCGTCACCACGGCGTACGGCCGGTCGCGCAGCACGGCCAGCTTCGGCTCACCGGCTTTCGGCAGGGCCGACCCCGCCACCGTGGGCAGCGCGAAGAGCAGTCCCGCGGTGACCAGGAAGGTCACGGCGTCCAGGACGAAGACCGTCAGGTACGCCGACGCCGTGTCGGCCGAAAGGGCGAGGCCGCCCAGCCCGGCGCCGATGGCGAGCCCGGCGTTGCCCGCGGACTGCAGCTGCGCGCGGATGCGGGTGCGGTGCTCCGGGTCGGCGAGCGCGGCCAGCAAAGCCTGGCGGGCGGCGGCGAGGCCGGTCTGGCAGCTCGCGTAGAGGCACGCGGCCAGGACGAACAGCAGCGGCGACCGGACGACCAGGAAGGCGAGGATCGACACGCTCGTCGCGAGGGCCAGCAGCACCGCGGAACCGCGGGCGCCGTGGCGGTCGGCGAGGTGGCCGAGGGGCACGCCGGCGACCGAGCCGACGGCCCAGCCGAGGGTGAGGCCGAGCCCGACCTGGGCCGGCGTCAGGCCGACGATCCGGGTGAAGAACAGGACCGAGCAGGTCAGGAACGCGCCGTCGCCGAGCGAGCCGGCCAGCTGGGCGGCCGCGAGCAACCGGCCGGGCGCCGTTTTGGGGGCCTTCACGGGGCGGTCCAGAGTCACTGTCATGAGGGTTACGTTAGAGCGCGACTTGGCCCGATCCCAGATCCAATTGTGGCCTGATTGATTGGGCCAATGTAGCCTCGGCGGATGGACTTCCACGTGAGTCTCGCCGGGCGGGGCGACCTCAGCGTCCGGATCTACCGGCAGCTGCGTGACGCCGTGCTCGACGGCAGGCTGCGCGCGGGGGAGCGGCTCCCGCCGACCCGCGAGCTGGCGCGGCGGCTGGCGGTCTCGCGCAACACCGTCGCGGTGGCCTACGACCGGCTGACCGCCGACGGCTTCCTCACCGGGCGCGTCGGCGCCGGGACGTTCGTGTGCGCCGAGCTGCCCGCCCGGGCGAAGCCGCGCAAGGCGCCTTCGGGCGCCAGGCCGCAGCCGAAGGCCGTGTGGCGTTCGCTGCCGCCGCCGGTCGCGCCGGCGACGCAGGTGCCGGAGTACGACTTCCGCGTCGGCATCCCCGACGCCGAGTTGTTCCCGCTGGAGACGTGGCGGCGGTTCCTCGCGCGGGAACTGCGGGACGCCGCGTGGTTCGCGCACTACGTCGACCCGGCCGGCCACCCGGGCCTGCGGGCGGCCATCGCCCGGCACGTCGGCGTCTCGCGGTCGGTCCGGGCGGGCGCGGACGACGTGCTCGTCACCCAAGGCGCGCAGCAGGCGCTCGACCTGCTGTGCCGGGTGCTGCTCGAACCGGGGGACCGGGTGGCCGTCGAGGAACCCGGCTACCGGCTCGCGAAGCTGCTTTTCGCTTCGCACGGCGCGGAAGTCGTCGGAGTGCCCGTCGACGGCGAGGGCCTCGACGTCGCCGCGCTGCCGCCGCGGACCCGCCTGGTGTACGTCACGCCGTCCCACCAGTTCCCGCTCGGCACACCGATGTCCCTGGCCCGGCGCACGGCGCTGCTCGCGTGGGCCGAGCGGGCGGACGCGGTGATCGTCGAGGACGACTACGACAGCGAGTTCCGGTTCTCGGACCGGCCGCTGGAACCGTTGCAAAGCCTCGACCGTGACGGCCGGGTGGCGTACGTCGGATCGTTCTCCAAGACCCTGCTTCCCATGCTGCGCCTGGGTTTCCTGGTCGCGCCGGCGTCGCTGCGGGACGCGTTGCGCCACGCCCGCCAGCTCTCGGACTGGCACGGCGACCTGCCCGCGCAGGCGGCACTCGCGCGGTTCATCGACGAGGGCCTGTTCGCCCGGCACATCCGCCGCGCGACGAAGGTCTACGCCGAGCGGCACGAGCGGATCACCTCGACGCTGGAAAGGGTGTTCGCGGGCCGGCTGCGGGTGGTCCCGTCGGCCGCGGGCCTGCACCTGTGCGCCCTGTCGGACGACGACCTCGAGCCCGTCGCGGCCCGCGCTTCCCTGGCCGGGGCGGAAGTCCAGACCCTGTCCGACCTGTGCGGCGGGTTCCCGGAGCAGGGCCTGGTGCTGGGCTACGGCGCGATTCCGCTGGACCGCATCAACGAGGGCCTCGCCGCGCTGGACTACGCCTGGACGTCCTGAGCGGGCATCACCGGTGCCGGACTCGGCTCGACGTGGTGGTCGGTCCGGCGCCGGGCGGCGATCAGCAGGCCGCCCGCCGAAGTGGCCACCGCCGTGGCCAGGATCAGGAGCCAGCCGTCGCGGAAGTCCGTCAGGTCCGGGGTGCCCGCGAAGATCGCGACCAGGACCGCGGTGCCCAGGACCGTGCCGACCTGCCGCGTCGTGTTGACCATCGACGACCCCGCGCCCCAGCGAGCGGCCGGCAGGACCGTGCCCACCACGCCGGACAGCGATGGCAGGATCAGGCCGACGCCGATCCCGGTCAGCAGCTGGCCGGGGAGCATCGCGCCGACGTAGTCACGCGTGGAATCCATGCGCAGCAACCAGATCAGCGCCCCCAGTCCGAACGAGACGCCGCCGAGCGCGACGATCGGGCCCGGCCCGAAGCGGTGCACGAACCGGCCGCCGAGGATCGACACCGGCACCACCATCAGCGGCCCCGGCGCCAGCGACAGCCCGGCGAGCAGCACCGAGTCGTGCCAGACCGACGTCAGGAACAGGACGTTGCCGAACAGCATCGCGGCGAACCCGGCGGCGAACACCCCGGTGGTCACGCAGGCCAGCCACAACGTCGGGACGCGCAGCGCGGGCAGGTCCAGCACCGGCACGGCGTGGCGCGAGGACCGCAGCGGCACCCAGGCCAGCGCGACGGCGGTCACCGCGAACGCGAGCAGCACGGCGGGGGAGCCCCAGCCGTGGTCGGGTGCCTCGACCAGCGCGTAGGCGAGCGCCCCGACGCCGACGAGGAGCCCGGCCGCGCCGAGCAGGTCCGGGACGCCGGTGCTCGTGTCGCGCGACTCGCGCAGCACACGCGGCCCGGCCAGCAGCGTCGCCGCGCAGATCGGCAGGTTCACCAGGAACACCCAGCGCCAGGACGCCTCCACCAGCAGGCCGCCGACCGGCGGGCCGAGCGCCGCGGCCGCCGCACCCACCGATGCCCAGACCCCGACCGCCATCGGGCGGCGGTGCGCGGGGAACGCCGTCAGCAGCAGCGCCAGCGACGTCGGCATGACGAGGGCCGCGCCGACCGCCTGCACCGCGCGGAACCCGATCAGCACCGGGATCGACGGCGCGGCCGCGCACGCGGCCGAGGCGAGCGTGAACACCGCGACACCGATGAGGAACAGCCGCTTGCGGCCGTAGCGGTCGGCGAGGCGCCCGGCGGGCGCGAGGCAGGCGGCGAACAGGACCGTGTAGCCGTTGAGCACCCACGACAGCGTCGCGAGGTCGTCTCCCGGGAACGCGGCCCGGATGCCGGGGAAGGCGATGGTGACGATGAACGTGTCGAGGCTGGCCAGGAAGGCCGCCGTCGAGACGACCAGCAGCACGAGGCCGGGCTTCGGCGCGGTGGCGGGCATGTCCCTCCTAGGTTTGAAAAAGCAACCTAGTCGGGAGAGTGGGTTTAAACAAGAGACTGAGCTGCTCGGAGCGACCTAGCTCACGCCGCGGCCCGCAGCTCCGCGCGCGCCTTGAGCGCCGCGAGGGTGTGCTCGATCGACTCGACGTTGTACCCGGGCCGGTCGACCCGGCCGGTGACCTTGGGCCCCATGAACTTCCGCACGACCCAGCTGCCGATCCGGTACCAGTTCTCGGTGACCACGCAGCCGGACGCGGTGGGCGTCAGCACGTACTCCCACCGGGAGACGCGCGAGCCGAGCGGCGTCCGCACGTCGAAGGCGAACCGGCGGTCCGGCTCGCAGGCGACCACCAGCACCCGCGTCCACCACTGCAGCTCGCCGTTGCGGTTGCGGCCGCGGAACCGCGCGCCCAGGGCCGGTCCGGTGCCGTCGAGCCAGCGGCCGCCGATGTTCTCGGGGCTCAGCTCACCCATCCGCGGCAGGTCGGTGACCCACGACCACACGGTGGCCGCGTCCACGGGCACGTCTATGCTGCGGGAAATCGTCGGTTCCACACCCGTGACGGTGACAGCGCCCGGCGCCGCCGGGCAAGGGATTCCGGCGTTGTCCGCAGCGGAGAAGAGCCGGACGTTTCGGGTGGTCAGGCCGGTAGGCCGAGCCGGCGGCCGTTCTGGTGAAAAAGTAGCGGCCGAAAGCAGGGTGTAAACCCGGACTTTCTGGGTACCTCGCGCGCGGAGGGTCCTTACACGGAGGGTGCGGTGGTCAGCGTGATCCCGATCGAGGTTGTGGGGATGGCCGTCCCGGTGCCGGGCGAGGCCCCCTTGATGCTGCTGCGGGAGCCCGACGGCGCCCGCCGCTGGCTCGCCATCATGATCGGGTACGGCGAGGCCGAGGCCCTGGTCCGGGCCCGCGAGCAGATCGAGCAGCCGCGGCCGGGCACGATCGAGCTGCTCGGCGACGTGCTTTCGGCGTTCGGCCAGGGTGTCGCGGCGGTCGAGCTGACCGAGGTCCGCGACGGCATCTTCTACGCCGACCTCGTGCTCGTGGACGGCACCCGCGTGTCGGCCCGCCCGAGTGACGCGGTCGCGCTCGGCCTGCGCCAGGGCGCGCCGATCCGGGTCGCCGAGGAGGTCCTCGACGTCGCGTCGGTGCAGCTCGAGGTCGAGGAGCAGGAGGCCGAGAGCCCGGCGGCCGACGCGCTCGACACCGAGGCCGAGGTCGCCCGCTTCCGCGCCGAGCTCGACGGGCTGCGGCCCGAGGACTTCGACCTCTGACGGCTCAGCCCGTTTCGCCGAAGTAGCCGACCAGGCTGTCCCAGGACCGCTCGTCCCGCCGCCGCGTCCACCAGGACCGGAACGGGACCGACGCCATCGCGTGGCGGGTGTAGGACGTCATGGCCGCGCGGTAGACCTGCTCGGCCTGGTCCCAGGTCACCCGTTCCTTGCGCCAGGCCAGCACGAGCCGCATGCGCATCGGGTCGTTCTTCAAGGGGCGCACGACCATGCCGGGCAGCTCGGGCGCGGTGGGCTCGACCAGCTCCACCGCCTGGCCGGCCGTGATCAGCTGACGGCCGCCGCCGTTCGGGCACTCGAAGCGGATCCGCGGGGTGAATCCGGCGCGCTGCGCCGCGGCGCGCAACGACGTCAGCGAACCGTCCTCGGGGCCCGGCGGGCCGACCCAGGCCTCGTCCGCGAGGTCGGCCAGGTCGACCTCGGTGGCCCCGGCCAGCCGGTGCCGTGCGGGCAGGCCGATGAAGACCGGGATCCAGGGCAGCAGCACCCGGTGCCCGAGGTGCTTCGCCAGCGGTACCTCCTGGTCGTCCGACATGGCGATGACGGCGATGTCGAGCGTGGCGCGGGCCAGCGACCGGGCCAGCACCGCACTCGACGGTTCCAAGTGGACGGTCACCTCGAGGCCGGGCAGCGCGTCGTCCAGCCGCTCGACGAACGTCGGGAGACAGTCCATTGGGGACGATCCCAGCCGGAGCGGGCCGGTGCCGGCCGAGCCGAGGAGATCGGCCTCGAACCGGTCGAAGTCCAGCAGCAGCACCAAAGCCCGCCGCAGCGTCTGCTCGCCGACCGGGGTCGGCGTGACGCCGGTGTGGCTGCGGACGAACAACGGCGTGCCGATCTGGCGCTCGAAGCGCTGCAGCAGGGACGTCAGCGACGGCTGGGACATGCCCAGCGCGGCGGCCGCCCGCGACAGGCTGCCCGCCTCGGCGATGGCGCAGATCGCCCGCAGCTGCCGGATCTCCAGGGCCATAGCCGGAGTCTATCGCCGCGGGCCATTACACCCCGGGTGTTCTCGGTGTGACGCTGCGGCGGACCTGTCTTCGAGAAGATCGAGGGGGAGCCGATGACCGGCGACCGAACCCGGCCCGACCTGCGCGCGCTGCTGGGCGCGAAGGGCTTCCGGAACTGGATCCGTGAGGGCTGGGAGCCCGCCGCGGACGTCGTCGACGTGCCGGAGGGCACCGCCGAGGCCGCCGCCGCGCACCGCGGCCGGTTGTCCGCGGCGCTGCCCGGGCACCGGATCGCGCTCGCGGCCGGGCGTGCGGTGGTGCGGTCCAACGACACCTTCCACGGCTTCCGCGCCGACAGCGACTTCGTCTGGCTCACCGGGTGTCAGCGGGAAGGCGCGATCCTGGTGCTGACCCCGGCCGGTGACAGCCACCACGCCACGCTCTACGTCCCGCGCCCGGCCGAGCCGGACGAGACCGACTTCATCGGCGACGCCGACACCAGCCCGCTCTGGGTCGGCTCCGCCGCGACGCCCGCCGCGTACGCCGAGGCGCTCGGCCTCGAGTGCCGCCCGCTGGAGGACCTGCCGCGCGGCCTGCGTGGCCGGCACCCGCAGGTGCTGGTCGCCGCCGGTGTCGACCCGGTGCTCGACGCGTACGGGCAGGGCCACAGCGAGCGGCTGCGCACGGTCCTCGCGGAGCTGCGGCGGATCAAGGACGAGTGGGAGGTGGGCCAGCTGCGGGCCGCCGTCGACGCCACCGCCCGCGGGTTCGCCGACGTGCTCGCCGCGCTCCCGGAGGCGGTGCGCGGCGGCGGGGAACGCTGGCTGCAGGGCACGTTCGACCGGCGCGCCCGCACCGAGGGCACCGGCCCCGGGTACACGTCGATCGTCGCGGCCGGGCGGAACGCGCCGGTACTGCACTGGACGCGCTGCGACGGGCCGGTGGCGCAGGACAGCGTCGTGCTGCTGGACGCCGGCGTCGAGCTGGATTCGCTGTACACGGCCGACATCACCCGCACCTTCCCGGTGTCCGGCGAGTTCACGACGGCCCAGCGTGACGTCTACGGCCTGGTGCACGCGGCGCACCTCGCCGCGCTCGCCGAGGTCCGCGCGGGCAACGACTTCGGCGCGTTCCAGGCGACTGCGCTGGAGGTGCTGGCCAGGGGGCTGCACGACTGGGGCGTGCTCCCGGTGTCGGTGGACGAGGCGCTGGCGCCGGACGGGCAGCACCACCGCCGGTACATCGTCTGCGGCACCGGCCACTTCCTCGGGCTGGACGTCCACGACTGCGCCGCCTCGAGCCCCAGTGCCTACCGGCTGGGGCAGCTGGCCGAGGGGATGGCGCTGGCCGTCGAGCCGGGCCTGTACTTCCACGCGGGTGACCGGACGGTACCGCCGGAGCTGCGTGGCCTCGGCGTGCGCATCGAGGACAACGTCGTGGTCACCGCGACCGGGTACGAGCTGCTGTCCTCTTCGTTCCCTTCGACCGCCGAGGAGGTCGAGGCCTGGGTCCGCGTGGCATGATGGCATCGATCGGTAAAGCGAACGATGTGCTCCGCCGATCGTACGGTTTGCCGAACGAAGGGACGCTGCGGTGGAGGACGGGACCCCGTCGATCCGGGACATGCTGGCGGTCAACCTGCGGGCCGCGCGCACGGCCCGGGGGCTCTCGCTGTCCGAGCTGTCCCGCCGGTCGGGGATCGGGAAGGCCACGCTCTCCCAGTTGGAGTCGGGTGGTGGCAACCCGACGATCGAGACCGTGTTCAGCCTGTCGCGGGTGCTCGAGGTGGCCATCTCCGACCTGCTCGACCACCGCGCGGGCGGGGCGCTCACGGTGGTGCGCGGCGCGGACGTCGAGGTACTGCGCGGGGAGGGCGTCGACCTGCGGCCGCTGCGCCGGATCGACGCCGGCGACGGCGTCTTCGAGGTCTACGACCAGGTCGTGCGCGGGGACGCGCCGCAGCGGTCGCAGGGGCACGTCGGGATCGAGCACACCGTCGTGCAGACCGGCAGCCTGCGCGTCGAGGTGGCCGGCCGCACGGTCGACGTCGGCCCCGGTGACTACGTCGCGTTCGACGCCCGCGAGCCGCACTGCTACACCGCGCTGGAGGCCCCGGTGCACTCGGTGCTGCTGCTGCAGTACCGCTCGGACGAGCGGCTCGACGGCCGGCCGCACCCGGTGCTGCCGACCGGGCGTTGACACGGCCGTTCGGAGAATCTAGCGTTCGGTTTGACGAACGCGGAGGGTCGATGAACGGAACGCGGGTGGTGGTGCTCGGGGCCGGTGTCGTCGGCGCCGCGTGCGCCCGCGAGCTGAGCCTCGCCGGGTTCGACGTCGTGGTCGTCGACCGCGGCCGTCCCGCCGGGGGAACGACGTCGCACGGTGAAGGCAACCTGCTCGTCTCCGACAAGGCGCCGGGTGCGGAGCTCGCGCTCGCCCAGCTGTCGAATCGGCTGTGGCCGCGGGTGATCGCCGAGATCGCCGCCGAGGACCCGCGGGCCGCGGCCGCGGCGGAGTTCGACGCCAAGGGCGGCATCGTCGTGGCCACCACGTCGGCCGGAGCGACCGCGCTCACGGCGTTCGCCGAGGCGCAGGCCGCGGCCGGCGTCGTCACGAAGTCGTTGACTGCTCGTGAAGTGGCGGCTCTCGAGCCCGCGCTGACCCGTTCGGTGGTCGCGGCCGTCCACTACCCGGAGGACGCGCAGGTCCAGCCCGCGGGCGCGGCACTGGCGTTGCTGGGCTCGGCCCTGGCCCACGGCGCGCGGCTGCGGGCGGACACCGAGGTCGTCGGCGCGGTCGTGGCCGGCGGGCGGATCACCGGCGTCCGCGTGCCGGGCGCGGTGCTCGAGGCCGACGTCGTGGTGAACGCGGCGGGACCGTGGGCGGGGATCGTGTCCGAGCGGCTCGGTGCCCCGATCGCGGTCCGGCCGCGGCGGGGGGAGGTGCTGGTGACCACGCCGATGCCGGGAGTGGTGCGGCACAAGGTGTACGACGCGGACTACGTCGGCGCGGTCGGGGCCGACAGCGGTGCGCTGCAGACGTCGGCCGTCGTGGAGTCGACGCGGGGAGGCACGGTCCTGATCGGCTCGTCCCGGCGGCAGGTGGGGTTCGACGAAACGCTCCGGCCGGACGTGCTGAGCGCGATCGCGGAGAAGGCGTTGCGCCTCTTCCCGGCGCTGGCGGACGTGGCGGTGATGCGCGCCTACGGCGGGTTCCGGCCGTACGTGGACGACCACCTCCCGGTGGTGGGTCCCGACCCGCGCCTCCCGAACCTGTGGCACGCCACCGGCCACGAGGGAGCGGGCATCGGGCTGAGCGTGGGGACGGCGTTGGTGCTGAGGGAGATGCTGACCGGAGTTTCGGTGTCGTGCCCGGCGGAAGAGTTCACTGTGGACCGTCCGGCGGTGCTGGCATGATCCACATCACGGTGGACGGCGAGCCGGTGGCGGGCCTCGCGGGCCAGACGGTCGCGGGAATCCTGCTGGCCTCGGGCCGCTTGTCGTGGCGCACCACTCGATCGGGCGCGCCTCGCGGCGTGTTCTGCGGAATCGGCGCGTGTTTCGACTGCGTGGTGACGGTGAACGGGGTCCCGGACGTCCGAGCGTGCCGCCGCCGCGCGGCGGACGGGGACGAGGTCCGGACCCAGAGCCGGGAGGAGAAGTCATGACCCGGCACGTGGTCGTGATCGGCGCCGGTCCCGCGGGTCTGGCCGCGGCCGAGTACGCGTTGCGGGCTGGTGCGGAGGTCACGGTCTTGGACCAGGCTGATGTGCCTGGTGGGCAGTATTACCGGACGCTGCCGGAGGCGTACGAGGGCCGGACCCCTCAGCACGGCTGGGCAGCTTTCATTCGACGGCGGCGGGTGCTGGAGCACCCGCGATGCCGGTGGTGGCCGAATAGCACTGTGTGGGCGTTGGAGTGCCCGGAGGCTGATCGGATCGGTGCGGGTGGTGCTGGCGTTGGTGGGCTTGGCACGGACCAGACAGACCAAGCCGGTGTCGGTGGGTCAGGTGCACGGCTTGCCGGTGTCGGTGGGCTTGGAGCGGACCAGCTAAGCGCGGGAGATGTCGGTGTCGGTGGGCCTGGGGCGGACCAGGCAGGCGGGGGCCGCGCTGGTAGGCTTGGCGCCGATAAGCCGGATGCGGGTCGTGTTGGTGGGCTGGGCGCGGACCCACTTGGCCCAGGCAATGCCGGTGGCGATCAGCTCGGCGCGGGCTACCTCGAGGCTGGCAGCTCCGGCGTAGATCACCTCAACGCTGATCGGCCGCCTCGGGTTCATGTGCTTCGCGGTCCGGCCGATGGTTCCGCCCGCGAGCGGCACGTCCTCACTCCCGATGCGCTGATCCTCGCCACCGGTGCGCATGACCGCACACTTCCGTTCCCCGGTTGGCAACTCCCGGGCGTCTTCACCGCCGGTGCCGCTCAAGCCCTCGCCAAAGGGGAAGGCGTCGCCGTTGGGCGGCGGGTGCTTGTTGCCGGGAGCGGGCCGTTTCTGCTGCCCGTTGCCGAGTCGTTGCTGAGCGTCGGTGCCGAAGTTGTTGCTGTGCTTGAGGTGAACACCGCGGGGACCGTCCGGAAAGGATGGTCGCGGCAACCCTGGCGGCTGGTTCGCCACGCCCGCAAGGCCGGCGAATTGATCAGGTACGCGGGAACTCTCGCTCGGCATCGCGTGCCCTACAGCATGGGCCGCACGATAACCGAAGCAAAAGGGGACGATCGCGTCCGTGAAGTGGTCACCGCGCGGGTGAACCCCGACTGGTCGGTCGTCAAAGGCAGCGAGCGGACCTACCAGGTCGACGCCGTCTGTGTGGGACACGGGTTTGTGCCGCAGCTCGAACTCGCCGTCGCCGCGGGATGCGAACTCGACGGCGGCTTTGTGCGCGTCGATCGCGACCAGCGCACTACCGTTGCGGGAGTACTCGCCGCCGGGGAGATCACCGGGATCGGCGGGGCTGTTGCCGCCTCGGCGGAGGGGGCCGTTGCGGGCCGGATGGCTGCCGGAAGTAAAGCGGATCGGAAGCTGCTAGCAGCTAGGGACCACGCCGGGGAGTTCGCCCGGAGGCTGGCTGAAGGCCATCCGATTGGGGCCGCTTGGATCGGGTGGCTGCGGCCGGACACGATCGTCTGCCGTTGTGAGGAAACCACCGTTGCCGAACTGCGGGCAGCCGCGAGTGATCCCGTGCAAGCCGGGCCGCATGCCCTGAAGCTTGGCACCCGCGCCGGGCTTGGCCCGTGTCAAGGGCGGATGTGCGGGCCGGCCGTCGCCGAGCTCTGCGGGGGTAGCGAACGTCAGAACCGTCCGATCGCCCAGCCCATCCGGCTCGGCGAACTCGCCCAGAAGGAGACCCATGAGCACCCGTGACCTCGGTGGCGTCATCGTCGCCACCGCGCTGCCCTACCGGCCGGACGACGCGGCCCCCGCCGGTCTCGCCGTCGACTACGACGCCTACGCCGAGCACTGCCGGTGGCTCGTCGCCAACGGCTGCCGCGGTGTCGGGCCCAACGGCTCGCTCGGCGAGTACTCCTCGCTCACCGACGTCGAACGCCGCCGCGTTGCCCGGACCGCGATCGAGGCCGTCGGGGACGACGGGATCGTGGTCGTCGGCGTGCACGGGCCCGGTGCGCACCAGGCCAAGCAGTGGGCTGAAGCCGCCGCCGAGGACGGGGCCGATGGCCTGCTCTGCCTGCCGCCGACGCTCTACCGTGCCAACCGCGGCGAGGTGCTTGCCCACTTCGAGGCCGTCGCCTCGGTCGGGTTGCCCGTCATGGTTTACAACAACCCCTTCGACACCAAGGTGGACCTCACGCCCGACCTGCTCGCCGAGATCGCGCAGATCGACAACGTCGTGGCGGTCAAGGAGTTCTCCGGTGACGTCCGGCGCGTGCTGGAGATCCGCGAACGCGCGCCGGAGCTGGCGGTGGTCAGCGGCGCCGACGACGTCGTGCTGGAGAGCCTGCTGATGGGCGCCACCGGCTGGTTCGCCGGCTTCCCGAACGTCTTCCCGGCCGAGTCGGCGCGCCTGTTCGACCTGGCCACCTCCGGCAAGCTCACCGAGGCGAAAGCGCTTTACGAGCCGCTGGTCGCCGCGTTCCGCTGGGACTCGCGCACCGAGTTCGTCCAGGCCATCAAGCTGGGCATGGACCTCGTCGGCCGGTACGGCGGCCCGTGCCGCCCGCCGCGCGGCCCGCTCACCGGCGAGAACCGCGCGCAGGTCACCGAAGACATGAACCGTGCGCTGAGCACGTTGGGGGTGGCGTAGTGCGGTCCTCGCGCGCGATCACCGCCGTCGACTCGCACACCGAGGGCATGCCCACCCGGGTGGTGACCGGCGGCGTCGCCGTCATCCCCGGCGACACGATGGCCGAGCGCCGCCGGTACTTCCTGGAACACCTCGACGACCTGAGGCTGTTCCTGATGAACGAGCCCCGCGGGCACTCCGCGATGAGCGGCGCGATCCTGCAGCCGCCGTGCCACCCGGACGCCGACTGGGGCGTGGTCTACATCGAGGTGTCCGGCTGCCTGCCGATGTGCGGCCACGGCACGATCGGCGTCGCCACGGTCCTGGTGGAGACCGGCATGGTCGAGGTCACCGAGCCGACGACCGTCGTCCGCCTCGACACGCCGGCCGGGCTGGTGCACGCCGAGGTGACCGTGCGCGACGGCCGGGCCGAGCGCGTCAAGCTCCGCAACGTGCCGTCGTTCCTGGCCGAACGGGACGCTGTGGTGGACGTGCCGGGGCTGGGGGAGGTGCGCTACGACCTGGCCTACGGCGGGAACTTCTACGCCATTCTCGAACTGTCCACACTGGACATCCCGTTCGAACGGGCGGAGAAGGACCGGATCCTGAAGGCCGGACTGTCCATCATGGACACGATCAACGAGCAGCGGCCGCCGAAGCACCCGGCCGACCCGCTGATCGTTGGCTGCAAGCACGTCCAGTTCCTCGCCCCGGGATCGGACGCCCGCGCGTCGCGCAACGCCATGGCCATCCACCCGGGCTGGTTCGACCGTTCGCCCTGCGGCACCGGCACGTCGGCGCGGATGGCCCAGCTGCACGCCCGCGGCGAGCTGCCGCTGCACACGCCGTTCGAGAACAGTTCGTTCATCGGCACGACGTTCACCGGCGAGCTGGTCGCCGAGACCACGGTCGGCGGTGTGCCCGCGGTGGTCCCGGAGTTCTCGGGCCGCGCGTGGATCACCGGCACCGCCACCTACCTGCTCGACCCGTCCGACCCGTTCCCGACCGGGTTCGTGCTCTGACGGCTTGGCACCCCGAGTGAGGCCCGTTCCGCCCGGATCGTGGAGGTGGACATCGCCCGGTCCGGCCGGACGTGGTGGTCGAGGAGATCGCCTAGCTGCTCCAAGCTTGCCGCTACAGGTGTTATAGTCAACGCTATAGCGTCTGTAGTGGAGGTGGGAACGTGCGGAACTGGTTCATCACCGGCGGCACGCCGGGCGGGTTCGGGATGGCGTACGCCGAGGCCGCGCTCGAGGCGGGCGACCGGGTCGTGCTGACGGCCCGGCGTCCCGAGGAGCTGAAGGAGTGGGTGGCCGAGCACGGCGAACGCGCCCACGCGGTGCGGCTGGACGTCACCGCGCCGGACGAGGTGCGCCGCGCCGTCGCCGAGGCGCGGGAGCACTTCGGCGAGATCGACGTGCTGGTCAACAACGCCGGGCGCGGCTGGTACGGCTCGGTCGAGGGCACCACCGACGACGTCGTGCGCGGCTCGTTCGAGCTGAACTTCTTCTCCGTGGTCACCGTGCTCCGCGAGGTGCTGCCGGCCATGCGCGCCCGCGGCCGCGGCTGGGTCGTCACGATGTCTTCGGCCGCCGGGATGGACGCCGTCCCGGGCTTCGGTTTCTACAGCGCGGCCAAGTTCGCGGTCGAAGGCCTGTGCGACGCGCTGCGCCAGGAGGTCGAGCCGTTCGGGATCAAGGTCCTGCTGGTCGAGCCCGGCGCGTTCCGGACGCACGCCTACGCCGGTTTCTCCGGGGAACCGGTCCGCGAGACCGTCGACGCCTACACACCGCTGCTCGACGCCGTCCGCGACGCCTTCGTCGAGCAGGACGGCCGTCAGCCGGGGGATCCCGAACGCGGCGTGCGGGCGGTGCTGGCCGCCATGGAACGGCCGGACCCGCCGCACCGGCTGGTGCTCGGCGGCCCGGCCTTCGACAAGGTCACGTCCCGGCTCCAGCGGACCCTCGACGCCGTCCGCGCGGACGAGGCCGTGTCCCGCGGTGTCGACTTCCCTGACGCAGCCTAGAAAAGGAGACTCCCGTGCTCGAAGCACTCCCGGACGCCGTCCGCGCCTACCTCGCGCTGACCATCGCCGGTGACCGGACCGCCGCGATCGTCGCGTTCGCCGACGGCGCGCACGTCACCGACGACGGTGCGAGCCACGACGGCGTCACCGCCGTCCGCGCCTGGCTCGACCGCCCGGCCGGCGACTACACCTTCACGACGACGCCGCTGTCAGCGAAGTCCACAGAGGACGGCGAGGCGCTCGTCACCTGTCGCGTCGAAGGGAACTTCCCCGGCGGGCTCGTCGACCTGGACTACCGGTTCACCCTCGACGAGACCCGCCGCATCGCCCGGCTGGTGATCGAACCTCACCGGTAGGCGACCGTCACCGGTGTGTGGACGTTCCGCGGAGGCAGCGTCACGGTCAGGGTGTGCGTCGCGGCGTCCCAGTGGTACGCGCTGGGCGCCAGCCGGTCACCGCCGACGGTGACCGCCTTCGGCGCGGTCGCCCCGAGGAACGTGACCGTCCACCGCCGGTCCCGCACTTGGCCGCGGAACGACCCGTCGGCCGGGTCGATCCGGACGGTGTGGTTGCCCGCGGTGTAGCGGACCTTGGTGGTCGCGCTCCGGCTGCTGCTGCCGTTGTCGTCGTAGAGGGTGAAGGTGCTCGACGCGCCCTCGGCGACGGTGAGCGTCAGCGCGTCGAGCGGGTTGCGGACGTCGTCGGTGACGTTCTTCGCCCGGCTCGGCACCATGCCGCCGGCCTTGACGAACACCGGCATCGTGCTCAGGTCGGTGGTGATCGCCTGGGTCGTGCCGCCGGCGTAGGTCTTGCCGGTGAAGTAGTCCGTCCACGTGCCGGGCGGGAACCAGACGTTCGTGGTGGCGGTGGTGCCCGGCGTGGTGACCGGGGCGACCAGCACGTCCGGGCCGTACAGGTATTCGCTGCCCGCGAGCCGGTACGCGTTCGCCTCTTCGGGGTAGTCGAGGTAGAGCGGCCGGGTCACCGGGACGCCGGTCGTGGCGGCCTGCTGCGCGAGCGTGTAGGTGTACGGGACGAGGTTCTCGCGCAGGTTGAGGAACTTCGTCGCCGACGCCTTCGCCTCGGGCCCGTACTGCCAGGGCAGCCGGTCGCTGTGGTTGCTGTGCAGGCGGTCGATCGGCTGGAACGTGCCGAGCTGCACCCAGCGCGCGTAGAGGTCGTCCGGCAGCTTGACGGTGTGCCGGCCCGACGGGTCCGTCTCCGACCCCGGCAGGCCGGTGGTGTCGTTGTGCCCGCCGATGTCGTGGCTGACCGCGGACATCCCGGTGGCCGCGGCCTCACCCGGGGTGTAGCCGACCTCCATGCGCAGCGTTCCCCAGGTGGAGGACGTGTCGCCGGTGAAGTGGATCGTCGAGCGCTTGTCGGCCCACGGCCCGGTCGGCACGCCGGCCGGGTTGCTGTAGCCGCCGGACTGCAGGGACCCGTAGGCACGGGAGATCACGAACCCGCGCCCGATGGCCGGGGCCGAGTCGTCGGCGTACTGCTGGTTGATCCACGCGTCCGGCGTCACACCATCCAAAGAGGACTGCGAGCCGTCGCAGCACCAGTCCAGCCACCAGAAGTCCACACCCTGCTGGTCCATCGTCCGGTGCAGGTCGAGGTAGGCCTTCAGCTGGTTCGGGTCACCCCAGTCGAAGGTGTAGCAGTCGCCGCCACCCCCGCCGGACCCGCAGTTGGTCGACTTCGTGAGCTTGCCCTTGGCGGTCGCCTGCGCCTGCGCGAACTGCGGGTCGGTGCTGCGGATGCTCGGGTGCGTGTTGAGCGTGTTGTGCAGGCCCTGCGCGGCCGACCAGTCGAAGAACGCCTTGGGGTCGGGGAACTTCGTGCGATCGATCTCCCAGCCGTTCCAGGTGTCGGGCGCCTTGAAGTCGGTGTCGGTGACCAGGACGTCCAGCGGGACGCCCTCCGCGCGGAATCGGGGCACGATGGTGTTCTCGTAGTCGGCCGCGGTGCGGTCGAAGTACTCCGAGTACCAGACGCCGTAGGCCCAGCGGGGGAGCAGCTGCGGCGGCCCGGTGAGGGTGGCCAGGTCGCCCAGCGCCCGCTGGTAGTCGTGGCCGTAGCCGAAGACGTAACCGTCGCGGTAGGCCTTGCCGCCGTGGTCACCGCGCGGGGTGACCTTCTTCGTGTCCGGGTTGTAGACGGCCGACCCCGAGTCGTCGAGCAGGTACCAGCCGTCCTGGTACAGCAGGCCGGGGACCGTTTTCGGGTCGCCGTTGTCGCCGTTCACGCCGTCGAGGCCGCGGCGGTAGCCGCCGAGCGCGAGGTGCGGGGCCGGGGCGGGTGCGCCGGCCGGCGTCACCGCGAGGGTGTCCAGGTTGACGTGACAGCTGGCGACGTCGGGACAGGCCAGGGTGACGTCGTTCGTCCCGGCCTTGAGCGCGATCGGGACCGACGCGGTGCCCCAGGTGTCCCAGTCGTTCGTCGCGGGCAGGGAAAGCACCTGCGCGGCGCCCCCGGCCGACACGGTCGCCGTGCGGGTCTGGTGCAGGCCGTCGCCGCCGGTGCCGTTGGCGTAGCGCACCTGCAGCGCGTAGGTGCCGTCGGCGGGCACGGCGACGACGCGCTGGGTCAGGCTCGAGCCCTGGTTCAGCTCCGCGACGAAGCCCGGGCCGGCGTACCCGGCGTGGTCGGACGCGAGCTTCGCCGATCCCGCGGCGCGGGCCGACTCGGCCTCGCAGTCGACGCCGAACCGGCAGTCCAGCATCGCCTTCGCCGACGCCGGCGGATAACTCGAGCCCGGGGTGAGCAGGGCGACGCTGTCGACGTTGACGTTGCCCGAATCCGCGGCCGTGCGCGTCAAGGTGACCGTGTGCCGTCCCGCGGCCAGCTGCAGCGGGACGGACGCCACACCCCACGTGTCCCAGTTCGCGGTCACCGGCAGGGGCACCGTCGTGCTCGCGCCGCCGTCGACCGCCACCGACAGGGTGCGCGTGACCTGCTGGCCGTCCCCGGCGAGCGCGTTGGCGTACCGCGCGTCGAAGAGGTACTGGCCCGCCGTGGTGACGTCCACGTCGGCGGACAGGGAGTTGCCCGTGCCCTCGAAGCCGGCCACGAACCCGCCGCCGGTGTAGCCGGTGTGGTCGGAGGCGACGGCCAAGCCGTTGTACGACAGGTCTTCCGCCTCGCACAGCGCCCCGGCCGCGCACGTCAGGTGCTGCCACGGCGTCGATGTCACCGGCGTCGTCCCGGCGCTCTCCTGCACCACGAGGTTCTGGGCGGTGAACGGGCCGGAGCCCACCTGGTACCGCAGGGTGACCGCGCTCGTCTTGATCGTCAGCCAGCCGCCCGAGGTGGTGGAGGTGAACGACGTCGGCGCGAAGCCGTCCCGCCCGATCGCGGTGTAGGTGGGGCTGTCGAGGAACTTGCCGTCGGCGGCGTACTCGGTCCGGATCAGCGTGGGGGAGAGCACCTGGAAGCGCGCGTCACCCGCGGTCACCGTCCGCGGCCGGGACGTGCCGGCCGCCGGATCCGATGCCGCCACGGTCAACGCCGCCACCGTGCTCACGACCGCGACGACCGCGCACGACCTCCGCCACAGTTTCGATGCCAACGGGCTGCTCCGTTCCCGGGACCGCTTACAACGTTGTAAATCTGGCGGTAGTGATCAGAGCACAGGCGTTCGACGGCTGTCCAGGGTCAACCCGGGATGTGTCCGGCGATCTGGCGCACCGCGGCGGCCGAACGGCTCAGGGGCGCCAGACGTCGACGGCGATCTCCCGCAGCTGCTCGCGGAACGTCCCGTCCGGGCTCGCCTCGTGCAGGAGTTCCCGCAGCTCGGTTTCGAACCCGGCGAGCCGGTCGCCGAACAGGTGGGGCGCCGAGCTGGACAGCGAGAAGACCGCGGCGACGACGTCGTCGGCGTCACGCGTGACGACCGGCCCCGGGACCTCGAGCCGCCGCGGGCCGCGGAAGCCGGCCGCGCGGTAGATCTCCGCTTCGCCCGAGGCCGTGCCGTCGGGGAGCACACCCTGGCCCGCGCGGCGGACCGGGCCGAGGTAGCGCCGCACCAGGTCCGTGATCGCGTCGTGCGGCGGTGCCGTTTCTCCGGCGCCCTGGTGCGTCGCGGCGTGGACGTGGACGCAGGCGCCGCCGGCGGCCAGCATCCCGTGCACGGCCGCGGCGACGCGCGGGCGGTCCAGCCAGTGGAACGACTGGGCGAAGGTGACCAGCCGGAACCCGCCGAGGTCGCCCGGGAGGTCCTCGGCCCGGCGCTGCAGCCACCGGCAGTTGCGGATCCCCGCCTCGGACGCGAGCCGGGCCGCTTCGGCGAGCATGTCCGGGTCGGCGTCCAGGCCGACGGCTTCTTCGAAACAGCCGGCCAGCAGCAGGGTCAGCGACCCCGGCCCGCAGCCGACGTCGAGCAGGCGGCCCGACCCGTCCAGCTCCAGCTCGGCGGACAGGGCCTCGGCGATGACCTGCGGATATCCGGCGCGGCCGCGCGCGTAGTAGGCGGCACTGCCGGAGTACAGCGAAGGATCCCAGCTCCAGGTGGTCACGGTGCCGACCCTAGAACGGCCGGATCACACCCGGAAAGCGCGTTTCCCCGCCGGAAGTTTGGGTATCAAGACCCCGTCCTTGATCACCTCCCTGCGAACGCCGGCCCGCCGGCGCGGAAGGCCCGCCGACACCGTGTCCCCTCAGTCACCGATCCCCGTCCCGGCCGGACGGCCCCTCGCGGCCCGCCGGACGGAGTACCGCCCCGGCCTGCTCGTCCTGACCTTCGCCGGGGAGATCGACACCCTGACGGTCCCGATCCTGGAGCGCGAACTGCGGGAGACCCCGCCGGGCACGACGCTGGTGGACCTCACCCAGATCGCGTTCGTCGGCCTCGCCGGCGCCCGCGCCCTGGCGGCGGCCGCGGAACGGGCCGGCGCCGAAGGGCGTCGCTTCGGGCTGGTCGCGAGCAGCAGGACGCTCGCCCGGCTGTTCCGCATCACCGGGCTGGCCGCGGGCGTCCCGATGTTCGCGTCGCTGTCCGACGCCCTGCGGGAACTGCTCGCCGCCGGCCTCCAGGACGCCGGCTAGCACGCGGAAACGCCGGGCCGGCGGCGCTAAGATTTCGTAAATCCCGGCGCGCCGCCTCCGTGCCCGCCCCGGACATCCGGCTTCCGGCCACAGTGGACCGGTAGGGTCCGCGGGGTTGGGCCTGCCAGGCCGGAGGAGGGGTGCGTGAGCGAGGAGACGACCACCGCGGAGAAGCCGTCGCACGTGCGGGATTCGGTGCGGCTGGGCATCGTCGTCGGGGCGCTCGGCGTGGTGTTCGGGGACATCGGCACCAGCCCGATCTACACGCTGCAGACGGTCTTCAACCCGGCCGACCCGCATCCGGTGCCGGTGAGCACGGGCAACGTGTTCGGCGTGGTGTCGCTGATCTTCTGGTCGGTGATGATCATCGTCACGGTCACCTACGTGCTGCTCGCGATGCGCGCGGACAACGACGGTGAGGGCGGCATCATGGCCCTCATCACGCTGTTGCGCCGCCTCGGCTCCCAGCGCGGCAAGCGCGCGGCCGTCCTGCTGGCCGGGCTGGGCATCTTCGGCGCCGCGCTGTTCTTCGGGGACAGCATGATCACCCCGGCCATCTCGGTGCTGTCGGCGGTGGAGGGCCTGAAGGTCGTCTCGGATTCGCTCGACGCCTGGATCGTGCCGATCACCGTGGTGATCATCATCGGGCTGTTCCTGGTGCAGCGGCGGGGGACCGCCGCGGTCGGGCGGGTGTTCGGGCCCGTCATGATCGCCTGGTTCGTGGTCGTCGGCGCGTGCGGCATCGGCGGGATCGCCGAGCACCCGGACATCCTCAAGGCCCTCTCGCCCACCTACGCCATCGGGTTCATGGCCGGGCACTTCGACATCGCGTTCTTCGCGCTGGCGGCCGTCGTCCTCGCCGTCACCGGCGCCGAAGCCCTGTACGCCGACATGGGGCACTTCGGCCGCCGGGCGATCACCCGCGGGTGGCTGTTCCTGGTGTTCCCCGCCTGCGTGCTCAGCTACCTCGGGCAGGGCGCGCTGATCCTCGAGGACCAGGCGAACATCAGCAGCCCGTTCTTCCTGCTGGTGCCGTCGTGGGGCCGGCTGCCGATGGTGGTGCTGGCCACCGCGGCCACGGTGATCGCCTCCCAGGCGGTGATCACCGGGGCCTACTCGGTCACCGCCCAGGCCGCCCAGCTCGGCTACCTGCCACGGCTGCGGATCGCGCACACCTCGGAGACCGAGCGCGGGCAGATCTACGTCCCGTGGATCAACTGGCTGCTGCTGGTTTCGGTGCTCACGCTGGTCTTCGCCTTCCGCAGCTCGACGGCGCTCGCGTTCGCGTTCGGCATGGCGGTCACGGGGACGATCACCATCACGACGTTGCTGTTCTTCTACGTCGCCCGGTCCAAGTGGGGGACACCGCGGTGGCTGATCGGCGTCGGCGCGGCCGTGCTGCTGCTCGTCGACCTGCTGTTCGTGGCGGCCAACCTGACCAAGCTGGTGCACGGGGCGTGGCTGCCGCTGCTGATCGGGCTGACGGTGTTCACGATCATGACGACGTGGCAGCGGGGCCGCCACATCGTCACCGCCGAGCGGGAACGCCACGAAGGCTCGCTGCGGGAGTTCGTCGAGCAGCTGCGCAACCGGGACACCCCGACCCAGCGGGTGCCCGGCACGGCGGTGTTCCTCAACCGGGGCGGGGCGACGGCGCCGCTGGCGCTGCGGGCCAACGCCGAGCACAACCACGTGCGGCACGAGCACGTCGTCATCATGTCGCTGGAGACCGAGCCGGTCCCGCGGGTCGCGGCGGAGCAGCGGGTGAGCGTCGAAGACCTGGGGCACAAGGACGACGGGATCGTCTTCGTCACCGCCCGGTACGGCTACATGGAGACCCCGGACGTGCCCGCGGCCCTAGCGATGCTGGACCCGGCGGCCACGGAAGGCCGGCTGCAGCTGGACGAGGCGTCCTACTTCCTGTCGAAGATCGAGCTGCAGCGCGGGAAGGAACCGACGATGGCGGGCTGGCGCAAGCGGCTGTTCATCGCCACGTCCTACATCACGGCGGACGCCGCGGAGTACTTCGGCCTGCCCCGGGACCGCACGGTCATCATGGGTTCCCGCATCGACGTCTAGCAAGGAGCGACATGACGGACCTGCGTGCCCAGGCGGCGGCCGGCGACCCGGACGCCGTCGACCAGCTGGTCGAGCTGGCCGCGGAGCGTGGCGACGCCGAAGAGCTGCGCACGTGGGCCGCGGCGGGGAATGCGGACGCCGTGGATCTGCTGATCGAGCTGGCGACCGAGCGCGAAGACCTGGACGAGCTGCGCCGCCTTGCCGCGGAGGGCAGCCAGACGGCCGCCGAGCAGCTGGCCGAGCTGGAAGGTGAGTGACCCGCTCACCACACGTACGGGACGAGCCGCGCACGGCTCGCCGCGAACTGCCGGTAGCGGTCACCCAGCGCTTCGCCGAGCGCGCGCTCCTCGATGCGGAGGCGGTGGATCAGGGCGATCAGCAGCACCGCTATCGCGCCCACCGTGCTGACCCAGTTGCCGGCGACCAGGCCACCGCCGGCGAAGACGAGCAACAGGCCGGTGTAACTCGGGTGGCGCAGGACCCGGTAGGGGCCGTGGTCGACGACGGGCTGGTCTTCGCTCGTCCGCACCGTCACGGTGAAGTACTTGCCCAGGCTGGCGAAGGACCACCAGCGCAGGAGCAGGCCGAGCCACCCGAGCACGATCCCGACCGTGAACGGCCACACGCCGCCGATGCCGGCGGCCGGGACGACCGCCCGGCCGATCGGCCACAGCAGGATCGCCCCGAAGAACATCGCCCTGAAGAAGAGTTCCGCGCGTACATCGACGAGTTGCGCGCCGCGGCGGGTGCGGAACGCCTGGACGAGTTCGCCCGCGAAGAAGGCGCCGACGCTGACGGCCACGGGCAGGTCTCCGAAAGGCGCGAGCACCCCGCCATTATGCGCGGAGACGGTGGTCCAGCCGGGCGACGAGCAGAACGGTGACCACGAGGACGACGGCCAGCCCGAGGTAGGTGCCGAGGTCGCCGCGCCCGAAGATCAGCATTCCGGCCAGGGTGTGGCCGGCCAGTGCACCGCCGCACACGGCGAGGACGTGGCGGCCGGTCCACTCTGCCGAACGACCGAACCGGACCAGCATCCGTGTCACGGTGGCGAGCAGGAGCAGTTCCACGACCATCGGCACCAGCACCCAGAGGCCGTGGGCGAACGCCGGTTGCGCCGCGCCGAGCATCCGGAAGACCAGGGCGAAGGCCACGACCGTGAGCACGCCCGTGCCGGCGTACAGGGTTCCGATCGACGGCACGCGGGCCGAGGTGGCGGGACGGTTTTCGCCGCGACGGGGCACCAGCCGCAGCGCGACGACGCCGAGCACGACAACCGCGACCGCGTAGCCGATCAGGTAACCCGTGGGCGTCTGGTAGCCGGGATCCTGGGAGGGGACCACGAGGAACCGCACCAGGGCGACACCGGCCGCGAAGGCCAGCGCGATCAGGTACAGCCGCCGCCGGTGGACGACGTACGGCCGGTTCCGGTGGGCGGGGAAGACCAGGTTGGCGAGCGTGATGGGGATCAGCACGGAAAAGACGACGTGGTAGAGCGCGTTGGCTTGCCAGTAAGTGAGGTTGAGCCCGAGGAAGCGGACGCCCCAGTGCGCGGCGTCGTACAGCTTGGGGCTGGTCAGCGCCTGGAGGCCGACGCCGTCCTCCAGGATCTCGTAGGCGATGCCCAGAACGACCAGGCTCGGCCAGCCGCGGCCGGTGCGCACCACCAGTTCGCGGATCAGCAGCACCCCGGCGCCGTAGACGGGCACCCACAGCACGACCAGCCACGCCATCGCGGGCGGTGTCGAGCCGAGCGCCACCTCGGCGATGAGCGGGGCGGCGAAGACCAGGAACCACGCCGCCTTGGCGTTGCCACCACTGTCCTTTGTGGTCCGCGGGAACAGCTCGCGCACGGCCCGGCGGCTCGCGGCGAAGAGCACGGCGGCGACGGCCACCAGCTGCACGACCTGCGCCGCGTGGAGCCACCACGGGAAACTGCCGCCGAGGACGAACCACAGCAACGACGCGATCTGCAGTACCGAAACGATGAGCACCCGCCGGTACGCGCTGCGCCGGTGTTCGCGCAGCCGCCGGATGAACAGCGGGTACAGCAGGGCCACCGCCACGGCGGGGCCGGGACGCGACCACAGCTGCGTGGACAGCCCGTCGGCGGCGGCGCCCCGGTCGGCCGGGCCGAGCGCGGCCAGCTGGAAGTCGAGGATCTGCCGGTGCCAGACGAGGGTGATCGCGGCGACGACCAGCCCCACCGCGAGGTTCACGAGCATGACGCGCACGAGGGTGTCGAGCTGGGGTTCGCGAGCCGTGCCGGGGCGGACGTCGGTCATGACTTCGCTCCCTTCCTGCGGGCGCGGGGTGCGCGCGTCGCGCGGTCGAACGTGTCGACGAGCTGGTCGGCGTAGTGCGTCAGGTCCAGGTCGGGGCGGGCCTCCAGCAGGAAGCCGATCCCGTCCAGGGAGCGCTGCACGGTCACGGCCATCACCCAGGCGTCGAACGGCCGGAACACGCCGGCCTGCTGGCCGCGTTCGAGGATGTCCTGCACGCGCGTGACGGCGGTGTTCTCCTGTTTCGTGTCGTAGGGCCGTTCTTCGGTCTCGGGCCGGTGGTCGAGCACGATGCTGGTCAGCGCGCGCATCGGAATCCGGTGTGTCTGGTTGAGCGCGACCGCGGACCGGATGTAGGCCGCGAGGGCGTCACGCGGGTCGTCGGGCGCGGTCGCCTGCCCGGCCACGAAGGCGCCGATGATCCGGAAGATCTCGGCGCTCACCGCCGCGATCAGGTCGTCCTTGCCCGCGAAGTGGTAGGAGATCGTCCGCGTCGACCGGATGCCCGCTCGCTTCGCGACCGCCTGCAACGTGGCCGCGCGGCAGCCCTGCTCGGCGATCAGCTCCATCGTGGCCTGCACGATCTGCTCCCGCCGCGCCCGGTTGGTGACCGACCGCTGCTCGTCGTCGTGTACCTGCACAAGTACAAATGTACTCGCGCAAGTACCTCGCCGCGCGGTGAGGGCGTCCTGGACAGTTTGCGAACCACGTGGTTCACTTCGCGCAGGGTCACCGGACCCACTGGGAGGTCACATGTCTGCGGTACGCGAGAAGGTCCGGTTCGTCAGCGGGGACGCCGAGTGCGTCGCCTGGCACTACCCGGGGACCAACGGCGGCTGCGTGGTGATGGCCGGCGGCTTCGGCGTGACGAAGGAACCGGCGACGGACCTGTTCGCGGCCCGGTTCGCCGAAGCCGGCTTCACCGTCCTCGCCTTCGATTACCGGCACCTCGGGGAAAGCGGCGGGTCGCCCCGTCAGATCGTCCGCGTGCGCGAGCAGCTGGCCGACTCGCGCGCGGCGATCCGGTTCGCCGCGACGCTGCCGGGCGTCGACCCGGAACGGCTGGCGCTCTGGGGCTTCTCCTCCTCCGGCGGGCACGTCTTCCGCGTCGCGGCCGGGGCCACGCGGCTCGCGGCGGCGATCGCGCAGACGCCGAACGCGGACGGCCTGGCCGTCACGCGCAACGTGGCCCGGTACCAGAAGCCGCTGGCCATGCTTCGCCTCACCGGCCGCGGGATCCTCGACGCGCTCGGCGGTCTCGTCGGCCGTCCGCCGCTGCTGGTGCCGCTCGCCGGGGCGCCGGGCACCGTCGCGGCCCTCACCACGCCGGACGCCGCCGACGGCGACCGGGCGCTCAACCCGGGTGGCCGCTACCCGGAGTGGCAGCAGGCCGCCGCCGCCCGGTCGGCGCTGGCCCTCGGGTTCTACCGGCCCGGCGGGCACGCGCCCCGGATTTCCGTCCCGCTGCTGGTGCTCGTCTGCGACCAGGACCGGTCCGCGCTGCCGGAACCCGCCGCCCGGGCGGCCAGGCGGGCACCCCGCGGCGAGCTGGTCCGCTTGCGCGGCGGGCACTACGCGCCGTTCCTCGACGAGCACGACGCGGCGGCCGAGGCGGAGCTGGACTTCCTGCGCCGGCACCTGCTCCACCCGGCGCCGGCCACCACCTCGGCCCCGGAGCCCGGGCAGCACTGACCGACGCGTCCCCGGGCCCGCACCCGCGGCCGCGGCGCTCGGGGCGATCGTGCTCGCGGCGGCGACCGGGTGGTCCGGCGCGCCGGTGCTGGAGGACGTGGTGGCCGGGCCGCCGGTGCTCGGCGACGACCTCGCCGGCCACCACGTCTGGCACCGTGCACGACGACGTGCAGCTCGTTGCGTGCCTTCGGCTCGTCAAGCAGTCCGATGCGGCGCCCCCTGCGGGAATGCCGGTATCAGCGGAACAACCAGGACTACCTGTACCAGGGGCACTACCGGCTGGATGTGCTCGAGGCGCACAGCGGGCGCCTTCACCGCGCCGGACGGCGCGACCTACCGGCAGGTGCTCGGCCCGCTGTACCAGGGGCCGAGCCGGCCGACGTGAGTTCTGCCGTTCCCGTTCGGCTGACCAGGTGTTAGTGTCGCCCTGTTTGGCCAGGACAACTTCATGATTTTTCTGCCCGTGGCAGGGGAAGCCGGTCGAATTCCGGCGCTGTCGCGCAACCGTGGGTCACCTTGGGTGACGAGTCGGGCTACCTCCTCGGGCAGGTGATGTCGAACCGCTGTCGCGTCAACAGTGAGTGGACCCCCGGCCCCGCAGGGCCGGTCTCCCTCGTGTGCCGTGCCGGCGGCTGGGGAGAGGAAAGATCAGGTGGCCGGCAAGCGGTTCGGACCCTTCGCGGCTTTGGTGTCCGCGGTCGTCGTGTTCACCGTCTGCGCGGTGACCCCGGCCTTCGCCGGTGATCTCACGGCCTCGAAAGCGACTTCGCGCTGGCTCGCCGCGCAGCTCTCACCCGACGGGACCCTGCAGAACCCGCTCGGTGGCGCGCTGCCCGACCACGGCCTGATGATCGACACGCTCTTCGCGATGTACGCCTCCGGCGACGGTGCGCTGGCCGCGCCGATCGTCGAGTACCTCGACCACCACGCCACCGACTACTACACCTGGGACGGCCTCGTCCCCGGCCAGGGTTACGACGCGATCATCACCGGCGGCGCCGCGGCGAAGGTGCTGGTCGCCGCGGAAATCGCCGGGCGGGACCCGCGGTCCTTCGGCGGGCACGACATGGTCGCCGAAACCCTCGGCACGATCGCGCGTTCGGGCGTGGACAAGGGCCGGGTCAGCGACTACTCGAAGAACCCCGACTTCCAGGACTTCGTCAGCAACAACGCCAACATGTTCGGCCAGGCCCTGGCCGTGATCGGGCTGGCGGGCGCCGGTCTGACCGACCGGCTCGCGATCGACACGATGCTGAAGCAGCAGTGCTCGGAGGGCTACTTCCGGATCTTCTTCGGGCTGATCGCCACCACCGGGACCGGCGACCAGGTGACACCGGACGGCCACCGGATCTCGACGTGTGACGAGGGCAAGGCGCTCGACCAGTCGGCACCGGACGGCGACACCACCGGGATCGCGCTCTCGGCCATGCTCGCCGCGCGCGACGCCGGCGCGGCGGACCTCGACGCGCCCATCACCAGGACCGTGCGGTGGCTGAAGGCCCACCAGACCGCGAGCGGCGGCTGGGGTGGCGGCGTCGGCACCGAAGCGCCCAACACCAACAGCACCGGCCTGATCCTGCAGGCCCTCGCCGACGCCGGGTGCGCGGACGCCGCGACGGCCTCGGGAACCGCTTTCCTCGAGTCCGCCGAAGCGACGGCGGCCGACGCGGGCACCCGGCTCGGCGACCAGCTCGGCGCGATCGCCTACACCCCGGCCGAGTACGCAGCGGCGCGCACCAACGGGATCAGCGGCCTCGACACCTGGATCCGCGCGAGCGCGCAGGCCGCACTCGGCCTGTCCGGGACCGGGTTCCACGACCTCACCCTGGGGCACACCGGAGCGCCGACGCAGCCGGATCCAGGCTGCAGCCTGGCTGCTCCACCGCCGCCGACCGGCGAAAAGCCCCCGGCTGCGGGCAATCCCGCGGCAACGCCGCCGGTCAGCAAGAAGGCCGGCACCCCGGCGGTGCGGCCCGGCTCGCCGCGCGGCACCGTCGTCGTCCCCGCCGACGCGCCGGCGCAGGTGACCGGCCCGACCCCGGCCGACCGGCTGGGCAGCTACCTCGCGAGCCGGCTCGCCGACGGTGACCACGTCGAAGTCACCCAGGACGGCAAGACCTTCGTCGACTACGACCTCACCGCGGATCTCGTCCTGGCCCTGCACACGCTCGGGCAGCAGCCGGACGCCACGGACCGGGCGTCCCGCTTCCTGCTGAGCCCGGACTCGATCAAGGCGTACGCCCACGGTGCGCCTTATGAACAGGGCCAGGCGGCTTACGCCGAACCCCTGGCCAAGCTGGACGTCATTGCCCACTTCGCGGCGGATCCGGCCGCCGGCCGGCTGGACGCGGACCTCGCCGCCCTGCGCACCGCATCGGGTGGGTTCACCGACACCGGCGCATTCGCCGACACCACCGGATCCCTGCGACGGCACGCGTGGGCCACGGTGGCGACGACGATCGCCGGGCCGGCCGAAACCGCGATCGGCACGCTCGCCGCGCACCAGTGCGCCGACGGGCTCTTCCCGCCGGTCTTGACGGAAAAGCCGTGCGCCACCGGCGATGTCGCCGCGACGGCCGCCGCGATCGAGGCACTGAACGCGAAACGCCGGGACCCGGCCGCGGTGGAGACCGGCAACGTCCCGCCGCCGGGCTGGAGCGCCGGACACCGGCGGGCCCTCGAGTCCGCCGCCGCCGCGCTGGCCGCCCGGACCGGACCCGACGGCACGGTCGCCGGGCCGGACGGGCAGCCCGATCCCGTGCTCACCGCGGCCGCCGCCCGCGGTTTCGGCTCGGCCGGGCTCGACGCGAGCAGGGCCGCGCAGGCTCTCGGCGCGCTCGTCCTGGCCGACGGCGGGTTCCCGAAGACCCCGGGCGGGCCGAGTGATCCCGGCGCGAGCATCACCACGGCGAGCGGGCTCGCCGGCCGGAGCTGGCTCGACGCGGACGGCTCCCCGCTCACGACGGCGGTCCGGCTGCCGCTGGCGCCGCCGCTCGCCGCCGCGGCCGGCTCCGGCGTCGTCCCGGTGCCGTCCGCCGTGCACAACTCCGCGCTCTGGCTGGCCTTCCGCCTGTCCGGCGCCGCGCTCGTCCTCGCCTTCGCGCTGGCCGCCGGCCTGCGCCACCTGATCACCCGCACACCACGCACCAGGGGGTAACACCATGAGACGTCTTCCTTCGCTGCTGGCCGGGCTCGCCGTCCTGGCCGGACTCGTCGTCGCTTCGGCGACGCCGGCTTCGGCCGTCGATCCGGCCAAGGGCTACAACGGCATCTGCACCGGCAACGACGCGCTGACCGGCGTCACCGTCGTCGTCGACTTCCAGGAGCTCGACGGCAACGGCGGCACCGCCGCGCCGACGATCACCCGCTGCTCGCCGAACGCCGCTCCCGGCACGGACCGCACCGGCATCAAGGCCCTGCAGGACGCCGGGATCGCGGTCGCCGGCGTCGCGCAGTGGGGGCTCGGGTTCGTGTGCCGGCTGGAGGGCCGGCCCGCGGCGGCCGAGTCGATCCCCGTCTCGGGCAACCCCACGTACAAGGAAGCCTGCGTGCGGACGCCGCCCGCCGCCGCGTACTGGTCGTACTGGAACGCCACCGGTGCGACGTCGGCTTGGACCTACAGCAGCTACGGCGCGCTGAACCGCAACGTCGTCCCCGGCGGTTTCGAGGGCTGGTCGTTCTCCCTCAACCGGTCGGCCAGCACGAACCCGGTGCCGCGAGTGACTCCGCTCAACCCGGCCGTGAACGCGGGCAACCCGACCGTGAGCCTGTCGGCCGACGACCTGGACCACAAGATCACCCTGGGCCAGAGCACCACGCTGACCTGGACGTCCACCAACACCACGACGCTCGCCGCGCAGTCGGTCACCCCGGCGGCCGGCGGCGGCTCCTGGTCGGGGTCGCTGGCGGTGCCGGGCGGGACGCGGACGATCACCCCCACGGCGGCGGGCACCTACACGTACACGATCAAGGCGACCGGGACCGGCGGCACGGTCTACTCGACCGCGTCGCTGACGGTGCAATGAGGCGGATCCTCACGGGCGCGGCCGTCACGCTGCTGACGGCCGCGCTCACCACCGGCCCGGCGCACGCCGTCGACCAGAGCAAGGGCCGGCCCGGCTTCTGCGCCGACGGCACCGGCGTCACCGTCGTGCTCGACTTCCAGCAGCTCGGCGGCACGACCATCGTCCGCTGTGACCCGCAGACCGGCCGCGGCACCGGGTTGGACGCGCTCAAGAACGCCGGGTTCCAGATCGCCGGGGTGCAGCGCTGGGGCGAGGCGTTCATCTGCCGGATCGAGAACCGCCCGTCCGCGGTCGAGGAGATCCCGGTCAAGGGCAACGAGCACTACAAAGAGACCTGTGTGGACACTCCGCCCGCCGCGGGGTACTGGTCCTACTGGCACACGGGGAACAACTGCGCGTGGGAGTACAGCCAGTGGGGGGTGAAGAACCGCGACTTCACGGCGGGTGGCTTCGAGGGCTGGTCGTTCTCGCTCAACGCGACCGCCGACTCGAACCCGGTCCCGCGGATCGCCCCGGTGCGCCCGGGCACCGAGGGCCAGTCCTGCTCGACGGCCCCGGAACCGGCACCGAGCTCCGGTGACGTCAACGAAAAGCAGCCCGGCAGCGTGGCCGGCGGCAAGCAAGGCGGCGCCGGCACGACGGCGACCGCCGCACCGGGCACCCAGGCGGCCACCCCGGGACAGCCGGGGCAGGATCCGGCGTCCTCACGGGCGTTGCCGCCGCCGAAGCCGCGGCCGGGCGGGGGCGCGCAGGGGGCGCCCGATCCCGCGAAGAACGTGACGTTCACCGGCGGGGAAGGCGCGCCCGACGTGAACCAGGCGATCAAGGAGCAGGCCGGGGCGAGCGACTACGCGCCCTGGGTGGCCGGGGGAGCGGTCGTGCTGCTCGCCGCCGCGGCGTGGTTCACCGCGCGGCAGCGCAAGCGCGCCCGGGAAAGGTGATGCCCGCTTCCTGGTTCCTGCCCCGCGACCTGCATCCCGCCGCGTGGTGGGTGTGGGCGCTCGGGCTGGCGGTCGCCGCGGGCCGGACGACGAACCCGTGGCTGCTGCTGACGATCTGCGCGGTGCTCTGTTACGTCGTCATCGCGCGGCGGGCGGACGCGCCGTGGGCGATGGCGTTCCGGATGTACGCCTACCTGGCCGCGGTGATCATCGGGGTGCGGGTGTTCTTCCGGATCGTCTTCGGCGGCGCCGAGGGGGCGACGATCATCCTGCGCCTGCCCGAAATCCCGCTGCCCGCCTGGGCGGCGGGGATCCGGCTGCTCGGCGACGTCTCCGCGGAGTCCGTCCTCGGTGGACTCTACGACGGCCTGCGGCTGGCCACGATGGTGCTCTGCCTCGGCGCGGCCAACGCCCTGGCCAACCCGAAACGGCTGCTCAAGGCCATGCCACCGGCGCTCTACGAGGTCGGCACGGCCGTGATCGTCGCGCTGTCGGTGTTCCCGCAGCTCGCCGAGAGCGTCCAGCGGGTGCACCGCGCGCGGAAGCTGCGTGGTGGTGCGAAAGGACGGCGGTTCCGGGCGCTGCACGCGGTCGTCATCCCGGTTCTGGAGGATGCGCTCGACCGGTCGCTGCAGCTCGCGTCCTCGATGGACTCCCGCGGTTACGGCCGCGCCGGGGTGGTGCGGGCCCGCGCCCGGCTGCTCACCGGCGTGCTGATGATCACCGGGCTGATCGGGATCTGCGTCGGCGTCTACGCGACGCTCGACGGCTCGACCCCGCGGTTCCTCGCCACGCCGTTCCTCGCCGGGGGACTCGTGCTCGGCCTGGTCGGGTTCCGGACCGCCGGGACACGCGTGCGGCGCACCCGCTACCGGCCGGACCGCTGGCACCCGCCCGAGTTCGTCACGGCGCTGAGCGGCATCGGGGTGGCGGCGGTGCTGTTCGCGACGTCCAGTGTGGACCCGACGAACCTCAACCCGTCGCTGGGCACGCTGTCGTGGCCGCTGCTGTCCTGGCTGCCGCTCGCCGGCGTGCTCCTCGGTGTCCTGCCCGCGTTCCTGACCCCGCCGCCCGCGCTGCCGTTCGACGCGGAACTGTTGCCCGACAACGAGAAAGTGCCCGCATGATCGAGCTGGACCGGGTTTCCTTCTGGTACCACGGGCAACCGGAACCCGTCCTCGCCGACGTCACGCTGACGATCGGGGAGGGTGAGCTGGTGCTCGTCGCCGGGCGCACCGGCTCGGGCAAGTCGACGCTGCTCGGCACGTTCAACGGCCTGGTCCCGCACTTCACCGGCGGCCACCTCGAAGGCACGGTGTCGGTCGAAGGCGTCACGACCCGGGACCGGCCGCCGCGGGAGTTCGCGCACCTCGTCGGCGTCGTCGGGCAGGACCCGCTTGCCGGGTTCGTCACCGACGTCGTCGAAGACGAACTCGCCTACGGCATGGAACAGCTCGGCCTGGCCCCGCAGGTCATGCGCCGCCGCGTCGAGGAAACCCTGGACCTGCTCGGCATCGCGGAGCTGCGCCGGCGTCCACTGAGGACACTGTCGGGCGGGCAGCAGCAGCGCGTCGCCGTCGGCTCGGTGCTGACCATGCACCCGAAGGTCCTCGTGCTCGACGAGCCGACCTCGGCGCTCGACCCGATCGCGGCCGAGGAGGTGCTCGCGACACTCGCGCGTCTCGTGCAGGACCTCGGCACCACCGTCGTGCTGGCCGAGCACCGGATGGAACGGGTGATCCCGTTCGCCGACCGGATGCTCTACGTCCCCGGCGACGGCAGCGTCACCGACGGCACCCCACCGGAGATCCTGCGCACCACCCCGATCGCGCCGCCGATCGTCCGCCTCGGCCGCCTCGCCGGGTGGGAGCCGCTGCCGATGTCCGTGCGTGACGCCCGCCGCGTCGCCCGGCCGTTGCGCGACAGTCTCGGCTCGCGCTCGGAGCCGGCCGAGGACGAGCCGGGAGCACCGGTGCTGACCGCCTCCGGTGTGGTCGTCCGGTACGGGCCGGTGGTCGCGGTCCGCGGGCTCGATCTCGACCTGCGCCCCGGGCGGGTGGTCGCGATGATGGGCCGCAACGGCTCGGGGAAGTCGTCGCTGCTGTGGGCCCTGCAGGGTTCCGGACCGCGGCAGGGCGGGAAGGTCCGTGCCGCCGGGGTCGACCCCGGGGAGCTGCCGAGCGCGAAGGCGCGCAAGGTCGTCGGGCTCGTGCCGCAGACCGCGAGCGACCTGCTCTACCTCGAGTCCGTCGCCGCCGAATGCGCCGCGGCCGACGCCGAGACCGCTTCCGAACCCGGCTCCTGCCGGGGACTGCTCGACCGGCTCGCTCCCGGGATCGACCGGGAGCGGCACCCGCGGGACCTGTCCGAAGGGCAACGGCTCGCGCTGGTGCTGGCGGTGCAGCTGTCGGCGTCGCCGTCGATCATGCTGCTCGACGAGCCGACCCGCGGCCTGGACTACCCGGCCAAGGCGGCGCTGGCGGGGATGATCGCCGCGATGGCCGCCGAGGGGTGCGCGGTGGTCGTGGCGACGCACGACGTCGAGTTCGTCGCGACGGTCGCCGACCGGGTCGTGGTCATGGCCGAGGGCGAGATCGTCACCGACGGCGTCACCGCGGAGGTGCTCGGCGGGTCCCCGGCGTTCGCGACGCAGGTGGCCAAGATCCTCGGTGGCGGGTGGCTGACCGTCGCCGAGGTCGAGGCGGCGGTCTCGTGACGCGGATCCGCCAGTGGGGGCGGGCCGACCAGGCCGTGCGTGTCGGCCCGCGCTCGGCCGTGGTGCTCGTCCTGGCGTCGCTGGCCGGGCTGATGATGTTCGTCTGGCCGCTGCTGGTGCGGGTGGCGCCGCAGAGCATGCAGCACGGGCCGGACGCGCCGTTCGTCTTCTTCGGCATCCTGCCCGTCCTGATCGTCATCGTGCTCGCCGAACTGTCCGAAGGCGGCATGGACGCGAAGGCACTGGCGATGCTCGGGGTGCTGTCCGCGGTCAACGCCGCGCTGCGGCCGCTCGGCGCGGGCACGGCCGGGATCGAGACGGTGTTCTTCGTGCTCGTGCTGGCCGGGCGGGTCTTCGGCGCGGGCTTCGGGTTCGTGCTCGGCTGCACGTCGCTGTTCGCCTCGGCGCTGCTGACCGCCGGGGTCGGGCCGTGGCTGCCGTTCCAGATGCTGTGCTCGGCGTGGATCGGGACGGGCGCGGGCCTGCTGCCGCGTCGCGTGACGGGAAAGGCCGAGATCGCGATGCTGATCGGCTACGGCATCGTGGTGTCCTACCTGTTCGGGTTGCTGATGAACCTGTGGTTCTGGCCGTTCATCACCGGCGCCGAAGTCCCGTACCACACCGGCCACATTTCGTACGTGGCCGGGGATCCGGTGTGGGAGAACCTGCACCGCTTCGCCGTCTTCACGCTGCTGACGTCGACGGCCGGGTGGGACACCGGCCGCGCGATCACCAACACGGTGGCGATCGCCGTGCTCGGTCCCGCGGTGCTCGCCACGCTGCGGCGGGCGTCGCGCAAGGCCTCCTACGGCGTCGCCCCGTCGTTCGCCGAAGTTCCCCTCGAAAGGAAGAACCGATGAAACTCCGTGCTCTCACCGTCGTTCTCGCCGCCGCGGCCTCGCTCGCGGTCCCGGCCACGGCGTCGGCCACGACGCCGCCGTCGCAGCCCGCCGCCGGCTGGCTCGCCAGGCAGCTGGCCGGTGGCGACCACCTCGAAACCGTCTTCGGCGGAACGTCCTTTCCGGACACCGGCCTGACCATCGACGGCATCCTCGCGTTCGCTTCCGCCGGTGTCGCGGACACCGCGGCCGGGCGAGCCACGACGTACGTGGCGTCGAACCTCGCCGGCTACCTCGGTGACGGCGTCGAGGAGTCCTACGCCGGAGCCACCGCCAAGGCCGCGCTTGCCGCCGAGGTCCGCGGCCTCGACCCGACCGGCTTCGGCGGCGTCGACCTGCCGGCCCGGCTGCGGGCCCTGCTCACGCCGTCCGGCCGGTTCTCCGACCACTCCGCCTTCGGCGACTTCAGCAACGCGTTCAGCCAGTCCCTCGCGCTCATCGCCCTGGACCGGACACCGGGCGGCGCACCGGCGTCCGCGGTGACCTTCCTCGCCGGGACCCAGTGCGCGGACGGCGGTTTCCCGCTGGCCTTCGGCGCGACGCCGTGCGTGAGCGACACCGACTCGACGGCGATGGTCGCCCAGGCACTGCAGGCGACGGGCCGGCTCGGCCAGTCCCAGCAGGGCCTGACCTGGCTGGCGGGCAAGCAGCAGGCCGACGGTGGCCTCTCGGTCGGCACCGGTGACCCGGCGGTCGCGCCGAACGCCAACACGACCGGCCTGGCCGGGCAGGCGTTCCGCGCGGGCCTCCGGCTCGCCGCGGCGCAGAAGGCCAAGACGTTCCTCGCCGGTCTACAGGTCGGCTGCGCGGGCGTCCCGGCGAACCGCGGTGCGCTCGCCTACGACGCCACCGGCTACGACGCGAACACCGTCGTGCGCGCCACCACCCAGGGCGTCCTCGGCCTCGGCGGCCGCGGCCTGGCCCGGCTGACGTCGGCCGGTTCGTCGGCCGCGGAGCCCGCTCTCACCTGCCCGTGACCACCGGCGCCCGGGGACCTGGGTGACGATCCGGCCCGGTGCGCTGAACGCCTCGCAGACGATCCACAGTGGACAAGAACCGCCGACGCGGGAGAAGCGGAACCGGTCGCGGACCGGCGTTTCGAGATCGACTACCCGGCCGGGCTCGCGTACCACTTGATGGGATTCGACACGCCGGTCTTCGTGGCCGCGCGGATCACCGGCTGGACCGCCTACATCGGGAAACAGCTCGCCGCCAACAGCCTCCGCCCGACGAGCACCTACCGCGGCAAACCGCAGTGCGCGGTCGCCGCCCGCGCGTCGAGGAAAACCCCAGCGGGAGGCGGTACAGTGGCGAGGCAGCAGGTTCGGGATCCGCACGCACGACCGCGGTGACCGAGGCAAGAGGGAACCCGGTGTGAATCCGGGACTGCCCCGCAGCGGTGAGTGGGAACGAACGCCGTCAGTCCCCTTGAGGGACAAGCACTGAGCCACCCGGCTTGGGAAGCGACGGCCAGTAGGAAAGAGCCCGGACGCCCACGAGTCCGAAGACCTGCCCGCTGCGCACCCCGTGACCGCGGGGTGCTGGCCGCGACCTCGTGGGTGGGTCCTCGCCGAGTCGCGACCGGACGACGGTCGTGCCTTGCCGTGCCCTCCCCGCAGGTCCACGTGGACTCGCGAAGGAGAGCCCCGTGACATCCCCGACGACACCCCCGACGACATCCCCAACCAGCCGCGCCACCGTGTACGGCTACCCGCGCCAAGGTGCCGGCCGGCAGCTGAAGAAGGCCGTCGAGTCGTACTGGAAGGGCCGCGTCGACGCCGATGCCCTGCTGGGCACCGCCCGTGACCTGCGGCTGCGGACCCTGGCCGAACTGCGCGACGCCGGGATCGACGAGATCCCGGGCAACCACTTCTCGTTCTACGACCACGTGCTGGACACGTCGGTCCTGCTGGGCGCCGTGCCCGAGCGGCACGTCGCCGCCGTCCCGGACGCCACGACCCCGGCCGGTGAGCTGGACCGCTACTTCGCCATGGCCCGCGGCACCGCGGACGCGCCGCCGCTGGAGATGACGAAGTGGTTCGACACGAACTACCACTACCTGGTGCCCGAGCTGGGGCCGGACACCACGTTCACCCTGAACGCGGCCAAGCCGCTCACCGAGTTCGCGGAGGCCGCTGAGCAGGGGGTGAAGACCCGGCCGGTGCTCGTCGGCCCGGTCACGTTCCTGCTGCTGGCCAAGGACCCCACCGCCACCGGTGGGTTCCGGCCGCTCGACCTGCTCGACCGGATCGTCCCGCTCTACGCCGACCTGCTGCGGCAGCTGCACGACGCGGGCGCGGAATGGGTCCAGCTCGACGAGCCGGCGCTCGTCACCGACCAGCCGGCGGACGTGCTGGCCAAGGTCGCCGACACCTACGCCACCCTGGCCGCCGCGACCGCGCGCCCGAAGATCCTGGTCGCGTCCTACTTCGACCGGCTCGGCGACGCCCTGCCGGTGCTGGCGTCGTCGCCGGTCGAGGGCCTGGCGCTGGACTTCACCGGGACCGCCGCGGCCAACCTCGACGGCCTGGCCGCCGTCGGCGGGATCCAGGACAAGCGGCTGGTCGCCGGGGTCGTCGACGGGCGCAACATCTGGGCCGCCGACCTGACCGCCGCGCTGGGCACCCTGGGCACACTGCTCGGCCTGGCCGGTTCGGTCGACGTCGCCGCGTCCTGCTCGCTGCTGCACGTGCCGCTGGACGTCACCCTCGAAACCGACCTGGACCCCGAGATCGCCGGGTGGCTGTCGTTCGCGCGGCAGAAGCTCGAGGAGATCGTCACGCTGCGCCGCGGCCTGACCGGAGACCGGTCCGCGATCGAGGACGCCTTGCGCGTCAACGCCGAGCGCCTAGCCTCCCGGGCGGCCTCGCCGATCGTGAAGGTGCCCGCCGTCCGGGACCGGGCCGCCGCGGTCACCGACGCCGACCTGAGCCGCGTCAGCCCGTACGGCAAGCGCCACCTGGCCCAGCAGGACCGCCTGCGGCTGCCGGAGCTGCCGACCACGACGATCGGCTCGTTCCCGCAGACCTCGGAGCTGCGCCGGGCGCGGGCGGCGCTGCGGTCGGGCCAGCTCGACCGGGACGCCTATCGCGAGGCGATGCGCGCCGAGGTCCGCGCGGTCATCACCGAGCAGGAGCAGCTCGGCCTGGACGTGCTGGTGCACGGTGAGCCCGAGCGCAACGACATGGTCCAGTACTTCGGCGAGCAGCTCACCGGGTTCCTGGCCACCCAGCAGGGCTGGGTCCAGTCCTACGGCACCCGGTACGTCCGGCCGCCGCTGATCGTCGGGGACGTCTCGCGCCCGGAGCCGATGACCGTCGAGTGGGCCACCTACGCCCAGGGCCTGACCGAGCGGCCGGTCAAGGGCATGCTGACCGGCCCGGTCACCATGCTCGCCTGGTCGTTCGTGCGGGACGACCAGCCCGAGGGCGACACCGCCCGGCAGGTCGCGCTCGCCCTGCGCGACGAGGTCGACGACCTCGAGCACGCCGGGATCGCGGTCATCCAGGTCGACGAGCCGGCATTGCGCGAAACGCTGCCGCTGCGCACCGCCGACCGGGCGGCGTACCTGGAATGGGCCGTCGACTCGTTCCGCCTGGCGACCGCGGGCGTGCGGGACGACACCCAGATCCACACGCACATGTGCTACGCCGAGTTCGGCGACGTCCTGCAGGCGATCGTCGACATGGACGCCGACGTGATCAGCCTGGAGGCGGCCCGCTCGAACATGGCCATCGTCGCCGACCTCGCCCGCGCGGGCTATCCCAACGAGGCCGGCCCCGGCGTCTGGGACATCCACTCGCCGCGCGTGCCGTCGGTCGAGGAGATCGCCGGGCACCTGCGCACGGCCGTCGCGGCGTTCCCCGCCGACCGGCTGTGGGTCAACCCCGACTGCGGCCTCAAGACCCGCGGTTACGCCGAAGTGCGGGCGACGCTGGCCAACCTGGTGGAGGCCACCGGGCAGCTGAGGGCACGCGCGTGACGAGCGGGCAGCTTTCCCCGCGGCGGGCGGTCACCCCGCCCGCCGCGGGCCCCGCGCGGGTCCGCGACCGCCTGGCCGCCGGCGCCCCGGTGCTCTCGCTGGAGTTCATGCCGCCCCGCGAAACCGACAACGCGGAGCGGATCTGGCAGAACGTCCGCAAGCTGGAGTCGCTGCACCCGGGTTTCGTGTCGGTCACCTACGGGGCCGGCGGGTCGACCCGGGACAACAGCGTCGCGGTGGCCGCGCGGATCGCCCGGGAAACCACGATGCTGCCGGTCGCCCACCTCACCGCCGTCGGCCATTCGGTCCGGCAGCTGCGCTCGTTCGTCGGCGCGCTGGCCGACGCCGGGGTCGTCAACGTCCTGGCGGTGCGGGGCGACCCGCCCGGCGACGTCACGGGAGAGTGGGTCCGCCACCCGGAAGGACTCGGCTACGCGAGCGAACTCGTGACGCTGCTGCGCGAGCACGGCGACTTCTGCGTGGGCGTGGCGGCTTTCCCGCACGGGCACCCGCGTTCGGCGAGCACCGAGGAGGACACCCGGCAGTTCGTGGCGAAGTGCCGGGCGGGCGCGGACTACGCGATCACCCAGATGTTCTTCGACGCCGACGACTACCTGAGGCTGCGCGACCGGGTGACGGCGGCCGGCTGCGACACGCCGATCATCCCGGCGCTGATGCCGGTCACCACGATGAGGACCATCGCCCGGTCGGAGCAGCTGTCCGGCGCGCCGTTCCCGCCGCACCTGGCGGAGCGGTTCGCCGCCGTCGCCGACGACCCGGCGGCGGTCCGCGCCCTCGGCATCGAGCAGGCGATCCTGCTCGCGCGGCGGCTGCTCGGCGAAGGGGTTCCGGGGCTGCACTTCATCACGTTCAACTTCGCCAAGGCCACCACGGAAGTCGTCGCGGAACTCCCGGCGTTCGGGTGATGCTCCCGAGTCACCGTCTCCTCGGCTGTGCGGTGCTTCGCCGCCGGCCGAGGAGTTTCGGGGTGTGGACGGGTGGTGCGTCGGCCGGGGTGAGGCCGTCGGCGGGGGCGAGCCCGAGGACGTCGAGCAGGAACCCGCAGTCGTCGGCGTCGTGCGCGGTCGAGGCGACGACGCGGGCGGCCTGTCGCCGCTGTTCGCGGTTCAGCGCGAACGGGTCCGCGTTCGGCAGCTCCCGTGGGCCGGTCATCGGCGCGGGCTGTGGTGTCGGAACGTCATGGCAGCCCCTTCACTCGGACTGGATGGGCGCCGCCGGGGGCTGGGGCGGCCGTGCCGGGTGCGCGCGGCACCCGGGTCCGCGAATGTAGTCCTCCCGATCGGTGCGCGGGGCTGGCAAACGGGTTGTGTGCTCAGGTCCGGGCCCGGTCGCGGGGAGCGGGCGGGCGCGCGTCGAGGATGTCGGTGGCCCGCACCAGGCTGACCGGGGTGTCGCTCGGGCTGTCGCAGGGGCGCACGGGCACCCAGGTGGTGCTGGTGTGCTCGTCGCGCAGGCTGCGCCCGGCGACGGTCCCGACGCGCTCGTGCCACTCCGGGTTCGCGCACGACGCCGGCCGCGCGCGGTGGCGGTAGTGGACGTACCAGCCGGGTGGGTAGCCGCCGCCGTGGCGGGCCGGCCAAGCGCGGTGCGGGGTCTCCTCGTGGTCCACCGGTGGCCCTTCGCTCCCGGTGCGCGCGGCGCACCTCGTCGGTCGCCGGGGTCCGGGGCGCGGTCCTCCAGCTTAGGCCGCGCCCCGCCACCGGGGATTCAGCCAGGCAGGTGGTTCAGCGCGCCGACAACCGGGCCAGCCGTTGCGGTGTGGGCCACCGGACCTTGCTCGCCCAGCCGAGCTGTTCGAAGATCCGGATGACGCGGGCGGAGACGTCGACCTGCCCGCGCAGCACGCCGTGCCGGGCGCAGGTGGGGTCGGCGTGGTGGGAGTTGTGCCACGACTCGCCCATCGACAGGATCGCCAGCGGCCAGAAGTTGGCGGAGCGGTCGCGGTTGGCGAACGGGCGGGTGCCGACCAGGTGGCAGATCGAGTTGACCGACCAGGTGACGTGGTGCTGCAGGGAAACCCGCGCCAGCCCGGCCCAGAGGAACGCGGTCAGCGCGGCCCACCACGAGCCGCCGATCAGCCCGCCGAGGGCGGCCGGAACCAGCACGGTGGCGGCCACCCAGACGGGGAACAGCCGGTCCACGGCACGGATGCCGGGGTCGGCGGCCAGGTCCGGGGCGAACCGGGCGATGTTGGTCTTGTCGCGGCCGAAGAGCCAGCCCAGGTGCGCGTGCCAGAACCCGTGAACCAGCGCCAGCGGTGAAGTGCCGTAGAGCCAGGGAGAGTGCGGGTCGCCTTCGCGGTCGGAGAACGCGTGGTGGCGCCGGTGGTCGGCGACCCAGCCGAGCACCGGGCCCTGGGCGGCCAGGCCGCCGGCGACCGCGAGCGCGATCCGCAGCGCACGGGTGGCGGTGAACGCGCCGTGGGTGAAGTAGCGGTGGTAGCCGACCGTGACGCCCAGCGTCGTCACGACGTAGAACCCCGTGGCGATGCCGATGTCGAGCCAGCTCAGTCCCCAGCCCCACACCAGGACCACGGCCGCGACGAGGGCGAGGAACGGTGCGAGGAGGAAGACCCTGATGGTGATCAGCTCACCGCGCGAATGCCTGCCGGACAGCAGGGGCTTGCGCCCTGCCGGATAGCGAGTGGGGGTTTCCGTTGCGGCCATGGAGATCCTGCCTTGGGCGACTGGTGCCGGTCGTCGCGGATGCAGGGTCTGGGCGCTGGTCCTTCGATGATACCGCCGTTGCCGTTCAGCCGCGGTTTCGCTTGTGTCGCGGGGCTATAGTGAGGCGGAAGCCCCGGACCCCGGCAGCGTGGTTCCGCGGCGCGGACCGTCCGGCCCGCGCCCGACCCGGACGGCGAGGCACGACATGGTGGCACGGCTGGCGGGAATGCTCCTGGTCGTCTCCGCCGGGTTCTTGGCCGCGGTCGGTGCGCTGCACACGCCGGCGGACGCGCTGATCGGCTGGAGTCTCGTGGGGTTGACGGCCGGGGTCCTCGTCGCGTTCGGTGCTCCCCGGTTCCGGCGCGGCCGTCAGGTCGGCGGCGGTGGTCCCGATCTGACGGCAGGGCTGGCCACCGCGGTGGCGTTCGTCGTCGGCTGCCTCGCGATCGCCGGCCTGCTCGCCGCGTTCGGCGGCGGGCTCACCACGGCCGTGCTGCTCCTGCTCGCCGTGTCCGGGCTCTGGGCCGGGAACCGCCGCCGGCGGAAGTACCGGGAAGGCTTCGCCGCCGGGCCGGACCCGCACGACGTCCTCGCCGCGGTCACGCTCCCGGCGTCCTCCGCGCCGGTCGCCGACATGGGCACCGAAGAGCTGTGCGCAGCCTGGCGGCGCAGCTACTACCAGCTGCGCCTGGCCACCGACGCGGGCGCGTTCCGCCAGGTCGTGCAACGCCGGCAGAGCTACCTCGACGAACTCGAACGACGGGACCGCCGCGGGTTCCGCCGCTGGCTCGACAGCGGTGCCCGGGCCGGCGGCGATCCGGGGCCGTACCTGACCGGACCGTCCTGTTAGGACGGAATCAGGCGGCCAGGCCGGGGGTTCCGTGGTCGGTGAGCAAGGTCGCGGCGTCGTCGACGTTGTCCGGGTGCGCCGCGGTGGCCAGCAGGCCGAGCGCGCGGTCCGGGCCGGTCTCGGGCGGGACGACCAGCAGGGTGACCCGGTGCCGGTTCCCGCTCCCGGTGATCGTGAGGGTGTCGGCGTGCTCCCACCGGTTGCCCACGAGGTGGACCACCGCGTCGCCGAGGGTGAGCCGGCGCCGGGCCGGGGGCCAGGCGGCGGTGTTGTAGGTGACACCGTCGATGCCGCCCAGCCGGGCGGACAGCGTCGCGAGCAGCGCGGGCAGCTCGACGGGAAGGTCGCGGGACCGGGGCCACCACGCGCCGTCGACGTGCCCGGTCGCGGGGCCCGGCTTCAGCCGCAGCCGCGGCGGGGTGAGGGGGATGAAGTGGGGGGCCGAGGTCATGCCGGTGCTCCGGTCCCCGGCCGCGGGCCGGTGTGGTGCCCGAGGGCGGCACCGGCTCGATCGCCTGCGCGCGAAGTGCTCTCGGACACCGCCGATGCTACCCGGCGCCGCTTCCCCGGTGCGTCCACAATGGACACGGATCGGTCACGCGTCGGCGGCGTCCACCCGGTCGGTGACCGGCGAGCCGGGCCGGAACGGGACGCCCAGTGCCTCGAAGACGCCGAGCATCTTCGGATCCTCGCCGCGCACGTCGGCCACGAAGGTCCGGACGCCCTCGTGCTCCGCGATGATGGCGAGCTGGTCCAGCAGCAGGGTCGCGACGCCGAGTGCCTCGGTGCGGCCGTCGACCACCAGCGCGACCTCGGCCTCGGCGGAGTCGGCCAGGATGTCGTAGCAGGCCACGCCGGCCAGCCGGGAGTGCACGAAGCACCCCACCGCCGTGTGCCCGACGCCGGCGCCGTGGGACAGGCGGGTCGCGAGCGCGGCCAGCCCGCCGACGCCGAGCCCGAAGAAGCTGAGGTGCCGGTCGCGGTCGGCGAGCCGGGTCCGCAGGGCCAGGACGGCCGCGGTGTCGGCGGCTTCCAGCCCGCGCACCCAGGCGACCTCGCCGTCGGGGAGCAGGATCCGGACCGGTGGGGTGGCGGTGATCATGGTGTTGTCCTCTGCGCGGGGTCCGCGGTGCTCTGTCCTTTTCGGACAGAACACCGCGAAGTCGATGGGCTGTGGCTCAGCCGGTGAGCGTCACCTGGTTGTCGACCGCGGTCACGCCGGGAGCGAACCATGCGGTCTGCTCGGCCGAACGGCGTTCGGCCGGGGTGCGGACTTCGCCGGTCAGCGTGACCTGACCCCCGTCGACGTCGACCTCGACGTGCTGCGCGAATCCCGGGGTGTGGCGGGCGAGCGCCGCGGTGAGCTTCAGCTTGAGGTCGGCCGGGATCGCGTCCCCCGGCGGCTTGATCGTGATCAGGTTCCGCACCCCGCTGATGCCGGGGAGCCCGGCCACCGCGCGGCGCGCGGCTTCGCGCTGGTAATGCCAGGCCACCGAGCCGCGCAGGGTGATCACCTGGTCGCGCACCTCGACCTGTACCGAATCCTTCGGCACGACGACCGTGCGGCGGTCGAAGACGATCATGGCTTCCCGGGCGAGGTCGGTGTCCTGCGGGACGTCGCTGCCGTGCCGGACCACCAGCTTGTCCGCCGTCGTGACGACCCCGTGGACGCGGCTCGCGGCGCGCAGCGCCTCTTCCTTCTCGGGGTAGGTGGCGACGTGCCCGGAGAGCGTCGCGACACCGTCGGTGACGGTCACGCCGATCTCTTCGGAGTTGACGCTGGGAGTCCAGGCGAGCTCGTCGGTGACCGCGGTTCTCAGGTGGTGGTCGGGCCTGCGCCGGCTCTGTGTCATGCCTCCAGCGTTTCGCGCCCGCGTCACCCGGCCTAGGGTCGCCGGACCTCTGTTCCGGGGACGTTCGGCGCGGGCGGCGTAGCCTGGACCGGTGGCCGACACCGCGCAGCCCGACCCGCCCGTGATCACCGTCTTCCTGGTGGACGACCACGAACTCGTGCGACGCGGGGTCGCCGAGCTCGTCGACGACGAAGCCGATCTGACGGTCGTCGGCCAAGCCTCTTCGGTGGCCGAGGCCCTGGCCCGGATCCCCGCGCTGCGCCCGGACGTCGCGGTGCTCGACGTCCGGCTGCCCGACGGCAACGGCGTGGAGCTGTGCCGGGACCTGCGCGCGGCGCTGCCGGGCCTGCGGTGCCTGATGCTGACCTCCTTCACCGACGAGAACTCGATGGTCGAAGCGGTGCTGGCCGGTGCCGAGGGGTACGTGATCAAGGACGTCAAGGGGCTGCAGCTGGTCGACGCCATCCGCCGGGTCGGGGCGGGCGAGACCCTGCTGGACGGCCGGGCGGTCGCCGCGCTCGTCGCCGAACTGCGGGCCACGACCGGGAAACCGGGTCCGCTGGCGGGGCTGAGCGAGCAGGAGCTCGTCTTGCTGGACCTGCTCGGGGAAAGCCTGACGAACCGCCAGATCGCCGAGCGGATGTTCCTGGCGGAGAAGACCGTCAAGAACTACGTGTCGCGGCTGCTGGCGAAGCTGGGGCTGGAGCGGCGGTCCCAGGCCGCGGTGCTGGTCACCGGGATCCACGGCGCGCAGCGCCGTCCGGGCGGCTAGCGGCGAACGGGTGCTCGTCGCTGATCACGACGTCTTCGAGCAGTTGCTGTGTGAAGGCGGGCACCGCCGTGCCGTGGCCGAGGCGCAGCATGATCTGGGGCCAGAGCCCGCCGCCGATCAGCCGCCGCAGCTCGCGCCGGGTCGCCGGCGCCGCCATCGGCTGGGAGGAGAGCGCCGCCGAGATCCCGGCGGCCGCCGCGGTCAGCAGGACCCGCTGCATGGCCTGGCCGGCCTGGAGCCGGGCCAGGGCGGTGTCGTGCAGCGAGCCGACGACCACGACCAGCCGCTGGGGCTCGACGTCGAGGTCGGTCCCGCCGCCGGGGCCGGGCAGGATCGGCGGCACCTCCGAGCGGCGCATGATCTCCCGCAGCTGCGGCACCTGCTCGGCGGTGACGGTGGCCAGCCACGCGCGTTCCATTTCCGCGCCCCGCCGCAGCTGCCGCTGCACGTCGGCGGTGACGACGGCGTCGGTGAACGGGCGGCGGTTGCTGTGCCGGCCGGCGATGGCCTCGACCAGCTGCTCGTCGTGGGGCGTGATCGTCTCGTACCCGTGCGGCCGCACGATCGCGAGCAGCTCGGGGCGGCCGGCGGCGGGGAACAGCCGGACGTCGGCGTGGCTGCCCTGCGCCTTGACTGCGAGCCGCAGGTTCAGCAGGGCCGCGCCGCAGTCCAGGAGCCGTTCCCGCTGGTCGCTGTCGGTGCCGGCGAGCGGGTTCGCGTACAGCTCGATGGAGTCCGGCGTGCACTGGAACCGCCAGGGCCGGGAGTTGCGCAGCGGTGGGGGAGCCGTCGCCGAGAGCAGGACGGTTCGCACCTGGCTGGCGCTGAGGTGCCCGACGGGCATGACACCGGTTTTCATGGACGGCTCCGAACTGTGGTTCCCGGGGATGACACTTCCCGATCACGGTGGTCCGCGGGCGGTGGCCGGGCCAAGGGCCGAACGGCCTCGCGCGCCGGGCGAAGGTCGTCGGTTGCGGTTCGCACCGGATCCCGCCGCGGGGCGGTCCGGGCGTGCGAGGGTGGGGACATGCCCGACGAGAACGTGCCGGGCCGGGACCGGATGGACGCGCTGCCCGCGGCCGTCCTCGCGTTCTCCGCCGGTCTGGAGCTCGAGACCACGTTGCGCCGGATCGTGACGGCCGCCGCCGACCTGGTCGGCGCGCCCTACGGCGCGCTGGCCCTGCTCGACGAGGACGGCCGGACGACCGCGTTCGCCGTCACCGGCGTCGACGACGCCACCCGGGACCGGCTCGGCCCGCCGCCGTCCGGCCACGGGATCCTCGGCACGCTCGTGGCCGGCGGCCCGGACCCGCTGCGCGAGGCCGCCCTGTCCGCCCGCGGGCTGCCGCCCGGCCACCCGCCCGTGGGCAGCTTCCTCGGTGTTCCCCTCCTGGTTCGGGGCGCCGTGCTCGGCCGGCTCTACCTCAGCGGCGAACGGCCCTTCACCGCCGACGACGAACGCGCGCTCGTGGCGCTGGCCGCGGCGGCCGGGATCGCCGTCGACAACGCCCGGCTCTACGGGGAAACCCGCAGCAGGCAGCGATGGCTGGAGGCCACCGGCGAAATCTCCGCCGAGCTGCTGGGCGGCGCCCACGTCCACGACGTGCTCCACCTGATCGCGAGCCGCGCCGTCGAGCTCAGCGGCGCCCGGGACGCCCTCATCGCGCTGCCCGTGACGCCGGACGGCCCGCTGGCCGTCACGGTCTGCGCCGGCCCCGACTCGGAGGTGCTGACCGGCCGCCGGATCCCGCTCGCCGGGTCGACCTCGGGCGCGGTGCTGCGGGACCACGTGCCGCGCAGTGTGCCGAGCCTGGCGTTCGACCTGGCCGAGGGCCTGGACGTGCGCCTCGGGCCGGCGCTGGCGGTGCGGCTGCGCTCGGGAGAGTCCACCGCCGGGGTGCTGCTGGCGATCCGCACCCCCGGCGCGGCGGGGTTCGACGAGCACGAGCTCCAGATCGTCTCGGCCTTCGCCGACCAGGCCGCGCTGGCCCTGCGCGACGCCGAGAGCCAGGCCGCCCGCCGCGAGCTGGACGTCGTGGTGGACCGCGACCGGATCGCCCGCGACCTGCACGACCAGGTCATCCAGCGGCTGTTCGCGGTCGGGCTGGGGATCGAGGGCACCCGCCGCCGCAGCGACTCGCCCGAGGTCGGCGCGCGGCTCACCCAGCACATCGACCAGCTGCAGGACGTGATCGAGGAGATCCGCGGCGCGATCTTCGACCTGCACGCCGAACCGGGCGCCGCGCGCGGCCTGCGGGCCCGCCTGCAGAACGCGATCACGGACACGACGTCCGACTCCGCGATCCGCACCACGGTGCGGTTGTCGGGCGCGTTCGACCGGGTGCCCGCGGGCCTGGCCGAGCACGCCGAGGCGGTGGTCCGGGAAGCGGTCAGCAACGTCCTGCGCCACGCGCGCGCCGCGGACCTGGCCGTGACGGTGTCCCTGGACGGCGACCTGGCCGTCGAGGTCTCGGACACCGGGATCGGGATGCCGGACGCCGTGGTGCGCAGCGGTCTGCGCAACCTCGAGCAGCGCGCCGCGGAAGCGGGCGGGTCCTTCAGGGTGGAACGGCGGGCCGGCGGTGGCACCCGTCTCATGTGGACGGTCCCGCTGTCCTGAAGGTGCGGATCGGACGGGGTTTGCTTACAGTCCCGGGGTGACCGCTGACGTACAGGAACCGCCGCGGGGCTGGATACCGGTGGAGCACCGGTTCCTCGGGCTCGACCGCCGGACGTTCACCCCGGCGCTGATCACCCTCGTCGTGGCGCTGGTGCTGATCTACGGATTGCCGGCGCTCAACGCGGCGATCCCGTGGCGCAACCAGATCCGGGCCGGCGACGTGCTCGACCTCGGCAGCGGGGCGACCGCGGTGCCGCCCGTGGGCTGGCAACTGGAAAGCGGCACGCTCACCGGCGCCGCGGCGGCGAGTCCGACGTCCCTGCAGATCCTGCTGTCCACCGGCGGCGCGACCATCTCCTTGCGCGGCACGGCGTACACCGGGACGGCCAGCGCCTTCCTCGACCAGGTCGAGCGATCCGAAGGCGGCGAACCGGGCGTCGACGCGGCGCGGGGCACCGTGCGGAGCGACGCCGGGCTGACCGGGGTCGTGCAGGCCGGGACCGGCCCGGGTGGTGACGCGCTCGACGTGGCGTTCAAGGTGCCCGCGGCCGGCGAGTCCGCCGAGGCCGCGCCGGCGTTGCTGGTCCGGGTGCGCACCGCGCCGGACCAGTTCGAGCGCTACCGCGACGACGTCACGGCGTTGCTGCGCAGCATCACCCCGGGAGCCGGCCGATGAGCGGCAAGGCGGCACAGCTGGCCGCGATCGAGGATTCGGGCTGGGGCCTGCCGTTCCGGTTCTTCCAGCCGCACAACCTGGCGTTGTGGGTCTACCTGCTCGGCATCGGCGGGGGCGCGCTGGCGATCGTGCGGTACTTCGGCTCCAGCGGCTTCTACGCCCCGGCCCTGGCCGGCGGCGTGCTGCTGTTCGGGCTGTACCTGGTGCCGTGGTTGCTGTTGCTGCGCCACCAGAACCGCTACACCGCGCAGCCCGCCGGGTTGCTCGCCGCGGCCTTCGCCTGGGGTGGCGTCGCCGCCCCGTTCTGGATCGCCCTGCCGGCGAACACCGCGCTGCTCGAGTTCTGGACGAAGGTCGGCGGCACCGCCTTCGCCGCCGACTGGGCCGCCGGCCTGACCGCCCCGATCACCGAGGAGTGGGGCAAGGCGCTCGGCCTGGTGCTGCTGATCGGGCTGGCACCGCGGCTGGTCCGCAGCGCCTACGACGGGTTCATCATCGGCGCGTTCATCGGCCTGGGCTTCCAGGTCTTCGAGGACGTGCTCTACGTCTACAACGGCGCGGCCCAGACCTTCGGCGCCAACCAGATCGGCACGTCGCTGCAGGTGTTCGTGTCCCGGGGCGCGGCCGGGATCGTCTCGCACGCCCTGTTCAGCGCGATCTTCTGCACCGGCCTGATGTGGGTGCTGGGCCGGGCCCCTGGCGAACGCAACGTCGTCCGGGGCGTGCTGACCATGCTGATGGCGATGGCGTTCCACTTCGCCTGGGACGACATGGCCGGTATCGGCGGCCGCAGTGCCCTGGTCGCGGTGCTGCCGTTCGTGATCGCGGCCGTCGAGCTGGTCGCCCTGTCCGCCGTGCTGCGCCGCGCCGCCCGCCGGGAGCGGGCCTGGATGCGGGACCTGCTCGGGCCGGAGGTCGACGCGGGCGTGCTCGACCCGGCCCTGCTCGACGCCGTCAGCGGCCTGCGCAAGGAGCGCAAGGCCTACCGCAAGCACGTGCACAGCCGGCGCCGGGCCCGGCACCGCATCGAGGCGGCGGGTGACCTGGCCCGCGAGATCGCCCGCGCCGGCGGCCGGGAAACGGGCCGGGTCACGCACGCCCGCGCCGAGGTGGCACGCCTGCCCTGAAGCCGCATCTGCGGAGCGATGTGGTGGTCCGCTCCGCAAATGCGGTGATCATCGGCTGTAAGTCGTGCTTACAGCAGCCGCCAGCAATGATCGCTGGTCGTGGTCGCCGGGTGAACTTAGCGTCGTCGGTGTCACCGGATCCGGTGGCGTTCCCCCGACACCGCGGAGGTCCGGCGATGGCCGACGAACCCTCGATGATCCTCACCGCAGCGCTCATGCACGGCCTCGGCATGCACACCGGCGCGTGGCTGGCCCGCGACGGTGACGCCGGCGACTACCTCACGCCGGAGATGTACACCGACATCGCCCGCACCGCCGAGGCCGGCAAGCTGCACGCGGTGTTCCTCGCCGAGCAGATGACGAACCAGGAGGTCGGCACCGAACGCCCGTGCGGCGCGCTGGACACCGTGACCGTGCTCGCGCTGATGGCGGCGGTGACCGAGCGGATCGGCCTGGTCGGCACGGCGTCGACGACCTACAACCAGCCCTACGACCTGGCCCGCCGGTTCGCGACGCTTGACCACCTCTCGCGCGGCCGGACGGGCTGGAACTCCATCGCCACCCAGAACCCGACCGTCGCGGAGATGTTCGGCGGCGGCGAGCACCCCGACCACGAACAGCGCTACAGCCGGGCCGACGAGTTCATCGACGTGGTGCTGAAACTGTGGGACAGCTGGGAAGCGGGCGCGCTGGTCGGCGACAAGAGCACCGGCGTCTTCGCCCGCGAGGACCTGGTGCACGAGATCAACCACGTCGGCGAGCACTTCGCCGTGCGGGGCCCGATGCCCTTCGCCCGGTCGCCGCAGGGCCGTCCGGTCATCTTCCAGGCCGGCTCGTCGGAGCGCGGCCGGGAGCAGGCGGCCAAGTACGCCGACGTCGTTTTCACCGCGCAGCACCTGCTGGAGAGCGCCGTCGCGTTCCGCGAGGACATGCGCCGGCGCGCGGCCGAGCACGGCCGTCACCCGGACAGCATCAAGATCATCCCGGGCATGTCGGTGGTCCTCGGCGCGACCGAAACCGAGGCGCAGCAACGGAAGCAGCACCTGGACGAGGTCTTCGGCACCGGCCCGAACCTGGTCAAGCTCGGGCGGCGCGTCGGCCTGCCGGTCGAGGTCCTCGAGCTGGACAAGCCGTTCCCCGCGCACCTGCTCGGCCCGGACGAGGAGTTCAAGGGCTCGATCGGCTTCCGCCGCACGATCGTGGAGCTGGCGGTGAAGGAGAACCTGACCGTGCGCGAGCTGATCGCCAGCTACGGCGGCGGGCACCACCAGGTCGTCGGCACCGCCGAGCAGGTCGCCGACGTGATGCAGGAGCGCCTGGCCGCGGGCGGCGCCGACGGTTTCACGCTGATGATCGACATGCTGCCATCGGGCGTCCACGACGTCGTCGACATGCTCGTGCCCGAACTCCGGGACCGTGGCCTGTTCCACGGCGACTACGAGCACCGGACCCTGCGCGAAAGCCTCGGCCTGGCCGCGCCGGCGCCCGTCCTCGTCCCCGTCGCGGGCTGAAGTCATGAACCGAACCAGAATCCTCGGCATCGGCGGGACCCTGCGCGCGGGTTCGACGTCGGAGCGGGCCCTGCGCTACGCACTCGACGCGGCCGCGGCGCACGGAGCCGACACCGAGCTGATCGTCGCCGCGGACCTGACCTTCCCGATGTACGACCCCGACCACCCGCAGCCCGCGGGCGCGGCGAAGCTGCTGGAAGCGGTCCGGCGCGCGGACGGCCTGGTCGTGTCCACGCCCGGCTACCACGGCGGCACGTCCGGCCTGCTGAAGAACGCGCTGGACTACCTGCAGGAACTGGCCACGGACCCGGCACCGTACCTGCACGGCAAGGCGGTCGGCTGCATCGTGGCGACGTCGGGCTGGCAAGCCGGCGTGACGACGCTGACGTCCCTGCGCTCGACAGTGCACGCGCTACGCGGCTGGCCGACACCGCTGGGCGTGGTGCTGAACTCGTCGGCGAAACCCTTCGGGCCGGATGGCCCGGACGCGAAGGTGGCTCAGCAGCTGGAGACGGTCGGGCGGCAGGTAGCCGACTTCGCCAGGGCGCAGGCGTGGAGCGCCGCGTGACTTTGCCGGCGGTTGGTGTTGCTGGCGCGGGTCGGCTTGGCGAGGGTGCAGAGGTCGCCCGGTCGGTGGCGGTGACTGGTGTCCCCGACGCGATCGCAGCCCTCGCCGTCGGTGGTCTCGCTCTCGTGCACGACGAGTACGGCGGTGTGGTCGTCGCCGCGGCGGGACTGGTGACCGGGGAGACCGTCGCCAGGCTTGGCGAGCTGGGCCGCGGCCTGCTCTGCTGCGCGGCCGACGGGCCCCGGCTCGACGACCTCGGCATCCCGCCGATGGCGCCGGGCGGCGAGGATCCGTCGCTGCGGGTCGGGGTGGATCTCCGGGACGGCGGGATGTCCGCCGCCGGGCGGGCGGCGACCCTGCGCGCTCTGGCCGACCCGGGCAGCACAGCGCGGTCGTTCCGGCTGCCCGGGCACGTGTTTCCGGTGGCCTGCCGCCCTTACGGCGTGCTCGAACGGCCCGCCCACGCGGAAGCCGCACGCGACCTGGCGAGGTTGGCCGGGCTCGCGCCCGCGGCGGCTTTCCGGTTGGTCACCGACGCCGACGGTGGTGCAGCCGGTGTGCCGCGGCTGCGGGAACTCGCCGAGGTCCACGGCCTTCCGCTGGTCTCGATCGCGGACCTGGCCGCCCACCGCAGCCGGGTCGAGGACCTGGTGGAGCGCGTCACCGAGGCCCGGCTTCCCTTGCTGGGCAAGCAGTTCCGGGTGCTCGGCTACCGGTACCGCGTCGACGGCGGCGAGCACCTGGCGCTCGTCCTCGGCGACTTCGCGACGGCCGTCGGAGTCCACGCCGAGTGCCTGCTGGGCGACGCTTTCGGGGCGCTCGGCTGCGATTGCGGCCGTCGGCTCGAGGACACGCTGGCGCGCATCGCCGCGGCCGGTGCCGGGGTGCTCGTCTACCTCCGGCGGCCACGATCGCTGGGGGAGGCGTTGCGTGGTGCCGATGTTCACGGAGTCAGCGCGGCTGAAGGGCAGATCGCCGCGCAGATTCTGCGGGATCTGCAGAGGTCGGCGGGGAAGGACTCAGCAGAGCAGCGCCGCCCGTAGGTCGAGCCGGTCGTCGAGCCGCGAGAGGTCTCGGCCGAGCAGTTCCTCGGCCCGCTCGATCCGGTAGTGCACCGTGTTCACGTGGACGTGCAGCGCCCGGGCCGCGCGGGCCCAGGAGCCGTCGCAGTCCAGGAAGGCCGCGACCGTGTCCAACAAGACCGGGCCGCTTCCGCGGTCCAGGCCGAGCAGCGGGCCGAGCACCCGCTCGCGGAACGCCGTGCGCAACGCCGGGTCGAGCCCCGACACCAGCGCGCCGAAGCCGGTCAGCTCGGCCGCGGACGTCACCAGGCTCCCGGCCGGCCGGGACACCGCGGCGGCGTGCCGGGCCTGGGCGAGGCCGGACGGGAGGTCGTCCGGGCCGGCGAGGGTCGTGCTCGTTCCCGCGGCCAGCGGTGTCCGGGGATCGCACGCCTGCAACGCTTTCCAGCGGTCCGGGCCCAGGACGCCGGTGCCGGCCTGGATCGCGATCGCTTCGCCGCGCGGCAGGACGCCCACCGCGCACGGCACCTCGGCGAGCGCTTCGGTGAGCGCGCGGGCCGCGGCGGCCGCGTCGTCCAGGGTCAGCGTGTGGACCACGTACGGCCCGTCGCCCGGCAGGCCGGACCGGCGCAATGCCGACCGCAGCGTGGCTTCCTCGGCTCCGGACGCGACGGCGGCGGCCAGCCGGTTCGCCGTCTTGCGGCCGGGTTCGAGCTGCTCGTCCCAGACCAGCCGGAACCGGCCGACGACGGCGGTGATCTCCCGCAGCGCGCCGGGCGGGGTGCCGGTGCCGGCCGGGGCGTGCACCAGCCACGTGTCGTAGGGCGACGCGCCGGCGTCGACGCGCAGGGTCGTGCCGACCCGGCGGCGGACGTCCTCGCCGGGAGCGATCGGCGCGGTCGCGGCCGCCGTCCGGGCCAGCACCCGCCCCGTCGCGGTCACCACGTAACACGCGAGGTCGCCCAGGGGCGCGCAGGCGGCCGCGAGGACGTCGTCCAGCGGCGCGCCTTCGGCGAGCAGCCGGTCCACCTCGCGCCGGGCGGGTTCCGGGAGCGCGGGCCGGGCCGAGGCGTCGAAGCCACCCCATTGGCGCAGGTAGACGGCGTCGGTGATGGCACGGAAGTCGGTATCGGCGGGCACCGACAGCAGCGGCAGGCCCAGGCGGGCGCAGGCGTCGGCGAGCGCGTCGGGCACGCGGCCGTGGGTCTCCTCCCCGGCGAGCAGCGCGGCGGCGTGGGCCCGCGCGACGGCGTCGGCGAACCGCTCGGCCTTGGCGTCGCCACCGGCGGCGGACCACCAGACCAAGCCGGTCAGCACGACGTCGCCCGGCCGGACGAACCGGGCCGGGTCGGCCAGGTCCGTGACCGTGACGCCGGTGATGTCCCGGCCGGTCAGGGCCTCGCCGCCCCAGATCAGCCGCAGCCGCAGGGCGGGGAGGTCGAGCAGGTCGCGCACGCGCATGGCTTGGATGATCCTCCAAAACGGTGTGCGTTTACCAGGTGTTTTCGGTGCTGTTCGCCTCTCGTCCCGGGAGCGCGGTGTTGTTTGGCTGGGGGACGACCGCGAGGAGGTGCCATGGACCTGAACACCGTGACGGCGATCCGTGATCCGCGCCGGCCCGGCGCGTGGCTGCCGGGTGACGCCTGGCTGGCCGGCGGCACGTACCTGTTCTCCGAGCCGCAGCCGCACCTGCGCCGGCTGGTCGACCTGAGCCGGTTCGGCTGGCCGCCCGTCACCCGCCACGTGGACGGCTCGGTTGAGTTGGCCGCGACCTGCACGATCGCCGAGCTGTCCCGCTTCGCCGCGAGCAGCGGCCTGGCGGTCGCGCCGCTGGTCGAGCAGTGCTGCCGGGCGTTCCTCGCGTCGTTCAAGATCTGGAACCTGGCCACGGTCGGCGGCAACCTCTGCAACGCCCTGCCCGCGGGCCCGATGATCTCCCTGACCGCCGCCCTCGACGGCGGCTGCCTGCTCCGGGCCCAGGACGGCACCGAGCGCCGGGTCCCGGCCGCCGCGTTCGTCACCGGCGCGGGCCGGAACGTCCTCGCCGAAGGTGAGCTCCTGCGGTCGGTGACGCTGCCCGCGGCCGCGCTCGGCCGGCGGACGGCGTTCCGGCAGGCGTCGCTCTACGGTCTCGGCCGGTCCGGCGTGCTCCTGATCGGCACCCTCGGCACGGCGTTCACCCTCACGATCACCGCGGCCACCACCCGCCCCTTCGTGCTCACCTTCCCGCGGGTGCCGGACGCGGCCGACCTGCGCACCGGGATCGAGGCCGCGGTGGGGGACGAGCACTGGTTCGACGACATCCACGGCCTGCCCGCCTGGCGCCGCCACATGACCTTCCGGCTGGCCGAGGAGATCCGGGGGGAGCTGGCGTGAGCTTCGAGCTGGACGTCAACGGGCAGCACACCGAGGCCGAGCCGCGGCCCGGTCAGTGCCTGCGCACCTACCTGCGCGAGCGTGGCTGGTTCGGCGTCAAGAAGGGCTGCGACGCGGGGGACTGCGGCGCGTGCACCGTGCACGTGGACGGCGTCCCGGTGCACAGCTGCCTGTACCCCGCGGTCCGCGCGAGCGGCCGGGAAGTGACCACTGTGGAGGGTCTCGCCCGCGACGGCGAGCTGCACCCCGTGCAGCAGAAGTTCCTGGACGCACAGGGTTTCCAGTGCGGGTTCTGCACCGCGGGGTTCCTGATGACGACCGCGGCCCTCGAGGACACCACCGACCTGCCCCGCGCGTTCAAGGGAAACCTGTGCCGTTGCACGGGATACCGCGCGATCGAGGACGCCGTCCGCGGCGTCAAGCACGTCGAAGAACCCGCCGCGGGGGAGACGGTCGGGCGGAACCTGGCCGCTCCGGCCGGGCCGGAGGTCGTCACGGGCACCGCGCGCTACACGTTCGACCTCGACGTGCCCGGCCTGCTGCACCTCAAGCTGCTGCGTTCGCCGCACGCGCACGCCCGGATCACCGCGATCGACACCTCGGCCGCCTACGACGTCCCCGGGGTGCGCCTGGTGCTGACCCACCACGACGCCCCGCCGAAGCACTTCTCGAGCGCCCAGCACGAGCACGTCGAGGACGACCCGGCCGACACCCGCGTGTTCGACGACGTCGTGCGCCACGTGGGCCAGCGCGTCGCCGCGGTGGTCGCCGACTCCGAAGCCGCCGCCGAGGAGGGCTGCCGCCGGATCGCGGTGACGTACGAGGTGCGGCCCGCGGTCACCGACCCGGTCGCGGCGATGCGGCCGGGCGCCCCGGTCGTGCACGAGAAGGACCCGGAAGCCAGCGGCATCGCCCGGCCCGCGGACAACGTCGTGGCCGAGCTGCACGGTGAGGTCGGGGACGTCGCGACCGGGTTCGCCGACGCGGATGTCGTCTACGAGAACACCTTCCGGACGCAGCGGGTGCAGCACGCCAGCCTGGAGACCCACGGCGCCCTCGCCTGGTTCGAGGACGACGGGCGCCTGGTCGTGCGGTCCAGCACCCAGGTGCCGTTCCTGACGCGGCGGGCGTTGTGCGCGCTGTTCGGGTTGCCCGACGACGCGGTCCGCGTGGTCGCCGGGCGGGTCGGCGGCGGCTTCGGCGGCAAGCAGGAGATGCTCGCCGAGGACGTCGTCGTGCTGGCCGCGCTGCGGTTGCGGCGGCCGGTGAAGCTGGAGTTCACCCGGGCCGAGCAGTTCTTCGGCGCGACCGTCCGCCACCCGTTCACCGTGCGCGTCAAGGCCGGCGCCCGCGACGACGGCACGCTCACCGCGTTGCAGCTGCACGTCGTGTCCGACACCGGCGCCTACGGCAACCACGGTCCCGGCGTGATGTTCCACGCCTGCGGCGAGTCCCTCGCCGTCTACCGCTGCCCGCACAAGAAAGCCGACGCTTACGCCGTCTACACGCACAACGTGCCCTCGGGCGCTTTCCGCGGGTACGGCCTAGGCCAGGTGATCTTCGCGCTGGAGTCGGTCCTGGACGAGCTCGCGCACCTGCTCGGCCTCGACCCGCTCGTGCTGCGGGAACGCAACGTGATCAAGGCGGGCGAGCCGATGATCGACGCGCACGGCGAGGAGGAGGACCTGCACCTCGCCAGCTACGGCCTCGGCGAGTGCCTGGACATCGTCCGCGCCGCGCGCGCCGAACCCGGCGAGCCCGCGCCGGAGGGCTGGCTCGTCGGGGAGGGCAGCGCGCTCGCGATGATCGCCACCGCGCCGCCACGCGGGCACTTCGCCGACGCGACGGTCGCTCTGCTGCCCGACGGCACCTACGACGTCGCGGTCGGCACCGCCGAGTTCGGCAACGGCACCACGACGGTGCACCGGCAGATCGCCGCGGGCCGGCTCGGCACGACCGGGGACCGGATCGCGATCCGCCAGTCCGACACCGACGTCGTCCGCCACGACACCGGCGCGTTCGGCTCGACCGGCACCGTCGTCGCGGGCAAGGCCGTGCTGCGCGCCGCGGACGCCCTCGCCGATCAGCTGCTCGGCTTCGCCGCCGGCCACCTGGGTGTCGACCGGGCGGCGCTGCGGCTCGCCGAGGACGCCGTGGTGCACGGCGAGAACCGGTTGCTGCTCAAGGAACTCCACCAGGCGGCGGCCGCCGCCGGCCGCATACTGAGCGCCGACGGGCACTTCGGCGGGACGCCGCGGTCGGTGGCGTTCAACGCGCAGTGGTTCCGGGTCGCGGTCGACCCGGGCACCGGCGAGCTGCGGATCCTGCGCAGCGTCCACGCCGCCGACGCCGGGAAGGTGATGAACCCGATGCAGTGCCGCGGCCAGGTCGAGGGCGGCGTCGCGCAGGCACTCGGCGCGACCCTGTTCGAGCACGTCCGCACCGCGGCCGACGGCACGGTGACCACGGCCGCGTTCCGCCAGTACCGGCTGCCCGCCTTCGCCGACGTCCCCCGGACCGAGGTGCACTTCATGACCACGGATGACGCGCTGGGCCCGCTCGGGGCGAAGTCGATGAGCGAGAGCCCGTTCAACCCGGTCGCCCCGGCACTGGCCAACGCGGTGCGCGCGGCGACCGGCGTCCGCTTCACCGAGCTACCCCTGACCCGCGACCGCGTCTGGCTGGCCCTCGACCAGCGGCGCCCGGGAGGTGGTTGTTCCGCGTAAGCGGTTTGAAAGAAGTTTTTCCGCCGCGGATGCGGCACAATCGGGGCGTCGGACGGAGACGCTCATGATCGACAAGACGCGGGTCGCGGTGCTGCTGGAGCGCTACCAGCCGGGCCGGTCCGTGCGGTCGATCGCCGCGTCGGCCGGGGTGCCGGTTTCGGGCCTGCACGGCTGGCTCGACGCCGGTTCGGCCGACCAGCCGGGCGCGCTGGTCTCGGTCGACACAATGATCCGGCTCGCCGGCGCCACCGGCGCGGACCTTTCGGTGGTGTCCCGGGCCTTCACCGGGACCTGGTTCGACCTCAACGGCTGGGAATGGAACCACTTCCACCGCGGCGACCGGGTGATCGTCTTCAGCGAACCCGACCCGGAGAGCGGGACCCGGCGGGTGCGCTACGGCACCGTCGCCGACGTCGACCCGCTGGACGTCATCGAGGTCGATCTCGAGGACGGGACCCGGTACCGGCGGGTGCCCGAGAGCGAGGGCCGGATCTGCCACGTCACCGGCAGCTGCCCGTGCGTGGCGACCCGGGCCGGGTGAATTCGAGGCCGCGGCCGTGAACCCGTAGACAGGCCGCACCTGCGGTGTTGTGATGGCTATCACACCGCATATGCGGCTTTGACTCCGGGTGACGAGGAGGTCACTGATGACTCTGGCCGTGGACGAGAACCGTGTCGACGAGGTCGTGAAATCGCTCAGCAGGCAGATGCTGATCAACGGCGAATGGGTGGACGCCGCGTCCGGGAAGACGTTCGAGACCCTCAACCCCGCGACCGAGGACGTGCTGGCCTCGGTCGCGCACGGCGAAGCCGAAGACGTCGACCGCGCCGTGCGGGCCGCGCGCGCCGCCTTCGACGACAACTCGCCGTGGCGGCGGATGCCCCACGGCCAGCGCGGCCGGATCATCCACAAGCTCGGCGACCTGATCCTCGAGCACCTCGAGGACTTCGCGCTGCTGGAATCGCTGGACAACGGCAAGCCCTACGCGGTCGCCAAGGCCGCCGACGTGCCGCTGGCCGCCGACCTGTTCCACTACATGTCGGGCTGGGCGACCAAGATCGAGGGCGCCACGATCCCGACGTCCGGCCTGGACCCCGCGCGCTACCTCGGTTTCACGCTGCGCGAGCCGGTCGGGGTCTGCGGGCAGATCATCCCGTGGAACTTCCCGCTGCTGATGGCGGCGTGGAAGATCGGCCCGGTCCTCGCGGCCGGCTGCACCACGGTGCTGAAGCCGGCCGAGCAGACGCCGCTGTCGGCGTTGCTGCTGGGCGAGCTCGCCATGCAGGCGGGGCTGCCGCCGGGTGTGCTGAACATCGTCACCGGCTTCGGTGAGGCGGGCGCCGCGCTCGCCGCGCACCGGGACGTCGACAAGGTCGCGTTCACCGGCTCGACCGAGGTCGGCCGGGAGATCGTCAAGGCCGCGGCCGGGAACCTGAAGAAGGTGACGCTCGAACTGGGCGGCAAGTCCCCGAACGTGGTGTACGCCGACGCCGACCTCGACGCGGCCATCGCCGGCTCGGCGAACGCGATCTTCTTCAACCAGGGCGAGTGCTGCGTCGCCGGCTCCCGGCTCTACGTCGAGGCGCCCGTCTACGACGAGGTCGTCGCCGGCATCCGGGAGCAGGCCGAGCTGATCAAGGTCGGCAACGGACTGGACCCGGAGACCACGATGGGCCCGCTCGTGTCGCAGGAGCAGTTCGACCGGGTGACCGGCTACATCAAGTCGGGTCGCGACGACGGCGCGACGATCAGCGGCGGTGACCGGGTCGGCGACCGCGGCTACTTCGTGGCCCCGACGGTGCTGACCGAGACGCGGGAGGAGATGACCGCGGTGCGCGAGGAGATCTTCGGGCCCGTCGTCGCCGCGGCCCCGTTCGACTCGGAGTCCGACATCATGCCGACCGCGAACAACACCAACTACGGCCTCGGCGCCGGCGTGTTCACCAAGGACGTCGGCAAGGCCTACCGGACCGCGCGGCGGATGCGGGCGGGCACGGTGTGGGTGAACACGTGGAACGTCTTCGACGCGTCCCTGCCGTTCGGCGGTTACAAGGAATCCGGCTGGGGCCGCGAGATGGGCAGCGCCGTGTTCAACAACTACATGGAGACCAAGACCGTCATCACCGACCTCGGCGGCTGACGGCCGCGACCGCATCTGCGGGGCGATCTGCCGGTTTCGTCCCGCAGATGCGGTCGCAAGTGGTCCCTTCGGAACGTAGGCTCGGCTCGTCGGAAGAACCGTCCGAAAGCGAGCTGAACGTTGTCCCTGGCCCGGCCCCGGCCGTCGCGTGTCGACGCGATGCGCAACCGCCGGCACATCGTCGAGGTCGCGCGCGGCATGCTCGCCGAGTCCGGCGCGGTCTCGATGAACACCGTCGCCAAGCTCGCCGGGGTCGGGCCGGCCACCGTGTACCGGCACTTCCCGACGCGGGAGGCCCTGACCCTCGCGGTCTACCGGCACGACGTGCAGCGCCTGCTGGACTTGGTCGGCGACGAGATCGCCGAACACGAGCCGCTGGACGCCTTCCGCGTCTGGTTCCGCCGCCTGGCCGCCTACATCCGCCTCAAGCGCGGCCTCGGCGAGGCGCTGCACACGGCCGCGATGCAGGACGCGATCAACGAGACGTACGCGCCGATCACCGCCGCGGTCGGCCGCCTGCTCGACGCCTGCGTCGCCGCGGGCAGCATGCGGCCGGGCCTCGACCCGGCGGACGTCCTGGTGCTGATGAGCGGCCTCTGGCAGATGGGCACCGGCGAGCCCGGCGCGGACCAGGGTGACCGCCTCCTGGAGCTGGCCATCCGGGGCCTCCACGCGTAACCGCGCTCAGTGGAGCACCACGTCGAACGCGAGGGTGAAGAACGCGGCGAAGGACGAGCCGTCCTTCGCCGCGCGCTCGCCGACGATCGCGCCTTCCCAGGCGTTGACGAGGAACCGGGCCAGCACCTCCGGGTCCTGCTGCGAGGTCACCGAGCCGTCCGCCTGGGCTTCGCGGATCGCCCCGGCGACGGCCGCCGACCAGCTGCCGAAGCTCGTCACCAGGCCGTCGCGGATGGCGGGGCTGTGGTCGGCCGCCTCGTTGCTGAAGTTGCCGAACACGCACCCGCGCTCGTAGCCGTACTTCTCGATGTCGCTCGCCAGGAACTCGAAGTGGTCGCGCAGCCTGGTCAGCGGGGCGACGGCGGAGTCGGCCAGCGCCGGCACCCGCCGGGTGGCGCCGTAGCGCTCCATCACGACCAGGGCGAGCGCTTCCTTGCTCTCGAAGTGGTTGTAGAACGACCCCTTGGGCACGCCGGCACTGTCGGTGATGAGCTTGACGCCGCAGGCGTTGTAGCCGAGCCGGTGGAACTGCTCGTACGCGGCGTCGACGATCTGCTCCCGCACGCTGGCCCTGGCCATGGGGTCTCCTCCCGGGTTCAATATGGGCGGTCGTCTACACTAGGTCAAATGTTCGCGCGCCACCAGTCCGTGATCACCCGGGCGTAGTCGGCGGCGGCTTCCTCCCAGGTGAAGTGCCCCGCGTCGAGAACGTCGAGCTTGCTGTGGGGGAGTCGTTCGTGCAGGTACTCGGCGTTGGCCACCGGCACCACCGGGTCCTTTTCGCCGGCGATGATCTGGACCGGCGTCTCGATGCCCGGCAGCAGGTCGCCGAGGATCGGCAGCTCGGCCGGATACGCGCGGACGTACGGCATCTGCTCGACGAACCGCTGCCCCCAGTACGCGGCCAGGTAGTCCTCGCGCACGACGTCGGGCAGCTCGTAGCCCTCGATGGTGGCGAGCGCGAACTTCACGACGTCCTTGGGGCCCATGGCCCGGTACGGCGCCAGGTCCTCGGCCCGCACCCACTCGTCGAGCACGCCGCCCAGGTTCAGCGGAACGGACGTCCCGCCGCTGCCCACGGTCACGGTGGCGAACCGGCCGGGGTGGCGGGCCGCGGCGAACAGCGCCGCGCTGGTGCCGACGTCCGGGCCCACGACGTGCGGCTTCGCCAGCCCCAGCTCGTCGGCGATCCGGACGACGAACTCGCCCATCGCCTGCGGTGACAGCAGGTCCTCGCGCAGTTCGGAGTGCCCGAACCCCGGCAGGTCGACCGCGACCAGGTGGGCGTGCTCGGCCAGGCGCGACCAGCTCGCGTCGAAGGCGTACAGGCTTTCGGGCCACGGGCTCAGCAGCAGGGCCTCGGCCTCGTGCGGCCCGTCGCTCTCGGCGTAGCGGACGGACAACCCGTCGATGCTGCGGAACCGGGGCTTGATCTCGCTCATGTCCTCGTCCTCTCTTCGGTCGTTTCAATATGACCGGTCGTCTTAGAATCGTCAAGAGGAGTGACGCAGGGCACAATCAGGGGGACTCAGCCGTTGCCGTACTTCTCGCCGATCTCCTCGACCTCGGGCAGGCCGACGAGCTCGGCGAAGTCGGTGAGGCCGGGCAGTTCCTGTACGGCGTCGACCGGCGTGCCGTCCTGAGCGATGCGCGCGAGCACGGACTGCATCGCCCGGGTGGCCGCCAGCAGCGTCGAGATCGGGCAGATCACCAGCCGGAAACCCAGCTCCCGCAGGCGATCCCGGCCCAGCGGCGGCGTCTTGCCACCCTCGGCCCAGTTGAACAGCAGCGGGACGTCGCGGAAGGTGTCCGCGACGCGTTCGATCTCGGCTTCGGACTGCAGCGCCTCGACGAAGAGCATGTCGGCGCCGGCGTCCCGGTAGCGGCGGGCGCGGTCGATCGCCGCGTCGAGGCCTTCGACGGCACGGGCGTCCGTGCGGGCGATCAGCACGAAGTCGGGGTTGTTCCGGGCGTCGACCGCCGCGCGGACGCGGTCGACCATCGTCTCGGCGGGCACGACGCGCTTGCCCTCCAGGTGCCCGCAGCGCTTCGGTGCGACCTGGTCCTCGAGGTGGATCGCGGCGACGCCGGCGGCCTCGTACTCGCGGACGGTGCGGATGACGTTGAGGGCGTTCCCGTAGCCGGTGTCGGCGTCGGCGATCACCGGCACCTCGACCACCGACCGGATCCGGGCCGCCGCCTGGACCATCTCGGTCATCGTCAGCAGGCCGACGTCCGGGCGGCCGAGCAGCGACGCCGTCGTGCCGAACCCGGTCATGTAGACGGCGGGGAACCCGGCCGCCTCGACCAGCCGGGCGCTCAGCGCGTCGTACGCCCCGGGCGCGACGACGATGTCGTCACCGGCCAGCAGGTCCCGCAACCGCGCCGGACCGGGGATCCGCGGTCCCAGCAGATCGGCCACGCCGATCACCTCCTCTGTCCCGACGCTCTTGTGTAGCAGACGGCGCTCTGGTGGAAGTGCGCCGCGCCGCGACCGTCCCAGGATGACTGCACCGCGTGAACCGGTCGAAACGGAGAACCGCCATGCCCATGATCGACGTGTACGCCCCGGCGGGCGTCATCGGCGACAAGAAGAAGCTCGCCCAGGAACTCGCGCAGACGGTGATGCGGTGGGAAAAGGTCCCGGTGATCCCGTTCTTCACCGAGAACACCGCGGCCTTCGTGCACGAACTGCCGTCCGACGCGCTTTCGGACGCCGGTGGCGGCGGTGACCACGTCCGCGTCCAGGTGACGACCAACGCCGGCGCGCTGGACCGCGAGCAGCAGCTCGGCGTGGTCAAGGACATCACCGCTCAGGTCGCCGCGGCCGCCGGTGACCCGACCCTGGCCGAGCGGACGTGGGTCGCGCTGACCGAGGCCGTCCCGGGCGGCTGGGGGATCGGCGGGCACGCCTACACGAACGAGGAGATCGTCCAGCACGTGCGTTCATTGCTCGGGAAGTCCTGACCGGACGCTGGTACGAATGTCTTCATGACGGTTTCGGGTGCGGAGCGGCCCGCCTGGCGGGAGGTCGGCGGCCGGGTGGTCGAGCGCGCGGCGGGCGGCACCGCGCTCGCCCGGCTGGAAACCCTGGCCCGTACCTCGGCGGACCCGATCGGCTGGCGCTTCCGCCAGCCGGCCGCGGCGCTGTTCTGGTGGGGCTCCGGGGTGCGCGAGCTGCGGATCGCGGTGGACGGCCGGCCCTTCCACGACGTCGTCACCGCGACCAACAGCCTCTGCTACATCCCGCCGGACACCGAGGTCACCGGCACGTTCGCGATCGACGGGCTGTGCCGCTACACGGTGCTGTTCCTCGACCCGGACCTCGCCGCCGACCACGACCTCCCGGCGCCGCGGCGCGCGCTCGTCGGGTTCGACCGGCCCCCGCTCGTCCGGGCCCTGCGCGAGGTCACGGAAGAAGCCGCGGCCCCGGACGACACGTTCGACCTGTTCGTCGACGGCGTCGCCCGCCAGAGCCTCGCGCACCTCGTCCGGCTGACGCGCGGAGCCGAACCGGAGCCGTCCGCCGCCGGGCTGCCGGCCGGGACACTGTCGCGTTTGGACGCCCACGTCCGGCGGAACCTGCGTGACCCGGTCACCGTCGGCCGGCTGGCCGCGGTGGCCGGGTTCAGCCCCCGCCACTTCCTGCGTTCGTTCCGCCGCAGCACCGGCGTGACGCCGATGCGCTGGGTCCTGGACCTCCGCCTGCGTGAGGCCGAGCACCGGCTCGCCGGGACGTCCGACCCGATCAGCGTCATCGCCGCGGACTGCGGGTTCAGCCACCCGCAGCACCTCAGCACCGCGTTCCGCCGGGCGCGCGGCATCAGCCCGTCGGAGTACCGGGCGGCGCGGTAACCGTGTGCGTCAGCCGATCGTCGGGATGAAGGCCGGGGCCTTCCGGGCCGGGGCCGCCTTCTCGAACGCTGCCGCGAGCGAGAGGATCCGCGCGTCGGCCCAGCGTCCCGCGAAGAACGAGACGCCGATCGGGAGCGGGCCCGCGAACCCGGCCGGGACCGACACGTTGGGGTAGCCCGCGACGGCGGCCGGGGTCGAGGAACCGAGGACGAACGCGTCGCCGGTGCCGTAGGTCGTCTTCCACGCAGGGCTGTTGGTCGGCGCGACGATGGCGTCCAAGTGCTGCGCGGCCAGGGTTTCGTCGATCGACCGGCGGGCCAGCGACGTCGCCGTCGCGCGCTGGGCGCGGTAGGTCGGATCGGTCGCGTCCGGCGCGGCGGCCGCCTGCTCGAACAGCTCCTGGCCGAACTTCGACAGCTCGACCGGGTCCTTCTTGTTGAAGGCGATCAGCTCGTTCAGGTTCGCGGGGTGGCCCGGCCGGTGGGTGAGGTAGGCGTTGACGTCGCGCTTGAACTCGGTGAGCAGCGCGGGGGACTCGGCGGCGCCGATCTGGTCCTGGTAGGGCAGGTCGACCTCGACGACGGTCGCGCCGCGGGAGGTCAGCGTGCGGACGGCGTCCTGGACGACCCGGTCGACGTCGGCGTCCTGGCCGGCCATCCGCCAGACGCCGATCCGGGCGCCGCGCAGGGCACCGGGACGCAGCAGAGCCGCGTAGTCGCGAGGCTGGCCCGCGGGGATCGCCGCCGTCGCCGGGTCCGCGGCGTCGTGTCCCTGCAGGACGGACAGCGTGATGGCGGTGTCGACGACGTGGCGCGCCATCGGGCCTGCGGTGTCCTGCTCCGCGGAGATCGGCACGACACCGGTCCGGCTGACCAGCCCTAGCGTCGGCTTCTCACCGACGACGTCGTTGGCGCCCGCCGGGCAGACGACCGAGCCGTCGGTCTCGGTGCCGATCGCGACCTGCGCCAGGGTGGCCGCCACGGCGGCGCCGGAGCCCGAGGACGAGCCGCACGGGTTGCGGTCGAGGACGTACGGGTTGTTCGTCTGGCCGCCGATCCCGGACCAGCCGGACGTCGCGTGGGTGGAGCGGTAGTTGGCCCACTCGGAGAGGTTGGTCTTGCCGAGGATCACCGCGCCGCCGCGCTGGAGCCGGTCCACGAGGGCGGCGTCGGCGGCCGGACGGCTGCGTGGCAGCGCCCGCGAACCGGCGGTGGCGGGGAGCGTCCGGGTGTCGATGTTGTCCTTGAGCAGCACCGGGATCCCGTCCAGCTGCCCGAGCGTGTGGCCGGTGCGGCGGCGGGCGTCGCTGGCCGCGGCCGCGCGCAGGGCACCCGGGTCGACGGCGACGACGGCGTGGATCTTGCCGTCCAGGGTGTCGATCCGGTGCAGGTACGCCTGGGTCAGCGTCACGGCGCTCAGCCGGCCGTGGTCCATCCGCTGCTGGAGCTCGGGGATGGTGGCCGCGTCCAGGTCGAAGCCGAGTGACGGGCCGGCGTGGGCGGGCGCGGCGGCCAGCGCGGGCACCGGGGCCGCGACGAGGCCGGCGAAGGCGAGGAGCACGGCGGTCGAGCGCAGTCGGATCACGGCGTACATGGGACTCCGGATCCCGGCGGGGGTCAAGCCGCCATTCGTCGTGCCCGGTGCCATCATGGGCGTCCTGGGAGGACGCTCATGACACCTCGCGACGCGCTGATCGCCGTGGCCGGCCTGCTCGCGCCGGACGTGCCGCAGGTGCGTGACCTGGCCGTGGCCGCGCACGACGATCCCGCCGCCTACCTGCGCGAACACGCCGACCGGCTCGACGACCGCGGCATCGACGAGCCGTTCGACCTGCTGGCGTGGATCGCCCTCGTGGACGCGCTCACCGACCACGGGCTGCTGGCCGAAGTGGACTGGAAGGAAGCGCCCGGCGAGATCACCGGGCAGCTGCGGGTGTTGCGGTCCGCGCCGCCGGCCGACGAGATCTGGACGTCGCTCGCCCAGGCCGACCTGCCGACTTACGAGTTCCTCGAGCTGGCGGGGGAGCGGCTGGCCGGGACCGGCACCGCGCTGGCCGTCCTCGACATCGAGTCCGACTGCTATCCGTTGGTGCTCCTGCCCGCCGACGGCGCCGGAGAGCTGTCGGGCCTCGCCGCGGCGGCCGGGTTCAAGGCCGCGGTGCTCCCGGCTTAGAAAGTTTTCCGGGCCGTGTCGAAACGGCCGGGGTGAGTTCGTTGGGTCCGTGTAGGAGCACCGGCACCGAACGGAGAGACCCGTGACGAACCCGCTCGTCGTCGACCTGGCCACCTGGCAGCGAGCCCGTGACGAGCTGCTGGTCCGCGAGAAGGCCCACACCCGCGAGGGCGACGCCATCGCCGCGGCCCGGCGCCGGCTGCCGGTGGTGGAGTTCGACGCCACGGTCGCGGTCACCGGCCCCGGCGGCCCGGTCCCGTTCACGGACCTGTTCCAGGGCCGCGACGAGCTCGTGGTCTACAAGCACATGTGGCACGACGGCGCGCCGCACCAAGGGCAGTGCGAGGGCTGCACCACCACGGCCTGGCACCTCCGGGACACCGTCTACCTCAACGCCCGCGGTGTCTCGTACGCCGTGCTGACCTCGGGACCGTGGGACGAGGTGGCCGCCTTCGTCGAGTTCATGGGCTACACCGAGCCCTGGTACTCGGTGCGCGACGTGCCCGCGCCGGTCGGCGGCGACATGGGCACCCTCACCTGCTTCCTGCGCGACGGCGACCGCGTGTTCCTCACCTACACCACGACGGGCCGGGGCAACGAGCGGGTCAACGCGTCGATGGGCCTGCTCGACATGACGCCCTACGGCCGCGGGGAGGCCTGGGAGGACAAGCCCGAGTGGCACGAGTCCGAGGGACGGCACGCCTGCTGGTCCTGGCGCTCGGACGCGGACGGGGTCCCGACCTGGGGGCCGACCAGCCGGCCGGTGCCGCAGTGGACCCGCCCTGGTGCGACTCCCGTCGAGACGCTCGGCCGGCAGGGCGATCACTGACACCCGTCGCTCAGACGGGTTCCGCCGTCTCCGCGGTGGGCGCCTTGTGGGCGGCGGCGTAGTGCGCGGTGCCGATCGCGCCCGCGACGGCGAGCACGAAGCCCGCGATGGCCGCGACCGTGAAGCCGTCGCGGACGCGGTCGTCCAGGATGGTCACGCCGATCAGGGACGACACGGCGGTGTTGGTGGTGAACATCGTGGCCGTGACGGCGGTCGCGCGGCCGCGTTGCAGGGCCATCGCGAACACCACCGCGGCGACCAGGCCGTTGGCGATCATCGCCCAGATCGCCGGGTCCAGCGCCATCCGCCAGGCCGGTCCCGACGTGTCCAGCGTCCGGGCCGAGATGCCGACGACGCTGAAGCCGAGGCCGCCGCAGAACCCGAGGATCGGCGCCGACCAGCGGCGGTCGTGGCGCTGGATGTAGAAGCCGGTCGCCGCGATCGGCACCGCCGCGGCCAGCAGCAGGTACTTGCCGAAGGTGGGCAGCAGGTGCGCGGGGCCCGGGTCCGCGGACAGGCCCAGCAGGACGAGGCCGGTCGCGCCGACACCCAGCGCGGCCCAGCCGGCGGAGGCCAGCCGGATGCCGAGGAACGCGGAGATCGTCGCCGTGACGCCGACGCTGAACGCCAGCACCGACTGGACGAGGAACAGCGGCAGCCGGTGCAGCGCCGCCGCGGCGAAGATGAAGCCCAGCAGGTCCACGCCCACTCCGAGGAAGTAGAGCGGCTGGCTGCGCAGGGCGACGAGATCCTGGGGCGCGCCGCCGTAGGCACCGGCCCGCCGCACGCCGGCGGACTCCAGGATCGAGCCGCTGCCGGACGCGACGGCGGCCAGCAGGGCGAGGACGTAACCGAGGATCACCGGTCGAGTCTGTCAGCCCGCCCCTTGCCGGGCTCCGAAAGGCCGGGAAACGGCACCCGGGCACCCATAACACCTGGCATAACACCGAGGCGGCGACGTCCGCCGCGCGCCGCGAACCCGGCGTCCTGACCAGCGGAAATGTGACGCGGGCCACCGCGCGGCGGGCTGGTCGTTTACTCATCGTTTACCGACTTGCGTCGGTTGTTGGAGATTTTCTCCTGTCGCACAGTGATGGGGCGAAGTTACCGCGGAATGGGTCCGGAACCGTTCCCCGTCGTCCCCCTTTCCCTTTGGTGCAAGGAGAAGCTCGTGGTCATCGCGCTGGACAAACGAATGATGGGCCTGGTTCTCGCGTGTGGTGCGGTCGTGGTCACGGCCACGCTCGCGCTCACCCCGGCGGCCGGGGCCCAGCCGGTCGCGCCCTCGGCGCCGAACGGCGTGACGCTCACCCACCCGCTCGGCGACAACAGCGCCCTGCGGCTCCCGGCGAACGCGGCCCGCGACGCCAAGGCCGCGCGCAGCCTCGACTACAGCCAGCAGGTGCAGCAGAACGACGAATGGTGCTGGGCCGCCGACGGCGCGAGCATCGAGCAGTTCCACGGCGCTTCGACGTCGCAGAACCAGTTCTGCGCCGCCGGCAAGGGCACCACCGCGGGCAACTGCCCGAACCAGGCCGCGCAGATCGGCGAGATCGTCAACGGCTTCCGCGGCACCGGGTTCTCGGCCAGCAGCGCCGGGGGAGCGGTGTCGTTCTCGACGATCACCCAGCAGATCGACGCCGGGAACCCGGCGCTCACCGGGATCTACTGGACCTCCGGCGGCGGCCACGCCGAGGTGATCTACGGCTACGACGCGGGCAACCAGTCGATGAACGTCGGCGACCCGTGGCCGACGTATCAGCGCTACCGCACGCAGTCCTACAACGACTACCTGCGCAACAGCGAGTTCACCTGGGGCGACACGGTCGTCGGCATCACGGGCGGGCGGTGAGCTAGGCCATGACCAGGTCTGCGACGAAGGTCCTGACGGCGGTGGTGCTGGCGCTGGCGGCCCCGGCCGGGTTCGGCGCGGCGGCCTCGGCCGCGCCACCGGCGTGGGTGCCGCTGCCGGCCGCGCAGGTCGCCGCGGCGGTGACCGCGGCCCACTCGGCGCAAGCGATCAGCTTCGCCAGGACCAACTTCCGCAGACCTGGTCAGCCCGACCCGGGCGTCATCACCGTGGCGGACACGGGCGTCCCGGCCTACACCCTCGACCCGGCGTTCGTGCGGGGCGACGGCGACGGCCGGGTGGCGGTTCTGGAGTACGTCGCGGTCGTCGCGCGTGCCCAGGACGGCCGCACCGCCACCATCCAGGCGGCCCCGGACGCGCAGGCGGGGTGGCGGGTCGGCAGCGTCCTCTCCGGGGACGACGAGACCCGGCTCGCCACCCGCTTGCCGGCCGGTGCCGTCCTGCTCGACGAACCGCAGATCAACGGCTGGTACGCGCTGGGCGCCGACGGCGTCCGGCTGCTGCAGGCCAGCCTGCCGCAGACGCCGGTCGGCGCGTTCGTCCCGCTGCCGGACTACCAGCGCCAGGTCCACGACCGGTACGCGGACAAGCAGCCCGGTTCCCGGTACCAGCGCGACGGCGGGCTCGGCTTCGCCCAGCACCCCGAAACGGCCGCGGCCGGAACGCCGGGGTGGTGGTGGCTCGGCCTCGCCGGGCTGCTGGTGATCGTCCTCATTGTCTGGTTCGCTCGCAGAAAGTCACCAACTAGGCACGAAGAGTTCAAGATCACAGCCGGAAACCCGTGACGGATGCGCAACGCTGAGTAAATTTAGTTGGCGTACGCATTTAATTCTTCGGGGTCAGCGCCGCCTCCGAGGTGCCGACCCCGGAGGTGGAAAATGGCGACAGCCGACCAGCGTGACCAGGCCGTTCTCGACCGGCGGGCCGAACTCTTCGCCCAGGACGCGCAGTTCGCGGCCGCGGCCCCGCGCGAGGACGTCACGGAAGCCGTCCTTCGACCCAGTGCGCCGCTGCTGGAGATCGTCGAAGCGGTGATGACCGCCTACGCCGACCGGCCCGCGGTCGGCGAACGCGCCACCGAGGCCGTCACCGAGCCGGGCACCGGCCGGACGACCCGCCGGCTGCTGCCGCGGTTCGCCACGACGACCTACGGCGAGCTGTGGCGGCGCGCGGGCGCGGTGGCCGCCGCCTGGCACCACGACGAGCGCGACCCGGTGCGCGCCGGAGACTTCGTGGCCACGCTCGGGTTCACCAGCGGCGACTACGCGACGCTCGACCTGGCGTGCGTCCGGCTCGGCGCGGTCGCCGTCCCGCTGCAGGCCGGGGCGGCCCTCGGGCAGCTGCGGCCGATCATCGAGGAGACCGGGCCGCGTGTGCTCGCCACGAGCGTCGAACACCTCGAGGCCGCGACCGAGCTGGTTCTCGGCGCCGCCTCGGTGCGGCGCGTGGTGGTGTTCGACCACCACCCCGACGTCGACGAGGAACGCGAAGCGATCGAGGCCGCGCGGGCCCGCCTGACCGGCGTCGTCCTGGAGACCCTGCCGCAGCTGCTCGACCGCGACGCCGGGCCGCTGCCCGCGGTCACGGCGGACGAGGAGCGGCTGTCGCTGCTGATCTACACCTCCGGCAGCACCGGCACGCCCAAGGGCGCGATGTACCCGGCGCGGCTGGTGGCCGAGCTGTGGCGCGGGTTCTTCCCCGAGCGCGCCGGCCTGCCCCTGCTGGGCGTCAACTTCATGCCGATGAGCCACATCGCCGGCCGGGCCGTGCTGTTCGGCACGCTCTCGCGCGGCGGGACGTCGTTCTTCGTGGCCCGCAGCGACCTTTCGACGCTGTTCGAGGACATCGCGCTCGCGCGGCCGACCGAGGTGATGTTCGTGCCCCGGATCTGCGACATGCTCTTCCAGCGGTACCAGAGCGAGCTGGGTCGCGGCGGCACCGACGTCAAGGCCCGGCTGCGTGACGAGGTCCTCGGTGGCCGGATCCTGTGGGCCGCCAGTGGTTCCGCGCCGCTTTCGGCCGAGCTGACGACGTTCGTCGAGTCCGTGCTCGGCCTGCCGTTGCACGACGGGTACGGCTCGACCGAAGCCGGCGGTGTCCTGTTCGACCACAAGCTGATGCGCGAACGCGTGCTCGACTACCGCCTCGACGACGTCCCGGACCTCGGCTACTTCCACACCGACGCGCCGCACCCGCGCGGCGAGCTGCTGATCCGCTCGAACACGCTGATCCCCGGCTACTACCACCGCCCCGACGCCACGGCGGAAGTGTTCACCGAGGACGGTTTCTACCGCACCGGCGACGTCATGGCGCAGACCGGCCCGGACGAGCTGGTCTACCTCGACCGCCGCAAGAACGTGCTGAAGCTGTCGCAGGGCGAGTTCGTCGCGGTGTCCCGGCTGGAGGCGCTGTTCGCGGCCAGCCCGGTGATCCGGCAGATCTACGTCTACGGCAGCAGCGAACGGGCCTACCTGCTCGCCGTGGCCGTCCCGACGCCCGAAGCGCTCGAGCGGGCCGGTGGTGACGTCAAGGCGCTGCTCCTCGATTCGCTGCAACGGATCGCGAAGGACGAAGACCTCAACTCCTACGAGATCCCGCGGGACCTGCTCGTCGAGACCGAGCCGTTCACGACGGAGAACGGCCTACTGTCGGGGATCCGCAAGCTGCAGCGGCCCAAGCTGAAGGAGCACTACGGCGAGCGGCTGGAACGCCGGTACGCCGAGCTGGCCGAGCGGGAAACCGATGAGCTGCAACGCTTGCGCGCCTCCGGGCGGGACCGTCCGGTCCTTGAGACGGTGACCGCGGCCGCGGCGGCCGTGCTCGGCACCACCGCTGGGGATCTCGGCCCGGATGTGCACTTCACCGATCTGGGCGGCGATTCGCTGTCGGCGCTGACGTTGTCGAACCTGCTGCAGGAGATCTTCGCGATCGAGGTGCCGGTGGGCGTCGTCGTCAGCCCGGCCAACGACCTCGGCGCACTGGCGGAGTACGTCACCCGCAACCTCGCCGGCAGCGAACGCCCGACCGTCGCCGGCGTCCACGGCCCGGACGCGACCGAGGTGCGGGCCGCCGACCTGACCCTGGACAAGTTCTTCGACGCCGGAACGCTCGCCGCCGCGGAGAGCCTGCCGCGGCCGGCCGGGCCGACCCGGACCGTGCTGCTGACCGGCGCGAACGGCTACCTCGGGCGGTTCCTGTGCCTGGAGTGGCTGGAACGGCTCGCCCCCGAGGGCGGCAAGCTGGTCTGCGTGGTCCGCGGCCGGGACGACGCGGCCGCGCGCGCCCGGCTGGACGCGGCGTTCGACAGCGGCGACGCCGCACTGTCGCGGCACTACCGGGAACTGGCCGACGCGCACCTGGAGGTGCTGGCCGGCGACCTCGGCGAACCTCGCTTCGACCTCGAACCCGCGACCTGGCAGCGGCTGGCGGAGAGTGTCGACCTCGTCGTGCACCCCGCCGCGCTCGTCAACCACGTGCTGCCGTACGCGCAGTTGTTCGGCCCGAACGTGCTGGGCACGGCGGAGGTGATCCGGCTCGCGCTCACCACGAAGCTGAAGCCGGTCACGTACCTCTCGACGGTCGGTGTCCTCACCGGCGACGCGGCGACCGCGGCGGAGGACACCGACGTCCGCCGCACCAGCCCCACCCGGCCGCTGGACGACGGTTACGCCAACGGTTATTCGAACAGCAAGTGGGCGGGCGAGGTGCTGCTGCGCGAGGCGCACGACCTGTGCGGCTTGCCGGTGGCGACGTTCCGCTCGGACATGATCCTCGCGCACAGCCGCTACACCGGGCAGCTGAACGTGCCGGACATGTTCACCCGGCTGCTGCTGAGCTTGATCGTCACGGGCATCGCGCCTCGGTCGTTCTACCGCACTTCGGAGCCGGCGCATTACGACGGCCTCCCGGCGGACTTCACCGCCGCGGCGATCACGACGCTGGGCGCGGGCGTCGCGAAGGGGTACGAGACGTACAACGTCCTCAACCCCCACGAAGACGGGATCTCACTCGACACGTACGTGGATTGGCTCGTCGAGGCCGGCCACCCGATCACCCGGATCGACGACTACGGCACGTGGTTCGCCCGCTTCGAGACGGCGATCCGGGCGCTGCCCGACCGGCAGAAACAGCACTCGCTGCTGCCGCTGCTGCACGCGTTCGCCGTTCCCGCGGAGGCGGTGCCGGGCTCGGGCATCCCGGCGGACCACTTCCGGAGCGCGGTCCGCGAGGCGGAGGTCGGCCCGGAGCGGGACATCCCGCACGTGACGGCGGAGCTGATCGCCAAGTATGCGGCGGACCTGACGGGGCTCGGGTTGCTCTGATCCGTGGCGCGGTGCCCGGGTCAGGTCGGGCACCGCCGGCGGCGGGGTCGGGTTGTCCTGATGCCCGGGCGGTCGGCTCTTTCGGCGGTCGGGTCCGCCGCGAGACCCGAGGCTGAGGTTGGCCCGGACCGGGGCATCCCACAGGCGGTGGCGGAGCTGATCGCCAAGTACGCCTCGGGACTGCAAGGGCTCGGGTTGCTTTGACCCTGGCGCGGTGCCCGGGTCAGGCCGGGCACCGCCGGCGGCGGGGTCGGATTGTCCTGATGCGCGGTCGGTCGGCTCTTCCGGCGGTCGCGTCCGCCGCGAGGTCCGAGGTGGAGGTTGGCCCCGGACCGGGGCGTCCCGCAGGTGATGGCGGAGTTGATCGCCAAGTACGCCTCGGACTGCAAGTGCTCGGGTTGCGCTGACGCCTGGCGCGGTGCCGGGCATGGATTCCGTCGGGGTCGGTTGTTCCGGTCGGCCGCTTCCGCGGGTTGTCCTGATGCGCGGTCGGTCGGCTCTTCCGGCGGTCGCGTCCGCCGCGAGGCCCGAGGCGGAGATTGGCCCGGACCGGGACATCCCACAGGTGACGGCGGAGCTGATCGCCAAGTACGCCGCGGACCTGAAGGGCTCGCTGCCGACGGGGTCGGGCCTTGCCTGCCGATCGCTTCTGGCCTGCGGCTCACGGGCGGAAGTCGTTGCGGATCAGGGATATCCGCATGTCGTAGGCGAAGGGTGACCCCCGGCGTCAGGGCGGACGCAGCCGGTCGCGCAGACCGGCTGCGAGCCCGGCCACCGTCAGCAGGTCGAGCAGGCCGCCGCCGTACTCGGCGAGGCGGGGGCGGCGGGCCCCGGCCAGGCGGAAGCGGAGGTGGACCCGGGTGGTGCCGTCGCCGTCGTCCGTGAGGCGGATCGCCCAGCTGATTTCGAGGTGGCCGCGGGTGGAGCGGTGGATCAGGGTGTGCGGCGGGTCGTGGGTGACGATCTCGAAGGTCGCGTCGCGGCCGCCCCAGTCGTCGATCACGTCGCCCGGGCTCAGGTGCTGCAGCGCGAGGTCGAGGCGGCGCAGGGCGCGGCGGCGCCGGGGCAGCAGCGCCTCGGCCCACGTCGGCAGGTACCAGCCCGCGCGGTTCTTGCCGAGCTGGGCGAACCACGGCCAGACCCGCTCGGGCGTCGCGTCCAGGGTGAACCCGCGGTCCATCACGACGTCCGGATGGGGGACGAGGTCGTCGCCGGGCACGGTGGCGGCGATCTCGTCCGCGCGGGGTGCCACTCCGAAGCCGATCACCTTGACCACCACCGTTCCGTATCGAATGAAACCGTATCACCCGACGCCCTTTGGGGTAGGGTGCTCGCATGACCGGTAAGCCCAAGGCCCGCGCCACCGACCGCCCGGGGGACGTGTCCCCGTTCGCGCTGGGGCTGCTGCTGCGCCGGGCGCACGCCCGGGCGGCGGGGGCGATGGCCGCCGCGATGCGCCCGCACGGGTTGGAGCTGCGGCACTTCGCCGTGCTGATCATCCTCGCCGACCGCGGGCCGACGACGCAGCGGGACCTGGTCGAGGCGACCGGCTCGGACAAGGCCGGGATCATGCGGGTCGTCGACGACCTGGAGGCGAAGGGGTTCGCGGTCCGCAACGCCGTGCCGGGGGACCGGCGGGTGCGCGAGGTCGAGATCACCCCGGACGGTGTGAAGGCCTTCGACGCCGCGCACGAGGACGCCCTCGCCCCGGCCGAAGAACTGGTCTCGCGCCTGCGGGCCGGCGAGCCGGCGAAGCTGATGGACCTGCTGACCAGGTTCACCTACCCGCCCGGGGACGAGGTCACGCCACGGCGAGACCGTGCCTGAGGGCCGCGGCCATCGTCGCGACCCGGCGGCCCTGTGAGCGGGCCGCCGTCAACGCCGTTTCGCCGACGGCGATCGAGCCGTCGTCTCCGGTGACATGGCTTGCGCCGTAAGGGTTTCCGCCGGAGTCGTCGTGGTGGTCCTTGTAGCCGGGCGGGACGATGACGCCGCCGAAGTGGTAGACGGAGTTGTAGAGCGCCAGCAGCGTGGATTCCTGGCCGCCGTGCGCGGACGCCGTCGAGGTGAATCCACTGTAGACCTTGTCCGCGAGCAGATCGCGCATCCAGAGCCCGGACAGGGTGTCCAGGAACTGCTTGAGCTGGCTCGCGATGTTGCCGAACCGCGCCGGGGTGCCGAACACGATCGCGTCGGCCCAGAGCAGGTCCTCGTGCGTGGCCACCGGGATGTGCCCGGTGCCGGCCAGGTGCTCGACCCAGGCGCCGTTGCGGGCGATCGCCTGGACGGGCGCGATCTCCTCGACCCGCCGTAGCCGCACCTCCGCCCCGGCGTCGGCGGCGCCGGCGCGCACGGCGTCGGCGAGGGTGAAGATCGTGCCGGTCGCGGAGTAGTAGACGACGGCGACGTGACAGGTCGGCTCGGACATGACCGCTCTCCTCGTTGATTCATCACTCGGTGAATCCTTCACGACTGAACGTATCACATGATACCGTCGCGAACGAAACCAAATGACTGCGTCGAGAGGAGGCGTATGGACCTGGACGGGATCGACGCGATCGGGCGGACCGCGTTCGAGGTGGCGCTGCTGCGCGCGGCCGAGGACCGGCGCCCGGACCGGCTGTTCGCCGATCCGTGCGCGCGGCTGTTCCTGGAAGCGGCAGGGATCACCGAAGAGAAGCCCGACTTCGCCGCGCTGATGGGACCGCAGGTCGCCGTGCGGACGCGGTTCCTGGACGACGCGCTGCTGTCCGGCGAAGCCCGGCAGGTCGTGCTCGTCGCGTCCGGAATGGACGGACGTCCGTGGCGGCTCGGCTGGCCCGGCGGCACGGAGGTCTTCGAGATCGACCAGGCCCCGGTGCTGCGGTTCAAGGACGCCGCCGCGGCTTCGCTGACGGCCCGGTGCGTCCGGCGCCCCGTCGTCGCCGACCTGCGTGAGGACTGGGCGGTGGTGTTGCGGGAGGCCGGGTTCCGGCCCGACCGGCCCACCGCGTGGCTGACGGAGGGCCTGCTCTACGCACTGGACGAGGCCGCCGCGGAGGGCCTGCTGGCGACGATCAGCGGGCTCAGTGCGGCGGGCAGCACACTCGCGTTCGACCACGTCGAGACCAGTGCGGCGTTGCGGGCGGCGATCGGCCCGGACCTCGCCCGGCTGTGGCGGTCCGGGCCGGTCGATCCGGCGCGGTGGCTGACCCGGCACGGCTGGGAGCCGGACGTGACTGAACTCGCCGACATCGCCGCGAAGTACGGACGGCGGATCCACTCGGCCTACGACCTGGCGGCCGGTGGCACGGCGCGGGCGTGGCTCGGCCGAGCCGTCTTCCTCGGACGGGAAAGGTGATCATGAGTGCACCGAGGTTCGTCACCCACCCCGACGGCGTGCACCAGCCGCCGGGCAACGCGTTTTCGCACGCGGTCGTCGCCGGCGGCCTGGTGCACACCTCGGGCCAGGTCGGCATGAGCCCGGACGGCCTGCTGCTGGACGGCTTCGAGGGCCAGGCGAAGCAGGCGTTCGAGAACCTGAAGGTGGTGCTCGGCGCGTGCGGCGCCGGGCTGGCCGACGTGGTGAAGGTCAACGTCCTGGTCGCCGAGACCGCCGACGTCCGCAAGTACCTCCCGATCGCGGCCCGGTACCTCGCCCACCGCCCGGCGAGCACCCTGCACGCGGTGAAGGCGTTCGCCATGCCGGGGCTGCTGTTCGAGGTGGACGCGGTCGCGGTGCTGCCGCGCTGAGAGAGCGGTGCCGGGGACCCTGGCCCGGCACCGTTCGTCAGCGAACCGGGAACATCCGTTGCTTGACCGGCGGCAGGGCTTCGGCGAGGCGCAGCACCGTCCGGAAGGCGTGCCGCGGCAGCCGGGACGTCGTCGCCGCGCCGCGGGCGTTGCGGGTGGACAGCGCCAGTGCCGCGTTGGCGTAGGCGCGCATGTCGTCTTCGTAACCCCGCACCCCGCCGTCGCCGGCCAGGTGCCGGCACAGCGTGTCGGCGTCGCGCAGGGCGGTGTTGGCGCCGATCCCGGCCATCGGGGTCATGTTGTGGATCGCGTCGCCCAGCAGGGTGACGGCCGTAGGTGCCCAGTGCGGCAGCTCCGGCATCGTCTTGAGCGGGATCGCCGCGACGGTCGCGGGATCGGTCCCGGCGATGATCCGCCGGAGCGGGGGAGCCCAGGCCGCGGTCCGGTCCCGGACCAGCTCGAGCAGGTTGGTGGCGTCGAGGTCGTCCGGGTAGGTCGAGCGGTCCGCGGCCCACGCCCACACGACGTACCGTGCCTCGGCCCCGGCGTCCCAGGTGGACAGGAACATCCAGCCGGGCCGGGCGGGCACGACGTTGTTGACGGCGCCGTCGACGAGCGTCGCCGGCAGGGCGCTCGCGAGCTCGGGGGTGAGCCGGACGCGCCCGGCGACGTTGACGATGCCGAGGTCCTGGCGCCGGAGATCGGGCAGCCGTTGCTCGCGGACGCGGGAGTTCGCGCCGTCGGCTCCGACGAGCAGGTCCGCGTCGATCGTGCGGCCGTCGGCGGTGTGCACGCGGACGCCGTCGCCGCTGTACTCGAAGCGGTCGAACGCGGTGCCCCAGCGGAGCACGCCGGCGCAGCCGAGGAGCAGGGCGTCACGCAGCGCGTCGCGGTTCACCGCCCGCCGGCGCGTGACGGGATCGGTGTTGGCCGGGCTGCCGGTGTGGTCGCGTTCGGCGAGCACCCGCAGGTCCTGGTCGTGGAAGCGGACGATGTCCGGCGCCGGGGTCGACGTCTCGGCCAGCTGGGCCCAGTTCTCCTCGGGAAGACAGGAGTGCAGGGCGCGCAGGCCGTCGGCGTTGAGGTGGATGCCGTAGCTGGCCGGCCGGGCGTCCGGGGTCGGGTGGCGTTCGAGCACGACGACGTCCACGCCGCCGCGGCGCAGTCCGTGGGCCAGGCACAGGCCGCCGAGCCCGGCGCCGGCGATGACGACTCGCATGAGTTTCTCCCTCTTCGGTGATCAGGGTCGGTGGATCAGGTATCGCCGGGAAAGGCGAGCCGGGTGAGCTGGTCCAGCAGGAGCCGGACGTCGCCGAGGCCTTCGCGCAGGCGCGCGGCGACGGGCTCGGCGTGGCGGTGGGCGGTGTCGAACACGGCCGTCCCGGCGGGGGTCGGGGTGATCGTGTGCACCCGCCGGTCGCCGGGGTGCGGGTCGCGGGTGACGAGCCCGGCGCGTTCGAGGTCGTCGACGACGCGGACCATCGTGGCCTTGTCGCCGCCGACGGCGCCGACGAGCGCCCGCTGGCTCATCGGCCCGCTGGTGTGGAGCGCGACGAGCACGATGAAGTGCCGGAACTCCAGCCCCAGCGGCCGCAGGACGCCCAGCAGCTCCGCGGCGACGCGGTCGTGGGCGCGCCGCAGCAGCAGGCCCAGGGCGAACGGGGACTCGTCGCCGGGTCCGTCCGTCGCTCTCGCCGTGCCCAGCTGCATCGTCATGACCGAGAACGTATCAGTCGATACGACCTTGCGCAAGAAAGTTTCATGTGAGACGTTCTCTGGTGTGAACACGAACCAGGAAGTACGCGTCCCGTCCGAACCCGCGGCCCCGCCGCGCAAGAACCGCTGGGAAGGGATCGTGGTGACCGCCGCGCCGACGGTGGCCTTCCTGGCCGCCAACGCCCTCGGCGATCTCACCGCCGGCCTCGTGGCCGCCGCGGTCACCGCGATCGCCGCGTTCGGCTGGCGGCTCCACCGCCGCCAGCCGGTGCGCCAGGCCGTGCTGGGCCTGCTGCTGGTCGCGGCGTGCGCGGTGGTGGCCGCCGTCACCGGCGAGGCGCGCGGGTTCTTCCTCATCCCCGCGCTGATCCCGTTCGCGGTCATCGCCGTCTGCCTGGCGACCGTCCTCATCGGACGCCCGCTGACCGGCATCGTCCTCAACCGCGTCGCCGGCGGGCCCGCGGACTGGCGGTCGGTGCCCCGGCTACGGCGGATCTACACCGTCTCGACGCTCACCTGCGCGGCGGTCAACGTCGTCAACGGCGCGCTCCAGGTGATCTACTACCGGGGCAACCAGCCCCTGGTCCTGGGAGCGGTGCACATCGCGACGGGTCCGGTGTTCGCCGTCATCGTCGCGGTGACGATCACCTGCGTCCGGCGCGCCCGGCCGGGTCACGTACGGCGGAGCGCGTAGCCGAGCCTGCGCGTACGGCGCTCGACGTACGCGCGAAGCCGCCTCACGCCCGGCGACGGCGGTGCCCTCGGCCCGGGACACTGTGCGCGTCAACGCATCCGTGACGGATCAAAGGTGGCGCTCATGACCGGGACAGTGCTCGGCGAACGGACGAAGGCGGGCTGGGCGCGGGCGATGCGGGTCGCCGCGACCGGGGAGGTGCTGCTGGTGCTGCTGCAGGCGGCCACCGCGGGGCAGCTGCTGGAGGGGGTGGCGTCGGCCCGGACCCTGCACGGCGCCGGGGCGATCCCGGTGTCCGTGTTCGCGGTGGCCGAGCTGGTCGTCGCCGCGGTGCTGTGGCGGCGGGGGCCCGGCCCGGCGTGGCCGGTGTGGGCGAGCGGGGCCCTGGTCGTGATGACGGTCGTGCAGGCGATGCTCGGCGGGATGGGCAACGTGGCGGTGCACGTGCCGTTCGGGGTCGCCGTGGTGGTGCTGGCGTCGGTGCTCGCCGCGTGGTCCTGGCGGTCGCGTCCGTCTACTGTGGAGTGAGCGGTGCCGTGAACGTGTGCCGTCCCGGTCCTTCGGTCGTGGTCCCGCCGGGAAGCCGGATCTCGGCACGGGTGCCGGGCGGCACCTCGACGGTGAGCCGCAGCTGGTCGCCGTCGCGCTGCCACGCGCTGCGGATCGGGCCGTAGGGACCGAGGTGTTCCGCTTCGGCCCGGTCCAGGCCGCCGCCCGGGCGGGGCTCGACGATGAACCGGCGGTACCCGGCCTCGCCGGGGCCGGGGTCCTCGGGCAGCCGGATGCCCGCGATGTGGGTGTACAGGAACGAGATCGCGGCACCCTTGCTGTAGTGGTTGAGCGAACCCCGGACCTCGCCGCCGTCGACAGCGTCCCAGCGTTCCCAGAACGTCGTCGCGCCGCGGTCGAGCATTTCCAGCCACGACGGGATTCCCGTCGACAGCAGCACCCGGTAGGCGACGTCGAGGTAACCGTGGTCGGCGAGTGCGGGCAGCAGCAGGCCTGTGGTGAGGAAGCCCGTGCCGACGCGGTCACCGGCGTCGGTCACCAGCGAGGCGAGCCGGGCGGCCACGGCGTCGCGCAGGTGTGACGGCACCAGCCCGAAGGCGAGCGCCCGGACGTGGTTTCCTTGCGTGGACTCGCCGAGCGTGCAGAGGTACTCGTGTTGCCAGGCGTCCCGGACGCGGTCCGCGAGCCGCCCGAACCGCGCGGCATCCGAGTCGTGGCCGAGGATCCCGGCGATCCGGCCGAGCACCCGCGCGGAGCGGGCGAGGTAGGCCGTGGCCACGATGCCGTGGTCCGCCGTGGGGTCGGGGTTCGGCGGGACGCCGGGCTCGAGCCATTCGCCGAAGTGCCCGCCGGTGTCCCACAGGAACTCCTCGTGCGGCAGCGGACTCCCCGCGCGGTCGGGGTGCCGCCGTTCGCGCGCGGCCGCCGCCGCGTACTCGACCCAGCGGACCATCGACGCGTACTGCCGGGCGAGCAGCTCCCGGTCGCCGTAGGCGCGCCAGAGTTCCCAGGGCACGAGCACCGCCGCGTCGCCCCAGCCCGCGGACCCCGCCATCGCGTCGGTGAACGGGTTCCCGGACGGGCCGTCACCCGTGGGGTCGGGGGTGATCGTGGGGACGCGGCCGTCGGGCCACTGGTCGGCGGCCAGGTCGTTCAGCCACTTCGCGGAGAACCCGGCGACGTCGTGGGTCAGGGCGGCGGTGGCGACGTACACCTGCCAGTCGCCGGTGAACCCGGAACGTTCCCGCTGCGGGCAGTCGGTCGGGACGTCGCAGGCGTTGCCGCGCAGGCTCCACACCGCGGCGCGGTGCAGGGCTTCGAGACGGGCGTCGCCGCACCGGAACCAGCCGGCCTCGGGAAGATCCGTGTGCACGACGACGGCGGTGATGTCCGACGCGGCGAGCGCGCCGGGCAGCCCGTCGATCTGGACGTAGCGGAAGCCGTGGGTGGTGTGACGCGGCTCGAAGACGCCCGGGCCCGCCGACACCACCGTGTCGACTTGCCCGGCGGGCAGGAGCTGCTTGGTGGCGAAGTCGAACGCCCGCAGGTGGTCGGTGGTGACCCGGCCGTCCGGGCCGAGGTGCTCGCCGTGGGTCAGCCTCAGCCGGGTGCCGGCCGGGCCGAGATCGCTCAGCCGGACCCAGCCGTTGAGGTTCTGCCCGAAGTCCACGACCACGCTCTCGTCGAGCCGGCTGACCGAGACCGGCGGGAGCTCCGCGATCCGCCGCACCGGCGGCGCTTCCGTCAGCACCAGCTGGTCCGGGCCGCCGTCGCGAGTGCGTGCCGGGTGCCAGCCGGGCGCATCCAGTGCCACGGAACCCGGTGCGGGCAGCCGGAAGTCGGTCGCCTGGCCGTCCATGAGGTCCGCGGTGAGCCGGCTCGGCCGCGACCACCAGCCCGGGCCGGTGGTGACCGTGGTGACGCCGTCGACCTCCAGGACCAGCCACGCGGCGACGCGGTCGCCGAAGCCGTCCGCGGCGCGTTCGAACCCGTGACGGCCGCGGAACCAGCCGTCGGACACCAGGAACTCGACGGAGTTGACACCCGCCCGCAGTAGGGCACCCACGTCGTGCGGCTCGACCTGGAGCCGCTTGCGGTAGGCGGTGAACCCCGGCGTCAGCTCGAGGTCGCCGACGCGGGTGCCGTTGACGAACAGTTCGTAGATCCCCTGCGCGCTCGCCCACGCCGTCGCGGTCACGACCGGCTCGGCGAGCGTGAATTCGTGCCTCAGCTGGTAAGCCGCACGCTCGCCGGGCGGCGCGACGACCGGCTCGTGCGGCTCGATCCACGCCGCCGTCGCCGTGGGCAAGGCGACGACGGTCCACGGCGCGGGCTCCGACCAGTCGCTCTCCCCGAGGTCGGTCCAGACGCGGACCTGCCACGACGTGGCCGGGCGTTCCGGTGCGAAAACGAGCACCGACTGAGCGCTCTCGCACCGGCCCGACGTCCAGTCCGGGCCGGTCAGCCGCACCTCGTAGGCGTACTGCACGGCCGCGCCCTCGGGCAGCCACCACGAGAGCCGGGGTCGTGGCCCCGACGGGCGGCCCGGCGTGAGGTGGCCGAGCCGCAGCCGGGTGGGCGCGGTGCTCACGTCAGCCGGTAGAGGTCGTAGCGCACGGTGTCCGGCGTGCGTTCCGCCGACGCCACCAGCACACCGGCGGACAGCCGCCGCTCGACCGCGCCGGAAACCGTTACGCTGAGCCGGAATTCGTACCGGGACCGGTCGACGTGCTCACCGCGGGCGAGCGCGGCCAGCACCTCGGGCGGTCCGGTGCGGACGCCGGTGGAGGTGATCGAGACGAGCCCCTCGCCGGTTTCGACGACGTAGCGCGCCTCGACCAGCGTGGTCCCGTCGGGCAGGATCCGCTGCCAGTCCGCGCCGACCGGCCGGATCCGCCCGGCGAGCCCCGGGCCGTCGAACTTCCCGCCCGTGATGGGGACGACCCGCCGGTGCCCTTCGAGCGTTTCGCCGAGGTCCAAGGGTTCGCCGAGTTCGACGACCGCGCTGGTGACGTAGTCGAGTGCTGGTAGCGCGAACAGCGGCACTAGCGGACCTTCCGGATCGGCAGGATCAGCACCGCGCCGAGCAGCCCGGCGACCGCGCCGGCGATGAACAGCGCGGGGAAGTTCTGCGGCACGGCGGCCGACGCGCCGATGGCGAGGATCGCGGGGGCCAGCGCCGGCACGATCGACGTCGGCAGGTTGCCCGCGAGGTTCATCAGCCCCAGGTCCTTGGCCGTGTCGTCCGGGTTGGGCAGCACCTGGGTGATGAGGGCGATGTCGACGGCGAAGTAGACCCCCTGGCCGAGGCCGATGATGCCCATCGCGACCAGGAACAGCGGGTAGGTACTGGTGAAGGTGGCGAACAGCAGCCCGATCCCGAAGATCACCGCGGCGGTGACGACGAACGGCTTGCGGCGCCCGATGCGGTCGGAGATCTTGCCGGCCAGGGGAGCGAACAGCAGGGCCGCGCCGGTGAGCACGAGCGTGGACAGGAAGACCGCGTTCGCGATGCCCGCCGGCGAGATGTGGAAGACGTTCATCAGGTAGAAGGCCTGGTACGCCTGGATCGCGGCGACCCCGAAGAAGATCAGCAGCCGGCTCAGCCAGGTGAACCCGAAGTTGGGGTGGCGCACCGGGTTCACCCAGAACGTGCGGGGCAGGTCGCGCCACGCGAACGCGGGCCGCTCCTCCGGCGAGAGGCGCCGGTCCCGCATCGTGAAGGTGAGCAGGAGCGTCCCGAGGACGGCGAGCCCGGCCGGCAGCAGGATCATCGCGGGCAGGTTCGGGGCGACCAGCTGGGCGATGAACAGGCCGACGACCGCGCCGACCGGCAGGGCCAGCCCGACCACCGCGGACGCCGGGCCGCGGCGGTCCGGCGGCAGCTGGTCGGGGATGACCGAGGTGAACGCGACGGTGGCCGCGCTCGCGCCGACCGTCGTGCAGCTCGCCGCCACGGTCAGCGCGAACGTCGTGGTCCCCAGCTGCAGGCCGATGGCGCCGAGGGTGAACAGGACGGCGCCGAGCAGGAGGAACGGCCGGCGCCGGCCGAACCGGCCCGTGGTCCGGTCGCTCAGCCTGCCGAACACCGGGAAGGCCACGAGGGAGCACAGGGCGCTGATGCTGGTCACGATCGACACCATCGTCGTGGCGCCGGCCGGGTCGAGCAGGGTGGCCTTGACCGACAGGGTCAGCACGGCCGGGACGAGCACGGCCATGCCCGCGCCGACCGCGGCGAAGGCGAAGAAGAAGAGGAACCCGCGCCGGGGTGCGGGAAACGCCGCTCCCGCGGAGGAGGTGGACTCTTGGCGGAAAGAAGTACTCATCGTTGGGCACCTTTCGCGTCTGGTCGGCTGACCTGCGGGGAAGGATGAGCGCCTCGTGCGGTGTACCGTGAGGGGGATGCCAATCAATGGAACACCGATGTCGATATGACCGATTCCGCGCGGGTGCGGGGCCGCCGTCCGGCCCATGGTGAACCCGTGGTCGATCGCGCGCTTTCCCTGCTGGCGTCGTTCGACGCGGAGCATCGGACCCTCACGCTGGCGGAGCTGAGCAGGCGGGCCGAGATCCCGCCGAGCTCGGCACTGCGGCTCGCGAACCGGCTCGTGGACTGGGGTGCGCTGGAGCGGGACGACGCCGGCCGCTTCTGCGTCGGGCTCCGGCTCTTGGAGGTCGCGACGCTCGCACCGCGCGGCCACGGCCTGCGGCAGGTGGCGCTGCCGTTCATGAACGACCTCGCCGAGGTGACCCACCAGCACGTCCAGCTGGCGGTGCGCGACGGGATGCAGGCGATGCTCGTCGAACGGCTCTCGGCGCACCAGGCCGCGCCGGTCGACTACCGGATCGGCGGGCGGCTTCCCTTGCACTCCACCGGTGTCGGGCTCGCGCTGCTGGCCTTCGCGCCGAAGGAGGTGCAGGAGGAACTGCTCTCCAAACCGGTCTACAGCGAGCCGGACAACCGCCTGATCGCCGCGGACGTCCTGCGCCGCACGCTGGCCGACGTCCGGCGCGAGCGGCTGGCGATCTTCCGGCGGGAGGACGAGCACGAGTCGATCGTCTCGGTCGCCGCGCCGGTGTTCGGCCGCGACGACGTCGTGCTGGGGGTGGTGGGTGTCCTCGTCCCGAAGCGCGTCGCTCAGCCGCGCCGGCTGGGCCTGGCCGTGCAGACCACCGCGCGGGGTATCTCCCGCGAGCTCGGCGCCGCCGCCACACGCATCTGACGCTGCCATTCAATGGAACTGACGTAGGTGCACGCGGCCGCGTGCCGCCATCCTCGGCGCCATGCTCCCTGTGCTCGACGACAACGGCGTCGCCTTCCGCGATCTCGACGGCGACGGCGTGATGGCCCCGTACGAAGACCCGCGCCGCCCGGCGGAAGAACGGGTGCGGGACCTGCTTTCCCGGATGACGGTGGCGGAGAAGGCCGGGTTGCTGTGCCACGCGCCGGTGTCGGTGGCGCCGGACGGCGGGCTGGTCGATTCCCCCGCAGGGCTGCTGCCGACGGCGCCCACGACGTCCGTGCTGCGCGACGGGCACCTGCGCTGCCTGAGCCTGATGGCCCCGGTCGCCGCCGGGCCGCTGGCCCGCTGGCACAACCGGGTCCAGGACGTCGCGGCGCACAGCCGGCTGGGGATCCCGGTGCTGTTGTCGTCGGACCCGCGGCACTCGGCCACCGAAAACCCGCTGACGTCGGTGGCCTCCGGCGGCTGCTCGCGCTGGCCCGAGCCGCTCGGGTTCGGCGCCCTGGCCGACGAGGAGCTGGTGCGCGAGTTCGCCCGTACCGTGCGGGCGGAGTACACGGCCGTCGGCATCCGGCTGGCGCTGCACCCGATGGCCGACCTGGCCAGCGAGCCGCGCTGGGCCCGGATCTCCGGCACCTTCGGCGCCGACCCGGACGTCGTCGCGCGCCTGGCCGCGGCCTACGTCGAAGGCCTGCAGGGACCGGCGCTCGGCCCGGGCTCGGTGGCCGCGATGGTCAAGCACTGGCCGGGCGCGGGGCCGCAGGCGGGCGGGCTCGACGCGCACTTCGCGTCCGGGCCGGACCAGGTCTACCCGGCCGGGCGGTACGAGCTGCACCGCGACCGGTTCCGCCCGGCACTGCGGGCCGGGGCCGCGGCGGTGATGCCGTACTACGGCCGTCCGGTGGGTGTGCCCGGGCTGCGTGAGGTCGGGTTCGCGTTCGATCCCGAGGTGGTGGCCGGGCAGCTGCGCCGCGGCGAGGGCTTCGACGGCCTGGTGTGCACGGACTTCGGGCTGCTGACCGACAGCGTGCTGGCCGACGGGACGGTGTGGCCCGCGCGGGCCTGGGGCGTCGAGCACCTGGACCGGGCGGAGCGCGCCCTGCTCCTGCTGGACGCCGGGGTCGACCAGTTCGGCGGGGAGTGGTGCCCCGAGGTGATCACGGGCCTGGTCGCGGCGGGCCGGGTGCCCCAAGCGCGGCTCGACGAGTCCGCGGGCCGGGTACTGACGCTGATGGTCCACTTGGGACTGTTCGAGAACCCTTACGTATCCGAGGAAAACGCGGTGCGCACGGTCGGACGTTCGGACTTCACGGCCGCGGGTGCGGCGGCCCAGCGGCGATCGATGGTCCCGCTCGACTCCGGAATCCTGCCGCTCACCGAGGGCATCCGGCTCTACGTCGAAGGCGTCGACCCGGCGGTCGCGATCCGGTATGCATCCCTTGTGGACACCCCGGCCGCGGCCGACGCGGCGCTGGTGCGTCTCGGCACGCCTTACGAACCCGCGCGGCGGCTGCCCGAGGCGTTCTTCCACCAGGGACGGCTGGACCTGCCTGCCGACCGCCGTGATGAGCTGGTCGCGCTGGCCGCGACGGTGCCGACCGTCGTGGACGTCTTCCTCGAGCGCCCGGCCGTCCTGCCGGAGGTCGCCGCGGCCGCGGATGCGTTGCTCGCGGACTTCGGCGCCTCCGACGAAGCCGTGCTGGACGTCGTGTTCGGCCGCGCGCGGGCCGAAGGCCGGTTGCCGTTCGAACTGCCCCGCTCGATGGCCGCCGTCGAGGCGCACCCCGAAGACCTGCCCGGCGGGACGGCCGACCCGCTCTTCGCACTCGGACACCCCCAGAAAGGCTGAGCCGCATGCCGATCCACCCCGCCGTCGTCGAGAAGCTCCCGCTGCTCGACGGCGTCCCCTCGTTCGAGGCGCTGGTGACCGATCCCGCGTTCCAGGACCGGATGATCCGGTTCATGACGCCGTCCGTGGGCGGCCCGCCGCCGGCCGTCGAGACCCGCGACGAGAAGGTGCCCGGGCCGCACGGGCCGATCCCGGTCCGCGTCTACGCGCCCGGTGAGGGGCGGCCGTGCCTGGTCTGGCTGCACGGCGGCGCGTTCAAGATGGGCGACCTCGACATGCCGGAGGCGGACTGGGTGGCGCGCGAGATCGCCGCCCGCGCGAGCGCGACGGTGGTCAGCGTCGACTACCGGCTCGCCGTCCCGTACCCGGTGCCGCACGACGACGTCGTCGCCGCGGTCCGCTGGGTCCGTGACACCCTGGGCCCGTCCCGGATCGTGCTGGGCGGCGCCAGCGCGGGCGGCAACCTCGCGGCGGGCGCGGCCCTGCGCCTGCGCGACGCCGACGGCTGGCAGCCCGCCTCGCTGGCCCTGGTGTACCCGGTGCTGCACCCGGAACTCCCGCCGCCGCCGGCGTCCCTGACCCGGCTCATGACCGAAGTGCCGCCGCTGCTGCACTTTCCGCCGGACGAGGTCCGCTCGATCACGGAGGCCTACCTCGGCGGCCCGGTGAGCAGCGCGGACGGCTACGCGATGCCGGGCCTGGCCGTGCTGGCGGACCTGTGCCCGACCCTGCTGCTCACCGCGGAGTACGACGACCTGCGGCCGTCCGGTGAGCGATTCGCGGGAGCCCTGGCGGCCGCCGGGGTGGATGTGCACCACGTCCAGATCTGCTCGATGCTGCACGGTTTTCTCGGCCTGCCCTCGGCGATCGAGCCGGTGGACCGGGCTTTGACGCTTATCGCGGGTACGCTCGCGTAGCCCACGCAGGTACTTCCCCGAACGCCGCCTCGGGAAGCTCAGACGAGCGCGTGCAGGAACTTCGCCGATCGGTCGACGATCGCGCCGATGTCCCGGGCGTCCGTCCACATGTGACGGGCGCCCGGCACCAATTCCAGTTCCACCGGCGCACCCGCCGCCCGCAACGCCGAGGCCAGTCGCTCGCTCTGGGACGGTGGCACCAGGTCGTCGGCGTCGCCGTGCATCAGCAGGATCGGCGGCGCGTCCCCGTGCGCGTAGGTGAGCGGGCTCGCCGCCCGCGCTCGCTCGGGATCGGCCGAGGGGGACACGCCGAGCAGTTCGGCCTCCCGTGAATCGTCGGCCGCGCCGGTGAGATCGTCGCCCAGGCCCAGGAGGTCCGTCGGCGGGTACCACGCGACGACACCGTCCACGTCGCCGCCGTCCAGCGCCGTCAGCAGGGCCAGGTGCGCGCCCGCCGACTCGCCCCACAGGAACGTCGCGGCACAGTCCACTTCGGACCGCAGCCACGCGATGGCCGCGCGGACGTCGTCCAGCTGCGCGGGAAAACGTGCCTCCCCGCTGAGCCGGTAGTCCACCGCGGCGACCGCGAAACCCCGCTCCGCCAAAGTCGGGCACAGGTCCGCGGGGATCGTCTTCCGCCGCGATCCGCGTCGCCAGCCGCCGCCGTGCAGGTACACGATCGCCGGGTGCGGGCCGGGGCCGGACGGCAGGTGGAGGTCCAGCTCCAGCGGCCGGAAGCCGAGGACTTCGCGGTAGACCGTCACGCGGCGGGCGCCTTGTGGAACCGGCCGCCCTGCATGATCGCCAGCAGGTTTTCCTTGTCCTGCAACAGGGTCACGTCCGCAGTCGGGTCACCCCTCACCACCAGGACGTCGGCGAAGTAGTCCTCCGTCAGCACACCGACCGGCATGTCCAGCACCTGGCCACCGTACTGCGTGGTGGCGCGCAAGGCCTCCGCGGGGGAGTAGCCGAACAGCCGCACGAACAGCTCCAGGTCGCGCGCGTTGCGCCCGATCGGGTTGTTCGGGAAACCGTAGTCACCGCCGGGCAGCACCCGCAGACCGCGTTTGCGCAGCTCCGGGTAGAGCTGCTCCATCGCGGCCAGCGACTTCACCGAGCCCATCTTCTCCGCCAGCGCGGCGTCGATGCCGAACTCGGCGCCCTCGTGGACGTTCGCCCACATGATGCCGACCGCGGGGGACAGGAAGATCTCGTCCTTGTGCTCCTCCAGCAGGTCGATCGCCTCCTGATCGGCGTAGGAGCAGTGGTAGACCGACCGGAACCCGCTGCGCACGGCCAGCTTGATCGACTCCGGCGACTGCGCGTGGCAGTTGAGCCACACCCCGGACTCGCGGGCCTGCTCGCCCGCCGCGGCGGCTTCCTCCGCGCTGTACTGCGTGACCATCGAGCCGCCTTCGAAGAAGACGTCGTCGTTGCTCATCAGCAGCTTGACGCTGTCGAAGCCGAGCGCGGCCTGCTCACGGATGAACGCGCGGACCGCCTCGGGCCCGATCTCCTTCGGCGTCGGGCCGTCCGGGCCCATCTGCACCGGGTTGTTGTCGCGTTCGAACGACGCCGCGCGCATCCGCGGGCCCGCCGTCAGCCCGGCGGCGATGCGGTCGCGCAGCCGCACCTCGGTCGGCACCGGCGTCAGCGAACCCGCGGAGTACGCGCTGGTGAAGCCGTGGTCCAGGAGGATCCGCGCGTTGCGCTCGGCGAGCGCGAGGTGCTCGTCGGGCGTCGGCATGTGGTGGAAGAACGAGACGTCCAGCGGTGGGTTGAACGACGGGTCGACGTGCCCGACGGCGGACGGGAACGTCAGGTGCGCGTGCGACTCCACCAGCCCCGGCATGACCGTGGCGCCGCGGCAGTCGACGACCTGGTCACCCGGCTCCGGTTCGACGCCCGCGCGCACGGCCTCGATCCGGTCGCCGCGCACCACGACGTCAGCCGGCACGGCCGGGGAGCCCGTCCCGTCGAACACTCGGCCGCCGGTGAACACCACTCTGGTTTCGCTCATTGTTCCGTCCTCACTGACGAAATGACGAAATGACGAATCAGGCGCCGATCATGTTGTAACCGCCGTCGGCGACCATGAAGCTGCCGGTCATGTGGCTCGCGTCGTCGGACGCGAGGAACAGCGCCGTCCCGGCGAGCTCCTCCGGGCCGGGGATCCGGCCCAGCGGGGTCGCGTCCCGCAGCTTCTCCGCGCGGCCGGTCTTCCAGTCCTCACGCCCGAGCGTCGCCTCGGTCTCCATGAAGCCCGGCGCGAACACGTTCACCCGCACGGTGGGGGCGAGGGCGTGCGCGTAGGACTTGGTCAGGCCGATGATCCCGTACTTCGCCGCCGCGTACTGCGGGGCGCGGGCGCTGCCGCGCGCGACGACGGTCGAGCCGATGTTGACGATCGCGCCGCCGCCCTGGGCGAGCATCCGGTCACCGAACTCGTGGGTGCACAGCAGCGTGCCCTTGATGTCCACGGCCAGCACGTGGTCGATGGACTCCTCGGTGATGTCCCGCCAAGACATCTGGTCCCTGGCGACGTCCCCGACGTTGTTCACGGCGACGTCGACCCGGCCGAAGTGGCTCCACACGTCGTCGGCCATCCGGCGGATCTGCTCGTGCTCGGCGATGTCGGCCTGTACGAGGAACGCCTTGCGGCCCAGCGCTTCGACGCGTTCCACGGTGCGCTCGGCACCCTCGCGGGACCCGCGGTAGTGCACGGCCACGTCGGCGCCCTCCTCGGCGGCGCGCACGGCGATCGCGGCGCCGAACCCGGTGCCGGCGCCGGTGACGAGGACGACCTTGTCGGTGAATCGCACAGAAACTCCTTAAACGAGGGTGCGGCCGCCGTCGGCGTACAGGACGTGTCCCGTGACGAACGCCGAGCGGGCGGAGCAGAGGAACAGGATCGGGCCGAGCAGGTCGTCCACCGTGCCGAGGCGGCCGGCGGGGACCAGCGACGTCAGCTCGTCGCGGACGCCGGGCTTGCCGAGATGGTGCCGGGTCAGCCCGGTCTCGGTGTAACCGGGGGCGACGGCGTTCACGGTGACGCCGCTCGCCGCCCACTCCCGGGCCATCACCCGGGCGAGCTGGTTGACCCCGCCCTTCGTGGCGGCGTAGGGCGCGTGGTGGGGGTGCGCGAGCAGGCCGGAGACCGACGACAGGTAGACGATCCGGCCGTGCCCGGCCGCCGTCATCACCGCGCCCGCGGCCTTGCCGGTCCAGAACGCGCTGCCCAGGTTGAGCCTGACGATGTCGTCCCAGACCTCGTCCGGGGTGTCGAGCACCGGGCGCCGGTCGTTGACGCCGACGGCGTGCACGAAGACGTCCAGCCCGCCCAGCAGCTCGGTGGCCCGGGCGACGCACTCCCGGCTGCCCTCGGCGGTGGTCAGGTCGGCCTTGAGCGTCTTGGTCCCGACGGCGGCCAGCCGCTCCTCGTCGACGTCGGCGACCACGACCTCGGCCCCCGCTTCGGCGAGCGCGGCGGCGACCCCGCCGCCGATCCCGCCGGCGCCGGCCACCAGGGCCTTCCGCCCGCCCAACCCGAGCCAGTCCACCCGCACGCTCCTCTTCGGTTCTTGGTCCACCCCACGCTAGGTTCCGGAGGCCGGGACGGGGAACGGCCGTGCCATTGGTTGGCACATCCGGGCGCACCGGGCGGGGGCGCTGGTGGGATGGGCGGCATGAGCAGGCTGCCGCACCTCACCCCCGACGACCTCGAACCCGACCAGCGGGCGCTGTACGACGAGATCACCGGCGGCCCCCGCGCGGCCGGACCGCAGCGGTTTCCCCTGGTCGACGCGGCCGGCCGGCTGGCCGGTCCGTTCAACGCGATGCTCGTCGCGCCCCCGGCCGGGCAGGCGCTGCAGGCGCTCGGCGCCGCGATCCGGTATTCGACGACACTGGGGGACCGGATCCGGGAGCTGGCGATCCTCGCCGTCGCGGCCCGCTGGGACAGCGCGTTCGAGCGGTACGCCCACGAGCCGCACGCGCTCGCCGCCGGGCTCACCGAAGCTCAGGTCGAGGCCGTCCGCGACGGCTCACTGCCGGACCTGGCCGACGAGACCGAGCGGGCGGCGCTGCGGTTCGTGTCCGCGCTGCTGCGCGAGGAGGACGTCGACGACGTGACTTACGCCGAGGTCTTGCCAATCATTGGCAACCGGATGGCCGTCGAGCTCACGACTTTGGTGGGCTACTACGCGACGCTGGCCCTCCAGCTGCGTGTGTTCCGCGTGGCCGACCCCGCAGGAAGTGGACCCCGATGAAGCTCGTCACCTTCAACGACAACCAGGTCGGGCGCATCGCCGACGACCAGGTGCTGGAACTCGACACCGCCTCGACGCGCGAGTTCTTCGAACGCGACCGGGACGTGCCCGAGACCGGCCGCCGCTACCCCCTGGCCGACGTGCGCCTGCGCGCGCCGATCGTGCCGAAGAAGTTCTTCCACACCGCCGGGAACTTCCGCGAGCACCACGAGGACCTCGTCCGGGTGAACTGGTCGCACCCGGTGAACAAGGGGATCGTCTTCTTCCAGAACGTCGACGCGATCATCGGCCCGGAGGAGCCGATCGTCTACCCGTCGCACCTGACGTCCGAGCTGGACTACGAGCTCGAGCTGGCGATCGTGCTCGGCAAGCCGGGCAAGTTCTTCAGCGCCGAGCAGGCGGCCGAGCACATCGGCGGTTACCTCGTCTTCAACGACATCACCGCGCGCGACATCCAGCGCCGCGAGATGCAGTCCGGCGTCTTTTCGTTTTCGAAGGCCATCGAGACGTTCTGCCCGATCGGCCCGTACATCGTCACCGCCGACGAGATCGAGGACCCGCACAACCTGGACATGGAGCTGCGGGTCAACGGCGACGTCCGGCAGAAGTCCAACACCGGCCGGATGTCCGTGTCGATCCCGCAGCTGATCGCCTACCACTCGCCGCAGACCTACAGCGCGGGCGACCTGATCACCACCGGCACGGTCGCGGGCGTCGCGGCCAGCACCGACGACCCGTTCGCGAACTACCTCAAGCCCGGCGACGTCGTCGAGGCCGAGATCGAGGGCATCGGCGTGCTGCGCAACCCGGTCGTGTCCTGGGAGGACGCCCACGGCACCCCGCCGCCGGCCGCGGACCAGTGGGTCTGATGCGCCTGTCCACAGTGGACGACCGCGCGGTCCTGCTCGTCGGCGACGGTTTCGTGGACGTCGCCCACGCGAGCGACGGCCGGTTCGGCCCCGACCCGATGGCCGTCCTCGAGGAGTGGACGGCGTTCCGGGTGTGGGCGGCGAACGCTTCGCTGCCCACCGCGGAGCCCCTGGCCGGCCGTGCGCTCGACGCGCCCGTGCCGCGGCCGCGCCAGGTCTTCGCGATCGCCCTCAACTACCCGCCGCACGCCGCCGAGGCGGGCTACCAGCCGCCGGCGGATCCACTGGTGTTCACCAAGTTCCCGAGCTGCATCACCGGCCCGGACACCACGGTGGAGCTGCCCGGCGACCGCGTCGACTGGGAGGTCGAGCTGGTCGCGGTGATCGGCGCCGGCGGCCACCGGATCGCGGCCGAGGACGCCTGGGAGCACGTCGCCGGGCTGACCGTCGGGCAGGACCTGTCCGAACGCGGCGTCCAGCTGCTCGGCACCCCGCCGCAGTTCTCGCTGGGCAAGTCGTTCCCGGGCTTCGGCCCGACCGGCCCGGCCCTGGTGACCCCGGACGAGTTCCCCGACCCGGGAGACCTGCGGCTGACGACCGAGCTGAACGGAACGGTGGTCCAGAAGTCCCGGACCGGCGAGATGATCTTCGGCATCCCGGAGCTGATCGCGCGGCTGTCGGCGATCTGCCCGCTACTGCCGGGCGACCTGATCTTCACGGGAACCCCGGCGGGTGTCGGCAACCGGATGAGCCCACCGCGCTACCTGGGGCCGGACGACGTGCTGGTCAGCCGGATCGAGGGAATTGGGGAGCTGCGCACCCGGTTCCGGGCCGCCTGAGCCTGCTGCGAGGTGTCGATGGAGGATTCTGGCCGCTGAGCGACCAGAATCCTCCATCGCCGAACGCCGAGGGCTCTTGTCGGGCCGCGACCTACTCCCGGCCCGCGGGGGCGAAGGTCGCCGTGCCGGGTCTCCGGCGGGCTGTATGCGAGGTTCTCGGGTGGTGCCGGTCAGCTGGGTTGCTGCACCACTCGTGTTTCCCGGCCGCTGCGGCCTACTCCCGGTCCGCCGAGGCGAAGGTTGCCATGCCGGTTCCCCGGCGGTCTGCAGGCGAGGTTCTCGGGATGGTGCTGGTCAGCTGGGTTGCTGCACCACTCGTGTTTCCCGGCCGCTGCGGCCTACTCGCGGCTCGCCGAGGCGAAGGTTGCCATGCCGGTTCCCCGGCGGTCTGCAGGCGAGGTTCTCGGGATGGTGCTGGTCAGCCGGGTTGCCGCGCCACCCGTGTTTCCCGGCCGCTGCGACCTGCTCGCGGCCCGCCGAGGCGAAGCTCATGTCCTGGTACCGATCCCCGGCCACCTGCCCGGCCAGCGGCTCACGGCGGTGCAGGTCGCCGGGTTTCCCGTGACCTGCACCGCGAGTACTCGAGCCGGATCGCGCCGCGTTGCGATCCGGCTCCCGTCAGCGGGACCCCGGTCCCTACTCGCGGTCCGCCGAGGCGAAGGTCGACATGCCGGGTTCCCGGCTGCCTGCACGCGAGGTTCTCGGGATGGTGCCGGTCAGCCGCACAACCCGCCTTCCCAGCCGCCGCGGCCTACTCCCGGCCCGCCGAGGCGAAGCTCATGTCCCCGTACCGATCCCCGGCCACCTGCCCAGCCAGCGGCTCCAAGGCTGCCACCTCGGCGTCGGTCAGCTCGATCGCCGCACCCGCCGTGTTCTCCGCGACCCGGGTGCGGCTGCGGGTCCCGGGGATCGGCACCACCGGCAGGCCGAACACGCGCTCCCGCCCGTGCAGCCAGGCCAGCGCGATCTGCGCCGGCGTCGCGTCCCGTGCCGAGGCGATCTCGCGTAGCGGAGCCAGCAGGTCGGCGTTGGCCGTGGCGTTGGCGCCGGCGAAGCGCGGCAGGTCGCGCCGGGCGTCGCCGTCGGCGAGGTGGACCGGGGCGCCGGCCAGGACGCCGCGGCCCAGTGGTGAGTAGGGGACCAGGGCTACGCCCAGCTCGGCCGCCGTCGGCACCACCCGAGTCTCGATGTCGCGGCTGAACAGCGACCACTCCGACTCGACCGCCGCGATCGGGTGCACCGCGTGCGCGGCCCGCAGCTCGTCGGCGGTCACCTCGCTCAGGCCCAGGTGCCGGACCAGCCCGGCTTCGACCAGCTCGGCCATCGCGCCGACGGTGTCCTCGATCGGCACCGCGACGTCGCGGCGGTGCAGGTAGTACACGTCGACGTGGTCGACCCCCAGGCGGCGCAGGCTGGCTTCGGCGAAGCCGCGGACGCGGTCCGGGTCGTTGACGATGCCGCGCGCCCGGTCCGCGAGGCCGAACTTCGTCGCGAGGACGATCCGCTCGCGGTGCGCGGCGACGAAGGGCGCGAGGAAGGTCTCGTTGGCACCGTCGCCGTACGCGTCCGCGGTGTCGAACAGCGTGATGCCGAGCTCCAGCGCCCGTTCGAGGGTGGCGCGGGACTCCGCTTCGTCCGTGTGCCCGTAGTACGCCGTGTTGATGGCCATCGCGCCGTAGCCCTGGCGGCCCACCAGCGGGCCGTTCGCGCCGAGGCGCACCTTGCCGAGTTCGTTCATGCTTCGAGCGTGTGCCTGGCCGCCGCGGGCAGCCAGCGTCACGCTCACCCTAGGTATGGCAGAACCACCTTCGCCGTCGCGCGGCGTCCTATCCTGGGACCGTGAGCACCATCGGCGACTTCCTCCGCTCGCGCCGCGCCCGGCTGACCCCGGCCGACGTCGGACTCGCCGACTTCGGCCGCCGCCGGGTGCCGGGCCTGCGCCGCGAAGAGGTCGCCCAGCTGGCGGGGGTCAGCGTGGACTACTACGTCCGGCTGGAACAGGGCCGCGGGCAGCACGTGTCGGACTCGGTACTCGACGCCGTCGGCCGGGTGCTGCGGCTCGACCCGACCGAGCACGCCTACCTCAAGGACCTCGCCCGGCCGCGGCGCGCGGCGGACCCGGGCCGGCCGCCGGTCCGCGACTCGGTGCGGCGCCTGCTCGACGGCATCGGCGACGCGCCGGCGGTCATCGTCGACCACCGGATGGCCATCGTCGCCGCGAACGCGCTCGGCGCGGCCCTCTTCAGCCTCACCGACGACCCGGCGAGCCACGACCGGCCGCGCGAGTTCTTCCTGAACCCCGCGTCGCGCGACTTCTTCGCGGACTGGGACGGCGACGCCGAGACGGTGGTCGCGGAGCTGCGCCTGCAGGCGGCCCGCCACCCGGGTGACCACGTGCTCACCGACCTGATCGCCGAGCTGACGGCCGAGAGCCCCGAGTTCCGCGCGTTGTGGGCCGAGCACCCGGTGCGGGAGAAGCAGTACGGCGTCAAGCGGGTGAACCACCCGGTCGCCGGACCGCTGTCCCTGACGTACGAGCGTCTCGGGGTGGCCGGCGACGACGAGCACGTGCTGGTCGTCTACCAGCCCGAGCCCGGGACGCCGACCGCGGAGCGCCTGGGCCTGCTCGCGGCGCTGGCCGTCTGACGGGCCGCTACTTCCGGCGCCCCGCCGCCTTGGCGCGGTCGTGCGCCCACCCCGTCAGCACGACGCCGATCGCCGTCGCGACCAGGTAGCAGACCAGCGTCCCCGTGAACCCCGCGTCGAGCCAGCCGAGCAGGCCGACGTTCCCGTGGTCGATCAGCAGGCGGATCGCGCCCTGCGCCCCGGCCACCGTCAGAACCATCCCCAGCACCTGCAGCACGTCGAACTTCATGGTGTCCCCTCCCGTTGGTGATACGACTGCATCATAACCAGGAGTGACCGACGCGCTCAACTGCCGGGAGCGCGGTAGCGTGTCCGGCGTGGCGGGGAGCCGGATCACGGTGCGGGTGGGCGAGCGGCAGCTGACGCTCTCGAACCTCGAAAAGGTGCTCTACCCGAAGACCGGGTTCACCAAGGGCGAGGTGCTCGACTACTACACCCGGATCGCGCCGCTGCTGCTGCCGCACATCCGCGACCGGGCCATGACGTTCGTGCGGTTCCCCGACGGCGTCACCGGCGGCTCGTTCTTCGAGAAGGACGTCTCCCGGCACGCCCCGGACTGGGTCCGCACCGCCCGCCTCGCCGTCGGCGGCCGCGGCAAGGAGCACGAGATCGTCGCCTACCCGCTGATCAACGACCTGCCCGAGCTCGTCTGGGCGGCCAACCTCGCCGCGCTCGAGCTGCACGTCCACCAGTGGACCGTCGACGCCGACGACGAGCGGAGCACCCCGGACCGGCTGGTGTTCGACCTCGACCCCGGGCCCGGCGCGACCGTGGTCGACTGCTGCCGGGTCGCCGAGCGGCTCTACGACGTGCTCACCGAGGACGGCTTCACCCCGGTCGCGAAGACCAGTGGCTCCAAGGGCATGCAGCTCTACGCGGGCGTGGTGACCTCCGACGGCGGTGAGACGTCGCAGTACGCGAAGGCGCTGGCCGAGCGGCTGGCCGCGGAGACCCCGGACCTGGTGGTCGCGCGGATGACGAAGACCCTGCGCCCGGGCAAGATCTTCATCGACTGGAGCCAGAACAACCCGTTCAAGACCACGGTGGCGCCGTACTCGCTGCGCGGGCGCGACGAGCCGACGGTGTCGACCCCGGTCACCTGGGACGAGGTGCGCGCCTGCCGGCACGTCACGCACCTGCGGTTCACCGCGGACGAGGTCCTGGAGCGCGTCGCGGACATCGGTGACCTCTTCGCGGACCTGGAACGCACGCGCGTGCCGATTCCGGCATTCGGCTGAATTTCGGAAAACGCAATTCCCCGGTGAATGGTTGCCGGTTCTCGCCGTGCCCGTCGTATCGGCCGGAAGAATTGCCGGATACCGGCGGTACCAGGGCGATTCGATCGTCCTCTTCGGACTGGTGCACGTGCAGACGGCCGTGTCGGTGCACGCCCTCCGGAACGGGATCTTCCCGTTGTGCGCCAAGGTGGACGGACTGGGTACGGTCTACGCGTAAACCGTCAGGATGAGCCGCCGGAGCCGGTCATGAGGATCCAGAAACCACCGCGGCTTTCGCGAGCCTTCGGCCGCAGTTCGCCGGGCGCGTTGTGCGAGCCGTTCTCGGTCACCACCACGTTCGAAGGTGATCGGTGCGCGGTCGTCGCCGTGGTGGGCGACATTGATCTCGCCACCGTCGGAATTCTTGTCGAATGTATTGAAACCGCGGTTCGGGCGGGCGGGGTGCTCGTCGTCGACCTCGCGGAGGTGACGTTCTGCTCGGGGGCCGGGCTCCGCGCGCTGCACGGGGTGCGGCGCGGGGCCGAGCTCGCGGCCGTGCCGGTCGCCTGGGTGGTGCGGAGCCCGCGGGTGTGGCGGTTGCTGCGGGGGACCGGCGCCGCCGGGTTCGCCTGCTACCGGGACCGCGCCGACGCGCTCGCCGCCGTCGGCTGAGCGCGGTCTCGACCGGCCGGGCAGGGCGCCCGGCCGGTTTCGGAGGAGGGAAAGGAAACGGGTGTCCGGCCTGATCGACGCCGATCTCGAGTTCTGGTTCCAGCGCGGCCTGCGCGCCTACCTGGGCGAGGTGGCCAGGGCGCTCGGCTTCGGCCTCGAGTCGTGCACCGTGGACGTCGACGTCCCGGTGTCGGCCTACCTCGCGGTCGACTGGCGCCTGCGGCACTTCCCGGAGCGCGACGTCGCGCTGCTGTGGGACGAGGTCCACGGCTGGGCGGTCGCGGTCGAGGCGGCCTGCGGGGAGGAGATGATCGTGCTGGCCTACCTGGGCGGGGCCGACATCCTGCCGGACCCCCGCGTGATCGTCCGGTTCCTGGCCGCGCTGCGCGCCGGTGACCTGGCCCATGACGGGCCCGGCTCGCCCGTGCTGCGCCGCGCCGGCAGCCACCAGGAGCTGCTGCCCCTGCTGCCGACCGGTTAGCGCGCCGGGGCTCGATCCTCCACACTGGACGCCATGGCGGGGACGGTGCCGGACGCGGTTGCGCCGATGCTGGCCGTCGACGGGCCGCTTCCCGACGACGACCACCACGGCTACGAGTGGAAGTGGGACGGCTTCCGCGGCTGCGTGCGCGTCGCGGGCACCGGCGAAACCCGGATCACCAGCCGCAGCGGCAGCGACCACACCCCTCGCTACCCGGAGCTCGGCGACGTCTTCGGGCCGGCGCTCGGCGGCCGGGCCGCGGTGCTGGACGGCGAGGTCGTCGCGCTGAACGCGGCCGGGCGGCCGGAGTTCGAGCTGATGCAGCGCCGCGCCATGCACGAGCCGACGCCGAAGCTGCGCGCGGAGGTCCCGGTCGTCTACTTCGCCTTCGACCTGCTGCGGGTCGACGGCGAGTCGCTGCTGACCGTGCCGTACGCGCAGCGGCGCGAGCTGCTGGCCGAGCTGGTGCGCCCGGCGGACGGCCGGATCGTCGTGCCGCCCTGGTACACCCGCGCCGACATCGCGCCGGCCGAGCTGCTGGCGACCGCGGCCGAGCACGGCATCGAGGGCGTCGTCGCGAAGCGCCTGGACGCGCCCTACCTGCCCGGCGCCCGGTCGCCGTTGTGGACCAAGCGCGCGCTGACCCACACGGACGAGGTGATCGTCGGCGGCTGGCGTCCCGGCGCCGGCCGCCGCGCGGGCACCCTGGGCGCGCTCCTGCTGGGCGCGTACGACGACGAAGGCGCGCTGGTCTACCTCGGCGACGTCGGCACGGGTTTCACTGACGACGCGCTCGAGAACCTCAGCGCGGTGCTCGCCCCGCTGGCCCGCCCGGCGAGCCCGTTCGACACCGAGGTCCCGCGCGACCGCGCCCGCGGCGCGCACTGGGTCGAGCCGACGCTGGTCGGCGAGGTCGTCTACCGGCGGATCACCCCGGACATGCGGCTGCGCCACACCTCCTGGCGCGGCCTGCGCCCGGACCGGACCCCGGACGAGGTCCGAGTCCCGCTGTCGTGAGTGCCGGAAACTGTCGGTGGCCGGTGGTTTCATGGGCGCCATGACGACTTCAGTCCTGCAGGCTCCACCCGCGCGCATCCACCGGCCGGACGTCACGGTCATGGAGCAGGCCACCGTCGACGAGCTGCCCGAGATCCAGAAGCTCTGGCCCGCGTTCGAGCGGCTGGTCGGGCTGCGCGGGCGCAAGATGTACGGGCGCGCCGACGTCAAGGCGAACACCTACACGGCTTGCACGCCGGTCAAGGACGACGACCGGCCGGCGGAGTTCGGGCTGGCGACCGGGGTGCTGGCCGGCGGCTGGTACCTGCGCGGGATCCTGACCGGTGAGCCGCCCGCGATCTTCGGGAAGATCGGCCCCGGGATGGCCGAGCTGGAAGGCGCCGAACCCGTCGACCACGGCCGCCCGCTCGTCGAGTTCTACCGCCGCAACGACGTCATCGAGCTGTGGGTGCCGGTGTTTCCGGCGTGACCGGGCCGATGGAGCTGGTCGAGATCACCGGCGAGAACCGGGACGCCGTGTGCGCGCTGGCCGTGCGGCCCGGCCAGGAGCGGTTCGTCGCGTCGGTGGCGCGGTCGCTGGACGACGCCGTGGCCACGCCCGAAGCCGAGCCCTGGTACCGGGCCGTCTACGTCGGCGGCGAGCCCGCCGGGTTCGTCATGCTCAGCTGGAACGTGCCGCCCGGGCGGCCGGGCATCCTCGGGCCGTACTACCTCTGGCGGCTGCTGATCGACGCGCGCCACCAGGGGCGCGGGCTCGGCCGGGCGGTGCTCGCGCACGTGGCCGGCCTCGTGCGCGCGGACGGCGGCACCGAGCTGCTCACCAGCCACCAGCCCGACGACGACGGCCCGGGTCCCTTCTACGCGAAACTGGGGTTCCGCCCGACCGGCGAGATCGACGACGGTGAGGTCGTGGTGCGGCTCGTCCTTTGACTCAAACGAGCAAGAGGGCCACGTACACCCCGCCGCCCGCGGAAAGCAGGCCGAGGAGCAAACCCGCCCACCGCGGGATGTCGTAGTCCTCCAACAGGAGTTCGCGGACGAGCGCGATGAGGAGGCCGATCGAGGCGACGACGATGATGCCGATGTCGTTGCCCACGGTGTTGCGCAGGTCCACGACCGTGCCGTTCTTGCGCACGGAGACGATGTCGTCCGTCGTCTTCGACACCTGGACCACGACCTGCGTCCCCGGCTCGGTGTCCAGCGCCTGCTGTTCGTCGCCGAACTCGAAGTCCCCGGTCGCGCTGCGGACGGTGATGAAGTAGGTCGTGTACGGGGTCGAGTCCTGGGTCGCCTCGTGGTGCTGCTGCCGGTGCCCGACGACGGTGCCCTCGATGCTGTAGGTCGGCGCGTCCCGCACCTCGAGGTCGTGGACGGCGTAGGTGAGCACGCCGGCCGGGACGCCGAACCACAACAGGGTGCCGATGAGCCGCAGCACGATCATCGCTTCAGCCTTCCGTCAGGCGGCCTCTGGCGGGAGGGGGTAACGACCGTCCTCGGAAGTGACCACGGTCACGTCGCCGGCTGTCACACGGGCGCGGTCCCCGGGGTCGAGCAGGTGACGGTCCCCGAACCCCGGGGGCCGGAAACCCTTGAGGAGCCCCGATGTCCACCGCCTACCTGATCGTCAGCATCGTCGGTGCCGCCATGGCCGGGTTCTCGGCCTACTCGGTCTTCAGCCACGCGAAGTGGGTCGTGGAGCCGCTCGCCGAGTACGGCGTGCCCCGCTCGTGGTGGCCGTGGCTCGGCACCGCCAAGGCCGCCGGCGCGGTCGGGCTCGTCGTCGGCCTGTTCGTCCCGGTGATCGGCGTCGCCGCCGGCATCGGCCTGGTGCTCTACTTCACCGGCGCCGTCATCACCGTCGCGCGGGCGAAGTCGTACGCGCACCTGGTCTTCCCGGTGGTGTACATGGCGCCGGTCGTCGCTTCGCTGGCGCTGGCGTCCTGATCAGCGCTGCGTGAGCCAGCCGAGTGCGTCGGCGGCGTGGTCGAGCACGGACAGGTGCCCCTCGGCGGGGTACGGCCGGAACTCCGCGGCAGGACAGTGCGCGGCGAGCCACGCGCCGTGCGTGGCGGGGATCAGCCGGTCGTCTTCGCCGTGCAGCACCAGCAGCGGTGTGGTGATCGACGCCGGATCGCAGCCCCACGGCGTGACGTACGCGAGGTCGTCGTCGACGAGCCCGCCGATTCCGCCGTCGAGGGCGGCGCGGACGACGTCGTTCAGCCACGACTGCGAACCCTCGAGCGCGGCGAAGTCCGCGGCCGTGAAGATGTCCGGGTCGAATTCGGCGCCGGCCTCGTGTTTTTCCTTGGCCGCCCGGCCTTCGGCGGCGGCGCGCAGCGAGGCCGCGCTCGCCGGCGCCATGCCGCCGAACCAGTCGAGCCCCGCCGCGCCGAACGGCGCCATAGCGGAAATGCTCACCGCGGCGACGACCCGGCCGGGCAGGAGCGCGGCGCAGGCGAGGGCGTGCGCCCCGCCGCCCGAGTGCCCCATGACGGCGAACTCGCCGAGGCCCAGCGCGTCGGCGACGGCGGTGGCGCACGCGGCGGCGTTCGCGATGTCGCGCCCGGGCACCGGCGTCGAGGTGCCGTACCCGGGCCGGTCGTAGGCCACCCACCGGACGCCGGGGGACGCCCGCACCAGCGGCGCGGGCGGCGTGCCGGTGTTGGGCGTGCCGTGGTGCCACAGGACGGTGAGCCGGGCGGGCCCGCCGGTGTCGTGGACGTGCAGCGTCCGGCCGTCGGGCAGCGCCAGGTCGGTCTCGGTCACCATGGCCCGACCCTAGCGGCTGTAACGAAACCCCGGTGCCGGTCCGGCTTCTGCACGGTGTCGACGCCAACCCGGCCGACGACCACGGCAGAAGCCCGGCACGGTGTTCAACGCCAACCCGCGGTCCGCCGACTACAGCCCGGCGAACTTCAACCGCCTCGCCCGCTACCTGCGCCAGCAGGGCAAGCCCGCGCCGGCCGAGGCCGCACTGCACACCCGCCAGCTGGCCCGGCGCGACGACGTGATCCGGCAGGCGGGCGGCTGAACCGCCGTCAGCGGGCCAGCCGTTCCGCCAGCCAGGCCAGCGAAAGCGGGTAGCGGTAGTCGATCGCGGCGTGGCCCGCGTCGAACAGCTCGAAGTGCACCCGCTCGTCCGGGACGCCCGCCTTGGCCAGCTGGTCGCGGAACGCCTGCGCGCCGACGTCGAGGTAGTACTCGTCGCGGGTGCCCGCGTCGATCCAGACCGCGCGCAGCGAGCGGACCGCCTCCGCGTGGTCCGGCACCATCCGGACCGGGTCCCAGTCGAGCCAGCGCTGCCACGTCTCCGGCCGCAGCACGCCCGTCGCGGGGTTGAACGGCAGCTCCGGCTTGCCGTCCTCACCGGGGGAGAAGCAGGCGGAGACGCCGATCAGCTGCAGCAGGTTCCCGTCCTCCGGCTTGGTGAACGCCGGGCGGGCGCGGAAGTCCGCCCACCACCGCTGGATGTCCTGGTCGTAGCCGCGCAGGGCGCGGACGGCGTCGCCGAAGTCCGGGACGTAACAGAGTTCGTACAGGGTGTCGCCGGCGTGGGTGGCCAGCGCGCCGAACAGGTCCGGGCGCAGCATCGGCGTGATCATCGCGCCGAACCCGCCCGACGACTTGCCCGTGATCGCGCGGGATTCGCGGTCCGGGATGGTGCGGTAGTGCTCGTCGACCCACGGCACGATCTCGTCGCACAGGTACGAGTGGTAGCGGCCGGTGCCCGGCGAGTCGACGAACTGCGAGCCCCCGTAACCGGTCCACGCGTCGACGTACACCACGACGCAGCCGGGCGCGCCGTTGGCGAACACCGCGTCGGCCGTCTCGATGAACGGCTGCCGGAACGGCGTCCGGTTGGCCCACATCGCCAGGTGCCCGGTGTAGCCCTGGATGACGTACACGACCGGGTAGCGCTCGGTGCCGTCGTCGTAGCCCGGTGGGACGTACACCCACAGCGGCCGCTCGTGCGGGTCGCCGAGCGGATTGCCGCGCAGCAGCGCGGAGTTCACGGTGTGCCGGTCGAGCCGGCCGGCGAAGTCGCCGTCCCAGGGCAGCATGCCGCCAGTCAACCACGCACCGACCAGTTGCGTGGGCTAAGCGATAGCTGTTTTCCTCGCGTAGCGTTTGAGCCGCTTCGACCCGACTGCCGTGTTAAGGGCACGGTGGTGGGTAGGGAGATGCGGGGAAGATCATGAAACGTCCGGGGCCGTTGTTCACATTGCTCGCCGGGGTCGTGCTCGCCGGCGGGATCGGGATCACCAACCTGGTGACGGGGACCGGCGTGACGCCGGTCGCCGGGGCCGCGAACGCGGCGGGGGCACCCTCCGCGACGGAAGCACCCCGGACGGAGCCGCCCAAGACGGCTCCGCCGAAGACGTCCGAAGCGCCGAAGTCCGACGCACCGGCGCGGGCGGACTACGCCGGGCGTGTCGAGGGTGGCGGCGCGTCGGTGGCGGTGTCGATCCGCGACGGCCACGCGATCGCCTACGTCTGTGACGGCAAGAAGGTCGAGGCCTGGCTGCAGGGGGTGACCGTCGGCGGGAAGCTGGACCTCAAGGGCCCCAAGGACGCGAGCCTCGCCGGGAGCTACAACACCGCGGCGGTGACCGGCTCGGTCACCGCGGGCGGCAGGACGTGGCGGTTCACGGCGGGCCCGGCCAAGAAGCCCGCCGGGCTCTACCGCGCTGCGCCGAAGGTGCGGGGCAAGGCCTCGAAGGCCGGCTGGATCGTCCAGGCCGACGGCAGCCAGGTCGGCATCCTCACCACGGACGACCAGTCCGCCGCCGCGCCGGTGCTCGACCCGGCGGCGCGGACCGCGACGGTCGAGGGCGCCCTGGTGGTCGCCGAGCCGATCAGCGGTGTCGACGGGGCGGGTGAGTTCTGATGACCGCCCCCGCCGCCGGCAACCGGGCCGGGTCCGTGCTGCTCGTGCCGCTGCTGGTCGGCGCCGTCGTCGCGGTGGCGCTCGGCGTCTACGGCAACCTGCACACCCCGACCGGGGTGGCGGTGAACGTCGCGGGCTTCTCCGGCCCGCAGGCGGTGAAGGCGTGGCTGGCCACGGTCGTCGTCGTGCTGGCGCTCGTGCAGCTCGTCACGGCCCTGGTGCTGTACGGCAAGCTCGGGCGCAGCGCGCCGGCGTGGGTCTCGCCGGTGCACCGCTGGTCGGGCCGCCTGGCGTTCCTGGTGTCGATCCCGGTGGCGCTGCACTGCCTCTACGCGCTCGGGTTCCAGTCGTTCGACACCCGCGTCCTGCTGCATTCGCTGCTGGGCTGCTTCTTCTACGGCATCTTCGTCGTGAAGATGCTGCTGCTGCGCCGTGACGGGGCGCCCGGCTGGTCGCTCCCGCTCGTCGGCGGGCTCGTGTTCACCGCGCTGGTCGGGCTCTGGCTGAGCGCGTCGTTGTGGTTCTTCACCCAGTCCGGCTTGACCTTCTAGGGGGACGATCGTGCGCGACGAAGAAACGCTGGGCCGCCGGACGGCGCTCGCGGTGCTGGGTGCCGGGCTGGTGGCGGGCTGCAGCACCTACGGCGGCGGCGCGGGCGGGACGTCCGCGGCCCAGCAGCCCGCCGCGGGCAGCGGAACCGAGCTGGGCGCGGCGGGCGACGTCCCGGTCGGCGGCGGGAAGGTGTTCGCGGACAAGAAGGTCGTGGTGACGCAGCCGGCGGCGGGCACGTTCGCCGCCTTCTCGGTGATCTGCACCCACCAGGGCTGCGCGGTCGACGCCGTGGCGGACGGCACCATCAACTGCCCCTGCCACGGCAGCAAGTTCAAGATCGCCGACGGCTCGGTCGCGGCGGGCCCGGCGACGCAGCCGTTGGAGAAGAAGTCGGTCACGGTCACCGGCGGGAAGATCACCCTGGCCTAGGTCGTGCCCGGCAGCGCCGAGTCGGCCGCTCCGATCGGCAGGGCCGGCACGGGCACGGGCTCGGTTGTGTCGAGGTGCATTCCGGCTACCGCGCGGAATCGTCCGGCCGGCTGTGTGGCCGCGAGGTGACGATGGAGGAATGGAGACGTCGGACGGCCAGAATCCTCCATCGACAAGCCCCGGCCAACGGCCATCCTGCGAAGCTAGGTGTAGGCCTTGCTGATCGTCGCCGGTGGGGCGGCGCCCGCCGGCACTGTCCACAGTGGAGTCGAAGTGTCCGGGTCGCCGGACAGCACGGTCCGGCCGTCGGTGCAGGTGTAGCGCGCGGGCGGGGGCGCGGCGGCGCACTGCAGGCCGCTTGCGAGGGTGAGCAGGAACGGGCTCGCCGTCCCGCCGGCCGCCGGTGGTGCCGGCAGGGCGCCGGGGTAGGTCAGCAGCACGCCCCTGGTCGGCGACGTCGGGCAGACGACCTGGTGCCGCGGATTCGCCGCCGTGGCGGCGAAACACGGGTCGTACGCCTTGTCCCCGGCCGTGCAGCGGTAGGCGTCGTGCCGGCCGGACACCGCGGACACCGCCGGGCAGGCGCCGGACGCGGCCGTGGTCCGGATGTCGGCGGCGACGCGCGTGCCGGTCCACGCCCGGTAGACGACGGCCTGGGTGAACGGCCCGGTGCCGCGGCTCGCGGTCAGCGGCACCTCGACGCCGGGGCTGCCCGCGGCGTCGGCGAGCCAGCCGGTCAGCGGGCCGATCCCGGCCGCCAGGAAGCTGTGCAACGCGCCGGCGTCCGCCGTGCCGCACGCCGTGAGCGCCGTCCAGGTTTCCGCCGCGACCTGCGCGAACGGCCGGTCGGCGGCGTAGTGCGCGGCGCCCGCCTCCGCCGCGCAGGCCAGCACACCCGGGTCCTGCTCGAGCTCGCCGGGCCGGTCGAGCGCCATGCCGAAGAGCCCGGCCGCGCTGTGGGCCGTCCAGGCCAGCGCCAGCCCGAGGTACGGGCCGGGGTCGGCCTGACCGCGGATGGTCGCCGGCAGGCGGGTGACGGGGACGTCGTAGGTGACGCCCGCGCCGGGCCAGAGCAGGTCGTGGAACCGGGGCTGCGGGAACAGCTGGACGGCGGACGTGCTCGGCGCCGCGGTGCGGGCGGTCGGCTCCGGCCAGCCCGGCGGCAGGACGAGCCGGTACGGCACCCGTGCGTTCGACGTCAGGGTGACGCTCGCGCCGCCGCCGTTCGCGGTCACGCACGCCCGGACCGGCGACCGCGGGTCGGTCCCCGCCGCTCCACCGACCTCGACGGTGAGACCGGCCGAACTGGCCGCGCGCCCGAGGCACGTCGCCGGCGGGTCCGCCGCGGCCTGGCCGACACCCCGGCCGAGCGCGGCGAAGTCGAGCAGCCCGCCCCAGAACGCGCCGTCGGGTGCCAGATCCGCGACGATCCGGTGGGTCTCGGTGTCGTAGGTCGCGAGGGTGAGGCGCGTTCCGTTCGCGGTGACGACGACGGGCGCGAACCCGGGCGGCGGCGCGGCGGGCACCGGGATCCGCACCTGGACCGGCAGCCGCGGCCGCGCACCGGCGTCGAAGGTCAGCTCGGCGCCGCCGCCGCTCCGGCGCGCCGCCGGGGTCAGGGCGCCCGGCTCAGGCGCGGGGTGGGCGGACAGCCGGGTGCCGGGCACGACGGCGTCCGGGGGCACGACGACCTCGATGTCCCCGACGGTCAGCGTCGCGCCCGCGGCCCCGGTCACCTCGGAGGCGTCCCCGGCGGCGGCCAGCCGCTGCTGCACCAGCACCCCGCCGGCGCCCAGCAGCAGCGCGACCACGGCGGCCGCCAGGGCCAGCCGGGCCGGCCCGTGGTCCGTGGCCATCCGCGCCTCCCAACACCTGCTCGTCCAGTCTCCGGACCGCACCCGCTCGTTAGCCGTCGTCGCCCAACCGTGACCGGGACGCATTATGGGCCCCCGGTCGCACCGTGCGCGAGGCTTCGGCCCAGGTAATGGGCTCGCCGCCGTCCGGCCCGTCTGGCACCATCGGGCGGGTGAACCCGGTCGAGATCGCCTGCGACGAGTCGGGTTCGGAGGGGGAGAACCTCGTCGGCGGCGAAACGGACGTCTTCGCGCACGCCGGGATCCGGATGTCGCCGGAGCAGGCCCGGGCCTGCGTGCGGGAGATCCGGCGCCGCATCGGCTCGCCCGCCGAGGAGTACAAGGCCAACCACCTGCTGCGCGCCAAGCACCGGCCGGTGCTCGAATGGTTGCTCGACCCGGCGGGCCCGCTCGCCGGCCGCGGGCACGTCCACCTGACCGACAAGACCCTCTTCGCCGTGCGGGCCGCGGTGACGCTGCTGGCCGAGGGCGGCACCGACACCATGGCCCGCACGCTGCACCGCGGCGGCCGGGCGGCGTTCGGCGCTCGCTGGGACTTCTTCCTGGCGTCGTTCACCAGCGTGCTGCGGCTCAACCCGCGCCGCGGCGTGACGACGTCACCCGCCGAGTTCTTCGCCCTGGTCGGCGAGCTCGCCGAGACCCCGGGGGAGGCCGGCGAGATCATGAGCCGCTTCCGCGACGGCGGCGAACGCGTGGCCGCCTACCGGGCCCGGCTGGCCGAGGACCCGAGCGTCGTGCCGGTGCTGGATCCGCTGGTGCCCGCGGTGCTCCACACCATCCGGCACTGGAGCGCCGACGGCACCCCGGTCGCCGTGGTGCACGACGAGCAGCTCGCGCTGACCGCCGAGCGTGTCCTGCAGCTCAAGGCCACGCTCGGGCCCCGGCTGGCGGGGGTGCGGTTCGTCGACTCCCGGTCCGACGCCCGCGTCCAGGTCGCCGACTTCCTCGCCGGGGTCGCCCGGCGCATCGCCTCCGAAGAGCTGAACGCCCGCGGTGACACCACATTGACCGCGCTCCTGGAGTCCTTTGTGGACGCGGAGTCGGTCTGGGACGGCCCGTTCGTCAGCAGGTGACGACCGTGGCCGGTGACGTCGTGTTGTCGAGCCGCTTGACGTAAGCCGCCCCGGCACGCTGCGCGCACGCGGTTTCCTTGCCCGCGAAAGGACCTTCGTAGACGGCGTACACGTCGGCGCCGTTCACCTGCTGCCGCAGCGAGCCGCAGCCGGTGCTCGGCGTGTGCAGGTAGTGCGCGCCCGGGTGGGCGGTCAGGAACTGCTGGACGTCGGCGCGGTAGCGGGCCGGGGTGATCGCGGAGCCGAGCACCACGACGTAGGAGCCGTCGCACGCCGGGGTGCTCAGCGGGGTCGCCAGCCCGAGGTCGGCCGCCGGGACGACCGAGGTCTGCACGGTCACCTGGGTGGTCGTCACCGGCGGAGCGCTCGACGTCGGTGGCGGCGGCGGTGTCGAGGTGGGCGCCGACGGGCTGGGCGTCGCCCCGGCCTGGGACGACGACCGGTCGAGGAGGAACCACACACCGGCGGCCACCAGGGCGAGCACCGCCACCCCGGCGACCAGCCACGGCACCTTCGAACTCCGCGGGACGGCCGTGGCGGGCGGTGCCGTCCGGGTCGCCTGGCGGGTCGGGGGCGCGGGGGAGTGGACCGGGCTCGTGCCGCCGAGCGCGGCCCGCGCGGCGTCGGCCAGTTCCGTCACGGTTCCGAACCGCTCCGCCGGATCCTTCGCCATGCCTCGCGCGATGACGTCGTCGAACGCCGCGGGCAGGCCCGGCCGCACTTTGCTCGGCCGCGGGGGCGGCTGGTGGAGGTGGGCGCCGATCAGCGCCGCGGTGGTCGTCGCCGCGAACGGCTTGCTGCCGGTCAGGCACTGGTGCAGCACACAGGCCAGCGCGTAGACGTCGACGCGGTGGTCGGCCGGCGCGTCGGTGAACCGTTCCGGCGCCATGTAGTCGAGGGTGCCGACGGCGCCGCCGGTCGCCGTCAGCTCGGTGCTGAGCCCGGCGGCGCGGGCGATGCCGAAGTCCACGAGGTAGGCGAACCCGGTCGGCCCGACCAGCACGTTCGACGGCTTGACGTCCCGGTGCACCAGGCCTTCGGCGTGCGCGGCGGCCAGCGCCTGCGCGACCTGGCCGACGACGTCGACGGCGTCGGCCGCCGGCAGCGGCCCGCCGGCGGTGAGGCGGGTGCCGAGGTCGTCGCCCTCGACCAGGCGCATGTCGAGGTAGAGCCGCCCGTCGATCTCGCCGTAGGCGTGGATCGGGATGACGTGCGGCTCGCGCAGCCGCGCCACCGCGTGCGCCTCGCGCCGGAACCGCTCCTGGAACGCCTGGTCGGCGGCCAACTCGGGGGCGAGCAGCTTCAGCGCCACGACGCGGTCGTGGCGGGTGTCGTAGGCCCGCAGCACCTCGCCCATCCCGCCGCGGGCGATCGGCGACTCCACCCGGTACGGCCCGAACTGCCAGCTCACGCGCACTTCCTCCACTCCGTCACCGGGCGTGAGGAGACTACGCGATCCGGGCGGGTCCGGGAGCCGGTCCACTGTGGATCAGGCTCCCGGTCCGGCCGGGCTCAGGTCCGGGGCGTGCCGAAGTCCTGCGTCCAGTACGCCTTCTTGGCCGAGTCGACGCTGTAGGCGATGCCGATCTCGCGCAGCGAGCAGTCGAGGATGTTGGCCCGGTGCACCGGGCTGTGCATCCACGCGTCGACGACCGCGGTGGGCGTGCGCTGGCCGGCGGCGATGTTCTCGGCCCACTGCGCCCAGCGGTAGCCGGCGTCGGTGATCCGCGCCGCGGGGTTCTCGCCCTTGCGGCCGGTATGGCTGAAGTAGCGGTACTTCGCCATTTCGTCGTTGTGCGCCTGGGCGGCCACCGCGAGCTGCGGGTCGGCGGTGAGCGGCTTGCACCCGTTCTGCACCCGGTTGCTGTTGGTCAGCTGGAGGACCTGGGCGGGGTAGAGGTCCCCGGCGGACGCGGGGGCGGCCACCCCCGGGACGAGCGCCAGCGCCACCACGCCGCAGGTCACCATTTTCCGGAACATCACAACCTCCTCGATGGACGGTTTTCCCGACTCCCAAGGACTGCGCCGGGGGCCCGGGTGACCAAACCCGCCCATGGGGCGGATCCCGCCGCCACGGGCCGTGCCCGCGGCGGCCGGATCTTCACCGGAACCGGGAGCGGCGGCACCGGGCGGGTGGATCTCCGGGAAACCCTCGCCGACGAAGAGTCGCGGCCCGTTCAGCAGGTTCTCTGACTATGGTCAGGGAATGGACCGGGACCTGGTGGACGGCGTGCGGCGGTTCAACCGGACCGTCACCCAGCGGATCGGCGCGCTCGAGGACGCGTTCCTCGCCCGCGACCGGCCGCTCGGGCAGGCGCGCGTGCTGTGGGAGCTCGGCGAGGCCGGGTGCGACGTCCGGGAGCTGCGGGAACGGCTCGGCCTCGACTCCGGCTACCTCAGCAGGCTGCTGCGCGCGCTGGAGCAGGACGGCCTTGTCCGCGTCGAGCGCAGTGGCGAAGACGGCCGAGTCCGGGTCGCGCGCCCGACCGAGGCCGGGCTCGCCGAGCGCGTCACGCTGGACGAACTCTCCGACGCCTCGGCCACCTCGATCCTCGAACCGCTGTCCGAGGGCCAGCGCACCCGGCTCGTCGCGGCGATGGCCGAGGTCGAGCGGCTCCTGACGGCGTCGGCCGTCACGGTCGAGGCGCGCCTGCCCGGGCACCCGGACGCCCGGTTCTGCCTGGGCGAGTTCTTCGCCGAGCTGGCCCGGCGGTTCGACGGCGGCTTCGACCCCGCGCGCAGCACCCCCGCGGCCGACGACGAGATGACCCCGCCCGCCGGGGTGCTGCTGGTGGCCACCCTGCACGGCGAGCCGGTCGGCTGCGGCGCGCTGAAGTTCCACGGTGACGCGCCCGCGGAGGTCAAGCGGATGTGGGTGGCGCCGTCGGCACGCGGCCTCGGGCTCGGCCGGCGGCTGCTGGGCGAGCTGGAGGCGCGCGCGGCCGCGCACGGCGTCCGCACGCTGCGGCTGGAGACGAACCGCGCGCTCGCCGAGGCGATCGGCCTGTACCGCGCGGCCGGCTACCGCGAGGTCCCGGCGTTCAACGACGAGCACTACGCCCAGCACTGGTTCGAGAAGTCCACGTAGGCTGGTTCGGTGCGTACCCGGCCCACCCTGACCTGGACTTCGGCGGACGCGCCGCTGCCGCGGACGTCCAGCCTCGACGAGCTGACCGACGTCGTCTCCCGGCGGCGGGTCGCCGTGCTGAGTGGCGCCGGGCTGTCCACCGAGTCGGGGATCCCCGACTACCGCGGCGAGGGCGGCAGCCTGCGCCGCCACACCCCGATGACCTACGACGAGTTCGTCACCAGCGACGCCGGGCGGCAGCGCTACTGGGCCCGCAGCCACCTCGGCTGGCGCACGATCGCCCGCGCCGACCCGAACGACGGCCACCGCGCGGTGACCGCCCTGCGCGACGGCGGCTTCGTCGCCGGCGTGATCACCCAGAACGTCGACGGGCTGCACCAGGCGGCGGGCACCGCGGACGCCGTCGAGCTGCACGGCAGCCTCGACCGCGTGATCTGCCTCGGCTGCCGCCGCACCAGCCCGCGTGCCGAGCTGGACCGGCGGCTGCGCGCGGCCAACCCGGACTTCGAGGGCACCGCGACCCGGATCAACCCGGACGGCGACGTCGAGCTGCCCGAGGAGGTCGTGCGCCGGTTCAGCCTGGTGCCGTGCGCGGACTGCGTGTCCGGCGTGCTCAAGCCCGACGTGGTGTTCTTCGGCGAGAACGTGCCGCGCCCGCGGGTCGAGCAGTGCTTCCGGCTGGTCGACGACGCCGACGCGCTGGTCGTCCTCGGCTCGTCCCTGACCGTGATGTCCGGCCTGCGGTTCGTCCGGCACGCGGCGAACGCGGGCAAGCCGGTGGTGATCGTCAACCACGGCGAGACCCGCGGCGACCGCTACGCGACGGTGCGGGTGGACCGGCCGCTGGGCCAGGCCCTGACCGAGCTGGCGGACCGGCTGGACTGCCCGGTCAGCGGGGGTCCCGGCCGAACCGCGTGAGCAGCCGGTCCTGGCGCGACGCCGTCGATGCGACAGCTGGTTGCCCGGCGAAGAAGCGGTCCACCGCGAGCCCGGCGAAGATGTCGTCGTAACCGTCGTCGACCCACGCGACGAGGTCTGCGTCGAGCGTGTCGTCGGCGCCGAGGGCGCGGGCCAGGTCCCACGTGTGGACGACGCTGTCCGCGGTCCGCACGGCCAGCGCCTGCCGCCCGCTCAGCCGGCCCATCGGGTAGTCGACGACGCGGTCCAGCGCGCCGCTCCCGGCGAAGGCGTCCGCGCAGGCGGTGACGGACGCGGTGAACGCCGTGAGGGGGTCGTCGCCGAGCGCGTCCGCTTCCCGCTGGGCCAGGAACTCCTCGCGGGTCGCGCCGCGGACGAGCCCGACGTAGTTCAGGTTGCCGCGGGCCATGTGGTTGGCCAGCTGCCGGACGTCCCACTCGGTGCAGGGGGTCGGCGCGTGCCAGCCGCCGGGCGCCACCGTGCGGAGGTGGTGCTCAAAACCCTTGCTGGCAAGGAGAAACCGGTCCAGGAGCCCGGTGAAGGTGTCGGCCATGGCGCCCAGTCTGCCGGGCGCGCGCGGCGCGGGCAGGCGGGTTTCGGACACGGCGTCCGGTGGACGAACCGGCCCGGGCGGGTTGGGGGGAAACACGCCCGGGACGGCTCTGCGACGGACCTCCACAGCCAGTCGTTGCCAACAAGACGCCGCGGCCGTCCCGGGCGTTACAAGGTCTGCAACCCGTTCCACGACCAGCGCGGAACGGCCAGGTCAGCCGGTACTTCGCCGGGCGGTCCCGGGTAGGTGAGCACCTCGGCCACGGCCCACTCCATGTAGGACCGCAGCACGGCGCGGAACTCGGGATCGGCGGGCAGCTCCGCGTCGTCGGCGGCGTGCACGAAGCAGTCGACGAACCGGCGGCCGAGGTCGCTCATGTCGCCGTTGCCGGCGTGCATCCGGAGCATCGCCGAATGGTCCGCGCACTCGGTGGAGAACCGCGGCGGGCCACCCATGACCTCCGCCCAGTACCAGGCCAGCCGCTCCACGTGCTTCGGGTGCTGCCCCGGGTGGGAGAACGGGTGGTTCAGCTCGGGGTCGGCCAGGCAGCGTTCGTGGTGGGCGGCGGCCAGCGCGAGGAACGCGGGGTCCCCGCCGGCGAAGTCGTAGAGGGTCGGGCGCACGGGCCGAGCCTGGCACGCGCGGCCCGCGAACGCCAGGTCAGCGCGCGGCCGCGGCGGCGCGTTCCGCGGCCGGCGTGAACCCGCCGAACGCGTCGACGGCGTTGCGGACGTCTTCGGCGACGAGGTCGTGGTTCAGCATCCCCGCGGCGGCCGCGCCCTGCGCCGCGGCGATGATCACGGTGGCCCGCGCGTCCACGACGTTGCCCGCCGCCCACACGCCGGGGACGCTGGTCTGCCCGCCGGCGTCGACCTTGACGACGTCGGCCTCCACCGCGCAGCCGAGTTCGCGCAGCTGCGCGTCGTGCGGGACGGTCCGGGTGCGGATGAACAGCGCCACCCGCGGCACGAACCGGCCGCCCAGCTCGACACCGGTCATCGCGCCGTGCTCGCGGCGCACTGCGGTCACGGTCCCGTCGACGACCCGGATGCCCCGCGCGTCGAGCCGCTCACGGTCCTCTTCGGACGGTGGCGCGGTGTGGGCGAAGTACACGACGTCCGGCGACCACTGGCGGACGAGCAGCGCGTGCTCGACGCTCGCGGGCTCGGTGCCGAGCACCCCGAGCGGCTGGTCGCGCACCTCGTAACCGTGGCAGTAGGGGCAGGTGACCGCGTCGGTGCCCCAGCTTTCGCGCAGACCGGGGACGTCCGGGAGGTCGTCGTGGACGCCGGTGGCCCACAGGACGCGCCGCGCGCTCAGCTCGCGGCCGCCGGCCAGCCGCAGCGTGAACCCGGGCTCGAGGCGCTCGACGTCGTCGTCGATGAGGTCCACGCCGTAACCCAGGAGCTCTTCACGGCCGATCTTGAGGAGCTCACCCGGCGGGAGTCCGTCGCGGGAGAGGAAGCCGTGCATGTGGGCGGCGGGGGCGTTGCGCGGCGCACCGCCGTCGACGACCGCGACGCGCCGGCGCGCCCGGCCGAGCATCAGGGCGGCGTTGAGACCCGCGGCGCCGCCACCCACCACCACTACGTCGTACCTGCTGTTTTCGCTCATGCGCCCACCATGACCCGGGCGTCGCGAATTCGACAACAAATGTTGCCGTTTCCGGGACGAAGGAGTTTCCTGGAGGGCATGACGGACGCGATCAACCAGGCACTGGCCGAGGTCGGCCCCCGGCTCAAGCGGGTGCGCACGCAGCGGCGCGTCACCCTCGCCGACCTCTCGGAGGCGACGGGCATCTCGAAGAGCACGCTGTCCCGGCTGGAGGCCGGCCAGCGGAAGCCGAGCTTGGAGCTGCTGCTGCCGATCGCGCAGGCGCACCAGGTCCCGCTGGACGAGCTGGTCGGCGCCCCGGAGGTCGGCGACCCCCGCGTCCGCCTGACGGCCCGCCGCATCCCGCGTCACAACGGCGCGACGATGACGGTGCTGCCGCTGACCCGCCAGCCGGGCGCGCCCCAGGCGTTCAAGATGATCCTGGAGCCGGAGACGGGCGAGCCGGATCCCCAGGTCCACGAGGGTTACGAGTGGCTGTACGTGCTCTCGGGACGGCTGCGGCTGGTCCTGGCGGACCGCGACATGACGCTGGGCCCGGGTGAGGCGGCGGAGTTCGACACGCGGCTGCCGCACTGGTTCGGCGCGGTCGACGGTCGCCCGGCGGAGATCCTGAGCTTGTTCGGCAAGCAGGGGGAGCGGCTGCACCTGCGGGCCAAATCGCGTTAAGGACCTTCGACGCGGGTGATCAGCTGCTCGCTCCAGGCCCGGAGGGTCGCGGCGTGCTCGGGTGTCAGCGAGTCGAAGAAGAGGCGGCGGATGTTGCCCGCGTGGTGGGCGATGGCGTCCCGCGCGACCCGGCCGCCCTCGGTGGTCAGGCCGATCCCGGTGCGGCGGCCGGTGGCCCCGAACTGCGTCCGCTCCACGAAGCCGCGGTTCTCCATGCGGGTCAGCATGTGCGACACGCGGCTCTTCTCCCAGTCGAGCGACTCGACGAGCTCACTGACGCGCAGTTCGCGGCCGGGCGCCCGCCACAGGCTGAGCAGCACGCTGAACTCGGCCTTCGAGATGCCGCAGTCGTCCTGCAGGCCGCGGTCGAGTTCCCGGGCGAGCAGGCGTTGCGCCCGCATCCAGGTGTCCGGACCAGAACCTTGCTGCGTGGCGGAATGGTGGTCAGCATGGACCCGGCCGTCGGCGATCTCGCGCGGGGTGACGTGCTCATCGAGGACGGCCGGATCGCCGCGGTCGGCGCTGTGGTCGACGCGGCCGGCGCCGAGATCGTCGACGCCACGGGCAAGATCGTGCTGCCCGGCTTCGTCGACACCCACCGGCACACCTGGCAGACCGCGTTCCGCGGCCTCGGCGCGGACTGGACGTTCGACCAGAACCGTGTCGCCATGCACGGCGTGCTCAAACCGCACTACCGGCCCGAAGACGTGTACCTGGGCAACCTGCTCGGCCGGATCGAGGCCGTCAGTGCGGGTGTGACGACCTTGCTCGACTGGTTCCACTGCTCCGAGCGTCCGGAGAACGCCGACGCCGCGATCCAGGCGTTGCGGGAGGCGCCCGGCCATTCGGTGTTCTGCTACTGCACGGGAGTCGCGTCCGAGCTCGAGCGCGTGCGGTCGCTGGTGCCCGGCGACGGCATGGCGCTGGGCCTGCGCGGGCCCCAACTGACCACAATGGACACCACCGCCGACGATGTCGCACTGGCGCGGGAACTCGGGCTGCGGGTGAGCGTCCACGTGCACGGCGCCGCCGGCTGGCCCGGCGGCCGCCGTCCGATCGCCGAGATGCGTGCGCGAGGCCTGCTGGACGACCGCACGACCTTCGTGCACGGCAACGGCCTGTCCGACGACCAGGTGTCGATGCTGGCCGACGCGGGCTGCTCGGTGTCGATCAGCCCGGAGGTCGAACTGAAGATGGGCTTCGGTGCGCCCGAGACCGGCCGCGTGCTGGCCGCCGGGATCCGCCCGTCCCTGTCGGCCGACAACTGCCCGTCCGCGGGCGGCGACATGTTCGGTGCCATGCGCACGGCGTTCGCCGTGCAGCGCGGACTTGATGGTGCTCTGACGGCGCGGGACTTCCTGGAGTTCGCCACGCTGGACGGCGCCCGCGCGTGCGGCCGCGAGGCCCGGACGGGCAGCCTCACCGTCGGCAAGGACGCGGACTACGCCGAAGACCCGTCGATCTTCCCGGTGGGCAACGCGCCCGGCTCGATCGTCGCGGCCGGGCACCCGGGATTGGTGGACAGCGTGTTCGTCGCGGGTCGAGCGGTCAAACGGGATGGGCGGCTGCTGGGTGTGGACCTGCCGGGGTTGCGCGCGCGGGTGCTGGAGTCCCGGGACCGGATCGCCGCGGCCGCGGGTATCGCGGTCGACGGATCATGGACGCCGGCCGGGCCCTGACCCGGTTGGTGGTGCGTTCATCGCCGCCGTCAGGAACGTGATCGCCCAGCGCCGGGCCGCCGCCGGGGACCGTCCGGGCGGCGGCTGTCCATTGTGGACGTCGACGCGGTCCACCGCCGCCACCGCGAGGATCCCGCGGATCCGGAACCACAGCTCGTTCGCCGAAAGGCTGGGCAGCGCGTGTGCGAAAGCCGCCAGGTAGCGGTCGCGGACCGTGTCCTCGGCCGGGCCGGGCCACTCGCGCATCTCCTCGGCCGGGTCGCCGAGGATCCGCATGATCAGCCGGGACTTCCGGGCGCCGCCCTCGTCGCTCGCCGCCATCGCGTCGAACAACGGGCCCGCGAACGCCTCCACCAGCTCGGTGACCTCGGGGTCCGGCGTCCGGGCGAGCAACCGGTCGAGCGCGGCGGACTGCGCGGTGTTGATCGGCTCGACCACCCGGCGGACGACGGCGGTCAGCAGCTGCGCCTTCGAGCCGAAGTGGTACCCGACGGCGGCCAGGTTCGCCCCGGCGAGGTCGGTGATCGCGCGGATCGAGGCGCCGCGGAAGCCGCGCTCGGCGAAGAGGTGCTCCGCCGCGTCGAGGAGCTGGGTGCGGGTGTCCGGTGGCGCCACAGGCGTATCGTACAGACGTATGATTCAAACGAACGTATGAATGACGGACGGGATCACGATGAAACTGCTGGTCTACGGCGCCGGGGTGCTCGGCAGCCTGTTCGCCGTCCGGATGCACGAGGCCGGGCACGAGGTCGCGCTCCTCGCCCGGGGTGAGCGCCTGGCCGCCCTGCACCGGCACGGTGGGGTGCTGCTCGCCGAGGGGGACAGTGCGGAAGTCAGGCGGGTGCCGGTGCCGGTGGTCGAGCACCCGGACGGCGGGTACGACCTGATCGCCGTGATGGTCCGCGCCCACCAGGTGGACGCGGTGCTGGAGTCCCTCGCCGACGTCCCCGGCGACGTCCTGTTCCTGCTCAGCTGGGCAGGCGGCACGGAGCCGCTGGGCGCGGCGCTCGGCCCCGAGCGGGTGCTGCTCGGCGCGCCCACGGCCGGCGGCACGATGGACGGCGACGTGGTCCGCTACCGCGAGCCCAGCCTGCTGACTCGCCGCTTCCCCATGCCGGTCGGCGAACCCGGCGGGCGCAGCACGCCGCGGCTGGACCGGATCGTGCAGGCGTTTCGCGCCGCCGGGATCTACGCCAAGGCCGAGCCGCGGATGGAAGCCTGGCACCGGACGCACGCCGCGTTCGCGGTGCCGCTCGAGCAGGCGGCGCAGACCGCGGGCGGCCCCCTGGCGCTGGCCGCCGACCCGGCCGCCATCCGCGGCATGATCCGGCGCGTGCGGCAGTACCTGGCCGCGATGCCGGGACCGCCGGTCCCGCGCGGGTTCGTCGTGTTGCAGGTGCTGCCGGAAGTGGTGCTCGCGGCGGTGGTCCGGCGCTTCTTGCGGAGTTCGACGGCGGTGCACAGTGGACTCAGTACTGCGTCGCCCGCGGTGACGGCCGAATTGGAGCGACTGGCCGAGCAGTTGGGAGCTGGTGCGAACAGCTAGGGCCTGCAGCCTGATGTCCGCCCAAGCCGGGTTTCGGTAGTGTCTGACTCGCGGTGGCATCCGAACGCAAGCGGCTAGTGCTCCAGCGAGGCGGCCGCCCCGGTCAGCAGCCACTCGAGGCCGCGTTCGAAGCTCTCCGCCGGGTCGTCGTGGTCCAGCAGCCCGGTGAAGCCGGTGTCCGCGAGGTGGGGAAGCGTGCCCGCGTCGAGCTGGGTCCGGACGTAGTCCGTGGTGGCCTCGCGGCGTGCGGCGTTCGCCGCTTCCGTGGTGCGGCGGCGGATTGCGCCGGACAGCTCGGCCGCCACCTGGCCGAACGTGTAGGTGTCGACCGCGAGGACGAGCGCCCGCCGCGTAGCGCTGTCGGCGTCCAGCCCGCGGACCGCGGCGGCGGCTTCGTCCATGCGCTTGAGCGAGGCCGGGCCGATCGGGCAGCCGGCGTCCCGGGTGGCCAGCAGCCACGGGTGACGCAGCGCCGCGGCCCGGTTGGCGCGGGCCAGCACCCGCAGCGCCTCGCGCCAGTCCTCCGGAACCTCGCCGACCAGCGTCTCCTCGGCCGCGGCGTCGTGCATCAGCTCGAGGAGGTCGTCCTTGCTGCCGATGTGCGTGTACAGGCTCATCGGGCGGGCGTCCAGCTCGCCGGCGATCCGGCGGATGGAGACGGCGTCCAGCCCTTCGGCGTCGGCCACGGCCATCGCCGCCGCGACGATGCGCTCGCGGGTCAAAGGCGGCGGCTTCTCGGCTTCGCGAAGCCAGATCTGGGCGGGAGGACGTGGTGCAGGCACCGGCCGAGTCTAGCGAAAACCGCCCACGTTCGCGATACGGTGTCACGCGCAACGATACGGTGTACGGTCGAGTGATACGGCGTACGGAAGGTGAAGAATGTCGAGCATCGAGTGCTACCGGTTCGTCGAAGACGACCTGACCTCGGCCACCGGCGGCCTGTCCTGGCGGGTCGGGGAGTGGAACGGGGTGAGCGGGCCCGTCGCCTGCTGCGTGAGCGGGTTGCACGCGTCTCTGACACCGCGTGATTCCGTGCGGAACGTGTACGGCCGCCGGTGGTTCCGAGCGGAGGCTCGAGGCGAGTTCTCCCGCCAGGACACCAAGTTCGCGGCGAGCGAGATGAGGCTGGTCGAGGAGATCCCGCCCCTCGTGCTGCGACGCTTCGCGGTCCGTTGTGCAAGGCGCGGCCTCGAGCAGCGACACGGGATGGACGCGCGGATCCTCCGGTGCATCGAGGCCACCGAAGGGTTTCTCGACGGCGCGCTCGGCGAAGACGACCTTCTGGAAGCACGCCGAGCCGCCGGCGCCCTCGTCACCGACCCGTCCATCGGCCCCGACGGCGGGCGTGCCCTGGCTGCCGCGCTGTCCGCGTCCCGTGCCGCCGACGGGGACGCGGCGTCCTGGACGGCCGCCGCGGCGGGAGCCGCGCACGCGGCCCACCTCGCCGCGGACGCCATCGCCGCGGCCATGGCACTCACCTCGTCGTACGCGGAGGTACACAACGTGGCGAAAGGCTTCGCCGCCGCGAAAACCGCGGATCACGCCGCAGCCGCCGCGCACTCGGCCGCCGCTTCCGGTGCTGTCGCGCACGCCGCGGCGGTGGCCGCGGCGAGGGGTTCCTACGCGCCGGACACCGCGTCCGACGCGTATTTCGCGGCCTGGTCGGCGGCTGCCGCGCAGCAGGCCGACAGCCACTACCTGGCGCAGAACGCCGACCTGATCGAGCTGATCGCCTGAGGGCGTGACGCACGCCATCTGGACGATTCGTCCAGCGGCTATACAGTAAGTCCATGACGAGCGAACACCCTTACCCCGCCGCCTTCCGCAGTGGCGATCTGGTCTCCGTCTCGGGACGGCTCGGCGTGACCGAGACCGGCGAACTGGTGCCCGGCGGGTTCGACGCCGAATGCGTGCAGGCTTTCGACAATCTCGACGCCGCACTGAAGTCGGTGGGCGCGAACCGGGCCGACGTGGTCAAGGTCGTGGCCTACCTGACCGACATCGCCGATCGTCCCGGTCTCAACGCCGTCTACGAGCGGTTCTTCGCCGAACCCCGGCCCGCGCGTACCTGCGTCGGAGTGGCGTCGCTGCCTTACGGTGCCGTCGTCGAGGTCGAAGCGCTGGCGCGCGATGTCTGAGCAGGACGCGATCCTCGCGGCGCTCGCCCCGGTCGCCGACGGCATCGCCGCGACCCTCGGCTCGTTCTGCGAGGTCGTCGTGCACGACTTCCGGCGGCCGGACGCCTCCGTCGTCGCGATCGCCGGCTCGGTCACCGAACGGACCGTGGGCGGCTCGATGAGCGAGATCGGCATGGGCCTGCTCGCCCGGGGTGACGCCGCCGAGGACCAGCTGAACTACCTCACCCGCACCGCTTCCGGGAAACTGGTGAAATCGTCGACGATGCTGGTCCGCGACAGCGGGGGCTCGGTGTTCGGCGCGCTGTGCGTGAACCTCGACGTCACCGCGCTGGGCCAGCTGCGGACCCTCGTCGGCGAGCTGGCCGACGTCGGCACGACCGCCGAGACGCCGACGACCACCTTCGGCGACGACGTCGACGCCGTGATCGACGCGATCGTCGACGAGCACCAGCTGCGCCTGAACAAACCGTGGTCCGCGCTCAGCCGCGACGAACGGCTCGACCTGTTCCGCAGCCTGCAGGACCGCGGTGTCTTCGCTGTCCGGCGAGCGGTGCCGCAGGTCGCCGCCCGCATCGGGATTTCCCGCGCCTCCGCCTACAACTACCTCTCCGACATCCGCGCCCAAGGAGCACCATGACCGTGACCCTCGACGACATCCGTGACGCCGCCGCTCGCCTGGCCGGTGTCGCGCACCGGACGCCGGTCGTGCGCTCGCGCACCCTCGACGACCTAGTCGGCGCCGAAGTGCTGATCAAGTGCGAGAACCTGCAGCGCATCGGCGCCTTCAAGTTCCGCGGCGCGTACAACGCCGTCTCCCGCCTGACGCCGGAGCAGCTGGCCAAGGGCGTCGCCGCCTACTCCTCGGGCAACCACGCCCAGGCCGTCGCGCTCGCCGCGCGCGAACTCGGGAGCAGCGCGGTGATCCTGGTCCCGGAGGACACCCCGAGGTCCAAAGTGGACGCGACGCGGGGCTACGGCGCCGAGATCGTCACCTACGACCGCTACACCGGCGACCGGGTCGCGATCGGCCAGGCGCTGGCCGCCGAGCGCGGGCTGGCGCTCATCCCGCCCTACGAGCACCCGCACGTCATCGCCGGCCAGGGCACCGCGGCCCTGGAACTGCTGGAGGACGCGGGGTCGCTGGACACCCTGGTCGTCCCGGTCGGCGGTGGTGGCCTCATCGCCGGCAGTTCGACGGCCGCGAAGGCGCTGCAGCCCGGGATCCGGGTCGTCGGCGTCGAACCCGCCGCGGGTGACGACACCAAGCGGTCCCTGGCCGCCGGGGAACGCGTCGCGATCCCCGTGCCTCGCACCATCGCCGACGGCCAGGCCGCCGAGATCCCCGGCGAGCTCACGTTCTCCATCAACCGGCACCTGGTCGACGAGATCGCGCTGGTCACCGACGACGCCATCCGCGAGGCGATGCGGTTCCTGTTCGAGCGGCTGAAGCTCGTCGTCGAACCCAGTGGCGCGACGGGCATCGCCGCGCTGCTCAGCGGGCAGGTGACGGCGCCGGGCCGGGTCGGCGTGATCATCAGCGGCGGCAACGTCAGCCCCGAGCGGTTCGCGGAGCTGATCGGCGGCCGGTGACCTGACAAGAGCGGACAGGATCTTCGCCGTCCCCCTCCGCCGGCGGGATTCCGTGGTGCAATGGGCTTTCGGTCCGGCGGGGCCCGGCACCGGGGAAGGTGCACGGCATGAGGCACACACGTACGGCCGGTCGGCGCATCGCTCTTGTACTCCTGGCGTTGACGACCGCGTGCGGCGTCGTGGCCGGGGCCGCGCCGGTCACGGCCGCCGCGGTCGCGACACCGTCGCTCGAGTTCGCGAACCCCGGCAGCCAGGCCCTGTTCGGCACCGCCTACGCGGCCGCGCTGGACAACCTGCTGCGCACCAACACCATCGCCTATGACGCCCGGTACAACAAGAGCGGCCTGCTCGACCCGGCCGTCGGCATCGTCCGTGCCGGCGGCGGGTACGACCAGCCCTGGACCCGCGACGCGTCGATCAACAGCTGGAACGCGACGAGCCTGCTCTCCCCGGCGCTGGCGAAGAACACGCTCTGGGCGGTCGTCGACAAGGACACCGCCGGTGCCCTGCGCGTGCAGCAGGACGACCAGCAGTGGGACCAGGTCGTCTGGGTCAGTGCCGCGTGGAACCACTACCTGGTCACGGGCGACCGGCAGTTCCTCGACAACGCCTACCGCGCCGCGGGGACCACCCTGACCATCCGGGAACACGCCACCACGGCGGGCTTCAACGCGACGTACGGCCTGTTCACCGGCCCGTCGTTCTTCAACGACGGCATCGCCGGTTACCCAGCGCCGCCCGCCGACGCGACCGAGTCGGTGAGCACGGGCAGCTCGCCGTGGCCGGGTGTCGCGAGCGGGATGTACCTGAGCACCAACGAGGTCTACTACGCCGCCTACGTCAACGCGGCGAACATGGCCGAGCGGCTCGGGCGTCCCGCGGCCGAGGTCGCCGGTCTCCGTACCAAGGCCGCGGCGCTGAAAACGGCCATCAACAACCACTTCTGGAACCGCGCGACCGGCACGTACAACTACCAGCTGCTCGCCGACGGGTCGGCCGGTGCCTACCAGGAGGGCACCGGGCTGGCGTTCGCGATCCTCTTCGGCGTCGCGGACCCGGCCCAGGCCCGGTCGATCCTCGCGCACGCCCGCGAGATGACCTGGGGCATGCCTGACACCTACCCGCACTGGGACCGGTATTCCGCCGCCCAGCCGGGTCGGCACAACGGGATCGTCTGGCCGCTCGTGCAGGGCCTGTGGGCCAAAGCGCTGGCCCGGCAGGGCGATCAGAACGGGTTCGCCTCGGAAACCGCGCGCCTGGCGAAACTCGCCACCGGCAACAGCGGGTTCTGGGAGATCTACAACGGGGACACCGGCGTCGTCGACGGCGGTTACCAGCGGCTGGGCGACACGGTGAAGTTCCACTGGGGTTCCCAGCCCGACCAGACCTGGTCGGCCACCGCGTTCCTCGACATGGTCCACACGGGACTGTTCGGGCTGAGTTTCACCGACGGCGGCCTCGCGTTCGCGCCGGACCTGCCCGCGGGCTGGGGTGACGTCACCCTGCGGAACCTGCGGTACCGCGCGGCGGACCTGACGATCGCGCTGCACGGGTCGGGCACCACGGTCGGCTCGTTCACGCTCGACGGCCGGGCCGTCCCCGGCAACACCGTCCCGGCCACGCTCACCGGCTCGCACCGCGTCGAGATCACCCTCACCGGCGCGACCGGCGGCGACCGGGACGGCGATCGGGTGCCCGACGCGCAGGACCGCTGCGCCGACACCGCGGGCACCGTCGCCGGCTGTCCCGCCCCCGGTCACCTCGAAGCCGAGGACGCGTACAACACCGGCGGGGTCAAGACGAACGTCAACCACACGGGCTACTCCGGCCGCGCGTTCCTCGACGGGCTCTGGGCCCAGGGCGCCGAGTCGTCGTTCACGCTGCACCGCGCGTCGGACGGCGCCACGACCGGTGCGGTCACCCTGCGGTACGCGAACGCCAACAACGACACGCGCACGATGACACTTTCGGTGGACGGCCGGGCGGTCCGGCAGGTGAGCTTCCCGAAGGTCTCCGGCAGCTGGGACGACTGGGGGACGGCGACCTTCGCCGACGTCCCCCTGACCGGCCGCGACCCGGTGGTGACGTTGTCCTACGCCGCGGGCGACACCGGCTCGATCAACCTCGACTGGCTGGAGTACCACGGCTCCTGAGGCTCTTTCGTTTGGCGCCCGGGGTCGCGGGTACCTGGACAGGAGACGGCGAGCTCGGCCGCGTTCGAGCTCAGGCGCAGTGGCCTCGACGGCCCGCGACCGCCGCGGCCACCAGCTACCCCTCGGTCGAGGGAAATTGAGGAGCCATTTCATGGCGAACAAGGAAGAAGACGTCATCGGTTTGCTGAAGCGGCAACACCGGGAGATCGGCGAGATGTTCACCGAGCTCGAGACCGCGAAGGGCGACCGGCGCACGGAGGTCTTCCGCTCGCTCGTGCGCCTGCTGGCGGTGCACGAGACCGCGGAGGAGGAGGTCGTGCACCCCGAGATCCGCGACCTGGAACCGGCGGCGGAGTCCGTGGTCGAGGCCCGGCTGGGGGAGGAGCACCGGGCCAAGGAGCTGCTGACGACGTTGCAGTCGATGGGCCCCGACGCCGAAGGCTTCGACACGCTGCTCGGCCAGCTGCGCGAGGACGTGCTGGCGCACGCGAAGCGCGAGGAACGGCACGAATTCCCGTTCCTGCGCGCGCACCACACCCCGGAGCGGCTGCGGGCGATGGCGGTGACCGTCCGGCTGGCCGAGGCGGTGGCGCCGACCCGGCCGCACGCGGGTGTGGAGAGCGCGAAGGCGAACCTGCTGCTGGGCCCGCCGGCGGCGATCATGGACCGGGCTCGCGACGCCATCCGGACCGCGCTCGGCAAGTGATCGGTTTGACGGCGTCGTGGCTCGGGTAGTGATCTTGCCGATGGTCCCCACCGAGGAGGTCCCCGTGTCCGGTCGTCGCCTGCACTTCGTTCCCGAAACCAAGGGCTGGTGCGCCCTGTACCTCGTCGTCGGTCTCCTGCTCACCGTGAGCCCGATCTGGCAGATGGTCCACGCCGGCGAGGTCGCCGTGTTCCCGGCCATCGCGGTCGTGGCCGGTCTCGCGCTGGCCGTCACCGCGGTGATCGGCCTGGCCGCGCCGCGGTTGCGGGGCCGCTGACGGCCGCGGCTCGTATCATGCGACGGTGAGTTACTCGACGGACCCGCGGGCCGCGCGCAGCCGGGAGGCGATCCTGGTCGCGGCGCGGCGGCTGCTGGCCGACGAGGGGCCCGCCGCCGTCACCCACCAGCGGCTCGCGCAGCAGGCCGGCGTGGGCCGGGCCACCGTCTACCGGCACTGGCCCCGCCCCGACCAGCTGCTCCTCGACGTCATGACCGGCGCCGACCTGCCCCTGTTCAAGGACCCCGAGACGCCGGTCCGCCCGTGGCTGCACCGCCAGCTCCGGCAGATGGCCGACGAGCTCATGCCCCCAGCTGTGGCCGGGCTGTCGCTCACGCTGATGCAGTCGGCGATCTGGGACCCGGAGATCGCCCGGCGGCGCGACGAGTCGAACCAGGTCATCAGCGAGCGGATCCAGGCCGCGATCCGGGCGGCGGTGGACTCCGGTGAGCTGGTGACCGGCGTCGATCCGGCGGACCTGCCGGCGATGCTGGTCGGCCCGGTCGTCTACCGCACGGCCATGCAGCGGGCCGAGGTTTCCGACGACCTCATCGACCGGCTCCTCGACGGCGTCGGGACCTGGCGCGGCTGACGATCAACTCGGGGTGTGGGTAACCGCCGCCGAAAGCCCGGTACGAGTGGAAGTTTCCGACCTCTCTTCCGGCCGGAACCGCTCCTAGGGTGACTCGCATGCCTGAGCAGTCCCGCGGTCTCACGGACGGGCTGATGCAGCCACGCCCGCTCACCGTCGCCCACGTCCTGGAGCGCGCCGAACGGCTCTACGCGCACAAGTACGTCGTCACCGCCGACGGCCGGCGGCTCACCTACGCCGAGGTGGCCGAGCACGCCCGGCGCCTCGTCACCGCACTGGGCTCCCTCGGCGTCCCGGCCGGTGCCTGCGTCGCGACCTTCGCGGGCAACGACCGGCGCCACCTGGAGGTCTACCTCGGGGTGCCGGCCGCCAAGCGGGTGCTGCACTCGATCAACATCCGGCTCTCGGCCGAGCACCTCGAATACATCGTCAACCACGCCGAGGACGACGTGGTGTTCGTCGACCGCGGCCTGCTGCCGCGGATCTGGCCGAGCGCAGGCCGGCTGCCGACGGTGCGGCACTGGGTGGTCATGGACGACGGCACCGGCACGGAGATCCCGTCGGACCCCCGGATCGTGGACTACGACGAGCTGATCGCCGGTGCCGAGCCGTTCGCCGGTTCGTTCGAGGACGCGTTCACGCTCGCGGACGAGAACCTGGCCTCCGGGCTCTGTTACACCTCCGGCACGACCGGGCCGCCGAAAGGCGTGCTCTACAGCCACCGGTCGACGGTCCTGCACTGCCTGGGGACGCTCGCGGCCGGCTTCATCGGCCTCCGCGAGAGCGACGTCGTGCTGCCGATCGTGCCGATGTTCCACGCCAACGCCTGGGGCCTGCCCTACGGCGCGATGATGGCGGGCGCCTCGCTGGTCCTGGCCGGCGCGTCCGCGGAGCCGGCCCACCTGCTGCGGCTGATGGAGGCCGAGGGCGTGACCGTCGCCGGTGCGGTGCCCACGGTCTGGACGAGCCTGGCTCCCGAACTGCGGGCCTACGACCTGGGGACCACGCGGATCCTGCTCAGCGGCGGTTCCGTCGTCGCCCCGGCGTTGTCCGAGACCTACCGCGCCGCGATCGGCGTGCCCATCACCCACTCCTGGGGGATGACGGAGGTCAGTCCGACCGGGGTCATCGGCGGTACGCGCACCCAGCACCGGGACGCGACCGAGGAGGAGCAGGTGGCCGTGCGGGCCGCCCAGGGCCAGCCCCTGCCGCTGGTGAACGTCCGGATCGCCGACGTCGAAACCGGCCGGGAGCTGCCGCGCGACGGCCAGGCCGTCGGCGAGCTGCAGGTGGCGGGGCCCTGGGTGGCCGGGGGCTACTACCGGGTGGACGCCCGCGACAGCTTCACCGCCGACGGCTGGCTGCGCACCGGCGACCTGGCCACCATCGACGCCGACGGGTACCTGCGGCTCGTGGACCGGATCAAGGACCTGATCAAGTCCGGAGGCGAGTGGATCTCCTCGGTCGAGCTGGAGACCGCCATCGCGTCGCACCCCGATGTCGTCGAGGTCGCCGTGATCGGCCGCCCGGACCCGCGGTGGATGGAACGTCCCGTCGCCTACGTCGCCCTGCGCGAAGGCGGCACCGCCACGGCGGACGAGCTCCTGGCCCACATCGCGCCGCTGGTCGCCAAGTGGTGGCTGCCCGACGAGTTCTTCTTCATGACGGCCCTGCCCAAGACGGGCACCGGCAAGCTCTCGAAGACCGAGCTGCGGGAGGCGGCGCGGATCGCCTGAGGCGCGTCAGGCCGGGCCGTCGAGCGTGCGGAGCTGGTGCAGCCGGAGCCCGAGCCGCAGCTCCAGGTCGTTCTCGTGGCGCCAGTCGGCCCCCAGGACGCTGCCGGCCCGGTCCAGCCGCTTGAGCAGGGTGTTGACGTGCACGTGCAACGCCCGTGCGGTCGCCGCGACGTTGGCCTGGTTGCCGTAGTACGCGGTGAGCGTCTCGACGAGATCGGTGCCGCGCCGCCGGTCGTAGTCGAGGAGCGAGCCGATGGAGGCGTCGAGGAACCGGTCGAGCTCGCCGGCCCGGTCGGGGTCGAAGACCATGGCGTACAAGGCATACCGGCGGGTGGTGGCCCCGGTGTCGGTGTGCCCGAGCGCCCGCATCACGGCGCCGCAGCGGCCGGCCAGGGCGAAGGCCCGGGCCCAGTCCTGGTCGATCGCCCGTTCCCCGACGACGACGAGGGGGACGCCCAGCGTGCGCCGCAGTCTACTGTGGACTTCCGTGACGGTCCGCTCGTCGTCGGCGCCGGGCAGGATCATCGTGGCCCGGCCCAGGTGTTCGCCGGCGAGCCCGCTCTTCTCGCGGGCGATGTCGTGCAGGTGGCGGGAAAGGTCGGTCGACGACACCGCGGGGGAGACCGCGACGAGGACCAGGTCCAGGCGGTCGGCGTCGATGTCACGGGCGCGGGTGCGGGCGCGCTGGGCCGGGCTGATCCCGGGGCTGGCGACCATCAGCTCGGTCAGCAGCTCGCCGCTCAGGCGCTCGCTGGCCTCGGCCACCGCCCGCTCCTTGAGGATGAGCAGCCCGAGGATGTGGGTGGCCCGCTCGAGGGTGCGCAGGTCCGTGTCGTCCGGGACTCCGTCGCCAGATTTCCGGCTCCACGCCAGGGCTCCGAGGTAACTGTCACCCGCCTGGATCGCCGCCACGCTGCGGGTCGTGCCGCCGGCGCCGGGCGAGGTCGTGCAGCGGCCGGAGCGGCGAGCGGCCTCGACGGCACCGGCCAGGTCGGACTCCGACGGGCTCGGGCACGGGCCCGACGCCGAGTCCCGGTGCACGGGCGTGGTCCCGGCCCGGTCGAGGAGTGTGACGCTACCGCCGAGCTGGTCGGCGAGCAGCTGGGTGACGTCGCCGGGGGTCCCGCCTCCCAGCACGACGCCGGTCAGAGCTTCGTGGATCGCCTGTGCCCGCTCGATCTTCCGGTACGCGCCGCGCAGCTCCCGCAAGGCGGTCCGGCTCGCTTCGTAGAGCCGGGCGTTGTCGAGCGCGACCGCGGCGTGATCGGCGAACGCGTTCAGCAACGCGATTTCGTCGGCCTGGAAAGAACGTTCGGAGCGGTCGGCGGCGAACAGCGCGCCCACTGCTTCACCCCGTATGACCAGCGGCACCCCGAGCAACGCCACCAAGTCCTCGGTGACGACCAGGCGGTCGAAGTTCGGGTCGTGCTCGATCAGCGTCGACGTGGCGTAGTCGCGTACCCAGTGCGGGCTGCGCGAAGCCAGGACCCGGCCGCCGAGCCCGACCGTGGCGGGGATGGCCGCCGCGAGGAACTCGGCGGAGATCGTGCCTTCCGACGCACGGGCCGACAACCGGCCGTCCGTGCCCACCAGGGAAAGGTAGGTGAAGTCCGTGCCGATCAGGTCGTGGGCGTGGTGCACGATCGACTGCAGGACCTCGTCCAGCTCGCCGAGCGCGGTGAGCGACTTGACGGTCGCGTACAACGACGCCAGCTCGCGCCGGCGGCGCACGAGCGAACCCGGTTCCGCGTCCTCGGTCACGGCGCCATCCCCTCGGTGTCGGGTGGGCGAAAGACCCACCGGCACGGTGGGAGGAGTGGGTGGTCCACACCTGAACCGCAGCGTAACGGCGCCTTAATATGACCGCCATCACCCGGCTGCGCTCATCGACGAAGGCGGCACCATGGCCATCCCGCTCACCGAACCCGAAGGACAGTCCGGCCGGGTGGAGCCCGATCCGGTCACGACCCGGCGCCGGGCCTTCCGCAAGCTGCTGGCCGCGGGACTCGTCGGCAGCTCGATCGAGTGGTACGACTTCTTCCTCTACGGCACCGCGGCCGCGCTCGTGTTCCCCAAGGTGTTCTTCCCGCATTCCTCGGCGCTGACCGGCACTTTGCTCGCCTTCAGCACGTTCTGGGCGGGCTTCGTGGCGCGGCCGATCGGCGGGGTGCTCGCCGGGCACCTGGGGGACAAGTACGGGCGCAAGCCGGTCGTCGTCGCCTGCCTGGCGATCATGGGGGCCGCGACGTTCCTGATCGGCTGTCTGCCCACCGCGTCGGCGGTCGGCGCGCTGGCCCCGACCCTGCTGGTCGTGCTGCGGTTCATCCAGGGGCTCGCGACCGGTGGCCAGTGGGGCGGCATCGTGCTGCTGCTCACCGAGTCCGCCGGGCCCAAACGGCGGGGATTCGCCGGAACCTTCGGCCAGACCAGCGTTCCCGTCGCCGTGATCCTCTCGAACCTGATCTTCGTGGCCGCCAGCGGCCTGATGCCGGACGCCGCCTTCCTCAGCTGGGGCTGGCGCATTCCGTTCCTGCTCAGCGTCGTGATGTTCTCGGTGGTCCTCTACATCCAGGCCAAGGTCGAGGACACCCCCGAGTTCCGTGAACTGCAACGGGAGGTGGGCAAGCCCGACGTCGCGGTGGTCCGGGCGCCGCTGGCCCAGGTCCTGCGCAGCAAGTGGGGCACCATCCTGCTCGGCTGCGGGATGCTTTCGGCCACCAACAGCCTGTTCTACGTCAGCATTTCCGGCCTGCTGAGCTACGGCACCGGAACGCTCGGGCTCAAGCGTGACGGCCTGCTCGCGGTCGTGCTGGTCGCATCCGTGGCGATGCTCGTGATCATCCCGTGGTCCGGGCACCTCTCGGACCGGCTCGGGCGCCGCCCGCTGATCCTGATCGGCGGCCTGGGCGTCGCCGCTTGGGGCTTCCCGTACTTCGGGCTGGTCAACACCGCTTCCCTGCCGCTGATCTTCGTCGCGGTGACGGTGGGTTTCGTGTTCCAGTGCCTCACCTACGGCCCGGTCGCGAGCTTCCTCGGCGAGCTGTTCGCACCCGGCGTCCGCTACTCGGGCGCGTCGCTGGCCTACCAGCTTTCCGCGATCATCGTCAGCGGCGGCACGCCGTTCCTGATGACCGCGCTCATCGCGAACACCGGGAGCACGGTGGCGGTCGCCGCCTACATCACGCTGATGGGCCTGATCACGTTCGCCAGCGCGTGGTTCCTGCCGGAGACGAACACCGCCGAAGTCCGCGCCGATCCGGAAGCCGTCCCGGGCACGCACCTCTACCGCTGAGAGACGAGGCCGAAGTGACATCGAGAACCCGCCTGCTCGCGATCCCGGCGATGCTGGTCCTGACGGCTACCGTCACGGCCGGGCCCGCCGCCGCGACGGCGTCGACGCCGGCGTGCGCCGGGCTGGCCCAGCTGAAGATCCCGGCGTCGGTGATGAGCCTGCCGACCAGCGGCGGCCGCGTCACGGCCGCGGCGGTCACGACGAGCGTGGTCAGCGGCAAGACGATCCGGTACTGCCAGGTCGACGCCGAACTCTATCCCGTCGACCGAGCCGCACCCGCCATCAAGATGCGCGTCGCCCTGCCTGATGGCTGGAACCACAAGGCCATGATGTTCGGCGGTGGCGGCTTCAACGGCACGATCCCCGATCCGGCGTCGGACGTGCCGTTCGGCCCCGGTGACCAGCCCGTGCCGTTGGCTCGGGGGTACGCGACGTTCGCGAGCGACTCCGGCCACCAGCAGAACCCGGCGTCCCCGCCGTCGCTGGACGGTTCGTTCGGGATGAACGACGAGGCCCTGAAGAACTTCGCCGCCGGTGACGCGCTCAAGAAGACCCGCGACGCGAGTCTGTTCCTCATTCGGCGCGCCTACGCGGCGACCCCGGGCGAGGTCTTCTTCGCCGGAGGTTCGACGGGTGGCCGCGAAGCGCTGAACGTCGCCCAGCGGTGGCCGACCGCGTTCGACGGCGTGATTTCCGCCTTCCCGGCCTGGAACAACCTCGCCGAGGTCCTGGATCTGGGTTACCTGGCCCAGGTTCTGTCGCGCCCTGGCGCTTTTCCCGGCGTAGACAAGCAAACGCTCCTCTACAACAGCGTTGTCAACGCGTGTGACGGCTTGGACGGCGTCAAGGACGGGGTCATTTCGAACCCGGCCGGCTGTCACTTCGATCCGCGCGTTTTGCGCTGTCCCGGCGGTGCCGATGCCGGTCCGGCGTGCCTGTCGGATCCCCAGATCGGTGCGGTGCAGGCGATGTCCTCGCCGTTCCGGTGGCCGTACCGGGTCGCCAGCGGCGAGACCGGGTATCCGGGCTTCCCGTTCCTGTCGGGGGCGGACATGCGGACGCCGTTCCTCGGGTTCGGGACGACCGCGCCCGCGAACCCGATGCCCGTGACGAGCGGGTACGGCCTGCAGTACTGGGAGCAGTGGGTCAAGTACTTCCTGACCCGGGACCCGGACCAGAACTCCCTCGCCGTGGACCCTCGGCACCCGGGGAAGTGGCTCGCTCGAATCAGTGCGCTGTCAACGATCGAGGATCGCAACAACGCCGACCTCGGCCCGTTCGCCCGGGCCGGCGGCAAGCTGATCCTGCTGCACGGCGCCGCCGACGAGCTGGTCTCCCCGTACTCGACGAGCGACTACTACGAGCGGGTGCGTCACGAGGTGGGGCCCCGGGCGACCGACGCGTTCCTGCGCTACTACGTCGTGCCCGGGGCGAACCACGCCAACTTCGGCACCCCGGCGTTCGCCGCCGGCTGGGACTCGCTCTCGGCGCTCGAGCACTGGGTCGACGGGGGACGGCCGCCCACGAACCCCGTCGTGGCCGACCTGACCCACGCCCGCACCCGTCCGCTCTGTGCTTACCCGGCCTGGCCCCGATACCGGGGCGGCGATCCGGACCAGGCCTCGAGCTTCGTCTGCACCCGCTGACGAAACCTGCTTCAGGAAGCGCTGCAACTGACCGTGGGCCAGTTCCGGTTCCCGTTGTGCTGGACGGTGACACCCCAGTTGTTGCCGCTGCCGTTGGGTTTCGCCACGAGGACCTGACTGCTGGGCCAGGTCGCGCTGATGTTCCAGGTGGCGATGATCTTCGCGGGACTCGGCACGGTCATGGTGACCGTCCACGTGCTGGAGCCGCTGACCGAGACGCTCAGGTTGTACCGGTCGCTCCAGGACTGGCCGGCCGAAAGCGTCGCGGTGCAGCTGCCCCCACCCGGTGTCGTGGGCGTGGTTGTCGGAGTGGTCGTGGGATTCGTCGGTGTGGTGGTGGGAGGTGTGGTCGTGCCACCGCCGTTGAGGACGTTGAGCACCGAGGTGTAGGCGGCCTTCTTGTTCCCGTTGCCGTCGAACAGGAGCGGGCTTTCGCCGGAGCGCCAGGAATCGCTGTCCCGCACGCCCCACACGGTGATGCCGACGCAGCGCGCGACGTTCACGCACGCCTGGGTCAGCGCCGCGTACTGCGAGGTGGACGCGTTCGTGACGTCGACCTCGGTCAGCGCGACGTCGACACCGAGGGCCGCGAAGCTGGAGATCGTGGTCTGCAGGTTGCCCGGCGCCGAGCTGCCGCCGGTGAAGTGCGCCTGCAGGCCGACGCAGTCGATCGGCACGCCGCGGGACTTGAAGTCCCGCACCATGTTGTAGACACCCTGGGTCTTGGCGTAGGTCCAGTTGTCGATGTTGTAGTCGTTGTAGCAGAGCTTGGTCGACGGGTCGGCCGCGCGCGCGGTCTTGAACGCCACCTCGATCCAGTCGTTGCCCGTGCTCTGCAGGTTCGACGAACGGCGGCTGCCGTCTTCGTTGAAGGCCTCGTTGACGACGTCCCAGTACGCGAGTTTTCCTTGGTAGTGGGCCATCACCTTCTGGATGTGGTTGATCATCGCGTTGCGGAGCGTGGTGCCGCTCATGCTCTGCATCCAGCCCGGCTGCTGCGAATGCCAGGCGAGGGTGTGCCCGCGGACCTGGGAACCGTGGCTGATCGCCCAGTTGTAGACCTGGTCACCGGCCGTGAAGTTGAACTGGTTCTGGTTCGGCTCGGTGGCGTCGGGCTTCATCTCGTTCTCAGGCGTGACCATGTTGAACTCGCGCGCCGCGATCGTGGTATAGGCCGAGTTGCTGAGCTTTCCGGAGGCGATCGCGGTGCCGAAGTACCGGCCGGACTGGGCGGCCGCGGCGCCGAGGGTGCTGGCCGCGGCGTCCGCGCCGGGCGCGGTCACCAGGACGGCCGAAGCGGTGGCGACGGTGACCACGCCGGCCAGTATCCGGCCGGCCGGCGACCGCCACCACCGGCTCTTCCGCAGCTCTGACGAACTTCCCGCCATCGGTGGTCTCCTTCCGGGCGCACGTCCGGAAGACCGAAACGTCGGCGGTCCGGGCGAAGTCGGTGATGGTCACCTACCGCGAGCAGCAGAGCACGGCGCGCTGTGGCCGGGCAAAGAGTTTCGGCCGAGTTTCGGGGTTGGTCAGTGCTGTGCGACGTCGGTGCAGTCGAGGTCCTGCTCCGGCAGCCGCCCGGAGTCCAGGAACGTGACGGTGGCGTTGTCGGCGCAGGCCGAGCCCTCGTGGTAGACGTAGTGCCCGCCGTTGCCGACGCCGACGAAGGCCGCGCGCTCGCCCAGGACGTGACGCAGGCCGACCCCCGAGTCCCACGGGGTGGCGTGGTCGCGGCGGTTCTGCAGGATCAGCGTGTTACGGGGGCCCTGACCGGTCACGGTCACCGGCTTCTCGATCGGCTGCGGCCAGAACGCGCACGGCCAGATGTTCGCCGGCATCCCCGCCGTCAGCGGCCAGGCCTTCCGGTCCGCGGCGGTGTTGCGGGCGTAACCGCCGACGTCGTGGGACCACTCGGCGTCCCCGCAGGTGAGGGCCAGGAACATGGTCGCCTGGTTGTCCGCGGGAACACCCGGGGCCGGCGGCGCGTCGGCGAAGACCTGCTGCAGCACCTGGCCGTCGGCGTCGGTGACGTGCCCGTCGGCCAGGTCGGCGGCCGCCTTCCAGACCTGCGCGAGCACCGGCAGGGTGTTGTTGTGGATGAGCAGCGCGTACGTGACGCTGCGCAGCATCGCCCCGCTCAGCGCCTGCGGGGTGCCCGGAACCGGCGCCGGCCGGTGGTCGAGCCGGTCGGCGAGTGCGAGGTAGGTCCGCGTGACCTCGTCGGCGGTGGCCCCGAGCCCGAGGGTGGCGTTCTGCGCGGCGGCGACGGCGGCCGCGTCGGGGAACCGTTCGGCCATGCCCTTGCCCCAGCTCGCGGCTTCACCGGCCCAGACGTGGGCCGGGTCGACGTTGCCTTCGAGGATCATGCGGTCGGTCCGGTCCGGGTACAGCGAGCTGTACACCGTCCCGAGGTAGGTGCCGTAGGACTGGCCCCAGTACGAGATCTTCGGTTCGCCGAGTGCCTCGCGGACCCGGTCGAGGTCGCGGGCGGTGTTGGCCGTGGTGAAGTAGCGCAGGGTGTCCCCGGCCTTCCTCGCGCACTGCTGCGCGGTGGCGCGGGCGGCCTGGACGTTCGCGTCGATCGAGCCGTCGGCGGCGGGGTAGGGGAAGAGCGCGGCGACGCTGGGGTTCTCGAGGCCGCAGCTCTGCGGGGCGCTGGTGCCGACCCCGCGCGGGTCGAAGCCGATCAGGTCGTAGCCGTCCAGGACGGACTTCGGCAGGGTCGGGGCCATCGTGCTGGGGGTGTCGAGACCCGGCAGCGCCGGGCCGCCCGGGTTCAGCAGCAGGACGCCGTGGCGCTTGGCGGTGTCGGTGCTCGCCAGCCGGGAGACGGCGACCTCGATCGACGTGCCCCCGGGGTGGCCGTAGTCGAGCGGCACCTTCACCTTCGCGCAGGTGAGCCGCGGATCGCGCGGGGTGCCCGCCGCCGGTGCCGGGCACGGTCCCCAAGCCAGGGCCGGTGCCGCGGCCGCCGGGCTGTCTTCGTCATCCGCGCTGTCACAGGCGGCCGCGCCGAGAACGGTCAAGGCGGTGACCGCCAGTGCCGCGGTGAGCCGGTGGCCGCGTGACCCGGACCTGCGTATCTTGTGCATCATGAGTGCCTTCCGAATTCCCGTTCGCGTTGACGGCGCCGAAGTTATCGGGAACGGGACAAAGCAGAAGTCACCCTGGAGGGCCCAGAATTTGTAGCTCGCGCGGGGGACAACGGCGCATATCGTCCGATGTGGACAGTCCGGGAAGGATCGCCGGGCGGCGGTGGGCGTTCGGGCTCGTCGTGGTCGCCCTCCTGGCCGAGATGGCCGTCGCGATGATCACGACGGCCGTGGAGCAGACGCCGACGATCGACGAGCCGGTCTACGTGGGCACGGCGGTCGTCTACCTGCAGCAGCACAGCCTGCGGTACAACCCCGAGCACCCGCCGCTGGGCAAGCTGATCATCGCGACCGGACTGGCCTTCGCCGACGTCCACCTCGACCCGGCCTTCGACGGCGACCAGTCGCAGCTCGGCCGGCGCGTGCTGTACGAGTCCGGCAACGACCCGGCCCGGCTGCTGCTCCTCGCGCGGCTCCCGGTGATCGTGCTGACGCTGCTGTTCGGCCTGGTCGTCTTCCTGTTCGCGCGTGATCTCGCCGGCCCGGTCGGCGGCTCGGCGGCGCTCGCCCTGTACGCGTTCTCGCCGGACGTCATCGCGAACGGCTCCCTGGCCACGCTCGACGTGCCGGTCGCCGGTTTTGTGCTGACGTCGGCCTGGCTGCTGTGGCGGGCCAGGAACCGTCCCGTTCTTTACCTTCCCTTGGCGGGGCTGGCCTTCGGCGCGGCTCTGGCCACCAAGATGAGCGCGCTGGCCGCGGTTCCGGTGCTGCCGCTGCTGATCGTGCTGTCCGTCCGGAACGCCCGTCTCGCCGGGAACTTCCGCTGGGGCCGGTTCGCCGGACCCGTCGCGGCGGTCGCCGGGGTGGCCCTGATCGCCGTCGCCGTCGTGTGGGTCTCCTACCTCGCCGTGGATCCGCGGCTGCGCTGGGCGACACCGCCGGACCTGCCCGCCGTCCACGGCCTGGGCGTGCTCGGCGACTGGCTGCCGCTGCCCCGGCCGTACCGGGACGGCCTGCACGTCCAGTTCGGCTTCGAGGACCAGGTGTGGGGCGGCTTCCTGTTCGGCCGCCGCTACTTCGGCGCGCTGTGGTACTACCTGCCGGCCGCCCTGCTGGTGAAGACGCCGCTGGGCGCGCTGGCACTTGGGCTGGCCGGCGCCGTCGTCATGGTGGCGGTCCGGCGGCTGCGCCCGGCCGCGCCCTACGTGCTCGTTCCGACGGCCGTGCTGCTGATCGCGGCCATGACCGGCAGCCGCGACCTCGGCGTCCGGTACGTGATCTTCGTGCCGATGTTCCTGGCGATCGCGGCGGCCGGCGTGGTCGCGCTCCGCCGGCGGTGGGCGTACGCCGCGGTGGCGGTCCTGGCCGGGTTCGCCGCCGTCAGTTCTTTGCGGACTTTCCCGTACTACCTGCCGTATTCCAACGAAGCGTTCGGCGGCCCGGCGGAGACCCACCTGCGCCTGCACGACTCGAACGTCGACTGGGGCCAGGACCTGGGCCGGCTGGCCGACCGGCTGAGACAGCGCTATCCGGGCGAACCGGTCTGGCTCGTCTACAAGGGGAGTGGCGTGCCGTCGTCCTACGGCATCGCCGCCGCCGACCCGCTCACCACGCCGGCCGGGCAGGTCCACGGGCTGCTCGCGGTGTCGGACTCCGCGGCCGTCAAGGCGGACGACCACCTGCGGGCGTTGCTCGGCGGCAGCACCCCGATCGACGAGGTCGGCCACTCCATCACGATCTACCGCCGCCCCTAGGCGGAAACCGCCGACGGTCCCGGTGGTGGGCGCGACCCCCAACAACCACGCCCGCCACCGGGGCGTCCCCGGCAACCCCCTCGCCGTGTCCCCCAGGGTTCCCGACGCCGTCCTCGTTTCGTCCTCGCGGCGGCATCCGTGGTCGCACCTGCGCGTTTCGGCGCCGGTCACCGGGCGCTAGCCTGGACGGCGAGGGGGGATGCGATGAGGTTCCGGATTCTCGGGACGCTCGAAGTGCAGGCGTACGGGAGCCGGGTCGCCTTGGCGAGCCCGCGTGAGCAGCGCGCGCTCGCCGCCCTTCTGCTCAACCCCGGCTCGGTCGTCCCGGTCGAGCGCCTGGTCGACACCCTCTGGGAGGACGAGCCGCCGGCGACGGCCGTGAAGCAGGTGCGCAACTGCGTTTCCGCCTTGCGCGGCCGGCTCGGCGAGACCGGCGGGTTGATCGTCACCGACGGCCCCGGGTACCGCCTGCAGGCCGACGCCGACGATCTCGACTCGCTCCGGTTCCGCCGTCACGTCACCGCGGCACGGGGACTCGCCGCACAGACCAAGTTCGTCGACGCCGTCGAAGAGATCCGCGCCGGGCTCGCCCTGTGGCGTGGCCCGGCGCTCGACGGGCTGCGGACGGCCACGCTCGCCGGCCGGGCCGCGGTGCTCGACGAACAGCGTGTCGACGCCGTCGAACTCGGTGCCGAGTGGCAGCTGCGGCTCGGTGAGACGGGTGAGGTCGTCCGGGAGCTGACCGAGTTCTGCGGTGAGCACCCGATGCGCGAGCTGTCCCACCTGCTCCTGATGCGCGCCCTCGCGAAGGAAGGCCGTTACGCCGAGGCGTCGACGCTGTTCCACGGCCTGCGCCGGCGGCTGGCCGACGAGCTCGGCGTCGATCCGAACCCCGACCTGCGGCGGCTGCACGAGCAGATCCTCGCCGAGGCCACACCCCGTGCCGTGGCAGCCGAGCCGACGGAAGCCCCGGCGGAGCACCACTTCGATCGCGCGGTCACCGAGCTGGCCGAAGCCGTCACGTGGCAGTGGCGTGCCGAAGCCGAGCTGCGTTCGCTGCACCGGCCGCAGCCGATCGCCCTGCGCTGGTCGGCGCGCCCACGTGCCGCGGGAAAGCCGGCGCTGCGAGGCGATCTCGACGACATCGCGGAGACGTTCACCGCGCTGCCCGTGCGGCAGCTGGTCGTGCTCGGCGACCCCGGCTCCGGCAAGTCCGTGCTCGCCCTGACGCTGACGCTGGAACTGCTGCGCGCCCGTGCCCCGGGCACCCCGGTTCCCGTCCTGTTGTCGCTGGCCTCCTGGGATCCGGGGCGCGACCACCTCGACCGGTGGCTGGCGCGCCGCCTGGCCGACAACCACCCGGCCCTGCTCACCACGCGGGTGTACGGCCCCGACGCGCCCACCCGGCTCGTCCTCGGCGGCCACGTCGTCCCGGTCCTCGACGGCCTCGACGAGATGCCGGCCGACCTGCGCGTCGCGGCCCTCGACGCCCTGGACCAGACCATGGCCGTGGGCCGCTCGCTGGTGCTGACCTGCCGCCCCGCCGAGTACGAGCAGGCCACCCGCGAATCCGCGACGGTGCTGGGTGCCGCCACCTTCGTGCGGCTCGAACCCGTCGCGCGGCAGGAGGCGATCACCTATCTCTCGGCGCGGGGGAGCGACCGGTGGCTCCCCGTGGCCGAGCGGCTGCGCCGGGATCCGGACGCGGCACTGGCCCGGGTGCTGCGGACGCCGTTGATGGTCGACCTGGCGCGGATCGTCTACGGCCGTCCCAGCGCGGATCCCGCAGAACTGCTCGGCGCCGAAGACGCGGCCGCCCTCGAAGGGCAGTTGCTCGACTCGTTCGTCCCCCACGCGTATGCCCAGGTGCCGCAGCCGCCGGGGCGGAACCCGAAGACCAGCCCGTCCAGGAGGTACACGGCCGAGCAGGCGGCGCACTGGCTGGGTTTCCTGGCCCGGCACCTCGAACAGGCGCGCAGCCGCGACCTGGCCTGGTGGCAGCTGTACCGCGCGGTTCCCGCAGGCACCCGGTCGGCCCTGATCGGCCTGCTGATCGCGCTGTTCTTCGTCGTCACCGGCTGGCTCGACGACGGGCCGGTGCTGGCCGCGATCTACGGCCTTTCCTTCGGTGGCGCCGGTTACCTGACCCACCGCTTCGGGCGCCCACCCGAGCCATTGCGCACGGAACTGCGTTTCGCCGGGGCGACCCGGAAGTTCGCCGGCCGGTTCGCGCTCGGTGCGGTCGTGGGTTCCCTGCTCGGCCTGGGCTGGTCGCTGGCCACCGGCCTGGTCGTGTTCCTCGCCGTCGTGTTCGGCCTGGTGTTCGCGGTGCACGTGTGGCTCGCGAAACCGGTCGACGCCAGCCGCGTGTCCAGCCCGGGCACCATCCTGCGCAACGAGCGGACCGGCGCGATCGCGTTGTCCGTCTCGTTCCTGGTGTCCCTGGGGCTGTTCGACGGCATGGCGTTCGCGTTCACCGCGAACACCCGGTTCCTGCCGGTGCTGGGCGGGCGGTACGACCTCGCGCTGGCCGTGGCCGGCGGGATCGCGGGTGCGTCGTTCGGCTGGTTCATGGCCCGCGGTACCGCCGCGGTCTGCTACGGCCTCGCGGGCGCGATCGCCGGCGGCCAGGTGTTCCCGCCGGCGACGAACGCGGTGCTGCCGATCGTGGTCGGGGTGTGCTTCGGCGGTGGCATCGGCCTGACGGTGCTCGTGACCCGCGCCTGGGGCAACTACTTCGTCCACCACGTCTGGCTCGCCGCGACCGGCCGCCTTCCCTGGCGCCTCATGCACTTCCTCGACGACGCCCACCGCCGCGGCGTCCTCCGCCAGGCCGGCGGGGTCTACCAGTTCCGTCACGCCCGGGTGCAGGAGCGGCTGGCCGCGGTGAGGGAACGGAAAGCCTGACGGTCGCCGATGAGGTGCGGAGCGGGGGATCCGCACCTCATCGGCGCCGGGTTCAGCGCCCTACCTGGGGCCCGATCATCGTGTTGACGTCGATGGGGGACGGGATCGTGCCCAGTTGCAGCAGCAGGTCCGGCACTCGCTGCAGGCGCCGCGAGTCCAGGGTCGAGCCGTACCCCGGCAGGGTCAGCAGCTTGGCCGTGTCCTCGTCGATCTTGGCGAACCGCACCAGCAGCGGCTCGACCTTGGCGCGGTCGTTCGTGGCCTCGTGGGTGGCCTTCTGCATCGCCCGCTGGAAGGCGGCGAGGGTCTTCGGGTGCTCCTGCACCCACTTCCTGGTCGCGCCGAAGCCCGTCAGCGGGAAGTCCTGGGTCGCGCCGGTGTTGATGTCGACCACGGGGATCGCGCTGGCCGTCTTGGCGGCCTGCGTGATGTACGGCTCCGGCAGGTACGCGGCGTCGGCTTCACCTTGCTGCAATGCGGCCGCGATGTTCGGCAACGGGATCAGCACCCATTTCACTTTGCTGAAGTCCACACCGTGGTCCTGCATCACCGAACGGGTGAGCAGATCCGACGCGGTGTTCTTGGCCGTGATGGCGATCTTGGCGGTGGCCAGGTCGAAGATTGTTTTCACCGGTGAATTCGGCACCGTGACGATCGCATTGGTCTTGGCGTTGACCGAGGTCGCGTCGGCGACCAGCTGCATGTCGGCGGTACCGGTGCTCTTCGCGGTGAAGAACGGCGGGTAGGTCGAGAACGCGATGTCGGCCTCACCCGAGATCGACTTCGCCAGCGAAGCCTGACCGCTGGCGGCGACGACGGACTCGACGTTCAGCCCCTCGTCCTTGAAGAAGCCCTCGTCCTGGGCCAGCCAGAACGGCCCGAGGTCGGTGGTGGGCAGGATCGAAACCTTCAGCGTGGACTTCTCCAGGCCGCCGCTGCCTGACGACGCTTTCGAGGTGTCCATGCCGAGTGCGCCGCAGCCCGACACGACCATGACGGTCGCGAGGGCGAGTGCGGCGTGACGTGTGCGATGCCGGCCAGTGTGCCTGGCGATTCGAAACAAGGCCTGCTCCTTGACGGAGGTCACGGTTGATGTACCGAATCCGGGGAAGACGCGTGAATAAGTCCCGGGAGTCAGGCAGGCCACTGTAGGTACCCCCGACATCGCTTGACAACGCGTCAGTAGATCGGGCGAGGAATTTCACCAGAATGGCGGCGTGAATAGTTGATCAATTGTCGTTATTTGATCATCGAATATCGCCAGAAGCTACGAATACGTGTGATCAAAAGGATGATCGACGCCGGTTTTCTGGACGGACGGGCGCCAAAATCACGGATTCGACAGGGGTTGAGGGTGGTGACGGAGAGTCACCGGCGCGGCCGGTGAATACGATTAATCGCAATGCGGTTATTCAGGAGAAATCGTCGATCATGTCCGGGAAGTTTTCCGTGTAACCCAGGAGCAGCAACCCTCGCCGGGGGAGCAGGGTGGCCAGTTCGGTCCAGCCGGCGGCGCCGGGTGCGCCGTAGAGGTGTTTCAGGTCGGCGACCACGGCGTTCGCGTCTTCCGCGGACGGGGCGGCCGCGCGGTCGAACCCGAGCAGGGACGCGCCGATCCCGATGTGGCGGTAACCGTGTTCGGCCATCCGGCGGATGATCGCGTGGTTCTGGAAGACGTTCCAGTCACTGGTGAAGTAGCCGTTCGGGATGGCCGCGACGGCGAGGTCGTCACGGGACACGGGCACCCGCTGCACGAGGACGACGTCGTCGAGGAGGCCATCCGGGTTCCGGTTGACCGCGACGAGCGCGGCGACGTCGGCTTCGCCGCCGAGTCGTTCGCCGGGCAGGTCGTCCCACTCGACCCGGGAGCCGCGATCGTCGAGGGCGGCGGCGACGTGGGCGGCCCGGGCGTCGTCTGCCCGTCGTCGCGCGGCGGGGTCGTCCTCGTCCGGGTCACCGTCGTCGAACCAGAGCCGGTCGTCTTCGGAGGCGTGTCCGCTTGTGTAGGCGCACTGGTTGACGTCGTCGAGCGTGCAGAGGATCCGCGCCGGACCGTGCTCGATGCGCAGGTCGGCAAGGATTTCGAGCAGCTCGGTGAAGGTGGCGACCTCGTCGAGCCGCGCGACGGTGTTCGAGTCCAGCCGTCCCCGCTGCACCTTCTCGGCCGGTTCGTAGCGCGTCACTCGCATGGGCGTGATCTTGCCAGTGCGCCCGGGGTTGCGTCCGTGTGGCACATCGCACTCCCGGTGCACTCGACCCGGCCGTGAGCGTCTTTCCTGGTGAGAGGGATTTCGGTGAAAAGATCACCGAACCACGGAGGGAGATCTCATGAACCGCACCGGACTCGTCCGCACCGCCGCCGTCGCCGGGCTGGCCGCCGCGCTCGGCCTCACCGCCGCCGCGCCGGCGCTGGCCGCGGAGCCGATCACCACGGTCGCCGACCTGAACGGCGACGGGGAGCTCGAGACCGTGACCGCGCAGCTGACCGGCGAGAGCGACCAGCTGATCTCGGCCACGGTGAACGGGACGTACACGTCGATCCACCTGCCGGCCGACAGCCAGTTCGGCATCGAGGCCCCGCGGGTGACCGACCTCAACGGCGACGGCCGCGCGGAACTGGTTGTCGCACAGTCCATCGGCGCCAACACGACGTTCTTCTCGGTCCTGCACTACGACGGCCGCAACCTGAGCCAGGTCGTCGGAGCCGACGACAAGCCCTTCTCGGTCGCCGAAGGCGGCGGTATGGCGGCGCACCTGGGCTACCAGTGCACACCCTTCGAAGGAGGCCGCGCGTTCGCGACGGTCGCCGCCGAGACGGACGACCTCAGCCGCCCGGTGGACCAGCTCACCTATTCGGGGACGCGCACGGTCTACACGCTCCGAGACGGCGCGCTGAGCATCCAGGACACGGTCCCGTTCAGCGGGCGCCCGTCGACGGACCCGGTGCTGACCGAGGATCCCGCGACCTGCGCCTGACCATCCCGCAAGTCCGTGAAGGCCACCTTGAGGGACTCTGAGTCCCTCAAGGTGGCCTTCACGGACAGCTGGACTCGACGCCGAACTCCAGCGCCAGCCTGCGTTCGGTCACCGGCACCGCGCCGCGGAACACGAGCCCGCTCCCGGCGCCCAGCTCGACCAGCTCGTCGAGGGTCCTTTCCTCGCCGCCGAAGCACATCAGCATGAACAGGTCGATCCCGGTGTGGGCGCCGTGCCCCCGCACCGGCTCGATCAGCAGCACCGTGGCGTCCGGCGCGGCGGCCCGGCGACACTGGGCCAGGATCGTGCGGGCGTGGTCGTCGTCCCAGTCGTGCACGATGTCGGACAGCAGGTAGGCGTCGGCGCCCGCCGGCAGCGGGTCGAAGAAGCTGCCCGCCACGGTGCGCACCCGGTCGCCGAGCCCGGCGGCGGCGAACCGCTCGGCGGCCGCGGCCGCGGTGGGTGCCAGGTCCAGCAGCGTGCCCCGGACGCCGGGGTGGGCGCGCAGGATCTCGATGAGCAGCGGACCGTCGCCACCACCGACGTCGACGATGTGGGGGAACCGGCCCCAGTCGAAGGCTTCGGCGATCCGCGGGGCGTGCTCGCGGAAGCGCCAGTTCATCTGGGCGTCGAACGACTTCCGCAGTTTCGGGTCGGCGTCGAGGTCGGCCCAGAAGTCGCACCCGTACCGGCGTGGGTAGGCCGGTTCGCCGGTGGTGATCGTCTCGAGGAGGTCGGCGAACGCGAGCTCGGCCCGACCGCCGGCGCAGCTGATGTCCAGCAGCCGCTTGACATCGGCTGTGCCCATCTGCGCGCCGAGCGGCGTGGGCCGGTACCGCGCGGAATCCGCGTCGAAGGCGAAAACCCCGGCTGTGACGAGGTGTTCGAGCAGGCGCCGGAGGATCCGCGGTGGGGTTCCGGTCGCGGCGGCGAGATCGTCCGCGGTCGCTCCCGCGCCACCCGCGTGCTCCACCAGGCCGAGGGTCGCCGCGACCCGGATGGCCATCGGGGTGGCCAGGTCGGCCAGCGCCATGATCGAGGGTTCGTCCATCGTCCGAGCTTATCGGCCACAACGCGATGTCCCGCAGGAAAACCGGATGACACGGTGGCCGCCGCCGTGGCACGCTTCCCGCCATGTTCCCCGTGTCCGATAGCGCGACGTTCGCAGGCGTGTCCCTGCCGAGCGCCCTTTCGGCACGGCTGCTGACCGGCGCTCGAAGCTGACCCTTCCCCGATTCCCCCTGTCCTGACGCGGAACCGCCGGGGGAGGGTCGACGCGCTCGCCCGGTTTCGCGCATTCACCCGCCAGTACAGGGAAAGACCATGAGCAAGCAGCAGTACGTGCGGACCAAGCCGCACCTGAACATCGGCACGATGGGGCACGTCGACCACGGCAAGACCACCCTCACCGCGGCCATCACCAAGGTGCTCGCCGAGCAGGGCGGGAACAACTCCTACGTCGCCTTCGACCGCATCGACCGCGCGCCGGAGGAGATCGAGCGCGGCATCACGATCACCATCGCGCACGTCGAGTACGAGACGGCCACCCGGCACTACGCGCACGTCGACATGCCGGGCCACGCCGACTACGTCAAGAACATGATCACCGGCGCGGCCCAGCTCGACGGCGCCGTGCTGGTCGTCTCGGCGCAGGACGGCGCGATGCCGCAGACGCGGGAGCACGTCGTGCTCGCGCGGCGGATCGGGGTCGAGCACCTCGTGGTGGCGCTCAACAAGGCCGACCTCGCCGACGACGAGGACCTGCTCGACCTGGTCGAGCTGGAGGTCCGGGAGCTGCTGACCCGCTACGGGTTCGACGGCGACGCCGTGCCGGTCGTCCGCGTGTCGGGGCTGCGCGCGCTCGAGGGCGAACCGCTGTGGACGCAACGGATCCTGGACCTGCTCGCCGCCGTCGACGAGCACGTGCCGATCCCGCCGCGGCGGCTCGACCTGCCGTTCCTGATGCCGATCGAGAACGTCCTGACCATCACCGGCCGCGGCACCGTCGTGACCGGTGCGGTGGAGCAGGGCACCCTCGCGGTCGGTGACACGGTCGAGGTGATCGGGCTCGGCCCGGCGGTCACGAGCGTGGCCACCGGGCTGGAGACGTTCGGCAAGCCGATGGAGCGCGCCGAGGCGGGGGACAACGCCGCGGTGCTGCTGCGCGGGGTGAAGCGCGGTGAGGTCCGGCGCGGCCAGGTCGTCTGCCTGCCCGGCAGCGTCCGGCCGCACACGCGGTTCCGCGCGGACGTCCACGTGCTGTCGGCCGCGGAAGGGGGCCGCAGGACGCCGTTCGCGGCGCACTACCGGCCGCAGTTCCACTTCCGCACCAGCGACGTCGTCGGCGTGGTCACCCTCGCCGAGGGCACTGCGGTCGTCTGGCCGGGTGAGGCCGCCGAGCTGACCGTCGAGCTCGGGCTGCCGATCGCGATGGGCCCGGGTCTCGGCTTCGCCATGCGCGAGGGCCGCCTGACCGTGGTCGCCGGGACCGTCACCGAGGTCCTGGACTGAAGCGACGGCCCCGCCCGGAACCCCCGGGCGGGGCCGTCTTCACGTGATCGCCAGGTCCGTCCGAAGTGGACGGCCCTGCATCGCGCGCCACACCGCCGCCGGGGTCAGCGGCATGTCCGCGTGCCGCACCCCGTAGGGCCGCAGCGCGTCGACGACGGCGTTGACCACGGCGGCGGGGGAGCCGACCGTCGCGGACTCGCCGATGCCCTTGGCGCCGATCGGGTGGTGCGGGGACGGTGTGCACGTCTCGCCGAGTTCCCACGACGGGCATTCGAGCGCCGTCGGCAGCAAGTAGTCCATAAAGGACCCACCGAGGTGGTTGCCGTCGTCGTCGAACGCGATCAGCTCCATCAGCGCCATCCCGATCCCGTCGGCGAGGCCGCGGTGGACCTGCCCGGCCACGATCGCCGGGTTGATCCGCACCCCGCAGTCGTCGACGGCGACGAACCGGCGCACCGCCACCTGCCCGGTCCCGGGATCGACGTCCACCACGCAGATGTAGGCCCCGAACGGGTAGGTCAGGCTCGGCGGGTTGTACACACAGGACGCGTCCAGGTGGCCTTCGACGCCTTCGGGCAGCGCCAGGTCCGAATGCGCGGCGCGGGCGATCTCGCGCATCGTGACGCCCTGGCCCGGCACCCCGCGGACGAACCAGCGCCCGGGCTCCCACTCGAGGTCGTCCGGGCTCACCTCGAGCATCGCCGACGCGACCAGCTGCGCCCGCGCCCGCACCTTCCGCGCGACCAGCACGGTGGCGGCGCCGGACACCGGTGTCGAGCGCGAGCCGTAGGTGCCGAGGCCGAACGGCGTGGCGTCGGTGTCACCCTGCACCACCTCGACCTCGTCGGTCGGGATGCCCAGCTCGTGCGCCACGATCTGGGCGAACGTCGTCTCGTGCCCCTGGCCCTGGGACATGCACGACAGCCGCAGCACGGCCGAACCGCTCGGGTGCACCCGCAGCTCGGCGCCGTCGGCCATGCCGAGGCCCATGATGTCCATGTGCTCGCGCGGGCCCGCGCCGACGGCCTCGGTGAAGAAGCTCAGCCCGATGCCCATCAGCTCACCGCGTTCGCGCTTCTCCTTCTGCTCCCGGCGGAGGTCGTCGTACCCGGCGATCCCCTTGGCCAGCGCCAAGGCCGCGGGGTAGTCGCCGGAGTCGTACTCCCAGCCGGTCGCGCAGGTGTAGGGGAACTGCCCGGGCCGCAACAGGTTCCGCTCCCGCAGCTCCGCCGGGTCGAGGCCGAGGTCGTAGGCCAGGACGTCCATCATCCGCTCGACCAGGTACACGGCTTCGGTGATGCGGAAGGAACACGCGTACGCCACGCCGCCGGGCGCTTTGTTGGTGTAGACGCCGGTGACCGCGCAGTGGGCCGCCGGCAGGTCGTAGGAGCCGGTGAAGACCTGGAAGAACCCGGCCGGGAACTTGGACGGCTGCGCGGTGCCGTTGAACGCGCCGTGGTCGGCCAGCACCCGCACCCGCAGGCCGAGCAGCTTCCCGCCGCGCGTGGCCGCGATCTCGCCGCGCATGTGGTAGTCGCGGGCGAACGACGTGCTCATCAGGTTTTCGGAGCGGTCCTCGACCCACTTGACCGGCCGTCCGGTGACCATCGTGGCCGCCACGGCGCACAGGTAACCGGGGTACATGCCGACCTTGTTGCCGAACCCGCCGCCGATGTCCTGGGCGACGATCCGGATCTTGTGCTCGGGCAGGCCGGTCACCATCGAGTAGAGCAGCCGGTGCGCGTGCGGGGCCTGGGCCGTGGCCCAGACGGTGAGCTTCCCGGTGACCGGGTCGAGTTCGGCGACCGCGCCGCAGGTCTCCATCGGCGCCGGGTGCACCCGCGGGTACAGCATGTCCTGCGTCGCGACGACGTCCGCGCGGGCGAAGGCGTCGTCGGTCGCCGCGGCGTCGCCGGACTCCCAGTCGAAGATCCGGTTGTCCGTACGGTTCTCGACGTCGTCGCGGATCAGCGCGGCATCGGCGTCGAGGGCGGTCCGCGCGTCGGCGATCACCGGCAGCGGCTCGTACTCGACGTCGATCAGCTCGAGCGCGTCCCTTGCGGCGTAACGGTCTTCGGCGACGACGAACGCGACCTCCTGGCCCTGGAACCGGACCTTGTCGGTGGCCAGCACCGCCTGGACGTCGTGGGACAGCGTCGGCATCCACGCCATGCCGCGCTCGGCCAGCATCGCGCCGGTGAGCACGGCCCGGACCTTCGGGTGCGCCTCGGCCGCGCTGGTGTCGATCGCGACGACGCGGGCGTGCGCGTGCGGGCTGCGCAGGATCGCGCCGTGCAGCATCCCGGGCCGGGTGACGTCGTCGAGGAACGTGCCGCGCCCGCGGACGAACCGGCCGTCCTCCTTGCGGCGCACGGAACCGTGGCCGTTCGCCGTCACGCTTCACCGTCCGGGTGCTCGGCGGCCCAGCGGACCGCGCGCACGATGTTCTCGTACCCCGTGCACCGGCACAGCTGCCCGGAGATGGCCTCGCGGATGGTGCCTTCGTCCGGGTCGGGGTCGCGGTCCAGCAGCCAGCGCGCGGTCATCAGCATCGCCGGCGTGCAGAATCCGCACTGGACGCCGTGGCAGGCGACGAACCCCTGCTGCACCGGGTCGAGCCGCGGGCCGTCGGCGAGGTCCTCGACGGTCCGGACGCGCTTGCCGTCGGCCATCGCCGCGAGCACCGTGCAGGACTTGACCGGCAGCCCGTCCAACCAGACCACGCAGGTGCCGCAGTTGGAGGTGTCGCAGCCCCAGTGCGTGCCGGTCAGGCCGAGGTCGTCGCGCAGGAAGTGCACCAGCAGCAGCCGCGGCTCGACGCTGCGCCGGTACGGCTCGTTGTTGACGGTCACGGTGATCTCCACGTCAGCCCGCCCGCCTGTGTTGGGCCTGCTGGAGGGCCCGGCTGGTCAGCTGCGCGACGAGGTGGCGCTTGTAGTCGGCGGGCCCGCGCTGGTCGGCGGCGGGGGAGCAGTGCGCGGCGGCGATCGCGCCGGCCTCGTCGAACCGCTCCGGCGTCGCCGGGCCGCCGCGCAGGAAGTCCTCGGCCTCGACCGCGACGAAGTGCGGGGCGCCCACCGCGGTGAGCCCTAGGCCGGCCTCGGCAACCACGCCACCGTCGACCCGCAGCGACGCGCCGACCGCGGCGATCGCCCAGTCCCCGGCCCGGCGGCCGACCTTGGCGTACGCGCTCCCCGTTCCGTCGCGGATCGGCAGCCGCAGCTGCACCAGCAGCTCACCCGGCCCGACGGCGGTCTCGTACGGCCCGGTGAAGAACTCCCGCACCGGCACGACCCGCGTCCCGTCGGCCCCCTCGACGACGGCCTCGGCGCGGACGGCGGTGAACGCCGCCGACAGGTCCTCCGACGGGTCGGCCTGGCACAGCGAGCCCCCGACGGTCCCGCGGTTGCGCACGATGGGGTCGGCGACCACGCGTTCGGCGTCGTGCAGGATCGGGAACAGCCGTCCGGCTTCGGCCGAATCGAGCAGTTCGGCGTGCCGGACCAGGGCCCCGATCCGCAGCTCCCCGCCGACGACCTCGATGCGGCTCAGCTCGCTGAGCTCGTTGATGTCGATCAGGGCTTCGGGCCGCGCCAGCCGCAGCTTCATCATCGGGATGAGGCTGTGCCCGCCGGCGATCACCCGGCCCTCGGGGCCGTACTTGGCCAGCAGCTCGAGGGCGTGCCCGACACTGGTGGCCCGCTCGTACTCGAACTGCGCCGGCACCTGCATGACCGTGGATCGTTCCCGGCGGGCGGGAGGCCCGCAAGAGTGGATTAAGGGAAGGCTTCAGACGTCGGCGCGGACCTGGGTCCACCGCAGGGCCTGGTGCCACTCCGCGATCAGCGCTTCGTCGTCCGCGAACGTCGGGGTCGTGCCCACCGGGACCCACGTCTGATCGACCAGTTCGCCGGCTTCGACGCGCTGGACCGTGACCCCGGTGTACTTCACCACCTCGCGGCCGAACTCGGCCGGGGCGGAGACCGCGCGGGTGCCCAGCCGCAGCCGCACCTCTCGTTCGCCCGTCACCGACCACCCTCCCCTTCATTCTCGACAGTGCTGTCGCGAATGGGCCGGGTTCTGTAACAGCCCGGGCCGGTGAACTGCGGTGAGCGGCCGGAAACAGCCGGTGGACGGCAGATAAATTAGCTCTCGTGAATCGCACCGAACGGCTGTACGCCCTCGTGGAAGAACTTCGGGCCATTTCGCCGAGGCCGCGCAGTGCGACCTGGCTGGCGCGCCGGTTCGAGGTCAGCGTCCGGACGGTCGAACGGGACCTCGACGCGCTGCGGGAGTCCGGCGTCGCCATCCGGAGCGACACCGGGCGCAACGGCGGGTACAGCCTGGACCGCGAGCGCACCCTCCCGCCCGTGACGCTGACCGCGCGCGAGGCGCTGGCGATCAGCGTCGCGCTGCGGGCCGCGTCGGCCACGCCGTTCGCGGACGCGGCGCGGCGGGCGGCCCAGAAGGTGCTGGCCGTCCTGCCGTCCGACGTGCGCCGCCGGGAGGACGCGCTGGCCGCCCGGGTGCACCGGGTCGGCCCGCACCCCGACCTGCCGGTGATCCGCGGGGCGGTGGCGGACACCGTCGAGGACGCCGTGGTGGCGAGCCGGGTGCTGCACCTGACCTACACCGACCGGGCGGGTGCGACCTCCGAGCGCGACGTCGAGCCGATGGGCCTGCTGTGGGGCCCGCACGGCTGGTACCTGGTCGCGTGGTGCCGGTGGCGCGAGGGCGTGCGGGGGTTCCAGCTGCACCGGATCACCGCCGCCGCGTCGACCGGCGAGCGGTTCCGCCCGCGCGAGGCGGAATGGGCCGCGGAGCTGGACCGCTTGGACGCCGAGGCCTTGCGCTGAAATGTGACGGCGAACACCGACAGGACGGTGTCGCGGTCCGCCGGAACAGTGGCGGACATGGGAAACAACGAAGAACGGATGCGGTTGTGGTGCCGCATGTGGAACGAGGACCCCGCGCTGGCGCACGAGCTGATGAGCCCCGCCTGCGTGCAGTGGTCCGGGCAGACGCCGGGCCTCGACAGCGTGGTCGGGCCGGCGGAGCAGGTGCGGTTCCTGGACGGCTACCGCGCCAAGCACGTCAACCTCTTCCGGCCGCGGGTGCTCGCCGACGGCGGTGACCACTTCGCCTACCTGTGGGACGTCGACAAGGCCGACGGGCAGAAGCTGACCGGCTTCGACTTCAACATCCTCCACGGCGACCGGATCGCGGAGAACTGGACGTTCGTGGGGGAGCGGCGCGACACCGCGCCCGACCCGGGGTATGCCGGCGGCCACGACCTGGACAAGGTGCTCGACGGCTGGCTCCGGTGGCGCGCCGGTGATCCGGTGGACGTGCTCACCGAGGACTTCGGGTTCTTCTCCGGCGCGGCGGGCCCGCTCGCGCGGCCGGAGCCCGCGGTCCTGACGCCGCACCGCGAACCCGTCGTGGATCCGGAGCGCGGGACGGTCGCGTTCTTGTGGGCCGGTCCGGCGGCGAGCGGTGTCGAGCTGCTGTCCGTGCGCGATCGCCGGGTTGCTCGGGCGTGGTCGCTGACCGGGACCCGGTCGTTCCGCTATTGAGTGTTGGTTGCGAGCGCCCTCCCGCGGCGAGCGGCGTCGACCTGCTGTCCGTGCGCGACGGCCGGGTTGCTTGTGCCTGGTCGCTGATCGGGACGCGCTCGTTCCGCTACTGACCTTCGGGTGCAACAGCGCGCCGGACGCTCTCCCGCAGGAGCGTCCGGCGTAACTCGTGCAGCTCCGGCGGTTCCTCGCCGGTGGCGGCGTAGACGTTGCTGACCGGCGACCACGCCATCGACATCGCGATCACCATGGCCATCAGGTCGAACGGGTCCCCGGCCCGGACGAGCCCCGCGGCCTGCGCGTCGGCGATCGCGCCGAGCTTCTCGGTGTCCAGGCGGTCGGCCTGCTCGACGAGGTGCCCGGCCGGGCGGCGTTCCAGGCGGACCCAGGTGGCCAGCCGGATCAGGTCGGGGCGGCGGAGGTACTCGTCGTACAGGCGGACGGCCCAGTCGGCGAGGTCACGGGCGTCGATCGGGACGACGTTGCGGATCGAGTCCATCGAGTCCATGAAGATCGCGTCGAACAGCTCTTCCTTGCTGCCGAAGTAGGCGTAGAGCTGCGCCTTGTTGGTGCGGGCGGCGGCCACGATCCGCTCGACGCGCGCCCCGGCCAGCCCGTACTGCGCGAACTCCTGCGTGGCCACGTCCACGATGCGCTGTTTCGTCGCGGCACCGCGCGAGGTCAGGGGCATGGCGTCCACGATAACAACAGACCAGTCGGTTTGCCGGTTCGCCGAAGCTCGGCTACGGTCAAACAGACCGAACAGTCTGTTTGCTTGAGGAGTGGACCATGAGGACAACCGTGGGCTGGCAGGCCGGCCCCGCCGGTGCCGAGCTGCGCCAGGTGCCGCTCGAGCGCCGTGACCTGCGCGCGGACGACGTCGCCGTGCGCGTCGACTACTGCGGGGTCTGCCACAGCGACCTCCACGCGCTGCACCGCGACGGCCGGGACACGTCGCTGGTGCCCGGGCACGAGTTCACCGGCGTGGTGACCGAGGTGGGGAGCGGAGTCACGAGATTCGCCGCCGGGGACGCGGTCGCCGTGGGCAACATCGTGGACTCGTGCGGGGAGTGCCCGATGTGCGAGCGGGGGCAGGAGAACTTCTGCCACGAGTTCCCGACCCTGACCTACGACGGCACCGACCGCCACGACGGATCCACCACCCTCGGCGGCTACTCGCGCGAGTACGTCGTCCGCGAAGGGTTCACCTACCCGCTGCCCGCGGGGCTCGACCCGGCGGCCGCGGCACCGCTGCTGTGCGCGGGGATCACCGTCTGGGAGCCGCTGCGGGCGCTCGGGGTCGGCCCGGACAGCCGGGTCGCGGTGGCCGGGCTCGGCGGGCTGGGGCATCTGGCGGTCAAGCTCGCCGTCGCGCTCGGGGCCGAAACCACCGTGATCAGCCGCTCGGCGGACAAGGCGGAGGACGCCCGCCGCCTCGGCGCCCACGACCTGATCGTGTCGGCCGACGAGGGGCAGCTGGCCGCGGCGCGGGACCGGTTCGACGTCGTCCTCGACACGATCGCGGTGCCCCACGACCTGGGTCGGTACCTGAAGCTGGTCGCGTTGGACGGCACGCTCAGCGTCGTCGGGTACCTGGGCCCGGTCACCGTGCCGATGACGGACCTGCTGGTCGGCCGCAAGCGGCTCGGTTCGGCGGGTAGCGGCGGCCGCCCCGCGACGGCGGAGATGCTGGCGTTCTGCGCCGAGCACGACGTCACCGCCGACATCGAGCTGCTGCCCTCGAAGCAGGTGAACGAGGCGCTCGACCGGCTCGGCCGCAACGACGTCCGCTACCGATTCGTGCTCGACCTCGCCGACCTGTCCTGACGGTTTGCCCTTACCGGTGCGGGGTATCCGCCGGCAGGCGAAAGGAGAGAACCATGGGATTGCTCGTCGGGTTGCTCGTCGTGTGGGCTGTGCTGATCGTGCTCGGTCTGGTGGTCAAGAGCCTGTTCTGGCTCCTGTTCGTCGGGATCGTCCTGTTCTTGGCGACCGGGGTGATCGGCTTCGTCAAGCGGAAGACCCTCGGCCGCAGTTAACCGAGCAGGCGCGGATCCGGCTCGCCGCCGGCTTCGCCCAGGGCGCCGAAAACCGCTCGTGCCAGGGTGACCAGGTCCTTCGGGTTCTTCTTGTCGAGCCCGCCCACGAGCTGCTTCAGCACCGTCAGCTGGTCGAAGTAGACGCGCTCGGTGACCAGGTTCTCGTGCTCGTCGAAGACGAAGAACGCGGTCATCCGGGTGCGGTGCCTGCTGCCCGTCGCGGGGATCTTGCCCAGGGGGCCGAGGTGGGTCCCGGTCAGCCAGAACTCGACGACCACGGCGTCGGCGGTGTGCCGCAGCGCGATGATCTCGTGGTCCTGGTCGGGGAAGGCGACGCGGGTGTCGTGGTAGTAACCGCGCACCTCGCCGTCGCCGTCGTGCACCGTCATCGACGCGATCAGCTCGTAGTGCGGGTGCGGGAACGTCTCGAGCACGTCGTCCCAGGCTTGCCGCACCTCGTCGTGGAAGTGGTCGAGGACGAGCTTTTCGCGGGCGTGCAGCACGTCTTCCGGCGGCAGGGTGTAGGCGGTCGTCATGGCGGATCCTTGGTCGTCGCGGTTAAACCTACGCCGTAGGTATGTGCCGACCGTAAACCTACCCTGTAGGTTTTGTCCAGGAGGTGCGTGATGGACACCCGGACCGAACCACCGCGGCGGGGACGGCCGCGGCGCGGGCAGGAACCGTTGTCGCGAGCGCGGATCGTCGACGCGGCGATGGCGCTCGCCGAAGCCGAAGGCGTCGAGCGGCTGACCATGCGCGGTGTGGCCAAGAGCCTCGGGGTCGACGCGATGAGCCTCTACAACCACGTCGCGAGCCGGGACGCGCTGCTCGACGCGATCACCGAAGCGGTACTGGCCGGACTGCGCCTGCCCGCCCCCACCGGTGACCTCGAGGCCGACGTCCGGGCGGTCGCGGGCGCTTTCCGGTCGGCCGCGCAGCAGTACCCGCGCTGCGCGGCGCTGGTGCTCACCCGCCAGCTCGGCGCGCCCGCGGCGCTCGGGCCGACCGAAGCGGTGCTGGCCGTCCTCGACCGCGCCGGGTTCCCGCCGGACCGCGCCGTGCACGCGCTCCGGACGGCGCTGGCCTTCCTGGTCGGTTCCCTGATGCGGGAAGTGTCCGCGGGGCCGGCCTTCAGCGGCACCGACGTCGAAGGAGCCCAGCAGCGGGAAGCCGAGCTGCGCGCTTCGGGACTGCCGCACGTGGCGGCGGCCGCGCCGGACCTCGCGATCTGCGACCACGACGAAGAGTTCGAGTTCGGCCTGGCCGCACTGGTCGCCGCGCTGGAGTCCGTCCGCGGCTGAGGGTGTCACGGTGCGTGCCGGTGCGTGCCCCGGCCGGGGCGAACCGCTGGTGCGCCCCGGTGAAAACGCACCGGAATGGTGATTCCACACCTTGGGGTGAAACGGATCCGGGTCGCGTCCGTGCGGGCGCAAACTGCTCGGGACAAAGCCCGACGGAAAGGTGAAGAATCGATGGGTGCCACCGCGGTCGACCGGATCAAGCTCGTTTTCACCCTGTTCGACGTCGACGGGAACGGCTATCTCGAAGAGCACGACTTCTCGACGATGGCGGACCGCGTGGTGCGGGCGGCCGAGGGCTCCGGCGACGCCGCGAAGCGGGCGATGGAGGCGGCCTTCCAGCGGTACTGGACCACCCTGGAACGGGAGCTCGACGCGAACCACGACGGCCGGGTGAGCTACGAGGAGTACGCGGGCTGCGTGCTGTCGCCTGAGCGGTTCGACGGGACGGTGACGGAGTTCGCGGAAACCCTGACCGCGCTGGGGGATCCGGACGGCGACGGGATGATCGAACGGCCGCTGTTCGTCGCCCTGATGACGGCCATCGGCTTCGACCGCCCCAACATCGACGCGCTCTTCGACGCCTTCGCGCCGTCGGCCGGTGACCGCGTCCGGGTGCCGGTCTGGGCCGCGGCGATCAAGGACTACTACAGCCCGGACAAGGTCGGCATCGCCGGCGACCACCTGGTCGCGAACGTGGCCGGCTGAATGGGCGCGCACCGCGCGCGGCCGGTCGTCGGGCTGGCGGTCGGCCGGGGCACCGGGGGAGAACTCGCGGACGTCTTCGAAAACGTGCTGACCCGGATCGGCCGGCTGTGTTCGACCGAAATCGGCGTAACGCGCTCGCCCCGGACCTACCATTCCTATTTCACCCTGAAGGACGCCGGCGGAACCGACCGGACCCGCCGGCTCACCGAAGAGGACGCCGGCCACTACGAGCAGTTCTGCCGGGAACAGGCGCGCGCCGGGGTCTCCGCGGTCTTCCGCACGGCGATCAACGCGCAGTCGCTCTACCTGGTCCGCGAACGGCTGCAGGCGGTGAAGGTCGACCCGGTCACGCCGTCCCTGCTGCTGGTCCGGGACCAGGCCCAAGGTTTTTACACCGGCGAGAACCGGCACACGCCGGACACGGTGACCCGCACGATGGTGTTCAGCAAGGAGATCACCGAGAAGGTGCTCACGTTCGCGGTGCGCCGCGCGTGGGCGCAGTGGCCCGGCGACGGCCCGGCCCGGATCGTCCTGGCGTACAAGTTCCACCTGCTCGACGGCGCGTTCGGCGAGTGGGTGGCGGAGATCGCCGGGCGGCTCGGCGTGGCCGTCGAGCTCGGTCAGCCCGACACGGTCAACCGCAACCTGGTCGAGCACGGCCTCGCGCCGCGCACGCTGCTGGTGGCCGGCAACGAATGGGCCGACATCATGCACGTCGTCCTGCTCGCCGCGTTCGGCGGCGAACGCCAGGAGAACCGGTACACCGAGAACGTCCACCTGCACCCGGACGTCGACGGCCTGGTCGAGTACCAGACCGTGCACGGCTCGGCCGACGACCTCGCGGGCACCGGCCGGGTCAACCCGACGGCGACGCTGCGGGCCGCTGCGGCGATCGCGGAGCGGCACGCGGGCTGCCCGGGTGCCATCACGGCGATGGAGCAGGCGCTGCGCGAGGCGCGCGACCGCGGCGTCGGCACCCCGGACGCCGGCGGCCGGCACTCGACCACCGAGGTCGTGGCCGAGGTGCTGGACGCGCTGGACCCCGCCCCGGACCGGGTTTCGGCGGCGGGCGCGTGAAGACGGCGCTGGTCGTGGTGGACCTGCAGAACGACTTCTGCACCGGGCCCGCCGTCGCGGCCCGGTACCGCGGCCGGCCGGGGACGCTGGAACGGGTCACCGCGAACGCCGGGCGGGCCGTCGACCTCGCGCGGCGGGCCGGCACCGAGGTCGTCTTCGTGCGGTTCCTCGGCGACGTCGAGTACCAGCGGCCGAGCTGGCGGCGCCGGGACCGGGTGCTGGGCAAGGCGCCGAAGTGCCTGGCCGGGTCGTGGGGCGCGCAGTTCCACGGGGTCGCGCCCGCGCCCGGCGAACGCGTCTTCACCAAGTACGCCTGTTTCGACGCGTTCTTCGCCCACGGCTTCGGGCAGTACCTGCGGCGCCGCCGGATCGGGCACCTCGTCTTCGCCGGGGTCTACGCCGACGTCTGCGTGGACTCGACGGCGAGAACCGCGTTCCAGAAGGGATTTCACCTGACGGTACTGACTGACTGCACGACCGCGCTGCACCGGAGCGACGAGGAAACCCTGCGGTTCATGGAAACCGTCTACGGCGCCCGGACGACCACCCACGACCGGCCCGGGTCGTGGACTCGATGCGACGGGGAGGAGAGCGAGTGGTCACCACCCGAGGCGTCGAAGGCGGCGTCGGCCGGACCGCGCTGATGGTCGCCGCGGCCCGGGCGATCGAGGCGACCCGGCCGGATTCCCTGGCGCGGGACGGGTTCGCGCGCCACTTCGTCGAAGCGGCCCGGGTGCCGGGGGAGTGGCCGGTGCACTGGGACGACGTCCCCGGCGGGGCGGCGAACCCGCTGTGGGGCCGGCTCGGCCGGTACTTCGGCCTGCGCACCCGGGTCCTCGACGACTTCCTGCTCGGCGCCGGTGCCGCGCAGGTGGTCCTGCTGGGTGCCGGGCTGGACTCGCGGGCGTTCCGGCTCTCGTGGCCGGCCGGTTGCCGCGTCTTCGAGCTCGACCGGCCGGACGTGCTGGCGTTCAAACAGGAGGTCCTGGCCGGCCTCGGCGCGACGGCGGCCGCGGCGCGCACGACCGTCGCGGTGGATCTGCGCGACGACTGGGCGGAACCGTTGTGCGGAGCGGGTTTCGACCCGGCCGTCCCGACGGCGTGGCTGGCCGAGGGCCTGCTGCTCTACCTGTCCGCAGACACCGAGCGCCGGCTCGTCTCGGCGATCGATCGCCTGGCCGCGCCCGGAAGCCGCCTGGCGTTCGAGGTGAAGCTCGCCGTCGAACACCGGGCGAGCCCGATCTACCGCAGCGCGAAGGAGCAGATCGGGGTGGACCTGACCGCGCTGTTCGACGCCGGGCCGCGCCCGGACTCGGCGGAGGCACTGCGGAACCGCGGCTGGACGGTGTCGGCCCGCACGCCGTTCGACCTCGCGGCGCAGCACGGCGTGGACCTGGTCGCCGAGAGCGAAGACGCGCTGGCGAGCAACCGCTGGGTGTTCGCGGGCAAAGCGCGGCGAACCGGGACGGAGGGGGCATCGATGTCGTAAACTCCGAGGAGGACGACAGACCTTGGGGAGGGATCTGGTGATCTTCCGCGGACCGGTGTGCCCGGTGGCCGGGGTGGCGCGATGACGGCCGGGGAGGTGCGGAGCTCGCCGCCGCTGCCCGGGGATCCACGTTTTCCGGCGCAGCCCACGCTCGAGGAAGTCGGCCGGGCCCGGTTGTGGCTGTTCCGGCACGGCGTCCGGACCACGTTGCCGACCCGGCTGATCGCGCTGCGCGCCGGGTCCCGGAGCACCACGCCGTCGCTCGTTCTCGTGTCGCTCGCGGCGTTCGTCGGGGCCTGGGCGACAGCCTCGATTGACGATCCGCCGTTCGCCCACGCGGCCGGGGCGCTGGTGCTCGCCGTGGCGTTCGCCGTGTGGACGCTCGTCCGCCGGCAGGCCGCGCGCTACCGTGACCAGCTCGCGGCGCAGTTCGTGGAGCCCGGTGGCCGGCCGTCACCGAGCACGGCGGCCGGGCTGGTCGGCGCCTGGTCCTTCGTGTCGTTCGGGATCACCTTCATCGGCGGCGCGGCGTTGTACGGCACCCTCGTCGTGATCAGCCCGCCGATGCGCTCCGCCGCCGCGGTGTCGCTGGTCGTCCTGGGCGTCGGGCTGGTGCCGGCCGGGCTGGCCCTGCTGGATGCCTTCACCGCCCCGGTGATCGCCGAGGACGAGGCCTCGGCCGCCGTCGACCGGTTCCTGCGATCCCAGGACGTGCGCCGGTTCGTCCTGCCCGCCGCCTTCGCGTGGCTCGCCGGCATCAACGCCCCGGTCGCCTGGCAGCCGCTGCAGCTCGGGTACCTGGCGCTCGCCATCGGCACCCAGCTCGCCGGCTGGCTGCACGGCAACCGCCGCCGGCTGCCGCCCGGCTGGTACGGGCTGCCGTAACCGGTTCAGTCGGCCGCGATGCCGCGGGCGCGCAGGACCTCGCGCAGCTGCGGGCCCAGGAACTCGGAGCCGACGACGCGCCGGAGGTTCGGCAGCAGCGCGAGGTCGTCGAGCGAGGTGACGTCGTAGAGGTCGTCTTCGCCGTCCCAGATAGGCGAGCACTCCTGGTACACCTGCAGCCCGCCGTCCATGCTCAGCTGCTCGACCGAGGCCAGCAGCTCCGCGCCGATCTCCAGCGCTTCGAAGGGGCTACCGTTGCCGGGCACAGGCGGCGACATCTTCGTGGAACGCCTCGACGAAGCAGGCCGGTCGCTGAAGTTCTCCACCAGCGTCACCCCGGCGTGAGAGAGCACCTGGCGAGAACGGTGATCGCCTATGCTCGGGGGGTTGCCACGTCCGGTCCTGCACGGGAGAGAACCGCATGCCGATCCACGACCTCGTCTTCCGGGGCCGGCGCCTCACCAGTGACAACGCGCTGGTGATGGCGATCGTCAACCGGACCCCGGACTCGTTCTACGACAACGGGGTGACGTTCGAGGAGGAGCGGGCGCAGGCGGCGATCGGCCGGGCGCTCGAGGACGGCGCGGCGGTGATCGACATCGGCGGCGTCCCGGCCAGCCCGGGCCCCGAGGTCACCGTCAAGGAGGAGATCGCCCGGGTCGTGCCGACCGTCGAATGGGCCCGCGAGCACTTCCCGGACGTGGTGATCAGCGTCGACACCTACCGCGCCGAGGTCGCCGACGCGGTCTGCCGGGCCGGCGCCGACCTGATCAACGACAACTGGGCCGCCTTCGAGCCGGAGATCCTGGACGTCGCGGCCGAGTACGGCGCGGGGTACGTCTGCGCCCACGTCGACGGCCTCGACCCGCGCACGGACCCGGTCAAGCCGGTGTACGACGACGTCGTCGCGTCGGTCGTGGCCGACACCGTCGAGCTCGCCGAACGCGCGGCCGGGCGCGGGGTCCCGCGCGAAGGCATCATGATCGACCCCTGCATCGACTTCTCGAAGAACACCCACCAGTCCCTGACGGTGCTGCGGAACGTCGACAAGCTGGTCGCCACCGGCTGGCCGGTGCTGATGGCGTTGTCCAACAAGGGTGTGGTGGGGGAGACCCTCGACGTCGGCATGGACGACCGGGTCACCGGGACGCTGGCCGCCACCGCGCTCGCGGCCGCGCACGGCGCCGCGATGTTCCGGGCGCACCAGGTCCGCGAGACACGCCACGTGGTCGAGATGGTCGCGAGCATCGTCGGCACCCGGCCGCCGAAGAACGCGGTGCGGTGGCTGTGAAGCTCCAGCAGATCTGGCCGCCGGAGAGCGTCCGCGAACTCGGGCAGGACGACCTCGAAGCCCTCTACCGCTTCCCCGACGTCGCGAAGTGGCTGGTCGTCAACTTCGTGTCGAGCACGGACGGCGCGATCACCGTCGCGGGCCGGTCGCGCCCGCTCTCGACCGAGCCCGACCGGGTCGTCTTCAAGCTGGGCAGCGACCTCGCCGACCTCGTGCTGCTCGGCGCCGGCACCGCCGTGATCGAGCAGTTCGACGGTGTCCACCCGGACGAGGAGACGGCCGATCGCCGTCGTCGCCACGGCCTCGAGCCGGTCCCGCCGATCGCCGTCGTCACCACGGGCCGCAGCCTGCCGCCCGACGCGCCGGTGATCACCGGCGCCGCGGTGCCGACGATCGTCATCACCAGCGAGCGGACCCCGGAGAACCAGCGTGACGCCTGGATCGCGGCGGGTGCCGAGGTGATCGTCGCGGGCCAGGAGCACGTGGCGCTCGACCTCGCCGTCGCCGCCCTGACCGAGCGCGGCTTCCGCCGGATCGACTGCGAAGGTGGCCCGCACCTGTTCGCGGCGCTGGCGGAGGCGGGCCTGGTCGACGAGTTCCGCCTGACGGTCGCGCCGTTCCTGGTGGCCGGCACCGCGGACCGCGCGGCGGTCGGCGGCGCGTTCGACCCGCTGAAGCTCGACCTCGACACGGTGCTCACCGACGGCGAGAGCCTGCTGACGCGCTACCTGGTGCCGTAAGGCCTCAGCGGTCGGAGTGCTCACGGGCGGCGACCTCGCGGACGGCCCCGGCGACCGCGCCGAAGTCCTTGCGCAGGATCGCGCCGTGGTTGCTCGTGACCTTCGCGCTCACCTCGATGTGCGGGTTGCGGGCGACGGCGGCGTCGAGCCCGGCGCGGATCTTCTCCTGCTCGTCGCCGCGGCTGCCCAGCGACGTGCCGGAGGCGACCACGAACCGCGTCGGGACGGTGATCGTGTCGAGCACCGGGCCGAGTGCACGCTCACGGGAGAGCACGCCGACCTCGATGTTGCTCTCGGCCTGCTGCTCGGCACTCATCCGCGGGGCCAGGCCGGTCGGGCGCAGCAGCGGCAGGAACCAGCTCATCCGCTTGAACAGCTTGCGGATCCGCTGCTCCATGGCCTCGTCGAGCCAGTCGTAGGGGAAGGCTCCGTCGACCAGGACCGCGCCGATCGTGCGCTCCGGGTTGCGGGCGGCCCAGTGCGCGCCGACCAGGGCGCCGTAGGACCAGCCGACCAGCAGCGCCCGGTCCACACCCCGGGCCTTGAGCACCGCGTCGACGTCGCGGACGGCGACCTCGAAGGAGTAGTCGGCCGAGCGCTTCGACTTGCCCCGTGCCCGCTCGTCGAAGGTGATGTGCCGGAAGTCGTCGCCGAGCTCGGCGACGACCCGGCGCCAGTAGCCCTGGGTGGCGAACTGGCCGTTGAGGTAGACCACGGGGATGCCGGTGCCGCCGGTGTCGGTGACCGCGAGGGCCGTGTCGTCGATCTCCACCATGCCGGACCAGGTCGTGCTGTTCTTCGTCATGGGAGGAACTATCGAAGGCCGAGCTGACACGGACCTGACGCCGGGCTGACACGGCGGTCAGACGGCGGTGCCCCCGGTGACCGGCAGCACCACACCCGTCACGAAGGACGCCCGGTCGCTCAGCAGCCAGGCGGCCGCCTCCGCGATCTCCGCCGGCGCGGCGGCCCGCCCGAGCGGGGTGCCCGAGACGATCCGCTCGATGATGCCCGGATCGTGGCGGTTCCACTCGTCGACCATCTCGGTGAGGGTCAGGCCCGGGGCGATCGCGTTGACCCGGATGCCGGCCGGGCCGTACGTCACGGCCGCCGACTCCGTGATGCTGTTGACCGCGCGCTTGGCCGCGCCGTACGCGGGCAGGGCCGGGTTGCCGATCAGGCTGCCCACGCTGCTGGTGTTGACGATCGCCCCGCCGCCGGTGCGCTGCATGGCCTTCACCTCGGCCGACACCGCGTAGAACACGCCCTTGAGGTTGACCTGCATGACGAGGTCGAAGTCGGCTTCGGGGAAGTCCGCGATCGGGTGCGGCGGGACGCCGACGGCGCCGTTGTTGAACGCGACGTCGAGCCGCCCGTGCCGCTCGACGACCGTGTCCACCGCGCGTTCGATGCTCGCGACATCACCGAGGTCGGCGACGACGTAGGAGGCGCCAGGCAGATCCTCGGCGATGGTCTTCAGGTCGGCTTCGGTGCGGGCGGCCAGGACGACCGTCGCGCCCTCCGCCGTGAACAGGCGGGCCGCCGCCGCGCCGATGCCGCGGCTGGCTCCGGTGACGAGGGCGATCTTGCCGGACAACATTCCGTTCTGGGTCATGTCTCCACCGTGCGACGCCTTCGCACACTCTGGCAGGCCCTGGCTATACCTGGCAGGACCGCCGCCCCGGGGTGACACTCGGAGTATGGACAAGCACGCACTGGGCCGTTTCCTGCGGCTGCACCGGGAGCGGCTGACCCCGTCGACCGTGGGCCTGCCCGCGGCCGGGCCGCGGCGCACGCCGGGCCTGCGCCGCGAAGAGGTGGCCCAGCTGGCGCACATCTCGACCCAGTACTACACGCGCCTGGAGCAGGCCCGCGGCCCGCACCCGTCGCGGCACGTCCTGGCCGCGCTCGGCCGCGCGCTGCGGCTCAACGACGCCGAGCGGGACCACCTGTACACCCTCGGCGGGCAGCTCGCGGAGCCGCCGGGCCCGTCGGCCGACGTCCCGGACCGGATCATGGACCTCATCGAGCGGCTGCCGGACACCGCGGCCATCGTGCTCGACGCGAAGTACGACGTCCTGGCCTGGAACCCCCTGGCCGCGGCGCTCCTGGAGGACTTCTCGGCCCGACCGCGCCGCGAGCGGAACATGATCCGCCGCTACTTCCTGCACCCGGACGTGAGTCAGCGGCACTACGGCATCAGCGGGGGCGCTGACTTCGGGATCTTCGCGGCCGGCCACCTGCGCGCCGCGGCCGCGCGCTACCCGGACGACCCCGCGACCCAGGCGCTCGTGCGCGAGCTGCTGCGCGGCAGCCCCGAGTTCGCCGCGCTGTGGCCGAGCCCCGAGGTCTCCGACCAGCGGCACCTGGTCAAGACCGTCGACCACCCGCAGGTCGGGCCGATCACCCTGACCTGCGACATCCTCCTCGTGCCGGAACGCGACCAGCACGTCGTCCTCTTCACCGCCGAGGCCGGCACCCCCGCCCACGACGCCCTGCGGCTGCTGTCGGTCGTCGGCCTCCAGCAGCTGACCTAAACCTGGGTGGCGATCAGCTGACGCAGCTCGCCCTCGCCGAGCCCGCCCCAGATGCCGTGCGTCTCCCGGACCGCGACGGCGTGGTCGAGGCACTGCAGGCGCACCGGGCAGCTCGCGCAGATCTGCTTGGCGAGCTCCTCGCGACGCTTGCGCGCCATCCCGCGTTCGTTGTCGCTGTGGAAGAACACGGCGGCGTCCATCCCCCGGCACGCGCCGCGCATCTGCCAATCCCAGTTCTCGCTGACGACCACCGGAAGCCGGGACACTTCGGACACCGGGACCACATCCCCTCACGTTTGTCGGGCCGCGTTCCGGCCTTCGAGCGGCGGTTACCCGGTCGGCGCCCTGATCATCCACGCGGCGGTGAAGATCACCCACGTGTGGTACGCGAGGCCGGCCTCGGGGGTTAAGCGAAGGGTTATTCCCTCGTTGCCCAGCGTGTACTCCGGGTGGACGATCCGATCACCTGATCGACGGCGGAAGCGGGTACGCGTCATGCGGATCGAGTCCGACGGGCACAGCCGCGGCAACCCGCGGCTGTACGAACTCGTCGAGAACGCGCCGAAGGAGGGACCGAGCCCGACCGTCTGGGCGTGGCCCCAGCTGATCGGCTTCCTCAAGGTGGCCGGGCAGCCGGTGGCCGGGCCGTGGCCGCCGCACCAGCGGCCGCGACCGGAGCCCGAGGAGGACACCCTGCCGGTCGCCGTCCCGGACGAGGACTGACGCCGATGTACCCGAGCCGGTTCTCCTACGAAGCCCCGCGCGAACTCGGCGAAGCGCTCGCCCTGCTGCGCGAGCACGGTGACGAGGCGAAGGTCCTCGCGGGCGGGCAGAGCCTCGTCCCGCTGATGAAGCTCCGCTTCGCCGCGCCCGCGCTCCTCGTCGACATCAACAACCTCCCCGGGCTCGGCCACCACGAGGTCGACGCCGACGGGAACCTGCACGTCGGCGCGCTGTGCCGGCACGTGACGCTCGAACGGTCGGACCTGCTGCGGGAAACCCAGCCGACCATGGCCGCGGCGGCGCCGCTCATCGCCGACCCGATCGTCCGCAACCGCGGCACGCTCGTCGGGTCGCTGTGCCACGCCGATCCGCAGGGCGACTGGGCGTCGGTGGTGCTGGCCCTGGACGGCTCGATCGTCGCGGCCGGACCGGCCGGACGCCGCAGCATCCCGGCGCGGGACTTCGTGCTCGGCCCGTTCCAGAACGCCCTCGCCCCGGACGAGATCGCCGTCGAAGCCGTGATCCCCGCGCCGCGGGGAACCCCGTCGGGCGGCTACCTCAAGCTGGAGCGCCGGGTCGGCGACTTCGCGACGGTCGGCGTCGCGGTCGCCGTCGACACCGCCACCGACGGCCGGGTCACGCGGGCCGGGATCGCGCTCACCGGCGTCGGCGGCGCCACCATCGACTGCGCCGACGCCGCCGAAGCGCTCCTCGGCCGGTCGCTCGACGCCGAGACGATCGAGGAGGCGGCGGCGCTCGCGGCCCGCGACGCGCGGCCGAAGTCCGACCACCGCGGCAGCGCGCGGTACAAGCGGCACATGGTGCACACCTTCGTGGTGCGCGCACTGGAAGGGACGACCCGATGACGATCGTGCACGAAGTCCGCGACGAACCGGCCGCCGGCGTCCCCGAACGCCGGATCACGGTGACGGTGAACGGCGCCCGCAAGGTCATCGAGTGCGAGCCCCGGCTGCTGCTGTCGCACCTGCTGCGGCAGGGGCTGCGGCTCACCGGCACGCACATGGGCTGCGACACGACCAACTGCGGCGCCTGCACGGTCCTCGTCGACGGCACGCCGGTGAAGTCCTGCACGATGCTCGCCGTCCAGGCCGACGGCCACGAGGTGACCACCGTCGAAGGCCTGGCGACGGCCAGCGAGCTGCACCCGGTGCAGGAGGGCTTCCGCGAGGAGCACGGCCTGCAGTGCGGGTTCTGCACCCCCGGCATGATGCTCGCCTCGAAGGCCCTGCTGGACCGCGACCCCGATCCGTCCGAAGAGGACGTCCGGTGGGCCCTGTCGGGCAACCTCTGCCGCTGCACCGGGTACCAGAACATCGTCAAGTCGGTGCTCTGGGCGGCCGCGAAACTGCGGTCGGAACGGGAGGACCAGCCGTGACGAAGGCACTCGACGAGGTCGAGATCGGCGGCGTCGGCGCCAGCCGCAAGCGGGTCGAGGACAGCCGGTTCATCCGCGGCAAGGGCCGCTACACCGACGACATCGTGCTGCCCGGCATGCTGCACATGGAGATCCTGCGCAGCCCGATGGCGCACGCGCGGATCAAGTCGATCGACACCAGCAAGGCGTGGGAGATCCCGGGCGTCCACTTGGTGCTGACCGGCGAGATGGCGGCGACGCGCAACCTGGCGTGGATGCCGACGCTGTCCTACGACACCCAGGCCGTGCTGGCCACCGACAAGGTCCGGTTCCAGGGCCAGGAGGTCGCCTGCGTCGTCGCCGACGACCCCTACATCGCCAAGGACGCCTGCGACGCGATCGACGTCGAGTACGAGCCGTTGCCGGTGGTCGTCAACCCGGAGCAGGCGCTCGCCGAGGACGCCCCGGTGATCCGCGACGACAAGGCCGGCCAGGACGGCAACGTGATCTATCACTGGGAGGTCGGGGACAAGGCCGGCACCGACCGGGCGTTCGCGAACGCCGACCGGATCTCCAAGCTGCGGCTGCACTACCCGCGTTCGCACCCGTCGCCGATCGAGTGCTGCGCGTCGGTCGCCGACTACGACCGCGCGACGCAGAAGCTGACCGTCTACATGACCACGCAGGCGCCGCACATCGTCCGCGCCGCCGTCGCGATGATCGCCGAGCTGCCCGAGCACATGATCCGGATCGTCTCGCCCGACATCGGCGGCGGCTTCGGCAACAAGGTGCCGGTGTACCCCGGGTACGTCTGCTCGATCCTGTGCTCGATCCTGCTGGAACGGCCCGTCAAGTGGATCGAGGACAAGTCCGGCAACCTCATCTCCACCGGGTTCGCCCGCGACATGTACCTCGACAGCGAGCTGGCCCTGCGCGAGGACGGGAAGATCCTCGGCGTCCGCATCCACGCCGACGCCGACCACGGCGCGTTCTTCGCCGACGCCCAGCCGAGCAAGTTCAAGATCGGCCTGCTGCACTCGGCGTTCGCCTGTTACGACATCCCGGCCGCGCACCTCACCGCCCGCGGCGTCTACACCAACAAGGCGCCGGGCGGGGTCGCCTACCGCTGCTCGTTCCGCGTCACCGAGGCGATGTTCTTCCAGGAACGCATGGTCCACCAGGCCGCCAAGGACCTCGGCATCGACCCGGCGGAGTTCCGGCGCCGCAACTTCGTGCGCGCGGACCAGTTCCCGTACCGGACGCCGTTCGGCTTCCTCGTCGACTCCGGCCAGCCGGAGAAGTGCCTCGACGTCGGCCTGAAGGCGATCGGCTACGAGGACTTCCTGAAGCAGAAGGAAGAAGCACGCAAACGCGGGCGGCTGCTGGGCATCGGCATCTCGACGATGACCGAGCCGCTGGGCGCCGGCAACAGCCGCGAATACGACATCCTCGGCATCAAGATGTTCGACTCCGCCGAGCTGCGCGTGCACCTCACCGGCAAGGCACTGCTGCGGGTCGGGACGAAGAGCCAGGGCCAGGGCCACGAGACGACGTGGGCGCAGATCGTCAGCCACGAGCTGGGGATCCCGGCCGAGGACGTCACGGTCGAGGAGGGTGACACCGACACCGCGCCGTTCGGGATGGGGACCTACGCCTCCCGCAGCACGCCGGTCGGCGGCGCGGCGATCTCGATGGTGTCGCGCAAGATCCGCGCCAAGGCCCGGAAACTCGCGGCGCACCTGCTGGAAGTGTCCGAAGAGGACGTCGAGTGGGAGCTGGGCCGGTTCTACGTGCGCGGGGTGCCCGACCGCGGCGTCACCATCCAGGAGTGCGCGATGGCCGCGTACTCGAACATGCCCGACGGGATGGAACCCGGGCTGGAGAACCACGCCTACTACGACCCGCCCAACCTGACCTGGCCGTTCGCCGTCTACATCGCGACCGTCGAGGTCGACCCGGAGAGCGGCGTGTGGGACGTGCTGAACCTCGTCGCCGTCGACGACTGTGGTGTCCGCATCAACCCGATGATCGTCGAGGGGCAGATCATGGGGGGCCTCACCGAGGCGTACGCGATGTCGAACATGCAGTTCATCACCTTCGACGAAGAAGGCAACTGCGTCGGCTCGAACTACATGGACTACCTGCTGCCCACCGCCTGGGAGACGCCGGGGTTCGAGCTGCACAGCGAGGTCGTCACGCCGTCCCCGCACCACCCGATCGGCGCCAAGGGCATCGGCGAGTGCGCGGCCGTCGGCGGGCCGGCGGCGTTCGTCAACGCCGTGATGGACGCGCTCGACGGCACCGGCGTCCGCAACATCGACATGCCGCTGCTGCCCGACCGCGTCTGGCAGGCGCTGCAGACCGGGCAGGACGTCTCGGGCGTGCCGCCGGTCCGGACGGACGACTGATGAGCGGCTGGGACGTCCTGGCCGAGGCGGGGGACCGGGCCCGCCGCGGGGAGGCGTTCGCGCTCGCGACCGTGGTGTGGCGCGAAGGGCCGTCGTCGGGCAAGGAGAGCTGCCGCGCGATCGTCACCGAGGACGGTGAGCTGCACGGCTGGATCGGCGGCGCCTGCGCGGAACCCGTGGTGCTGCGCGAAGCCCGGCAGGCGCTGGCCGAGGGCACGCCCCGGCTGCTGCTGCTCGGTACCCCGGAGCGGTTCGGGACGGTGCCGGCGGGGATGACCGTCGTGCCGATCGCGTGCCAGAGCGAGGGAGCGCTGGAGATCTACGTCGAGCCGGTCGTCCCGGCCCCGCACCTCGTGGTCGCCGGGCGCTCGCCGCTGGCGCACACGCTGGTCGCGCTGGCCGCGGCGCTGGACTGGCGGGCGGAGCTGAGCGAAGACCTCGCGGTGGTGACCGGACAGTCCTATGTGGTCATCGCGACCCAGGGCCACAACGACGAAGAAGCCCTCGAACGGGCGTTGGCGCGGGACCCGGCGTACGTCGGGCTGGTGGGTTCACGCCGGCGAGGCGAGGCCGTGCTCGGGTACCTGGCCGACCGCGGTGTCGCCGCCGACCGGCTCGCCCGCGTCCAGGTACCCGCCGGCGTCGACCTCGGCGCGGTCGCGCACCGGGAGATCGCCGTCGCCGTGCTCGCCGAGCTGGTCCGGCTGCGTGCGGTGCGTCGCCCGGTGCCGGTGGTCGCCGTGGACGCGGTGGACCCGGTGTGCGGGATGACCGTTCCGCCGCGTGATCCCGTCGAGTACGAGGGCGTCGCGTACCACTTCTGCTGTGTCGGGTGCCGGGCCGCGTTCGAGCGCGACCCGGCCGCGTACGCGAAGAAGGAGAGCCGATGCTGATCGAGAACGAGTTCGCGGTCGGGCAGCCGATCGACAAGGTCTGGCGGTTCTTCGACGACGTCCCGAAGGTGGCCGCGTGCCTGCCCGGCGCCGAGCTGACCGAGGACCTGGGCGACGAGGCGTACGAGGGCCGTGTGAGTGTCCACATGGGACCGGTTTCGCTGAGGTTCGGCGGTACGGCGAAGATCGCTTCCCGGGATGATGCCGCGAAGCGGATCGTCGTCGACGCGGCGGGCGCCGACGAGAAGGGCCGCGGCCAGGCGAACATGACCGTCACCGCGACCCTGACGTCGGCCGGCGGCGTCACGCGGGTGCACGTCACCCAGGACCTGCAGGTCTCCGGCGCGGCGGCGCAGTACGGGCGCGGCATGATCGCCGACGTCACCTCGGTGCTGATGCGCGACTTCGCGGCCAACCTGCAGAACGGCATCGACCGCGCCGAACGCGGCGAAGAGGTCACCGGCGCGGCGCCGGCCCGCGGGTTCAGCATCGGCCTGCAGGCGACGCTGATGGCGTTGAAGCGCGTGTTCCGCCGGTTCTTCCTGCCTTATCCCGTTTAGGAGGAGACATGGTTCTGTGGTGGATCGGCAATGCGGTGCTGCTGCTGGTCGTGCTGCCGGTGGTGATCGCGCTGCTGAACCGCGTATTGGCCGCCTGCGAACGGATTCGCGCGGCCACGGACACGATTCTCGTGGGCGGCGTCGAACTGGCCGGGCAGCTGGAGCCGGTGCCGGCGGCGCTCGCGCAGACCGACAAGACCATCGGCGAGGTCGCCGTCGGCGCCACCCGGTACGCGGGCAGCGTCGCGAAACTGCTGGGCTGAAAGGAGTTCCGTGATGCCCGTCGTCGCCTGGTGCACCCTGGCCATCGCCGCGCTGATCATCCTGTTCGCCGCGGTCGGGCTGCTGCGGGTGATCCTCCACTTGCGGCACATCCGCGACACGCTCCGCGCGGTGACCGGCGGCGTGCGGGTCGTCGCCGACCGGACCGCGCCGGTGCCGGCCGCGCTCGCCTCGGTCAACGCGCACCTCAAGCCCGTCCGCGACTTCTGCGAGTCGGTATGAGCACCGGCTGGGTGGTGGGGTTCGCCATCGGGATCGCGGTCGTGCTGGTCGTAGTCGCGCTGGTGGTGCCGATCCTGCTGCTGGCGCGGTCCATCGGCCGCGAGGCGCCGCTGATCGACGGCGCGCTGCGCGACGCCGTCCGCAACACCGCGCCGCTCGCGGAGCTGAGCACGACCATCGAGCACGCCGAAGTGATCGTCGCCGGGCTGCGCCGCGGCCGGACCCGGCTGGGAGGCTGACATGACTTCGTGGTGGATAGCCGTGATCGCGGGCTTCGTGGTGGTGCTCGCGGTGGCAGCCCTGCTGACGGTGCTGGTCGTCCTGGTCCGCACCATCGACCAGCGGGTGGTGGCGGTCCGGGACACCCTCGCCGAAGCCGCGGCGAACACGGCGTCGACGTCCCTGATCCCGGAGACGGCCACCCGGGTGGACGCGGTGCTGGCGGAAGGCCTGGAACATCACCTGTTCCTGGGGAGGGCACGGACATGACCCTGCTGGTGGTCCTGACGGTGCTGGACATCGCGCTGCTGATCGCGGGCCTGGCGTTCTACCTGTTCTGGGTCGGCTCGCTGCTGGCCCGGATCGCGGCGAACCTGGAGGAGTGCGCGGAGACGGTCGGCACGATCAACGGCCACGCGGCGCTGATCGTCCCGGGAGTGGCGCACATCAACCGGACCGGGGGAGTGGTGGCGGGCGCGCTGCCGCTGCTGTACGGAATGGCGGAGGACATCGTCCGCGAGGCCCCGGCACCTGCGGACCCGGTGGCCCGCCCGGCTTCGGGTACCCGCCGCTCCCGCCTGCACGACGCGGTCGGCTTCACCCCGCGTTGACCCATTCCGCCCTCTTTGCCCGACCCACGCTGATAACGTCCGGACGATGCGGTTGTGGTGGTGCGGCCTGGTGCTGACGGCGGCTGTAGTGCTGGCCGCCTGCGGCGGCGCCCGATCGGGAAACGGCCAGGTGGTGACGCCGACGACCACCCCGGTTCCGTCCACAACGGAGTCCCCGGTGACTACGACAACGTCGGCTTCGGACACCACGACCACGCGGGCCCACACCACCACGGCGACCACGAGGAAGACGACCACCCACCGCCGCACGACCACCCGCCGACGGCCGGGCTAGCGTCGTGAGTCCGGCTCAGCGTTCGTCGATGGAGGATTCTGGCCACCCAACGTCCCAAATCCTCCATCGTCACCATCCGGGCATGGTTTCGGCCGCTCCGTAACTGCTGGACCGGTTCGGGCGACCACCGGACGCAAAGGCTGGCCCGCCTCCACCACCGTCGTGACCGTGGAGCAGGCACCGGCCACGACGACGGTCACACTGCCACCACCGAACTCGGCACCTGGGACATCGACACCCAGCGTTGCGTACGCCCCTGATCAGTCCGTGTCCGCGGCCTCTTCGGCGTCCCCTTCGTCGAAGGGCTTGTCCGGCGTCGCGTCCGCGATGCCGGACTTCTCCGCCTGCTCGGCGGCGTCCTTGGCTTCCTTGATGTGCTCGCGGACCTCGGCGAGCTCGGCAGGCTTGTCGGTCATGGCGACTCCTTGGTTCAGCGGTTCCTGAGCTGCGGTTTCGCCAGGCCCAGCACGGCACAGACGATGAGGAACACGGCCACCACCGCCACGATCACCTCGAGGACCGGGACTCTCGCGGCCGCCGTCGTCAGGGTGATGATGCTCGAGACCAGCAGCAGCACGCCGGCCGCCAGGCTGAGCCAGCAGAGCGGGGTGGTTCGCGGGATGAGTTGCCAGCGGGTGGCCATCGCACCTCCTCGATCGGATCTTCCCGACGAAAATGCCCCGGGCCGGGGATGATCAAACGGCTCAGAGCACACGCCGCACTTCGGCGCCGGCTCGCAGGGCGCGGGGGATCTCGGCGACGGCGTCGACCGCCGCCAGCAGCCGGTCCACCTCCGCGGCGGACGCGGGGGAGTCCAGCTCCACCCGGTAGCTGATGCCGGTCGACGCCCACGTCTCCGGGTCGAAGCCGCCGCCTGCCGTCACGCGGACGCCGCGCAGCTTGATGCCCAGCGGCTCGGCCTCGCGGTACAGGTCGTTGAGGACGCACCCGGCGGCGGCGAGGTTCAGCAGGTGGCCGCCGGTGAAGTCGGTCTCGACGCTCACTCCCGCGGGCGTCCACCGATGGGGGAACGTCACCCCGCTGACGCTCCGCAGCGACCCGGCCCCCGCGACCACCTCGAACGCCGGCGTCACCGGCTGTGCCCGATCCATTCGTCCTCCCAGGCGTGCTCGTACCGTTCGCGGTTGCAGCGCGGCCGGTACACCGCCGTCAGCTCGCGGACGATCTGCTCGCGGTGCGGCCGCAGCCCGCCCGGCGGATCGTACGTGCAGATGTGCACCTTCCACCGCGAACCCGCCCGGGCGATCCAGCACGGCGCCCGCGGGTGGCGGAACGGGAGCCGCTCGGCGGCGAGGTCCTCGGCCTGCCCGACGTAGATCACGGCGTAGCGGCCCGGGTGGGCTTCGGCGTCGGGACGGCAGAGGATCGCGTAGACGGCCGGGGCCGCGGGCGGGGTCCAGCCGCCGAGCAGCCGGGGGCCTTCGAACGGGTAACCCGCCGCCGTGCCGAGGCGGATCACGACCGGTCCAGCGCCGGCAGCAGCGCCGCCAGCTCCTCGAGCCCCCGCAGGTCCTGGCCGGAGACGAGCACGTCGATGTGCGGGCGCACCACGCTCATCCCGAGCGAGTCACCGCCGGGGTGCGGGTTCGTCCACACGAGACGGTGGCACAGCCGGGACAGCCGTTCGGCCGCCCGCGCCAGGACGTCCGGGTCGCCGCGGTCGAGGCCGTCGGAGCAGACGACGACGATGCCGCCGCGGCACCGGCCCCGCCGGCCCCACGTGCCGACGAACTCGGCCAGCGACGCGCCGATCCGCGTACCGCCGTCCCAGTCGAAGACGGCCTTCGCGGCGCGGTCGAGAGCCTCGTCGACGTCACGGGTGCGCAGCTCGTCGGTGATCCGCGACAGGCGGGTGCCGAAGCAGAACACCTCGACGTGCGTGGCGGCCCGGCCCGCCGAGTACGCGAACTGCAGCAGGGCGCGCGAATAGTCCGCCATCGACCCGGAGACGTCCAGGATCAGCGTCAGCGGACGCGGCCGCACCCGGCGCCGCCGCCGGTGCAGCCGGGCGGGTTCGCCGAACAGCCGCAGCGACTCCCGCACGGTGGCGCGCAGGTCCGCGAGCGGCCCGGTGCGGGCGGGGAGGCTCCGGCGGGTCTGCCGTCGCGGGGAAGTGAGGCGCAGTCTGACGGTCATGCGCCGGATCGCCGCCAGCTCTTCGGGGGTGCAGGCGCCGAACGCCTTGTACCGCAGGCTGTCCACAGTGGACGCGGCGAGTCCGGCGGCATCGGGGGTCTCCTGTTCTTCCCCGGGTGACGCGGACTCCGGCAGGGAGAGCACGGCGTCGGACTCCAGGGTGGCGGTGAGCGTGGCGAATTCGGACGCGCCTTCGGCGTCGAGGAAGTAGCGGCGGAAAACCTCGTCGTAGTGCGCGATGTCCTCGCGGCGGCGCACGAGCGTCACCCGGCCCGCCCAGTAGACGTCGACGAGGTCGGCCGGGTCGAGCCGGGCCGCGGCGCGGCAGTAGGTGAGCACGTCGCCGGTGCCGACCGCGAGCCCCTCGGCCCGCAGTGCGCGCCCGAACCCCGCGAGGACCCCGGCGAACTCAGGCACCGGAGGTGAGCTCCGCCAGGTGCTCACGCACGAGCTCGAGGTCGTCGCGGTCCTTGACCACGGCGCCGAGGGTGTCGGCGGCGGAGGAGAGGTCGAGGTCGGCCGCGCCGAGGAAGGTGAGCATCCGCGCCCAGTCCACGGTTTCCGCGACCCCCGGCGGCTTCGCCAGATCGAGCTCCCGCAGCCGGTGCACGGCGGCGACCACCTTGCGGGTCAGCGTTTCGGTGACGCCGGGCTCGCGGACGCGCACGATCTCGGCTTCGCGCCCGGCGTCCGGGTAGTCGATCCAGTGGTAGAGACAACGGCGTTTCAGCGCGTCGTGCAGCTCGCGGGTGCGGTTGGACGTCAGCACCACGACCGGAGGACTGTCCGCGGTGATCGTGCCGATCTCGGGGATCGTCACCTGGAAGTCGGCCAGCAGCTCCAGGAGGAAGGCTTCGAACTCGTCGTCGGCGCGGTCGATTTCGTCGATGAGCAGCACCGCGCCGGCCCCCGCGCGCACCGCGGCCAGCAAGGGCCGTTCCACCAGGAACTTCGGCCCGAAGAGCTGGTCGACGGCCGTCTCGCCGGACGCCTCGTGCTCCGGCAGGGCTCGGATCTGCAGCAGCTGGCGCGCGTAGTCCCATTCGTAGAGCGCCTGCGCGGTGTCGATGCCTTCGTAACACTGCAACCGGATCAGGCGTTTTCCGAAGACCGCGGCCAGCGTGCGCGCCAGCTCGGTCTTGCCGACGCCGACCTCGCCCTCCAGCAGTAGCGGGCGGTGCAGGGAGACCGCCACGAGCAGCGCGGTGGCGAGGCCGCGGTCGGCGAGGTAACCGCCGCCGCGCAGCGCCCCGGTGAGGCCCGCGACGGTGTCCGGGTAGTCCATCTACCGGTCCGGGCCGAGCACGAGGTCGCCGACCGTCGAGTCGCCCAGCTTGCCCTCGCGGGCCAGGCGGGCGCGCCAGGCGGCGGCCGGGTCGTCGTCTTCGGCGAACCGGTCGAAGCCGACGTTCGCCATGCTCTTGCACGATTTCTGCGGTCCGCAGTCGAGGTCTTCTTCGGTCTGGCCGCCGGCACGCCAGACCGCGCGGAGCACCTTCAGCGCGTCGCCGGGCTCGTCCATGGGGTGGACGGTAACTCGGTCGGACGCTGGGCCGGGCCGTGGATTAATGGTTCGCTTATCCACGCCTGTTTCGGGACCGGGGTCACAGAGAGTATCTGAGCATGACGTTGGGCCAGCTGAACGCGTTCGTGCTGGTGGCCAGGCTGGGTTCGGTCACCGACGCGGCGAAGGCGCTCGGGGTCAGCGAACCCGCGGTGTCCCAGGCCCTGGCCGCGCTGCGCCAGCACCACGGCGACAAGCTGCTCATCAAGCGCTCCGGCGGCATGACGCTGACCGCGGGCGGCAGCCGGCTGCTGCCGATCGCCTCGCAGATGGTCGCGCTCGGCGCCGAGGCGGACGCCGCCGTCCGGCAGGCCAACGGCGTCGCCGCGCGGCTGCGGCTCGCGGTGACCAGCGAGATCGCCGAGTTCGTCGCGAACCCGCTGCTGGAGGCGTTCCGGAGACGCGCGGGGAACACGATCGACGCGAACGCCGGCGTGGCGCGCACGGCCGAGCTGCCGGTGCTGGTCGCCAACCGCCTGGCCGACGTCACCCTCGGCCCGCAGCTGAGCGTGGAAGGCGGGCAGGACCTCGACAGCGTGCCGATCTTCCGCGGCTCGCTGGTCGTGGTGGGCGCCCCGAACGCGCGCCACCAGGGCGGCCCGGCGCACTGGCCGTGGCTGCTGGACCCGGCGGGCGCCGACCCGGGCAGTGACACCGGGCGGCTGCTGCGCGCCCTCGGCGTCGCGGACGACGCGATCCAGGTGTTCCCCAACCAGACGGCGGCGTGGTCGGCCGCGGCCAGTGGCGGCGGGGTGTCGGTCGCGCTGGAACACCTGGTGGCGCCGCAGCTGCGGCGCAAGGAGCTGGCGGTGGTCCCGACCCGTGCGACCCCGGTGTCGGCCTGCTGGTTCGTGACGACGCTGCCGACGGACCGCCGCACCGGCGCGGCCAACTCCCTGCGGCACTTCCTCGGTACACCGGGCGCGATGCACGTCATGCGGGCGCCGGGCAGCGGGGTGCCGCCGTCGCGGTTCCGGCCGCCGGTCTACGTGACGATCTGGAGCTGACGGCGTTCCACTGGCCGGAACACCGGACTGTCCCGCGAGCCGGGCCGGTGCGACGGTCGGAGCATGGCTCCCGTGATGGCGGCGATCGTCGGCCCCGGCAACATCGGCACCGATCTGCTGGCGAAGCTGCGACGCAGTGAAGTTGTCGATGTCGGTTACGTCGTCGGCGTGGTCGAGTCCGACGGGCTCGAACGCGCTCGCGCGCAGGGGATCGCGGCGTCCGCCGAGGGCGTCGACTGGCTGCTGCGCCAGGATCCCTTGCCCCAGCTGGTGTTCGAGGCGACGTCGGCGAAGGCGCACGCCGCGAACGCGCCGCGCTACGAGGCCGCCGGCATCCAGGCGATCGACCTGACCCCGGCGCACCTGGGCCCGATGGTGTGCCCGCCGGTGAACCTCGGCGCGCACCTCGACGCCCCGAACGTCTCGATGATCACCTGCGGTGGCCAGGCCACGATTCCCATGGTGCACGCGGTTTCCCGGGTGACGCCGGTGCCGTACGCGGAGATCGTCGCTTCGGTGGCTTCACGCGGCGCGGGCCCCGGGACCCGGGCCAACATCGACGAATTCACCCGCACGACGTCCGGCGCGGTGGCCGAGATCGGCGGCGCCGGGCGCGGCAAGGCGATCATCATCCTCAACCCGGTCGAGCCGCCGATGATCATGCGGGACACGGTGTTCTGCGCGATCGGGATCGACGCCGACCGCGACGCGATCACCGCGTCGATCCACGAAATGGCCGACGAGGTCCGCAAGTACGTCCCCGGCTACGCGCTGCGGGCGGATCCGCAGTTCGACGACGCGCGCGAGGAGTGGGACGGCAACGCGCGGGTCGGGATCTTCCTGGAGGTCCGCGGCAACGGCGACTACCTGCCGGAGTACGCGGGGAACCTGGACATCATGACCGCCGCGGCCGCCCGGGTGGGCGAGCTGATGGCGCGGGCGAAGCAGGAGGTGCCCGCGTGAGCAGGCCCGAGTTGAAGCACGACGTCCGGATCGTCGACACCACGCTGCGCGACGGCAGCCACGCCATGGCGCACCGCTTCACCGAGCAGCAGGTGCGCGACACGGTGCGCGCGCTGGACCGCGCCGGTGTCGAGGTGATCGAGGTGACCCACGGCGACGGCCTCGGCGGATCGTCGTTCACGTACGGGTTTTCCGCCGTCGACGAGCTCAAGCTGATCGCCGCGGCGCGGGAAGAGGCGAAGCAGGCGAAGATCGCGGTGCTGCTGGTGCCCGGCATCGGCACGGCCGAAGACCTGCAGCGCGCGTTCGACGCGGGCGCGGAGATGGTCCGCGTCGCGACGCACTGCACGGAGGCCGACGTCTCGCCGCAGCACTTCGGCCTGGCGCGGGAACTCGGCATGGAGACGGCCGGGTTCCTGATGATGGCGCACCGCACGCCGCCGGAGGACTTGGCGAAGCAGGCCCGGATCATGGTGGACGCGGGCTGCCAGGCGGCGTACGTCACCGACTCGGCGGGCGCGCTGCTGATGCACGAAGCCCGCGCGCGGTTCGAGGCCCTCGTCGCCGAGGTCGGCGACCAGGCCTGGGTCGGGTACCACGGGCACCAGAACATCTCCCTCGGCGTCGCGAACTCCGTGCTGGCCTACGAAGCCGGCGTCCGCTACATCGACGGGTCGCTCTGCGCCCTCGGCGCCGGGGCGGGCAACTCGCCGACGGAGGTCCTCGCGGCGGTGTTCGACCGGCTGGAGGTCGGCACCGGCCTGGACGTCGGCGGCCTGCTGGACGCGGCCGAGGAGATCGTCCGCCCGTACCTGCAGCGCTGGCCGAAGATGGACCGCAACGCGATCGTCCAGGGCTGGGCCGGGGTGTACTCGAGCTTCCTGCTGCACGCGGAACGCGCGGGGGAGCGCTACGGGGTGCCCGCACAGGCGATCCTGCGGCGGTGCGGGGAACTCGCACTGGTCGGCGGGCAGGAGGACATGATCATCGACGTCGCGGTGCAACTCGCCGCGGAAGGATAGGCAACCGGATCCGGGGTTCGCGCGTGGTGGAGGCATGGACACTGCGACGACTCAGGACCGGAAGGCCGCCGAGCTGGAGATCGTGACCTTCCGTGCTCTGCGGGAAGGGCCGCCGTACAAGGAGGCGTCGGGTTGGCGGCTGGCCCCCGCGGTGGTGGTCGACGTGCTGCTGCACCTGATGGTCGGGCTGATCGTCGCGACTTTGATGGGCGCTGAATCCTGGTTGTTCTTCACCACTCTGGTGACGACGTACGTCACGGCGTCGTTCGTGCACCGGGTCCTGCTGCGCCGGTGGTGGGGCGTCACCATCGGCGGGGGCATGGCCCAGGTCCGCTGGGTCGACACCGAGACCGGCCGGACGCCGACCCTGGTGCAGCTGGCCGTTCTGTGGTTGTTCGCGTCGCTGTTCTCGCTCCTGACGGCGCTCAGCGGCGGCTAGCGAACCGGTCCAGCGCGCCGAGCGTCCAGGCGCGTTTCACCGGGCTGCCGCGGTGCCCGGAGTGGTCGTCGATCAGCAGTTCCGCGCCCGGCCACGCCCGCGCCAGCTCCCACGCCGTCGTGACCGGGCAGCTCAGGTCGAGGCGGCCGTGGACCAGCACGCCGGGGATGCCCGCCAGCAGTCCGGCGTCGCGGATCACCGCGCCTTCCTCGAGCCAGCCCGCGTTCGCGTAGTAGTGGGCCGTCAGCTGCACGAACGCCATCATCGCGTCGTCCGGCGGTCCACTGTGGACGCGCGGGGTGGCGCCCGGTTCGAGCGACAGCACCGTGTCCTCCCACTCGCGCCAGGCGAGAGCTGCGCTGTCTCGCTGTGCCGGGTCTTCCAGCAGCCGGACGTAGTCGGCCACGACGTCGGGGGAGCCGCCGCTGAACCGTTGCCACGCCTCCGGGAAGAACCGGCCGACCCCGCGGTAGAGCCAGTCGATCTCGGACCGCCGCGTCGTGCTGATCGCGCTGACCACGATCTCCGACACCCGGTGCGGGTACCGCTGCGCGTAGACCAGCGCGAGCGTCGTGCCCCACGAACCGCCCGCCAGCAGCCAGCGTTCGATGCCGAGGTGCTCGCGCAGCCGTTCCAGGTCGGCGACCAGGTGGTCGGTGGTGTTGTGCGCCAGCGACGTCGCCGGGTCGGCGGCGTGGGGGAGGCTGCGGCCGCAGCCGCGCTGGTCGAGCAGCACCGCGCGGTAGCGGGCGGGGTCGAACACCCGCCGCATGCCCGGCGCGCAGCCCTGGCCGGGCCCGCCGTGCAGCATGACCGCCGGCTTGCCGTCCGGGTTGCCGCAGGTCTCCCAGTACACGCGGTGCCCGTCGCCGACGTCGAGCAGCCCGTGGTCGTACGGCTCGATCGGCGGGTACAGCTCGGTCATCGGCGCACCTTCCCGTGTTCCCTTCCGGGGTGATGATCATTCCGGGTCGTCGCCGCCCACACGAGGGGATTTTGATGAGACGCAGGATTCACCCCGCGCACGGTGACTTCGCCGCACACCCCGCAGAACGTCACCTCGCTCGGTTCGGTGCAGCTCGTCATGGCCGCGACCCAGACGGCGTACGTCTACTCCACCTTGCGGGTGAACACCGCGTCGAACACGACCCTGGCCGACAACGAGGTGCGCTGCGCCGGCCCCGGCGGCTGGACGAAGACCGAGGTCCTCAGCCAGAACGTGCTGATCACGACCGCCGACGCCCCGGCCTCGCTACGGCTTTGACGGGTAACGGCTGCGTGCCGAAGTTCGGCTTCTACGTCAAGACCGACTGGCTGTCCGGCTCGACCGGAGCGGTGCAGATCTCCTCGGGCCTGCTGTCGGACACGACCGGCTCGGCGGCCACGCACCCCTCCGCGATGAGCCACGCCTTCGCCGTCACGTACTGACCAACCGGGCACGCCCTGTTGGTCAGGTAGGGCGCCGCTTACTGGTCCGGAAGGGCGCGCCGGGTGCCCGGCACGCCCAACCGGTCAGCGGGTTCGCCTCGTTTACTGATCCGGCTGGGCGCGCAGGCGGTTCGGCGCGCCCTTTCCGGTCAGGCGGGTTCGCCGAACCATCGGCGCAGTGCGGTTTCCAGGCCCGCGGTGGTGCCGTCTTCGGTGGCCCAGGCGATGTGGCCGTCCGGCCGGATCAGCACCCCGGTCAGGGCGGGCTCGGTTTTCGCGGTGAGCACCCCGACCCGATCGGCCCAGCCGCTCGCCGTCCCGCGCAGGTCTGCGGACTCGGCGAGGTCCAGCAGCAGGCCCTTGCCGTCCTGGAGGTGCTCGCCGAGCCGGGTCCCGTCGGCGAACGCGAAGTCGGGGGCGGCGCGGCCGGTGAGGTCGTGCTCGCCCTCGATCGGGTAGCGGTGCAGCACGCCGGAGAGCTTCTTGGCCAGGTAGGTCGCGCCGTCGCCGGTGTTCAGCAGGTCGGTGACGACGTGGCGCAGGGCCTTCGCCCGCTCGTCGGTGCGCATCAGCGCGATCTGCGCCCGCGTCCACTCGAGCACCCACTCGCCGATCGGGTGCCGTTCGGTGGTGTAGCTGTCGAGCAGGCCGTCCGGCGCCCAGCCGCGGATCGTCGCGGCCAGCTTCCAGCCGAGGTTGACCGCGTCGCCAACACCGAGGTTGAGGCCCTGCCCGCCGAACGGCGAGTGCACGTGCGCCGCGTCGCCCGCCAGCAGGACCCGGCCGCGGCGGTAGGTGCTCGCCTGGCGCGCGTTGTCGGTGAAGCGCGTCGCGGTGTGCACCTTCGTGACACGAACGTCCATTCCGGACACTCGCCGCAGGCTGTCTTCCAGCTCCTGCGCGGTGATCGGCGCGTCGCGGTCCTCGGGCGGCCCGTCGAACTCGACGGTCAGGATCCGGCCCGGCACCGGCCCGTGGACGTAGATGCCGTGGTCGGTGTGGTTCCAGCCGGGCCGGAGCGCGTCGGCGCCGGTCAGCTCGACCAGCGCCTGCCGCCCGGTGACGGCGGGATCGGTGCCCGGGAAGTCGAACCCGGCGCGCTTGCGCACCAGGCTGCGGCCGCCGTCGCAGCCGGCCAGCCAGCCCGCGCGTACCTTGTCGTCGCCCAGGTGGACGGTCACGCCGTCGTCGTCCGCCTCGAACCCGGTCACCTCGACCCCGCGGCGCACCTCGACCCCCAGCTCGGCGGCGCGTTCGGCGAGCAGGGCCTCGATCGCCTGCTGCCGGACCATGACCGCCCCGGCCGCCGGGCCGACGTCGCGGAACGCCGGATCGTCGAAGTGGACGCCCGCCGAGCTCACCATGATCCCGGCGAAGTGCCCCACCGGCGGCACCGGCTTCGCGCCGCCGCCCCCACGGCTCTTCATGAACTCCCGCATCCGCGCGAGGTCTTCCTGCACCAGCGCCTGGAGCGCGGGCAGCATGCCGCGGCGGTAGAGCGCCTCGGCCGTCGGCAGGTTGATGGACCCCGCCTTGATCGTCTGGTCCGGTTCGGGCAGCCGTTCGGCGACGAGCACGTCGACGCCCGCCATGCGCAGTTCGCAGGCGAGCATCAGGCCCACCGGTCCGCCCCCGGAGATCACCACATCCCTGTTCATGCCTTCGATGATGCCGACAAACTTTTACCGAGTCAAACTTTGTGCTCGGTCTATACTCTCGGTTCATGGCGGATCACGGACTGCGCGAGCGCAAGAAGCGGGCGACCCGGCAGCTCATCGCGGACGTCGCGAGCGGCCTGTTCATCCAGCGCGGCTTCGAAGAGGTGACGGTCGCCGAGGTCGCCGAGGCGGCCGGCGTGTCCAAGATGACCGTCTTCAACTACTTCCCGCGCAAAGAGGACCTGTTCCTCGACCGCCACGCCGACCGCCTGGCCGACCTGGTCGCGGCGGTGCGGACCCGCCCGCCCGGTGTTTCGGCGGTGAGTGCCCTGAGACGCCACCAGCACGAACTGCTGGCCGCGGGCCACCCCCTGTCGGGAGCGATCGCGGGCGGCCCGGGCTTCTGGTGGGTGCTGACCTCGAGCCCCGCCCTGACGGCGCGCTGGTACGAGCAGGAACGCGAGATCGCGGAGGCGTTCGCCGAGGTCTTCACCGAGGAAACGGGCGACGCGTTCCGCTCCCGTATGGCCGCCGGCCTCCTGACCACGGCGATCACGACGATCTTCAGTCACGCGATGAACCGCATAGTCGCGGGCGACGACACGGAGACGGTTCGCCGGGAGCAGGTCGCGGTCATCGACCAGGCGTTTGACCTGGTGGAACACGGGGTGGGCGACTACCCGGGTTGAGCTTCGCGAACGCCTTGCTCAGCGGAGGGCCTTCTTCGCGCCTTTCGCGACTGCCTCGGCCACCGCGGCCAGGGCCGGCGAATCGAGCTTCCACTGCTGCCAGTGCAGCGGGACGTCGAGCGGGTGATCCGGGGCCAAGTCCACCAGGGTGCGCTCGGCCGCCTGGGCTTCCGGGACCATGCCCCAGCCGAGGCCGGCCGCCACCGCGTCCGCGAAGGACTCCGATGCCGGGATGTGGTGGCGCACCATCGTGAAGCTCCGGCGCCGGGTGAGGGCGCGGAGGAAGCGATCCTGGAGGTCGTCCTTGCGGTCGAACACGATCACCGGGGCCGTGGGGAGCAGCTGGGGGAGCGGGGCGCCCGTCAGGCGGCGCTCGACGAACTCCGGGGACGCCATCGCGCGGTAGCGCATCCGGCCCAGGCGGCGGGACGTGCAGCCCTGCACCGGCTGCGGGGCCGCCGTGACCGCGGCCATCACCAGGCCTTCGCGCAGCAGCGCCGCCGTGTGATCCTGGTCGTCGCGCTGGAGGTCGAAGCAGATTCCCAGGTCGTCGGGCACGGCGGCGAGCGCGGGCAGGAACCACGTCGCGAGGGAGTCGGCGTTCACCGCGATCGACAGCGTTCGCGTGCCCTCCTCGCCGAGGCCCAGCTCGCCGAGCGCGTCCTGCTCCAACTGGGCCAGCGACCGCGCGAACCGCACCACCACCTTGCCCGACTCGGTGAGCCGCACCGGTTTCGTCCGCAGTAGCAGCACGCGGCCGGTGCGCTGCTCCAGGGCCTTCACCCGCTGGCTCACCGCCGACGGCGTCACGTGCAGCACCGACGCCGCGGCGTCGAAACTTTGCTCGTCGACGACGGCGAGCAGGGTCCTGACCTGGTCGAGCGGCAGCTCCGACATCACGAGCGCTAATGTTACGTAAGAATCTTTAGCTGGAGTAATGCAGCCGCCGGCGCCTAACGTCGATGCCGTGCTCGCTCTTCTGCTGGCCGGGTTCGGTACCGGCCTGTCCCTCATCGTCGCGATCGGTTCGCAGAACGCCTTCCTCCTGCAACAGGGCCTGCGCGGCGGCGCCGTGGTGCCCCTAGTCGTCATCTGCGCCGTGTCCGACCTGGTCCTGATCGGCCTCGGGGTCAGCGGCCTCGGCGCCGTCCTCGGCCGGTGGCCGACCGCGATCGGCGTGATCGCCGTGGGCGGCGGCCTGTTCCTGCTCGGCTACGGCGCGCTGGCCGCGCGGCGGGCGTTCCGGCCGTCGGTGATGAACGTCGGCGACGAGCGCACGCCGCTGCGCAAGGCCGTCTTCACCTGCATCGGCTTCACCTGGCTCAACCCGCACGTCTACCTCGACACTGTGCTGCTGCTCGGCTCGATCGCGGTCGCCCACGGCGACGGGCGCTGGCTCTTCGGCCTCGGTGCGGGCATCGCCAGCGCCGTCTGGTTCAGCGCGCTGGGGTTCGGCGCCCGCCGCCTGGCCGGGGTGTTCGCCCGGCCGGCGGCGTGGCGGGTCCTCGACGCCGTTATTGCCGTGACGATGACCGGCCTCGGTGCGACGATGCTGCTCAGCCGCGTCTGATCACCCCGCCCCCGTCACCACAGCTGCCCCCTGTCCTCGGCCGGCGGGCGTTCCAGGTCCAGCAGGAACTCCTTGCGCTTCAGCCCGCCCGCGTACCCGGTGAGCTTGCCGTTCTTCCCGACGACGCGGTGGCACGCCACCAGGATGCTCAGCGGGTTGCGCCCGACCGCCGCGCCCACTTCGTGAGGCAGCCCGCCGACGGCCTTTGCGAGGTCGCCGTACGTGGCTGTCTCGCCGTACGGGATTTGGTCGATCGCGGCCCAGACGTCCCGCTGGAACTGGTCACCTTCGGCACGCGTCGGGACGTCGAATTCCGTGCGCTGCCCGGCGAAGTACTCCTTCAGCTGCCGGACGGCTTCCGGGAACGCCGTGTCGTCACGCTCGCCGAACGTCGTACGGTCCGGTCGCGTCCAGTGGTGCGGGAAGTACAGGCCGGTGACGACGCTGCCGTCGTCGTCGCCGACCAAAGTGAGTTCGCCGATCGGCGAGTCGATGATCGCGTGTTTCATCAGTTCTCCCAACTGCTGCCGTCCGCCCGCGCGCCACGCAGGCCGGGCAACGGACATTCTTCGAGGGTGGCCGTGGCCACCGTCCGATGTGGACTCCACGACGTGGAGGCCGCCAGCCGCCGGGCCATTCCGGCCCAGCCCGCCGGCGTCGCGCTGACGACCCAGACGTCCGGTTCGGGTGCCGCGAACCGCCGGGCTTGACGCAGCCACGACGCCGCCGTCTCCGGCCACGTCACCGTCGCCAGGACGAGCCCGCCCCACGCTTCGGCGATCCGCTCGCCGTTCGCTCGCGACACCGGGTCGGCGGACGTGCCGATCACGACGTGCCGGGCCCGGCCCACCAAGCGCACCATGGCTTCGAGCTCCTCCTCGGTCATGCCGCGTCGTGGAACACGAGCCCGAGCGTGTGGCGGCGCCCCGAGCGGACCGCCGAGACGCCATGGCGCACGGGAGACGCCGACCAGCCGCGGGCCGAGCGGACCGGACGGTCGCGGGTGGTGAACACCAGGCCGTGACCCTGCGGGATGAGCGTCGCCGTGCCGCGGGACTGGGCCCGCGGCCGTTGCTCGACCAGGAGGAACTCGCCGCCGGTGTGGTCGGTGCCCGGATCGTTCAGGTTGATCACCACCTGCAGCGGGAAGACCTTGTCGCCGTAGAGGTCCCGGTGCAGGGCGTTCCAGCCGCCCTCTTGGTAGCGCAGCAGGATCGGTGTCGGCCGGGCCTGGCCGGCGTCGTGGCAGATCGCCAGCCACTCGTCGAGGGTGTCGGGCCACTCGGCGTCGCGGCCGAGCCGGGCGGCCCAGTCACGCGCGATCGGCAGCAGCCGCGGGTAGAGCGCCTGCCGCAGCGCGTGGACCGGTTCCGGGAACGGCTCGGCGAAGTAGTGGTAGTCGCCGTGGTCCCCGAACCGGTGCCGCCGCAGGTTGACCGTCGCCCGGAAGTGCCCCGGCTCGTCCCAGAGCGCGACGAGCTTCGCGCATTCCGCGGGCGTGAGCAGCCGCGGCAGCAACGCGCAGCCGTAGTCGTCGACCTCGGTGGCCACCGCGGCCCAGTCGGCCGAGGCGACGCGCTTCTCGAAAGTGCTCATATCTGGTAGACGCGTGGGCGGGGCAAAACGTGAGATCGGAATTTTCGCCGGGTGTGTCGAGGCTCCGGGCCGATCGGAAGCTGGAACTCACGTGGTGGGACCGGGGTCGCGTGCCTGGGGTGGGTTGGCGTGGGTAGGCGGGGTTGCGTGATGGTGGGCCGGAATTCGCGGGATCAGAGGCAGGGGTCGCGTGATCAGGCTCGGGATCGGCATGGTCGGGGCCGTGGCTCGTGTGGTTGGGGCCGCGGCTCGTGATCAGGACTGGAACGGTCGTGGTCGGGGCAGAACCCGCGTTGTGGGGGCCAGGCTCGTGTGATGGGGGTCGTGGGTGGCGTGGCCAGGCTCGGAATAGGTGTGATCCCGGTCGTGGTCCGTGTGATCCGGGTCGGTCTCCTGTGATGGGAGGCAGAACTTGCGCGATCCGCGGCGGGGCTCGTGTGGTGGGTCGGGACTCGCGTGACTGAGGCCGGATTGGCGTGAGCGGGGCGGGTGTTGCGTGCCGAGGGCCGTGGTTGGGGCCGGAATTCGCGTGACCAGAGGTGGGACCCGGGTGATCGGGCCGCACCCGCGACCCGGGGCGGGACTCGGGTGACCGGGGCCGGACTCGCGATCCGGAGTGGGGCTCGCGACCTGGGGTGGGCTCGTGTGGTTGGGGCCGGGTCTCGCGATCTGGGGTGGGCTCGTGTGGTTGGGGCCGGGACCCGCGATCTGGGGTGGGCTCGGGTGTTGGGGTTGGAACCCGCGATCTGGGGTGGGCTCGTGTGGTTGGGGCCGAGACCCGCGATCTGGGGTGGGCTCGGGTGTTGGGGTTGGAACCCGCGATCTGGGGTGGGCTCGTGTGACCGGGGCCGGGTCTCGCGATCTGGGGTGGGCTCGGGTGGCCGGGACCGGAACCCGCGATCCGGGTCGGGCTTGGATGGTTGGGACCGGAACCTGCGATCCGGGGCTCGGGTGGTTGAGGCCGGGACCCGGGGTGGGACGCTGGTGGCCGGTGCCGGATCCCCGATCCGCGGCGGGACTTGCGTGATCGGGGCCGGGACTCGCGTGATGGGGGGGCGTCACTCGCGAGGACCGGCCCGGAACTCAGGCCGCTTCCATCGTCAGCAGGGTTCGCTTGGCCTCTTCACCGCCGGCGTATTGGCCGAACGAGCCGTCCGAGCGGACCACTCGGTGGCAGGGGACCACCACCGGGAGTGGGTTCAGGGCGCACGCCGTGCCTACTGCTCGAACCGCCTTCGGGCTTCCTGCGGCCGCGGCCACCTGGGCGTAGCTTTCCGTGTGGCCGTAGCCGATGTCCGGGAGGTGCTCCAGTACCGAGAGCCGGAAGCCGCGGGCCAGGCGGAAGTCCAGGGGGACGTCGAACGCGCGGCGGCCGCTCGTGAAGTACTCGTCCAGCTGGCGGGCCACCGGGTCGAGGCGGGCCGGGGCTCGGAGGATGCGGGGGCTGATCGTCGAGGCCAGGTCGGCCAGGACCGCGTCGTGGTCCTGGCGGTCGAAGGCCACCTTGACCAGGCCGCGGTCCGTTGCGGCCAGCAGCAGGGGGCCGACCGGGGAGTCGACGGTGCGGTAGGCGAGGTCCAGCAGCCCCTCGCGTTCCGCGTCGGCGACCAGGCGCTCGTGCAGGTGGTCCGGGTTGAGTTCGTAGGTCACCGGAAGCGACGCGAAGATGTCCGTCATGAGTGCGCTCCTTCCAAGCTCACGGGGTAGGTGGCCCGCAGGGCCTTGACGCCGTCGGCGGCCGCCCGGCGGGCGGCGTCCGTGGTGCCCCCGGTGATCTCCGCGATTTCGCGGTAGGGCAGTCCGGCGAGGTAGTGGTAGGCGACGGCGGCGCGCTGCTTGTCCGGCAGCTTCGCCAGCGCGTTCCACAGGTCGCCGTCCCATTCCTCGGCGCGGCCGGGCCGGTCCGGGACTTCGCCGACCGGGACCGGGCCGCGTGCTTGGGCACGGGTGACGTCGATGGCCTTGCGGTGCGCGATCGTGACGAGCCACGCCTGGACGTTGGCGCCCTCGGGCAGCTCGGGGTACGCCTTAAGCGCCGAGAGGAAGGTCTCCGACCAGGCGTCTTCGGCGTCGGCGGGGCCGAGCACGGCCCGGCAGACCCGGAGGACCATCGGCCCGTGCTCGGCCACGACTTGCTCGAACGGTTTCACGATCACACCTAGTAGACGCCCTGGACGCCGAAACGTGAGATCGAGTTTGTCACGCGTACGGGTAGACCCAGTAGCCGTCCCCGTCGAGCAGGTGGTTCGCGACGAGGAACTGCCGGACGTTCGCCAGCAGCGCCTGGTAGTCGCCGCTCAGCACCGGCTGGACCGCGTAGGACGCGCCGCGGTCGACGCCCGGTGTGGGCAGCGTCGCGCCGTCGTAGGTCGTGTCGAACGGGTAGACCGCGCAGGCGTTGACCAGCCCGTCCGGCCGGGTCGCGTAGCCCGGGCCCCAGCGCTGGGTGCAGGCCAGCTCGGCGGTCGTGCGGTGCGCCGCCTGGGCCGCCGTGTCGTAGTGCAGCCGCGTGACCGGGTACGTCCGGCTCGAGCCGGTGCCCTGGTAGCCGGGGTTGCCCGGGACGAAGTGGCCCTGCCGGAGGCCGGGATAGGTGCTCGAGAAGCTGTTCATCGCGTTCCGGACCAGCGTGGCCGACGCCGTGAAGCCGGACGTCGCCGAGTTGTCCAGGACGTAGAGCGGCTGGAACCCGAACGCGCAGTCGCTGCCCGCCGCGTACGCCGGGTCCAGCAGGCGGGCGACGTCGCAGCGGAGGTACGCACTGTGCGCGCCGGTCACGAGCGTCGTCCGGGCACCGGTCTCCTCGGCGACCAGGTGCCGCTCGCCGACGTACCAGGTGCGCTGTTCCGCCTGCACCGACGGCGCATCGGCGGGGGACGCCGGATCCGTGCCCTCCATGGTGAACACGTGCGTCTCGTCGGACTGCGCCCGCCAGTCCGCGACGCTCTTGAGCACCTGCGCGCTCGCGTCGTCGCAGTGGGCGGTGCCGGTCGTGTAGCGCGGGCCGCAGCTCATCGAGACACCGAACCTCATCGCGTCCGTGACCACGCCGGTCAGCGACCAGCCGACCATCCGGGTGGCGACTTCGAGGCGCCGTTGCGCCGGCAGGAGGTTGCTGGTCGAAATGACCCGCGCCCAGGCCGTGCCGATGACCGCGCAGCCCGCCTCGGGACAGGCGTAACGCTGGTAGGTCATGTCCGTGATGGTGCAGCTGGCGAACCGGTTCTTCGTCCAGTAGCCGTTCTTGATGTCCTTGTGGCACTCGTCGAACGTCACAGGTGCCGGGACGTTCTGGTCGAGGCCAGAGAGCTGCTGGGCCTGTGGCGCGGCGGCCGCGGGGACGGCGCGGAAAACGCCGACCGACCGGTCGGGCGCCGCGTGTGCGATACCCGGAATGATCGAAAACAGCACCGCCACGATTCCGAGCGCGCCACCGAGCCTTCTTCGAAAAGGCATTACTCCCCATTTCTGCCGATCCGGAAATCGATTCACGGACAAGGGCTGTCACGCTAGCGCAGCCCGATCGGCGGGGTCACTCCGACGAAGGAGTGAACGGAAAGTGTTGCCCCATGAGGCAATCACACGTTCGAGGCGGTTCCGCTCACGACGGTGGCACCCAGTTCCGCGGAATTGTGCACCCGCGGTGACAGTCCGGCCGCGGCGAAGATTTCCCCGGCGACCGGAGCCTGCCGTTCACTCGATTCGATCAGCAGCACGCCGCCCGGAGCGAGCCAGTCCGGAGCGCCCGCGGCGACCCGCCGGGCGAGGTCGAGCCCGTCCGCGCCGCCGTCGAGCGCGGACAGCGGTTCGTGCAGCCGCGCCTCCGGCGGCATGGTCGCGACGGCCTCCGACGGCACGTACGGCAGGTTGGCCAGCAGCACGTCGACACGGCCGCGCAGCGAATCCGGCAGGGCGTCGTAGAGGTCACCCAGGTACACCTCGCCGGGCACGTTCACGCGGGCGCACTCGACGGCCGCCGGCTCGACGTCGGCCGCGTGCAGTTCGGCCGGGCGAAGCGCGGCGGCGAACGCGGCCCCGAGCGCGCCGGACCCGCAGCACAGGTCGAGCACGACCGGGCCGGGCGGGGACAGCGAGACGGCGACGTCGACCAGGAACTCCGTGCGGCGCCGCGGCACGAACACCCCGGGCGCCACGGTGATCCGCAGGCCGTGGAACTCCGCCCAGCCGAGCAGGTGCTCCAGGGGGAGGCCCGCGACGCGGCGCTCGACCAGCTCGTCGAGCTCGGCTGCCGTGGTCGCGGCGGCGAGCAGCAGGTCCGCCTCGTCTTCGGCGAACACGCAGCCGGCGGCGCGCAGCTTCAGGACGACGTCGGCGTGGAGGGTGTCGGGCACGGGTCACCGTACCCCGGCACTCAGGCCTGGACCTGCACCGCGTCGCCGACGCCGAGGCCGTCGAAGAACGCCGCCGAGTCGGCGTCGGACAGGTGCACGCAGCCGTGGGACGGCGCGTCCAGGGGCCCGGCGTGGAACGCGATGCCGCCGGCGGCGAAGAACACCGAGTTGGGCATGTTCGTGCCGTAGATGCTGCTGTGGTGGTCGCGGTCCTTCCAGACGACGTGGAACGACCCGGCCGGCGTCGCCTGGTCCGGCGGGCCGAACCCGGCCGGGACCGGGCCGCGCACCACCTGGCCGTCGCGCAGCAGCCAGGCCAGGTGCTGCGACAGGCTCACGCACGCGCCGGTCTTGACGTCGCAAGGCGGTGCCGGCGGCGGCGTGGTGGTCGGCGTGGGCGTCGCCGACGTGGTCGGCGGCAGCGTCGAGGGCTCCGCGATCAGGCTGGGCGTCGTCTCCCTCGGCGCGGCGCAGGCCGCCGTGACCAGCAGGAACCCCAGCAGGGCCACCACCCGCGTGCTGCGCATCCGTCGTCTCCTCGTTGTCGTGCGTCCGCAGACCAGTACGGGTGAAGGGCCCCGAAGGTTGAGCCGGGTGTGCAACCGGCGTGTCCCTGCGTGCAGCGTGGCTACCGCGGCGGGTACCCGGGCGGTCAAGGTCGAACCATGACCAAGCTGAGCGCCGAGCAGATCGCCCGGCACGCCTACGACGCCGGGTTCCGCGGCCAGGGCCTGACCACCGCGGTCGCCGTCGCGCTGGCCGAGTCCGGCGGGCGCACGACCGCGCACAACGCGACCCCGCCGGACAACTCCTACGGCCTCTGGCAGATCAACATGCTGGGTGCGCTCGGCCCGGACCGGCGCAACGAGTACCACCTGAAGTCGAACGACGCCCTGTTCAACCCGGACACCAACGCCCGGGTCGCGAAGGACATCTCGAGCGACGGGCACGACTTCACGCCCTGGTCGACGTACACGAACGGTGCCTACAAGGACCACCTGACCGCGGCGCGCAAGGCCGCCCAGGACGTCACGAAGCACCACGGCAAGCCGTCCCACGCGCAGTCCGGAAGCACGCCGAGTGGCGCGCTTCGCGTCGACGACGCGGTGCTGCACGCCTACGTCAAGCGCACCCACGGTGTCGCCGACGCGCTCGGCGGCGCGGGCGGGCACCTCGGCGACGTCCGGGACATCGCCGGGGACAGCTTCGGCAAGATCGGCAAGGAGTCGGGGTTCGCCGACGCGCTCGCCGGCTTCGGGCTGGCCCTGCAGAAGCAGGTCAAGGGCGTCGGCACGCACGCCACCGGCCTGGCCACCGCCGCGCAGAAGGCCGCCGGGTCCTACCGCGACCACGAGACGGCCACCGCCGCCGCCCTCGACGACCACGCCCGACGGAGCTGACATGGACACCACCGCGCTCGCGCACTCCTTCGCGCAGGACCTCATCGCGCACCGCAACAAGCTCGCCGGCAAGGCCGAAGACGCCGTCCGCGCCGAATACGCCCTCAACCGGGTGGCGGCGTCCTTGGACGACCAGCACGCCGCCTACCACAAGGAAAGCACCACCGTCCTGGGCCACTGGGACGGCCACGGTTCCGACGGCTTCAAGCACACCAGCGCGCAGCTGACCAAGGAGCTGAAGGTCACCGGCACCGCGGGCGCGGCGGCCGAGAAGATCGTCGCGCACGTGGCGTCCACTGTGGACGCCGGGCACACGGCCGTGCAGCGGCTCGTCACGGAGTACACCGCCAAGGCCAAGCAGGTCCTCGACGCCGGCACGTCCGCCGGGACGCAGGCCGCGCTGATGCGGGCCGTCGGGCACGCCGCCGACCTCGCGCCGCACTACACGCGGCAGTCGGCGTCCACGCTGCGGCACGTCGACGCCGAGCTCAAGGCGGCGGCGAAGAAGCTGCAAGCGTTGCGGAAGGACCTGACGCACGACGGCGTGATGGACAAGACCGTCGCCAAAACCGAGGCCGCGCACGTGAAGAAGCCGCACGGCAGCGGCACGGGCAAGGCGTCGGCGAAGGGCAAGGACGTCGTGCACGCGGCGCGCATGCAGATCGGCGTCCGCGAGAACCCGCCGGGCAGCAACAAGAACCCGTACGGGCCGACCGCCGCGTGGTGCTCGTCGTTCGCGACGGCGATGTGGCGCAAGGCCGGCGTGAAGATCCCGGTCCTGCCCTTCAGCGGCGACGTCTACCACTGGGGCCAGGAGAACGGGCACGCGTACGGCAAGAACTCGCTGCACGACGCGCGCCCGGGTGACGTGCTGATCTTCGGCACCGGCCCGCAGAACACGTCGACGAGCACGCACATCGGCATCGTCGAGAAGGTCGACGGTGACAAGGTCACGATGATCGAGGGCAACTCCGGGGACGCCGTCCGCCGGAACACGCACACGCTCTCGTCGTCGACGTTCTACGGAGGGGTCCACCCGTGATCACCGGAAAAGCCGCCGACCGGACGGTCGCCGTGGAGGTCGCGCCCGGCGGCGCGCTGCAGGAGCTGACGCTCGAGGTGTCGGCGCTGCGGCTCGAGCCGGACGAGCTGGCGCGCCGGATCCTGCTGCTCACCGCGGCCGCGTCGGCCCGCGCCACGGCGTCGCTGTGGCACACCCTGGAGGCCGGTGACCTGGACGCGCTCGGGTTCGCCGCGCCGGACCCGGCGGCGGAAGAGACGACCCCCGGAAGCTGGCGGGCCCAGTGAACCCCGAGCGGACGGCCGCGGAGCTGGCCGACGACGCGTTCGCCGCGCCGGACCCGGGATACGGCGGCCGGCTGGCGCTGATCCGCGCGTCGGCGGCCGCGGACGGCGTCGCGCTGGTGGTCGACCTGCACGGCGCGCTGGTGGAGCTGCGGTTCGAGCGGTGGGCGTTGAACCGCTCGCCGGTGGAGCTGGCGAGTCTGGTGAAACGGCTGGCGGCGGAGGCCGCGGCCGACGCGCTGCGGCAGGGACGGGAAGTGCTGGGGGAGCTGCTGCCCGAGCGGGTGTGGGGACCGGAGACACGGCCGGTGCGGGCCGCCGAGCCGGAACCGCACGACCGTCAGGCCTGGGGACCGGAAACCCGGCCCGTCCGGGCCGCGCGGCCGGCGCCCGACGACGACTCGTTCACCCCGGCGACCTGGGCCACCTGAGCCGGGGACGCGCTACCGGGCGTCGTCGGTCAGGCGGGTGACGCGGTCGGCCAGCCAGGCGTCGTCGGCCGGGGTCACCATCACCCACGGTTCGCCGCCGACGTTCTCCGGTGTCACGGCGTAGCGGCCCGCCGCCGTGTCGAACCAGGCGAGCACCGGGGTGCGGCCCGCCGGGCCGGTCGCGGCCAGCTGGCCGGCGGCGTACCGCTCGGCCGTGACCAGGGTCGCCAGCGGGCGGACGGCGCGGCCGGTGATCCCGGCCGCGCCCAGCGCCCGCTCGAACGCGTCGTACCCGGCCTGCGCGTGGGCGTCCATCGCCGCCGCGTACGCCGCTCGCGGCAGCCGCAGCTGGTCACCCGGGCCCGGCGGCTGCGTGCCGAGCATGCGCGTCACCGCGGGCACGAGGTCGGTGGCGCGCAGCGGTTCCAGCACCAGGTCCCGCTCGTCCAGCACGGCCAGCACCCCGGCCGGGCCCTGGACGGCGGCGAGCAGCCGCCACGGCGCCTCGCCGAGCACCAGCGCGTCCACGCTCAGCGCGGGCGCCCCCAGCAGCACGAACAGGTCCGCCAGCGCCGGGTCGACGTCGTCGCCGTCGGTGAGCCCGGCCTCGGTGAGCCCGGCGAACACGCGCACGCCCAGGTCGTCGCGCTCGGCGTGGGTGGCGCCGTGCGCCGGCACGTCGAACGGGTACGGCGGCGGCCCGCCCGGCCCCAGGTCCTCCCAGAGGAGATCGAATTCCAGATGCGACAGGATCACTCCCGACGCCGTCGCGGTACGCCGCGCCATGGTCCCCCTTCCCGTGGGATGCGGCCGCCGTCGGGCACGATGGTGCCGATGGCCGAGCCGCACTCAGTCGACGTACCCGCGACCGGGTACCTCGTCGTCCGTGCTTCCGGTGCCGCGGCCGCCCGCGCGGCCATCCTCGGCGGTCCGGCCGCGCCCGAGAGCGTCCAGCTGCTGCTGCGCTGCCCGGTCCCGCGGGCGGTCGCCGAATCCGGTGCCAAGCTGACGTTCGCCGACGCGACCCTGCACCTGCAGCCGTCCGGTGTGGTGATGCTGACCGTCGCGGCGGCGAAGCTGTCGATCTCGTTCGCCGAGCTGCGGCCGCTGATGTTCCGGCCGGTCGAGGTGGACGCGCCGCTGCGGTCGCTGTTCGCCGGCGCGGTCGCGCACGTCCTGGCCGCGGGGCCGCGGCTGGACCCGCACGGCCTGGCCCACCACCTGCTCGGCCTCGCCGAGCTGGTGCTGCGCAGCGCGTTGCGCGTCGAGCTGGACCGCGTTGACGCGCTGGCGACGCGAAGGCGCGAAGCGCTCGAGTACATGCGGGCGCACCTGGGTGAGCAGTCGCTGAGCGCCGACAAGATCGCCGAAGCGCTGTACATCTCGCGACGGCGGCTGTACCAGCTGTTCGACGACGGCCAAGGCGTCTCGGAACGGCTGAAAGGACTGCGGATCGAGCGGGCCAAGACCCTGCTGACCGATCCGGCGAAAGCGGGCCGGGGCATCGCGGAGATCGCCCGCGACTGCGGGTTCGTCAGCGCGCCGCACTTCTCGCGGACGTTCCGCCGGGCGACCGGCCGGACGCCGCGCGAGTTCCGGGAGCAGGCGTTGCGGGGCTGACGCATCAGTGCCTCGCCGCCGCGCGGGGTTCCGCGGGAGTCAGGTCGACGCCCGCGACGAGCGTCCCGGCCAGCCCCGCGACCTCCAGCCAGCCGCGGCCGCCGGGGGAGTGCAGGGTGAACACCGCCGCACGCGGACGGTCCGGGTCGAGCACGACAGCCTGCAGCTGCGCGCCCGACAAGCCGATCCGCTCGACGATCACCACCGGGTAGCCGCGGCCGGTGCGGGCACTGCTGACCTCGCGGATGCCCGGGGTCTTGTCGGCGACGAAGTGGCCGAGGTCCGCGGCGGCCGTCTCGTCGAGCGGGCCGTCGACCGGGACCACCCCGGCGATGAGCAGGGCCGGGTCGGCGTCGCGGTGCTCGACCAGCGCGAGCAGGCCGGCCCGCTGCTCGTGGGCGATCTCGGCGGACTGCACGGCGGCCGCTTCCAGGCCGAGGTCGCGAGCGGCGTCGGGGCCGCGCAGGCGCACCATGAGCGCGTGCAGCTCGGCGGTCGTGCGCTCGACCGAAGCCAGGCTCACCGGGCTGATCCCCGGTACCGCGGGCAGTTTCACCGGCCACCCAGAGCCGCGGTGAACGCGCCGACGGCGCCGGAGGGCGGGGTGACCGGCGCGACCGGGGTCCGCGCGACGGTCACGCCGAGGTCGCGCCCGGCTTGGGAGAAGGTGCCGAGATGGGTTGCCAGGCTTCGGAAATCCGGTGCGGTGGGCAGCGGGCCGCCGTCGCCGAGGGCCCGTAGCCGCTCGGCGACGCGGGCCGCCTCGGTGCTGTGGAGGCGTTCGAGGTCACGGGCCTGGTCCAGGAGGCGGTCGAGTTCTCGTTGTGCCGTCGTAAGGCTCGCGCGAGCCTCGGTCAGTTCTCCTTGTGTGCCAGGGGAAAACTGGACGGTCGTCTCGGCGCGTTCGACGTCGTCCTGTGCGCCGACGACCGCGCGCCGGGCGGTGACGGCCCGGGTGTCGAGGTCCTCGGCCTGCCGACGGTGATCGGCGAGGACGCCGGCCCAGTCGTCGAGCACGGCGGCGGTTTTGCGGAGCGCTTCGGGCACGGCGGCGAGGCCGGCGCGGGTGCGTCCGGCGCGGTCGGCCAGGGCCTGCGCGGACCGTCCGGCCCACTCGGGGATCTCGCCGGGCGTTGGTGCTTCGCCGAGCTTGGCGGCGGCCGCGACGCAACCACGCGCCGCATCGGCGACGGCCTCCGCGCTGCCGGGGACGGGGTCGAAACCGAGACCCCGGAACTCAGCCATCGGCCGGGCCGGTGCTCGGTGTGTCCGCGATCGTGCCGAGCGCCTCCGCCGCGCTCGTGTCCGAACCGCCGTAGGCCTTCGCCGCCGCGCGGACGCTGTCCGCCGCTGCCGCGTAGTCCGTCCGCACGGCTCGTATCCTTCCGGACCACTCGCCGGTCAGCGACGTGAGTGCTGCCGTCACCGCCGGTGGGCCCAGGTCGCCGCTCGTGGCCGATTCCACGTCGGCCGAGGCCGCCGCGAAGTCGTCGGCCGTCTCCTCCAGACGGCGGGCCAGGGCCTCGAGGGCCGCCAGGTCGGCGTGGAAGCCGGTCATTCGCCGAACACCGGGGGATAGGCCGGGGGCAGGTCGTCCAGGAGGTCGTAGCCGTCGGCGTACTTGTCGCGGTGCTCGGTGTCCTCCTCGCCCCGCGCGCCGCCCTGGTTGCCCGGCGGGTACATGCCGTAGCCGCCCGCCGCGCCGCGGGTTCCGCTCGCGCCCGGGCCGAAGCCGGACGTTCCGGTGCCGAAACGGCCCGCGCCCGTCCCCGCGCCTTCGCCGAGGGCTCCGGTGCCGCCCGGCATGCCCGCGAAGCCGGGGACGGAACCTGCGCCGTACCCGCCCGCGCCGATCACCCCGTCGGCCCCGGGCAAACCGGACAGGCCAGGCAGGCCGGACAGTGCGGCCAGGCCGGGCCCAGAGCCCGTGAGCGTGCCCGGCAGCACGCCCGCGGTGGTCGTCGCATCGTCGGGCGAGTCGGGCGAGGAGCCGGGCCCGGGAGACGGAGACGGCGAGGGAGTGGGCGACGGCGAAGGCGTCGGAGAAGGAGAATGAGACGGCGGCACGCGCGGCACCACCGGGTCCCCGTCGACGGCGCTCACCTGCGGCGCCGCGTCGAACGCGGGCGGGAGGCGGTGGCGCACGTCGTGGCTCGCGCCCTCGTACTGCTCCATCACCCGGACGGCTTCGGCCTTGGCGTCGTCGGCCTGCTTCTTCGTCGGGAGCTTGTCGTCGAGCAGCTGGTCCAGCATGTACGTGCCCTCGGGCCCGTCGAGCCGCTTGACCGCGTAGCCCTCCTTGAACCACCGCTCGGCCCAGTAGTGCACCGGTTCCGGCATCTTCTTCTGGGCCTCGCCGATCGCCGAGGTGTAGGTGTCGAGGCCGTCGCCGATGTGCCGGGCGTTCTCGCCCGCCGTCGACGCCCAGCCCGTCAGCCGCTGCACCGAATCCGCGGCCTGCGCGGCGGACGGCCCGCGCCACGACAGCAGCAGCTTCTGCACCACGGCGTGGACGTCCTCGGTGGCGTTGCCGACGCCCTCGGCGAGCTCGGCCCAGCGGTGCGCCTGTTCCCCGAGCTTCGGCGGCTCGGCCGACTGCACCATGTCCCACAGCTCGCGGTGGTCGTAGCTGTCCCAGTTGATCCGCCCGAACGTGTCCTCGCGGTTGTTGACGGCCTTCTCACGGCGGACGCGCCGCGCTTTGGCCTTTTCGCGCTTGGTCGGCTCGTGGTGCGTGGAGTGGAACTCAGGCATCCTGGGCCCCCGCGAGCGTCTCGGCGGCCTGTTCGTCGTTGCGCTGGTGGGTCGCGGCGACGGTGTCGAGCGCCTGCCGAAGCGAGGCCAGCTCGGTCAGGTAGGACTGCAGCGCCGTCTGGACGCCGCCGGCCTCGGCGCCACCGCGCAGCCCGAACGACGCGCGCATCCAGTGCGAGACGGGACCCTTGCCGTCGGCCAGCGGGGTGCCCAGGTCGCGGGCGCTGTCGAGGTAGCGCGCGACCTCCTGGTACCGGTCGTCGAGGGCCTTCTGTGCGGCCGCGATCTCGGCGTAGTCCAGCGCGATCACGTCACCGCCGTCGGCCACGAGCGCGGCCGAACCGCCATCCGTCGGCCGGTCGACGCCCGAGGCCTTCTCCCGGGGTCCGTGCCCTTCCTGCTGCTCCCGCTGGTGCTCCGCGCGCAGCTGCCGCCGCGCGTCGGCCTCGTCGCGCACTGTCGCCATGGAGGTCCTTCCCTCGCCACCCAGGCGTCCATCTTGACCAATGCCCGGCGCGGAGACCAGCGACACCCCCACCGCTGCACAGGTGGACACGAACACTGCACGAACCGGATAGGGCAGGATGTCCGAATGATCCCGCACCGCGCCCTGACCGCCGCCGTCACTGTGGACACCGGCAGCCTGCCGGGCTGGATCTGGGTGGGGGTCGCCGTCATCGGCCTGCTGGCCGTGATCGTCGTCGGCATCCGGTTCCTGCGGGGCGGCCCGAAGCCGTGACCTACTCCTGCGGCACCGTCACGACCCACCGCCCGGGACGTCGGCGCAGGTAGCCCCACCAGTACAGCGCCGACACCAGCAGCACGCCGGCCGTGATGCCCAGGTCGAGGGCACTCTGCTCGACCAGGATGTAGAGCAGCGCGGCGACGGCGAGCACCGGCACGACCGGCCACGCCGGCATCCGCCAGACGTGCGGCTTCCGGTGCGCGGCCCGGCGGGCGCCGAGCGCGGCGGCCGCGACGCTGAGGTAGAGCGCGACGACGGCGACCCCGGTGACGCCGTTCAGCGTGTCCACCGGCACGAAGCACAGGACGGCCTCGGACAGCCCGGTCACCAGCGTCGCCACCCACGGCGACCCGTAGCGGCGCCCGACCGTGCTCATCGCGCGGTTGACCGGTTCCGGCCACGCCCGGTCGCGGGCCGAGGAGAACAGCACCCGCGAGTTCTGGATGACCATGACGATCACGGCGTTGACGATCGCCGCCGCGATGCAGAGGCTGACCGCGGCGCCGACGGCGGTGCTGCTCCAGCCGACGACCAGCGCGGTCAGGTCGAGCCCGGCGAGCGACGCGGCGTCCGGCACGGCGAGGGTGATCGCGACGACCGGCACCAGGATGACCAGCGCGCTGATGCCGAGCGTCCAGAACACCGTCCGCGCGACCGTCCTGCGCGGCTCGCGCATCTCCTCGGCGAGGTAGACGGCGGTGCTGAAGCCCTGCACGACGAACAGCGCGACGGCGAGCCCGGCGATCACCGCGATCAGCCCGATCGCGCCACCGCTGCCGAGCGTCGGCTTGACCAGCACGGCGGGGCTCTGTGAGGTGTGCGTGAAGGCCAGCAGCGACACGACGAAGATCGCGACCAGTTCGATGACCAGGAAGATCCCGGTGATCCAGGCGTTGGAGCGCAGGTTCAGCAGGCCCATCACGGTCGCGGCGAGCATCACGATCGCACCGGCCACCGACGGGTTGATGTCGACGACCGCGGCGAGGTAGTCCGAGACGCCGATGGCGATGATCGGCGGGACGACGAGGATGACGACGAACGACAGCATGAACGTCATCCAGCCGGCGAACCGGTTCGCGACCGTGGTGACCATCGCGTATTCGCCGCCCGCGCTGGGAACCAGCGTGCCCAGCTCGGAATAGCAGAAGGCGACGCCGACGCAGAGCAGCACGGCGAGGGTGATCGTGAGCGCGGTGCCGGTGCCGAGTTCGCCGAACAGCGGCGGCACGAGGACGAACAGCGAGGACGCCGGCGTCACGCAGCTGAGCGTGAGCAGGGTGCCGCCGCCGACGCCGATGGAGCGGGTCAGCGTGCGGGGTCCGGCGGGTGCGGTGGCCGTGGCGGCCTCGGGCGGGGCTGGGGTGCGGGGCATCGGCGTTCCCTCCGGCCGGGGCAAGGTGCGACGGATGGAACAGCAAGTGTTTCGGTGTTGTCAACGCCACAAAGACGACTAAATCCGTTGCCGCGAGCCGGTGTCACCTTCGCATTCGGTGACCATGCGTGATCGATTCGCCGCGTTTGCCTGCGGTCGCCCGCGTCAGGGATGATCCCGGGCGTGAGCAGCCAGGACATCCCCAGCCGGCCGGCGCCGCCGGTGCTCGACGACATCTCGCGGCAGATCATCGCGCAACTGCAGGAGGACGGCCGGCGCGCGTACGCGACGATCGGCAAGGCCGTCGGCCTGTCCGAGGCCGCGGTGCGCCAGCGGGTGCAGCGGCTGTCGGACTCCGGCGTCATCCAGATCGTCGCCGTCTCGGATCCCTTGCAGGTCGGGCTGTTCCGGCAGGCGATGATCGCGATCACCGTGGACGGTCCACTCGAGCCCGTCGGCGACGCACTGGCCGAAATGGACGAAATCGCCTACGTGATCCTCTGTGCCGGGCGCTACGACGTGCTCTGCGAGGCGGTGTGCGCCGACGACGAGGCGCTGCTCGAGCTGATCTCCACCCGGATCCGCGCGCTGCCGGGCGTCCGGCACGCGGAGGCGATGGTCTACCTCAAGCTGCGTAAGCAGACCTACCAGTGGGGCACTCGCTGACCGTGACGACTAAATCCGAAGCACTGATCGACAAGCGGCCATGAATTAGTTGTTAACGATTGTTTCGGCGACTGGATCGCTTGCGTAACGGCGACGGCGCGTGCGATAACCGAGCCATGACGACCACAGCCGCCGCGGACCTCGCCCGCTCCGCCCGCAGCAACCTCTGGATGCACTTCACCCGCCACTCCGCCTTCGACGAGGCCGACGTCCCGGTGATCGTGCGCGGCGAGGGCCCCTACATCTGGGACGCCCGCGGGAAGCGCTACCTCGACGGGCTGGCCGGCCTGTTCGCGGTCCAGGTCGGCCACGGCCGTGAGGAGCTCGCCGAAGCCGCCGCGCGCCAGACGAAGCAGCTCGCGTACTTCCCGCTGTGGGGCCACGCGCACCCGTCGGCGATCGAGCTGGCCGAGCGGCTGGCCGCCGCGTCACCCGGCGATCTCGACCGCGTGTTCTTCACGGTGAGCGGCGGCGAGTCGGTCGAGACGGCCTGGAAGCTCGCCAAGCAGTACTTCAAGCTCGTCGGGAAACCCACCAAGCACAAGGTGATCAGTCGCGCGCTGGCCTACCACGGGACGTCGCAGGGCGCGCTGTCGATCACCGGCATCCCCGGCGCGAAGGCCGACTTCGAGCCGCTGGTGCCGAGCACGATGCGCGTGCCCAACACGAACTTCTACCGCGCCACCGAGCACGCCGACGACTACGCCGCCTACGGCCGCTGGGCCGCCGACCAGATCGAGCAGGCCATCGAGTTCGAGGGCGCGGACACCGTCGCCGCGGTGTTCCTCGAGCCGGTGCAGAACACCGGCGGCTGCTTCGTCCCGCCGCCCGGCTACTTCGAGCGCGTGCGTGAGATCTGCGACAAGCACGACGTGCTCCTGGTGTCGGACGAGGTGATCTGCGCGTTCGGCCGGGTCGGGTACGATTTCGCCGCCAAGCGCTACGGCTACCAGCCGGACATCATCACCATCGCGAAGGGCCTGACGTCCGGGTACGCGCCGCTGGGCGCGGTGCTCGCGAGCGAGCGGCTGATGGACCCGTTCACCCGCGGCGCCACGACGTTCATGCACGGCTCGACCTACGGCGGGCACCCGGTGTCCTGCGCGGTGGCGCTGGCCAACCTCGACCTGATGGAGCGGGAGGACCTCTACGGCCACGTGCTGGCGAACGAGTCCGCGTTCCGGTCCACTTTGGACAAGCTGACCGATCTGCCGATCGTGGGCGACGTCCGCGGCGCGGGGTTCTTCTACGGCATCGAGCTGGTCAAGGACAAGGCGACCAAGGAGACCTTCAGCGCCACCGAATCCGAGCGCGTGCTGCGCGGTTTTCTGTCCGACGCGCTGTTCGAAGCGGGACTGTACTGCCGCGCGGACGACCGCGCCGAGCCGGTCGTGCAGCTGTCGCCGCCGCTGATCTGCGACCAGCGCCAGTTCGACGAGATGGAGCAGATCCTGCGCGACACCCTGACCCAGGCCTGGAAGCTGCTCTAGGCGCTGCCGGAAAAGTCGCGTTCGTGCGAGGCGGTTAGCCCGGACGGGCAACGAATCTGCGCGTCGCCCGCCCGGCTGGGTACCGTGGATCTTGGGACCGGGGGAGCGGCCGTCACCGGCCCGTCCGTCCGTGCCGTCGGCCGCGCACCCGGGAGGATCCTCGATGACCGCGACCACGGACACCCCGCGCCTGCCGTTCGCGCGGCCGAACGTCCTGGAGATCGCCCCGCTCTACGACGTGCTGCGGCGCCAGGGGCCGGTGGTGCGGGTGACGACGCCGGTGGGTGACCCGGCGTGGCTCGTCACCGGGTTCGACCAGGTGCGGGCCGTGCTCTCGGACCCGCGGTTCGGCCGGTCGCACCCGGCGCCGGAAGAGGCGTCCTCGCTATCGGACGCGGCGATCCTCAGCCGGCCGCAGGGTGACCACGACACCGAGCACGCCGAGCACGCCCGGATGCGGAAGATGCTGGTCCCGTCGTTCTCCGCCAACCGGATGCGGCGGCTGGCCGGCCACGTCCAGGAGCTGGCCGACGGCTGCTTCGACGCGATGGACCGCGCTCGCGCCGAGCACCCCGGAGAACCGGTCGACCTGCACGAAGTCCTCTCGTTCCCGCTGCCCGTGCTGGTGATCTGCGAGCTGCTCGGCGTCCCGTACGAGGACCGCGGCAAGTTCCGGGTGCTCTCGGACCGGATGGGCCGCACGGACATCGGGTCCGGCGCCGACGCCGCGCTCGACGAGTTCGCCGAGTACATGGGCCGGCTCGCCGCGGCGAAACGGCGGAATCCGGCCCAGGACGTCGTGTCGGACATGGTCCGCGCCCAGGCCGAGGACCCGACGTTCAGCGACGACGACCTCGCCCGGCTCGCCGCCGGCCTGCTGTTCGCCGGCCACGAGACGACGTCCAACCGGATCGACCTCGGCGTGTTGTTCCTGCTCACCGACCTCGCGCGGCGTGACGCCCTGGTCGCCGACCCGGACGGCCGCGTCCACGGTGTGGTCGAGGAGATCCTCCGGATGTCGGCGCCGGGTGGCCTCGGCCTCCTGCGGTACGCGCACGACGACGTCGACCTCGGCGGCGTCGCGATCGCCCGCGGCGACGCCATGGTGCTGTCGATCGGGGCCGCCAACCGCGACGAGTCGGTGTTCCCCGACGCCGCGACGTTCGACCCGGACCGCAAGCCGAACGGGCACGTCGCGTTCGCCTACGGCGGCTGGTTCTGCATCGGCGCCAGCCTCGCCCGCACCGAGCTGCGGGTGGTGTTCGGGTCGCTGTTCCGCCGGTTCCCCGGTCTGCGGCTGGCCGTCGGCGTCGACGAACTCGAGGTCCGGGTGAATCGTGTCACCGGGGGAGTGGACCGCGTGCCGGTCCTCTGGTAGACCGAAGCGGCTTCGACGCCGTTACATCACCGGAAAGACAGGGCAGCATGGCGCTGTGGGACACGCTCGCGATGGACGACAAGCTCGTCAAGGTGCTGAAGGAGATTCCGCCGGGACCGGACGCCGGGGACTTCGGGCCCGCCTACGTGACGATCCACCAGCTCGCGGTGGAGCTCGACCAGCGGTTCCCGGAGGTGCGCCGCCAGCTCGACGTGCCGCTGGGCGGCGGGGCGAGCCGGCACAACGGGCTCGTCGAGCTGCTCGGCAAGGAGCTGGTCGACAAGATCAAGCGCTACGGTGACGTGTACCCGATCGAAGCCGCGCAGCTGTCGTCCGTGCGGTTCCGCGAGCTGCGGCTCAAGGGCCCCGGCGGGCGCGACCTGGTCGGCGCGTCGCGCACCGACCTGCCGCTGATCCGCCTGCGGCCCAAAGACAAGCCCGAGGACTGAGGATGCTCCCACCGCCGCCGGTCCGGGTCCTGGTGGCCGAGCGCGACCCCGGCGTGCGGGACCGCCTGAGCGGGATCCTCGGCGAGGCGGACGGCATCGAGGTGGTCGGCTCGGTCGGCGACGCGACGGCGACCCAGGCCACCCTCCGGCGGCGGCTGCCCGACGTGGTGCTGCTGGACCCGCGCCTCGCGCCGCTGGATCCGGTGTCCCGGCGCCCGGCGGTGGTCGTGCTGGCCACGTTCGACTCCGAGGCGGGGATCCTGCGCGCGTTGCGGGACGGCGCGGCGGGGTTCCTGCTGCGGTCGGCCCGCCGCAACGAGCTGATCAAGGTGGTCCGGCTGGCGGCCGACGGTCACGTGGTGCTCTCCCCGGACGCCTCCCGCCGACTGGTTTCCGCGGCGACACGCTTGTCCGGCCCTCGCGACGAGCGCCTGGCCCGGGTGGACCTGCTGTCGGAGCGCGAGCGGGAGGTGCTGGTCGGCATCGGCTCCGCCCTGACGAACGTCGAGATCGGGACGCGCCTCGAGCTGCCGGGGCCGGTGGTGCGGGCCCTCGTCGCGCAGGTCGTGCGGAAGCTCGGCTGCGCGCACCGGACCGAGGCCGGCCTGCTGGCGATCGAACGCGGGCTCTGCCGCTGACCCTGCCGATTCTGCCGACTCTGCCGTGAGGGGCACCTTCATGGCGTTAAAAGCCATGAAGGTGCCCCTCATGGCTTTCGTCAGAACCCGCCGAGGCCGTTCGGGACGCCGACGCCCGTGGGGGCGTCGTAACCCGGGCCGGCCACGCACAGGTAGTCGCCGCCGCACTTCGCGCCGCCGCCCACCGGGTCGTTGTTCCCCGACGTGACGTCGGTGAACTGGGCCGCCCGCGCGTAGAGGTCAGCCGGCTGCGCGACCCCGGCGCGGCCGGACCGGCCGTACAGCCCGGCGACGAACGGCGCCGACGCGCTGGTGCCGTTCACCGGGAGCCAGCCGCCCGCGTCCGTGTTGTAGATCGCCAGGCCGTCGGCGACCGCCGAGACGTCCGCGACCGTCCGCTTGCCGCAGTGGGTGTCCTTCTGCCACTTCGGTTTCGCGATGTAGGCCGAGCAGCCGCTGCCGCCGTAGGCCCACGCCTGTTCTTCCCAGCCACGCGGCGAGTCCGGGTTCCTGGCCAGCGACGTCCCGCCGACCGCGACGGTCGTCGCCAGCGCCGCGGGGTAGCTCGCCGCCGTGAACCCGGAGTCGCCCGAGGACGCCACCACCGTCACGCCCGCGTGCCGGTAGTGGCTCGCGAACGCCAGCTGCGCACCGCCTTCCCGCGAGCCGTAGCTGTTCGACACCACCTTCGCACCCAGCCGGACGGCGGTGTCCTCGGTCTCGGCGAGGTCGGCGAACCCGGGTGTGTCGCCCTCCACGACGACGATCCGGCACGACGGGCACGCCGCCGACACCATGGAGACGTCCAAAGTGGACTCGATGGCCCAGCCGAAGTCGGCCGCCGGCAACGGCGTCGGGGCGCCCTGCTGGTTCACCTTCCGGAAGCAGCCGTTCGCCGTGGTGCACGGCGGCAGGCCGTACTGCGCCCGGTAGGTGGCGAGGTCGGCCTCCAGGTTGGGCGCGTCGTAGGCGATCGAGATGCCGACGACCGTGCCGGGCCCGGCGGTCGTGGGCAGCCGGTAGGCCGAGGCCAGGTCGTCGGCACCCCAGCCGGCCGGGCCGTCGGCCACAGCACGCGTGGCGCCCGGCGTGAACGTGGTGAGGCAGCGCAGGGCGCCCGGCCCCGCGTCGGGACAGGCCGCGCGTGGTGTGGGCGCGGCGGACGCGGCCGGAGCCAGTGCGATCGCCGCCGCGCACACGGCAATCAGCACACCGAGTTTTCTGATGTACATAGTGGACACTCCCCTCAGGACGCGTAGACGTGGTAGGCATCGGTGATCGTCTCCGCGATGGTCGCTCCGGCGGCGTCGGACGCGGTGACCCGCAGCGAGACGTCCGTGCCGCGGAAGGTGTCCGTGGTCGCGGCGAAGTCCGCGTGGTAGACCCCGTTCCCGCGGGCCGTGACGGCCGCGTCCTGCCAGGTCGTGCCGTCGGTCGAGTACTGCACGGTCGCCCCCGTGATCGCGCTCGCGGCGCTCAGCTGCAGGTGCCCGACGGTGAGGTCGAGCCCCTGCGGTCCGGACGCGGTGGAGCCGTCCGGCCGGAGCCCGCCGACCGCGTACCCCAGCGTGAGCAACGGCTCGACCGCGCAGGACCGGTCCGGCCCGTCCGCCCCGCGCGTGCAGTACAGCGCCTGCGGAAGCGTCGCGCCCTCGACGTGCTGCGACCGCCACGTCCACTCGGTGTGGGTGGCCGTGCTCTGGTGGTACATCGGGCCGGTGCGGCCCGCGTCGATCGTCAGCCCCAGCGTCGACGGCCCGGCGCCGACCTCCTGCTCGAGGTCGAGCGCGGTCGCGCCCACCGGGCTGCCCTCGGCGACGGTCGTGCCGTCCTGGGTCAGCGTGTAGTGCCCGGTGATCGTGTCGCGGGACTCGCCGTAGAAGCCGAACCCGGTGTGACCGGGTTCGTTGTCGCTGAACGGCGTGATCGAGAACCGCAGCAGGTCACCGGCCCGCGTCGCGCCCGGCTGGGTGTAGACCGTCGCGTGGTCGAGCGGCTCCAGGGCGACGGCGCCGGCCGGGTGCAGCGGGAAGCGGTTCCAGCCTTCGGTGACGGCCGTGCCGCCCTGGTAGCCGTGGAACGCCTCGTACTGGCCGCCCGCCCAGCCGGGGAACGGCCCGGGCAGGACGTACTTCGAGACCCCGCCGAACCAGACGAGGTCCGGCGCGGCCGAGACGTACTCGGTCTGCCGCCGCGGCAGGTCGAGCGGGTGCGACGGCCGCCCGCTGCTGTCCTCGAAGGCGAACATGCCGCTGCGCTGCCGCAGGCCGGCCGAGGCGTACTCGCTGTAGTAGGTGGCGTCGACCGCGGCGACGTCCTTCGCCGTGATCACGTACCGCTGCTGCGGAATCGTGCCGACGCTCGCCTTCTGCAGCACGTATTCGTACGGCGTGCCGGGGCCGGGCGGGGACACGAGCCTGCTGTACGGGTACGTCTGCAGCGCGCCGGTCGTGACGGGTTTCGCCGTCGGGGAAACGGAAATCGGCACGCCGGGACCGGCGTCGAAGTCGACGAGCAGCGCCGGCCCGGTCTTCGCCGCCCGGCGGAACAGGAACCCGGTGTCGTCGAGCAGCGCGGGCCGCGGGGTCACCCAGGTCAGCTTGCTGGTGGCGCGCTTCGCGTCGACGCGGACGGTGGTGTCGGCCTTGACCGCGAACTCGGGCTGCGCGCTGAAGCGCAGTTCGGTCGGGTTGCCGTCGGCGTCGGCGGTCCAGAAGACGCCGAGCGCGCTGTAGTTCCCGTCCGGCGCGCTGAACTTCGCCGTACCCCCGGTGAAGTAGTTGTAGTTCTCATTGGGATCGAGGACGTTGCCGTCGTCGGTGTTGTAGAGGAACGCGATCCCGGTGTCGGCGGGCTTTCCGCCGATGTCCTTGGCGTCCACGGAAACCGTGCGCATCACCGACCGCGGCTGCGCTTTCGGCCGCTTCGCGCCATTGAGCGCGTAGCTTGCTCCGCCGGCGAAGAGCCCTTGGCCGCCGAAGTGGCCGCGGGCGTTGTCCTCCTTGAACTGTTTGGCCAGCGCCGCACCGAAATCGGGCTTCGGGGTGTCGACCTGACCGCCGGCCAGCAACGCCTTGACGTCGAACAGGCTCAGGTCGAGCCCGCGGCCGAGATAGGGCAGGGCGGTGCCGGGGATCTCGTAGTCATGGCCGCCGAGGCGCAGGTGGACGAGTGCCCGGGCCATGCCCTTGGCCGCGGCGGGCAGGACTTCGAAGGTGTCACGGCCGTCCGGAGCGGTCCGGACGGTGACGCGGTCACCGGTGATGAGCGTGGCGGTGGACGCGCGGGTCGCCGCACCCGCGGGGGGCGGGGCGAGCCCGGTCAGGCCCGCCTGACCGGCGAGCACGACCGCGAGCACCGAAAGAGTTCTTCGCACAGGCTCCTCCATGTGGTGGTTGATCACCACTACGACGAGCCAGACGCGGGGACGGTTGAGCCCGGTTCTCGATCTTCCGGGAGTTACCTCGAACGGGTCAACCACCGAGAGTCAGGTCAAGCCGCGCACGCGGGGGTCGGGAATGGACCGCGGCACGGGCGGGCGAGGCCGAAACCGCTGTATGGGCCCGCTTCGCGCGTTTGCGGATGCGTTCTTGACCTGGTGCGGCCAGTGGCCGGTAGCGGTCGACCCCCGCGGCGCTCAGGAATGGGCCACCGGCACCGGCCGGGCGACGCCGAAACCGCCGTACGGTCCGGCTTTCGCGCGTTTGCGGACCTCGTCGAAGTGGCGGTGCACCGCCTCGGCCGCGGCGTCCGCGTCCCGCAGCAGGAGGGCGTCGACGATCACCTGGTGCCGCTTGGCCGTCGCCGTCGGGGAGCCGGCCGGGCCGCCCAGCTCGCTTTCCGCGATGCGGTAGACGTCCCAGAACAGCCCGGTCAGCTCGCGGGCCAGGTCGAAACCGGCCTCCGCGCAGATCAGGTCGTGGAACTCGCGGTCGGCCTCCGCCGCGTCCGGGCCCTTGCGGCGCATCCGGGCGACGCACGACTGCAGCTGCTCGACCAGCTCCGGCCGGTGGTCGACGGCGACGCGGCGGGTCAGCTCCGTCTCCAGCATTTCGCGGACCTCCAGCAGGTCGCGCAGCCGGCCGACGTCGGTCGCGCCGCGGGCCCGGGTGCGGAACAGCAGCCAGGTCTGCAGCGACTCCGAACCCGCCGAGCCGACGAACGTGCCGTACCCGTGGCGGATCTCGACGATGCCGAGGGCCTGCAGGGCCTTGATCGCCTCGCGGATCGAGTTGCGGCTGACCCCGATGTCGTCCATGAGGCTCAGCTCGGTCGGCATCGGCGCGCCCGGCGGGAGCTCCCGTTCCACGATCAGGTCGATGATGCGCTTGGTGATCTCTTCGCTGCGCTGCGGACGGGCCACTGCTGTCCTCCCCGGATGCGTCGTGAGAGGACATCCTACGTCATACGTCCAGAAGGGTTGACCGGCACGCGAAGCCATCCTAGGCTCACGCCGGTCATAGGACGTCCCATGTCCTACCGTTCGAGGCCCGCAGGAGACAGCGATGTCCCAGAGCCCGTCGCTCAGCCGCCGCCAGTTGCTGCGCTACACCACCTTCGCCGGCGCGGCCCTGGCGTTCCCCACCGTGCTCGCCGCGTGTGGCGGACCCGCGTCCACCAACAAGACCGGCAGCTCGGCGGGCAACTTGACCGCCGTGATCGGCTACGGCAACAACCAGACCTGGGACCCGCTGCAGACCGCGTCCGCCTTCTCGATGGCCGCGATCCTGCACTGCTACGAGTCCCTCGTGGAGGGTGATCCGATCACCCGCGCGCCGTTCCCCGGCCTGGCCAAGGCCCTGCCCGACGCGAGCGGCACGAGCCTGAAGTTCGAGCTCCGCGACGGCGCGAAGTGGCACGACGGCCAGCCGGTCACCGCCGACGACGTCGTCTTCACCTACGCGCGGGCGCTCGACGACAAGGAGAACGTGCTGATCCACAGCTTCTTCTCCACCTGGCTGCAGGAGGTGCGCAAGACCGGTGACCGCGCGGTCGAGTTCGTCCTCAAGTTCCCGTTCCCGTACGCGCTGCAGCGGATCCAGTGCTGCAAGATCGTCCCCAAGCACGTCTACGACGGCAAGTGGGCCGACGCCGCGGCGGGCAAGGTCGTCGGCTCCGGCCCCTACAAGGTCGTCGAGCAGGCGCCGCTGTCGCACACGAGCTTCGAGAAGTTCGCCGATTACAACGGCCCGCGCCCGGCCGCCTACGACAAGATGCTCTGGAAGTCCATCGTGGACTCCGCGCCGCGCGTCGCCGCGATCTCCGGGGCGAAGCCGGACGCGCAGATCGTCGAGAACATCCCGGCCGCCAACGCCGACCAGCTCCGCGCGGCGGGCCGGACGGTCGAGTTCGCCGACGGCGGCAACAACCTGTTCCTGCTCTTCAACACCCAGCACGCGCCGTTCGACAGCAACCTCGTCCGCCAAGCCCTGCACTACGCGATCGACAAGAAGAAGATGATCGAGATCGGGCTGAAGGGCGCCGGCTCGCCGGGGACGTCGTTCATCAACCCGAAGCTGCCGTCGTCGCAGCCCGCGTCGCAGGACTTCGCCTACAACCCGGACAAGGCGAAGCAGCTGCTGCAGCAGGCCGGCGTCAGCGGTCTCAAGGTCACGCTCTCGACGACGAACACCTCGCTGGTCGCCGACTGCGTCAAGGTGATCAAGGAGGGCTGGGACGCGATCGGCGTCCAGACCACCTTGGACTCCCAGGACACCAAGGCGCTGTTCTCCAAGCTGGACGCGGGCACCGACTTCCAGGTCGTCGCGACGACCAACAACCCGATGCAGTTCGGCAACGACCCGGACCTGCTCATCCGCTACTACTACGACGCCAAGTCGATCCTCACCTCCAAGTACGCCCGCTGGACCGGCCCGGACGCCCAGTCCCTGCTGGCCCTGCAGGACCAGGCCGCGGCGGAGGCGGACGAAGGCAAGCGGACGGCGCTCAACAAGCAGCTGCTCGACCGGATCTCCGAGCAGGCCGTCATCTACCCGGTGGTGTTCACCCAGCTCGGTACCGCGTGGGACCCGAAGGCGATCAGCGGCGTGCGCGCCCAGGGTTACCCGGGCATCTACCTGAACCAGGCCAAGCCGGCCTGAGCGAGGAGAACCCCCGTGGTCGTCGTCGTGCGGATGCTGCTGAGCCGCGTCCTCGCCCTGATCCCGCTGCTGCTCGGCGTGATCCTGTTCGTCTTCGTCGTGATGCGGTTCGCGCCGACCGACCCGGCGCTCGCCGCGTTCGACGGCGCGAACGCCACCGCCGAGCAGCTGCAGCAGTTCCGGCTGGAGAACGGGCTGCTCGACCCGCTGCCCCTGCAGTACGTGCACTTCGTCTGGCACCTGGTCCAGGGGGACTTCGGCACCAGCGTGATCACCAAGCAGCCGGTCGGCGAGACCATCGCCACCGCGCTGCCGCTGACCGTGCAGCTGACCCTGCTCGGGCTGGTCCTCGCGCTGGTGGCCTCGCTCGTGCTCGGCGTGACGTCGGCGCTGTTCCGCGACCGCTGGCCGGACAAGCTGATCCGGATCGTCACGCTCGCCGGTGTCGCCGCCCCGGCGTTCTGGGTGGCGCTGCTGCTGGTGCAGTGGCTGGCCGTCGACCGCGGGCTCTTCCCGACTAGCGGGTACGTCAGCCCGGCCGACTCGTTCGGCGGCTGGCTGAACTCGCTGACGCTGCCCGCGATCTCCCTCGCACTGCCGGTCGCGGCGCAGCTGACCCGGGTGATCCGGACGTCGATGGTCGAGGAGCTCGACAAGGACTACGTCCGCACCGCGCGTGGCGGCGGGCTGCCGCCGGTGGTCGTGGTGGGCCGCAACGTGCTGCGCAACGCGCTGGTCACCCCGCTGACCGTGCTCGGCCTGCGGGTCGGCTACCTGCTGGGCGGCGCGGTCGTCATCGAGACGATGTTCGCGCTGCCGGGAATGGGGCAGAACATGATCCAGGCCGTCAAGGACGGCGACACAGCCAAGGTGCAGGGCTTCGTGATCACCATCGCGATCGGGTTCGTGCTGGTCAACCTGATCGTCGACGTCCTGTACCTGATGGCCAACCCGCGCCTGCGGAGCCACTCGTGAAGCGCCTTCGCGGGGCCTGGCCCGCGCTCGCGATCCTCGGTGTCCTGCTGCTCGTCGCGATCGTCGGCACGCTCGTCGCCACGCACAACCCGGACGCGCTGAGCACCGACACCGGCGGCCCGAGCGCCGCGCATTGGTTCGGTACCGACCAATCCGGCCGGGACATCTTCTCCCGGCTGGTCGCCGGCACACGCTGGTCGCTCGCCATCGGCCTGGGGGCGGTGGCGCTCGCACTCGTGTCCGGCGCGGTGATCGGAGCCTTCGCGGCGACCTCGGGCCGCCGGGTGGACGCGGTGGTGATGCGCGTGCTCGACGTCATCATGGCGTTCCCGGGCATCGCGCTGGCCGCCGTGCTGGTCGCGGTCTTCGGGCACGGGATCCTGGTGCTGATCCTGGCCATCGGGTTCCTCAACATGCCGCCGGTGGCCCGGGTGATCCGGGCGAACGTGCTGGCCCAGTACGGCGAGGACTACGTCGCGGCGGAACGCGTCATCGGGGCCCGCCGGTTCTTCGTGCTGACGCGGCACGTCGCGATCAACTGCGCCGCCCCGGTGCTGGTGTACTGCACGGTCACGGTGGCCGACGCGATCGTGTTCGAGGCGTCGCTGTCGTTCATCGGCGCCGGCATCCAGCCGCCGGACCCGTCGTGGGGCTCGGTCCTGGCCGACGGCAAGGACCTGGTGCTGACCGGCGGCTGGTGGGCGACGCTGTTCCCCGGCCTGCTGATCCTGATCACCGTGCTGGCGCTGAACATCCTGTCCGAGCGGGTCTCGGACGCCTGGGCCGCGCCCTCGGCCCGATCGGCCAGGGCCGGCGCGGTGGCGAAGGCCGTCGCGGCTCGCGAAGACGCCGACACGGCACCCGTCCTGCCGATCGCGGGGCTGCGGGAGGCGGGGGAGCGGCTCGCCCGCGGCGCCCGCTCCCTGGACCACCGCGAGACGGTCCTCGAGGTCGACCGGCTGGCGATCGCCTTCCCCGGCCGCCACGAGGGCGTGAACGTCGTCGACGGCGTCTCGTTCAGCGTGCGCGCGGGCGAGGTGCTCGGCCTGATCGGCGAGTCCGGCTGCGGCAAGTCGCTGACGTCACTGTCGATCCTCGGCCTCCAGCCGCCGACGGCCACGGTGAGCGGCCAGATCCGGTTCGCCCAGCGTGACCTGCTCGCGTTGCGCCCCGGCGAGCGACGGCGGCACCTCGGCCACGACATCGCGATGATCTACCAGGACGCGCTCAGCTCGCTCAACCCGGCGATGACGATCCGCGCGCAGCTCAAGCAGTTCACCCGCCGCGGCGGCACCCGCACGCCGGCGGAGCTGCTCGAGCTGGTCAACCTCGATCCCGGCCGGACGCTGCGGGCCTACCCGCACGAGCTGTCGGGCGGGCAGCGCCAGCGGGTCCTGATCGCGATGGCGCTGTCCCGCGACCCGAAGCTGATCGTCGCGGACGAGCCGACCACCGCCCTCGACGTCACCGTGCAGGCGCAGATCATGGCGCTGCTGCTGCGGCTGCAGGAGGAGCTCGGGTTCGCGCTCATCCTCGTCTCCCACGACCTCGCGCTGGTCTCGGAGATCGCCGACCGCGTCGTCGTCATGTACGGCGGCCAGGTCGCCGAGCTGGGCACCACCGCCGAGGTCATCGGCTCGCCGCGGCACCACTACACGCGCGGCCTGCTCAGCGCGGTGCTCTCGCTGGAGGAGAACGAAGCGCGCCTCACCCAGATCAAGGGGGTCGTGCCGGCCCCGGCCGAGTTCCCGGCGGGCTGCCGGTTCGCCGGCCGCTGCCCGGCGGCCCGTGCCAAGTGCCACGACGAGCCGCCGGTCCGCTTCGGCGAGCCGGTCGAGCACCTCGTCGCGTGCCACTTCCCGGCCGTCGACCTGTCCCGCGAGAAGGAGGCGACCGCGTGAACCTGCTCGAACTCGACGGCGTCCACGTCGTCCACAAGATCCGCGGCGCCAACCTCTTCGGCCACGACAGCGTCTACGCCCTCACCGACGCCCACCTGGTCGTCAACCCGGGGGAGACCATCGGTGTCGTCGGCGAGTCCGGCTGCGGCAAGTCGACGCTCGCGAAGGTGATCGTCGGCCTGCAGCCCCCGACCGCGGGCACCGTGCGGTTCCGCGGCGAGCCACTGGGCCGCGGCTTCGGCCGTGAGGTCGGCATGGTCTTCCAGGACCCGGCCACCGCGCTCAACCGCAGGCTGGCCGTCGCCAAGATCATCCGTGACCCCCTCGACGTCCACCGCGTGGGCACGCCGGACGAGCGGGACGACCGGGTCCGCGAGCTGATGACGCTGGTCGGGCTGCCCGACAGTGTCGCCGACGCGGTGCCCGGTCAGCTGTCGGGCGGGCAGCGCCAGCGTGTCGCCATCGCGCGTGCCCTGGCCCTGCGCCCGGCGCTACTGGTGGCCGACGAGCCGACGTCCGCGCTCGACGTCTCGGTCCGGGCGCAGATCCTCAACCTGCTGCTCGACCTGCGTGAACAGCTCGAGCTGGCGATGGTGTTCGTCTCCCACGACATCCAGACGGTCAAGAAGATGAGCGACCGGATCGTCACGATGTACCTGGGCCGGATCGTCGAAGAGGCCCCGGCCCCGGAGCTGCCCGAGGCCGCCCGGCACCCGTACACCCGGGCGCTGTTCTCGGCGACGCCCAGCCTGCTGCACCAGGTCGAGCCGATCGTGCTCACCGGCCCGGTGCCGTCGGCAACCCGCCCGCCGAGCGGCTGCGCGTTCCGCACCCGCTGCCCGAAGGCGACCGGCGAGTGCGCGGCCGACCTGCCGCCGCTCGCCGTCGCCGACGGTGGTCACACCTACCGCTGCATCCATCCCGAGACCCCTGCCGGAGTGAGCGCCTGATGCCGAAGTTCGCCGGAATCGTCCCGCCGCTGTGCACGCCGTTCCACGACGACTTCAGCGTGGACACCGACTCGCTGCGGCGCCACGTCGAGGTCCAGCTCGACGCCGGGGTGCACGGCGTCTTCGTCCTCGGCTCCTCCAGCGAGGTCGCCTTCCTCCCCGACGCGCAGCGGCGCGTGGTCGTCGAGACGACGGTCGACCAGGTCGCCGGGCGTGTCCCGGTGCTGGCCGGCTGTATCGACATGACGACGTTGCGGGTCGCGGAGCACATCAAGACGGCCGAGGCCGCCGGGGCCGACGCCGTGGTCGTCACCGCGCCGTACTACACGCGGACCCACGTCGCCGAGATCGACCGGCACTTCCGGCTGCTGCGCGACCGGACGTCGCTGCCGATCGTCGCCTACGACATCCCGGTCGCGGTCCACACCAAGCTCGACGGCGCGATGGTGCTCGACCTCGCCGCCGACGGGGTCATCGCCGGGCTGAAAGACTCCAGCGGTGACGAGGCGGCGTTCCGCTCGGTGCTGCTCGGCAAGCGCGAACGCGGTCTCGACGGCTTCTCCGTGTTCACCGGATCCGAGCTCGTCGTGGACGCGGCGCTCGCGATGGGCGCGGACGGCGCCGTCCCGGGCCTCGGCAACGTCGACCCGGTCGGGTACGTCCTCATCCACGACCACTTCAAGTCCGGCAACCTCGCCGCGGCGCGCCGCGAGCAGGAGCGCCTGCTGAAGCTGTTCTCGATCACGTCGGTGGCGCCGCCGACCCGGATGGGCCGCGGCTCGGCCGGGCTGGGCGCGTTCAAGGCCGCGATGAAGATGCGCGGCTTCATCGACAACGCCGTCATGGCGCCCCCGCAGCTGCCGCTGGACGACGAGGAACTGCTGCGGATCAAGGAGAAGCTGGCCGAGGCGGGCCTGCTCTGATGATCCACTACGGGGCCGACTACAACCCGGAACACTGGCCCGAGGAGGTCCGCCGCGAAGACCTGAAGCTGATGGCCGAAGCGGGCGTCACCATGGTGACCGCCGGGATCTACTCGTGGGCCGGGGTCGAGCCGAGGCCGGGGGAGTACGACTTCGGCTGGTTCGACGACGTCATGGACGGCCTGGCGGTGGCCGGCGTCCAGGTCTGCCTGGCGACGATGACGGCGTCCCCGCCGCCGTGGCTGACCCGGGCGCACCCCGAGGTGCTGCCGGTGCGCGCCGACGGCGTCCGGCTCGCCCCCGGCGCGCGTCAGCAGTTCTGCCCGTCGAGCCCGGTGTACCGGGAGCACGCCGCCCGGCTGGTCGAGCAGCTGGCGACGCGGTACGAAGGCCATTCCGCGCTGGCGATGTGGCACGTCGGGGAACGAGTTCGGCTGCCACATCCGGGCCTGCTACTGCGACGAATCCGCCGAGGACTTCCGCCGCTGGCTCGAAGCCCGTTACGGCACGCTCGAGGCGCTCAACGCGGCTTGGACCACGACGTTCTGGTCCCAGCGCTACTCCGCGTGGGACGAAATCCTGCCGCCCCGCGTCGCGCCGACGTTCCCGAACCCCGCGCAGCAGCTGGACTTCTGCCGGTTCTCCTCCGACGCCGCGCTCGGCTGCTTCCTGACCGAGCAGCGCGTGCTGCGCCGCGTCACCCCGGACGTCCCGATCACGACGAACTTCGTCGGCCTGGTGCAGAAGGCGCTCGACTGGCACACCTGGACACCGCACGAGGACGTCGTCAGCCTCGACTCCTACCCGGACCCGTACGACCCGCGCGCCCACGTCGAAGCCGCGTTCGCCTACGACCTCGTCCGGTCGGCGAAGGACCAGCCGTGGATGCTGCTGGAACAGGCGCCGAGCGCGGTCAACTGGCGGCCCCGCAACAGCCCGAAACCGCCGGGCGCGATGCGGCTCGGCAGCTGGCAGGCGATCGCCCAGGGCGCCGACGCCGTCCTGTTCTTCCAGTGGCGCCAGACCAGCGGCGGCGCCGAGAAGTTCCACTCGGCGATGGTCCCGCACGGCGGCCGCGACACCCGGACGTTCCGCGAGACGGCCGCGCTCGGCCAGGAGCTGGCGCGCGTGCCGGAGCTGGCCGGGACGCGCATCCGCGCCGACGTCGCGATCCTGCACGACTGGCCGAGCTGGTGGGGCCTGGAGCTCGACTCGCACCCGGCGGCGCTGGAGCAGCTGGAGACGCACCTCGCGCACTACGCGCCGCTCTTCGACGCCAACATCACGTGCGACGTCGTCCACCCTGCGCGGGACCTGTCCGGCTACCAGCTCGTCGTCGTGCCGAACCTGTACCTGCTGGAACAGGCGTCCGCGGACAACCTGCGCGCGTACGTCGCCGGCGGCGGGCACCTGGTCGTCTCGTACTTCACCGGCATCGTCGACGCCAACGACCGCGCGTACCTCGGCGGCCACCCCGCGCCGCTGCGGGACGTCCTCGGCCTGCGCGTCGACGAGTTCTGGCCGCTGGATGCGCCCGTCGACCTGAGTTTTGCCGACGGTACAACGGATTCCGGGACGCTCTGGTGCGAGTGGATCGAGCCGGAAGGGGCCGAGGTCGTCGCTTCCTTCGCTTCCGGCGAGCTGGCCGGGCGCCCCGCGATCACGCGTCACGCGTTCGGGGACGGCGTCGCCTGGTATGTCGGCACTCGGCCCGATCTGGCACCGTTGCTCGACCGCGTCGCCGCCGAAGCCGGGGTGACGCCGGTGCTGGCCACACCGCCCGGGGTCCAGGCGGTCGTCCGGCACGGTGCGGAAAGCGCTTACCTCCTGCTGCTCAACCACGGCACCGCGCCGGTCACCGTCGACCTGCCGCAGCCCGCGCCGGACCTGCTGGGCGACCCGTCACGGCCGCTGCGCCAGGTCCGGCTCGCCTCGCGAGGTGTCGCTGTCCTGAAGGGATGAGAATGAGAACACTGGGGAGATGGGCCGCGCTGGTGGCCCTGGTGGCGAGTGCGCTGCTCGCCGTGGGCCCGGCCCAGGCCGCGCCGCAGTTCGACCAGCAGGTCCTGTTCAAGGCTTCCCAAGACCCCGGCTACAGCTGTTTCCGGATCCCGGCGATCGTCAAGAGCACCCACGGCACGCTGCTGGCCTTCGCCGAGGGCCGCATCGACAACTGCGGGGACACCGGCGACATCGACCTGGTGCTGAAACGCTCCACCGACGGCGGCAAGACGTGGTCGCCGCTGCAGGTCGTCAACCCCGGCGGTGGCGACACCCACGGCAACCCGGTGCCCATTGTGGACAGTCGCACCGGCCGGATCGTCCTGATCACCACGTACAACAAGGGCCGTGACGACGACAAGGCGTGCGACGTCCCGTGCCCGCGCACCCCGCACTCGCAGTACAGCGACGACGACGGCCGCACGTGGTCGGCACCGGTCGACATCAGCGCCCAGGCGAAGCTGCCGGGCTGGGACTCGTGGTACGCCTCGGGGCCGGTGCACGGGATCCAGCTGACTCGCGGGCGTCACGCGGGCCGGCTCGTGTTCGGCGTCAACGCCGAGACCAGCGACGGCACCAATTCGATCGAGAACCACGCCGGGCTCGTCTACAGCGACGACGGCGGCCGCAGCTGGCACGTCGGCGCGGTGAACAGCTACCCGCACCCGGTCGGCGGGACGTACACGCAGAAGCCGTCCGAAGTCACCGTCGTCGAGCTGGCCGACGGCTCGATCTACGCCGGCGGCCGCGAGCAGGGCGGCACCGACATCGGCAACCGCGACTACGCCCTCAGCCGCGACGGCGGTGAGACGTTCTCCAGGTCCTTCACGACCATCCCCGACCTGGTGACGCCGATGGTGCAGGGAGCGATCGTGCGTGTCGGCGACCGTCTCCTGTTCTCGTCGCCGTCGGACACCGACCGCCGCCGCTGGATGATGATCCGCTCGTCGTACGACAACGGCCGGACCTGGGAGAACGCCGAGCAGGGCACCCAGATCACGACGGACTGGTCCGGCTATTCGGACCTGGTGGCGATCAGCGGCTCGGAGATCGGCCTGCTTTACGAAGGGGGTGCGGTCGACGCCCGCGACGAGATCCGCTTCGCCCGCTTCACCGAGGATTACCTGGGTTCGCACAACTCGGCCGGTCCGTCCACACCGGACGTTTCGGGGCACGCCGACGCCCGGGTGCTGGGCGGCGCGTCGGTGGCGGCCGGGCGGTTCGGTGGTGGCCTCACGCTGGACGGCGTCGACGACTACGTCCGCGTGCCGTACGACCCGGCGCAGCCGCCGGGCGACGGCGATCTGACGTGGACCGGCTGGTTCCGCTACGGCGCCACGAAGGGCAACCAGGTCCTGTTCTGGCTCGGCGGGATGGGCACGACGGCGCCCCAGCTCTGGCTGCGCGGTGAACCGGCGAACCACCGGCTGATCGCGATGATGACCACGTCGGCCGGGAGCGCGTCGGTCTCGTCGTCCCAGGCCTACGACGACCAGGCCTGGCACCACGTCGCGCTGGAGCGGACCGGCGGCAAGCTGCTGCTGTGGGTGGACGGCACCCAGGTCGCCTCCGGGGCCGCGGCGGCCGGCTCGGTCAGCCAGACCGTGTCGTTCCAGCTGCAGCTGGGTCAGCGGCTGGACAACGCCTACCGCTGGAACGGCTCGTTCGACGAGGTCCGTTTCTACCGCCGTGCGCTCACGGCGACGGAACTCGACGCGATCCGCCTGCGGAACGCGCCGGTTCCGGCCGGTCAGGTGCTGCGGCTGCCGTTCGACCGGGTCCGCGGCTGAGGGAAAGAAGGACGACGCCGGCGATGCTGAGCGCACCGCCGGCGGCGTCCACCCAGGTCGGCGTCTCGCCGAGCCAGGCGAACGCCACCAGGAGCGCGACCGCGGGGACGAGGTAGAGCGCGCCGGTTGCGACGGCGATGGTGTGCCGCGCGACCGCGTAACCCCACGCGACGAATCCGGCGGCCGAGGGCAGCACGCCGAGGAACACGACGGCGAGGGTCGAGCCCGGCGGCGCCGCCTCGACACCGCGCAGGGCCGCGGGCGCGAGCGGGAGCAGGAACAGCGTCCCGGCCCACATCGCGTAGCAGGCGACTTCGAGCCCGGTGTAGCGCTTGAGCAGCGGCTTGCTGCCGAAGTGGTAGACGCCCTGGACCGCGGCGGCGGCCAGGACGGCCCACGCGGCGCCCGAGTAGCCGAGGCCACCACCGATGGCGATGAGCGCGCTGCCGCCGAGGGCCACCGCGCTGCCCGCCACCTTCGCGGTGGTCAGCCGCTCGCCCAGGAACGCCGTCGCGAGCAGCACACTGAACACCGGCGCCACCGACACGAGCAGGCTCGCCGTGCCCGCCGGCACGTGCACCTCACCCCAGTTGAGCAGCACCTGGTACGCGCTCATCCCGGCCAGCCCGCACACCGCGATCAGCGGCAGGTCGGCCGCGCGCGGCCGCCGCACGCCCAGCAGCGGCGCGGCCAGCAGGAGGAAGGCCGAGGCCACCGCGAGCCGGGCGAACGACAGCCCGGCGACGCCGTACCCGTCGAGCCCCACCTTGATCGCCGGGAACGCCGAGGCCCACAGGACGACGGTGACGGCCAGGGCGAGGGTTGCCTTGAAGGTGCGCTTCACGACGTCTATCGTCGGCCGGACGATGCTGAAGTACCAGTTACGGTTTCTTCGCTGAAGAGAATGCCTGACTTAATGTTGGATCTCCGCCGCCTGCGCATCCTGCACGGCCTCGCCCAGCACGGGACCGTGGCCGCGACCGCGGCCGCGCTGCACCTGACCGGCCCGGCCGTCTCCCAGCACCTGGCCGCGCTCGAACGCGAAGCGGGCACGCCGCTGCTGGAAAAGCAGGGCCGCACCCTGGCCTTCACCCCGGCCGGGCGACTGCTCGTCTCGCACGCCGAGGTGCTCCTCGACGACCTCGCCGCCGCGGAGTCGGCGATGGCGGCCGTGTCCGAGAACGGCGGCACCGGCACGGTCCGGCTGGCCTCGTTCGCCTCGGCGGCCCGGCAGCTGCTGCCGTCGGCGTGGGCCGGGCTCCGGGAAGCGGGCACGGTCTCGCTGCGCCTGGTCCAGGAGGAGCCGGACGACGCGCTGGAGTCGTTGCGCCGCCAGGACGTCGACATCGCGCTGGTGCACAGTTATTCGCTGCTGCCGCGCAGCATCCCGCCGCGCTGCGAGGACCGGCGCCTGCTGGAGGACCCGGTCCTGCTGGCCCTCGACCCGGCTCGCGCGGGCGGCCTGGCGCCCGGCGAACCCGTGCGGCTCGAGCGGTTCGCGGGTGACCCGTGGCTCGTGCCCGCCGCCGACCTCTCGTGCCGCGAGATGATCCACCGGGCGTGCGGCGCGGCGGGTTTCGTCCCGCTGGTGGCGGCCGAGGCGAGCGACTTCGCGGTCCTCGTCGCGCTGGCCGCGTCCGGCGCGGGCGTGGCTCTGGTGCCCGCCATGGCGTTACCTGACGGACCGCCCGGGGTGAGTCTCCATCCGCTCGAGGAACCGTTGACACGCAAGGTGTTCGCGCTGACCCGGACGGGCACCGCGCGGCGCCCGGACATCCGGGCCGTGCTCGACCGGCTGGAGCGTTCGGCCCGCGAATGGACGGAACGTCACTTCTGAGGACGGGCCTTTTCCACGGCTTCCAGGAACTTCGCGACCTTCGCCCGCATCCCGTACGGGTACAGGAACGTGTTCCCGGCCAGCTTGTCGGCGAACAGCGGCACGTTCGCCACGACGTCCGCCGCCGCGTCCGGGACCACGAACACGATCTTGCCCGGCTTCCAGGCCGTCGGCGGCGTGTGCTGGATCTTGCTGATCTTCTCGACCGGGAACCGGTTCTTGGTGTCGCCGGGGACGATGAACCAGCTCTTCGTCGCGATGCTGAGGGTGACGGTGTGGCCGTCGAAGCGGAGCGATCGCCGCCTGGCTCTCAGGTGCACCTTCCGACTATCGCAGAGCGCGAACCCCGCGGGACAGGTGCTTCCGGGTGCTCAGAGGGTCTTGCAGGTCAGCTCCGGGCGCGCGGAGCCGTTGCCCTGGCCCGTCAGCGCGGTCAGGCCGAACGACGTCGAGCCGTTCGCGTCGAGCTTCGCGTTCCAGTCCGCGTTGTCGACCGTGACGGTCGAGCCGTCGACGGTGAAGGTCCCGTTCCACAGGCCGGTGATGTGGTGGCCGCGGGGCAGGGTCCAGTTGACGCGCCAGCCGAGGAGGCCGACCGCCCGGTCGTTGCGCACGGTCACCTCGACCTGGTAGCCGCCGGGCCACGAGTTCGTCACCCGGTAGTCGGCCGCGCACCCGAGGTCCGCGGGGGCCGAGGAGCTGGTGACCGGGGTCGTCGACGGGGGAGCGGTGGTGGACGGCACGGGCGCCGGCGCGGCCACCGGGGTGCTGCCGGGCACCAGGACCGTGCCGATGACGATCCCCAGGGCCAGCAGCAGCGCGCCCGCCGCGCAGGCCAGGACCAGGCCCCGGCGGCGCGGAGGAACCTGCAGCAGGCGCGTCCCGACCTGAGGGGTGACGCGGGGCGGCGGCAGCGGACGGCCGCCGGTGACGGCTTCGAACAGCTCCTGCACCTCGGCCATCGCCGGCCGCTGCGCGGGGTCCCGCTGCAGGAGCCGGCCGAGCACCTCGGCCAGCGGGCCGGTGTGCTTCGGCGGGATGACGTCGTCCTGGGCGATCCGCCGCAGCAGGACGATGGTGTTGTCCTCGGTGCCGAACGGCGGGGTGCCCTCCAGCGCGCGGTAGAGCGTCGCGCCGAGGGAGAAGACGTCCGCGGGGAACCCGGCCTCGGCGCCTCCGGCGACCTCGGGCGCCAGGTAGGCGGGGGTGCCGGCGATGAACCCGCCGCCGGTCACGGCTCCCTCGCCGGTCGCGCGGGAGATGCCGAAGTCCGCGATCTTCGTGACGCCGTCGGGGGCCATCAGGACGTTGCCGGGCGTGACGTCCCGGTGCACGATGCCTTCGGCGTGCGCGGCGGCGAGCGCCGAAGCGACCTGTTCGCCGATGCGCGCGACCTGGTCGGCCGGCAGGGTTTCCCGCTCCAGCAGGACGTCCGCGAGGCTGCGCGACGGCAGGTACTCCATGACCAGGTACGGCGCGCCGTCGTGCTCGACGACGTCGTGCACGGTGATGGCGTGCGGGTGCCGCAGCCGCGCGGTGAGCCGCGCCTCCCGCAGCGCCCGCGGGCCGCCCTGACCGCTGCCGGACGGGTCGTAGCCCAGCTGCTTCACCGCGACGACCCGGTCGAGCCGCTCGTCGCGGGCACGCCAGACGACGCCCATCGCACCCTGGCCGATCCGGTCGACCAGCCGGTAGCGCTCGGCGATCAGCTGTCCTGCCTCGGTCACGACGACCCTCCGGTACCGGTGCTCGCCCAGGCCTTCCCCGGGGGACACGGATCCGGGGACCGATCGGTTCGAGCTTAACGGCCTGCCCGCCGCCTCGCCGACGAGCAGGCCGTCCCCGCGCTCACGCGCCGAAGGGGTGCAGCTGGTCCCAGGACGGGACGCGCGGGGTGATCCGCAGCTTCATCCCGGCCTCGGCGGGCAGCTTGTCCGCCTTGCGGGCGTTGCAGCTGCGCGCCGTCCCGCCGCACGCGGCGACCGTGTTGAGCCAGTCGGTCCGCGCGCCGCCGCGGCTCAGCGGCACCACGTGGTCGATCGTCGTCGCGCGCTGGCCGCAGTAGGCGCAGCGGTGCCCGTCACGCGCCAGCACGCCGCGCCGGGACCAGCGCGGCGGCTGCGTATATCGCCACTTCATGACGACGTACCGCAGCAACCGCACGATCTTCGGGCGCGGGAACAGGCCGTACGCGAGACCGTCTTCGGCCTCGTGGACGACGGCGACGTCCCGGACCAGCATGCGGATGGCGTGCGGGACGGAAACGGTGTGCAGCGGCTCGTAACCGGCGTTGAGGACGAGAACCCCCATGGCGCGACTTCTTTCTTCGGATGGGACGCGAAAAGCCGCCCGGATCGCGGTGATCCGGGCGGCTTTCCGCGAAGCGACACGTTCATGGTCGCCGAGCCGTGCGAAGGGCGTCAATCCTGTTTCAGTGCAGCGGGTGGCTCCGGAAGAACCGCCAGATCACCGGGGTCGCGTCGATGACCGTCGGCGTGGCCGAGTCGAGGTTCGGCTTGGTGCTCGGCCAGACGTGCCCCGCGCCCTCGACGCGGTAGTGCTCGACGGTGCCGCGCCGGTCGCAGCCGAGCCACTTCTGCGCGACGACACCCTTCACCGGCGTCCAGGACACCGGCTTCGAGCGGCAACCGTCCCTTGTGGACCACGCGGCGAGCCAGTCCGGGATCGCCGGCAGCCCCTTCTCCGGAACGCCGGTGTAGGGGATGGTCGTGTCGGCGGTGCCGTGGAAGTCGAGGATCGGCACCGAACGGCTCGGGTGGCAGGCGCCGCCCTGCGGGTAGAAGGCGCCCGACACCGGGGCGAACGCCGCGATCCGGCTCGCCAGGCGGCAGGCCAGCACGCCGACGAACCCGCCGCCGTTGGACTTCCCGGCGGCGAAGACGCGGTTCGCGTCGACGCACAGCGACTTCTGCAGCTTCGTGATGAGGTCGCTGGTGAGCAGGACGTCGTCCGCCGCGGCCGAGTACGGCGCCCCGGTCCAGGCGGTCTCGCCGTCGGTGCCGACGAGGCCCTGCGGGTAGACCGAGATCGCGTCCAGCGCCGAGAAGCCCGACAGCTCCTCCTGGTACTGCGACGTGCGCTTGTGCCCGTGGAACGACAGGAGCACCGGGTAGGACTTGCGCGGGTTGTAGTGCGCCGGCAGGTGCACGGTGTAGGTGCGGTCGAGGCCGCCCGAAGTGATGTGCTGGGTCGTCGTCACCCCGGCCGGGACGGGGGCGGTGCGGCCGCAGCCGGTGGTGCGGACGGGGTGGTCCACGACGCCCTGGGGCGTCGAAGCGACGGCAGGTGCGGCAAAGCCGGTGGTCAGCGCGCAGGCCGCGGCGAACGCGGCCGCCCACCGGGGCCGGGGGAAGCGTCCGGGCACTCGATCCTCCTTGATCGGCAGCAGGGCGTGGCCAGCATCACACCGGCCGTCGCCGCCCGCCTACATTGCGTTCATAAAGTGCGCGGCCGGGTGACGGCCGGGACTGTCGGACCGCCTCGGTACGATCGGGCCGTTCGCCGTGACACCCGGAAGGAAGCCCGTGACCACCCCGATCGAGACGCTCGAGTTCCAGTCCGAGGCGCGTCAGCTGCTCCAGCTGATGATTCATTCGATCTATTCGAACAAGGACACGTTCCTGCGGGAACTGGTGTCGAACGCTTCGGACGCCCTCGACAAGCTGCGGCTGGAGTCGTACCGCGACAAGGACCTCGTGGCGGACACGGCCGATCTGCACATCACGATCGAGTCGGACCCGGCCGAGCGCACGCTGACGGTGCGGGACAACGGCATCGGCATGACCCGCGAGGACGTCGTCGCCCTCATCGGCACGATCGCGAAGTCCGGCACCGCCGACTTCCTGGCCAAGCTCAAGGAGGCGAAGGACGCGGCCGCGTCGCAGGACCTGATCGGCCAGTTCGGCGTCGGCTTCTACGCGAGCTTCATGGTCGCCGACAAGGTCACCCTCGTGACGCGCCACGCGGGCAGCGCCGAGGGCGTCCGCTGGGAGTCGGCGGGCGAAGGCACCTACACGATCGAGCCGGTCGAGGACGCGCCGCAGGGCACCGCGGTCACGCTGCACCTCAAGCCGGAGGACACCGAAGACGCGCTGTACGACTACACGTCCCCGGCGAAGATCCGGGAGATCGTGAAGAAGTACTCCGACTTCATCACCTGGCCGATCCGGATGACGGCGGAAGCCGCGCCGGCCGCCGAGGGCGAAGAGCCCGCCGAGCCGGCGGTGGAGACCGTCAACTCGATGAAGGCGCTGTGGGCGCGGTCGTCGAGCGAGGTCACCGAAGAGGAGTACAGCGAGTTCTACAAGCACGTCAGCCACGACTGGCAGGACCCGCTGGAGACGATCCGGCTGCAGGCCGAGGGCACGTTTGAGTACCAGGCGCTGCTGTTCCTGCCGTCGCACGCGCCGATGGACCTGTTCCTGCGGGAGCGCAAGCGCGGCGTGCAGCTCTACGTGAAGCGCGTCTTCATCATGGACGACTGCGAGTCGCTCGTCCCCGAGTACCTGCGGTTCGTCAAGGGCGTCGTCGACGCGCAGGACCTCTCGCTCAACGTGTCGCGGGAGATCCTGCAGCAGGACCGGCAGATCCAGCTGATCCGCCGTCGCCTGGTCAAGAAGGTCCTCTCGACGGTCAAGTCGATGATGTCTTCCGACGCCGAGAAGTACGCGACGTTCTGGCGCGAGTTCGGCCGCGCGGTCAAGGAGGGCCTGCTCGACGACTTCGAGAACCGCGAGGCGATCCTCGAGATCTCGTCGTTCCCCTCGACGCACGACGCCGAGAAGCCGACCTCGCTGCGCGAGTACGTCGAGCGCATGAAGGAGGGCCAGGAGCACGTCTACTACATGACCGGCGAGTCCCGGTCGGCCGTCGAGAACTCGCCGCACATGGAGGCGTTCGCGGCCAAGGGCTACGAGGTCCTCGTGCTCACCGACCCGATCGACGAGATGTGGGTCGACGCCGTGCAGGGCTTCGACGGCAAGCAGTTCCAGTCCATCGCGAAGGGCCAGGTCGACCTGGACTCGGACGAGGACAAGAAGGCCACCGAGGTCGCCCGCGAGCAGCAGCAGAAGGACTTCGAGGGCCTGCTGTCGTGGATGGGCACGTCGCTGGGCGAGGACGTCAAGGAGGTCCGGCTCTCGTCGCGGCTGACGACGTCCCCGGCCTGCATCGTCGGCGACACCCACGACCTGACCCCGACGCTCGAGAAGATGTACCGCGCGATGGGCCAGGAGCTGCCGCCGATCAAGCGGATCCTGGAGCTCAACCCGGAGCACGCGCTGGTCACGGGCCTGCGCGAGGCGCACACCGCCCGCCCGGAAGACGAGGGCCTGGCCGAGACGGCCGAGCTGCTCTACGGCATGGCCCTGCTGGCCGAAGGCGGCGAGCTGGGCGACCCGGGCCGCTTCATCAAGCTGCTGGCCAACCGGCTGGAGAAGACCCTCTGAGAGCCGCGGGCCCGGGCGAGAACCTCCTCGCCCGGGCCCGCGGCCTCGCTCGCGGCGGCAGTGCCGGGGTGATCGGCCGGCGCCTGGTGTCGCCCTCGGCCAAACCCGGTGCGCCGCTCCGGACTCGTTCGCGGGGCATGGTCCGGGACGTCCGGCTGGTGCGTGGCGTTGCCCTGGTCGGCCTGCGTCGGACGTGCCCGTCGAGAACTCTTCTCGAAGCTCCGTCGAGGAGGACACTCACCCGTGAGCGCACCACGGGTGAGAGGAGTTCTCGTGCCCGCTTCGCAGGTGTTCGCCAACCGCGAGGACGGCGGGCGGCGGCTGGCGCGGGAGCTCGCGCGCCGCACCTGGGCCGATCCGCTGGTGCTCGGCCTCGCCCGCGGTGGGATGCCCGTGGCGGCCGTCGTCGCCCGGGTGCTCGGGGCCGAACTGGACGTCGCGGTCGCGCGGAAGATCGGCGCACCGGGGCACCGGGAGTACGGCGTCGGCGCGGTGACGCCCGACGGCCCGGCCATCTACGCCGAAGCGAGCCTGCACGCGCTGAAACTCACCACCGCCCGGCTGGCGCGGGCGGAAAACCGCGAACGGGCCGAAGCACGCCGCCGCCTCGAGCGATATCGGGCGGGCCGCGGGCCGGTGGTCTGCGCCGGCCGGGACGTCATCCTCGTCGACGACGGGCTCGCCACCGGTGTCACCGCGCGGGCCGCCCTGCACGACCTGCGGGCCGGTGGCCCGTCGACCATCGTCTTCGCGGCGCCGGTATGTGCCCCGGGCGCGGCCGCGCTGCTGTCCGAGGCCGACGACGTCGTCTGCGTCGCCGAGCCGCCGGAGTTTCGCTCGGTCGGCCAGTGGTACGCCGATTTCCGCCAGACCGGCGACGAGGAGGTGCTGGCCCTGCTCGCCCGGTGACCCTCGGCGGTTCCACTGAGGACGCGCCGTGACGTGCTGCTCCACCTGGGGAATTCCCGGTTGAGCCCGCCGGTGGCGGGGTATCTCCGGGCCGGGGATGCGACGGATGGGCAGGTGTCATGGCGGAACGGGACGGACTCGGCGCACCGGCGCTCGGACTGCGGCAGTACCTGCTCGCCGTCGCGAGCAAGCTCGACGCGCCCGCCTGGTTCTGCGAGGTCGAGGTGCCCGCCACCGCCTACCTCGCGCTCGAACAGCGGCTCGAGCGGTTCCCGGACCACGAGACGGCCCTGCTGTGGGACGAGCGCGACGGCTGGGCCGCGGCCGTCGAGTCGGCGTCCGGTGAAGACGTCGTGATCCTCGCCTACCTCGGCGAGGATCTGCTGCCGGACCCGTGCGCCGTCGCGGACTTCGTGCGCGACCTCTACGGCGACAGCTACCCGGGGCGGCCCGACCCGCCGCACTTCCGAAGACCGGGCAGCGCCGACGGCTTCGACGAGCGGCTCGCCGCTTACGCCGGGAAGAGCGTCTGCATGCCGGAGGGGCAAGCCTGAGGTCAAGCGCTTGCCGTTGACTGTCCACATCGGACACAGCGCGGCGGCCGGGCGGAAACCGTCCCCCGTACGGACGCCGGCCGCACTACGCTGGAGGGACCAGTCACGAGTCCCGACCAGCCGGGAGGCCGAGTGAGTACGGAAGCCGCCGACGCGGTGGTGATCGGCGCCGGCCACAACGGCCTGGTCGCGGCGAACCTCCTGGCTGACGCCGGCTGGTCGGTGCTGGTCCTGGAGGCGACGGAGCACCCGGGCGGCGCGGTCCAGACCGCCGAGCTCACCGAACCCGGCTTCCACAACGACCTGTTCAGCTCGTTCTACCCGCTCGGCGCGGTGTCCCCGGTGCTCCGGGGGCTCAAGCTCGAGGAGCACGGCCTGCGCTGGCGGCACGCCCCCGACGTGCTCGCGCACATTTTGCCCGACGACCGGTGCGCGGTGCTGTCGCGGCACCTCGATCGGACCATGGCGTCCGTGGACGAGTTCGCGCCGGGTGACGGCGCCGCGTGGCGGCGGCTGACCGAGCAGTGGCAGGAGCTGCGTGACCCGCTGCTGGCCGCGCTGTTCACGCCGTTCCCGCCCGTGCGCCCGGCGCTGAAGCTGCTGCGGCGCACCGGCACGGGCGACGCGGTGCGCCTGGCGCGGATGCTGACGCTGCCGGCGCGGCGGCTGGCCGACGAGCTGTTCACCGGCGAAGGCGCGAAGCTGTTGTTGGCCGGGAACGCCGCGCACAGCGACCTTTCCGTGGACAACGCGGGCAGCGCGGTGTTCGGCTGGCTGCTGGCGATGGTCGGCCAGGACACCGGGTTCCCGGTGCCCGCGGGCGGTGCGGGGGAGCTGACCGCGGCGCTGGTGCGGCGGCTGGAGTCGCGCGGCGGAAGCGTCCACTGTGGACGTCCGGTCGGCGAGATTCTTGTTGCCGGCGGGCGCGCTTTGGGGGTGCGTGACGCCGCGGGTGACCCGGTCCGGGCGCACCGCGCGGTGCTGGCGGACGTGCCGGCGCCGGTGCTGTACGGCGGGCTGGTCGCGCCGGAGTGGCTGCCGTCCCGGCTGCTGGACGACCTGCGGACGTTCGAGTGGGACAGCGCGACGGTCAAGGTGAACTGGGCCCTGTCCGGCCCGGTGCCGTGGACGGCCGAAAACGCGCGCGGCGCGGGCACGATCCACCTCGGCACGGACCTCGACGGCCTGTCGGCCTTCGGCGGCGAGCTCGCCCGCGGCCGGACGCCGCGCCGCCCGTTCCTGTTGTTCGGCCAGATGACCACCAGCGACCCGGACCGGTCGCCCGCGGGCACGGAGGCGGCCTGGGCGTACACGCACGTGCCGCGCGGCTCGATGGCGGGCCGGGGTGCGCTGGAGCGGCGGGTCAAGCGGATCGAGGAGACGGTCGAGGCGCACGCGCCGGGGTTCGCCGGCCTGGTCAAGAACCGTCACGTCCAGGGCCCGGCCGAGCTGGCGGAGCACAACCCGGCCCTGGTCGGCGGCGCGATCAACGGCGGCACGACGGCGATCCACCAGCAGCTGTTCTTCCGCCCGGTCCCGGGCACGGGACGGGCGGACACCCCGGTCGACCGCCTGTACCTGGCGGGCGCCTCGGCCCACCCGGGCGGCGCGGTCCACGGCGGTCCGGGAGCCAACGCGGCCCGGGCGGCCCTGGCCCGAGCGGGCAACCTGGGCGGCGGCTACGCGGCGGTGATCAGGGCGGCCCACCGAGCGCTCTACAGCTGAGCCACCTAGCTCGGGGTTGCGGTGCGCCGGAGGTCAAGGGCAGTGGCCAGTACGCCGATGGTCAGGTGTTCCGCTGCCGACACCAGGCTGAGTTACGCGGGCGGAGGTGCAGACGGGGCAAAGTCCCGCGCCGGTGAGCGCCGCAGGCCCAGACCGACCGCAAGGACCTCGACGGAACCACGAAGCCCCACTGCCGACTCGCTGCTCCAGAGGCCCGCACGCAGCGGGCGAGGAGCCGAACACGTCGCAGGTGTCGCCGTACTGCGCGACCAGCCGCAGGCTCCAGCCGGAGTCGCGACCCACACTATGAAACCCCGGTCCCAGCAAACGCATCTTTCCTGGCGAAAGATCGGCCTCCGGCCGGAACTCGCGGCGGACAAGGTGTCGGAGGACCAGCAGGGGAGGGGACCTACCTGCGGCGGAAGGGGGTTTGAGAGCCGGGCGGGTTAGTGGTCTTCGGCGGCGCAGCGGCGCCACTGGACCTCGTCGCCGGTGCGGTCCGCGTGCCAGACTTCGGTGGCCGTGTCCGATTCCCACGTGGGGACCAACCGGCCTGTGACGACCCGGCCCCGGGCGACGCGGCCGAACAACTCGACGCCGTCCGCTCGGCGGGCCGCCGGGATCCAGGCGGGGAAGCGGGTTCCGGGCAGCTTTTGTTCGATCCACTCGCGGGCCGAGCCCTCGCTGCCGTGCTCGGACTCGACGATGCTCGACACCGGGCCGTCGGCGCCCACGGTCAAGCCGATCGACGCACGCCAGCGCACGGTGGCGGTACTCCGCCGGTCGGGTCCCGAACCTTCAGACATCCCATCAAGGGTCCCGGACGACCTGGTCCGCGGGCCACTACACGTTCGGATGGATCGGCGTTCACTCACGGTGCCCCCCGGCACTTGCGGGACGTCGGTACCGTCAAGATCTTCCCCGTCCGAGTGATGTTTAACCACGAATCGGGGTGGGGATCCGGTCAAGTGGATGAAGCGTGCCCGCAGTCCACAGTGGACTGATCATGTCGTCCACAGTGGACACTGGCTGGCCTGGCCCGCCGCACCCGGGTCTCGATCCGCCCGCCCCGGTTACCCGCCGCGGCCGAGGCGACTACCGTGACGGGGTGAGGAGGTGGTCGACGTGCCCTTCCAGCGTGATGTGGTGGTGCTCGGCGCCTCCGCGGGCGGCGTCGAGGCGCTCCGCAGCCTGGTCGGGGCCCTGCCGGCGGACTTCCCGGCCGCGGTGCTCGTCGTCATGCACCTCTCGCCCGGCGCGTCGAGCGCGCTGCCGCAGATCCTGAGCCGCGCCGGCACCCTGCCGTCCGTGCCCGCGCAGCACCGCGGGCCGCTGACCAGGGGCGTGATCCACGTGGCCCCGCCCGACCGCCACCTGCTCATCGACGAGGGCACGCTGCTGCTCAGCCACGGCCCGACCGAGAACGGGCACCGTCCCGCCGTCAACGCCACCCTCCGCTCGGCGGCGGTCACCGCGGGCCCCGCCGCGATCGGCGTCGTGCTCTCCGGGGCGCTCGACGACGGCGCGGCCGGGCTCTGCTCGGTGGTGGAGCGGGGTGGCGTGGCGATGGTCCAGGACCCGGAGGAAGCGCTCTACCCGGGGATGCCCGCGAACGCGCTGGCCCTCACCCCGACCGAGCACGTCTACCCCGCCGAAGTGCTCGGCAAGGTCCTCGACAAGCTGGTGCGCGTCCCGATCGACGAGGTCCCGCTCGAACCGTCGTCACCGGGGCTGCTGCTGGAGGACCGGATCGCCCGGGACAGCGTCCGGCTGGACGCGGTCGTGCCCGGTGACGGGACCTCGGCGTCCGGGTACAGCTGCCCGGACTGCCAGGGCACGCTGCTCGAGATCGGCCACCCGCACGGGCAGTACCGCTGCCGCATCGGGCACGCGTGGTCGGCCGAAGCCCTGCTGAGCGCCCACGACGCCGAGTTCGAGCGGGCGCTGTGGACGGCGCTGCGCTCCCTCGACGAGAAGGCGGCGCTGGCCCGGCGCATGCAACGCGACTCCACCCATCGCGGACTGGCCGGGCTCACCGGCCGGTACGACACGACCGCGCGCGAATGCACGACGGCCGCCGAAACCCTGCGGAGGTTCCTCATCGCCCAGCACCCGGAGACCGGGCCGCCCTCATGACCGGCGACGCCGCGGCCGTGAGCCTGGTGCCGGAGCACCGTCCCGGCTCGACCGTGGTGACGGTGACCGGGACGCTCGATCTCACCAGCTACCCGGACCTGCGCGACGGCCTCCTCAAGATCGCCACGGACGCCCCGGACGGCGTGATCGCCGACATCGAGGACCTCCTCATCGACGACGGCACGCTGGCGAGCGTCTTCTCCGTCATCGCCATGCGGATCAGCGACTGGCCCGGCATCCCCTTCTCGCTCGTCTCGACGCGGCCGGAGCACCTGGCGTTGTTCGAAAGCCGGGTGATCGACCGGTTCGTGGCGGTCCACGCCGACATCGGCCAGGCCGAGCTGGCCCGGGACCGTCCGCAGCGGCGCCGCGCGGTGCAGCTGCTCGCGCCCACCGTCGGCGCCTCGTCGCTCGCCCGGGAGTTCGTCAGCCGGGTCTGCGCGGTGTGGGGCGTGCCGGAGTACGAGGAGGACGGCAGGCTCGTCGCCACCGAGCTGGTCGAGAACACGATCCGGCACACGGTCTCCGCGCCGCGGCTGCGGCTGGAGCTGCGGCGCGGGCTGTTCACCGTCGCGGTCGGCGACGACGACCCGCACCCGGCCGTGCTCCACGAGCGGCTCAACCCCGGGGAGGCCGGCATCGGGCTGCGGCTGGTCGCGCAGGTCGCCCGGGTGTGGGGGTGCAGCCGGTCCTGGGCGGGCGGCAAGGTGGTCTGGGCGGTGCTGACCAGGCACGGTCGGCCCGCGAGCCGGCACGGGTAGCGTGTCCCCGGTGACGGATCCCCGGCCGGAAGCCGACGACGAGTTCGAATCGGTGCTCGCCTACCTGAAGGAATCCCGGGGTTTCGACTTCACCGGTTACAAGCGCACCAGCCTGATGCGGCGGGTCCAGCGGCGGATGAACCAGGTGGGGGCCGGCACCTTCGCCGACTACATCGACCAGCTCCAGGTCAACGCGGACGAGTTCGTCGCGCTGTTCAACACGATCCTGATCAACGTGACGGGGTTCTTCCGGGACCCCGACGCCTGGGACTACCTGCGGGACCAGGTGATTCCCGCGCTGCTGGCCGAACGCAGCCCGGAGGAGCCGATCCGGGTGTGGAGCGCGGGCTGCGCGGCCGGCCAGGAGGCCTACAGCCTCGCGATCGCGTTCGCCGAGGCGATCGGCGTCGACGCCTTCCGCCAGCGGGTCAAGATCTACGCGACCGACGTCGACGAAGAGGCGCTCGCCCAGGCGCGGCAGGCGTCCTACACCGCGGCCGAGCTCGAAGGGCTGCCGGAGGGCAAGCTGGAGGAGTACTTCGAGCAGTACGGCAGCCGGTACAGTTTCCGCAAGGACCTGCGCCGCTCGGTGATCTTCGGCCGCAACGACCTCGTGCAGGACGCCCCGATCTCGCGGATCGACCTGCTCGTCTGCCGCAACACGCTGATGTACTTCAACGCCGACACCCAGACGAAGATCCTCGAGCGGTTCCACTTCGCGCTCGCCCCGCGGGGCATGATGTTCCTGGGCAAGGCCGAGATGCTGCTCAGCCACACGCGGATCTTCGAGCCGCTCGACCTCAAGCGGCGGGTGTTCCGCAAGGTGGCGAACTCGCCGGTGGGGTACAGCCACTTCGCCTCCCACGGCTACCCGGGCCGGCGCCCGGCCGACGTCTCGGGGCTGGACCAGCTGCGCGAGCACGCGTTCTCGGCCAGTCCCGTCGCCCAGATCGTGGTGACCGGCGAAGAGGTCACGGCGCTGATCAACCAGCAGGCGGAGATCGCGTTCGGACTGTCCGAACGCGACCTCGGCCGCAAGCTCTGGGACCTCGACGTCTCCTACCGCCCGGTCGCCCTGCGTCCCTACGTCGAGCAGGCCCGGCTGGAGCGCCGGTCGCTGCGCATCAAGGACGTCGAGTGGCGCCGCGCCGGGGACGTGGTGTGGTACGAGGTGCACGTCAACCCGTTGCTGGGCAAGGAGAAGAGCCTGCTCGGTGTGTCGGTGGTGTTCCACGACGTCAGCTGGGCGCGGCTGCTGCTCACCGAGCTCGAGCACTCGAACCGGCAGCTCGAGTCGGCCTACGAGGAGCTGCAGTCGACCAACGAGGAGCTGGAGACCACGAACGAGGAGCTCCAGTCCACGGTGGAGGAGCTGGAGACGACCAACGAGGAGCTCCAGTCCACCAACGAAGAGCTCGAAACCATGAACGAGGAGCTGCACTCGACCAACGACGAGCTGCAGACGATCAACGACGCCCTGCGTGACCGCGGCCTGGAGCTCGACGACCTGAACGACTTCCTGGAGTCGGTGCTGACCTCGATCCAAGCCGGGATCGTCGTGATCGACACGGAGATGCGGATCAAGGCCTGGAACAGCGGTGCCGAGGAACTTTGGGGCGTGCGCCGCGAAGAGGCCGAGGGCAGCCACCTGCTGAACCTGGACATCGGCCTGCCGCTCGCCGAGCTGCGGCCGGTGGTCCGCGACGCGCTGGCCGACGCCGAGTCGGTCGCCGAGCTGACCCTGGACGCGATCAACCGCCGCGGCCGGGCGGTCGTGGTCCGGCTGACGTGCAGCGCGCTGCGGGGCGCGAACGGCCAGAGCCAGGGCGCGCTGCTGATGATGGAGGAGGCCGGCCCGGTCAAAGCCGGCTAGTGCCGGTCAGCCGGTCACGGCCAGCAGGTCGATGACGTCCTCCCCGCGCTGCCGCTTCGCGAAGGAGCGCCGCTGCCGGTCGGCTCCGCCTTCTCCGGCGGCCAGGCGGGCGATCCCCTCAAGCGCGAACTCCCGGTCGCCCGCCGCTTCGAGTGCCGGGCTGGTCAGCTTGATCAGCTCGTCGAGCACCGCTGTCGCCGGCTCCAGGTCGCCGGTGCGCGGGTGCGGGCAGCGTCCGGTGACGCCGTCCCGGGACCCCCGCCAGAGCTGGGCGCGCAGCACCTCGTTGGGCAGGTCCGGCGGGGGAGCGTCGTCGTCCAGCGCGGTGGCCACCAGTCCGCGCGCCAGGACGGCGAGCAGGACCGCGTCCTCCGGGGTGGCGGCGACGTCGGCGATGCGGAACTCCAGGGTCGGCTGGTTCTCCGAGAGCCGGACGTCCCAGTAGACCATCCCGCGGTCGAGGATCGAGCCCGCGCGCAGCCACGCGTCGACGACGCTCTCGTACTCGTCCAGCGAGTCGAACCGCGGCGGCGGGCCGGCCGAGGGCCAGCGGCTCCACTGCTGGTAGCGCCAGCTGTGGTAGCCGGTGTCGTAGCCGTCGGCGATCGGCGAGTTGGCGGTGACGGTGAGCAGGACCGGCAGCCACGGGCGAACCCGGGCCAGCACCTTGATCCCGGTCTCCTTGTCCGGGATCGCGACGTGCACGTGGCAGCCGCAGGTGAGCGACGTCCGCGCGGTGGCGCCGAAGTGCTCGGCCATCTGCTGGTAGCGCGGGGTCGGCGAGATCACCGGCGGGTCCTCTTCGGACAGCGGCGCGCAGCCGCTCGGCAGCAGCCGGAGCCGCCGTTTGGCCGCCGCGGCGGCCAGGTCGGCGCGCATCCCGCGCAGCTGGCGCAGGGCGTCGGAATGGGTCCGGCAGACGTCGCTGGCGGCCTCGGCCTGGGTGCGCGTGAGCTCGTGCTGGAGTTCGCCTTGGTCGCCACCGGCCGCTTCCGCGGCGTCGACGACGTCGTCCCCGGCGTGCGACAGCAGTCCACGCCGGTCGACGACGAAGAACTCCTCCTCGACGCCGAAGGTCAGTACCTGGTCTGTCACCGGGGTTCTCCTGGGGATGGGGAACCGGCTGGATACCCGGACGCGGTATGGGGCAAACCGCGTGTCCGGACGACTACGCTTGTGTGACCGGGCCCACTGCGGGTATTCCCATGGCATGGAGTGGCACGAGGAGCTGCACGAGCGCGCCGACGAGTGTGTCGGGCGCCTGGACGAGCGGTTGTGGGCCGTGGCGACCAGGCTGCACGAGCGGCCGGAACCGTCCTTCGAGGAGCATGCCGCGGCCGAGCTGCTGACCGGCGAGCTGGCCGCGGACGGCTTCGAGGTCGAGACCGGCACCGCCGGGATGCCCACGGCGTTCGTCGCGCGCACCGGTAGCGGACGCCCGTGCGTGGCGCTGCTGCTGGAGTACGACGCGGTGCCCGGCCTCGGCCACGCCTCCGGCCACAACCTGGTCGCGGCGGCCGGGCTCGGCGCCGCACTGGCCGCGAAGGACGTCCTCGGCGACAGCCGGGGCTCACTGCTCGCGGTGGGCGCACCGGCCGAGGAACGCGGCGGCGGCAAGCAGGCACTCGCCGAAGCGGGGATCTTCGACGACGTCGACGCCGTCCTGATGGTCCACCCCGGAGTGCACTCGTGGTCGTGGGCGCCGCTGACCGCGCGGGTCGAGCTGAAGGTCACCTTCCACGGCCGCGCCGCGCACCCGACCGGCGACCCCGAACACGGCGTCGACGCGCTCGCCGCGCTGATCCAGGCGTTCGTCGCGCTGTCGGCCCTGCGCCAGCGGCTGCCCGCGGGCTCGCACGTGCAGGGCATCGTCACCGACGGCGGCGAGGCGACCACCGTGGTCCCCGACCGCGCCGAAGGCCGCTTCGGCCTTCGCGCGCTCACCGCGGACGCCTTGGACCGGCTGGTCGAGGACGTCACGACCTGCGCGCAGGGCGCGGCCCTGGCGACCGGCGCGAAGGTGGACGTCGAACGCCTCGGCCGCGGCTACGCCCACTTCCGCGACAACCCGGTGCTGTCCGAGCGGTTCACCGAGCACCTCGCCGCGTGCGGCATCCACGCCGGACCGCCCGAGCCGGGGGTGTTCCTGGGTTCGTCGGACATCGGCGACGTCAGCCTCCGCGTCCCGGCGATCCACCCGTTCGTGGCGATCGCGGCCGCGGAGTACCCGGACCACACCCGGGAGTTCGCGGAAGCGGCGGCGAGCCCCCGCGGCCGCGCGGCGATGCTGGCGTCGGCCGCGGCACTGGCCCGCACGGCGATCGACCTCCGGACGCACCCGTCGCTCGTCAGCCGGGCCTGGGACTACTTCCGCGCCCAGGAGCGGAACGGGTACTGAAAGCCGTGAAGGCCACCTTGAGGGACTCTGAGTCCCTCAAGGTGGCCTTCACGGAACTACGCCACCGGGGTGTAGTGCGAGGCGTCGCCTTCCAGGGACTCGCTCGGCGTGCCGTCGATGCCCGCCGGGACGTCGCCGGCCACCGTGACGCGGTTCAGGCGACGGGGGAGGCCGTCGTAGTTGTCGATCGCGTAGTGCTGGGTGATCCGGTTGTCGAACAGCACCAGCTGGTTCGGCTCCCACGCCACGCGCACGATGTTCTCCGGCCGCGTGACGTAGGACTGCAGCAGCCGCAGCAGGTCCCGCGACTCGCCGACCGACAGGCCGGCGATTCGCTGCGCGAAGCCGCCGATGAACAGGCCGCGCTCGCCGGTCGCCGGGTGCACCCGCACCACCGGGTGCAGGGTCCGGTACTTGCGTGACACGAACTGCGCGCGCCGGGCCTGCTCCTTCTCGTCGAGGGTCTCCGGCGGCCGGACGTAGTCGTAGTCGTTGGTGTGCTCCGCGCGCAGCGTGTCCGCGAACGCCCGCAGCGGTTCCGGCAGGTCGCGGTAGGCCGCGCCGGCGTTCGCGATCAGCGTCTCCCCGCCGTAGGGCGGCACCACGAGGCTGCGCAGGGTGCTGGCCTTCGGCGGGTTGAGCACGAAGGTGACGTCGGTGTGCCAGTGGTTGGCGCGGCCCTGCTCGCTGTCCACGGGCAGGATCGTCGGGGCGCCGTCGACCGCGGGCACGGTCGGGTGCGCCTTGGTCAGCTCGCCGAAGCGCGCGGCGAACCGCTGCTGGCCCTCGTCGTCGAGCTCGACGTTCCGGAAGACCAGCGCCTTGTGCTCGTGCAGGGCGTCGGTCAGGAAAGCGATTTGGGACGCGTCGAGCTCGCCGGAGATGTCGACGCCGACGATCTCGGCGCCGATCCTCCCGGTGAGCTTGCGGACGTCGGTGCCGATGGTGGTCATGCGGGCTCCTTCACTCGGTTGCGGTTGACGGGACGCGCGAGGCCGTAGTGCTCGCGCAGGGTGGATCCGGTGTATTCGGTGCGGAACAGCCCGCGCCGCTGCAGCTCCGGGACGACGAGGTCGACGAAGTCGTCGAGGCCGCCGGGCAGGGTGGGCGGCATGACGTTGAAGCCGTCCGCGGCGCCGCCGGTGAACCAGGCCTCCAGCTCGTCGGCCACCTGGACCGGCGTGCCGGCGAAGACGCGGTGCCCGCGCCCGCCCGCCAGCCGCTCCAGCAGCTGCCGGATGGTCAGGTCCTCGCGCCGGGCCAGGCCGACGACCAGGTCGAACCGGCTCTGGCCGCCTTCGGTGAAGCTGCCGACCTCCGGCAGCGGGCCGTCGAGCGGGTAGCCGGTGACGTCGTGGTCGAGCATCTTCGACAGCTGCCGCAGCCCGTACTCCGGCGTGATCAGCGCGTTCAGCTCGGCTTCGCGCCGGCGCGCCTCGGCTTCGGTGCGGCCGAGGATCGGCGAGATGCCCGGGAGGATCTTGATCTCGTCCGGCGTCCGGCTGTACTGGGCGAGCCGGCCCTTGACGTCGTCGTAGAACGCCTTGCCCTCGGCGAAGGTCTGCTGCGCGGTGAACACGGCTTCGGCGTGGCGGGCCGCGTACTCCTTGCCGGTCTCGGACGACCCGGCCTGCACGAGCAGCGGGTGGCCCTGCGGCGGGCGCTCGATGTTCAGCGGCCCGCGGACCTGGAAGTGGGCGCCGTCGTGCGCGATCGGCCGGATCCGGTCGGTGTCGGCGTAGACGCCGGTCTCCCGGTCGACCAGCGCGGCGTCGTCGTCCCAGCTGTCCCAGAGCTTCTTGACGACGTCGACGAACTCCTCGGCCCGGTCGTAGCGCGCGTCGTGCGACGGCCGCTTGGCCAGGTTGAAGTTGCGCGCCTCGTCGATGCCCGCCGACGTCACGATGTTCCAGCCCGCGCGGCCGCCGGAGAGGTGGTCGAGCGAGGCGAACTTCCGGGCCAGGTGGTAGGGCTCGTTGTAGGTCGTCGACGCCGTCGCGATGAGTCCGATGTGGACCGTGGACGCGGCGAGCGCCGACAGCAGCGTCAGCGGCTCGAAGTGGCTGTGCGAGTTGTGCTTCACGTTGCCCCACAACGCGACGCCGTCGGCGAGGAACAGCGAGTCGAGCTTGCCGCGCTCGGCCGTCCGGGCGATGTCGGCGTAGTGCTGCAGCGTCCGGGCCCGGCGCGGGTCGGTCGAGGGGTGCCGCCAGGCGGCCTCGTGGTGACCGTTCGGCATCACGAACGCGTTCAGGTGCATCATGGCTTCTCCTTGGGGCGCCAGGTCGAGAACCGCCGTTCGAGGACGACGAAACCGGAGTTCACGAGCACTCCGAGCACCGAGACCGCGATGATCCCGGCGTACATCTGGGGAATCTGGAAGTTGACCTGGCTTGTGTTGATCAGGTAACCGAGCCCGGCCTTCGCGCCGACCATCTCGGCGGCGACCAGCACCAGGATCGAGTAGGACGCGGCCATCCGGATGCCGGTGAACACCGTCGGCACCGCCGAGGGCAGGATCACCTTCCGGAACAGCCGCTGGCTGGACAGCCCGAGCGAGCGCGCGGCCTTGACCAGCAACGGGTCCACGGTGTTGACCCCGGCGATCGTGTTGAGCAGCACCGGCCACACGCAGGCGTAGACCACGAGCGTGACCTTCGACAGCTCGCCGATGCCCAGCAGCAGCGTGAACACCGGGAGCAGGGCGAGCGCGGCGGTGTTGCGGGCCAGCTCCAGCAGCGGCTGCAGGAACCGCGCCACCGGCCGGTACCAGCCGATCAGCAGCCCGAGCGGCACCGCGACGGCGACGGCGATCGCGAACCCGGCGGCCGACCGGCCGATGCTGGCCACCAGGTGGTCGGCGAGCTGACCGTCGAGGGTGAGCTCCCAAAGTGCTTGCAGGTCTTCGGAAAGCGGCGGCAGGAACGTCCGGGTGCTCTCGTCGAGGACGAACCGGGGCAGCAGCTCCCAGAGCGCCACGAACAGCACGACGGCGGCCGAGCCGTGCACCGCGCGGGTCAGCCTCTTCGTGAACCGCCGCGGCCGGGGCGGTGGGTCCGCCGGTCCGGTGTGGACGGCCGGGGCTTCGAGGGTGGTCGTCATCCGACGGCGCTCCGTTCGGTCTCGGCGGCCCGGCGGACCTCGTCGTGCAGCAGCTCCCACAGCCGGTGGCGCTGCCGCCCGAACTCGGCCGACGAGCGCACGTCGCCCGTGCGGTCGCCGAGGTCGACGTCGACGACGGCCTTGAGCCGTCCGGGCCGTGACGTCAGCACCGCCACCCGCTGCCCGAGGTAGACGGCCTCGTCGATGCCGTGGGTGATGAACACGATCGTCTTGCCGGTGCGGCGCCAGATCCGCAGCAGCTCGTCCTGCAGCTGCTCGCGGGTCTGCGCGTCGAGCGCGGCGAACGGCTCGTCCATCAGCAGCACGGCGGGGTCGTAGGCGAGGCTGCGCGCGATCGCGACGCGCTGCTTCATCCCGCCGGACAGCTCGTGCGGGTAGCGGTCCTCGAAGCCGGAAAGCCCGACCAGGCCGAGGTATTCGCGCGCCCGCTCGGCCCGCTGCCGCTTGCCGAGCGGGCCGCCTTCGAGGCCGAACTCGACGTTGGCGCGGGCGGTGCGCCACGGGAACAGCGCGTACTGCTGGAAGACGACCCCGCGGTCGAGACCGGGGCCGCGCACCGGCTCGCCGTCGATGAGGATCTCGCCGGACGTCGGCGTGGTGAGCCCGCCGAGCAGGTCGAGCAGGGTCGACTTGCCCGAGCCGCTCGGCCCGACCAGGGACAGGAACGTGCCGTCGGCGATGGCGAGGGAGACGTCGTCGAGCGCGGTGAGCGCGCCGAAGGTCTTGGTGACGGAACGGATCTCGATCACTTGGTCACCGCCGGGGCGCCGCCGCGGTAGGGGTTGAACTCGTTGGTGTAGAGCTTTCCGGTGTCCAGCGCGTCACCCTTGATGAGGCCCTGCTGCTTCAGCCACGGCGACCAGAGGGTGTAGTCCTGGTCGGAGACCAGGCCGCCGTGGGTGACGCCGACGCTCTTCCAGTACTGCAGGGTGTTCGTGTTCTCGTTGCGGCCGCGGCCCTGGATGATCCTGGTGAACCGGGCGATCACCTGGTCGCGCGGGGTGGTGCGTTCCCACTCGATCGCCCGTGCCACGGCCGAGACGAACAGCTTCGTGGTCTCCGGGTACTTCTTGATGAAGTCGGTGCGCAGCACGTACGGGCCGCCGTTGTAGGGCCCGAACGCCTGGACGTCGCTGAAGAGCGGGCGCACGCCGCCGGCCGCGACGGCGTGGTCCTGCAGGATGCCCTGCAGCGCCGCGACGTCGAGCTGGCCGTTGCGCAGCGCCTGCTCGGCGTTGACCGGCGGGATGACGACGAGCTGCACCTGCTTGATCTCGTCGCCGGACAGGCCCTGGCGCTGCAGCCAGAGGTCGAGGACGGCTTCGAGGTTGGCGCCCGCGGTGTTGACCCCGACCTTCTTGCCGATCAGGTCGCGGGCCGTCCGGATCGGACTGTCGTTCTTCGTGTAGAAGCCGAGGAAGGACTTTTCGTCGGAGCCGTAGTAGTTGACGACCGCCTTGACCGGCGCACCGGCCTCGACGAGCTTGACGACCGCGCCGGTGAACGCGCCACCGAAGTCGGTCTGGTCGGTGGCCGCGGACTGGATGTCCTGCGGGCCGCTGATCGTGTTGCCGACCCACTTCAGCTTGACCGGGCCGAAGTAGCCCAGGTCCTCGGCGAGCTCGGGCAGCGTCACGGAGTTCGCGCTGCCCTGGTAACGCAGTTCGAGCTTTTCGGGTTGCCCGGGAGTGCCGGTGGCCGTCGCCGAAGCGCACCCGGACAGCAGCACCACGGCGGCGACGAGGGCGGGCAGAGTTTTCTTCACTGTGGGGCTCTTTCGGCTCGGGAGTCGGCACGACGCGACCACCGGCCGAAACGGCCGGCAGGGCGCCGGTGGGGATGAACCAATTGTTCGCAGCCGCCGCGAGCACGGTCAACTTTGCGAGTTTCTGAATTAACTCCCGCGCTTCACGAGGCGCGGGACAACCGCGTCAGGAGCGGGCCGAGCGGGTCGTCGTAGAGGACGTCGAGGAGCACCGCGCCGCCGGCCGTCGCCAGCTCCGTGCCCGGGAAGCTCGTTGCCACAACGGTTTCCGTCGGATCGGCGCAGCTGCGGGAGCGCGCGCGGACCTCGTCCCGGATGGCGGGAAGGCACCCGGGCACCTGGGCTACACTCCGGTCGACCAGCACGAGCACGGCCGGGTTCAGCACGTCGAGCAGCAACGCCGCGGCCTGGCCGATCACCCGTGCGCGGTCCTGGAACAACCGCACTGCTGCGGTTTCCCCGTCCGTCGCGAGCGCGAGCAATTCCGGAAAGGACACGCCGGCTTTGCGCGCGAGCGTCGCTTCCGAAACGGTCGCCTCCAGGCAGCCGGTGCGCCCGCAGCGGCAGGGTTCGGTGCTGTCGTCGACCGGCAGGTGCGCGACCGCGCCCGCCGCCGAGCGCGGGCCGTGGTGCACCACCGCGCCGGTGGCGAACGCCGCGTCGACGACGTTGCCGGTGAACAACTGCACGACGCTTTCCCGTGCCCGCGGGTGCCCGAAGAGCTGTTCGGCGTGCACCAGCGAGCGCGCGTGCCCGTCGACCGCCACGGTGAGCCCGGTCGAGGCGGTCAGCAGGTCGCGCACCGGGACGTCACGCCAGCCGAGCAGCGGGTGGTCGACCACGGTGCCGGAATCGCGGTCGACCCAGCCGCCGGTGGCGACACCCAGGCCAAGCGGCTCGCGGTCCGGCGCGTGCCCCAGCAGCAGGTCGTCGAGGATCTCCGCGGCCCGCGCGAGCAGGTCCTCGGCGGCCAGCCCGTCGTGCGGTTCTTCGTGCTGCACCAGGACTTCGCCGCGGACGTCGAGCAGCGCGACGGTCGCGTGGTGCACGGCCAGGTGCAGCGCGCCGACGACGTGGCGCCCGGTGTCGAGGCCGACCGGGACGTGCGGCCGGCCGACGCTCCGGCGGGGCTCGGCTTCGGGGAGGTCCCGCAGCAGCCCCAGCCGCGTCAGGTCCGCGGTGTGCCCGGTGACGGCGGCCGCGGACAGCCCCGTCCGCCGCGCGATGGTGCTGCGCGCGATCGGCCCGTCGTCGAGGACCGCCCGCAGGACCGCGCTCGCGCTGGCACTGCGCCGGGCGCCGCGCGCGTCCGTCCTCTGTGGACCGTCGGCCCCCGCCGTCATGGCTCGATCGTGGCAGACGCCGCGGCGCGAGCCCAGGGTGCCCAGGATGCAGGACTTGACGCATACCCATATGGGCATATGATTGCCGCGTGGCACGAGCAGCGACGACGGCGGACACCTTCAACGCGGTCGCCGAACCCCGGCGGCGGCAGATCCTCGACGAGCTCATGGCCGGCGAACGGTCGGTCGGGGACCTCGTCGGCCTGCTCGGACTGGCCCAGCCGCAGGTGTCCAAGCACCTGCGGGTGCTGCGCGAGGTGGGGGCGGTGGACGTGCGCGAGGACGGCCGCCAGCGCGTCTACCGGCTCAACGGCGCCGCGCTGAAACCCATCCACGACTGGGTCAGGCGCTACGAGCGGACGTGGTCGGAACGCTTCGAGCTGCTGGACGACGTGCTGGACGAACTGAAGCAACAGGAGGACTGACATGGTGGAGACGGCGAGCAGTGCGAAGATCACCCTGCCCACGGACGAACAGATCCTGATCACCCGCGAGTTCAACGCGCCGAAGCACCTGGTCTACCGCGCGTGGACCACGCCCGAGCTGGTGAAGCGCTGGTGGGCCGGGCACCGCGGGACGACCACCGAGGTCGAGATGGACCTGCGCCCCGGCGGCCGCTGGCGGTACGTGATCAAGGCCAACGCGGGCTTCGAAGTCGCGTTCCACGGTGAGTACCGCGAGATCGTGCCGGACGAAAAGCTCGTCTTCACCGAGATGTTCGAAGGCGCGGACCCGGTGCCGGAGGCCGACGTACCGGTCGACACCGTCACCTTCACCGCCCTCGAAGGCGACCGGTCGGTCGTGCACCTGCTGACGCAGACGACTTCGAAGGCCCTGCGCGACATGATCCTCGAGTCCGGCATGGAAGTCGGCATGCAGGAGCAGATGAACCTCATCGAGGAGCTGGCGAACTCGCTGCGCTAGCCCGCAGGAACCGCTCGCCCGTCTTCGCCAGCTCCCGGGCGAGCTCCGGCGCGTCGAGCACCTCGAAGTCCACTTCGAGCAGGCCCAGGTACAGCGCGAGCATCGGCGCGTGGTCGGACCCGACCTCGGCGACGCACCGGTCCGGCCCCTCGGTCGTGACGTCGACGGCCAGCGGCAGCCGGGCCCGCACGTGCTCGGCCGAGGCGTGCAGGCGCACCTTCGCGTGGTAGCGCCAGGTCGCCGCGCCCGCGCTGCGCTGCACGAACCGCACGACGTCACCCTCCGGCGGCTCGCGCGGGGCGAACCGCGGCCCGTTCGGCGTCCGGGGTGTCATCCGGTCGACGCGGAAGGTGCGCCAGTCGTCGCGGCCGGTGTCCCACGCGACGAGGTACCAGCGCCGTCCCCAGCTGACCAGCCGGTGCGGCTCGACGTCGCGGCGGCTTTCGGTCCCCTCGTGGCTGGTGTAGCCGAACCGTAGCCGCTCGCCGGCCCGGATCGCCGAGGCGATCACGCTCAGCACGTCGGCGTCGACGGCCGGGCCGGTGCCGGGCACCGCGACCGTCGCGGCCTGCAGCGCGTGCACCTGGTGCCGCAGCCGCGACGGCAGCACCTGCTCCAGCTTCGCCAGCGCGCGCACCGACGTCTCTTCGATCCCGGCGACCCCGGCGGCGGTCCGCAGCCCGACCGCGACGGCCACCGCCTCGTCGTCGTCCAGCAGCAACGGCGGCAGCTGCGCGCCCGCCCCGAGCCGGTACCCGCCCTGGACGCCGGGGGAGGCCTCGACCGGGTAGCCGAGGTCACGCAGCTTGCCGACGTCGGCGCGGACGGTGCGCGTGGTGACGCCGAGACGGCCGGCCAGGTCGGCGCCGGTCCAGTCGCGCCGCGTCTCGAGCAGCGACAGCAACCGCAGGAGCCGCGCGGAGGTCTGCAACATCCTTCGAGAATGGCAGAGATTGCGGAAGGAACCCTTCCGCAATCGTCTCTAGCGTCCTGCCCATGACGAACGACATCCGCCCCTTCCGCGTCGAGATCCCGCAGGCCGAGCTGGACGAGCTGCACCGGCGCCTGGCCGCCGCCCGCTACCCCGAACCAGTGCCCGGCGACCGGCCGGACTGGTCCCGCGGCATCCCGCCTTCGCGGGTCCGCGAGCTGGCCGAGTACTGGCGGACGGGCTACGACTGGCGCGCGCAGGAGGCCGCGCTCAACGCCTTCCCGCAGTTCACGACCGAGATCGACGGCCAGCGGATCCACTTCCTGCACGTCCGCTCGCTGGAGTCGTCCTTCGGTTCGCCTTTCTAAATCTTAGGTCGTACTTGGGAGCTATTCGATTGGTATCTCCCGATCGCTTATGGAGGGACCGATCGCGTGGTCGTAGTTACTCTCAAGGTCCGCGCCAATTAGTCTCTGGACAAACTCGCCCAGTATCGGAAGTTTCGATTCAATATAGTCGATGACGCTGACTTCGTCTTCGACAGGCTCGCAGCAGTCTGCGAATATGGAAACAGATTCGAGTGATTTTGGGGTAATACCATACTGGATTAACTCATATTGTACGTCTTGCACGTAAGTGGATTTAGCCAGTGGTGTTATCAACTTAATATCGTAGCTCTCAACAAATCGGCGGATGGTGGAGATTGACGTCGGAATCTGTTCTGGAAGATTGGACTGATAGCCGGAAAATCCATTGACAACGTGGCTTGCTGAGAGCTGTTTCGCTATTACGATTGCGGCGGCATGCATTGCTAAACTTTCTCCTAATGGTATGAGATTTGCGCCATATTTCTGAACGTCCTCAACGAGATCCCTGCATGCTACCGATCGCACTAGGCCATATATCGGAACGTTACCGAATGTAATTCGGTCTTTGCCAAAGCAATCTTCAAGCTCGTCTATTCGGTTATTGACCAGCGATCGACCCGTGCCGAATCCGGTGTCAAAATTAATCAAGATTGGGTGCTGGCCGTTGATGATGCAGCGAACTGCTGCGAGAGTAGAATCTCTGCCTCCGGAGAAGAGGACTACGGCGCGGTCGGCGGGTGCATCAATTGTGTTCGACCAAAAGAGAGCATTACTGCCACGATTATCGATCATATGAGATATCAACCTTCTGCTAGGTTATCCTGCAGCGTTGCTACAATCAAGGCGGTGCACTCCGCGACGCTGGCTGACGCATCGACTGTTATGACCGGTGAATCAGAAGGTCGTATTGTTTGGGCTCCGATTTTGCATTCATCAAGTGTGCGGGCTTGGCATGGCAATCTACTCGGATCTGAGAGTCGTTTGGATCGCTCTGCGGAGTCGGTTAGGCAAAGTTCCACGAAGAAGTAAGGAACACCTGCTCGTTTTGCCAATGCTTGGCCATTCTCAAGGGTGCGTAAGCTGAAGACGGGTGAGTCAATAATCACGCCCCTATTATTGGTTAATGACTCGGCCGCAACTATGAACATCAAGTCGTATGCGTTTGGGCCAGCAACCTCCTTGCTGATGCCTTGGCACATCATCGACCATAAGTAGAAATCCTTGTTGATGTTAACGATCCCTTGAAAGTGGCACTCCAAAGTTCGCGCAAGCGTCGTCTTTCCCACGCCTTCAAGGCCTGCTAGTTGAAGTACAAATGGAGTTAGCGTAAAACTGTTCGGTTCATTTTCGTTCACTTTCGCTCCGACCTTATGCAGCAAAATTTCCGCTCCAGGCGCTTCACGGAAATTCCTGAAAATTCAACTTCAATAATCAAGACTATTTGGAGCGGCATGCGCGGTTTAAGATCGAGCGCTCGGTATATTTTTCTTCGACTCATGGTTGCAAGATCTTCGAAGATGTATTCAACGCCGGCACTGGTGCCATATGAAGTGAATCCTGAAGATAATAATGCTCGTCGACGATCGCCGCGTGCGCTTATGGAATCGCTGCAGACGATAAGGACCAGGTCCCGCTTTGCTACCCCATTTATTATCCCCGTATCGTATTTGGGTACATCGAAACTTCTGCCGTCATCGGTGACAATTCGTATAGATAGTGCGCCTTCGTCGTTGTAAAGAAATTCTCTAAAGTGGAAGTTCTCGCGTAATTGACCTAAGAGTCGGGCAGCTTCCTCGTTCTTCGCGGGACCACCAAGTATAATCTCGTCACCATCGATTCGATGGTTAATGTGTCCGCTCAAGTGAATGCGTACATTTTTGCGTAGATAAAACCTTGCCAAGAAGCGTGAGATGTGTGCCGTTCCTGTTACTTGACCTATCCCTGTGAGTGGGCGCACGATCGGTGCACCGTGATCGCTTGGGGTATTTGCCGACAAGGTTAATACAACATCAACTGAGCACGTGCGACCGAATCCGATGGACCGCCTTCCTCTTCGTTTTTTTGAGAAACCAACTGTTATGGCACTGACGACGGGGATTGCTCCAACAGCGCCGAACCATAGTCCTGCGATTGTTGCGGCATCCATTGGGTAAACCCCTCTTTTGACTAGCTGACGGCATTGCGAAAAGTTTGGAATCTTGGCAATGAGTTCACGTATTTCGTATTGTGGAGCGAATGTAGGAAACAAGTTCATTCAGGCCATCGTTTAGGGGTTTACTTGGGCTCCAATTTAGCGCTTTCTTGGCAAGTTTGATGCAAGGTATTCGTGTTGACACTCCAGTGTGTCTAGAATTGAACTGAAAAGTTCCTTTGTAATTGCAAATAAGTGCGATCATTTCGGCAAGTTCATTTACGGTTATGCAGTCTAGTGAAGCAAAATTTATTGCACTGATATTCGAGGAATCCTCTGCAAGACGCAGTAGTCCTTCTGTGCAGTCTGAAACGTGTAGGAATGATCGCACTTCCTTGCCGGTACCCAAGAGGGTTGTTGAGTTTAGGCCCAAATGCTGTGAGTGAAGAATCTTCCGCGCTATGGCTGCTGGAGCTTTTTCTCGCGGCTCTCCTGTGGAGCACATTGTGCCGTATACGTTAAAGAGTCGGGCTGAGCGAAATTTGATACCGGATTCGAATTTTGCATAGTTTCCCATCCTTTCGCAGTAGAGCTTCGCCCACCCGTAGCCACTGTCGGGCTCCGCGGGAAGTGCCGATAATTCTTGCAGTGGAGTCGGGGAGTCGCCTTGGCGAGATTCTGGATAAACGCATGCGGATGACGTGAAGACAATTTTGCCTATGGTTCCGGCCAAGGCCGAGTCGATTATAAGCTGAGTGCTCGCTATGTCCTTCATGCAGTTATAGTTGTTTGTAGAGATGAAAGGCATTCCGCCGGCGTCGGCGGCAAGGTGAAAGACGACATCAAAGTCTTCGACTATCTGGCGGTTGCTCTGACTTGTTAGGTCCTCAATGACGATTGAGCAGTACGGATGCAGTTGACTCCAAAGATTCGTCGGCTTTCGGTCTAGTGCGACAATGTGTGCGGTCCCCCAACGTTGATGTATTTGAGAGATCAGATGTCCGGCGATAAATCCACCGGCCCCCGTTACGAGAACTTTTTCGACGGTGCTCAAGTCTCTTCCAATCGAGGTTATCTTTAAAATCGGTATAGTATTCGACCCAGTTCTTCGTGAAGATTCATGATTTCTTCACGAGTATTATAGTAATGGGGAGAGATTCGAACTAAGTCGCGTTCATTTGAGCATTGATCGAGCGGAGTGGAGCGCCGTCGCGCTGACCCCACGAAGATGTGTCGATCGGCCAATCGGGAGATGATTTCTTGTGAATCTATCTCTTTTGAATGGAATGTTACAATTGCCCCTGACTCTGGTCCGTGTTCATGCAATATAAGTGGCAGACTGCGCAGGCAATCGCGCACGAGCAGGGATATGTCATTTATCTGTCGCCAGATAACGGTGCTGTCGAGTTCCATGGCGCTATCTGCTGCGGCTTTTAGTCCTGCAAGGGCAACTAAATTTTGCTCCCCGAGCTCGTATATGGCGGCATCTGAAACTCTGGTCATGGGGGCAAGTGATTGATCCAGTCGCGCAGTCGGATAATCAATTATTGTAGGCCAATTAGTTAGGCTAGTTTTTTTTGCGTATAGAAAGGCTGTTCCTCGTGGGGCCCGAAGAAACTTCCTGCCTGTGCCCACGAGGTAGTCGCAAAAGATCTCCTTCATGTCAAGGGGTACCTGTCCAACAGTTTGACATGCATCAACCAGCAAAGGAACGTTACGCGTTCGGCAGATCTTGGCGATCTCGTGAATTGGGTTGAGTGACCCGCTGTTGTTTGACATATGCGTCACGCATACAAGTCCAACGTGTGAACCAAGAATTTTTGTTAATTGTTCGCTGGATGATCTTCCGTAGTGATCATCGGGGATTCGTTGCAGTGCGAGAGGTCTGTTCTTTGCGTAACGAAGCAGTGCAATATAGTTTACAAAAAACTCTGAGCTCGAAACTAGAATAGTTTGACCTGCGCGGATAGGGATGGATGTGAGTGCCTGAAACCAGGCGAGGCTGCCGCTCGGCAAGATCGCAATCTCGCGTGGATCAGCGTTGATCAGCCTAGCTACTGACGCTCGTGCTTTGATCTTCGTCTCGGCGGTGACCGCGTGCACTCTTTCGGCAGTGAGGCTTGCAAGCTGTGCGTCAACGGTTTGGTCTGCCATCAGAGCGCAGCCAGCGGCGTCAAGGTGCACTGCGTCTGTGTCGCGAGTTGCGGGAGCCCTGCCTGTGTATTCGTCGATGGCCACAGCTGGATAGCCTACATCTTGGGCGGCCGATGTTGCATGTCGAACGGTGCCCGGTCCCCGAGGTGGAAGAGGTTGAACCTTGGGTCTGACCAGAGAAGGTTACGGGTGCATTTCAGTAGTGGTCATGCACGTCTCTTGATCGACATTGCTTGTCCTTGTCCTGTCGTCCGAGGGGATAGAAGGCAAACGGACCGCGGACTAAGCTGATGCTGGCCTTCCAGAAGGTTGTTGCTGAGGTAACGAGCTTCGAGCTGTTTCGATCTTGGGAAGATGATGTCGTTCAGGGCAGGTAACATTCGGCGAATGGCGTCGTCGTTGGATACAAGACTCTGTCCGCGAAACTGGTCTGCGGATGCCTGGTTGTTCTCGCCGGCGTGGGTGTCTAGGCTCAGGTGGCGGATAGCTCAGGAGCCTGCGATCGGTGTCGGCTCGGTTGGGCTTGAGAAGCTGGGCCGGGGCATTAGCTAGCACATGGCGCAGAAGTGGTGCAGATCGATCTGTTCTGGGGCGACGTTGGCCGCCTGGCAGGTGTCGGCAAGCGTCGGGTGAAGGTGGTCGAGTAGTACGAAGTGTAGGTTCCAGAGTTGGCTGGTTCTGCTCGCCCAGCCCGCGAGACCTTTACCCGGAGCGTGTCATCGGCGCCCACGTGAACAGCGACCGCGGGACCATCGCCCTCGCCGGGGAACAGCTCCCGATGCCGGAGAACCTGAGCGGCGCCGAACAGGCCGAATTGGACGCCGCCCGGGAGGCGTGGAAGGCCGGGCGCGGTTACCTGGACATCCAGTCGCACAAGCCGGAGACGATCGCCGCCGGGCTCACCGACTCGCCGGTCGGCCAGCTGGCCTGGATCGCCGAGAAGTTCGAGGCGTGGACGAACGGCGAAATCGGCCGCGACCGGCTGCTGACGACAGTCAGCCTGTACTGGTTCACCCGCAGCGGCGCGACCGCGGCCCGGTTCCTCTACGAGGCGGCCCACTCCGGCCACGGCTGGCTGGCGCCCTCGGACGTCCCGGCGGGCTGGGCCGTGTTCGACAGCTCGCCGGTGGTCCGGCGGATCATGGACCCCGGCGAGAAGATCGAGCACTGGTCGGAGTTCGCCGAGGGCGGCCACTTCGCGGCGATGGAGGCGGGGGAGCTGCTCGTGGCCGACGTTCGCGCGTTCTTCCGCAAGCTTCGCCCCTGAGCCGCCGTACTCGGCGGCGAGCCTCCATCGCGAGCGACCGGAGTGGTGGACGGGCGCGTTCACGGCCAAAGCACCCGCACGACCGGCGTTGCTGGGACAGAATCGGCGGCGTGCAGTTCGCCATTCTCGGGCCGGTCGAAGCCCACGGTCCGGACGGGACCCCCGTCGCCCTCGGCGGCCCGCAGTTGCGCGGGCTGCTCGCGCTGCTGGCCCTCGACGCCGGGCGCGTCGTCAGCGCCGAACGGCTCATCGACGGCCTGCACGGCGAAGACCCGCCCGAGGGTGCCGCCGAGGCGCTGCAGTCCCAGGTCTCGCGGCTGCGACGGCGGCTGCGGGACGGCGGGGCGCCCGACGGCCTGGTCGAGTTCACCCCCGCCGGCTACCGGCTGGCCGTGGACCCCCAGGACGTCGACGTCCACCGCTTCGAGGCGCTCACGGCGGAGGCGCGGGAAACCGCGGACCCGGCAGCCAAGCTGGAGCTGTTCGGCGAGGCACTCGCGCTGTGGCGGGGGCCGGCGCTCGACGGGCTCGCGGACCCGCCGCGCGCGGCCCGGCTGGCGGAGCTGCGCGTGGCCGCGGCCGAGGACAGGATCGAAGCCGGGCTGGCCCTCGGCCGGCACGAGCGGCTCGTCGCGGAGCTGCGGGAGCTGACCGGCGAGCACCCGCTGCGCGAACGGCTCGTGGCCCAGCTGATCCGCGCGCTGCACGGCAGCGGCCGGTCCGCCGAGGCCCTGGCCGTGTTCGCCGGGATCCGGGAACGCCTCGCCGACGAACTCGGCGCCGACCCGTCGCCGGAGCTCGCGGACGCGCACGTCGCCGTCCTGCGGGCGGCCGCGCCCGCTCCGGCGCGCCGGGTCCCGGTGCCGCTCACCGGGTTCGTCGCCCGCGCCGAGCTCGACCGGCTGACCACGGCGTTGCGCGACGCCCGGCTCGTCACGCTCACCGGCCCGGGCGGGGCGGGCAAGACCCGGCTCGCCGTCGAAACCGCGTCCCGCGAAGCCGGCGAAGTGTGTTTTGCCGAACTGGCGACGACGACCGAGGTGCCGCAGGCCGTCCTGGCCGCCCTGGGCCTGCGCGAACAGGGCGTGCTGTCACCGGGCGCGGCGGCGGACCCGGCGGACCGGCTGGCCGCGGGGCTCGCCGACCGGCCCCTGCTGCTGGTCCTCGACAACTGCGAACACGTTGTCGCCGAGGCCGCGCGGCTGGTCCGGCGGCTGCTCGGCGGGTGCCCCGGCCTGCGGGTGCTGGCCACCAGCCGGGAGGCGCTCGGCCTCACCGGCGAGACGCTGGTGCCGGTCGGGGCGCTGTCCGCCGACGCCGCCGAGCGGCTGTTCACCGACCGCGCCGCGGCCGTCGTCCCGGGCGTGGACCTCGATCCCGCGACCGTGTCCCGGATCTGCGTCGCCCTCGACGGCCTGCCCCTGGCGATCGAGCTGGCCGCCGCCCGGCTGCGGTCGATGGCCGCCGAGGACGTCGCGGCCCGGCTCGACGACCGCTTCCGGCTGCTGTCGCGCGGCGAGCGGACCGCCGAGCCGCGGCACCGGACGCTGCGCGGGGTCGTCGAGTGGAGCTGGGACCTGCTCGACCCGGACGAACAGCTGCTGGCCGGCCGGTTCGCGGTGTTCGCCGGCGGCGCGCGGCTCGACGCCGTCGAGCGGGTCTGCGCCGTCCCGGACACCGACGGCCTGCTCACCGGGCTCGTCGAGAAGTCCCTCGTCGAGTACACGGGCGGCCGGTACCGGATGCTGGAGACGATCCGGGCGTTCTGCGCCGAGCAGGGCACCGGCGACCCGGCGGCGCACGCGAAGTACTTCCTGGACCTCGCCCGCGCGGCCGAGCCGAAACTGCGCGGCGCCGACCAGCTCACTGTGCTGGCGCAGCTGACCGCCGAGCACGCCGACCTGCACGCGGCCCTGCGCTGGAGTGCCGCCGAGGCCCCGGAAACCGCGTTGCGGCTGTTCGCGGCCCTGACGTGGTACTGGTGGCTGCGCGGCCTGCGCAGCGAGGCCCGGCCGTTCGCGGACGCCGTGCTCGCCGCCGTCGGCCCGGAGCCGCCGCCCGGGCTCGAGGAGGAGTACGTCGTCTGCCTGATCCACGCGTCGGCCACCGACGTCGGGATCGAACCGATCCTGCAAGCGCTCGACGGGCCCCTGCGGCACCCGTACCTCTTCCTGCTGTGGGCGTTTTCCCCGCGCACCAAGGCGAAGGAGGGTGAGCGGCTGGCCGCGCTGATCGGCCAGGACACCTGGTCGCGGGCGTTCGCGCGGATCGGCGACGGCCTGGGCGCGCAGTACCGCGGCCGGATCGACGACGCCGAGGCGCACTTTTCGGCGTCGCTGCAAGGCTTTCGCGAGCTCGGCGACCGCTGGGGCGAGGCGACCACGCTGGAGAAGCTCGCGGAGTTCGCGGACTGGCGCGGTGACCACGCGCGGTTCCGCGAGCTGATGGACGAGTCCGTCCGGCTGGCCGGTGAGCTCGGTGCCGCCGAGGACGCGGCCGACCTGCTCTGCCGCCGCGCCGACGGTGTCCTGCGGGCCGGCGACACCGAGGGGGCGCAGGCGGACTACGAAGCCGCGGCGGAGCTGGCGCGGGCGGCGGGCACGACGCTGACCCTCGCCCGGGCGCGCGGCGGGCTCGGCGAGATCGCGCGGCACGCGGGGGACCTGGCCGCGGCCCGGCGCTGGTACACCTCGGCGATCGGCCTGGCCGCCGACCCGGTGACCGGCGGCGAGACGCGGATCGGGCTGTACACCGGCTTCGGCTGGACGGCCGCGGCCGAGGGCGGCCTCGACGAGGCGACCGAGCTGCACCAGGAGGCCCTGGCCACGGCGCTGGAGCACACGAACCTGCCGGGCGCGGCGCGGGCCGTCGAAGGGCTGGCCGGGGTGCTGGCGGCGCGGGCCGAGGACGAGCGGGCCGCGTTTCTGCTCGGCGTCGCCGTCGGGCTGCGCGGCACGGACGTCACCGGGGACACCGACGTGGCCGCGGTGACCGGCGCCGTCCGCGCCCGCATCGGTGGCGACGCCTACGTCAAGGCCTTCGAGCAGGGCCGGGAAATGCCGCCTGACCAGGCTCTTCAGGACTTCGGTCAGTGGCGGTCGGCGCTCGGTTCGTGAGCGGTCAGCGGCCGCGCCCACGCTGCGAAGCATGACGAACAACCGCGAAATCCTGATCTCCGGCGCCAGCGTCGCCGGCCCCGCCCTCGCCTGGTGGCTGCACCACCACGGCTTCCGCCCGACCGTCGTCGAACGCGCCCCGAGCCTGCGTGAAGGCGGGTACAAGGTGGACATCCGCGGCACCGCCGTCGACGTCGTCCGCCGGATGGGCCTGCTGGAGCAGGTGCACGCCGTGGCGACCGACATGCGGGGCGCCGGGTTCGTGAACAAGCGCGGCAAGCAGATCGCGAAGCTGGACGCCGACACGTTCGGCTTCCGCGACGGCGACGACACCGAGATCCTCCGCGGCGACCTGGCGAAGATCCTCTACGACCACACCCGCGACGACGTCGAGTACGTCTTCGGCGACTGGATCACCGGCCTCGACCAGCGCGCCGACGGCGTCCACGTCACCTTCGCCCACGGCGCGCCCCGCCGGTTCGACCTGGTCGTCGGCGCCGACGGCCTGCACTCCGGCGTCCGCGCACTGGCGTTCGGCCCGGAGGAGCGGTTCCTGAAGCGGTTCGACGCCTACATCTCGATCTCGACCGTGCCCAACAGCTTCGATCTCGATCGCTGGGAGCTGCTGCACTCGGCGGCGCCGGGCAAGATGGTCAACGTCTACAGCACCGCCCGCGCCGACGACGCGAAGGCCGCGTTCTGGTTCACCGGCAAGGATCTGCCGTACGACCGCCGCGACGTCGACGGCCAGAAGAACCTCGTCGCCGACCAGTTCGCCGGCCTCGGCTGGCAGATCCCCGAGCTGCTGGACTCGATGCGCGAAGCCGGCGACTTCTACTTCGACCCGGTGTGCCAGATCCTGATGGACCGGGTGACGGCTGGCCGCGTCACGCTGCTTGGCGACGCGGGTTACTGCCCGTCCCCGGCCTCGGGCCAGGGAACGAGCCTGGCCCTGGCGGGCGCGTACGTCCTGGCGGGCGAACTCGCCGCGGCCGCAGGGGATCACGAGGTGGCGTTCGAGCGGTACGAAGCGGAAATGCGGCCGTACATCGACAAGAACCAGGCCCTGGCGAAGTCGGCCCTGCGCGGCATCATCCCGCAGTCCCGCGCGTTCGCGTGGTTCAACACCCGGATGATCAAGCTGATGCCGTACATGCCGGGCCGCAACCGCATCCTGGAGCAGATCGCCGCCCCCATCCGCGACGCGGCGAACGCCTTGGTGCTGAAGGACTACGCGGTCGCCGTGTGACGGCTTTGTCGGATCGTCGCCGATCACCCCACTGTCGCTGGTAGCGGTCGGCCACCAGCGGCGGTGTCGGCGATCTTCCTGCTGGAGCGCCATTCTTGGGCTTCGGGTTCCTGTACGTAATCGACGAGGTTGTCCCTGACCCCCATCTCTTCGAGGATCTCGAGAATGTCGGCCGGCGTCGCGTAGAAGAACTCTCGTCTGAGGTTGACCCGGTTGACCCTCCGGTCGGCGAGCCGTTGGTGGAGTTGTGTCTCGAGGCTGACCGCGTCCGGATCGAAGATCTTGGCGTGGACGTCGAAGCGGAAAGGCACCGATGCATCCCCGAGTTCTCTTACCCGCTCGAGCGGGTCGAGCCGTCGGGTGAGGCCAACCTTCACGACCCCTTCGCCGAAGGATCCGATGTTGGAGATCACGTAGACCCACCCGGTACGGATGTTGGCCTCGCGTTCTTCGACGCCCCGGATGGCTTCGTCCAGTTCGTTCAGCTTGGCCTGGGCCGCAGCGGTCTTGGCCTGATCGCCGGATTCGGACCACTTCTGCATCGCGGTCTGCCAGTGCGCCTGTTCCTTGCTCAGACGGGCCTTCTCACGCTCGAACTCCCGTTGTGCCTGCTGTTCGTCGCGCTGCCGTTCCCGTTCGGCGCGGATGCGTTCTTTCTCTTCCTCCACCTTGGCGAGGTGGTCGGCGGTGAGTTCGAGCTCCTCGATCCGCAATCGGTGGTAGCCGGGGGAGATGTTGATGCTCATGGTCTTGCCGAGCCGCGAGATGACGTCTCGTGTCTTCGTGAGCCGGTCCTTGGCCGAGTCCACCCGATAGGGACGCATCGACCTCACACAGTTGTCTGCTTCGGCGTTGTAGGCGCGCAGCATCAGTTTGGAGAAATCACGGATCATCCGCTGACCTTCGACGGCCGAGCCGTTTACCGTCCAGTCGGTACTGGCGGTGATTGCGTGGTTGTTCTTCGCGGACACCTTGATGGAGTCCCTCAGCCGTTGCAGCGCGGCCTTGTACGCGACCGCGTCCGTGAGACGGTGCCGGAACTCGTAGATTCCTGCTTCCTGTAGCAGGGTGAGTTCTTTCGTCTCGACGATCTCGTTGCGCAGTGCGGTCAAGGTTCCTGTGGCTTCGCCGATCTGACGGCGGACGGCCGCGAGTTCCGTTTCGGCGAGGTCCTGCTTGCTCTGCTGGTCCGCTCGTCGTGCCTCCCCGTCCCGTGCCAGCCGGGCGAGGGTCTCTCGCATCTCCCTGCTCTCGTTCTCGAGGGCCAGCGCGTCCTTGCCACGCAATTCGGCGTAGCGCGCTTCGAGGTCGTGTACCCGCGTCGACAACGCGTCGCGACTTGTGGTGGCCTCACGCAAACGAGCTGCCAGCTGCTCGGACTTGGCTTTCTCCGAGCGGAGTGCCTCGGTGGTCTTTTCCACGTGGGCGAGGGCGGTGGTGAGGTCGGCTTCGGCGGTCCGGAGGCGCTTTCTGGCACCGAACGGTCCACTGCGTCCTGCCGGGGCGGATGCTGCCGGCGGCTGGGGGTCCGGCTCGATGGTCCACAGTTGCCAGAATTGCGGCGGTGCGGGCCAATCGGAAGGTGGCTGCCACCCGGGCGGCGGCGTCCATCCGGCAGGAACGGTCGGCCAATTCGGCGGCGGATTGAACCGGTACCCCATCCCGCTGTCCTCCTGCTCGCGATCAGCCGAACCGCTCCGCGTAGTCACCCTCGGGGTGCGGTTGCGGTTACCTGACGTACTTGTCAGTGGTCGAGTCGCGATTGCCTGGTGTTACGACAGCCTCCCCAATCGTTACTCATGTCGGCAGACGTGTTGTCTACAGCGCCGCGCGGACCTGCTTCCCGACCGCCTCCAGCTCCGCCCGGTCCCGTACCCGCCAGTCCGCCTCGAGGACGAAGCCGTCGTCCGGGTGGCGGGGGATCACGTGCAGGTGGACGTGGGGGATCTCCTGGCCCGCCGCCGCGCCGTCGGCGAGGAACAGGGTGATCCCCTCGGTCCGGATCTCCGTGCGGCGCAACACCGCCGCGAGCTCCTGGGCGATCGTGAACATCCGGGCGCCCGCCTCGGCGGGCAGGTCGGCCAGGCCCTCGGCGTGGGCCCGGGGGAGCACCAGCAGGTGACCGGTGGACACCGGGCGCAGGTCGACGATCGCGACGAACTCGTCGTCCTCGTGCACGAACGTCGCCGGGGCGTCCCCCGTGGCGATCGCGCAGAAGATGCACGTGCCGCCGGGCGTGGTCGTGGGGAGCTGCGGTGGTTTCCTCATGCCGCCGACCGTAGCGGGAAGATCAGCTCGCGGTCAGGTGCGAGGCGGCCCAGTCGGTGAACGACGTCAGCGGGATGCCGAGGTCCCGCGCGAACTTCGGGTCGGCGGGGTGGCCGATCTCGTTCTGCCACTCGTGCCGCAGCGTGAACACCGGCGCGCCGGCCGCCAACGCTTCTTCGGCGGTCAGGTCCGGCGCGGTGAGTTCGGCGCCGAAGGCGCGGGAGAGCACCTCGGCGACGCCCGCCATCGTGCGGCGCTCGCTCGCCAGCTCCAGCTCGACGCCGTCGAAGCGGGCCGGGTCGGCGAAGGCCGCCGCGGCCGCCGCGCCGATGTCGTCGACCGCGATCAGCGCGAGTTCCGTGTCCGGCTTGATGATCGTGACGATCCCGCCATCGACCCCGTGGGGGAGCAGGAACGACGGCGGGAGGAAGTTCTCCATGAAGAACCCCGGCTTCAGCACCGTCCAGTGCGCGAAACCGGCCTCGCGGACGCGGTCCTGGATCGCGGTCTTCGTCTCGAGGTAGTGCTCCATCGACTTCCAGCGGCCCTCGTCCCAGCCCGGCGAGGTGCGGTGCTGCCCGGCGCCCGAGACCGACGTGTGCACGAACTGCGGTACCCCCGCGTCCCGGGCGGCGTCGACCAGGTTGCGGCCCTGGACCCACTCGGAGTCGCCTTCGAGGTCGGTCATGTCAGGCATTTGCACGGAGAACACGCCGCGCACGCCCTTGAGCGCCGGGCCGAGCGAACCGGGGTCGTACAGGTCGCCGGTGACGAGCTCGGCGCCGAGCGCCCGGACGGCTTCGGCGCGTTCGGTACCGGGGTCGCGGACCAGCGCGCGGACTTCGACGCCCGCGGCGAGCAGGGCACGGGCGGTGGCGCCACCCTGCTTGCCGGTGGCTCCGGTGACGAGGACGGGGGACATGGGGACTCCTTCGACAGCTAAGTGGCGGGGCCCGCCACTTCGTGTCCGCTACGATAGCCACTAAGTGGCGGCCCCCGCCACTTCCAGTTTTCCGGGAGGTGCTCGTGCCGCGTTCCGACGCCCAGCGCAACTACGCGCGGATCCTCGCGGTGGCGGCGCAGGAGGTCGCCGACCACGGCGCGGACGCGTCGCTCGAGCAGATCGCCCGCACCGCCGGGGTGGGGTCCGCAACCGTGCGGCGCCACTTCCCGAGCCGGCGCGCGCTGCTGGACGCCGTCTTCCGCGAGCGCGTCGACGCACTCGACGGCCGTGCCCTCGAGCTGGCCGATGCCGACGACCCGCGGGCCGCGTTGCTCGACTGGCTCACGGCGTTGACCGAGTACGCCGCTTCCGCGCGGGGCATGGCCGCGGCGCTGATCCAGGACGAGGAACCGGACCGTGAACACGTCTGCGTCCGGCTCACGGACGCCGGTGCACCGTTGCTGCGCCGGGCGATCGCGGCGGGCGCGGTGGCGGCCGGGGTGACGTCGGCGGACCTGGTCGCGGTGGTGACGGGCATCGTGCTGGCGACCGAGCACGGGCGTGACCCGGCCGGGGAAGCCCTGCGGCTGCTGGGATTGGCGGTGCGGGGGATCAGCCCGTCATGAGAAGTTGTACGCGGCGGTCAGCCAGCCGCGGACCTCGTCGTCCACATCGGACACCTCGCGCAGGCTCACCCGGTGCCCGACCCGCGCTCCCGTGGTGCCCCACGCCGGGCGGATCCGGGCCGTCTCGACCGGGCCCGGCAGGAACAGGTACAACAGGACATCGCGGGAGCGCGGGCGCACCTCGGCGAGCTTGCTGTCGCGCTTGAGGAACACGCCGACCTTGACGGCGTCCTCGTGGAACTCGCCGAGGGTGCGCAGGTGCGCGGCGATCGCGTCGTATATCGCGCGCTGCGCCGGGGAACGCCCGGCGAAGGTGTCGTCGACCGTGCAGCCCGGCACGCAGGTGTGCCCCTGACCGGCGCGCGCGAACTCGCGATCACAGCGCGGGCACGTCCACCGGGTCGGCACGCCGCCTCACCTCGCGCCGGTGAGCTGGCGGGAAAGTGCGCGGCGCGCCCGGTCCGCGGCGCCGTCCTCGCCGATCCGCAGCGCCGTGTTGGTCGCGAGGAGGACGGCGTCGAGTTCGAACGCGGCGAGGTCGGCGTCGCCGTTCCCGGCCGCGCGCAGCTCCGCGGCGAGGAGGGCGCGCCACGTCCGCCGCTGGCTCGTCAGCGTGTCGCGGACCGGGCCGGGCCGGCCGTCGAAGTCGGCGAGGTTCGCCGCCCAGAAGCAGCCGCCGGGGAAGAGCGGCGCCGACGCGTAGTCGAGCCACCGCTCGACCAGCTCTCGCAGTCGAGGCGCGCCGGCGGGTGCGGTGAACGCCGGGCTGACGACGGCTTCGGCGAACGTGACGGCCGCGCACTCGGCCGTCGCGAGCTGCAGCTTCTCCTTGGTGCCGAACAGGGTCTGGATCCCGCTCTTGCTCAGGTCGAGGTCTGTGGCGAGGCGCCCGAGGCTGAGCCCGGTCAGCCCCTCCAGCGACGCCACGTCGACGGCGTGGCGCAGGATCGTCCGCCTCGTGCGGGCGCCACGCAGGAGCCGCAGGTCCGTCGTCTCACTCATCGACGGCCATCCTGCCACGCGTCTTGTCAAATACGTACGTACGGTCGTATGTTTTGTTGATGGACGGAGATCGGATGTTCGAGCTGGCCCAGGAGCTGGCCGTCGCGAAAGGCCGCCGGGACGTGGCCGCGGCTCTCGCGTTGTGTCACCCGGACATGGTGCTGGAGACGCCCGCCTTCGGGACGGCGGCGCAGGGGATCGCGGCGAACGAGAAGGCCCTGACGAGGTTCTTCGCGTCCTTCCCGGACTACGAAGTCACCTTGCGGGGCCACGCGGACGACGGTGAGACGCTCGTCTGCTGGGGGACCGCGCGGATGACCATGACCGGCGACCGCTTCGGCGTCGTGCCGGCCGGCGGCCGCGCCGAGCTGCCGGTGTTCCTCGAGTTCGGCTTCCGCGACGGGCTGATCGCCCGCGAGCGGTTCTTCTTCGACCTCTCGGAACTGTGCGCCCAGTCGGGCGTCTCGACCGACGCCGTCCGGGCGAAGCTGCCCGCCGGAGGTGGCGCGTGAGTGCCGACGCGCGGGTCGAGCCGGTCGCGGAGATCGCGACCGAGCCGCTGTTCGACATGGTCGTGGACCTGGACCCGCCGCTCGACCTCGGTGACGGGCGGATCCTGTTCGGCGCCGCCGGGGGCTCGTTCACCGGCCCGCGGCTGCGTGGCGAGGTGCTCGCCGGGGGCGGCGACTGGACGTGGTTCCGACCCGGCGGCGCGATGACCCTGGACGTCCGCCTCACGCTGCGCACCCACGACGGCGCCCTGCTGCTCATGACCTACGGCGGCCGCCGGGCCGGCGACTACTTCCGGACGACGCCGGTGTTCCAGACGGGCTCGGCGGACTACGCGTGGCTCAACGACGTCGTCTGCGTCGGTTCGGGTTACCTGGTCGACGGCGGCGTCGCCTACGGGGTTTCACTGGTGCGCTGAGCCGCCGGCCAGGTACCGCTGGATCGTCGGGGCGATCTCCTCGACGATCTCCGCCGGGGTCAGGGCGACCACCGGCGGCAACCGCAGGACGTACCGGGTCAGCGCCAGGCCGAACAGCTGGGTCACGACGAGCCCGGCGCGGCGGGGCGCGTCGGCCGGGGCGCCGAACCGCAGGACCGCCGGGGTCACCTGGCCGGCGAACACCTCGCGGATCTTCTCGACGACGGCGTCGTCGGCCACGGCCGAGCGCAGCAGCGTCAGCAGGATCTCGTCGGTCGGCGGCTGCTCCCAGAGCACGAGGAACTGCCGAGTCAGCAGCTCGCCGACCGTGGCCGGGTCGGCTTCGCCCAGGTCGGGCAGGTCGAGCGCGACGTCCACGGCCGCCGCGAACAAGCCGTCCTTGCTGCCGTAGTACCGCATCACCATCGACGGGTCGATGCCCGCGTCCGCCGCGATCGAGCGGATCGTCGCGCGGCGGAAGCCGTCGGCGGCGAACCGGCGGCGGGCCGCGTCGAGGATGGCCGCGCGGGTGGCGTCGGACCGGCGGGGGGAGGGCTCGGCACTCATGCCAACAAGTGTAGGCCAACACTGGTTGACAAGCCAGCACGCTGGTGCTTACGTGGATGCCAACAGTTGTTGGCAAACCCGAGGAGACCGTCATGGACCTGCCCGCCCGCACCGACGTCCTGATCGCCGGAGCCGGCCCCGCCGGGCTCGCCGCCGCGCTCGCGCTGGCCGAGGCCGGGATCGACTTCGTGCTGCTCGACCGCCAGGCCGAGGGCGCGAACACGTCCCGGGCCTGCGTGATCCACGCCCGGACGCTCGAGGTGCTCGCCGAGCTCGGCGTCACCGAACGGCTGAAGGAGCTGGGCGTCGTGGTCCCGACCTTCACCGTCCGCGACGGTGCGACGGTGCTGGCGCGGGTGCCGTTCGGCGGGCTGCCCACCGCGTACCCGTACACGCTGATGGTGCCGCAGGACCGGACCGAAGCGGTGCTGCTGCAGCGGCTGCGCGAGGCCGGCGGCGACGTCCACCGGCCGTACGAGGTCACCGCCGTCGCGGGTGATGACACGGGCGTCACGGTCACGACGACTGGCGGCACGGTGCGCGCGAAGTACGTGATCGGGGCCGACGGCATGCACAGCACCGTGCGCGAGCAGGCCGGGATCGGCTTCACCGGCGCGTCGTACGGCGAGTCGTTCGTGCTCGCCGACGTCCGGATGAGCTGGCCGCTGGACCGCGCGGAGGTCAGCCTGCACCTGTCACCGGAAGGGGTGACGGTGGTCGCGCCGCTGCCCGGCGCGGACGACCACTACCGGCTGGTGGCGACGGTCGCCTCCGCCGCCGAGAAGCCGGGCATCGAGGACATCCAGTCCATTGTGGACAAGCGCGGCCCGGAGGGGGCGCGGTCGCGGGTGACCGAGGTGCTGTGGAGCTCGCGGTTCCGGGTGCACCACCGGGTGGCCGACCACTACCGCGCGGGCCGGGTCCTGCTGGCCGGCGACGCCGCCCACGTGCACAGCCCGGCCGGCGGCCAGGGCATGAACACGGGCATCCAGGACGCGGTGGTGCTGGGCCGCCTGCTGGCCCGGGTGGTCACCGGCGAGCCGAACGCGCTCCTGGACACCTACGAGCAGACGCGCCGCCCGGTGGCGACGGGCGTGGTCGCGTTCACCGACCGCATGACCCGCCTGGCGACGCTCCGCCCCCGCCCCGCGCGCCTGCTGCGCAACACGGTGATGAAGCTGGCCTTCGGCCTGCCTCCGGTGCGCTCGAAGATGGCCTACCAGCTGGCCGAACTGGCGGCCCGCTGACCTTCCCGCGCGCGATGCCCCGCCAGACACACGCGATGCCCCGGGAATCACCGCGATGCCCCGCTAGGCACGCGAGTTCCGGCCTCGGACACGCGAGTTCCGCTGGGAGTTCACGCGAGACCCGCCGGGAATCATGTGAGTTCGGGCATCGGGCACGCGAGGCCCAGATCGGGTTCAGCAAGTCCGGTTCTAGCCACGCGAGTTCCGGGCTCGAGCACGCGAGGTCCGCCGGTAACCACGCGGGATCAGGTGTCGGACAGGCGAGGTCTGGTTCGAGCGCGCGAGCTGCGGCTGCTGGCCCGCGAGATCCGCTGCGATTCACGCGATTTCTGAATTCAGGCACGCGAGTTCCGCCGGATCACGCGGGATCCGGCTTCGGGCGGACGAGGTCCGGTTCGAGCACGTGAGTTGCGGCTGCTGGCCCGTGAGTTCTGCTGCGATTCACGTGAGTTCCGGGTTCGGGCACGCGAGTTCCGCCGGGAGTCACGCGGGCTCCGGCTTCGGGCGGGCGAGGTCCGGTTCGAGCGCGTGAGTTGCGGCTGCGACCCGTGAGATCCGCTGCGATTCACGTGAGTTCCGGGCTCGGGCACGCGAGTTCCGCCGGAAATCACGCGGGAACCGGCTTCGGGCAGGCGAGGGCCGATTCGAGCACGCGAGTGGCGGCTACCGGTCCGTGAGTTCTGCCGCGAATCACGTGAATTCCGGCCTCGGTACGCGAGTTCTGCCGGAAATCACGTGAGACTTCTCCGGGAATCACGCGGGTCCGGCGCTGATCCGCGAGACCCACCGTGAAACCCGCGAGTTCCGGCTTCCGGCACTCGGGTACCAGTGCCAGACCGGCCGGGAGTCACGTGAGTTCCGCCTTCAGGCACGCAATCCGCAGGGAATCACCCAAGAGTGGCCCCGAATCCGACCCGACCTCACCGAGTCGGGGGAACGATCCCGTACTCGTGGATTTTCCGGTAAATCGTCGCCCTCGAAATCCCCAGCAGCTTCGCCGCGCGGACCTTGTTGCCGTCCGCGTCCTCCAGGCACCGGACGATCGCGTCACGCTCTATGGACTCGAAGCGGTTCAGCGGCCTGCGCGTCACCGCGTGGAACTCGGCCGGGAGGTCGCCCGGGCGGATGGTGCCTGCTCGGCGGCGCTGGGCCACCTTGCGCAGCACCTGGTACAGCTGCCCGGTGTTGCCCGGCCACTCCGCCCGCATCAGCAGGTGCAGCGCCGCCGCCGAGCAGGTGAGCCTGCCGCCGTAGCCGAGTTTGCTCAGGACCAGGGGGACCAGCTCGGCCAGGTCGTCGACGTGGTGGCGCAGCGGGGGCACGCGCACCGTCCGGGGGAAGAACTTCAGCAGCTCCGCCAGCGCGGGCTTGGTCTCGGCGCCCGGGGCCAGCGTCGCCACGACCCACGGGGCGTCTTCGCGTTCACGGAGTTCGCGCAGCACCGCGGCCAGCGCCGTCGCGGCGGCGACCGTCAGGCGGTCGGCGTGGCAGATCACCAGGGTGCGGATCGGGGTCTCGGCGTGCTCACGCAGCAGTGCGGCCGTCCAGTCCGGGCCGGTCGTGACCGCCGCGTCGACCGTCAGCAGGCGGGCGGCGGGGTGGTGGCGCTGGTGCAGGCCCTTGGCCAGGGTCAGCTTGCCCGTGCCGGGCTCACCTTCGAGCGCGACCCATTCGCCGCGCTGGAGGCCCGCGTCCAGCTCGTGCCCGCAGCGCAGCCACAGCGGCGCCGAGCCGACGACGCCCGGCAGGTACATCGGCAGCATCGGGGTCGACGCGGCCAGCGTCTCCTCGGCCTCGATCAGCTTCACCGACAGCACGCCGCCCGCGGTGTCCGTCTCGCGCTGGCCCGGTACGCGGCGGCAGTACACCCGTACGCGCAGGCCACTCGAAAGGGCGAGCATCGCCGACGTCCGCTGGCCGTCGGCCAGTGCCTCGGTCGCGTAGCCCAGCAGCAGCGACTGGTCGGCCGGGTCGAGCAGCTGCCGCGCCCGGTCGTTCATCATCACGATGTCGTCGTTGAACGCCAGCACGATGCCGGTCCAGCGGCGGCAGGTCTGCAGGTAGGCCTGGAAGAGGATCATCTCGCGCAGGTCGCTGTGGCGCAGCAGCGCCTGCCGGATCTGCTCGGCGGTCGAGCGGGCCAGCGCGATGAGCAGGCCGCCCGCGTCCTTGTACCAGCAGGTCAGGTCGACCGCGCCGATCTTCTTGCCGGAGATCGGGTGGTGGATCGGGACGCCGGCGCAGGCGAGGTTCTCCAGGTGCTCGGCGTAGTGCTCGTGGCCGAACACCGTGGTCGCGCGGCCGTCCTCCAGCGCGGTGCCGATCCCGTTCGTGCCGACCGACTGCTCGCCGTAGCTGAACCCGGGGACCAGCTCGACGCGCTCGAGGTGCCGCCGCAGGTCGCCGTCGCCCGTCCGCTGCGTCAGCACGACGCCGTTGGCGTCGGTGAGGATGAGGCTGATCGGCTGGCCGTCGAACTGCTCGCTCAGCTTGCCCAGCACCGGCTCCGCGCCGCGCATCAGGGGGATGTCGAGGTTCTGGTCGCCGAGGTACAGCGGGTCGATCCGGTCGGCCTCGACCTGGAACTCCCGCGACCGCCGCCACGAGGCGAGGATGGTCTGCCGGACGGTGCCGGCCGGAACCTGCTCGGCGGTGAGGAACCGCACCCGGGTCCGGGCGAGCTCGTCGTCGGCGAGCAGCATGCCGGGCACCTTGTCGTCCACGCAGACCTCCTGAATCCCGCGGCCCACGTGGGTGCGGGCACACCCGTTGTGCCGCCCGTCCAGCCTAAGCGCGTTAGGCCTTTCACGGTGTCTCAAATTGAGACGCTCCGGGCTGCCGGGCGGCGGTGCGATGGACGGATCGGGACCTCGTGTCCGCCCATCCACCAGGAGGTGTGCCAGTGGCCGCCGATTCCGGGGAGACCTACAACCCGTGGACGATCGTGAACCTGGTTTTCACGCATCTGGCCGAGCAGGGCCTGCATCCGGTGTTCGGCGGTGAAGGACACCCGGGTGAACCGGCGGCGGCGCTGCTGCGCGCGCTCGGCATCACACCGACCGTCGAGGGAGACGCGCGGGTGCGGAACGGCGTTCAAAACGAGCTCGCCGATCTGCGCGCCCGGATGTTCAGCGAGCGTGAAGAGCCCTGAGCAGCGGTTCTGTCTCAGATTGAGACCCGCGTCACCACCGCCCGCCCCTTGAATGGTGAGCGCAGGACGTGCGCCCCGCATCCCCCGGCCGGGAGGGGAGCCGCTCGGCCGCCGTAGGCAGGAGCCACGGATAAGGAGTGATCCATGAGTCGCCAGAGTGTGGCGAAAGCCCACCAGAAGATCCAGGAACTGTCGTGGGAACCGGCGTACCACACCCCGGTTTCGCACTACGGGACCGACTACACCTTCCAGAAGGCCAAGAAGAAGGACCCGCTGAAGCAGGTCCTCCGTTCGTACTTCCCGATGCAGGAAGAAAAGGACCACCGGGTCTACGGCGCCGAGGACGGCGCGATCCGCGGCAACATGTTCCGCCAGGTGCAGGAACGGTGGCTGGAATGGCAGAAGCTGTTCCTGAGCATCATCCCGCTGCCGGAGATCTCCGCGGCGCGGGCGATGCCGCTGCTGTTCCGCACGGTGCCCAACCCGGAACTGCACAACGGCCAGGCGATCCAGATGATCGACGAGGTCCGGCACTCGACGATCCAGCAGAACCTCAAGCGCCTGTACATGCAGAACTACATCGACCCGGCGGGCTTCAACTCGAGCCTGCGCAACTTCCAGAACGACTACTGCGGCACCATCGGCCGTCAGTTCGCGGAAGGCTTCATCACCGGTGACGCGATCACCGCGGCCAGTATTTACCTCACCATCGTGGCGGAGACGGCATTCACCAACACGCTGTTCGTCGCGATGCCGGCCGAAGCCGCTGCGAACGGCGACTACCTGCTGCCGACGGTGTTCCACTCGGTGCAGTCGGACGAGTCCCGGCACATCAGCAACGGCTACGCGACGCTGCTGATGGCGTTGTCGGACGAGAGCAACCACCAGCTGCTCGAGCGCGACCTGCGGTACGCGTGGTGGAACAACCACGCCGTCGTCGACGCCGCGATCGGCACGTTCATCGAATACGGCACGAAGGACCGCCGCAAGGACCGGGAAAGCTACGCGGAGATGTGGCGCCGGTGGATCTACGACGACTACTACCGCAGCTACCTCGTCCCGCTCGAGAAGTACGGCTTGGTCATTCCGCACGACCTCATCGAGGAGGCGTGGAACCGGATCTGGAACAAGGGCTACGTCCACGAGGTCGCGCAGTTCTTCGCCACCGGGTGGCTCGCCAACTACTGGCGCATCGACCCGATGACCGATGAGGACTTCGAGTGGTTCGAGTACAAGTACCCCGGGTGGTACGACAAGTACGGCGCCTGGTGGGAGAACTACAGCCGGCTCGCGACGCCGAACGGGCACCACCCGATCGTCGCCGAGGACGTCGACTACGTGTACCCGCACCGCTGCTGGACGTGCATGGTGCCGTGCCTCATCCGCGAGGACATGGTGGTCGACGAGGTCGACGGCCAGCACCGCACGTACTGCTCGGAGACGTGCCGCTGGACCGACGCCGAGGCGTTCCGGCCCACCTACCAGGGCCGCAACACCCCGAACATGGGCAAGCTGGTCGGCGCCCGCGAGTGGGAGACGCTCTACCACGGCTGGAACTGGGCCGACGTCGTCACCGACATGGGCTTCGTGCGCGACGACGGCAAGACCATGGTCGCGCAGCCGCACCTCGACCTGGACCCGAAGAAGATGTGGACGCTCGACCACCTGCGCCGGATGCCCGAGGTGCAGTCGCCGAACGTGCTGCTGAACCAGATGTCCGCCGAGGAGCGCGCCGCGTTCGTGGCCGACTACAACCGCCAGGGCCCGGCCGGGCGCCCGGCACCGCAGAAGGCCTGACGCGCGACCACAAGGGGCGGCACTTTCACGTGAAAGTGCCGCCCCCAGGTGGGCACTTTCACGGGAAAGTGCCGGAACGGGACGGGGCTGGCATGTCAGAGAAACACCGCGTCCGGTTCGAGCCGGTCGGGATCGAGATCGACGTCGCCGAGGAGCAGACCATCCTGCGCGCCGCCGCCGAGCAGGGCGTGATGCTCATGCACGGCTGCAAGGAAGGGCAGTGCGCGGCCTGCAAGTCGTTCATCCTCGACGGCGACGACGTCGAACACGACAAGTACTCGACCTTCGCGTTGCCGGACTACGAAAAGGAGGAGGGTTTCACCCTGCTGTGCCGGGCCCACGCCTACGAAGACCTCACGATCGAGCTCCTCAACTACGACGAGGAGATGATCCAGTCCGGGCTGCCGATCCAGGAGGCCACGGTCGAGGTCGTGTCCAACGACAACGTCACGCACGACCTGCGTCACCTCGTCGTCAAGCTGACGGACCCGGAGCAGTCGCTGAAGTTCTTCCCGGGCCAGTACATGGACTTCGCGATCCCGGACAGCGAGGAGTCCCGGTCGTTCTCGATGGCCAACACCTCGGCACGCGACGGGCTCCTCGAGTTCGTCATCAAGATCTACCCCGACGGGCTGTTCTCCCGGTTCCTGGACGACGATGTCGCGGTCGGCGACCAGCTCCGGATCACCGGCCCGTTCGGGGTGTTCACCCTCCGGGACAACCCGAGCGCGGACCTGGTCTTCGTCGGCGGCGGGGCCGGGATGGCACCCATCCTCGCGCTGCTGCGGACCATGGCCGAGCGCGGGATCGACCGGAAGGCGGCCTTCTACTACGGCGCCCGCCGCCGGCAGGACCTCTGCTTCGAGGCCGAACTGCGGGAGCTGGAGGAAAAACTGCCGAACTTCCGGTACGTCCCGGCGCTTTCCGAGCCGGGTGACGACGACTGGGACGGCGAGACCGGCCTGATCACCGACGTCCTGCGCCAGGCCGGCCTCGACCTGAAAGGTGCCGACGCCTACGTCTGCGGACCGCCGCCGATGGTCGAAGCGGCGCTGGAGCTGCTGCCCGTGCTCGGCGTCCCCGACAAGCGCGTCTTCTACGACAAGTTCACCACCACGGGCGAATCCGACGCCTGACACCAGAGGACGGATCCCATGACAGCCACTTCCGAACGCAGTGTGCCGAAGCCGGCGTTCACCGACGCCGAAGCAGGCGCCAAGGTCTTCCCGGACTCCAGCGCTCGCCAGTACAACTACTTCACCCCGGCCAAGCGCAAGCAGAGTCACTACGAAGACGTCACCGTCGAAGTCCAGCCGGACCCGCGGCACTACCTGTCGCAGGGGTGGCTCTACGCCTTCGCCGACGGCAAGGGCGGTTACCCGCTCGAGTGGACCGCGATGAAGGCGTGGGGGTCCGACCGCCCGGTGCCCGAGCGCAGCCCCGGTTCCGGCGGCAAGGGCTACGACTGGCCCGCGCACGGCTGGCACGAGTTCCGTGACCCCAACGAAGAGTGGGAGCTCACGCTCTACCGGTACAACGCGAACGTCGTGCGCCAGCTCAACCAGAACATCGACGCGGCCCGCCAGGCCAAGGCGTTCGAGCAGTGGAACCCGAACTGGGTCGACTTCGTCGCCAAGCACGTCGGTGCGTGGATGCACGTGGACCACGGGCTCGGCCTGTACCTGTACGCCAACGCCAACCGGCGGGCGCCGACCAACATGCACAACAACGCGATTTCGGTGAACAGCATGCACCGGATCCGCGCGGCGCAGGACCTGGCGCTGTACACGCTGACGCTCACCGAAGAGGTCCCCGGCTTCGACGGTGGCGCGCACCTGGCGACGTGGAACGAGGACCCGGCCTGGCAGGGCGTGCGGGAGACCGCCGAGCAGCTGACCGGGATCTGGGACTGGTGCGAGGCGATCTTCGCCTCGAACATCGTCTTCGAGCCGCTCGTGGGCGAGCTGTTCCGCAGCAACCTGGTGCAGCAGGCCGCGCCGGCCAACGGCGACTTCGTCACCCCGACGCTGATCGGCGCCGAGGAGTTCGACTTCTCCGAGCGCGACCTCCGCTACACCAAGGCGATGTTCGACCTCCTGATCAACGACAAGGAGTTCGCCGACCAGAACAAGGCGCTGGCGCAGAAGTGGCTCGAGGACTGGGTTCCGCGGTGCATCTCCGCCGCCCGCGCCCTGCAGCCCCTGTGGTCGCAGCCCGACGCGAAGCCGATCCGGTTCGAGGACGGCCTCGACCGCGTGAAGAGCCGGTTCGCCGGAATCCTGTCCGATTTGGGTCTCAAAGCACCGGAGGAGCTGGGCCAGTGACCGTCTTCAAAACCTCGGAAAGCCCGTACAAGGTCAACAACACGGCCTCGAACATGTGCGGCTTCACGCTGATGAACAACCAGGTCGGCGCGATCATCGCGGAAGTCATGTCCACCAAGGACAACGTGACCGTGACGCCGCTGCCGTCGATGATCCGCGTCGACGCGAAGGGCCGGACCGACCTGGTCTACGCCGAGGTCGACGAGGCCGCCGGCGAGGAAGAGGGCTGGTTCAACGCGGCCGAGTTCGAGGAGAGCATGTCCACCCACTACGGGCGGATGATCCACGAAGACGACCGCACGATCATGTTCGCCAACCCCGAGGACGCGGCCGAGTACCTCGACTTCGACCTCAAAGTGATCAACAAGTAACAGCAGCAGTAAAGCAGCAGGCAGAGAAGCACTCGATCCGCTCAGGAGGGTCACCCGTGTACGAAAAAGATGGCGAAAAGTATTTCGTAGTTGACGCCCACACCCATTTCTGGGACGCCAGCCCGGACAACTGGGTCAAGGGGCAGGAGGAATACGCCAAGGGGTGGATCGAGTGCTTCCACGCCTACCAGGGCCTCGGCCCGAAGGAGACGCACTGGCCGATCGACCGGTTCCAGAAGTACTCCGAGGAACTGATGATGCACGACCTGTTCGAGGTCGGGCACGTCGACACGGCCATCTTCCAGCCGACGAACCTGCGGCAGTGGTACACGAACGGGTTCAACACGACCGAGGCCGACGGCGCGATGGCCGAACGGCACCCGGGCCAGTTCCTGGTGAACACGACCTTCGACCCGCGTGAAGGCGACGAGGGCATGAAGGCGTTCGAGGAGCGTGTCAAGCGGTACGGCTGCAAGGGCGTCAAGCTCTACACGGCCGAGTGGCGCGGTGACTCCCGCGGCTGGAGCCTCAAGGACCCGGAAGCGGCCAAGTACCTCGAGAAGTGCGAAGAGCTGGGCGTCAAGAACGTCCACATCCACAAGGGACCGACGATCTGGCCGCTCGACAAGGACGCCTTCGACGTGTCCGATGTGGACCACGTGGCGACCAACTTCCAGGGCCTGAACTTCATCGTCGAGCACGTCGGCCTGCCGCGCATCGAGGACTTCTGCTTCATGGCCACCCAGGAGCGGAACGTCTACGCGGGCCTCGCCGTCGTCATCGGCGGCCTGATGCACGCCCGGCCGAAGTTCTTCGCGAAGGTCATGGGCGAGCTGATGTTCTGGATCGGTGAGGACAAGCTGATCTTCGGCGCCGACTACGCCATCTGGGAACCGAAGTGGCAGGTCGAGGGCTTCGTCGACTGGAACATGCCGGGTGACGAGGAACTCTCGGACTTCGCACCGCTCACGGTCGACCAGAAGCGGAAGATCCTCGGCCTGAACGCCGCCCGCCTCTACGACATCGACGTGCCGGAAGAGCTGCGGATCAAGGACCCGGAGAACGTCGAGCCCGTCGGCGTGCCGAACTCATGACGGCTCTTGACGAACGGGGTGTCCGGGCCGGCCACGCCGAAGTGTGGTCTGCCCTGGGCACCGTCCGGGATCCCGAACTGGACGAGCCGCTCACCGATCTCGGCTTCGTGGCCCGCTGCGAGGTGAGCGCGGCGGGCCACGCCCTCATCCGGCTGCGGCTGCCGACCTACTTCTGCGCGCCCAACTTCGCGTTCCTGATGGTCGCGGACGCCTACGACGCCGTCGCCGGGGTGCCGGGCCTGACCGGGCTCGACATCCGGCTCGACGACCACTTCGCCTCCGACGTCATCAACCGCGGGGTCGCGGCGCGGCAGGGGTTCGTCGCGTCGTTCGAGGGCGAGGCCGTCGACGAGCTCGACACGCTGCGCTACGACTTCGTGCGCAAGGCCGTGCTGGCCGGCACCGACCGGGTCTGCCGGACCCTGTCGGGCACCGGGCTGAACCCGGCGGAGCTGACCCTCGGGCAGGTCCCGCCGAGCCCGGACCTCGACCGGCTGCGGGCCCGCCGCCGCGAGCTGGGCCTGCCGTCCGACGACGGCGACCCGTTGCTGCTCGACCCGGCGACCGGGCAGCCGGTCGCGCCGGCCGAGGCGAAACGGCACCTGGCCTTCGCCCGGCTGACCCGCACGAGCATGGAGGCCAACTCGGGCGTGTGCCGCGGCATGCTGCGCGCCCGCTATTCGCTGACGTCAGATGAGGAGGGCACGGGATGAAGGCCGTGCGGCTGCAGAAGTACCACCAGCAACCGGTGATCGAAGAGGTACCGGAGCCGCGCGCCACCGGGCCCTTCGACGTCGTCGTGAAGATCGGCGGCGCCGGCGTGTGCCGCACCGACCTGCACATCATCGAAGAGCAGTGGCGGGACAAGTCGGGTGTCACGCTGCCCTACACGATCGGGCACGAGAACGCCGGCTGGGTGCACGAGGTCGGCGCCGCGGTGACGAACGTCGCGGTCGGGGACACGGTCATCCTGCACCCGACCCCGACGTGCGGGCTGTGCCACGCCTGCCGCGCCGGTGACGACATGCACTGCCCGAACGGGAGCTTCCCGGGCATCGACAGCGACGGCGGCATGGCCGAGTACCTGCTGACGTCGGCGCGGGCGTGCATCAAGCTCGACCCGTCGACCCAGCCCGAGGACGTCGCCGCCCTGGCCGACGCGGGCATCACCGCCTACCACGCGGTGCGCAAGGCCGTCCCGCTGCTGTACCCGGGCACCACCTGCGTCGTCAACGGCGCCGGCGGCCTCGGGCACATCGGCATCCAGTCGCTGAAGGCGCTGACCGCGACCCGCGTGGTCGTGGTCGACCGCAACGCCGACGCGCTGGAGCTGGCGGCCACCCTGGGCGCCGACGAAACCGTGCTGGCCGACGGCAAGCAGGTCGAGGCCGTGCTCGACCTGACCGGCGGCAACGGCGCCGAGGTCGTGCTCGACTTCGTCGCCGAGCAGGGCGCCCAGCAGGACGCCTTCGCGATGACCCGGCGCGCCGGGTCGCAGTTCCTCATCGGCTACGGCAGCAACATCGACATCCCGACCATCGACATCATCTCCACCGAGCGCAACGTCATCGGCAACCTGGTCGGCACCTACAACGACCTCGTCGAGCTGATGGTGCTGGCGCAGGCCGGGAAGGTCACGCTCCACACGAAGAAGTACCCGCTGGACGCGGCTCTCGACGCACTCGCCGACCTCGATGCCGGACGCGTGCGCGGTCGGGCCATCCTCACACCCTAGGAGCAGGAAACATGGCGAAGGAACTGCGGTTCGGCTCGGACGCCCGCGACCTGCTGCTGGCGGGCGTCGACAAGCTGGCCGAAGCGGTCAAGTCCACCCTCGGCCCCAAGGGCCGCAACGTGATCATCGAGAAGATCACCGGTTCGCCGGTGGTCACCAACGACGGCGTCACCATCGCCCGCGAGATCCACCTGAAGAACCAGTTCGAGAACATGGGCGCGCAGCTGGTCAAGGAAGCGGCGATCAAGACCAACGACGTCGTCGGCGACGGCACCACCACCGCCACCGTGCTCGCCCAGGCGATCGTCCACGAAGGCATGCGGGCGATCTCGGCCGGCGGCAACCCGGTGCTCGTCAAGCGCGGCATCGACCACGCCGTCGGGCTTCTGGTGGCGTACCTGGAGAAGCAGGCGCACCCGGTGGTGTCCGAGGCGGACTACGCGCGGGTCGCGGCGATCTCGGCGAACGACGACGACACGGTCGGCGCGGTCATCGCGAAGGCCCTGCACACCGTCGGCGACGGCGGTGTCGTGACGGTCGAGGAGTCGCCGGCGATCGGGATGAGCGTCGACTTCGTGGAGGGCTTCGAGTTCGACAACGGCTACCTCTCGCCGTACCTGGTCACCGACCCGGGCCGGCTCGAGGCGGTGCTCGACGACCCGTACATCCTGATGTCGGCGGAGAAGATCACCAAGGTGCAGCAGCTGATGCCGTTGCTGGACAAGGTGATGCGGGCCCCGCGGCCGCTGGTGATCATCGCGGAGTCGATCGAGGGCACGGCGCTGTCCATGCTGGTGCACAACCACGTGAACGGCACCTTCCAGTCGGTGGCCGTCCGCGCGCCGGGGTTCGGCGACCGGCGGCTGCACAAGCTGGAGGACCTCGCGGCGATCGTCGGCGGCGCGGTGCTGTCGAAGACGTCCGGCTTCAGCATGGAGACGATGACGCTGGAGCACCTCGGCCGGGCCAAGCAGGTCCGGGTCACCGCGAACAACACCACGATCGTCGGCGGTGGCGGTACCTCCGACGCCGTCGAGTTCCGGGTCGGGCAGCTGCGGGCGGAGCTGGAGCGCGCGCAGTTCGGCGTCGACGAGGACGTGCTGACCGAACGGATCGGCGCGCTGACCGGCAAGGTCGCGGTCGTGCGCGTCGGGGCGGCCACCCCGGCCGAGCTCAAGGAGCTGCAGCACCGGGTCGAGGACGCGCTGTCCGCGACCCGGGCGGCGATGGCCGAGGGCATCGTGGCCGGCGGGGGAGCGGCGCTCCTGCACGCCGAGAAGGCCCTGGAAGGCCTGGGGCTGGAAGGCGACCAGGCGATCGGGGTCGAGATCGTCCGCCGGGCGCTGGCGGAACCGGCGTTCCTCATCGCCCACAACGCCGGGCACCCGGCGCACGAGATCGTCGCGCGCACCCGGGAGCTCGGCTCCGACGAGGGCTTCGACGCCCTGAACGACCAGTTCGGCGACATGATCGCCCTGGGCGTCGTCGACCCGCTGCGGGTGTGCCGCTCAGCGATCCAGAACGGCGCTTCGGTGGCCGGGCTGCTGCTGACGACGAACTCGCTGATCGCCGAGGAAGCGACGCCGTGGGGTGGCAGCGCGGCGCTGATGACCGAGTTCGGCCCGCTGGACGAGGGGCTGCACCAGCCTTCGCCCGACGCCAGCACGCCGCAGTCGCTCGGGATGGGCCCCTCCGTCGGCTGATCTCGGGCCCGCGGAGTGCGGGGTCTCCCCACCGGTGTCCTGAGCACCGGTGGGGGACCTTCGCGGCGTGCAGGGTGCGCCCGGTGCTGTCACCCTGGTGATCATGACGCACCACACGCTCGTCCAGACCCTCGCGACGGTCCAGGACTTCGAGGCCAAGGGTTTCCTCGGCACCGTCGGCAAGATCGCCGCGGCGACGGTCATCTTCTTCATCGTGATCGGCCTGATCGTGGGTCTGCTGCTCGGCTTCTTCGTCGGCCGCTCGGTGGGCCGCAAGCAGGGCCCACGCTGAGCCGGCACCCGTGTCGTCCCGGCAATCACACGTGATGCCTCCCCAATCACGGGTGATGCCCCTTCAATCACGCGTGATGCCGCCTGGATCACGCGTGATGCCCGGTTGAGCACGGGTGCAGCCCGGTGCGGCGGGCGATCGTGGCCAACACAGTGCCCGGAGCGGCCAACACACCAGCGCGAGGTCAGGAGACCAGGCCGTGGCGGGCCAGCTCGTGGCCGGCCAGGGTGGCGATGACCTCCTTGTCCCGCGCCCGCCAGCCCGTCGCGATCTCGCCGGACTTGGCGAGACGGCGCAGGGGCTGCGTGGTCAACGCCCGCAGCGCCAGCAGGTCCAGGCCCTCGTCGCCCAGCGCCCGCAGCTGGGCGGCCGCCGAGGCTCGGCGGGCGAAGTGCCAGCGCATCGGGAGCCACGTCGCGATCAGTGTCAGGATCGGCAGCGCGATGATGATCGCCGCCATCCACCAGGCCAGGTTCTCGACGGCTTCGATCTGCCAGCGGCCCGCGTTGGCGAACTTGTTCCCGACGTCCGAGCCGCCGTGCAGCGCCTTGGCCAGCGCATCGCCGATCAGCGGGATCCCGTCGGCCGAGTTCGCGGCCGAGTCGAACGTCCCGGTCAGCCCGGTCCCGGCGCTCACGAGCCCGTCGCCGGGCGCGCGCAGCTTCATGACCTCGTCGTACACCGTGGTTCCCAGCCACACCGCGAACACGACGAGCAGCAACGCCAGCAGGTCGCTGACGAGCTGGGCGGTGCGGCGGATGGGCCGTTCGGCGTAGAACTGCATCGGGACGCCTTTCGCGGTGGGGGAGCGCGGGCCACGGCAACGTACCCGCGCACCCCCGGGGCGAACCGCGCTAGGTCCGGACGACCTCCGCGAGGCCGGTCAGCGCCGCCGGCAGCGGCTCCCGGTGCAGGACGCCGAGGCGTTGTGTCGCCCGGGTGAGCGCGACGTACAGGTCGGCCGCGTTGTCGGCCAGGATCCTCGCCGGTTCCACGACCAGGACCGCGTCGAACTCCAGGCCCTTCGTCTCCGACGCCGGCACCGTGCCCGGCACTCCCGGCGGCCCGATCACGATGCTGGTGCCCTCACGGCCGGCTTCGTCCCGCACGAACTCCTCGACGGCCGCGGGCAGTTCGTCGTCGGTGACGTGCCTCGACCACGGCGGGACGCCGCACGCGCGGACCGACTCCGGCGGCCGCACGCCGGGCGCGAACTCGGCGAGCACCGCGGCGGCGACCGCCATGATCTCGGCCGGGGTGCGGTAGTTCACCGTGAGCGAACGGTAGACCCAGCGGCCGGGCACGTACGGCGCCAGCACGTCGTCCCACGCCCGCGCCCCGGCCGCCGACCGGCGCTGCGCGAGGTCGCCGACCACCGTGAACGACCGGCCCGGGCAGCGCCGCATCAGCACCCGCCAGTCCATTTCGGACAGTTCCTGGGCCTCGTCGACGACGACGTGGCGGTAGGTCCAGTCCCGGTCGGCGGTGGCGCGTTCGACGAGGCTGCGCGTGTCGGCCACGACGAAGCGGTCGGCCAGGTCCTCGGCGTAGAGCAGGTGTTCGGCGGACAGCATGACGTCCTCGTCCATCTCCTCCCGGTCGAGCTTCATCGTCTGGAAGACGCCTTCGGCGTACTCGGCTTCGGCCTTCCGCTCCCGCGCCACCGCCGCGTCGGCCGCCTTCTCGGCCGTCTTGTCGTGGCCGAGCAGGTCGACCAGCTCGTCGAGCAGCGGGACGTCCGAGACGGTCCACGCGGCGCCGTCGGCGCGCAGCAGCGACTCGTCGGCTCCGGCCGCCTTCAGGCGCTCCGGGGACTGATACAGCTGGGCCAGCAGGGTTTCCGGCGTCAGGACCGGCCAGAGCTGCTCGAGCGCCGCGGTGAACTGCTCGTCGGCCGCCAGCTCGCCGAGCAGGTCCTTCCGCAGCGACTCCCACTCCGCCTTGTCGTCCCGGGACAGCCAGCCGCGCCCGATCCGGCCCATCGCGCGTTCGGTGAGCACGTAGGTGACGATGTCGGTGAACACCGCGCGGGCCTCGTTGTGCGGCTGCCCGCTGTCGCGCGCCTCCTGCCGGGCCCACTCCGCCGTCTCGGCGTCGATCCGGACGGTGACGTCGCGCAGGGCGATCGGCAACGGCTCCTCCGGCAGCCGCTGCCGGTCGGCGACGGCCGCCGCGAGGACGTCGAGGATCTTCAGGGAACCCTTGAGCCGCGCGGCTTCCGGCTCGTCCTCGGCCGTGACGTCCAGGCCGGGCACAAAACCGCCGGTGGTCGTGAAGACGACGTCGGTCTCGCCCAGCGACGGCAGGACGCGGCCGATGTGGCTGAGGAACGCCGGGTTCGGCCCGACCACCAGGGCGCCGTGCCGTTCCATCCGCTCGCGCTGGGTGTAGAGCAGGTAGGCGACGCGGTGCAGCGCCACCACCGTCTTCCCGGTGCCCGGCCCGCCCTCGATCACCAGGACGCCGGGGTGGTCGAGCCGGATGATCTCGTCCTGCTCGGCCTGGATCGTCGCGACGATGTCGCGCATGCCCTCCCCGCGCGGCGCATTGATCGCCGCGAGCAGCGCCGCGTCACCCTGGTCGCCCTCGGCCGGGCGGCCGAGCACCTCGTCGGTGAACCCGAGCACCTGCCGCCCGCGCGTGTGGAATTGGCGCCGCCGTCGCATGTCCTCCGGGTTCGCGCCGGTGGCGGTGTAGAACGCGCGCGCCGCCGGTGCCCGCCAATCCAGCAAGACCGGCTGGTAGTCGTGCTCCTCGTCGAACAGGCCGATCCGGCCGATGTAGGAGCGCTCGCCCGCAATCGTGTCCATCCGGCCGAAGCACAGCCCGTTGTCGACGACGTCGAGCCGTTTCGACTCCCGGCCCAGCGCGCGCACCCCGACGTCGCGTTCCATCGCGCCGAGGCCCTTGCCACCCAGCGCCGCCTGGTATTCGCCCTGCACCCGCGCGCGCTCGGCGTCGAGCCGCGTGTAGAGCCCGGCGACGTACTCGCGCTCGGACCCCAGTTCTTCGTCATACCCCGGTGCTGACACGGTCCCCCTTCTCCTCCCCGAACCACTTCCGCAACACGGCGGGCAGCTGTGCCTCGTCTTCCCCGGCCCAGACCACGTGCCCGTCCGGGCGCAGCAGCACCGCGGGCACGTCCAGTTCCTCGCTGACGTCGACGACGTGGTCGACCCGGTCCGCCCAGCCCGCGACCGAAAGCCGGCCGGTCTGGTCGAGCAGCAGCCCGCGGCCGTCGTGCATCCGGTCGTAGAGCCGCCCGTCCTTGAGCGCCACGTCCCGCAGCCGGCGGCCGAGCAGGCCGGGCCCGTCGCCGAAGTCGTAGCGGATGCCGACCGCGATGATCTGCTCGGTCAGGTACCGGTTCACGTCCTCGAAGTCCATCAGCTTCGTCAGCAGCTGCCGCACGGCCTGCGGACCCGCGTCCAGTGACGTCAGGTGCATCTGCGCGCGGGTGTTGACCAGGACGTCGGTGGCGACCGGGTGCCGCTCGGCCTCGTAGGTGTCGAGCAGGTCCGCCGGCGCCGAGCCGCGGACCTCGGCGGCCAGCTTCCAGCCGAGGTTGAACGCGTCCTGGAGGCCGAGGTTGAGGCCCTGGCCGCCCATCGGCGGGTGGATGTGGGCGGCGTCGCCGGCCAGCAGGACCCGGCCGACCCGGTACCGCTCGGCCTGCCGGGTGGCGTCACCGAAGCGGGAGAGCCAGCGCGGCGAGTGCACCCCGAAGTCGGTGCCGGCCGTGGCCCGCAGCTGCCGCTTGAACTCCTCGAAGCCCGGTGGCGCCGAGCGGTCTTCGGCCACCCGGTCGGCGGGGACGACGAGGCGGTACAGCCCGTCGCCGATGGGCCCGACCCCGAACCGCTTCTGGGTCTTGCGGATCTCGGTCATCACCGCGGTGAGCGTCTCGGGGTCCTCGGTCAGCTCCATCTCGCCCAGCAGCGTGTCGACGCGGGTGGGCTCGCCGGGGAAGGCGACGCCGAGCAGCTTGCGCACCGTGCTGCGGCCGCCGTCGCAGCCGACGACGTAGCGCGCCCGCAGCCGCGTGCCGTCGGCCAGGTCGACGGTCACCCCGTCGTCGTCCTGGGCCAGCCCGGTGACCTCGCAGCCACGCCGGATCTCGACGTCCAGCTCGTCGGCGCGCTCGTTCAGCAGGCGCTCGGTGACGGGCTGCAGGATGCTCAGGACGTACGGGTGCGAGGTGTCCAGGTGCGCGGGCTGCGGCTTGCTGATCCCGGCGAAGAACCCGTTGAGCGGGTACTTCTTGCCGAGCGCGAGGAACCGGTCCAGCAGCCCGCGCTGGTCCAGCACCTCGATGGTGCGCGCGTGGATGCCGAGCGCGCGCACCACCGGCGACGGCTGCGGCTCCCGCTCCAGCACGAGCACGTCCACACCCTGCAGCCGCAGCTCACAGGCCAGCATGACGCCGGTCGGGCCGCCACCGGCCACGATCACGTCGACCACGGATCCCCCTTTGACATCGTCGAAAGAATCGTTCACGCGAGCGCCTTTTCGTGCTCGACGGCGTCGAGGAGCAGCCGCGCGGCGAACTGCGCGCCGTCGGTGCGGATCGTGCCCGCCACCGCGGCCGCGCGAGCGCGGGTCTCCGGCGCCAGGGCCGTCCGGAGCGCGGCCGAGAGCGACTCGACGGTGGGCGCCGGGCCGTCGTGCGCGACGCCGATGCCCAGGTCGGCCACCCGTCCCGCCCAGTACGGCTGGTCCGTCGCCTGCGGCACCACCACCTGGGGCACGCCGGCCCGGGTGGCCGTCGTCGTGGTGCCCGCGCCGCCGTGGTGCACCACCGCGGCGCACCGGCCGAACAGCGCCTGGTGGTTGACCTCGCCGACGACGAAGCAGTCGTCCCGCTCGTCGGCCGCGCCCAGGTCGGCCCAGCCCTGAAGGACGAGGACCCGGCGCCCCTGTGCGCGAACCGCCTCGACGGCCACGCCCGCGACGTCCGCCGCCGCGTGCATCGGCATGCTGCCGAAGCCGACGTAGACCGGCGGGGTGCCCGCGGCCAGGAACGCCTCGAGGTCGCCGGGCAGCGGCCGGTCGTCCGGCACGATCCACGCGCCGGTCTGCGTGACGTTCAGGCCGGTGGGCCGCCACGGGTCCAGGACCGGGTCCGTCGCCAGCCACGGCCGGTCGCCGATGACGAAGTCGCGGACGCCCTCCACCGGGGGCAGGCCGTTCGCCTCCCGGTTGGTGTTGAGGGCGGCCTCGAACAGCTCGTCGACGCTTTCGGCGTCCAGCCCCCACAGCAGCCCGTTGTCGGTCACCCCCGGCGGGTGCGGCCGCCCCGCGTAGGCCAGCGGCGGGTGGTGCGGCGACGGCAGCGTGGACTTCTGGAAGGCCACGAACACCGACGGGATCCCCAGCAGCTCGGCCACCGACAGCGCACCGGCCGCGGTCGGCAGCATGCCGGTCGCCACCACCACGTCACAGCCCTCGGCCGCGGCCGGGAGCACCTCGAACTGCGCCGCGATCAGCTGCGCGGCGCGCTCCGGCAGCGACGACGGCGGCGGGGCCGCCTGGGTCAGCTCCCGGGCCGACGGGCCGACCGGCACGAAATCCACCCCGACGCCGGCCAGCCGCCGCGCGAAGTCCTCGTCCGACGGCGCGCACACCCGGACCTCCGCGCCGAGGGCCCGCACCGCCACCGCGAGCCCTGCCAGTGGTTCGACGTCTCCCCGCGAACCGTAGGTCGACAACAGCACACGCACTCGCAAAACCCCCGTTTGTTCGGAACCCGTAGCCGCAGTTCACGGCTACGGCCGATGATTCTGCGGCACGACCGGGGTCTTGCCACAAGCCCTGGGGTGCGGTATACGTTTAATATGGAAGGGAGTGGTTCTTCCTCCTGCCCTCCTCGCGGAACTCTCCGCACCTCCAGCATGGTTCTTCGTACCGCCGGTCGTCGAGTGGCGCGTTCCTGATCACCTGAACGACGGATCCCCGGTCGGGTCGAGTCGATCTATGACGCCCGTCATAGTGTGCGCCCGGCCGGACTGTGCTCCCATGGAGTTATGACAGCCGTCATAGACATTCGGGAGCTGGGCGACCGCCCAGTGGACCGGGAGTGCGTGGCCGCGCTGGTCGCGGCCTGTTCGCCGGGCAGTCTCCGGCGGCGCTTCATGATGGGCGGCCCGGCCGAACCGGGCGAGATCTTCCGGCGCTACCAGCGGTTCCTGCTCGCCGGCCCACCCGGCGGCGTCGCGCTGCTGGCCACGTCCGGCGGGATTCCGGTGGGGCTGCTCAACTTCGTCGCGGAGGTACCGGGGACGGCCGAGCTCGGCGTCCTGGTCGCCGATTCCTGGCAACGGCGGGGGATCGCGAGCGCGCTCAGCCGGTGGCTGTGGGCGTCCGGGCGGTGGCCGGAGTGGACGGTGCGGGCCACCGTCCAGGCCGGGAACACCGGCGCCGAGGCGCTGCTGCTGCGGCAGGGTTTCCGCCCGGTGCCCGCCTACGAGCGCGGCGAGCGCGACTTCGCGCTGGTCGTGCCCGGCTGGGCTACCATGACGAGTGTCATGAAGGAGGCAGTCGATGACGAGGACGCCGCGCGAGCGGATCGTGCTGAGCGCCGCGCAGCTGGTGCGGATCCAGGGCGTCGGGGCGACCGGCATGCGGGACGTGGTCGCGCACGCCGAGGCGCCGCGGGGGTCCCTGCAGCACTACTTCCCGGGCGGTAAGGACCAGCTGATCGCCGAAGCCGTCGCCTGGGCCGGGGGTTACGCCGCCCGCCGCGTCGCGCGGGTCGCGGCCAAGCTCGAGGATCCGACGCCGGGCCAGCTGTTCGCCGCCATGGCCGCGCAGTGGCGCGACGAGTTCACCACGACCGGCTTCGACGCGGGCTGCCCGCTGGTGGCGACGGTCGCGGACGCGGCGGCCACGAGCGACAGCCTGCGCGACGCCGTCGGCAAGGCTTTCGAGGGCTGGCAACGGCCCCTGGCCGAGACGCTGGAGCAGTTCGGCGTGCCGTCGGCGCGCAGCGCGTCGCTGGCGGTGCTCATGCTGAGCACCCTGGAGGGCGCGATCGTCCTGGCGCGGGCGCACCAGGACGTCGCGCCGCTGGACACCGTGGTCGAGGAGCTGCGGCCCCTGCTCGACGGCGCCGTGGACCGGCGCCGCCGCCGGGCGTCCACTGTGGACTAGAGGTCGCGGAAGAACTCTCGGATGTCCTGCACCAGCAGCTCGGGCGCCTGGAGCGACGCGAAATGGCCGCCGGTGTCGTACTCCTTCCAGCGGGTGATCGTGTTCGACAGCGCCGCGAGGCCGCGGATCGCGTGGTCGCCGCGGAAGTTCGTCACCGACGTCGGGACCCCGGACGGCGGCGGGCGCTCGCCCCAGCCGTCCTGGCCCGCCTCCAGGTAGAGGCGCGCGGCCGAGCCGGCGGTGCCGGTGAGCCAGAAGATCGTCACGTTCGCCAGGATCGCGTCGTGCGAGACCGGCGCCTGCGGGGTGGCCGTGGGATCCCAGTCGACGAACCATTCGAGGTTCCACGCCAGCTGCCCGGCGGGGGAGTCGTTGAGCGCGTAGGCCAGGGTCTGCGGCCGGGTCGCCATCTGCGTGGCGTAGCCGGAATGCGCGTACCACCACACCTGGTTCTCCTGCGCCCGCTTGCGGTCCTCTTCGGACAGTCGCTCGAGGTCGCCGGGCGCGGTCGGGACTCCGGCGTTCGCGACGGCGTTGACGTGCACGCCGAGGACTTCCGAGGGGGCCGTCCGGCCCAGCTCGGGCGAGACGATGCTGCCGAAGTCGCCGCCCTGGGCGCCGTAACGTTCATAACCCAGGCGCCGCATCAGCTCGGCCCACGCCCGCGCGATCCGGCGGGTGTTCCAGCCCGGCTCGTTCGTCGGCCCGGAGAAGGCGAAGCCCGGCACCGACGGTGCGACGACGTGGAACGCGTCCGCCGGGTCGCCCCCGTGGGCCCGCGGGTCGGTGAGCGGGCCGAGGACGTCCAGGAAGTCGGCCACGGTGCTCGGCCAGCCGTGGGTGAGGATCAGCGGGGTTGCGCCGGGCTCGGGGGAGCGGACGTGCAGGAAGTGCACCCGCTGGCCGTCGATCGTGGTCGTGAACTGCGGAAACGCGTTGAGCCGGGCCTCCTGCGCGCGCCAGTCGAAGCCCGACTGCCAGTACTCCACCAGCTCGGCCAGGTACGGCTCGCTCACGCCGTACGCCCAGCCGGCGCCGGGCAGCTCGCCGGGCCAGCGGGTGCGGGCGAGCCGGTGGTGCAGCTCGTCGAGGTCGGCCTGCGGGACGTTGATGCGGAAGGGGTCCATGGCCGTAGCCTCGCGCACGTGTAGGACAGGATCGGTCCTACACGTCTGGCATCCTGGGACGCATGCGGGAAACCCCTGGCCGGCTGCTCCGGCTGCTGTCGCTGCTGCAGATGCACCGGGACTGGTCCGGCACCGAGCTGGCCGGGCGGCTGGGTGTGACGACGCGGACGGTCCGCCGGGACGTCGACCGCCTGCGCGAGCTGGGGTACCCGGTGCACGCGGCGATGGGCCCGGTCGGCGGTTACCGCCTCGGTGCGGGTGCCGAGCTGCCGCCGCTGCTGCTGGACGACGACGAGGCCGTCGCGGTCGCGGTCGGCCTGCACGGCGCCACGTCCGGCGGGGTCGCCGGGCTGGAGGAGGCGTCACTGCGGGCGTTGAACAAGCTCGAGCAGGTGCTGCCGTCGCGGCTGCGGCACCGCGTTTCGGCCTTCGACGCGGCTTCGCTGGCCCTCCCGGTCCGCGGCCCGGTGGTCGAGGCGGCCGTGCTGACGTCCGTTTCGTCGGCGATCCGCGCCGCGGAGACCCTGCGCTTCGACTACGTGAGCCACGACGGCACCGAGTCCCGCCGCGACGTCGAACCGCACCGGCTCGTCTCGTGGGGCCGCCGCTGGTACCTGGTCGGCTGGGACACCGGCCGCGCGGACTGGCGGACGTTCCGCGCCGACCGGCTGAGCCTGCGCAGCCCGAACGGCCCGCGCTTCACCCATCGCGACCCGCCGGACGGCGACCTGACGGCGTACCTGAACCGCACGATGGGCCGCGAGCTGTGGCCCTACCGCGCCCGGCTTCTCGTGTCGGCTCCCGCCGAGGAGATCCGCGGCCGGGTGGACGGCGACGTCACCGCGATCGACGAGCGGAGCTGCCTGCTGGAGCTGGCTTCGGACTCCTTCGACCTGATCGCGTTCGTGGTGTCCACCTTGGACGTCCCGTTCCGGGTGGAGTCACCACCCGAGCTGGTGGAGCGGCTGCGGACGCTGTCGGCGCGGTACGCCGACGCCGTCAAACCAGGCTAGGCACCCGCTCGGCCGCCAGCGGCGGCCCCGGCGGCGTGCCGTCCCCGAACGGGTGGCCGCCCAGTTGTTCGCGGCCGTGCGGGGTCAGGAAGCCCGACACGTCGGGGCCCAGCGGGACGATGCCCGACGGGTTGATGTTGCGGTGCACCACGTAGTAGTGCTCCTTCGTCTGCGCGAAGTCGATCGTGTCGCCGAAACCGGGTGTCTGGAACAGGTCGCGCGTGTACGCCCAGAGCACCGGCAGCTCGTTCAGCTTCTGGCGGTTGCACTTGAAGTGGCCGTGGTAGACCGCGTCGAAGCGGACCAGCGTGGTGAACAGGCGGACGTCGGCCTCGGTGATCGTGTCGCCGACCAGGTAGCGCTGGTCCGCGAGTCGCTCGGACAGCCAGTCCAGGCGGGAGAACAGCTTGCGGTAGGAGTGCTCGTACGCCTCCTGGGACCGCGCGAAACCGCACTGGTACACCGCGTTGTTGACATCGGTGAAGACCTTCTGCGCGACGTCGTCGATTTCGTCGCGCAGCTTCTCCGGGTACAGCTCGGGCGCGCCGTCGCGGTGGAACGCCGTCCACTCGGTGGACATGTCGAGCGTCATCTGCGCGAAGTCGTTGGTGACGACCTGGCCGGTCGGGACGTCGACGAACGCGGGCACCGTGATGCCGCGCGGGTACTCCGGGTCGCGCTTGAAGAACGCCTCCTGCAGGCGTTCGATGCCGAGCACCGGGTCGCGCCCGTCCGGGTCGAGGTCGAAGCTCCAGCTCCGCTCGTCGTGCACCGGCCCGGCCATGCCCATCGACAGGGCGGGTTCCAGGCCGAGCAGCCGCCGCACGATCACCGCGCGGTTCGCCCACGGGCACGCCCGGGCCACGACCAGGCGGTAGCGGCCGGCCTCGACCGGCCAGCCGTCGCGGCCGTCGGCGGTGATCCGGTCGGGGATGTAGTTCAGGTCGCGCTTGAACTCGCCGTCTGTCATCGGTTCCTCAGCAGTCGTCGGTCGGGGGAGTGACGTCCAGCGCCGCGGCCAGCCGGGCCAGTACCGGCCCGGCCGTGCGGATGTCTTCGGCGCTCAGGTGGTCGAACACCGACGCCCGCGCGCGGGCGAGGTGGGTCGGGTAGGCCGCTTCCAGTCTGGCCAGTCCCGCGTCGGTCAGCACGGCGTTGGACGCGCGCCCGTCCTCCGCGCACTTGCGCTTCTCGGCCAGGCCGCGGCGGGTGAGGTCGTCGACGACCCGGCTGATCCGGCTCAGCGAAAGACCGGTGGCCGCGGCCAGCGCGGAGATGCGGAGCAGGCGGTGCGGTGCCTCGGACAGTGCGACCAGCACACCGTAGTCGGTCATCGCGAGGCCGGTCTCGGGCAGGAACTGGTCTTCGAGCGCACGCGGCAGCGCGGTCGTGATGCGCATCAGGGACCGCCAGAACGGGGCCTCGTCGTGGTCGAGCGCGGACTGTTCACCCATACCGGCGAGTCTAGCGAAAGCTTGCTTGCGCAACCAGTAAAAATGAGTACAGTGTCGTTGAGCCCTCAATCACTGGGGGGCGCCACCACCGAGGAGAGAAGACGAGCATGACCAGCGCGACCACCTACCCCCAGCTGACCGGTGAGTACACCCTGGACGCCGCCCACTCGCGGATCGGGTTCAACGCCCGGCACGCCATGGTGACGAAGGTGCGCGGCAGCTTCAACGACTTCACCGGCACCGCGACGATCGACGGTGACGCCCCGGAGAAGTCGTCCGCCCAGGTGAGCATCAACGTGCACAGCATCGACACGCGCAACGCCGACCGCGACGGTCACCTGAAGAGCAACGACTTCCTGGCGATGGACGAGTACCCGACCATCACCTTCACCACCACCGAGATCAAGCAGACCGGTGGGAGCAGCTTCGACGTGACCGGCGACCTGACCGTCAAGGACGTCACCCGTTCGGTCACCATCCCGTTCGAGTTCGAGGGCTCCGCCAAGGACCCGTTCGGCAACGACCGGATCGGCTTCGAGGGCTCCACCACGATCAGCCGCAAGGACTACGGCATCACCTGGAACGCCGCCCTCGAGACCGGTGGCGTGCTGGTGAGCGACAAGGTCACCCTCGAGTTCGAGATCTCGGCGATCAAGAACGCCTGACCCTCGCGCTTCAGCTGTCCGTGAAGGCCACCTTGAGGGACTCAGAGTCCCTCAAGGTGGCCTTCACGGATTTCGGGCCGTGCTGGTGCGCAGGTTCTCGATGCCGACGTCGAGGGCCGCTTCGAGGTGGTCGATGCGGCCCGTCGACAGCATCACCACCACGCCGCCCTGGATGCCGGCCAGCAGGGCGGCCGCGGTGCGTTCCGGGTCGACGTCCGGTGCCACCTCGCCCGCGTCGCGCAGGTGGCCGATGCCGGCCGCGATCTCGTCCTGCCAGCGCCGCAGCATCTCGCTGACCACCGCCTGCGCGCCGGGGGTGGCGCGGCCGAGCTGGGAGATCAGCACGTTGAGCGGGCAGTGCTGGCCGCGGCCGCGGTAGTGCGAGACGACCGTGTCGCGCCAGCGCCGCCACCCGGCCCACGACGTCAGCTTGCCCAGCTGCGGCTGCTGCACGGCCAGCACCTGGTCGGCCTCGAACCGCGCCACCGCCAGCAGCAGCTCGTCCTTGCCGTCGGGGAAGTAGTGGAACAGCTGGCTCTTGCTGGTGCCCGTCCGCGCCCGGACGTCGTCCAGCGTCGTGACGGCGACCCCGCGTTCCCGGATCTCCGCCGCCGCGCCTTCGATGATCCGCTGCCGCGTCGCGGCGCCCTTGGCGGTCAGCTGCTTCGCCTGCGTTGGACTCACGGGTCCACTTTAATCCGCTGTCGCCGTCGCGGCCAGGCGGTCACACTGGCGAAATGTCCACGATCATCCCGTTGCCGGTGCTCATCACCGTCGCGCTGGCCGGCGGCGGGATCATCGCCTGGGTGCTGTCCCGGCGCGACAGCGGCTGGGCCGAGGTCACGACGGCGCCGGAGGGATCGGTGCTGGTCCTGGACCTGCCCGACGTGCACTTCCGCCCGTTGCGGGAGTACGAGATACGAGCCCAGGCGGATCCCGCGCTGCGCCAGGACTGGGTCGACCAGGCGCTCGCGCAGCTGGGCGGCACCCTGCACGCGGCCGAGCTGTGGCAGCTCCTGACGTCGCACCTGCGGCCGGGCGCGCCGGGGTTCTGGCCGGGCATGGACCTGCGCGCGGAGTCCCTGGTCCTGGCCGGGACGGATCTGCGGGGGTGCGAGGTGCGCGACGCGGTCTTCCGGCAGGTGCGCTTCTGGGGCGCCGCGCGGTTCGACGGCCTGGTCTGCACCGGGCTGGTGAGCTTCGAGCGGTGCGCCTTCACCTACCACGTGTCCTTCCGCGGTGCGGAGTTCCGGGCGGGCGCGGACTTCGAGGGCGCCACGTTCATGGCGAACACCTCGTTCGCGGGGGTGACCACCGGGGACGTGGTGTGGTTCGACGAGGTCCGGTTCTCGGGCCGCACCGACTACACCGGGGCGGGGTTCGCGGCCGACGTTTCGTTCCTGGCCACGGGTTTCGCCGGCCCTACGTCGTTCCGTGACGCGCGTTTCGGCGGGGAGGCGCAGTTCCTGCACGCTCGCTTCAGCGGTCACGCCGACTTCACCGGGGCGACGGCGGGTGGGTTCCGGTTCGCCGGAGCGAGCGCGCGCACGGATGTCCGCCTGGCCCGGACCTGGCCCGAAGGCGTGAGTCTGGGGGAGCGGGGGCCTCGGCGACCGGGCTTCTGGGCCGAGGTGCGCGAGGCTTAGGAGGGCTTGCGGCGGCCTGGGTCAGGGCGACGCGCGGGATTCGGGGGCCACGCGGGCCGGTGCCGGACCATCGGCGGGACCTTGGGCGGGGTAGGAGCTGCGCCAGTGGTTAATGCCGTGGTGAGTGTGGTTGTCGCGGGCTGGCCTGCTGTTGCGGTGTGGCCGCCCAGTGTTCGGGTTGCAGTCGCCGAAGGCGGGTCCACCGCAAGCCCGCTCGCCGCAGCCAGGGTGGTCGCCCAACAGGCGAGGGTCAGGACGGGTCCGAGCCGCGCAGCGCGGCCCACCAGAAGCCGAACGCCGCGGCCAGGATCGTCACCGCCAGCCAGCCCGCCACCCCCGTGCCGTCGACCAGGGCCCAGAACACGCCGACCACCGGGGCGACGGCCAGTACCGGCAGGTCCGTCCGCAGCTGGCGGCGCAGGGTGACCGGGCGCCGAGCTGCCTCCGCCCGTTCGGCGTCCGGCTCGGCGGGGTTGTCCAGGCGGCGGCCGCGCGGTTCCACGCGGTGGAGCCTGCCCGCCGGGTAAAAGATCGTGCCGCCGGCGCGCACCAGCACCCGGCGGTCGCCGGTCAGCTCGGCGACAGCAGGGGATGGCAGGCCGATCAGCGCGGGGGAGAAGTACACCGGGAGCCACGCCGTCTGCGGCGTCTCCAGCTCCAGCCAGGAGCGCGTCAGCAGGCCGCGCTGCACCTTCACCCGGCGGATCGGCACGGTCCGGCGGGTGCCGCCGGGACGCACGAAGCGGGTCAGCAGCACCAGGACGTCCACCACGAGCACGCCGACCGCGGCCACCACGGTGGCCGTCGCGTACGTGGTCGTGCGGTCGGTGGTCACCAAGGCGGTCGCGCCGCGGATCGCCGCGCGGCTGGGGTCAGCCGGGTCGTAGAACACCGGGAGGGTGCTCCCGGGCGCGGGCCGGACGTCCATCTCGACGGTGGCCGTCGCGTCCGCCGAGGCGATGTGGATCACCGCCGCGCCACCGTCGAGGCGGACGACGGTCGCGGTCGAGCGGGCCGTCATCCCGCGCAGCTCGCCGGCCGCGGCCGAGTACTCGGCCAGCTGCACCGCGAACACGACCGCGCAGGCCAGCAGGGCCAGCGCGCTCGTCAGGAGGATGTGCCGCACCGGCCGGAGCGTCAGGAGAGTCTTCACCACTTGCCTCGGGTACAGAAGGCGGGCGGTGCACGCACCGCCCGCCTTCGAAAGGAACCGCTACTTCACGAAACCGATCTTCGCGAAGTCGTACGGGGTGTTCGCGAAGCCGGGCGAACCGTAGTTCGCGACCGTCTTGCGGACCGCGAACGCGCCGACCGACTGGAAGATCGGCAGCTGGTGGCCGACCGCCCAGATTTCCTTGTCGACCTCGTTCAGGTCCGCCGCCCGCTTGCTGTCGTCCAGCTCCTGGGCCGCGGTGTCGTAGAGCTGGTTGATCTTGTCGTCCCCGACGTGGCCGTAGTTCTGGCCGATGTTCTTCGGGTCGTTGTAGTAGATGCCCTGGCCGCCGGCGATCGGGAACGCCGTGGAGATCCAGCGGAACAGCGTCACGTCGAAGTTGCCGACGTTGACGTAGTTCTTGAAGAACTCCGTGCTCGGCACGGCCTGAATGTCCAGGTTCACGCCGATGGCCTTGAGCTGCGACTGCATGATCTGCCCGGTCTGCTGGCTGATCGGGGTCCCGGTCGGGATGATCAGCCGGATCTTCAGCGGCTTGCCGTCCTTGGCCCGGAAGTCACCGGCCGCCTTCCAGCCGAGCTGGTCGAGCTGCTTCTTCGCGGCCTCGACGTCGAACTTGTACGGCCCGGAGTTGTCGACGTACTCCTTGGCGCCCTTGAGGAAGATGTGGTTGCCCAAGGGCTGGGTGTCCTTCTGCATCTGCCCGAGGATCGCCTTCGAGATGGCGACCGTGTCGATGCCCCGGAAGATCGCCAGCCGCAGGTCCTTGTCGGCCAGGATCGACGAGCTCGCGCCGTTGAAGGTCAGGTGCGTGTAGTCCGGGTAGGTGGACTGCCGGATCACCGTGTTCGGGTCGCCCTGCGCGCGCTTGAACGCGTTGACGTCGTTGTTGAGGTTGTAGAAGTCGATCTGGCCGTTGGCGAACGCGTCCGCCAGCGCCGGGCGCTCGACCTTCTTGAAGGTCACCGTGTCGAGCTTCGCCGGGGTGCCCCACCAGTTCGGGTCGCGCTCGAGGACCACGGTCTTCGCGGTCTGGTCGATCTTCTGCACCTTGAACAGGCCCGCGGTGATCTTCGGCTCGGTCGCGAACGACTTGTTGAAGGTCTCCGCGTCGGCGTCGAGCTCCTTCGGGTACAGCGGCAGGAACAGCGACTTCCACTCCGCGAACTTCTTCGCGAAGGTGACCTTCACGTCGAGGTCGCTCGTGCCCTTCTCGACCTTCGCGATGTCCTGGTAGCCGGTGGTCTGCGAGACCTCGTAGGCCGGGTCCTTGCCGTTGAGCACCTTGGCCTGCGCGGCGAAGTCCTCCCAGGAGAACGCGCGGCCGTTGCTCCACTTGGCCTTCGGGTTGAGCTGGTACTCGACGACCTGCGGGTCGGTGCTCACCAGCTTGACCGACGTGACGTAGTTGGGGTTCTCACTGACCGTCGCGTCGGCGTTCTGCGTGAAGAGGTACGGGAAGACCGCGCCGAACATGCTCTGGCCGTCGAGCACCGTGCCGTCGACCTGGTTGACGTTCCAGTTGTCCGGCAGCTGGTCGACCGGCCACTTGAAGTCGCCGCCGTCCTTGACCTGGTCGAGCGGCTTCTCGTTGATGTCGGCCGTCTTGACCCCCTGCGCGCCCTGGTCCTGGAGCGCGTTGTTCCCGCCCCCGGAGTTGCCACTGCAGGCGGTGAGGGCGAGCGTCAGCGCCACCACGGGGGCGATGACGGCAGCCATCCTCCGTCGGTTCATCGGATACCTCTCTTTTCCTGTGTGCCAACGGATGCGTGGCTACACGACTTCGCGGGTCTTGGCGTAGTGGCAGGCGACGTCGTGGTCGGCGGCGCGCGGCTCGCGCGGCGGCTCGACCTCGACGCACCGCTTCCTGTCCTCTTCGGGCAGTTGGGCGAACACGAAGCAGCGGGTCCGGAACCGGCAGCCGGACGGCGGGTCCGCCGGGCTGGGCAGGTCGCCGGCGAGGATGATCCGGGTCCGCTCGCGTTCCTTGACCGGGTCCGGGATCGGGATGGCGGACAGCAGGGCCTGGGTGTAGGGGTGCTGCGGCTGCTCGAAGACGGTGCGGACGTCGCCGATCTCGACGATCTTGCCCAGGTACATCACCGCCACCCGGTCGGCGATGTGGCGCACCACCGACAGGTCGTGCGCGACGAACAGGTACGACAGGCCGAGTTTCGCCTTCAGCTCGTCGAGCAGGTTGATCACGCCCGCCTGGATGGACACGTCCAGCGCCGAGACCGGCTCGTCCAGCACGATCAGCTTCGGCTCCAGGGCGAGCGCTCGCGCGATCCCGATGCGCTGGCGCTGCCCGCCGGAGAACTCCGCGGGGTACCGCTCGGCGTGCTCGGCCCGCAGCCCCACCAGGTGCAGCAGCTCCGGGATCCGCTTGTCTATCGCGGCCCGGTCGTAGCCGTGCACCCGCATCGGCTCGGCGATGATGTCGCCGATCGGCAACCGCGGGTCGAGCGCGGCCATCGGGTCCTGGAAGACCACCTGCAGGTCGCGCCGGATCGCCTTGCGCGCCTTGCCGTCGAGCTTCGCGACGTCCTTGCCGAGCACGGCGACCGACCCGCTGGCCGGGCTCACCAGCTCGAGGATCTCCATCAGCGTGGTGGACTTCCCGCAGCCGGACTCGCCGACCAGGCCGAGGGTCTCGCCCTCGACGATGTCGAAGCTGATCCCGTCGACGGCCTGCACGGAGCCGACGCGGCGCTTGAGGATCTGGCCCTTGGTCACCGGGTAGTGCTTGACGAGGTCCCGGACGTCGAGCACGGTGGTCCGCTCGGCCCGCGGCAACGCCGCCAGCGCCGGTTCCCCGACGAGCTCGGCGCCGTAGACCTCGGCCGCGTCGGCGTCCGGCCGGTCGAGGACCTCGGTGTGGATGCAGGCCGCGCGGTGCGAGGTGTCGACGCCGGCGTCCGGGCGCCCGGGCGTGATCGTGAGCAGCTCCGGCTCCGCAGTACGGCAGTCGTCGGTCACCAGCGGGCAGCGCGGCGAGAACGGGCAGCCCGGCGGCAGGCTGACCAGCGACGGCGGCTGGCCCTCGATCGGCACCAGCGGCTGCTTCTCGTGCGCGTCCACGCGGGGGATCGAACCCAGCAGCCCGAGCGTGTAGGGCATCCGCGGGTGGGCGTAGATCGTCTCGACCGGACCCTGTTCGACCGCGCGCCCGGCGTACATCACCATCAGCCGGTCGGCGAACCCGGCGACCACGCCGAGGTCGTGGGTGATGATCACGATGCCGGCGCCGGTGACCTCCTGCGCGGTCTTGAGCACCTCCAGCACCTGCGCCTGCACGGTGACGTCCAGCGCGGTCGTCGGCTCGTCGGCGATGATCAGGTCCGGGTCGTTGGCGATCGCGATGGCGATCACCGCGCGCTGGCGCATGCCGCCGGAGAACTCGTGGGGGAAGGCCTTCGCGCGCTGCGCGGCGTTCGGGATCCCGACCAGGTCCAGCAGCTCGACCGCGCGGGCGCTGGCCTGCGCCTTGGTGACCACGCCTTTTCCGTGCACCAGCAGGGCTTCGGCGATCTGCGCGCCGACGGGGTACACCGGGGTGAGCGCGGACAGCGGGTCCTGGAAGACCATCGAGATCTTCTTGCCGCGCAGCCGGGACAGCTCGGTGTCGGAGCGGCCGATGATCTCGCTGCCCTGCAACCGGATCGACCCGGAGATCCGCGCCTGCGGCGGCAGCAGGCCCATCACCGCCAGCGAGGACACGGACTTGCCCGAGCCGGACTCGCCGACGATGCCCAGGACCTCGCCCGCGGCGACCTGGTAGGACAGTCCGCGCACGGCGTGCACCCGACCCGACTCGGACGGGAACGACACGTCGAGGCCGGACACCTCCAGCACGGTCCCGGTCGGCTTGTCGGTCTCCGCGCCCAGGGCGAGTGCGGTCCTGCTCATGAAACGGCTCCAGCGGAAACGGTCTCGGCGGGGGACTTCGTGGCGGCCTCGATGCGCTTGCGCTCCTTGCGCCGCGACCGGCTCGACGCCGGGTCCAGCGCGTCGCGCAGGCCGTCACCGGCGAAGTTCACCGCGAGCACGGTGACGACGAGGAAGCCCGCCGGGATGTAGAACAGCCACGGGAACGTGCGGACGGCGTCGGACCCGGCCGCGATCAGCGTGCCGAGCGAGACGTCCGGGGCCTGGACCCCGAAGCCGAAGAACGACAGCGACGTTTCGGTGATGATCGCGGCGCCGACGTTGATCGTGGCGTCGATGATGAGCAGCGACGCCATGTTCGGCACGATGTGCTTGGCGATGATCCGCCGCGCCGGCTGGCCCATGAACCGGGCCGCCTTGACGAACTCCCGCTCGCGCAGGGTGAGTGTCATGCCGCGGACGATCCGGGCGGTGATCATCCACTGGAACAGCGCGATCAGCCCGACCAGGATCAGCCAGGTCTTGCTGCGGAAGGCCGGCGACAGGATCGAGATGATCAGGAACGGCGGCAGGATCAGCAGCAGGTCGACGACCCACATGGCGATCCGGTCGGTCCAGCCGCCGAAGTAGCCCGCCGCGGCCCCGACGACCGAGGCGACGCCGGTGGAGAACAGCGCGGCCAGCAGCCCGATGGTCAGCGACTTCTGCAGCCCGCGCATGGTCTGCGCGAACATGTCGCCGCCGATCTGGTTGGTGCCGAACCAGTGCGAGCCGTCCGGCGGCAGCAGGTAGGACGTCGGGTCCAGCTCGTCGTAGGCCCACGGCGAGTACCAGGTGTAGGTGAACGCCAGCAGGTAGAACAGCACGATCAACGCGAGCGCGGCGACGGCCGCGCGGTTGCGCAGGAAGCGGCGCAGCACGAGCTTGCCGCGTCCGGCGCCCGAAGCGGCCGGGTCGGCCACGGCCAGGTCGACGGGGGCACCCGCGGGGGTGGCGGCCGCCTCGGTTTCGTTCACGGAGGCCGACATCAGATCCTCACCCTCGGGTCGAGCACGGCGTACAGCACGTCCGAGAGCCAGCCGGCGAACAGCACGCAGACGGCGATGAACAGCGTCACCGTCGCCACGATGTTGGTGTCCTGCTGCTGGATCCCGGTGACCAGCCAGTCGCCCATGCCGTACCAGCCGAAGATCTTCTCGGTGAAGATGCCGCCGGTGACGAGCAGGCCGAAGCCGAACGCGAACAGCGTCGCCATCGGGATCAGCGCGGTGCGCAGGCCGTGCTTGAACAGCGCGCGGCGCCGGGTCAGGCCCTTGGCCTGCGCCGTCCGCAGGAAGTCCGAGCCGAGCACGTCGAGCATCGCCGAGCGCTGGTACCGGCTGTAGTAGGCGACCTGGGTGAGCACGATCGCCAGCGTCGGCACGATCAGGTGCTGCACGCGGTCGAGCAGTGCCTCCCCGAACCCGCCGCTCAGCCCGCTGGAGTTCTCGCCCTGCACGATGAAGAACTGGTAGCCGTCAAGCAGGTTGTCGTTCACCGACTGGGCGCCGGCCTTGAGGATCGTCGCGATGACGAAGACCGGGGTGGAGAGCACCACGAACGAGAACGTCGTCGCGAGGTAGTCGCTGATCTTGTACTGGCGGATGGCGCTGACCACGCCGACCAGCACGCCGATCACGATGCCGATGGTGATGCCGAGGACGAACAGCCGCAGGCTGACGCCCATCCGGCGCAGCAGCTCGTCGGTGATCGGCTGGTCGGTGATGGTCCGCCCGAAGTTGCCCTGGAAGACGCCGCCGAGCCAGGTGAAGAACCGCTCGGGGATCGGCTGGTTCAGGTAGAGCTCCGCGGCCTTGGCGTCGATCGTCGCCTGCGGGGGCGGCGGGTTGCGCAGCTTCAGGCCGTCGAGCGGGCTGAAAGCCAGCGAGGCCAGGGAGAACGCCGCGAACGTGGCGACCAGGCAGAGCGCGACGTAGTTGACGAGACGGCGGAGGAGGAAGCCGATCACCGCGGCCCCGCCCGGTCCGGGGCGGGGAGCCGCCGGTCTCGCGGGCCGCTCGCCCGCCGCTCGCTCGATGGAGTTCTCGTCGCAACCACTTGCCGCTGCTGCCCTTCAAGAGTCTTTACGCCCGTCGTCGGCGCAGCATAAGGGGAACAGGCGGTTCTTTTCGCGCTCGGCGAACAATCCGATAGTTACGATCCGGCTGTGGATGTGAGCGTCTCGTTACCTTTCGCCGGATACCCGACGTAGGTATGTTGCGCGCGCCGGACGTGGCGGTGTAGGCGCCCGATTCGGGCGAAGGGACGAACTGCCCGAAATGGACAGAGGGGCTACGGCTTCTCGATCGGGAGCCGCGCGGAGTCGCGCAGGAACAGCGGGATGCGCCCGGCCGGGGCCGCCGCGTCGACGCTCGTCCCGCCCGAACACCGGTTCCCGGTGACCGCGTCCGTCCACAGTGCACCTTCGGGCAGGTACACGGCCCGACGGGTCACGCCGGCCTCGAGCACCGGTGCCACGAGCAGGTCCGGGCCGAGCAGGAACTGGTCGTCGGTGTCCCAGGCCCGGGCATCGGCGGGGAAGTCGACGAACAGCGGCCGCATCGGCGGGACGCCCTGCTCGTGTGCCACCCGCATCTGGGCGGCGAGGTACGGCCTCAGTCGCTCCCGCAGCCGCAGCGCGTCCTCGATGGCGGCCAGCGCTTCGGGGCCGTAGGACCACACCTCGTTGGGCCCGCCGGTCATCTCCGGCCCGAACGGCGGCCGCGGGTCGCGGAAGCCGTGCAGCCGCAGCAGCGGGCAGCACACGCCGTACTGGAACCAGCGGACGAGCAGTTCGCGGTACTCGGGCGAGTCCGGGTCGCCGCCGTGGAAACCGCCGATGTCCGTGGTCCACCAGGGGATCCCGGCGATCGCGACGTTCAGCCCGGCGCGCACCTGCGCCCGCAGCGAGGCCCAGGTCGCCGGGACGTCACCGGACCACAGCGCGGCGCCGTAGCGCTGGCTGCCGGCCCACGCCGAGCGGCTGAGCAGCACGACCTCGTCGTCGCCCTCACCGCGGATGCCGTCGTGGAACGCCTGGGCGTGCACCTGCGGGTAGAGGTTGACGACCTCCGCGCCCGGGCCGGCGTGGAAGCCGAGGTTGTGCGGGTGGCCGGGCTGCAGCTCCGGCTCGTCACCGTCCAGCCACCACGCGCGCACGCCCAGGTCGTAGTAGTTCTCCTTGACCTTCCCCCAGAGGAACCGCCGGGCCGCCGGGTTCGTCGGGTCGTAGAAGGCCACCGGCAGCTCGACGTCGAACCCCTTGTCCTTCCACGGCGCGTGCGCCGGCACCCCGTTCTCGGCCGCGACGAGCAGGCCCTGCTCCTGCATCTCCCGGTAGTTCTCCGACAGCGGGCTGACCGACGGCCACACCGACACCATCAGCTTGACGCCCAGGCCGGCCAGCTCCCGCACGAGCCCGGCCGGGTCGGGCCAGCCGTCCGGGTCGAACTTCCAGTCGCCCAGGTGCGTCCAGTGGAAGAAGTCCGCGACGATCACCGACAGCGGCAGGCCGCGCTCGTGGTACTCCCGGGCCACGGCCAGCAGCTCGGCCTGCGAGCGGTAGCGCAGCTTCGACTGCCAGAAGCCGGTCGCCCACTCCGGCAGCATCGGCGCGTACCCGGTCGCGTCGGCGTAGTGGCCGAGCAGCCGGCGCGGGTCGTCGCCGGTGGTGATCCAGTAGTCGAGCTGGCGGGCGTCGTCGGCGACCCAGCGGGTGCCGTTGGCGGCCAGCTCCACCCGCCCGACCGCGGGGCTGTTCCAGAGGAAGCCGTACCCGCGGCTGGACAGCAGGAAGGGCACCGACACCTCGGCGTTGCGCTGCACCAGGTCCAGTACCAGGCCCTTCTGGTCCAGCCGGCCGTGGGTGTGCTGGCCGAGGCCGTAGATCCGCTCGCCGTCGTAGGCGGTGAACCGCTGCTCGAGGCGGCCGTAACCGTTGCGCGACGGCATGAACAGCCGCGACCCGGGCCACCAGAAGTGCGCGCGCTGCTCGGCCAGCAGCTCCTCGCCGGTGTCCGTGCGGACGAACCGCAGCTGCGCGTCGGGCCCGGTGTCGGTGTCCACCAGCTCGACCAGCGCGGTGAGCGCGCCGTTGACCACCCGGCCGGCGCGCTCGCTCGCCTCCGCCGTGGCGGCGGACGGCTTCGCGGGCAGCAGCGCGCCGGGGACGTCGTCGAGGATCCGGTGCCGCCCGGCCCGCACCCGCAGGCTGTCGGTACCCCACGGCTCGACGAGCAGGACTTCGTGCCGTACCCGCACTTCGATCGAGCGCCCGTCTTCGGTCGTCGTGATCACGCGGACTCCTCAGTCTTTGACGGCACCGCTGGTCAGCCCGGCGACGACGTACCGCTGGGCGACGACCAGCAGGACGGCCGCGGGGATCGCGGCGAGGACGGCGGTGGCCATGATCCCGTTCCAGTCGGCGGACTGGTTGCCGACGAACCGGTAGATGCCCACCGTGATGGGCTCGAACGACTGCCCGGTGGTGAGGGTGACGGCGAACAGGAAGTCCGCCCAGGCGAACAGGAACGCGAACAGCCCGGCCGTGACCAGCGCGTTGCGGCTGACCGGGAGGATGATCGAGAAGAACGTCCGCCAGTACCCGGCACCGTCCACACGGGACGCTTCGGTGAGCTCCCGCGGCACCGAGATCATGAACGCCCGCAGCAGGAGCACGGCGAACGGGATGGTCGCGGTCGAGTCGGCCAGCACCAGCCCGAGGTAGCTGTCGATCAGGCCGAGGTTGGAAAACACCGTGTAGAGCGCGTTCGCCATCACGATGCCCGGGATCATCTGCACGACGATCAGCACGAACACCAGCACCGGGCCGCCGCGGACCTTCAGCTGCGCCAGCGCGTACGACGCGGGTGCCGCCACCACCAGCGACACCAGCACCGTGCCCAGCGCCACGACCACACTGGACACCAGGTTCGGCCCCTGTGTCGCGAAGGCCTTGCGGTACCCGTCGAGCGTGCCGCCGAGCGGGAAGAACGCCGGGTCCGGCCGCAGCAGCGCGCCGCTGGGCTGCAGCGAGGCGTTGACCATCCAGTACAGCGGGAACAGCAGCACCGCGACGATCACCACCCCGGCCGCGGTCTTCACGTCGCCGCCTCGGCCAGGGTCGCCTTCGCCGAACGCAGGTACAGCAGGCCGAACGCGGTCGCCACCAGGATCAGCAGGTTCCCGACCGCGGCACCCCGGCCGAACGTGAAGTCCTGGAAGGACAGCCGGTAGGACCACGTGGTGAGCGTCTGCGTCGCGTTGGCCGGGCCGCCGCCGGTGACGACCATGATCACGTCGAACACCTTGATCGTGTAGACCAGCCCGAGCATGAGGACGATCCCGGTGACCGGGCGCAGCAGCGGCCAGGTGACGTGCCGGAACCGCTGCCACGCGCCGGCGCCGTCGAGCGCGGCGGCTTCGTGCAGCGAGGCGGGGATCGCGCGCAGCCCGCCGTGCAGGATCACCAGGTTGAACGGGATGCCGATCCAGATGTTGGTGAGGATCACCGCTGGCAGGGCCCAGCCGGTGCTGCTCAGCCACGGCACCGCGCCGATCCCGATCAGGCGCAGCGCGGCGTTGAGCACGCCGTGGTCCTGGTCGAACATCCACCGCCACACCGCGCCGCTGACCACCAGCGGCAGCAGCCAGGGGAGCAGCAGCAGCGACCGCAGCAGCGCGCTGCCGAGGAAGCGCCCGGTGAAGAACACGGCCAGCGCGAGGCCGACGCCGAACTGGAAGACGAGCGACCCGGCCGTGAACAGCACGGTGTTCAGCACGGCCGTCGTGAACAGCGGGGCCGTCAGCACCGCGGCGTAGTTGGCCAAGCCGACGAAGGGGGCTTCGCCGGTGTAGAACGACTTGACGGTGTAGTCCTGCGTGCTCATCACCAGGTTCGCGACCAGCGGGTACCCGAAGAACACCACGACGTACGCGACAGCGGGCAGGAGGAACGCCCACGCGGTGAACCGGTTGTCCCGCCGTGGTCTTCGCCGCGGCACCGGGGCCGCGAGTGTCACGACCCGGCCGCCTGCTGCGCGGTCTTGAGGGCCTGGTCCGCGGGCTCCTTGCCGGTGAGCGACGCCTGGATCGCGTCGGCCAGCGCCTGGGAGACCTTCGGGTACTTCTCGCCGAGCTCCGCGGTGCGGGAGCGGGCGGAGCCGACCTCGTCGACGAACGCCTGCATCGCCGGCTGCTCGGCGCCGAACTTCGCCGCGACGGCCGTCTTCGACGGGATGTAGGCGTGGGCCTTGCTCCACTGCAGCATGGTCGGCTCGGCGAGGATGCAGGACAGCACCTTCCCGGCGGCCTGCTGGACGGGCCCGCTGGTGACGGGCACGGCCCCGACCTCGCCGCCGAGGGCGACCACGGGCTTGGCACCCGCCTGGGGCACCGGGATCGGCACGACGCCGTAGTGCAGCGCCTTCTGCTCGTCGAGCCGGGCGAGGTTCCACGAGCCGTTGATCATCATCGCCGCGTTGCCCGCGACGAACTGGTCGGCGACGTCGTTCTGGTTCCACGTCACCACGGACTTCGACGCCGACCCGCTCGTCACGAGGCCCGTGACGTAGGTCAGGGCCTGCACGCTCTGCGGGGAGTCCAGCTGGGACAGTTCCGCGCCGTTGCTCCAGAAGAACGGCAGGAACTGCCAGGTGCCCTCCTCCGAGGGGATCGCGGAGAAAGCGAGCCCGTACTTGCCGTCCTTGGTCAGCTTCGCCGCGGCGGCCGTCAGCTCGTCCCAGGTCGACGGCGGTTGCACCCCGGCCGCTGTCAGCAGATCCTTGTTGTAGAGCAGGGCCAGCCCGTTCACCCCGGGCGCGACACCGTAGACCTTGTCCTGGTAGGTACCGGCCTTCACGATGCTCGGGTAGTAGCCGTCGGCGGAGATGCCGTAGTCCGACAGCGGGGTCAGCGCGCCGGTGGCGGCGACCTGCTGCAGCGTCGGGTTGTCGGTGAAGAGCAGGCCCGGCAGCGTCTTCGAGCTCGCGCCCTGCAGGATCTTCGGCAGCATCTGGGCCGTCGGCACCGTCTGCCGCTCGATCCTGATCCCGGTCTGCGCGGCGCACGCGTCGAGGATCTTCTGCCAGGCCGCGGAACCCTGTTCGTCGGCGTAGTAGTCGAGTTCGGTGACGGAGCCGGCGGCGGGGGCGTTCGCCGTCTGCGGGGCGGGGGCGGGGCTGCACGCGGCCAGGAGCGCGGCACTCGCGGCCAGGAAAAGGGCGCGACGGGCTACGGACATGGTGATTCCCCTTCGGCGGCGGAGCAGAACCGGGTCAGGTGCGCGGCGCGGCGGTGCTGTCGCGCCGGGTCAGGCGAGGCCCGAGCAGCCGGACCTCCGGCGTCGTGTGGCCGCCGAGCCGGCGCATGGTCATCTCCACGGCCTGGGCGCCGACCTCCTCGGCCGGGATGGCGACGGTGGTCAGCGCGACCGGGTGCTGCTCGGCCATGGTGTCCGGGCAGACGGCGATGACCGAAACGTCGTCGGGCACGCGCAGCCCGCGGTGGCGCAGGTCCGAGAGCAGCGCGGGGAGCACGGCTTCGTTGTGCACGACCAGGCCGGTCAGGCCCGGGTCGGCGGCGAACAGCTCGTCCAGGCAGGCGCTCACGGCTTCGTAGGAGTGCGCGCACGGCCGGTTCGCCGCCCGGACACCGCGGCCTTGGGCGGCTTCGTCGAAGCCGCGCAGGAACCTTGTCGCGTAACTGGTTCCGCGGCGGTAGACGGCGGGGGAGGGGCCGATCAGCGCGATCGAGCGGTGGCCGAGGTCGGCCAGGTGCGCGACGCACGCCGCGCCGGCGGCGGTGAAGTCCAGGTCGACGCAGCTCAGCCCGGCCGGGTGGTCGGGCACGCCGATGAGCACCACGGGCAGGTCGAGCGCGATGAGCATCGGGACGCGCGGGTCGGCGGCCTCGACGTCCATCACCATCAGGGCGTCGGCGATGGCCGAGGACGCCACCCGCTGCAGCGCGGCGGGACCTTCGTCCTTGGTCAGCAGCAACAGGTCCTGGTCGTGCGCGCGGGCCGCGGTGACCGCCGCGGCGACGAACTCCATCACCACGGCGACGTTGAGGTCGGTGCGCAGCGGGACGACGAGGGCGAGCACGTTCGTCCGGCTGCTCGCCAGTGCACGGGCCCCCGCGTGCGGGTGGTACCCGAGCTTGCGGATACTCTCCTCGACCAGTCGCCGCGTCTTGGGCGAGATCGAGCGCTTGCCGCTGATCACGTACGACACCGTGCTGGGGGCCACCCCCGCGGCATTGGCGACGTCGTTGATCGTGACCACGGGCGGCCTCCTGAGGGCAAGGCGGTAGGGATGTGCGAGTCGAAGCGCATCGACGATGGCAAGAAGATAAGGGACACCAGCCCGGAACACAAGCACTGTTATCAGTCTGCCAATAATTCGATTCGTATTCGACGGGGCCCTTGCGTCGAATTTGTCGAACGTCGCTGATAGCGGATCTTTCTCCAGCTCAAGGCCCAGTTTTGCCCGATGTCAGGAGTTTGTGGGAGCGCGCCCAAGCCGAGTTGACCATGTAGTGACACTGCTGCAATAGTCGTCACTAACCGCACCGGCGGCACGAATGTTCCCCGGCGCCTCGTCGAAACGATTCGACGATTCCGGAAGACCGTCCGATATCAGGAAATCGAGATTTTCGGCGCCCGCCGGCTCAGCGGGGTTTCCGGCCGACGCCCGCGTACGGGAGGGTGTTGATCGCCGGGTCGTCGGACATGTCGCCGGCGCCCTGCGGGTTCCACATCGCGCACCCGACCAGGCCCGGCTCGACCAGGTCGAGGCCGTCGAAGAAGCGCAGCACCTGCTCGTGCGTGCGGGGGAACGGCTGGTTCTGCTGGTTCTGGCGGTTCGTGTAGACCTCGATCGCCTCGTCGAGGCCGGCCGACTCGGTGTCCGCCGCGACGTGCGTCAGCGCCAGGAAACTGCCCGGGGCGAGCCGTTCGCGGTAGCGGGCGAGGATGCCGGCCGGGTCCCACGCATCGGGCACGAAGTGCAGCAGCAGCAACATGAACACGCCCGTCGGCTGGTCGGGGTCGAGCAGCTTGCCCGCGCCCGCGAAGATCTCGTCGACGTCGCGCAGGTCGGCCTGCAGCACCGCGCAGCGGTCGTTGTCCTGCAGGAGCAGTTCGCTGTGCGCCACCGCGACCGATTCGCGGTCGACGTAGACCACGCGGCACGACGGGTCGGCCTGCTGGACGATCTCGTGCAGGTTCCCCACGGTCGGGATGCCCGCGCCGACGTCGAGGAACTGCCGGATCCCGGCGTCGACCATGTACCGCGCGGCGCGGCGCAGGAACGCGCGGTTGAGCCGGGCCGCGTCGCGGATGCCCGGCATGATCCGGAGGATCTGCTCCCCGAGTTCCCGGTCCGCGGCGAAGTTGTGGTCACCGTCGAGCCAGAAGTCGTAGACTCGCGCCGGGTTCGGCACCGTGGTGTCGACCTCCGGCGGTACCCAGCCCAGTTCCCCGGTCATGTGACCTCCCACCCTCGTGAACCCCTGCGGCGTGGCGGAGTCTAGCGCCGCTCATCCGTTCGTGTGGCGGGACTGCCGCCGTTCTCCCGGCCGGTCCTAGGGTGTGGCCGGTGACGAACGAGCCGCGCGCCGTCCCCGGTCGCTGGCCGGTGCTCGGGCACACGGTCTCCCTGCTCCGCGACCCCCTGAAGCTCTTCGGTTCCTTGCCCGCGTACGGAGATGTCGTCACCCTTCGCCTCGGCCCGCTGCCGGTGCACGTCGTCACGACCCCGGAGCTGTCCTGGCAGGTGCTGGCCACCGACGCCGACAAGTTCGACAAAGGCCTGGTCTTCGACAAGATGCGCCCGCTGTTCGGCGACGGCCTGGCCACGTCGAACGGCGAGCTCAACCGCCGTCAGCGGCGCATGGTCATGCCCGCCTTCGGCCGGGCGCGGATCGAGGGCTACGCCGAGAACACGATGACTGCGCTGGCCGACGAGCTGGCGGGTTCGTGGCAGCCCGGCGAAGTCGTCGAATTCGACCAGCGGATGCAGGACCTGGTGCTCACGATCGCCGGGCAGACGCTGTTCTCCACCGCCCTCGGCGACGACGTGCTCGCCGAGATCCGCCGCTCGATCCCGGTCATGCTCAAGTACGTGCTGGTCCGGGCGTTCTCGCCGAAGTTCGTGGAACGGCTGCCGATCCCGGCGAACCGCCGGTTCGACGCCGCCGCGGCCCGGCTGCGCGAGGTGATCGGCGCAACCGTCGTCGCCGCGCGGAAGGACGGCGCGGACCACGGTGACCTGCTGTCGATGCTGCTGGCGGTCCGGGACGAGGACACCGGCGAGGGCATGTCCGACCGCCAGGTGCACGACGAGGTCATCACCATCCTGACCACCGGCGCCGAGACGACGGCCGTGGCGCTGGCCTGGTTCTTCCACGAGCTCGGGCAGCACCCGGACGTCGAGCGCCGGTTCCACGCGGAGGTCGACGACGTCCTCGGCGGCCGTCCCGCGCGGTTCGAGGACCTGCCGGAACTCGGTTACACGCACCAGATCGTCCACGAGATCGTCCGCCGCACCCCGCCGCTGATCCTCATGCGCCGCGCCCGCGAAGACGTCGAACTCGGCGGCGTCCGGATCGCTGCCGGCAGCGAGGTCGCCGTCAGCCAGCACACGCTGCACCGGGATCCGCGCTGGTTCCCCGATCCCGGCCGGTTCGACCCGGACCGGTGGGCGCCCGGGGAGACCGCGGAACTGCCGAAGGGCGCCTACATCCCGTTCGGCGCCGGTCCCCGGCTGTGCCCGGGGCACGTGTTCGCGCCGACCGAGATCGGCATCGTCGCCGCGACCATCGGCGCCCGCTGGCGGCTGGTCCCGGTGCCGGGCAAGAAGGTCCACGCGCAGCTCAAAGCCACGATGCAGCCGAACCGGCTGCCGATGACGGTCGTGCCGCGGCGGACCTGACGGTACCCGATCGGCTACCTGCTGTAGTGTTTCGTGGTCCTCAGCTCGTCACCCGTCCGGAGGGAAGAACGGCGTGAGACTGCCGGTCAAGCTGACGTCGGCGTTGTTCGCCTGCGCCGTCCTGCTCGGGTCCCTGACCGCCGCGGTGCCCGCCGAAGCGGCCGCGATCTCCTGTACCGACAAGGATCTGCCGGTCACCGGCCCCGGGCTGCCGCCGCTCGTGCCGGGCGCGCCCGCGACGGTGCACGGCCGGCTGTGCCTGCCCGCCGGTGCCGTGCCGGACAGCGTCCAGCTGCTGGTGCACGGCGGCACGTACAACAGCGCGTACTGGGACCTGCCCTACCAGCCGGAGCGCTACTCCTACCAGCGGGACATGGCCTCGCACGGGTACGCGACCTTCGCCGCGGACCAGCTCGGCGCCGGCGGCAGCAGCCGCCCGCTCAGCCTGCCGCTGACGGTGCAGGCCGAAGCCGAGGCCCTGCACGAGGTGATCGGCCACCTGCGGGCCGGGCGCGCCGGGGGGACGTCGTTCACGAAGGTCGTCATCGTCGGCCATTCGGTCGGGTCCGGGGTGGTCGCCGTGGAGGCGGGCACCTACCACGACGTCGACGGCGTGATCCTGACCGGCATCACCCACCTGCCCGCGCTGCCGGTGCTGGCGCTGGGCGCGGCGCTCGGCCTGCAGCCGGCGTTGCTGGACGGCCAGCTCTCCCGCCTGGGCAGCGACCCGCTGTACTTCACGACGCGGCCGGGCGCGCGGGCCGGGCTGTTCTACGCCGCCGGTGACGCCGATCCGGCCGTGATCGCGGCCGACGAGGCGACGAAGGACCAGGTCTCGGTGCCCGGGATGGGCACGGTGGCGCTGTTCGGCATCGTGCTGCCGGCGACGTGGGGAATAACCGTCCCGGTTTTCCAGGTCGTCGGGGAAAAGGACGTGCTTTTCTGCGGGCTGCTCGCGCTGCGCGACTGTTCGAGCGCGGCGACGCTGCGGGCGCAGGAGGCGCCGTATTACCGGGATCCGTCGAAACTGTCGATGTTCGTGCTGCCGGGCGCGGGGCATTCCGTTGCGCTGCACGAAAACGCGGGGCTGTACCGGGACGCCACCCGGTCGTGGCTGCACGACCGAATGGGGATAACTGCTCAGGGTTACCACTCGATCGGATGAACCCTGATCAGTGCGTGTGACATCATTTCAGGCCAAGATATGTCGGTTACCCGAGCCGGAGTGCGCACTAGACCCTTGGACAGGCTGAAGTGACTGCTCCCCATCCCCGCGGCGGCGCCCCGCGCGCGAAGCCGTCCGCCGAACGAGCGGCGGGACGGCTCCGTACCCTCGCGCGCAAGTGGGGCTACCTGGTCAGCACCACCGCCTACCTGCCGCACACCCCCGACGAGATCGAAGGCGAGCTGACGATCCTCACCGGCTGGCTCTTCGAGGCGGTCGCGAGCGACCCGCCGGGTACCGAGGAGGCCGCGGCCGCGGGCGGGCGCCTGGTCGAGCTGCGCTGCGTCGGCCCGGAGAGCCTGCGCCGCACCATGGAGGTGCTGGGCAAGGGCCTGCTGCGCGAGCCGGAGCTGCGCGGCCTCGACAAGCTCGCCGAACGCGTCGTGCTGGTGCTCGGTGCCCTGAGCTCCGGCTACAGCGAATCGCTGCGCGAGGACATCCAGAAACGGCAGGAAGGCCTGAGCCGCGCGTTGCTCAAGGTGGAGCAGGAAACCCGGCGCAAGCAGGTCATCACGCGCGCGCAGTTCGAGGAGGTCTTCGCCGGCTCGGCCAGCGGGGTCGCGGTCACCGAGCTGGACGGCCGGGTGCTGCGCGCCAACGCGGCGCTCGCCAAGACGCTCAACCGCACCCCGGCCGAGATCGCGGCGCACACCCTGTTCGACTTCGTCCACCCCGAGGACGTCGACGTGCTGCGGGAGGGCTACGCGGACCTGCTGTCCGGCCGGCTGCACAAGCTGCGCGCGGGCCGCCGGCTGATCGGCCGGGACGGCGAGCCGATGTGGGCCACCTTCGTGGCTTCGGTCGTCCGCGACTCCACCGGCGAGGCCCAGCAGCTGATCACGCTCGTCGACGACGACACCGAGGTGTCGCTGCTGCAGCGGCGGCTGAGCCACCAGGCCCTGCACGACGTCCTGACCGGGCTGCCCAACCGGCAGTTCTTCAGCACCCGCCTGGAAAACGCCCTGCGCGAAGCCGACCAGGACCGCGGCATCACGCTGTTCCACCTCGACCTCGACGGCTTCTCGCTGATCACCGGCGGGCTCGGCCAGGACCCCGGCGACAAGCTCCTGCGCGGCGTCGCGCGGAAGCTGGAGCTGGTGTTCGAGGACGAGAAGGCGCTCATCGCGCGGATCGGCGCCGACGAGTTCGGCGTGGTCGTGCAGAACGGCGAGGACACCCCGGACGTCGGGACGCTGGTCCGCCGGATCAACCACGAGCTCGCCGAACCGGAGTACGTCGACGGCCGGCACGGTGTCGCCGTCTCGGCCAGCATCGGCGTCGTGCACCGGCCGCCGCGCGAGATCGCGCCGTCCGAGCTGCTCCGCGCGTCGGACCTGACCCTGCGCCGCGCCCGGCGGGCGGGCAACCAGTGGGGCCTGTACGACCGCGAGCACGACCGCCGCGACCGCCACGAGTTCGGCCTCGCCGCGTCGATGGCGGGCGCGTGGGAGAACGGCGACATCGAGATCGGCTACCGGGTGCTGGCCGACCTGGCCGACGGCGAACCGGCCGCGATCGAGGCGCGATTGCGCTGGACCCACCCGGTCGAAGGGGTGCTGCCGCACGAGACGTGCGTCCGGCTGGCCGGCGAAACCGGGCTGGCGCTGCCGCTGGGCACGTGGCTGCTGCGCACGGCGGCCGAGCGCCTGAACGCGGCGGGCATCGAGGTGCCGCTGGTGGTCGAGCTCGGCCCGCACCAGGCCGCGGACCCCGACCTGGTCGGCGAGATCCGCCGCGTGCTGGACGACACGGGCATGCCGCCGGAGCGTCTCCGCCCCGCCTTCCCGGCCGAGAGCCTGCTCGCCGAACCCGGCGACGCGGTCGACAGCCTCAAGGTGCTGGCGGAGATCGGCATCCCGGCGGAGATCCACGACTTCGGCGCGGCGGGCGACGTCACGTTCCTGGCGGACCTGCCGATCCGCACGGTCCGGATCGCCGGAACGCTGGTGTCGCGCCGCAGCCACCCGCTCGTCGCGCGCTCCTTGGCCGCGCTGACCGAGGTGGCCCACCTGGCGGGCGCGAAGGTGTCGGTGGCGGGAGTGGAGACCCGCGACGAGGCACAGTGGTGGCGGGAGCACGGCGCGGACTACGGGTCGGGTCCGGTGTTCGCGGAGCTGCCGGGCGACCTGCCCGCTTGCTGAGTCCGCCGCTGCGGGTCGTGACAGCGGGGTCGTGAGTGTTCAGAAGGGTGGGAACACTCTTTGCCACTCACGACCGGTAGGTCAGATCCGGACCAGCACCTCGTCCAGGGACTTGCGCCGCAGATCAGGCACCACGCAGTCGTCGGCCGGATAGCCGACCGGGATCACCGCGAAGGCCCGTTCGTTGCGGGGGCGGCCCAGCAGCTCGCCCAGGAAGCGCATCGGGGACGGTGTGTGCGTGAGCGCCGCGAGGCCGGCCACCTGCAACGCCGTCAGCAGCATGCCGACCGCGATGCCCACCGACTCGTCGACGTAGTAGTGCTTGTGGACGCCGCCGCCGGAGTCGATGGTGAAGCGCTGCTGGAACACGACGATCAGGTACGGCGCGTCCGTCAGGTGCGGCTTCACGGCGTCGGTGCCCAGCGGGCGCAGGGCGTCGAGCCACTCGTCGCCGAGCCGGCCGTCGTAGGAGATCTGTTCCTCTGCTTCGGCGGCTTCCCGGATCCGGCGGCGCACCGCGGGATCGGCGACGAGGACGAACGTCCAGGGCTGCTGGTGCGCGCCGCTGGGGGCGGTGGACGCCACGGCGATCGCGTCGAGCACCGCGTCTTCGGGGACGGGGTCGGGGGAGAACATCCGGACCGACCGGCGCTGCTCCATCCGCTGCCGGAGTTCGGCGACGTTCGACGTGGCTTCGGCGGCGGGCAGGCGGGCGGGCCGGTAGGGGACCGGGTGATAGGTCATGCCCCGGATTGTGGCGGGGGACACTTCGGCGCAGCAGGGCCGAACGTACGATTTGCGGCGCAGTCACGTTCGGCAGGCGGACAGTTAGGCGTGCCTTGCCTCGGAAATTACGCCAGGCGGCGCAAACTAACTAGGCCATTCGGTCCTGTCGCGTGAAGTGACCCCGTCATTACTCTCCAGTAGAACGAAGTGGTGCCGATCACAGCCGCTCACAGTCGCCGGAGGAGGCCCCATGGCGTCGCGCGTCAGAGGAACAGCCTCCGAAGACCGGCGCGACCCGCGGCTCAGGCACATCACCGGCTGCCTCACCTGCACCCTCAAATGCGTGTACTGCGGGCTGCCGGTACGGCTGACCGGACCGGGCGACCACCCCGGCTACGGCGTGGTCGAGCAGATCGCCGGGGACGGGCCCGCCCCGGACCTGGTGCTGCTGCACCGGTTCTGCCGCACCGCACTCGGCCGCTGCCGGACGCGGGGGTGCGTGCTGCGGCGCGCCCACCTCGGCCGCGCGACCGAGCAGTACGAAACCGGCCGCAGCCGTCCCGGGCGCTACCAGCGCCTCGGCGTCCGCCGGTCGCCCGACCTCGATCTGTACCGGAAACACTGGCGGGTCGCGAAGATGCGGTACGCGTGCAAGGCGTGCCGCTACTACACCGGCTCCCACTGAGCCGTCCCCCCAAGCACGTCACGGAGGACTCGTGCTCGTTCGCCTCATCCTCGGCCTGCTCATGACCGTCGTCGGCCTCGCCGTCGCCGGGCGCCGGGTCCTGTTCCTGTACCACCTGATCAAGGCGGGCCAGCCCGACACCAAACGCTCCGGCGAACTGGGCAAGCGCGCCGCCGCCCAGCTGCGCGAGGTCTTCGGCCAGCGCAAGCTCCTCAAGTGGTCGGTGCCCGGCCTCGCGCACCTGTTCACGTTCTGGGGCTTCGTGATCCTCGCTTCGGTCTACCTCGAGGCGTACGGCGCCCTCTTCGACGAGGACTTCGCGATCCCGTGGATCGGGCACTGGGCGGTGCTCGGGTTCCTGCAGGACTTCATCGCCGTCATGGTCGCCGTCTCGCTGGGCGTGTTCGCCGTGCTCCGGATCCAGCAGGCCCCCGAGCGCAAGGACCGCGCGTCCCGGTTCTTCGGCTCGCACACCGGCGGCGCGTGGCTGATCCTGTTCATGATCTTCAACGTCGTCTGGACGATGTTCTTCTTCCGCGGCTCGTCTTCGGCGTCCGGCAACTTCCCCTACGACTCCGGCGCGTACGTCTCGCTCGGCGTCGGGAACCTCCTGGAGCCGCTCGGGCACGGGACGACCGAGGTGCTGGAGACCGTCGGGCTGCTGCTGCACATCGGCGTGATGCTCGTGTTCCTGGCGATCGTGCTCTACTCCAAGCACCTGCACATCTTCCTGGCCCCGCTCAACGTCACCGCGAAGCGGCTGCCGGACGCGCTCGGCCCGCTGCTGCCGATGGAGTCCGCCGGCAAGCCGATCGACTTCGAGGACCCGGGCGAGGACGACACGTTCGGCCGCGGCAAGATCGGCGACTTCACGTGGAAGGGCATGCTCGACTTCTCGACGTGCACCGAGTGCGGCCGCTGCCAGTCGCAGTGCCCGGCCTGGAACACCGGGAAGCCGTTGTCCCCCAAGCTGCTCATCATGAGCCTGCGCGACAACATGTTCGAGGAGGCGCCCTACATCCTCAGCGGTGAGGAGCACGAGGGCGCGCGCCCGCTCGTCGGGACCGAGGCCGACAACGGCGTCATCGACCCGGACGTCCTCTGGTCGTGCACCACGTGCGGCGCGTGCGTCGAGCAGTGCCCGGTGGACATCGAGCACGTCGACCACATCGTCGACATGCGCCGCTACCAGGTGATGATCGAGTCGGCGTTCCCGACCGAGCTGGGCGGGCTGTTCAAGAACCTGGAGACCAAGGGCAACCCCTGGGGCCAGAACAACTCGGAACGCCTCGCCTGGACGAAGGACATCGGCTTCGACGTCCCGGTGTTCGACGGCGAGCTGGCCGAGGACGTCGAGTACGTCTACTGGGTCGGCTGCGCGGGCGCGTTCGACGACAACGCCCGCAAGACCGTCCGCGCCACCGCGGAGCTGCTGCACCTCGCCGGCGTGAAGTACGTCGTGCTCGGCAAGGAGGAGTCCTGCACCGGCGACCCGGCGCGGCGCGCGGGCAACGAGTTCCTCTTCCAGATGATGGCGCAGCAGACCGCCGAGACGCTCAACGCCGTGTTCGAGGGCCGTGAGGAGCGGCTGCGCAAGATCGTCACGACGTGCCCGCACTGCCTCAACACGCTCAACCGCGAGTACCCGGACCTCGACGGGCACTACGAGGTCGTCCACCACACGCAGCTGCTCAACCGGCTGGTGCGCGGCGGGCAGCTGACGCCGGTCAAGGCGGTCGACGACGGCCCGAAGGTGACCTACCACGACCCGTGTTACCTCGGGCGGCACAACAAGGTCTACACGCCGCCGCGTGAGCTGGTCGGCGCCACGGGCGCGACTCTGGAGGAGATGCCGCGCCACGCGGACCGGGCCCTCTGCTGCGGCGCCGGCGGCGCGCGGATGTGGATGGAGGAGCAGATCGGCAAGCGCATCAACCTGGAGCGCGTCGACGAGGCCATCGCGACCGAAGCCGAGACGATCGTGACGGGCTGCCCCTTCTGCCGCTCCATGCTCACCGACGGCCTGGTGCAGCGCCAGAGCGAGCAGAAGGCGGAGAACGTCGACGTCCGCGACGTCGCCCAGCTGCTGCTGGAGCGGGTCAAGGCGCCGGAGGCCGCGCCCAAACCCTGACCCGCCGCGTATCTTCCGGCCGCTTCCCGGCTCTGACCGGAGTCGGGAAGCGGTGGGAGGGGCGATGGGGCAGCGGGAGACGGCAACGATCGAGACGCTCGACGGCGCCGTGGCGAGGTTGGCGGTGCGCCGCGGCTCGTGGCTGGTCGGCCGCGGGCCGGAGGCGCACCTGAGGCTGTATTCGGACCGGGTGAGCCCGCGGCACGCCTGGATCCGGCGCGACGCGCGCGGCACCTGGGTGTCGGACGCGGGTTCGCGCACCGGCACCCTGGTCAACGGCGAGGCGCTGGCGCCGCGGCAGGCCCGGCTGCTGCGCGACGGCGACCGGGTGACGTTCGGCCCGATCACCGCCGTTTACGCGGACACCGTGGCGGCGCGCGAGGACGAGCCGCCGGTGTTCGCGAACACCCCCAAGGCCAGGGGATCCGGGCGGCTGGCGATGGTGACGGGCCCGGTCCTGGTCGTCACCGGGTTCGGGCTGGGCGCGTCGAGGGTGCTGCGGTACTTCGCAACGGGGACGCCGAGGCCGGAGTTCGGCCTCGGCGTGACCCTGCTGACCCTGGGCGTGGTGGTGACGCTGATCGGGCTGGCACTGGCGAAAGCGGCGCGGGCGCGCCGTTAGCCGTCCACGGTGGACGTCGCTGGTGCGGCTGCGGTCGGGACTTGGTAGGTCTCCCGGGTGCGGATCGCGGAGTACGACCGCTCGCGCTGCTGTGAACTCACTAGTTCGTACACTAGTCCGGAGGAAAGGCGACCTCGCCGCCGGACGGCACGGAGCTGTTCCTCGGCGCGAACGACGGCTGGCGCGGCGACGTCGAGCCGACCGGTGAAACGGCCGTGGGTGCCGAGGTTTTCGGAATCGATCACGTAGCCCTCACGCAGCCGTTCGACCACGTCGACAAGGCGGCGTTGTTCTACCGCTCGGTGCTCGGGCTGACGCCGTCGCCACGGCCGGGAAGGCGCTCGAACTCGGCGCGCCGCTGCCGGAGATCCCGGGCAACCACGACGACGACCTCGCCGCCCGGATCGCGCGGTTGCGGGCGAACTCCGTGCTCCACGACCGTGACGAACACCGCGAGTTCCTGCATTTCCACGACGCCCTCGCGGGCGCGCGCGTGTTCTGCGAGGTGGTCCAGCGATCGGCGGCTATCGCGGTTTCGGCGTCGTCAACGCGCCGGTGCGGATGGCCGCGCACCGCGCCCGCCGGCACCCGGCCCCACCAGGCGCAACGCTCGTCTGGCGGCCGCTTTCTTTCGCCCGCGCCGCGCTATTCCGGCATGCCGGAATACCCACTCGGGCCGGTGAAAAACGTCCGGGACACCTTCCTATTCGGACGACTTCCGCCACCTTTCGCGCCGGCGCCGGTAACGGTGTGACTACTCCGTGTCAGAGTGCCTGGAGCAATTACAACGTCTTGGCAACCGCCTTGACAGGGCCTGTGGTACGTACCACTCTAACCCCAACATTGGTCTACACCATTTGGGGCGCCTGGCCACCGTGGCCAGGTATCGAAAGGACGGCAACGAGTGAAACGCTGGCTCAAGCTGGCGGCGGGCGCCGCCGCAGTCACCCTCGCGACCGCGGGCTGCGCGGGTTCCAGCGGCACGGACACCGCCGCTTCGTCGAGCGGTGCTCCCGCGCAGATCACCGGCGACGTCACGGTCTGGCTGATGACGGGTTCCGCGCCGGCCACGCTGACCGACGCGCTCAACAAGGAGTTCGAGGCCGCCCACCCGGGCGTCAAGGTCAAGTACGAAGTCCAGCAGTGGGACGGCATCCAGCAGAAGCTGACCACCGCGCTGGCGAGTGGCGCTCCGCCGGACGTCATCGAGATCGGCAACACGCAGACCGCGGCGTTCGCCTCGAACGACGGTGTCCTGACCGACCTCACGGCCGACAAGGACAGCTTCAACGGCGCGCAGTGGCTGAAGGGTCTCGCCGACTCGGGCACCTACGACGGCAAGATCTACGGCGTCCCGTTCTACGCGGCCAACCGTGAGGTCATCTACCGCAAGGACATGTTCGAGCAGGCCGGCATCACCAAGGCGCCGACCTCGAACGACGAGTGGGTCGACGCGATCGGCAAGCTGAAGACCAAGTTCGGCTCCGACCCCGACTTCCAGGCGCTCTACATGCCGGGTCAGAACTGGTACGCGCTGCTCTCGTTCATCTGGGACAACGGTGGCGACATCGCCCAGCCCGACGGCAAGAACTTCAAGGCGACGCTGGACAGCGCCGGTGCGAAGGCGGGCTTGGACTTCTACAAGAAGCTCGTCGACACCTCCGGCACCAAGGCGCCGAAGGACGCCGACGAGGCCAAGCCGCAGCAGGCGACCGTCTACGGCGCCGGCAAGGTGGCCATGATGATCGGCCTTCCGTGGGAGGTCGCGACCGCCGCGAAGACCGACCCGAGCCTGACCGCCAAGACCGGCGCGTTCGCGATCCCGAGCAAGACCGCCGGCCAGAGCGCCCCGGTCTTCCTGGGTGGCTCGAACCTGGCCATCCCGGCCAACAGCAAGAACGTGGCCGCGGCCAAGGAGTACATCAAGCTGCTCTCCAGCCCGAAGTACCAGAGCCAGCTCGCCGCCGCCGGCGTCGTGCCCGGTACGTCGACCGACCTCACCGGCCTGGACAAGGACCCGATGGGCAGCGTGATGGCGAAGGCCTCCACGAACGGCAAGGCCGTGCCGGCCAGCCCGAAGTGGGGTGACGTGGAGTCCGGCCAGAACCCGGTCAAGGACATGCTGACCGCGTACCTGACCGGCAAGAAGACGCTCGACCAGGCGACCGCCGACGCCAACGCAGCGCTGAACAAGCTCATCGGCGGATGACAGCGACCGCCAATGTGACGATGCCGGCGGGGGCGACCCCGCCGGCATCGCCGCGCGCCACGCGGGTCAAGAAGCGCAGGCGGGGCCGGTTCGGCGACCGGATCCTCCCGTACCTGCTGCTGCTTCCCGCGCTCGCCGCGATCCTGGTCCTGCTCGCCTGGCCGCTGGTCCAGGTGCTCGCGATCAGCTTCCGCAAGCTCGACATCGGCCAGCTCGTCTCCGGCAAGACCGTCTGGATCGGGTTCGACAACTACACGAACACGCTCGCGGACCCGGAGTTCTGGACCATCACGGTCCGGACGCTGGTCTTCACCGCCTCGATCGTGGCCGCGACCATCCTCGGCGGCCTCCTGCTGGCGGTGCTGATGCGCCACCTCGGCCCGGTCGTGCGGATCATCGTGCAGGTGACGCTCGTGCTGGCCTGGGCGACCCCGGTGATCGCCACGACCACGGTGTTCCAGTGGATCTTCGACCAGCAGTACGGCATCCTCAACAAGACCCTCGACCGGCTCGGGTTCCACAGCTTCATCGGGTTCTCGTGGTTCTCCAGCGGACCCAGCACGCTGTCGGTGATCGGGCTGCTCATCGTGTGGCAGGCCGTGCCGTTCGTGACGTTCTCGCTGTACGCGGGCATCATCGGCGTCCCGCGCGAGCAGTACGAAGCGGCCGGCATCGACGGCGCCGGCCCGTGGCAGACCTTCCGCGCGGTCACCTGGCCCGCGATCCGGCCGATCACCACGATGGTGACGTTCCTGTCGGTGCTGTGGGACTTCAACGCCTTCGCCCAGATCTGGGCGATCCGCGAGGGCGGCCCGGACGGCGGGAGCACCACGCTGGCCGTCGTGCTGTACCTCAAGGGCATCGCGGGCAACCACTTCGGCGCGGCGGGCGCGATCGCGACCCTGATGCTGATCGTGCTGGCGCTCATCACCGGCCGGTACATCCAGCTGCTGGTCCGGACCCCGGAAGGTGATCTCGCGTGAAGAAGTCGCTGTCACAGCGGATCGTGCTCTCGGTCGTCGGCGTGCTGGTCGCGCTGGCGATCGTCTTCCCGACGTACTGGATGTTCGTCACGTCGCTGCGCACGCCCGGCGAGATCCTCTCGCCGAAGTACGACCTGATCCCGACGTCGTTCTCGTTCGGCAACTTCGCCACCGCGCTGACCAAGGACAACTTCCCGACCTACCTGATGAACAGCCTGATCGTCACGGTCGGGTCGGTGCTCTGCGCGCTGGTCGCGGGGACGCTGGCGGCCATCCCGCTCTCGCGGCTGCGGTTCACCGGCCGCAAGGGGTTCCTGGTCCTGGTCATGGTGGCGCAGCTGGCGCCGGTGTCGGCGTTGTTCATCCCGCTGTTCCTGCTGATGCGGGACGCCGGGCTGCTCAACACGCTGCCGTCGTTGCTGCTGATCTACTTCGCGACCACGCTGCCGTTCACGGTCTGGATGCTCTACGGCTTCGTCAACGGGATCCCGTACGAGCTGGAGGAGGCCGCGATGATCGACGGCTGCAGCCAGACGGGCGCGTTCCGCCGGGTGACGCTGCCGCTGCTCGGGCCGGGGCTGGTCACCACGTCGGTGTTCAGCTTCATCACGGCGTGGAACGAGTACCTGTTCGCCCTGGTGTTCATCCGCGACAAGCCGAAGGAGACGCTGCCGGTGTGGCTGGCGTCGTTCCGCACGGCGTTCGCGACCGACTGGGGCGGCGTGATGGCCGCGTCGGTGATCTACGCGATCCCGGCGCTGGTGTTCTTCCTGATCGTGCAGCGCAAGCTCGTGTCCGGCGTGACCGCCGGCGCCGTGAAGGGGTAGCCGTTGTCTTCACCTGAGAAACTCGCCGAGGCCGTCGTCCTGCCCGGCTTCGCCGGCACCACGGCGCCGGACTGGCTCCGCCGCCGGGTCGCCGACGGGCTGGGCGGGGCGATCCTGTTCGGCCGCAACGTCGTCGACGACGAGCAGGTCGCCGCGCTCACCGCGCAGCTGCGGGGTGAACGCGACGGAGTCGTCGTCGGGATCGACGAGGAGGGTGGCGACGTCACCCGCCTCGACGTGAACACCGGGTCGTTCGTGCCGGGGCCGCTGGCCCTCGGCGCGGCCGACGACCCGGAGCTGACCACGGCGGTCGCCGCCGCGCTCGGCGAACGGCTCGCGGCCTGCGGCGTCACGATCAACCTGGCGCCGTGCGCGGACCTGACCCTGGCGGCCGAGGACCCGATCATCGGCGTCCGGGCGTTCGGGTCCGACCCGGCGAAGGCGTCGCCGCACGTCGCGGCGTACGTCACCGGCCTGCAGAAGTACGGCGTCGCGGCGTGCGCGAAGCACTTCCCGGGCCACGGCGCGGCGACCGAGGACTCGCACGTCGCGCTGCCGGTGCTGCCACGGACGCCGGAGGAGCTGCGGGACATCGAGCTGGTCCCGTTCGCCGCCGCGATCCGGGCGGGGGTGCGCGCGGTGATGACCGGCCACCTGGTCGTCCGGGCCTGGGGCGACGAGCCGGCGACGTTCAACCGCGCGGCCCTGACCGACGTCCTGCGCGGCGAGCTGGGCTTCACCGGCGCGGTCATCACCGACGCGCTGGAGATGGGTGCGGTGTCGGGCGGGTACGGCCGCCACGACGGCCTCGGCCTCTCGGCGGTGCGGGCCCTGAAGGCGGGCGCGGACGCGCTCTGCATCGGCGGCGCGGCGTTCGAGGCCGACGCCCTGGACGCGATCAACGCGGCGATCGTGGCCGCGGTCGCGTCGGGGGAGCTGCCGCTGGAGCGGCTGGCGGAGGCGGCGGAGCGGACGGCGGCGCTGGGCACCGACCCGGCGCCGGCGACGGTCGGCCCGGTCGACCGGCGGCTCGGCCTGGAGGCGGCCCGCAAGGCCCTGCGCGTCACCGGCGAGCCCCGGCTCGACGGCCCGCCGCTGGTGGTGGACGTCGAGACGGAGCCGACCATCGCGGCCGGCCCGATGCCCTGGGGCCTCGGCGCGCACCTGGCCGAGCTGGTGCCGGGCACGCGGGCGCTGACCGCGGGCCCGGACGACCTCGAGAAGATCCTCGAAGCGGCGCAGGGGTTCCGCAGCGTCGTCGTCGTGACGCGCGAGGCGCACCGGCACCCGCGGGTGCGTGCCCTGCTGTCGGCGTTGTCCACTGTGGACTTCATCCGGGTGGAGACGGGCGTCCCGGGACCGGTGGACGGCGACGGCCCGCGGCTGGACACGTTCAGCGGCTCGTACGTCAGCCTGCGCGCGGCGGCCGAGTACCTGGCCTGAGAGCACCCCGACTGGGCCCCGCCGGTTATGGCCGGCGGGGCCCTCTCGCTTGCTACAGTCGGCGTCCGGACGGCGAGCGGGGGAGCGAAGCGTGGACGCGGGCGGGCTGACGCTGCAGGATCTCATCAAGCGGCGCCAGGCCGGCGGGTTCATCGGGCGGCGGCACGAGATCGGCCAGTTCGAGGAGAACCTCCGGCTGCCCCTCGAAGACCGGCGACGCCGGTTCCTGTTCAGCGTGCACGGCGACGCCGGCGTCGGGAAGTCGTTCCTGGTCAACCAGTTCCAGCGGATCGCCGGTGAGCAGGGGTGCGCCACGGCGTACGTCGACGAGTCCGTCTTCGACATCCCCGCGGTGATGGCGGGCATCGTCAGGTCGTTCGCGCGGCAGGGCGACCCGTGCAAGGACTTCACCAGGAAGTCCGAGCTGTACCACGAGAAGCGGCACGAGCTCGACGCCGACCCGGCGACCCCCGACGGGCTCTCCTCGGTGCTGACCCGCTCGGCCGTCCGGATCGGGCTGCGCGCGGCGGAGGACATCCCCGTCGTCGGCTCGTTCGCGAAGGAGCTGGACCGGGAGGCGCTCTCGAACCAGGTCGAGAAGTTCCGCGCGTTCCTGAGCGTGAAGCTGCGCAACCAGCATGACGTCCGGCTGCTCATGTCGCCGGTCGAGGAGCTGACGCCGGTCTTCGTGAGCGAGCTCCACGCGGTCGCGGCGAAACGCCCGGTCGTGCTGTTCTTCGACACGTTCGAGCGCACCGGGTCGTTCCTGGAGCGGTGGCTGCTGGACCTGCTCGGCGGCCGGTACGGCGGCCTGCCGGCGAACCTGCTGCTGGTGGTCGCCGGCCAGCACCCGCTCGACGTCAACGCCTGGGGCGACTACCTGGGCATTCGCGCGGACCTCGCGCTTACCGTGTTCACCGAGGTCGAAGCCCGCGAGTTCCTGGCGGCCCGTGGTCTCACGGCGACCGACGTCGTGGAGGTCGTCCTCGCGTTGTCCGGGCGCCTGCCGGTGCTGCTGGCACTGCTGGCCGAGTCGCGCCCGGACAGCGCCGCGAGCGTCGCGGACCCGGGCGACAACGCCGTGGAGCGGTTCCTGAAGTGGGAGAAGGACGAGAAGCGGAAGCTGGCCGCCCTGCGCGGGGCCCTGCCGAGGCAGCTCGACCGCGACGTGTTCGCGCTGGTAGCGGACTCGACGACGCCGGACGAGGACTTCGGCTGGCTGCGCCGCCTCCCGTTCGTAACCGAGCGGGCGACGGGCTACCGCTACCACGACGTGGTCCGCGACACGATGATCCGCGTCGTGCGCCGCCGGTCGTCCGTCGAATGGCGGGAACGGCACGGGGCCTTGGCGGAGTACTACCGGGCCGCGCGCGAGGCGCTGGGCCTGGACGAGGAGACCGGCTGGCCGGACGAACGCTGGCAGGCACTGGCGGTGGAGGAGCACTACCACCGCTTGTGCGCCACGGCGGCGACCGCGGACACGCTGACGGCCCTGGTCGAGACAGTGACCGCGCGGGCCGACCAGTCCGGCCGGTGGGTCGCGATGGTAGTCCAGGCGGGCGCGGACTCGGGCGCGGAGCAGATGGTGGCCCTCGGTGCCCGGTTGAGCGCTTCGGAAGACCCAGTCGCCCTGATAACCTGCCTGACGATCGAGAGTGCCATGTCTGACGAAGTCCGGCTCCTCGCCTATCGGGAGCTGGCCCGGCAGCACCTCCGGAAACCCGATTTCGTGGCCGCGGCAGCGGCTTTCACGGCGATTCTCGAGCGTGAACCGGACGACGGATGGGCTCTCGCCAGCCGGGGCGTCTCGTTCAGAATCACGGGGAAGCTCGAAGAGTCGCTGGCGGACCTCACCCGCGCCGTCGAACTGGACCCGGAGTCCGCTTGGGAAATCGGTGAGCGCGGTCGGACCTTGCAGGCGCTGAAGCGGAGCAAGGAGGCTTTGGTCGACTTCGACCGCGCGCTCGAACTCGAGCCTGCCGGGACGGACGTCCACACCGCGCGTGGCGAAACCCACTACGCGATGCACCGCTATCAGGAGGCACTAGCCGACTTCACCCGCGCGCTCGAGCTCGAGCCGGAGGACACCGGGGTGCTCTGCTGGCGCGGCCGCGCCCACTTGGAAGGGGAGTCCTACGCGGACGCGCTGGCCGATTTCACCCGGGTGATCGAGCTCGAGCCGGAAGCGGATTGGGCCCTGGGTGACCGTGGTGAGACGTACCGCCGGATGGGGCGGTATGAGGATGCGCTGGCTGACTTCGACCGCGCGATCGAGATGGATCCGGACTACACCTGGGCGTTCGGGCACCGTGCGCGCACCTACGAGGACCTGGGCCGCCGGGAAGAGGCGCTGGCCGACTACGCCCGCGCCTTGGAGACGGACCCCGAGGCCGTGTGGATCCTCGGCCGCCGGGGTGTGGCCCACCGCGAATCAGGACGGTACGGGGAAGCGCTGGCGGATTTTGCCCGGGCACTGGAGATCAAGCCGGACGCGGACTGGATCTTCGGCTTTCGCGGCGAGACCCACCTCGCGATGCGGCAGTTCGAACAGGCGCGGGCCGACTTCACCCGGGCGATCGAAATCGATCCGGAATACTTGTGGGCCCTGGACAAGCGGGCGCTGACGCACCGGGCAATGGGGGACCACTCGGGAGCGCTGGCCGATTTCGCCCGGGCACTGGAGATCGACCCGGAAGCCGCCTGGGTCCTCGGTGACCGCGCGCAGACCCACCAGCTGGCCGGGCGGACCGCCGAAGCGCTGGCCGACTACGACCGGGCGATCGCACTGGACCCGGAGTACGCCTGGGCGGTGCGGGAGCGGGCTCTGGCGTTGTGTGGGCTCGAACGGCACGCGGACGCGTTCGCGGATCTCACGCGGACGATCGAAGCCGACCCGGCCGCCGCGTGGCGATGGTCGACCCGTGGTGAGATCCAGTACGCGGTGGGGCTGTACGAAGACGCGGTTGCAGATTTCACCCGGGCGGTCGAACTCGACGCGGAGTTCGCCCGCGCCCGCTGCTTCCGGGGCCGGACCTGGTTGTCGCTGAAGCAGTACGACGATGCGTTCGCCGACGTCGACGGGGCCCTCGCGGTCAACCCGGTCTCCGCCTGGGCTCTCAGCCTGCGTGGGCAGCTCCACCGCATGCACGGCCGGTTCGCGGAGGCGTTGCCCGATCTGGAGCACTCGGCGGAGCTCGACGCTGAGGGCTGGGACCACTACCAGCTGGGTCTTCTCGCGCACGCCCAGGGACGGCCGGACACAGCGGACGAACGCGTTCGGACCGCGATCCGGGTCGAGAAATCCGAGATCGCCGGTGGCGACAGCAGCAGCGGCAGCGCTCTGCTGAATCTCGTGATCTACCACCTCGCGCTCGGCGAACCGGACGAAGCGCGGGGCCGGCTGCGGACGGCACTGGCGGCCGATCCCCTCGCGAGATACCTCCGCGAGGCGCTCGAGGACCTCGAAGATCTCGGCTCGGTCATGACGGTGCCCGAGCTGCCGGAGTTCACGGCCGCCCTGCGCGCGAAACTGAACGAATAGCCGGTACACGGGCTTCCCGGCGTTTGTACGGGGCTTGTACCGGTGCTCGTCACCCTGTCCTCACACCAGAACGACGGAGGACGGACAAATGAGAATTCGCATCGGCAAGCGTGCGGCCGGGGTGGTCGGCATCGCCGCGGCGATCGTGCTGGTCGGCGCCACGCCGGCGCTGGCGGCCACCGGTACGGTGCACACCGACTCGGGCGCGCCGCTGACCGTGCGCTCGGCGCCGAGCACCGGCGCGAGCTCGACCGGCACGGTCGCCGACGGCACCGCCGTGAACATCGACTGCCAGACCACCGGCGAGTCGGTCACCGGCAAGTACGGCACGAGCACCGTCTGGGATCACGTTCCCGGCGGCTACATCACCGACACCTACGTCTACACCGGGTCCGACGGCCGGATCGCACCGGACTGCACCGACGTCCCGCCCCCGCCGGCGGCGACCTGCTCGACCGCCGGGCTGGGTGACGCGAACACGTGCGCCCAGGCGGTCACCAAGGCGAAGTCGCGCATCCACACCAACAACGACTCGTCCTACAACGGCTGGTGCGACCGCATCAACGCGCAGAACTACGGCTTCAGCGCGAGCGGCTCGGAAACGGCGTACGTGCACTGGACGCAGATCCCCAGCCAGTACAAGCACGCGGGCAGCACCGACGTCCCGGCCGGCGGCCTGGCGTTCTTCTCCAACGGCGGCTCGGGCCACACGATGATCTCCATCGGCGGCGGCAAGTTCCTGTCGAACGACATCAACGGCGCGGGCACCTACACCGAGACGACCATCGCGCAGATCAAGAGCAAGTGGGGCCAGACCTACCTCGGCTGGTCGCAGCCGTGGTTCAAGGTGAACCACTGACCTCCTGACACGCACGCTGCCGGCAAAGCCGTGAATGGCCCATTGAGGGACTCTGAGTCCCTCAATGGGCCATTCACGGCTTTCGGGTCGGCGCTACGACGGTTTCATCCGGTGCAGTACGAAGATTCCGCCCAGCGCTGGGCGGTCCAGGCGCTCGTGGTCGGTCGCCACGTACTCGTCCAGCACCGCCAGGATGCGCCGGTCCAGTTCCCGGACCTCGTCGGGGGACAGGTGCAGCAGGAACTTCTCGTGCACCGCCACCGACTCCGGGCCGGACGCGGCCAGCTCCTCCTGGAAGATCTCGATCGGCGCGAACCGGGTCTCGGCGTCGGCGCCGGCCAGCGGGCCGTCCAGCCACCACGTCTCGTTGTTCGACCGGTACGGCTTCTCCAGCGCGCCGCTCGCGCCGGTGCGGACCGGGGCCTGCTCCAGCAGCCCGGCGGCGACCAGCTGGCGGACGTGGTGCAGGACCGTGCCGGGATCCCGGTCCAGGCGGTCGGCCAGCTGCTTGTTCGTCAGCTCCTCGACCAGGCACATCCGCATGATGCGCAGGCGCAGCGGGTGGCCGAGCGCCTTGGCCTCCCGCGGGGTCGCCGGACGGCGCCGACGAGGTTCGGTCATGAACGCAGGGTAGTCCATCGATTCACTTCCGACACATCGATGGAGAAATCCCCATCGATGTGCAACTCTCCATGGCATGGACGCGAAGGGCCTGGGCAGCACCTACTGGCGGTTGTGGACCGCGGCCGGTCTCTCGAGCCTCGCCGACGGCGTCCTCAAGGTGGCCCTGCCCCTGCTGGCGGTCGGTTACACGCGGTCGCCGGCCCTGATCGCCGGGCTGGCCTTCGCCTTCACCCTGCCGTGGCTGCTCTTCGCGCTGCCCGCCGGCGCGCTGGTCGACCGGCTGGACCGCCGCCGCGCGATGCTCGGCGCGAACCTGGTCCGCGGCGGGTTGCTCGCCGCCGTCACGCTCCTGACCCTCTTCGGCGGCGGGTCGATCTGGGCGCTCTACGTCGTCGCGGCGGGGGTCGGGTCCGCCGAGACGATCTACGACACCGCCGCGCAGTCGATCGTCCCGCAGGTCGTCGGGCGCGAGCGGCTGCCGGCCGCCAACGGCCGGATGTACGCCGCCGAGCAGACGGCCAACGAGTTCGCCGGCCCGCCGCTGGCCGGGCTGCTGGCCGCCGCGGGGGTGCTGGCCGCGCTCGTCACGCCGGTGGCGCTGTGGGCGGTGGCCGTGGCGGCGCTGCTGCTGGTGCGCGGCTCGTACCGGGTCGAGCGGACCGGCCGCACCACCCTCCGCGCCGACATCGCCGAGGGGCTGCGGTTCCTGGTGCGGCACAAGGTGCTGCGCACGTTCTCGGTCATGGTCGGCACGTTCAACTTCGCGACCGGCGCGACGTTCGCCGTGTTCGTGCTCTACGCGGTCGGCCCCGGTTCGCCGATGGGGCTGTCCGAGCCGGCCTTCGGGCTGCTGATGGCCGTCAACGCGGCGGGCGGGGTGGCCGGGTCGGTCCTCGCCGAACCGGGGGAACGCCGGTTCGGCCGGATCCCGGCGCTCTGGGTGGCCTGGCTCGCCGGCGGGCTCTCGGTCGGCGTGCTCGCGGTGACGGCGAACCCCTACGCCGTCGGTGCCGGGTTCTTCGCCGGCGGGACGGGGATCGTGGTGTCGAACGTCGTCATGGTCTCGCTGCGCCAGCGGCTCACGCCCGACCGGCTGCTCGGGCGCCTCAACAGCAGCTACCGCCTGGTCGCCTGGGGCACCAAGTCGCTCGGCGCCCTGACGGCCGGGGTGCTCGCCCAGGCGCTGGGCCTGCACGCGGTGTTCGTGGTCATGGCGGTGCTGGCCTTCACCGTGGTGGCCGGCCTCTTCGTGGTCACCGAGGACGCGCTCGTGGCCGCGGAACGCGAGGCCGGACGGGCAGCGGCAGCGCCAGCAGGTCCGAGCCCGACGTGAGGGCGCCGACCCGCTCCCAGCCCCACCGCAGGTACATCGCGTACGCCGGCGCCGCGGCCGCCGCCGCCAGCACGGCGAACGGTTCCGGTCGCCCGGCGAGCAGGTCGCGCAGCAGCCCGCCGCCGTGGCCCCGGCCGCGCAGGCCCGGGCGGACGGCGAGCTCGTAGACGTAGAACAGCGGTTCCCGGGCCAGCGGAAGGGGCGCCGGCGTCGCGGCGGCCGGGTGCCACCAGCCGGCTTCGCGGCCGACGCCGTAGGCGAACCCGCCGAGGTCCGCGCCGTCGCGGACGGTCGTCAGCGCGAACCCCGGCAGCCGCGCGTGCCCGGCCACGGTCTGGCGGAAGCGGGCCGCGTCCGCCGCGTCCTCCCGGTACGGCGGCTCGCGGTAGACCGAGAGATAGACCTCCGCCAGCTCCGCCCAGTCACGCATCCGCCGGCTCTTTCGCTTCGGACGCCGCATGTGCCGCGGCCGGCTTCAGTCCTTTGAGGACGGCGAAGGCCACCGCGCAGCACCCGGCGAGCACGAGCCACGGCAGCTGTGCCCCGCCGGCCAGCAGCGCGGTGAACGTCACCGGCGCGACGACCCGGGCGGCCCCCCAGAGCAACTCCTCGAGCCCGAAGTAGCGGCCGCGCAGGTGCGGCGGGGCCAGTGCGACGGTGAGCGCGCTGCTGGTCGGCGCCTGCAGCAGCTCCGCGGCGGTGAACACCGCGGTCGCCACCGCAAGTACCACGATCGCCGGTACGGGCACGGCCAGCGGCACGACGGCGAACAGCAGGAACGACAGGGCCCACACGACCGCGGCGACCTGCAGCACCCGCGACTTGCGGTGTCCTTCCAGCCGGCTGGCCACCACCGTCTGCCCGGCCACCACCAGCACGGTGTTGAGGGCGAACAGGATCCCCGGCTGCCACGAAGGCAGCCTGAGGGTGTCGATCACGTACGCGCTGAGCAGCACCGTCAACGCCAGGTCGCACAGGGCGAACACGAACACGGTCACCAGCACGCGCCGGAACGCCCGGTCCGCGAGCACCGCGCGATAACCTCCGCGCGCCGCCGTCTCCCGCGGTGGCGGCGCGGGGGTGGAAGCAGGTCCCCGCCACGAGGCGACCAGCGCGGCCGCGACCAGGAAGGTCGCCGCGTTGAGCAGGACGATCCCGGTGTACCCGCCGGTCCCGCCCCAGGCGACGAGCACCCCGCCGACCAGCCCGCCGACACCGATGCCGACGTTGCGCAGCGCGCGGTCCATCGCGTACCAGCGGGCCCGCTGGCCCTCGTCGGCCACCTGCGCCACGAGCGCGCCCGAGGCGGGCCAGAACAGGCCCTCACCCCAGAACGTCAGCGCCGCCAGGACGACCAGCTGCCAGAGGGAGCCGGCGAAGACGTAGCCGGCGAAGGTCAGCACCCGCAGCAGGTTCGCCACGACCACGACCCGCCGGGCGCCGAGCCGGTCGACGAGCGGGCCCGCGAGCGGCCCGGCCGGGAGCGCCAGCAGCGCGGCGGCCGACAGCGCGCCGCCGACCGCCGTCAGCGGAAGGTTCTTCGCCACGTGGAAGTACACGACGGCGAACGGGAGGAACAGTCCCGTGCCGAGCGCGTCCACGCCCTGCGCGGCGACCAGGGGCAGCCGCCCGCGGGTGCGCGGCAGCCCGAGCAGTTCGGTGACAGCCATCGGTACCCCTCACGCGTGGGGGAGCGGGAACACGTTCAGCCGCTCTTCGGGCAGGGGCGTCGTCCGCCAGCCCAGGTCGACCGCGGCCCGGCGGATCCGGCCGTCGCCCCAGTACGGGAACCCGGCCGGGAAGTTGGACACCAGCCCCGGCACGATCGTGTGCGCGGCGTGGAAACCGGCGGCCGCGACGTCCCGGGTGGTCAGGTCGACGCTGAGCACCTCGAACCCGCGCTCCTCGACGCGTTCGCGGTAGGCCTTGAGCCGCCGCTCGCCGAGGGCGGGCAGGCCCTCCCACGGCCGGACCGCCAGGTCTCGCACCCAGGGCGCCACCCGGGCCGCGGCCCGGGGGTCGAGGTAGATCTGCTGCTGGCACAACAGGTCCACGACGTCGCCGAAGTCCTCGCGGTAGGAGTCGAGGTAGCGGCGGTCGCCGCGGTAGGGCTTGAGGTTGGACAGGTGCGGCAGGTCCGCCTGCATCCCGGCGAGCTCGCGCTCGTCGTCGAGGGCGAGGCAGGTGTGCTGCAGCGTGAACGCTTCGGCGAGCGCCTTCTTGGCCGCCTCGAGCGCGTCGGGGCGGGTGGCGAACCCGATCGAGAGCCAGCGCCGGGCCCGGTCGAACACCGCGGCGGCGACGATCGGGACGGCGAACTCGTTGTCCAGCGGGATCAACGTGACGTCGTAGGTCTCGGCGGTGTCGGCCACCAGCGCCCGGATCTCGGCCGGCACCGGCAGCCGGCGCAGCCGCGGGGTGTTGGCCCACCAGAGCATGGTGGTGTCGCGTTCGAGCACCTCCTCCAGCCCCGAGGTCACGGCGTGCTCTTCGCTGGTGCCACTGGCCAGGCCGGCGATCAGGGGATCGGTGAACCGGGCACCGCCGGGTTCGGCCTCCTGGGACACGAGGCAGGCGGGGACCCACACGGCTTCCCTTGTCGTGTGCGAAAAAGCTTCGATCCAGGCGCATTCGGTCTCGGGAGTCAGGGGCGCGAAGGGGAAGCCGGGTGTGGCGTGCTGGCGCGAGGAGTACAGGTTCAGGCGGCGCGGGTCGAGCGCGGGCACGCCGTCGCGGCGCAGCTGCCGGAAGCTCGCGTGCCGGATTTCGCGCTCCGGGGGCAGCCAGCTGCCGCAGTAGCGTTCGACGGCCTCGCCGATCGCGGAGTCGCGGGCCTGGTCGAAGTCGTGCCAGGAGGTGCCGAACGCCTGGCGGTCGTTGGGCCAGTCGACGACCCGGCGCATGTCCGCGACGTCCACGGCGCACACCCGCAGCCGCGCGGGCATCCCCGGCGCGGGCGGGAGTTCGTGCACCGCGGTGACGATCCCGGTGCGGTCGTCGACGAGCAGGTCCGGGCGCGGGCCGCTCGCCTGCACCGGCCGTGGCCGGTCGGGGACCGGCAGCACCGGCCGCGGGAGCACGCTCAGCCGGACGGGGTCGATCTCGAGCTCGCCGGTGGTCGTCTCGGCGGGTTCGCCGGCGAGCCAGCGTTCGAGCTGGACGGCGAGCACGCTCATCATCCAGCGGGCGTCGCCGGGCCGGAACCGCCGGCCGCGCGGCGGGTCGGCACTGGCGAAGGCGTCGATCACCCGCGGGTCCAGGGCCGCCGAGCGCCGCCGGGCGAGCACGTCGGCGAAGTCGGGGCCGGTGCCGCCGGGGGTGATCGCGGGGCCGGCGACGCCCTGGCCGCGTTCACAGCGGAAGGGCAGCAGGCGCACGCCGCGGTCCGCGCAGAACGCATCGAGCGCGGTGAGTTCCGAATATGCCGGATGGGTGAACGCGGCGACGACCACGGTGTCGGCCGGTGCGACGGGGAAGGGCCCGTCGAGGTCGGAGAGGGTCTCGACCCGGGCGTACCCGACCGGGGCGAGGAGCTGCGCGAGGGGCGCGGTGAGCTCGGGCGTCCCGGCGATCAGGACGGTGGTCTCGGCGGCGCGCAGGACTCCGGCGCCGTCCGAGACCGGGTGCAGGCTGCCGTCCGCTTCGAGGACGTCGAGCACCTCCTCGTAGTCCGGGTTCATCCCGGCGAGCAGCTCGGTCCGGGTGCGGGTGCCGTCGCAGCGGGCGATCCACGCGCGGAACTCCCTGGTCGGCGCGGTGATCGAGTACTGGCCGCCGTTCGGGGTGATGAGCAGGCACAGGGCCGGCTCCAGGTCGTGGACCTCGACCCCGGTGAGCTCCAGGCGTACGTCGTCGGAAGGCATGGCGGACCCCCTGGGTCGAGACGGCCGTGCCGCGGCCCCGGGGTGGGGCCGCGGCACGTGGTGCGGCAGGGAACGGGTGCTGCTACTTGGCGGAAGCGCGGTTGTGCACGACGGCGCGGTTGTGGACCACCGCGCGGTTGTGGACGACGGCGCGGTTGTGCACCACGGCGCGGTTGTGGACGACGACGGCCGAGGGGCGCTCGAAGGTCGAGATCATGGTTCCTCCTGTGCGATGTGGAGTGTCTCCGGTGTGGATTCCGGGACGGGGTGACGTGAACAAGTCTGTGGTGCGGGCGTGCACCGCGACGTCTTCAGGAGTGCGATCCGCACGGCGGGACCCGTGAGGAACGCACGCCCCCGGAATGACGATTCCCCGCGGGTGCGCCCGCGCGCACGCGAGCGCCCCGCCACCCGGGAAGGGTGACGGGGCGCTCGGACCGTCCTTTATGGAGTATCGAGGTGGTCAGGCTCGGCAGGTCTTGCCGCGGTTCACGCAGTTGACCAGGTTGTTCATGATCCGCTGCGACATCACGTTGGCGAAGTCGTCGTGGTCGGAGAACGGGTTGTGGTGCTCCTGCGGGAAACCGTCCACTTTGTACTGCTTCTTGACCTGGATGTCGTGCGGGATGTCGTAGGTCAGCGAGATCTGCAGCTGCGGCACGGCCTTGAAGCCGTTGGCGCACCGGCCGTTCTGGTCCGGGAACACGATGTGCGTGCGGTGGTTGGTGCTGTCGGTGTTCTGCCCGTCCCAGCAGCTCGGGAACGTGTGGATCCGCTTGACCTTGCTGTTCGGCGGGCAGATCGGGTAGAGCTGGGTGACGCGGTTCTCGAACCCGGTGCACGTCCAGCTCGCGCGGGCGTTGGCCGGTCCGTTGGTCGACACCTTCGCGTCGCCGTAGAGCACGCGCAGGAACTTCGGCATCGCCACGACCTTGCCGACCGGGCTGCCCCGGAAGGTGATCTGCGCCTTCTGCGGACGCTGGATCACGCCGTCGTTGCCCGGCAGCTCGTTGTTCTCGTCCTGCCCCGGCAGCGCGCCGCCCGGGGCGGTGCTGCTCGGCGGCGGGGTCGTCCCGGTGCCGGTGTCCTTGCCCGGCTTCGGCGCGCACGGCGCGAGTCCGCCCAGGTCCGGCTTCTGGTGCCGGAACCGGGCGATCGCGTTGGCGATCCGCTCCAGGATCGCGGCGCGCCGGTCCTTGAGCGGCGTCAGGATCGAGTTGCGCATGAAGTCCGCGCCGCCCTGGCCCTGCTTCGCGGCGACCTGCTGGTTGGCGTCGTCGGTCTGGGTGTCGAGCTGGTCCAGGTTGCCGTCGACCTCGTCCATCGCCTGGTCGGGGACGTCGGCGAGCTTGCTGGCGACGTCCGGGCAGGCGACCTGGTCGGTCTTCGCCTCCTGGACGGCCTGGGCCCGCTCGGCGTCCGGCGCCTTCGCGGGCGGGTTCTCCTCCGCCGCCTTCTCCTCTTCGCCGGTGTCGATGCGGACGACCGGCCAGAAGTAAGCGGACTTGTCGCCGTTGCGGCAGGTGGTGCCGGCCTTGGCGAGGCTCTTGTTGTTGGAGTCGGCGTTGGTGGAGAGGTTGCCGACGTAGTCGTGCAGGTGCTGGGCGCCGTTCTTGACGCCGGGCTGCGCGATGAAGTTGTCGGGGTTGAAGTGGCCGTTCTCGTTGCGGCCGCAGTCGACGGTGAACGTGCCCGTCGACGCGCCGTAGACCGGGCGCGGGTCGAACTGGTTCGGCTGCACCGTCAGGATGTCGACGAAGAGGGCGGGGTCGACCTCGTCGGCGCTGGCCTGGCCGGTGTTGCCGGTCGTGGTGGCGACGACGATGCCGCCGACGGCGATCGCTAGCGCGAGACCGCCGGTGGCGATCTTCGTTCTGCGGGATATGCGATGCCGTCCTTGGGTGCGGGACATGGATCCTCCGGGTCGGGCTGGCGGGAAAACGCGACACTGACCGGTACGAGCCCAGGGGCGTACCCATCAGGAAAGACGTCGGCAGGGAAGGAACGAAGCCCGGCCGGCCCACTGACCCGACATCAGTGGACGCGGGTGGTCACCTGCCCGTGACCACGCCGTCGACCGGGTGGTTATCGTTCCGTTATGGACGCTACACCGGGGTTTGACACCGGGCAAGAAGTGTTTCCGGCAATCACGAACCGTCAGGACCGGTTTCCGTTTCCGTAATCGGATGCGGCCGTGAATGGTCACCAAGAATGGTCGAAGAATGGCACGCGCGAAAATAGGCGTGCGTGAATCGCGCCCGCGGCGACCCGCGGGTACGTTACGCGCGGTAGTCGTGCGTGTACGCTGGTTGCGCTCTCAAGTACTGGGTGACGGCGGTCATCCTGGGCCCCTGACCGGGTGGTTGTCCAGCATCCGGGGGTGTGTCGAAACCCGCGGAAAATTCTTTGAACCGATCCGAACCGCCAGCCGTATCCCTCAGTGAAGCGGCTGGAATGCCTGTCGCCCGCGGCCCCGATGATATCCCGGTCCGCGCGGCCGGCGGGCGTCGCCGCAATTGCCGACCCCTTGTGCGCCGCCCGCTCGCGGATTCAGCGCAACGCGGCCGGAACGGCGGGAATCGCCGCCAGCGCCGAGCCGAGCTTGTGGCCGACCGCGATCGCCACCTGGTCCCGCAGCCGCGCCAGCTTGTCCACGTCGATGCCGGTCGCGATGCCTTCGCGGTGGAAGAAGTCGACCAGGTCGTCGGTGGCGACGTTGCCGGACGCGCCCGGCGCGAACGGGCAGCCGCCGAGCCCGCCCAGTGCCGCGTCGAACCGGCGGATGCCGAGGCCGAGCCCCTCCCACGCGTTGGCCGCCGCCAGCCCGTAGGTGTTGTGCAGGTGCAGGCCGAGCGGGACGTCCGGCAGCTCGTCGCGGACCGCGGACACCGTCGCGCGCAGCTGGCTCGGCCGGGCGGCGCCGATCGTGTCGGCGAGGTGGACCACCCGCGCGCCCAGCCGTCCCAGCCTGGCCGCGACGTCGGCGGTGCGGTCCGGGGCCGTGTCACCGTCGAACGGGCACACGAACGCCGTCGCCACCGACGCCTCGAACGCGACTCCCTCCGACGTGAGCAGCCACGCGCACGCGGCCAGCCGGTCGAGTGCCGCCTCGGTGGGCACGCCCGCGTTCGCGACGCTGTGCCCGTCGCTGGCGGAAACCACCAGCCGCACCGTCTTCGCGCCGGCTTCGATCGCCTGCCGGGCCCCGCGTTCGGTGAACACCAGGGTGTGCAGGGACGCGGGCACGTCCGGCAGCAGCGTCCGCAGCACCTCACCGGTGTCGGCCATCTGCGGCACCCGCCGCGCGGAGACGAACGAGCCGACCTCCAGCGACCGCACCCCGGCGTCGATCAGGCCGCGCGCGAGCCGCACCTTCTCGTGTGCCGGCACGGTGACGGGCTCGTCCTGCAGGCCGTCGCGCAGCACGACCTCGGTGATGAGGACTTCGGGCATTCAGATCACTCCGCTCTCGCGCAGGCGCTCGACCGCCGCGCCGGTGACACCGAGCTCGGCGAGCACGGTTTCGGTGTGCTCGCCCAGGTCCGGGCCGAGCGTGCGGGTCCGGCCCGGCCGTTCGGCCAGTGCCGGGACGATGCCGGGGAAGGTGACCTCGGCCTCGCGGCCGCCGATGCGGACCCGGTGGCGCTCGTGCATGCCGCGGGCCGCGAAGTGCGGGTCCTTGGTGATGTCGGCCGCGGTGAGGATCGGTCCACAAGGGACGGACGCGCCGCGCAGCACCGCTTCGGCGGCTTCCTGGGAGAGGGACGTCGTCCACGCTTCGATCGCGTCGTCGAGCAGTTCGGCGTGGGCCACCCGCCCGGCGTTGTCGGCGAAGCGCGGGTCGTCCGCGAGGTCGGCCCGGCCGATGGCCCGCATCAGCCGCGTGAAGATCGCGTCGCCGTTGCCGCTGACCACGATGTACTTGCCGTCGGCGCAGCGGTAGGTGTTGGACGGCGCGACACCGGGCAGCGCGGACCCGGCCGGGCCGCGGGTGACACCGAACGCGTCGAAGTCCGGGATCAGCGACTCCATCAGCGAATAGACGGCTTCGTAGAGCGCGACGTCGACCACCTCGCCCGGGGTCGCGCCCGGTTCGCGGTCCCGCCGGATCAGGCCCATCAGCGCGCCGATCACCGCGTAGAGCCCGGCGACGGAGTCCGCGAGGCTGACGCCGACGCGCGTCGGCGGCCGGTCCGGGTAGCCGGTCAGGGCGCGCAGGCCGCCGATCGCCTCGGCGACACCGCCGAAACCCGGCCGGTCGCGGTAGGGCCCGGTCTGGCCGTAACCCGAGACGCGGACGACGACCAGCCGCGGGTTGAGCGCGCGCAGCTCGTCCGGCCCGAGGCCCCAGCGTTCGAGGGTGCCGGGCCGGAAGTTCTCGAGCAGGACGTCGCTGCGGGCGGCCAGCGCGCGGACGATCTCCTGGCCCTCTGCACGGCGCAGGTCGACGGTCACCGACCGCTTGTTGCGGCCCAGGGTGCGGAACAGCAGCGAGGTGTCGCCGCCGTGCAGCCGCCAGCGGCGGAGCTCGTCGCCGGTGCCGGGGCGCTCGACCTTGACGACGTCGGCGCCGAAGTCGGCCAGCAGGCGGCCGGCGGTGGGCGCGGCGATGAAGTTCCCGAGTTCGACCACCCGGACGCCGTCGAGCGGCCCGGTTTGCTCAGTCATGCCCGACTCCAAACCACGATGTGAGTTGTCAACCCAGAATACGGGTGAGTGTCGAGGAGTCAACCGCGATCAGCGTGGATAGACTTGTGCGGCACACCACGGGACCAGGCGGGGAACAGGGACGGGGCGGATGGCCGAGGAAGAACGCAGTGGCACGACACCGGTCCTCGTGCTGCGCAAGTTCAAGCAGATCCTCGAGTCGTTCACCATCGAGAACCCCGAGCTGACGCTGCAGCAGATCACCCGGTCCACCGGGCTGCCGGCGAGCACGTGCCAGCGGCTGGTGCACAACCTGGTGCGCGAAGGCTTCCTCGACCGCTACGACGACACCTACCGGGTCGGGCTCGGCCTGGTCCGCTGGGCGGCGCCGGGCACGTTCGGCCTCGACCTGGTCCGGCTGACCCGGCCGGTGCTGCAGCAGTTGCGCGACGAAACCGGTGAAACGGCCTGCCTGTACGTCCGCGACGGCGCCTACCGCACGGTCATCTCGCTGGCCGAGTCGCGGCACCCCGTGGTCCGGCTGTTCGTGGTCGGCATGGTGATGCCGCTGCACGCCGGCTCGGCCGGGAAGGTGTTCCTGGCCTGGGACAAGCTCGCGGTCAAGGACGCGATCGGGCACGGCCTGGCCCGGTTCACCCCGCGCACCGTCGTCGACATCGACCTGCTCAGCGAGCAGCTCGGGCAGATCCGCGAAGCCGGTTACGCCGTGAGCTTCGAGGAACGCGACCTCGGCGCGGCGTCGCTCAGCGCGCCGGTGTTCGGGCTGAACGGCGAGGTCAGCGCGGCGATCGGGATCGGCGCCCCGACCCAGCGGATGACCGCGGCCGACGTGCCGCGGCTGGCGCCGATCGTCACCGAAGCGGGCCGCCGGGCCTCGGAGCGGCTGGGGTACCGGCCCGGTGTCGAGCGGGTCGCCGCGCTCTGAGCCTCGCCCCGGGGCTGGTTGTCCGTTACCTCCTGACTTGTCCCGGCCTCGTCCGGGTCATCCTTGACTCCGCACGGCTCCCGTCACATCATGAGTCGACGAATCACATCGTGGAGCCACGGCTGAAGTCAAAGGAGACGACGGATGGCGAACCCGCACGACGCCACCGCGCCGGACACCGGCACGATCGCGGGCCGGCTCGACCGGCTGCCCATCACCCGCACGCACCGCCGGGCCACCGTCGCCGTCGGGCTCGGGCTGTTCTTCGACTTCTACGAGGTCTTCCTGGCCGGCGTGCTCAGCTCGGTGCTCGTCGAGGAGTTCGACCTGAGCAAGGGCGAACTGCCGCCGCTGCTCGCCTCGACGTTCATCGGCATGTTCTTCGGCGCCCTGCTTCTGGGGCGGCTCGCCGACCGCTTCGGCCGCCGCGGCGCGTTCCTGCTCAACCTCGGCCTGTACTCGCTGTTCTCGCTGCTCGGCGCGTTCAGCGGCAGTGCGCTGATGCTGCTGCTCACCCGGTTCTTCGCCGGCATCGGCCTGGGCGCGGAGCCGCCGCTGGCCGACACCTACCTCACCGACCTGCTCCCGGCCCGCAAGCGCGGCCGGTTCATCGCCTGGGCGTACACGCTGGCCTTCTGCGGGTTCCCGGTCGTCGGGTTCCTCGCCCGCGGGCTCACCGACCACCCGGTGCTCGGCATCGCGGGCTGGCGCTGGCTGTTCGTGATCGGCGCGCTCGGCGCGGGCGCGGTGTTCCTCCTGCGGCGCGGCCTGCCCGAGTCGCCGCGGTGGCTGGAATCCGTCGGCCGCACCGAAGAAGCCGAGCACCTCGTGGCCGGCCTGGAGGCCGAAGCCCGTGGTGTCACGCAGGAGACGGCCGCGCCGCCGCGCGGGACCACCCGCAAGCGGGCCGGGGCGCCGGTGCGTGAGCTGTTCGGGCCCGCGCTGCGCCGCCGCACCTGGATGATGGTCGTCTTCCACGTCCTGCAGACGCTCGGCTACTACGGCTTCGGCACGCTCGTGCCGCTGGTGCTGGCGGCCAAGGGGTACCCGGTTTCGCAGTCGCTGCTGTTCGCCGCGCTGACCTACATCGGCTACCCGGTGGGCTCGGCGCTGTCGCTGCCGATCGTGGAGCGCGTCGAGCGGAAGTTCCTGGTGATCGGGTCGGTGCTGGCGATGGCCGTGTTCGGGATCGCGTTCGGCTACGCGGGTTCGATGGCGCTGATCCTCGTCTTCGGGTTCCTCTACACCGCGACGAGCAACCTGTTCTCGAACGCCTACCACATCTACCAGGCGGAGATCTTCCCGACGACGCTGCGGTCGACGGCGTCGAGCGGCACGTATTCGCTGTCGCGCTTGGCGAGCGGCGCGATGCCGTTCGTGCTGGTGCCGCTGCTGGACTCGTCCGGCGCGACGACGTTGTTCCTGGTCGTCGCCGGGGCGCTGGTGGTGGTCGCGCTGGACGTCGCGCTCCTCGGCCCGCGCACCACCGGCCGCCGGCTGGAGAGCCTCAACGACGACGTCAAGGCCGGGCAGCCGACGCGATGACCGCGGCCGCCTCGCCGCTCGACCGCACCGCGGTGTCGACGACGAGGCGGTCCCGGGTCCACGGTTCGTACTCGCGGCCGACGATCTGCTGCCACGTCGGCGGGACGTGGCCGGGGATGCCGGTGTCGCGGGTTTCCGCGCGGCGCCGGTGTTCCGCCGGGTCGGAGCAGACGATCTCGGTCTCCAGCACCCGCGCTCCGCAGGCGGTTCCGGTGTCCCGCCAGGCGTCCCGGGTGATCGCCAGCGGGTTCACGCACTCGGCGATCACGCTGACGCCGGTCCGCAGCAGGTCCGCGGCGACGTCGTAGGCGACGACGTAGCCGACCGGCCCCACCGGGTCGCTCAGCGGCGTGCTGCGGACGATGGCCTGCTCGATCGTGTCGACGCGCAGGTAGGAGAACCCGGTGAGGCGGGCCAGTTCGGTCGCCACGGTGGTCTTCCCGGACGCCGGCAGCCCGCCGACGACGATCAGCAGCGGAGGCACCCGGGCATGATCGCACGCGCTCAGCCCGGGTCGTGCCCGCCGAGCCGCCGCCAGTGCTCGGCCAGCTCGGGCCGCACGGGGGCCGCCAGCACCTCGGCGAGATCGGCTTCGGCCTTCCGGGCCACGTTTTCGATGGTCTCCCGCGCTCGCTCGTCGAGCTGCGCACCCCATGCGTACGACCCGGGATAAATCTGCTCGACCACCCGCATGCTCTCGCTCTCCCCGAGTTCGGCGCGGGCCTGGTCGAGGACGGCCTGGTTGCGCCGCAGTGCCTCGGCCCGGCCCAGGTCCAGGGTGTGCCGGACGTCGAGGACGAGGCCGGTGCCCGACGGCACGCCGTGCCGGAGGGCGATCCGCAGCAGGTCGCCGGTGAAGGCGGGCTCCTCGGCGGGCGCCCACGCCAGCGCGTCCAGCTCGGCCGGGCCGAGCCGGAGGGCGTCACCGGGCGCGACGCACCAGGTCACCGTCGCCGGCGGGTGGAGTCGGTAGAGCATCGGAGTCCTGTCGGCCTGTCGGGGAAAGGGTTACGAGGTGGATTTCGCCCGCAGGTTGCGCCGGAGGGTCGTGAGGGCCCGGTGCTGGGCGACCCGGACGGCGCCGGCGCTGCTCAGCCCCACCGCCACCGCCGTCTCCTCGGCCGTCATGCCCAGGATGATGCGCAGCACCAGGATCTCGCGCTGGCGCGGCGGGAGCGTGTCGAGCAGGCCGGACGACCAGTCGAGCGCGGCCGAGCGCTCGACCTCTTCGCCCGTCGGGTCGGTGGCTTCCGCGCCTTCGCTGCGTCCGGCGGGCGGCTCCGCGACCGGGCTGGTGCGGTCGCGGGCGCGGCGGCGGTGGAAGTCGGAGACCTTGTGCGCGGCGATGCCGAAGACGAACGGGAGGAACCCGTCGATCTCGTACCGGTAGCCGGGCAGCGCGCGCACGACGGCGAGCAGCACGTCCTGGGCGCAGTCCTCGGCGTCGGACGAGCCGTCCTGCCAGCTGCCGAGCCGGCCGAGGCAGTAGCGGTGCACCAGCGGCCGCAGCTCGCGCAGCAGCCCCGCCACCGCGGCCCGGTTGCCGCCGACGGCCTGCCGGACGAGCGCGGTGTCGAGGGAGAACGTCGCCGCGGGCGGGGTGTCACCCCCGGCGGGTTGCGGCGGCATCGGCCTCACTCTCCCTTCGGGCACAGGCCGGCAACGGACGGTGAGAACCGTAGGTCGCGGTGCGTGTCCGCCACACGTGCCGGGCGCCCGTGCGGACCCGGGTCTTTCGGCACTGGCGGACGGCGCCGGCACGTGGGTTTCGTTCCCGGGCCGGCCGCGGGTGGGTCCAACGGCCCTATCGGCGGCCCGCCGTTACCGATCACGCTGGTGGCCGGGGTATTTCACAGGAGAAGCACAGGGACGAGATGGCTGATGATGTGGGCTTCGGGCTGCTGCTCGACCGGGCGCAGTGCCTCGCGCTGCTGCGCACGGCGAGCCTCGGCCGGGTGATCTTCACCCACCGCGCGATGCCCGCTGTCCGCCCGGTGCGCTTCACCGTCGTCCGGGAAGCCGCCGGGGAGTCCATTGTGTTCGCCGTGCCCGACGGCAGCCCGCTCTACGCCGGCGCGCGGGGCGCCGTCGTCGCGTTCGAAGCCGACGAGTTCGCCGAGGACTTCGGCGCCGGCTGGTTCGTCAGCCTGCTCGGCCGGGCGGAGGAGTTCCGGGACGCTTCGGCCGCCGAAATCGCCTGCCTGTGCCCCTGTCCTTCCCAGGCGGGACGCCGGTTCCTGCAGATCCCGGTCGAGACCATCACCGGTCACCGCATGGTTTGTGCCGCGGAGTAACAAGGTCACGTCATCGAGCGACCCACCGGATGGACGAACCGGCATGGGCCGACACGGGCAGTCACCTGTGGGACCCTTGACGGCCCGGGGATACCCCCGGGAGTGGGCGACGCCAGCGGAGTCAACGGGAAGTGGCGGACGAAATCGGCATGCCGGCGATCCTGGCCGCGGTGGCCGGGATCGCGCGGGAGCTGGAAGTGCCCGCGTTGCTGCAGCGCGCGGTGACGACGGTGTGCGACCTGGTCGGCGCGCGCCACGGCCGGCTCGAGGTCACCGGACCCGACGGCGGGGTGGCCGAGTACGGCCGGGCCGCCGGCGATGACGGGGTCGTCGAGATCCCGGTGCGCGCCGGGCCCAAGACCTTCGGCACGTTCCGGATCGAACCCGGCGACGAGGGCCTCGGCGGCCGGCGTCGCGAGGTGCTGGGCGCGCTGACCGCGGCGACCGGGATGGCCGTCGAGAAGGCGCTGCTCGTCGACGGGATGCGCCGCCGCGAACGCTGGCTCGAAGCCTCCTACGACGTCACCAAGGCATTGGTCGGCTCCCAGGGCCTGCGCGAGACGCTGCGGCTGATCGCCGAACGCGCCCGCGTCGTGGCCGGCGGCACCGGCGGGGCGATCGCGCTGCCCGCGGGGCCGGGCCTGCTGGTGTTCGACGTCGTCGAGCCGCCGGGGGAGGACTCCGAGCGGCTCACCGGGCTTACCATCCCGACCGAGGGCACCGCGACCGGGATCGCGTTCACCACCCGCCGTCCGATCGTGGTGCGGGACTACGGCGAGCACGTCCAGAACGAGCAGCGCGACCGGGCCGGGCCGATGCCCGCGATGATCAAGGACCTGGACTCGGCGATCTCGGTGCCGCTGATCGTCGGCGAGGAGACGCTCGGGGTGCTGCTCGTGGCGAAGTTCCGCGACCGCTCGCCGTTCACCGACTCCGACGTCCAGCTGGCCGAGACGTTCGCCGGGCACGCCGCGCTGGCCGTCGAGTTCTCCCGGGCGCAGGAGGCCCGCCAGCAGCTCGCGGTCTTCGAGGACCGCGACCGGATCGCGCGGGACCTGCACGACCTGGTGATCCAGCGGCTGTTCGCGACCGGGCTCGGGCTCGAGGGCGTCAGCAGGCTGATCGCCGACCCGGGGGTCGCGGCGCGGGTCGCCGGGTTCGCCCAGGACCTCGACGGGACGATCCGCGAGATCCGCAACAGCATCTTTTCGCTGCAGGCGCCCGCGCAGGCCCAGGGGAGCCTGCGCGCCGAGCTGCTGCGGGTGGCGGTCGACGCCCGGGACACGCTGGGTTTCGAGCCGCGGGTCGGCTTCGACGGGCCGCTGGACGCCGCGGTGCCGGACGCGGTCCGCTCCGACCTGATCGCGTCACTGCGGGAGGCGCTGACGAACGTCGCCCGCCACGCCGGGGCGACGTCGTGCTCGGTTGACGTGACCGTGGACGGGCTCGGCACGCGGCTGAGCCTGGTGGTGCGCGACGACGGCACCGGGCCGCCCGAGGGACCCGGGCGGGTCAGCGGGCTCGCCAACCTGGCGGCCCGCGCGGAACGCTGGGGCGGCGGCTGTGTGCTACTGCCTGCCGACGGGGGCGGGTCCCGGCTGGAATGGACCGCCGAACTGCCGGCACGGGCTGCCGGCGGACAGGGGAGTGGGAGATGACGATTTCGGTGTTCCTGCTCGACGACCACGAACTGGTCCGCACCGGGCTGAAGACCGTCTTCGAATCCGAAGAGGACATCGAAGTGATCGGGGAGGCGGGCACGGCGGCCGAGGCGCTGGTCCGGATCCCGCAGGTCCGGCCGGACGTGGCCATCCTCGACGTCCGGCTGCCCGACGGCCAGGGCGTGGAGGTGTGCCGCGAGATCCGCTCGACGGTCGAGCCGCCGCCCGCCTGCCTGATGCTGACGTCCTATTCGGACGACGACGCGCTCTTCGGCGCCATCATGGCCGGCGCGGCCGGGTACATGCTCAAGCAGGTCTCCGGGCGTTCGCTGATCGACGCCGTCCGCACGGTCGCCGTGGGCGGCTCGCTGCTGGACGCCACGCTCACCGCGTCCGTCATGAACCGGTTGCGGGGGGAGACGGCCTCGGTCCCGGATCCGCGGTACGAGCAGCTCAGCCCGCAGGAGCGGCGGGTGCTCGACCTGGTCGCGGAGGGCCTGACCAACCGGCAGATCGCCGAGCGGCTGTTCCTGGCGGAGAAAACCGTCAAGAACTACGTATCCTCGGTGCTGCACAAGCTCGGCGTCGAGCGGCGGACGTCGGCGGCGGTCTACGTGTCGCAGCGGCGGAACGAACCAGGGCGTTCGGGCTGATTCACCGGCCAGTCGGGGGAAACCCGGTGGGGCATCCGACGTATCTGGCCACGGATGGAGTACACCTGTCGTGTGACCGCACGGGCCGGCAGGGGACCTGGTGCGCGGTAGAGGGGACGACATGTCGGGGTTGCCGAGTGGGGACTACGTCACACAGCAGATCCACGCGCTCGCGAAAGCGGTGCGCGAGGAAGGGGCCGGCGGTGTCGGCACCCACAGCTTCCAGCTGGCCGAGCACCTGGCCGCGGAAGGAGGCGTCCACCGCGGCGACATCCTGACCGCGACCGCGACGCTGCTGGCGATGACGGCGTGGTGTGACGGCGCGGCCGACGCGGCGCTGCGGTTCGCGGAGCTGGCGGGGGAGTGCGGCGACGATTCTCGCGAGCTGGTCACGCACCTGCTCCGCCTGGAGATCGGTGCCGACCAGGGCTGGCTGCCGGAGGCCCAGGTGGAAGCGCTGCTGGAGTACGCGCGCCGCGCCCGGCGGCGCGACCTCGTCACCCGGGTGCAGGCGCTCGCCACCGGTCCGGGCGGCCGGCACCGCCGGAACTGACTCAGGCGTGGACACCCGTCAGGGCGAAGAACTCCTGGCGGGTCTTGGGTTCCTCGCGCAGCAGGCCGTGCAGCGACGAGGTGACGGTGAGCGCGCCGCTCGCCCGGACACCGCGCAGCGACATGCAGAGGTGCTCGGCCTCGATCACGACGCCGACGCCCTTGGGTGCCAGGTGCTCCTGGAGCCAGTCGGCGACCTGCTTGGTGAGCCGCTCCTGCACCTGCAGGTCGCGCGCGAACAGCTCGACGACGCGGGCGAGCTTCGACAGGCCGAGGATCCGTTCGCCCGGGAGGTAGCCCACGTGCGCGACCCCGCGGAAGGGCAGCATGTGGTGCTCGCACAGGGACTGCACCGGGATGCTCTTGGCCAGCACGAGCTCGTCGTAACCCTCGTCGTTGGGGAACGTCGTGAGCTTGAAGTCCCGCGGCCGCAGCATCTCCGCGTAGGCGTTCGCCACCCGCCGCGGGGTGTCGCCGAGGTGTTCCGACGTCGGGTCCTTGCCCAGGGCCCGCAGCAGGTCGGCGACCGCGCGCTCGGCCGCGTGGAGGTCGAACTCGTCGCGGTCGGGGACGACGCCGAGGTGCCTGAGGGGGACCGGCTCGCTCATGGGTTCAGCGGTCACGGGGTGCCCTTCCTTCTAAAACCAAGTCGTGCCGACGTTAGAAGGCCGCCCGGGTTTTCGTCAACGGTTATTTGTTTTAGAGTGCGGTGATGCACGAAGCCCAGGCCGGTGCGCTGGCCGCGGTCGCCGCCCTCGACGAGCCCACCCGGCGCCGGCTGTACGACTACGTCGTCCGCCAGGTCGCGCCGGTGAGCCGCGACGACGTCGCCGCCGCCCTGAGTGTGCCCCGGGCGACCGTCGCGTTCCACCTCGACCGCCTGGTGGACGAACGGCTCCTCGCCGTCGGGCACGAACGCCGCACGGGCCGCACCGGCCCGGGTGCCGGGCGCCCGGCGAAGCTCTACCGCCGCTCGGACCGGCAGGTGTCGGTGTCGCTGCCGGACCGCGACTACGAGCTGGCCGCACACCTCCTGGCGACGGCGGTGGAGGAGGCCGGCGAGTCCGGCGGCTCGCCGCGGGAGATCCTCACGCTGCGGGCGCGCGAACTGGGGCGGGAGCGGGCCGCCGGGGCGTCCGGCGTCGTCGCCGTCCTCGAGGCCCACGGGTTCGAGCCGCGGGCCGGGGACGGTGCGGTGGAGCTGGCGAACTGCCCGTTCCACCGGCTGGCCCGGGCGCACGCCGGGCTGGTCTGCGCGATGAGCCTGGCGCTGGTGGAGGGCATGCTGGCCGGCGCCGGTCCGGAGGGGCTGACCGCGCGTCTCGACCCGCGGCCGGGCCTCTGCTGCGTCCGGTTGACGTCCTAGCTTCGGGCCGCCAGCACGAAGAGGAACGCACCGAAGACGACCAGCGCCGCCGACACGACCCGGTGGAGGTGCTGCTGGCGCAGGCGTTGTGCCAGGTACGTGCCGAGCAGCGCGCCGAGCCCGGCCAGCACGCCCAGCAGTGTGCCGAGTCCGAAGTGGACGGACCCGTGCGCGGCGTAACCGAGCGTCGCGAAGCCGACGAGCGGCAGCTGGATCAGCTGCCCGGCCGCGACGGTGGTCAGCGCGGGCACCCCGAGCGCCAGCAGCGCCGGGACGAGCAGCACCGGCCCGCCGGTCCCGGTCAGCGCCGAACCGAACCCGACGACCACGCCGATCCCGACGGTGGCGGCGACGGGCAGGTCCTCCCGCACCCGGGACGTCTTCGCGCGGAACCACAGGTTGTAGGCGCCGGACCCGGCGGTCACCACGGCCAGCACCAGCCACAGCACGGCGGCCGGGAGCAGCCCGTTCACCAGCGCCCCGCCGATCGCGGCGGGCGCGGCCCCGAGGGTGAGCAGACCGCCGAACCGCCAGGGCATCGCCTGCCGGCGCGCGTAGCCGAGGGTGCCGACGATCCCGGTGAACAGGAACGCCCAGCTGCTCGTCCCGGCCGCGGCGTGGACGTCGAGCCCGCCCAGCCAGGTGAGCGCGGGCGGCAGCACCACCCCGCCGACCCCGACGGTCCCGATGAGCACGCCCACCGGCACCGCGACCAGCAGTACGGCTAACACGGTCCGCCCGGGGAGGATGTCACGCCCCGACGGTAGTACGACAGGGTTTCGACGCCGGGTGAAACCCGCGGCATCCCGCACGGGATTCACACAGGGGTTCACGATGAGAGTTCGCCGAAGAGTCACCGTGCTTCCGGCCGCCGGGGTGCTGGTGTTCGGCGCCGTACCGGCCCAGGCGAGTGCTGCCACCGCGAGGGGAAACCAGTGTCGGGGTCCCGGCCGAGGTCCGCTTCTCACCCGGCATGGCCGATGTCGTCTCGTACACCTACCTGATCGACAACGGGCCCGAGACCACCGTCGCAGCCTCGGGTGGCGGAACCACGACCAGCACGGGGTTGCGGTCCGGCACCGCGAGCACGAGCTGCACGGCCAGTGACGCTCCTCTGGTGGCGAGCACCGACTACCCGGAATTCGTGGGCAGCGGAGGCGCCGGCATCACCGGCACCTTCACCCCCGACGCGTCGGGTTTCCGCCCCATCCAGGTACATCGTGGTCAAGTAAGGAGCGTTGTTCACGCCGCGGCCAGCAGGTGGGCCGCGGCGTGGGCGGGCCACCTGGTGGCCCCCGGCGTCCCGAGCCGCCGGATCGCCGCCTTCAGAACCGGGTCGCCGCTGGGGAAGGCGTCCCGGACGCCCAGCCGGAACGCCAGTTCGTGACGCAGGCCGCCGCCGAGGCCGGGTACCGCTTCGAGGGCGCCCAGGCTGGTTCCGTCGCCCAGCGCCGGGTCGTCCGCGACCTTCGCCAGGGCCGCGATCGTGTCCGCGCCCGGCACCCCGAGGTCGTGCAGGGCCGTGGCCGTCAACGCGCTCGGCGGCGGAAAGGTGTGCGTGAGCCCGCCGGGCAGGCCGGGCACCGGCGTCCCCAGTGACTCCACGACGGTCCGGAGCCCGGAAGCACCCGCCAGTGCGCCGACGCCGACCTCCAGCGCGCTCCACGTCCCGGGGACGACGAGACCGGGCCGCGCGCGGACCAGCGGGCCCAGCACGGGATCGGTGGCCAGCTCGGCGACGGCCGGGCCCGGGTCGACGTCGGTCCCGGCGAGGCGCGCCGCGCGGTCGACGACGTGGATCAGGCCCTCCCAGTACGGCAGGTGGGCCCGCAGCAGCAGGTGCCCGCCGTCACCCGGGGACAGCTCCAGCACCCCCGGCGCGCCTTCGACGGTGATCGTGCGCCGGTAGACCTGGCCGTCGACCACCTCGACGCCGGGCACCGCGCGGGCGGCGAGCAGCCCGCGGACGGCGTCCCAGTCGTAACCGGGCACCACGGGCAGCCGCAGCGGCAGCCCGCCGTCGGCGACCAGGCGGTCCGCGCGGCGGCGGCGGTCGCGCAGGTCCGAGGGCGCCGCGCGGAACACCTCCCGCATGGTCCGGTTGAACTGCCGCAGGCTGCCGAACCCGGACGCGAACGCGACGTCGAGCACCGTGAGGTCGGTGTCGTCGAGCAGCCGGCGGGCGAAGTGCGCGCGCCGCGACCGGGCCAGCTGGTCGGGGCTCGCGCCGAGGTGCTGCAGGAACAACCGGCGCAGGTGCCGCGGCGACAGCCCGACCCGGTCCGCGAGCGCGGCCTCCGTGCCGTCGTCGAGCGCGCCGCCGATGACCAGCTGCACCGCCCGGCACACCAGCTCGGGCGCGTCCGAGGTGACCGGCCCGGCCACCCGGTAGGGCCGGCAGCGCAGGCACGCCCGGAACCCCGCGGCCTCCGCGGCGGCGGCGTGCTCGAACGTCAGGACGTTCTTCGCGAGCGGCTTCGCACCGCAGCCGGGCCGGCAGTAGATCCCGGTCGTGACGACGGCGGAATACGTGGTCATGACCCAGGTATAGCCGTAACCCGACGGCGGCGCCGGACACATCCGGACATCGGGGCCGTGTCCGGATGTGGCCGGACCCGGCACGCGCGCCGTTCCAAGATGGTCGTCGTCAGCCATCGAGAACGAGGAGTTTCCGTTGCTCACCAAGGTTTTCCCCATCCAGCTGAAGGACGGCAAGCAGGCCGAGGCCGAGGCGCTCGTCGAGGAGTTCGCGCCGAAGGGCCCCGGCGCCGAGGACGGCACGCTGTCGTTCCGCGTCTACCGGGACCCGGCCCGCGCGGACTACCTGCTGTTCGTCGAGCACTTCGCGGACCAGGCCGCCTACGACGCGCACACCGGGTCGGCGGCCTACCAGGAGCTGATCGCCGGGCGGTTCGCCGGCCTGATCGTCGAGTTCGTGGAGCTCGACCACGAACTGCTCGTCGCGCTGTGAGCGAGGGGCAGCTCGCGCGGGCGAAGACGTTCGCCGCGAGCCACCGCCGCGGGGATCCGCTGCTGCTGCCCAACGCCTGGGACGTCGCCTCGGCGGTCGCGATCGCGGGCGCCGGGGCGACGGCGATCGCGACGACCAGTGCGGGGGTCGCGTGGTCGCTGGGGGTGCCGGACGGCGCCGGCCTCGGCGCGGAACGGGCCGCGGCCGTCGTGGCCCGGCTCTGCGCGGCGGTCGACGTCCCGGTCTCGGCCGACATCGAGGGCGGGTACGACGACGTCGCCGAGACGACCACCGCGGTCGTCCGGGCCGGCGCCGTCGGGGTCAACCTGGAGGACCGGTCCGGCACCGGAGTGTTCGCCGAGGCGGCGCAGGCCGAGCGGTTGGCCGCGGCCCGCGCGGCGGCCGAGGCGCTCGGGATTCCCGTGTGGCTCAACGCCCGGACCGATCTCTACCTGACCGGGGCCGGCGGTCTCGAGGAGGCCCAGCGCCGGTCGGAGGTCTTCGCGGCCGCCGGCGCGGACAGCCTGTTCGTGCCGGGGCTGACCGATCCGGCCGCCATTGCCGAACTGGCGGCGGGCCCGCTGCCGGTCGCGGTGATGGTCTGGGCGGGCGCGCCGTCGGTGGCCGAACTGGCCGCCGCGGGCGCCGTCCGGATCAGCCTCGGTTCGGCGATCGCCCAGGCCGCGTACGCGGTCGCGGCCCGCGCGACGGCCGAGCTCCTGGGCGCGGGCACGTACGACGCCACGGCGGACGGCATTCCCTACGGCGACCTGAACGCCGCCCTCACCCGGTGACAAAAGCCGTGAAGGCCACCTTGAGGGACTCAGAGTCCCTCAAGGTGGCCTTCACGGCACGCTACTTCGCCGGGGCGACACCGATGCGGTCGGCGACGGCCGTGGTGATGGCGCTCGCGCCGAGTTCGGTGCCCGGCTTGATCCACGGTTCGTCCGGCTGGTCGCCGGCGATCGTCCGCTCGCCGATGAACTGGCCGGTGGCCGGGTCGACGATCAGCTGGGTCAGCGCGTGCCGGTCGTCGAGCCCGAGCGCGACGCCGGTGCGGCCGTCGAGGTTGGCCTCCGCGGCGAGCACCTTCATGCCCGGGATCCTCGCCAGCGCCCGGTACCACTCGGCCCGCAGCCCGGCGGGCATCATGCCGCTGCGGAGGATCTCGATGCCGTAGTGGAACATCACGGACGGCGTCGAGCCGCGGACCTCGGTCAGGTCCTGCAGCTTCGCGTACAGCTGCACGGGGTCGTGCGGGAGCGTGGCGTAGAAGGCCGGGCTGTCCGGGTCGGTGGGGTCGTCGCACTTCTTGACCGGCTTGGACGCGGGGAAGAAGTCGCCGCACCGGCCCTGCCACCGGCCCTGGTCGGTGTCGGTGGGCTCCGGCTCGGGGGCCTGCGACTGCGGCACCGTGCCGCCGAGGTACTTCCCGGTGCTCAGGAGCTTGCGGTCCTCCTGCCAGACGTCGTGCTCGTCCGCCGGGATCCAGCGCTGGATCTGCTGCTCCCAGAGGTAGGTGTAGCCGACCGTGGTCCCCATCCGGATGCCGCTCTGCACCCACGTGTGCTCGACGACGTAGCGGAACTGCCCGGGCGCGAGCGGCTGGTCGACCGCGCCCACGCTGAGGTCCGCGGCCTTGGTGAGCACCTCGGTGGCCGACATCAGCCGGACGTCCGGGGCGGACGCGCTCGGCGCCGCGACCCCCGGCCCGCCGGGGCCGGACGAGCCCGTCTGCACGACGACGACGGTCGCGGCGGCCACCCCGGCGACGGCCGCGGCGACCGGCAGCGCGAACCGGCGAGCCCGGCGGCGCTCCGGCCGCAGCGGGATCACGGTGGCGTCCGGCCAGGAGACGGCGTCGACCTCCGCCATCAGCTTCGCGCGGGCCGCGGTCAGGTCGGCGGGCGCCCGGCGGGCGTCCCGGTGCAGCTGCTCGAGGGCTTCGTCGAGCTCATTCATGCGTGTTCTCCTCGGTGGGGACGAGCAGGGCCTGGAGGCGGTGGCGGACGCGGTGCAGCCGGGACCGCACGGTGCTGGCGGGGACGCCGAGCGCTTCGGCGACCTCGGCCGGTTCGAGCCCGGCCCAGGACGTCAGCAGCAGGACGTCACGGTCCTGTTCGGACAGTCCGGCGAGCTCACCGGCGAGGGTGCGCAGGCGGGCCGCCGCGTCGACCCGGCCGGCCACCACGGCGTCGTGGTTCTCGGCCGGGCGGTCTTCGGCGCCGGCCTTCGCGGTCAGCTCGAAGCCGCGCACCTCCTGGCGGACGTGGTTGCGCAGCAGGTTGGTGGCGATGCCGTAGAGCCAGCCCCGGATCGGGGCCTGCCGCGGGTCGTAGCTGGCCCGTCTTCGGAGGGCGACGACGAACGTCTCCGCCACGAGGTCGTCGGCGGCGTGCACGCCCACCCGGCCCGCGAGGTAACCGCGCAGGGGAGGGGCGTACTCGTCGAAGAGCCACGCGAAGATCTCCTTCGGATCCCGCGCGGCCAGATCGGGCCGGTCCAGCCGTTCGACGATTCTGGTCACGCTACTTGTTGTCCGCGGCGTTCGTCCGCGTCCCCGATTTCACGTCCGGGTGAGACGCATCCCACATTCCGGCCCGCTCGGGCGAACACGATCGGGTCGCCCGGACAACAGCCGGTATGCACAGACGAAACGTGGTGCTGCTGTCCGGGCTGTGCGCGGGGGCGGTCGCGGCGATGCTGATCGCGGCGGCGACCCTGCGTTCCCCCGACCCGGTGGCCGCGTCCGCGCCGCTGCTCGGCACGGCCCCGCCGGTGACGACGAGCGTCGCGACCACGGCGTCCTCGGCCCCGCCGGACACCAAGCCCGCGAAGCCGTCGCCGACGCCGGAGCAGGACCAGGAGCAGGGCAAGCTGCCCTCGGGGGCCGAGCTGGCGAAGCTGGTGCCGGGCAAGGTCAGCGTGCTCGTCCACGACCGGAAGAACGGCGAGGACGTCGTCTCCTACCGGCCGGACGCGACCTACACCTCGGCTTCGCTGGTCAAGCTGCTGATCGCGTTCGAGGCGCTCCGGCGGGGGACGGACTCCGGTGTCGTGGCGGAGATGCTCTCGCGCAGCGACGACACCGTCGCGAGCCAGCTGTGGGCGAGGCTCGGCGGCCCCGCGATCGTCTCGGGGTGGGCCGCGCGGATCGGCATGAGGTCGACGCGCCCGCCGGACGACCCCGGGCACTGGGGCAGCACGACCGTCACCGCCACCGACCTGGTGAAGCTCTACGAGTACCTGATGGACCAGGCGCCGGAAGGCACCCGGCAGGTCGTGCTCCGGGCGCTGGACGGCGCCACCGAGCACGGCGCCGACGGCTTCAACCAGTTCTTCGGCATCCCGGGCGCGGTCACGGGCACGGACTGGGCGGTCAAGCAGGGCTGGTCGTGCTGCGACCCGGGCCGCAACCTGCACACCAGCGGGCTCGTCGGGGGACGGCGCTACGTCGTGGTCGTCCTCAGCGCCCAGTCCGCCGACACCGGCTGGCAGACCGCCTCGGACCGCGTGACGGCCGTCGTGAAAGCGCTCTCCGGCCCGCTCGGCTGGGCGAAGTGACTCAGCCGGAGTCGGCGTCGAACCGCAGCTTCGAGGTGATCCGGTAGCGGTCGCCGCGGTAGACCGACCGGGTCAGCTCGACGATCCGGCCGCCGGAGTCCCGGGTGACCCGCTCGACCTGCAGGATCGGCGCGTACACCGGGACGTCCAGCAGCTCGGCCTGCTCGGGGTTGGTGACCGCCGGCTCCATCGTCTGCTCGGCCTCGGCCACGGTGATGCCGAACCGCTCCCGCAGCAGCCGGTAGAAGTTCCCGGCCTCCATGTCGGCCGGGGCCAGGCCGGGCACGAGCTCGGCGGGCAGGTCCAGGCGCTCGATGGCGATCGGCTCGTCGTCGACGTAGCGGACCCGCGTGACCCGCAGGACCGGCGCGCCGGGCGCGATCTCCAGCCGCGCCGCGCGGGGCGGGCTCGCGGGCGCGGTCGTGAACGCGACGACCTCGCTGGTCCAGGTGCCCTCCGCCGGGGGCACACCGAGGCCCGCGGCGCTGCCGGCGAGCTCCTGGGTGACCTTGTGCGGGCTGGTGAACGTGCCGCGGCCGCGCTGGCGGACCAGCAGCCCGGTGCGGGTCAGCTCGTCGATGGCCGCGCGGACGGTCGGGCGGGACACGCCGAGCTCCTGGGCCAGGTCGCGCTCCGAGGCCAGCCCGGTGCCGGGCCCGGCCTTCTCGATCACGTTCAGCAGGTGGCGGCGGACCCGGTCCCGTTTCGCGGTGGGAGGCCGGTCGGGTCCGAGCGCGTCTGCGGTCAAGTTCTCGGCTTTCGGGGTACGGGGACCGCGCCCGGGAACCGGACGCGCTCCTTCGGCAGGGCGTTCAGCGCGCGCAGCAGATCCAGGTGACCGGCCAAGCGGGCTTGGAAGTCAGCATAGTCGCGCGGGCCGGGGGACCAGGCCGACTCCGCGAGCGCGCACAGCCGCGGGAAGGCCAGCTGCCGCACGTGGTCGGGGGTCGGCGCGTGCTCGGTCCACAGCTGCGCCTGCGTGCCGATGACCCCCGGCCGCCCGCCGTTGTCGGGGTCGGCGGCGGGCAGGTTCCCGGTCAGCGGGTCGTAGGCGTGGACGTCGGCCAAGGTCGTCACCAGCTCGCGCGGCGGCTCGCCCGGACCATCGGTCTGCGGGTAGTCGAAGTAGGTGGACGTGTGGGGCGCCATGATCACCTGGTGGCCGCGGGCGACGGCTTGCGCGCCGTGGCCGGCGTCCCGCCAGCTGGCCACGGTCATCCCCGGCGGCAGCGTGCCCGGCGAATGGCCCGTCTCGTCCCAGCAGACGGCCTGCCGCCCGAGCTCGCCGAGGAACCCGTGCAGCTCGCCCAGGAACCAGCTGTGCAGCCCGGCGGTGCCGTCCAGCCCGAGCGCCTTCGCGCGGGCCTGGGCGGCGGGCGCGGTCTCCCACTGCGTTGTCGGGCATTCGTCCCCGCCGACGTGGAGGTGCCGCGAGGGGAAGATCCCGGCGGTCTGGGTCAGGACGTCGCGGCAGAAGTCCAGGGCCTCGTCGTGCATGCCGAGGATGTCGGGGCTGATGCCCCACTCGGTCCACACCGGCAGCGGCCGGTCCGGGCGGTTGCCCAGCTCCGGGTAGGCGGCCAGGGCCGCCCGGACGTGGCCGGGCAGGTCGATCTCCGGCACGACCCGCACGCCGCGGGCGGCGGCGTGGGCGACCAGGCCGCGCAGCTCGGCGCGGGTGTAGAAGCCGCCGTGCGGGACGCCGTCGAAGAGCGTGCTGCCGGCCGCCCCGACCATCGACTCGCTGCGCCACGCGCCGATCTCCGTCAGCTTCGGCCGGCCCTCGATCTCCAGCCGCCAGCCCTGGTCGTCGGTGAGGTGCAGGTGCAGCACGTTGTACTTGTGCAGCGCGATGAGATCGGTGAACTCGTACAGGAACTCCAGCGGCATGAAGTGCCGGGCGACGTCGAGCAGCACCCCGCGCCAGGCCAGCTTCGGCCGGTCCCGGATCCGCAGGCAGGGCCAGCGGTCCGGGCCGAGCTGCCGCAGGGTCTGGACCCCGTGGAACAGCCCGGCTTCCCGCGTCGCGACGAGCGTGACGCGGTCCTCGGTGACGTCGAGTTCGTACTCTTCGGGCCCGAACCCGGGGCGCAGGTCCAGCCGGATCTCCGGGCCGTGGCCGGAACCGACCACGCTGGTCAGGAGGTCCGCCGCCCGCCCGGCACCCGGGCCGGCCACGACGCGCGCCCCGGCGTCGAGCGCGAAGAACCCGCTGCGGCGCACCAGTTCGGCGGGCCGGGGGATGAGAGGGAGCACTAGCCCTTCACCGCGCCCGCGGTCATGCCCTCGACGAGGTGCCGCTGGACGAGCGCGAAGAACACGACCACGGGCAGCGCGAACAGCGTGGACGCCGCGATCAGGCCGCCGTAGTCGGTCCCGGTGCTGGTGCTGAACGAGACCAGCCACACCGGCAGCGTGTAGCCGGACTGGTCCTTCATGATCACGTAGGCGAACAGGAAGTCGTTCCACGCGGTGATGAACGCGAACACGCTGGTCGCGATGAGCCCGGGCAGCACGAGCGGCAGCAGCACCGAGCGCATGATCCGCGCCCGCGAAGCGCCGTCCACCATGGCCGCTTCCTCCAGTTCCACCGGGATCCCGTGCAGGAACCCGCGCAGCGTCCAGATCGTGAACGGCAGCACGAGCGCGACGTAGGTGAGCGTGAGCCCGAGCAGGTTGTTGAGCAGGTGCGCGCTCTTCAGGCCGAGGAACAACGGGATGACCAGCGCGGGCACCGGCACCATCTGCAGGATCAGCACGCCGATGAGGAAGCTGCGGCGGCCGAAGAACCGGAAGCGGGTCAACGCCGTCGCCGCCAGGAAGGCCACCACGATCGACAGCAGGACCACCGTCACGGTCACCATGACGCTGTTCAGCAGGTCCCGCGTGAAGCCCGGTTTGGCGAGCGCGTCGGCGAAGTTGTCCAGGGTGAAGTGCAGCGGGAGGAACTGCGGGGTCGGGCTCAGGATGTCCCCGCGCGGCTTGAACGCCGTGTTCACCATCCAGTAGACCGGGAACACCCACACCAGGCAGAACAGCGCTGCCGTCACGTTGGTGCCGATCCGCCGTGCCCGCATCAGAAGTCCTCTCCCGCCCGCACCAGGCGGCGCACGTACACGATGGTCATGGCCAGCAGCAACAGGACCGACACGACGGCGATCGCCGCGCCCTGCCCGAAGGAGTTGGTGCTGAAGGCCCGGGTGAACGTCCAGATCCCGAGCGTCGTCGTGCCCTGGCTCGGCCCGCCCTGGGTGAGGATCCAGATCTGGTTGAACACGGTGAAGTCCCAGATCACCGAGAGGATCGTGACCAGGCCGAGGATCGGCTGCAGGAACGGCCAGGTGATGGTCAGGTGCACCCGCCACGGCCCGGCACCGTCCAAAGTGGCCGCTTCATAGTAGGACCGGGGGATCTGCGACAGCCCGGCGTGCAGCGTGAGCGCCACGAACGGCACCGACTGCCACACCACCAGCAGCCAGACGAGCGTGAACGCCGACGCCGGGGTCGTCGTCCAGTCCCGCTGGGTGAAGTCGCCGAGACCCAGGTGCGACAGCAGCCAGTTCACCACGCCGTAGCCCGGCTGGAAGAGCCACTGCCAGACCAAGGTGGACGCCACGTTCGGCAGCGCCCACGCGGCGATCAGGCTCATCGTGACGGCGACCCGCATCCCGCGCCCGAGCCGCCGCAGCATCAGCGCGACGGCCATGCCGATCACGAGCGTGCCGAGCACCAGCGCCGCGCAGAACCCGACACTGCGCAGCAGCACGGGCACCAGCTGGTCGTCGCCGAGCACGGCGGCGTAGTTGTCCCCGCCCGCCCAGGTCGCCGTGCCGGTGAACAGCGCCCGCAGCCCGTAGTCCTGGAACGAGATCAGCACCAGCCGGACCAGGGGATAGCCCAGCACCAGCCCGAGGACGACGACCGCGGGCACCAGCAGGCCGTAGGGCAGCAGGGTGCGGCGGCGTTTCCGGGCGGGCACGGGTGGTGGCGGCGCGACCGGCGCGGGCCGCTTCAGGACCTTCACGGCGTTCCTCCATGGGGGTGGGCGGGACGCCCGCGGTCAGGGGACGGCAGTCCACCGCGGGCGTCCCGCCCGGTCACTGGCCGGCGTTGAGCGCCTGCGTCAGGTGCGCGTCGAAGTCCTTGGCCGCGTCCGCCACGGACTTGCGGCCGGTGGCGATGTCGGCGAAGAACGTGTTGACGGACTTGTCACTCTCGATGGTCGCCCAGCCCGCCGTGGCCGGGGTGGCGCCGCTCGACTTCGCGGCGGCGTAGAACGCGGCCCGCACCGGCGGCAGCGTCGGGCTCACCTGGTCGATGATCTGCGGCGACACCGGCGTCCAGCCGTCGATGCCGACGATCGCGTCGCGCTGCACGGCCGGGCTCGCCGCGGCCTTCAGGTAGGCGAGCGCGAGGTCCTGGTTCTTGCTCTTCGCCGCGATCCCGAGGTCGGACCCGCCGAGGAACACCGGCTGGGTCTTGCCCGGCGTCGCGCTGGGGAAGGGGAACGTGCCGAGCCGGTCCTTCAGCTCGGGCTTGTTCTTCAGCACGGTGTTCACGCTGGTGTCCAGGATGGCCCCGGCGCCGCCGGAGGCGAACATCGCGGCCTGGTCGGGCGCCTTGGTGTCGACGTTGCGCGACGCGGGTGTCGAGTACGCGGCCTGGAAGTCCTTCCAGGCCTGCAGTCCCCGCTGCGCGGCCGGCGACTCGAGCGCCCCGGCCCACTTGCCGCCGGACTCGGTGGCCAGCTCGCCACCGGCGTCCCAGACGAACTGCAGCGCGCCGTACCAGTACTGGCCGGGGAAGTGGAAGGCGGAGAAGCCGGGGTCCGGGTGCTTGGCCTTGATCTTGTCCAGGTCTGCGGTCAGCTCCGCGAACGTGGTGGGCGGCGCGGCCACCCCGGCGTCGGCCCAGAGCTGCTTGTCGTAGATCACCGCGCGGTTCCCGGCGAACAGCGGCGCGGCGTAGATCTTGCCGTCCACCGTGGCCGGTCCGGCGAGGCCGGGCAGCCAGGTCTGGCCCGCGGCCAGGTCGTCACGGTGCCCGGACAGGTCGGCCAGCGCGCCGTTCGCGGCGAACAGCGGGACGTCGGTGTTGCCGATCTCGATCACGTCCGGCGTGTCGTCCTGCGCGAGCGCCGTGCTGATCTTGGTGTTGATGTTGTCCCACTCTTGGATCTGCACGGTCACCTTCGCGCCGGTGGCCTTCTCGAACGCGGCGTTGACGGCGGCGGTGGCCTGGTCGCTCAGGTCGCCGTTCATCAGCCACACGGTCAGCTGCCCACCGCCCGGCGCCGCGGCCGGGCCGGCGGAGGTGCCGCAGGCGGTGAGGGTGAGGGCGAGCGTGCCGACCACGGCGGCAAGGGAGCGTCTGTTCACGGGGCAACCTCCTCGGGTGGTGAGGAGCTTGCAGGTGACCATTGGTAAAGTCAACGAAGTTAGGTCGTTTGGTCTAGACCTTGTTGTCAGCGCACGCGCAGGCCATGGGGATGCACCGGGTGGTGACCTTTGGTCACTTCTGCTGGCGGCGGGGTGCCGAAGAGCGGACGCGGGTGGTGCACCCGCGCCCGCTCTTCGGCGGTTCCGTCGGCGTCAGACCGCCGGGACACCCTTGGCCGCCGCTCGCGCGGCCGCGGCGTCACGGCGCTCTTCGAAGCGCGACGCCTGGGCGTTCAGCGTCTTGAGGAAGTCCGCCAGCTCCTGCCGCGCGGTCTCGCCGACCTCGCCGAGGCCGGTCAGCTCGAAGACCTTCCAGTAGCGCAGCAGCGGCATCACGACGTCGTCGTGGTGGATGCGCAGGTCGTAGATGCCCGCCTTGGCGATCAGCGCCGCCTTGCGGACGAAGCTGGGGATGACCGCGCCGGGCATCGCGAAGTCGAGGACCTCGTCGGTGATCGCGCGCACCATGGCGTCGGGGGAGATCTCCAGCGCGGCCTTGACCAGGTTGCGGTAGAAGACCATGTGCAGGTTCTCGTCCGTGGACACCCGGGCGAGGAGCTTCTCGGCCAGGGGATCCTGGGTGTACCGGCCGGTGTTGCGGTGCGAGAGGCGCGTGGCCAGCTCCTGGAACGAGACGTACGCGCAGACGTGCAGCAGCGGCTTGTCGCCGGTCTCGTAGCCGGCCTGCATGGTCTCCATGCGCATCCGCTCGAGCTCGACCGGGTCCACCGCCCGCGTCACGAGCAGGTAGTCGCGGATGGCGATGCCGTGGCGGCCCTCCTCGGCGGTCCAGCGGTGCACCCAGGTGCCCCAGGCGCCGTCACGGCCGAAGGCGCGCTCGATCTCGCGGTGGTAGCTGGGCAGGTTGTCCTCGGTGAGGAGGTTGACCTCCAGCGCCGTGCGCGCGATGGGCGTCACGCGGGACTGCTCCGGGTCCCAGGCCTCGCCGCCCAGGTCGGCGAAGTCGCGGCCCTGGCTCCACGGGACGTACTCGTGCGGCATCCACTCCTGGGCGGCCGTGAGGTGCCGGTTGAGGTTCTCTTCGACCGTGCCCTCCAGCTCGTACATCAGGCGCGTGCTTTCGGGGACCGGCATGGCGGGGTTCCTTCCGTCCGTCACCTACGCGACCGTAACTTACGGTGCCGTAGGTACTGGCAACGAACGCGGGCCCCGGACGGTTCCCGGGACTGGTTATCGTGAACCCGGGCGGGGGTACGAGCGGAGGGGGCCAGGTGGCGGAGCGGACACGGCCGGGGGAGCGCCAGCCGAGCCTGGCCGATGTCGCAGGCCTGGCCGGTGTGTCGCACATGACCGTCTCGCGGGTGGTCAACGAGAGCGGGCCGGTGCACCCGGAGACCCGCGCCCGCGTGCAGGCGGCGGTGCAGAAGCTGGGGTACCGGCCGAACTCGGCGGCGCGGACGCTGGTCACCGGCCGGTCGGGCACGCTCGGTGTCGTCGCGCTGGAGTCCAACCTCTACGGGCCGGCGAGCACCCTGTACGGCATCGAGAACGCCGCCCGCGAAGCCGGTTACGGCGTCGCGATCTGCAGCGTCAGCCGCCCCGGGCGGTCGTCGATCGGCGACGCGGTGGAGAGCCTGCGACGCCAGGCCGTGGAGGGCATCATCGTGATCGCCCCGCACGTCACGGCGGGGCGCGCCCTGGCGGCGGTGCCCGCGGACATCGCGGTCATCGCGGTCGGCGGCGGCGAGGGGGCCCCGGTCCCGGTCATCTCCGTCGACCAGTACGACGGCGCCCGCCGCGCGACCGAGCACCTGCTGGCGCTGGGACACCGGACCGTCTGGCACGTCGCCGGGCCGGAGGACTGGCTGGAGGCCCGCGACCGCGAGCGCGGCTGGCGCGAGACCCTCGAACGCCACGGCCTGCAGGTCCCGGACGTCATCCGCGGCGACTGGAGCCCCCGGTCGGGTTACGAAGCCGGCCGGACGCTCGCCGGCGTGGGTGGACTCGGTGCCGTCTTCTCGGCCAACGACCAGATGGCCCTCGGCCTGCTGCGCGCGTTCACCGAGGCCGGCCTGCGCGTCCCGGGCGACGTCCACGTGGCGGGCTTCGACGACGTCCCCGAGGCGGCGTACTTCTCCCCGCCGCTGACGACGGTCCGCCAGGACTTCATCGAGGTCGGCCGCCGCACGTTCGGGCTCCTGGAGGCCAGCATGGCAGGCGGCGACGTCGGCGCGCGGCACCTGGTGCCCGCGGAGCTGATCGTCCGGGAGAGCACCGGCCCTCGCTGAGGCGGGGCGGCTTGCCGCTGCTCTTGGCCGCGAGGTGTCGATGGAGGATTTGGGCCGCCGAGTGGCCAGGATCCTCCATCGACGAACGCGTCGCCGGCAGACCTGCCGCGCAGCAAGACGTCGGCCGGCGACGGCGATCGTCCAGGAGAGCACCGGCCCGCGCTGACCGGCGTCCGTCTGCACTATCCACCGACGTAGGTCTTGATCCATCCTGGTGTCGTATCTTGACCAGTTCTGTTGAGGTTCCCTAGCGTTCGTGTTCGATTCTGCGTGAATCCGGACATTCTGGTTCACCGTCGATCCAGGAGGACCTCGCCATGCGCACCGCCGCCCGGACGCTGTTCGCCGCCCTGCTTTCGGTCGTCTTCGCGCTTGCCGGGGTGGTCGTCCCGCAGCAGGCGTCCGCGGCGCCACCGCCGCCCAAGGCACACACCGTCACCTACGACGGCTACTCGTTCCTCGTCGACGGGAACCGCACCTACCTGTGGTCCGGCGAGTTCCACTCGTACCGGCTGCCCAGCCCCGACCTGTGGCTCGACATCTTCCAGAAGATGAAGGCCGCCGGCTTCAACGCGACGTCGCTCTACTTCGACTGGGGTTACCACTCGCCGCGCCAGGGCGTCTACGACTTCACCGGCGTCCGCGACCTGGACAAGCTCCTCGACATGGCCCAGCAGGCCGGGCTCTACGTCATCGCGCGGCCCGGCCCGTACATCAACGCCGAGGTCGACGGCGGCGGCTTCCCGACCTGGCTGTCCACCACGCCCGGGCACACCCGCAGCGCCGACCCCGTCTACCTGAAGTACTCCGACGAGTGGCAGACGCAGATCGACCGGATCATCGCGCGCCACCAGCTGACCAACGGCACCGGCAGCGTGCTGGCCTACCAGGTCGAGAACGAGTACTACAACGGCGACGCCGACGGCCGCGCCTACATGAAGCACCTCGAGGACAAGGCCCACGCCGACGGCATCACGGTTCCCCTGGTGGGCAACAACAACGGCACCTTCAACGCCGGTGAGGCCGCCCTCGACGTCGACGCCGCCGACTCCTACCCGCAGGGCTTCGACTGCTCCAACCCCGAGAAGTGGAACGGCGTCCCGGACATCAGCTACGACCACGTGCCCGGGAAACCGCTGATCACCGCCGAGTTCCAGGGCGGCGCGTTCGACCCGTGGGGCGGTCCCGGGTACGCGAAGTGCGCCCAGCTGATCAACGACAAGTTCGCGAACGTCTTCTACAAGCAGAACATCGCCGTCGGCGCGACCGGGCAGAGCTTCTACATGCTGCACGGCGGCACGTCCTGGGGCTGGAGCGCGATCCCGCAGAACTACACGTCCTACGACTACGGCGCGGCGATCACCGAAGCCCGGCAGTTCGACCCGAAGTACAGCGAAGACAAGCTGATCGGCTACTTCACCCAGTCCGTCGCGCCGCTGACGAAGACCGAGGGCCTCGCCGCCGCGCCGCTGACCGACCCGGCTCTCACCGACACCGCGCGGATCAACCCGGACACCCGCACCCAGTTCCACACCCTGCGCCACACCGACTCGACGTCGAACGCGAAGAACACCACGAGCCTGTCCCTCGACCTCGCGGCGCACGCCGGCTACACCTACGACGACCGCGCGACCGAGGTCGGCTACACCGGGACCTGGACCCACGCCGGGCCGGAGGTCGACTACACCGGCGGCGACTACCAGCACACCGAGTCGTTCTCCGAGGTCACCGGCGACAGCGTGAGCATCCCGTTCACCGGCACCGGCATCCGCTGGGTCACTTCGAAGGACCCGAGTCACGGCGGCGCCGACGTCTACCTCGACGACGCCAAGGTCAGCACCGTCGACCTCTACGCCACGAGCAAGCAGAACCAGGTCACCGGCTACGAGACGCGCGGCCTGCCCGCCGGCCCGCACACGCTCAAGATCGTCGTCACCGGCCAGAAGAACGCGCAGGCGACCGGGCCGTTCGTCGTCGTGGACGCCGTCGACCTGCTCTCGGCGAGCACCGACTACTACCCGGTCGTGCCGCAGCAGCCCGGCACCGGAATCACCCTCGACGGGCGCCAGTCCAAGATCGTCGTCGCCGGCTACGACCTCGGGCAGACGCGGCTGCAGTACTCGACGTCGGAGATCATGACGTCCGCGACGATCGGCGGCCGCGACCTCGCGGTGCTCTACGGCGACCACGGCGGCCCGGGTGAGACCGTCCTGCGGTTCGCGCAGCAGCCGAAGGTCCAGGTCCTCGACGGCGCCGCCACCAGCACCTGGGACGCCGCCCGCGGCGACCTGCGGCTGAACTACACCCACGACGGCCTGGCCCGCGTGCTCGTCACCGCCCCCGGCAAGCGGCCGCTGCTCCTGCTGCTCGCGGACAAGGCGACGGCCGGGACGTTCTGGCGCCAGGACACCGCGGCCGGGCCGGTGCTCGTCCGCGGCACCGACCTGCTGCGCACCGCGACCGCCCGGCCGGGCTCGCTCGACCTGACCGGGGACACCGGCGCCGACGGCGCGTTCGAGGTCTTCGGTGCGGGGAACATCACCTGGAACGGGCAGCCGGTGACGACGCGGACGACGTCCAGCGGCAGCCGCACGGGCACCCTGCCGACGGCGAAACCGGTGACCCTGCCCGCCCTGACCGGCTGGAAGCACCAGCAGGAGTCGCCGGAGAGCGCACCCGGGTTCGACGACTCGGCGTGGCCGGTGGCCGACAAGACGACCAGCAACAGCAGCACCGCCGTCGGCACCAAACCGGTCCTGTTCGCCGACGACTACGGCTTCCACACCGGCAACACCTGGTACCGCGGCCGGTTCACCGGCGACGGCAAGCAGACCGGCATCACGCTGAACAGCCAGAGCGGGGGACCGGCGGGCGCGTTCTCGGCGTGGCTGAACGGCGTCTTCCTCGGCAGTTCGACCACCCAGCAGCAGACGTTCCCGTTCCCGGCCGGTGCCCTGAAACCGGGGGGCAACGAAATCTCGGTCCTCACCGTGAACATGGGGCACGAGGAGGACTACGGCGCGGCCAACGGCAGCAAGGCCGCGCGCGGCCTGACGTCGGCGCGGCTGACCGGGTCCCCGCTGACGTCGGTGACCTGGCGGCTGCAGGGCGTCCGCGGCGGCGAGCAGGGCCTCGACACCGTGCGCGGCCCGCTCAACACCGGCGGCCTCTACGGCGAGCGCGCGGGCTGGTCGCTGCCCGGCTTCCCCGACGCGGCCTGGAAACCGGCGACGCTGCCCGCGAAGGACAGCACCCCGGGCGTCTCCTGGTACCGGACCACCGCGAACCTCGACCTGCCGCGCGGCCAGGACACCTCGCTCGGCCTGACGATCACCGACGACCCGGGCCGGCAGTACCGGGCGCTGCTGTTCGTCAACGGGTGGCAGCTCGGCCAGTACGTCAACTACCTCGGGCCGCAGCACAGCTTCCCGATCCCGAACGGCGTCCTGAACCCCGACGGTCACAACACGATCGCCATCGCGGTGTGGAACCTGGACGGCAGCACCGGTGGTCTCGGCTCGGTGACCTGGACGAACTACGGTTCGCACCGCTCGCCGTTGGCCGTGCGGCAAAACGCGTCGCCGGGTTATGACAGCCGGTACACGGTGCCGCCAGCGCCCACGGCCGCGGTCTCGTTGTCGGCGCCGGACACCGCGACGGCGGGGCAGTCGTTCACGGCGACGGCCACCGTCCGGGTCCCGGCGGGCGCGCCCGCGGCGACGGACGTCCGGCCGGTGCTGACCGCTCCGGCCGGGTGGACCGTCGGCGCGGCGTCACCGCCGTCGGTCGCGCGGATCAACGGCGGCGCTTCCGCGACGTTCTCCTGGCCGGTGACCGCGCCGTCCACAGTGGACACCGCGGCGCTTTCGGTGCGGGTCGGCTACCGGCAGGCCGGACGGCCCGGGACGGTGACGGACGAGCGGATCGTCGGCGCCGTCCCGGCCGCGCCGCCCGCCGGGCAGGACGCCGTCAGCGACCTGCCGTTCCTGACCGCGGCCAACGGCTGGGGCCCGGTCGAGCGGGACACGAGCAACGGCGAGGCGAACGCGGGTGACGGCCGGCCGATGACGATCGCCGGGACGTCGTACGCGAAGGGCCTGGGTGTCCACGCGCCGGGCGACGTCCAGCTCTACCTGGCCGGCGCCTGCACCCGGCTCACGGCGTCGGTCGGCGTCGACGGCGAGGTCGGCACCGCGGGCAGCGTCACCTTCAGCGTCTCGGTCGACGGCACGACCCGGGTGACGACACCGGTGGTGCGCGGCGGGCAGGCGGCGGTCCCGATCGACGTCGACGTCACCGGCGCCCAGGTGCTGGACCTGCTGGTCAACGACGGCGGCGACGGCAACGGCAACGACCACGCGGACTGGGCGCAGCCGACGCTGACCTGCGTCACGCCGCCTGCTCGGTGAGGACGGGCGCCGGGCGCAGCGAGTACGTCGCGCGGACCGTCCGGCGCTCCTTCCACAGGTGGTAGACGGCGAGGCCGAAGATGATCGTGCCGATGACGTTCGCGATGAAGTGCCACCAGACGCGGTAGGTGGTGAGGCCCGGGCCCGGGTCGATGAGGCCGAAGAACGTGGACAGGCCGATGGCGCGCGAGCCGAACGCGACCGACAGCGTCAGCGCGAGGTGCTCGAGACCGTGGATGCCCTGCATCCACACGCCCATCTTCCCCCAGCGGCGAGCCCGGGTCTTGGTGGCGCGGCGGGTGATCACCATGACGCCGACCAGGCCGGCGAGGAAGATGAAGTTCCCGGTCAGGTGCAGCAGTTCCATGCCGAACGTCGGCCGGTTCGGGAGCACCATCTGCAGGCCGTTGGCGAGGCTGGTGCCCCAGGGTGTCATCCAGGCGGGCGAGTTCGGGTGGCCGAGCCAGTAACCGACCTGGGCGATGTGCTCCTGGACGTGCCCCAGCTGCCCGATCACGCCGACGCCGATGAGCAGTACCGAACCGCGGTACACCCAGGGGCGCACCGGCCCGCGGTTGGCGTAGGCGAGCACACCGACGGCCGCCCACATGGCGAGCGCCCAGAGCACGAGCAGCGTCGCGCCCGCGGTGTCCCAGCCCGACATCGCTGACATGGGCATGGTCATGACGGCCTCCAAATCCCCCGGTCTGGTCGAAGACTAGCCGGGAAAGCGCGCCGGACCTTCTTCCGCCGTGCGTCTGATGAGGACCGTACGAACCGGGCAAAGCGTTACAGGGCAACGGTTTGCACCACAAGACGGACGGCGAGTGCGGTGATCACCGCACTCGAGACCAGCGCCGTCACGAGCCGGCCGCGCGGCCCGGTCAGCACCCGCCCGAGCAACGCCCCGCCCCCGGCGAGCAGCGCCTGCCAGCTCGCCGACGCGGCGAACGCGGCCAGCACGAACACGGCTTGGTCGAGCGCTGACACGGCGGTGCCCGCCCGGTCGCCGACGACGAGTGCGGTGAAGTAGACGACCGTGGTCGGGTTGACCAGGGTGATCCCGAGCAGGCTGAGGTACGCGCGCCCGGCGCCGATCTCGGTCACCGGCCTGGTCGTCGTCTTGTCCCGTCGCAGGGCTTGTACCGCCCCGCGGACGGCCAGCACGATCAGGATCGCGGCCGAAACCAGCCGCAGCGGCCCGGCGATCGGCGTGATCACCCCCGCGATCGCGGCGCCGCCGAGCACCGCCACCAGCGCGTACACGCCGTCGGCGGTCGCGACGCCGAGTGCGGCGGCGAGCCCGGTCTTGAGCGACGTCCGCGCGGTGAGCGCGACGAGGTAGGTCGCCACAGCTCCGACGGGGATGGCGATGCCGTACCCGGCCAGCAGGCCGGCGACCAGCGCGCCGGTCACGGCGCGAGCGGGCCGGACCTCCGCGGACGGCACGGCTGCTGCCGGACCGGCGCGGAGATCGCGGCGACGGTCGGCAGGAGCGGCGTGCGGTGCGTGGTCATGGCGCAGATGGTGCCGCCCACCGGAACACGGGGCAAGCACTTTTCGCACCGGGTCAGGGCCGCCGTCGTCCAGCCGGTGGCCGGTCCTGAGCTGTGCTTCAATCGGCCGGACGGACCTCGGCGCGAGAAAGGGCTTTCACGAATGCGGGTCGACCTCAGTGGGAAGACGGCGCTGGTCACCGGGTCCACCCAGGGCATCGGGTCGGCGATCGCGAAGGGGCTCGCCGCCGCGGGCGCGCGCGTGGCGATCAACGGCCGGAGCGCCGACAGCGTGCAGGGCGCCATCGTGCGGCTCAAGCAGGACCTGCCGGACGCCGACCTGGTCGCCGCCGCGGGGGACGTCTCGGACGAGGCCGGCGCGGCGAAGGTCGTCGAGGCCGTGCCGGACGCCGACATCCTCGTCAACAACCTCGGCATCTTCGGCGCCCAGGAGCCCCTCGACATCACCGACGCGGACTGGCGGCGCTACTTCGAGGTCAACGTCCTCGCCGCGGTGCGGCTCACCCGCGCTTACCTGCCGGGCATGACCGAGCGCGGCTGGGGCCGGATCCAGTACATCGCCAGCGACTCCGCGATCGTGATCCCGGCCGAGATGATCCACTATGGAGTGTCGAAGACGGCGCTGCTCGGCGTCTCCCGCGGGTTCGCCAAGCACGCGGCCGGCACCGGCGTCACCGTCAACTCCGTGATCGCCGGCCCGACGCACACCGGTGGCGTCGAGGACTTCGTCTACGAGCTGGTCGACAAGGACCTGCCGTGGGACGAGGCGCAGCGCGAATTCATGAAGAAGCACCGGCCGCAGTCGTTGCTGCAACGGCTGATCGAGCCGGAGGAGATCGCGAACCTGGTGGTGTACCTGAGTTCGACGTTCGCCTCGGCGACCACCGGCGCGGCCGTCCGGGTCGACGGCGGATACGTGGACTCGATAGTGCCGTGAGTCCCGTCCCCACCCGGAAGCACGGGGGAACCCCGGGTGAGGACGAGAGTTTTTGGGGCCGGTACGGGGTCCGCCTCGCGGCGAGTGGCACAACACGGCTCCAGCGTGACCGGTATTCCGTGAAGGCAAGGGGTGAGGCCCGGGGGCACCGCCGTACCGACACACCGTACAACGCACCGGGCCGCGTGGTGTTCCGCCCCGCGGAGTGACGTACGTCGCCGGGGTGCCCCGCTCCCACTGCTGAGGCGCCGGCTCGCAAACGCGAAGCAGGAATGTTGCGTTCGGCGCACGGGCCGGACGGGGCCTGCTCAGCGCGGTCGGGATCATTTGGGTGCTGGGTGCGTCTCGTGGAGAGTTCAAGGTCTCGGTCGAAGTGGATCATCATCTGTCGACGGCGGCGGGTTGGCGGGTGCCTGTGCGTGCAGGTCTGCTGTATCCAGCTGTAACAACCGATTTGGGCGACGCGACTCCACGGTACAGTACTGCCATGTGGGACGGGTTGTTGCTTTCCTGGAAGAGGAAGATGAATATCGGACTCTGGTTCGCGGTCGCCAGTCTCGGAATTGCCCTGATTGGCGTTCCGGCGGCCTGGGCGAATTGGCGCCGTATCCGACGGGAACGCGGACGTGGTCGGTTCAAGCAAGTGCTCGACCATGTTCGGGTGGGGCAGGGTGATCTGCATCAAGCTGCGTTAATTGAAGCGGACATGGTGGGGTTGAATGCTCGAATTCCAATGTTGGCCAAGGCCGATTGGATACCGGACTGCCCATTGAGCTTGGAATGCGTGAAAATTCATTGGATTGATCCCACTCAGGCGGGCGATCGCCTGACGGTAGCACGCCGCAATGCTAAAAAGCTAATGCCCTTTCGCGACGACAAACTCAGATACGAGAATTATAGCCAGGCGCTCGGCGAAATGGGTCAGATGTCCAAGCTCTACAATGGCTTCGTTTACCGACCGATGGCTGTGCGCAGGACAAAAGACAAATTCCATCTTTCCTTCACGGAAGGCAAGTACTTCGATCACCTTGACACCTCGGAGGTTCTTGCGTATGAAGCGGCCTCCAGGGTTCTTGCTGGAAAAAATATCATGTCCGGCCCCTATCGTGTGAGTATAGGTGATCCGTTCGACTTGGCGGGACGTGGTACAAGCCTCGGTGTGGTCACCTTGACTGTGCGTGTTTCGGAGTCTTCCTGCGGCTTCTACATGCATCACAGGAGCAATGACGGGGTGATCGCCGGTCCTGACATCCTTCATGTTATTCCGGCTGGAGAGTTTACGCCGGCCGACGTCAGCTTGGAGTCGCGGAAATCCGATCGATCAATATGGAAGACGATGGTTCGGGAATATGCCGAAGAATTCCTTGATGTCGAAGAGGCTTATGGTCGTAGTGGCAGGCCGATCGACTATGAGGGTGACTATCCGTTTAGCGCAATAACGCGCGCCAGGGAAAGTGGTAAGCTAAAGGTTTACTTCCTGGGGATGGGACTCGATGCGCTCACTTTGAAGCCGGAGATCCTGTTGGTGAGCCTTGTTGAGGCGACGGCGTTTGACGCTATATTCGCTGAGATGGTCCCCGATGGAAAGGAGGGGACAATCCTGGTCGGACCAAGAAAAGAGGGGATCCTCTTCAATAAGAAGAACGTTGACCACTACGCCAAGGGGCTCAATACCCGCAGTGCTGGTCGGTCGTGCCTGATGCTGACTTGGCAGCACAGGAAGTACCTGAATCTGCCGGTCGCCGGCGACTGAGCCTGCTCTGAGGGGTGCGCACGTGGGCCTTGAGCCTGCGGGTGTTCCGCCCCGCGGAGTGACGTACGTCGCCGGGGTACCCCGCGCGGGGGTCGCCCGGTCGAGCGCGCCGCCTGTCGCGATCCGGCCGCGTGGTTCATGATCATCTGCATGGAGCAGACCAGGACACCGGTGGCCTTGAGGCGGGTGCTCTTCGGAGCGGTGATGGGCGCGGCCTTCGCGGCCGCCGCCTGGATAGCGCTCTGGCTGGCCATGCACCTCTGACGGGGCCGCTCTCGTCGCACCCGCCCCTCACGTCGAGTGCGGCCGGAACGTGCTGACCTGCATGAACGTCTGAGCGTGCGACATCTCCGTCGCAACTGAGTAACCTGACTTGGCTCAAGATCGCTGATCTTGGGTAGAGTGCTGGCTGTTGAGCTGCGGTTTCGTCGTGTGAACGGCGAAAATCTGCGCACCAAGCGGCCGGTTCTGGGGGGCTGCCCATCGCTTCCCGGTTACGGCTTCAGCGACAAGCCGGCCGCGCCGGGGTGGGGGATCGAGCGGATATCCGACGCGTGGTGCGAGCTGATGGCCCGGCTCCGCTACCGGCGGTTCGGCGCCCAGGGCACCAGCATCGCCACGAGCATCGGTCAACGGCAACCCGATCGGGTCGCCGGCATCCATCTCATGCCGCCGCTCGCACCGCCCGATCCGGCCACGTTGGACGACCTCACCGGTGCCGAGCGGGCGGCGGACGAATGGGGCTGCGGATACTCGGCGCAGCAGTCGACCCGGCCGCAGACGGTCGGATACGGGCTGGTCGACTCGCCGGCCGCCCTCTGCGCCTGGATCGTCGAGAAGTTCTGGTCGTGGACCGACTCCGGTGGCGACCTGCATCGGTTTATTACCCAGGATGAGCTGCTCGACAACCTGATGCTCTGCTGGCTGCCCGGCACCGGTGCCTCATCCGCCCGGTTGTACTGGGAAAGCCTCCGGCAGGTCAACGAATGGATCTCCGGGTCGGCCGGCGCGCCGGTGACCGTACCCACCGGCTGTTCGGTCTTCCCCAAGGAGCTGCAGCGCCCGTCTCGGCGGTGGGCGCAGCGCCGGTTCCCGAACATGCGGTACTGGAACGAGCCCGGCAACGGCGGCCACTTCGCGGCGTTCGAGCAGCCGGCGTTGTTCGTCGACGAGGTCCGGTCATTCTTCCGGCTGGTCCGCTGATGGTCACCCGTACTCGGTAAGCGGCTGGCTGAAGATCAACAAGTGCCCATCGGGTGTCCGTACGGTGAAGTCGCGCATCCCGTAGGGCCGGTCAGCCGGTGGCTCGACGATGTCGGCGCCGCGGGCGCGCAGCTCGTCGTGGCAGGAATCGACGTCGTCGACGACAACCGTCACCCTGGCCGGGCCGACGCTGCTTTCGGCGTACAGGTGGAACTCGGCGGTGTCGCGGATCACGGCCGCGTAGCTAGGTGGGGTCTCCCAGGTGAATATGGTGTCGAATCCGAGCGCGTCCGTGAAGTACGACCGCGCTGCCTGCACATCTCGGCACGGCAGCACGGGAATCGCCACCCGCATGACCATTCCGTCACCTTAGCTGACTTTGGCTCAAGATCGCTGATCTTGGGTAGGGTGCTGGCTGTTGAGCTGCGGTTTCGTCGTGTGAACGGCGAAAATCTGCGCACCAAGCGGCCGGTTCCAGGCTGTCTCTCGTGGCGTATGCGCGCACGGTGAAGACGGCGTCGGGGGCCAGGGCGGTGCAGATCGTGCACTCCTCGCGTCGCGGGTCGCGGGACATCGAGCACATCGGCTCGGCGCATGACGATGCGGCGTTGGAGGCACTCGAGGCGGTGGCGAGGCAGCGTCTGGCTGTGGGGCAGCCCGAGCTCGACTTCGGCCCGGACTTCGCGGCGTTGCAGGCCGGCAGAGGTTCGAGGAGGCCGCTGGTGGTGACGAGGTGTTCCGATTACTGGTGCTGGCACGGATCGTCGAGCCGACCAGCAAGCTGGACAGTCTGCGGGTGGTCGAGGAGGCAGGTTTCGACCCGCCGGCGTACGCGACCCTCAAGCGGCGTCTGCCCACGTTCGCGAAAGAGTCCTGGCGGCAGAAGTTGGCCGCGGCGTGCGCCCGCACCGCTGATCTGGGGCCGGCGTCACTGGTTCTCTACGATGTGTCCACCTTGTACTTCGAGACCGATGCCGGGGACGGGTTCCGTGAGCCCGGGTTCTCCGAAGAACGCCGCCTGGAGCCGCAGATCACGATCGGGCTGCTCACCGACGCAAGCGGGATTCCGTTGATGGTTAACGCGTTCGAGGGCAGCCGGGGCGAGACCACTACGATGCTGCCGACCATCCGTGCGTTCATGGATGCCCACCAGCTGGCTGATGTCACGGTCGTGGCCGACGCCGGCATGATCTCTGCGGCCAACCAGCAGGCCATCGAGGCCGCGGGGTTGTCGTTCATCCTCGGCGCGCGGATACCCGACGTGCCGTACGTGGTCCAGGCGTGGCGCCACGAGCACCGGTTCGGTCGGGAGCCGGACGGTACACCTGCCGAACCGTGGACTTGGGACGACCTCGAATGACATGTCCGGGATCAGGGGGTGACGGTGATGTTCGTCAGCCCGGACGTCGCGTTCGTGACCGTGTTCGACGCGTACACCACGTTCGGGTTGGCCGCGCACTTGGACACCGAGCTGATCTTGATCGCGTAGGCGCCCACGCCGCCGAGGTCGGACTTGTTGTTGCGCCAGACGTTGCCGCAGCCGTTGTCGAACGACGGTGACGTGCTCGTGTTGTGGTTCTCGTACCCGTTGGCGAACACGCCCGGCGGGGCGAACGTGCCCGTGTTGTTCTCGATCGTGTAGCCGATGCCCTTGACGTCGATCCAGGAGTCGGCTGAGTTCTCCCCGGAGATGCCGCGGCCGTCGAAGGTGTTGCCGCGGATGACACCGTTGAACGTGCCCTCCTTGACGTCGATCGGCTCGGCCGCGATGAACGGGCCGATGTGGTTGTCCAGCACCTGGATCCGGTCGCCGCGGTCGACGCCGCCGGAGTTGCCGTGGCAGGCCCAGTTCGAGTTCGCCGAGCCGAGGTAGACGCCCTCGCCGTAACCCGGCTGCACCAGGCCCGTGTAGGTGATCGTCGAGTTCTTCAGGACGCTGTCGGCCGACGAACGCCGGAAGTGCACCGCCTCCTCGTCGACGTGGTTGACGTTCACCCCGTCGATGACCGTGTGCGGCGAGTTGTCGACGACTATGCCCTTCTTGGACTCCTGCACGGTGAAGCCGGTCAGGTTCCAGTACGGCGCCCCCGACAGCCAAAGGCCGTACCCGGAGTCCCAGCCCGCGGTCGGCACGGGGCAGTCCGGCGCGTCACCCGCCGGGCCGTCGTTGATCAGGATCGCGTTCGACGGCCCGGACAGCGTGATCGGCTTCGCCGCCGTCCCGGCCTTGGTGGTGACGAACGAGCCGCGGTAGGTGCCCGCCGCCAGCTTGATCGCCTGGCCCGGCACCGCGTTCGCGAGCGCCGCCTGCAGCTGCGCGGCCGTCGAGACGGTCACCGTGTCGCCGCTGGGCGGAGGCGTCGTGGTGGTGGTCGGCGGGGGAGTGGTCGTGGTGGTGGTCGTCGGGGTGGTCGTGACGGGACCGCCGCCCGCGCACGCCGCGCCGTTGACGGTGCAGCCCGCGGGCAGCCCGGCGCCGCTGACGTTGAACCCGAAGTCGGCGGTGGCGCCCGGCTTGATCGCGCCGTTGAACCCGGCGTTGGTGAACTTGTAGTGCTGCCCGGTCTGGGTCTTCACCGAGCTCCACGAGCTGCTCACCGACGTCCCGGCGGGCAGGTCGAACTCGACGGTCCAGCCGGTCGAGGCGGCGTCGCCGCGGTTCGCGATGGTGTACCCGGCGCCGTAACCCCCGTTCCAGACCGAGGTCTGCGCGAACGTGGCGGACAGGTTCGCCGCCGCGGCCTGCGCGGGGCCGCCGCCGGTCAGTGCGACGGCGGCGGCAGTGGCGGCAACGGTTGCGGCGCCGAGGAAAGCGGCACGGCGGAGCGGACTTCGTCGGGACACCCGTGACCTCCGGGGGAGGAGTTACGACGGAGGTGTTGCGGCGTACACCCGGACCCGCTCTTTATAGGTCACCCCTGTGACATGCGTCAACTCACTGAACATCAATCAGGTATGTGAACGATTCAGCCCGTGACGCTCGGCGAACCCGTCTCGATGTGCCCGCTGAACCGGCGCAGGAACTTGGGGTCGGCGTCGAGTGTCGCGGACAGGTCGTACCAGCCCGAGCCGTAGGTGACCGCGTTCCAGTCGTCGGTCACGGTCTGGCCCGCGGCCAGCGGATACGTCCAGGGCCCGTCGGTGCGGTAGTGGTTCGCGGTCACCGTGACCTTGACCGCCGTCGTACCGCTGTTGCGCAGGGTCAGCCGCAGCTTGTGGTCGGCGGTGTAACCCGCGGTGACGTCGACGCCCGCGCCCGCGCTGTTCGCGTCCCCGGCGAACACCCAGCGGAAGCGGTTCGGCCCGTGCACCGCGACGCCGTACTTCCCGCCGCCGTAGGCCTGGATCCGCCACGTGTCGCTGACCTGCGCACCCGCGGCGACGTCGTAGCCCCACGGGCCGTCCGCCTGCCCGTCGTTGCGGTAGGCGGTCAGCTGGATGGCCGCGGTGCCCTGGTTGGCGAATGTCGTGGTCAGGATCTGGTGGTCGGCGCTCAGCGACGTCGTCACCAGCGGCTGGTAGGGCAGCGCGCGAGCCGGGCGGGTGCCGGTTTCCTGCACCGGGACCTGCTGCTTCCCGGTCGCCGGCGGCGCGGGCTTCGGCAGCTTGCGCTGGGTGTCGTCGGCCTGCTTGCGCAGCGCCGCCGTGTCCGGCAGGAGCGGGATCCGGACGTCGGAGGTGCCGAAGTCGAAGCAGCTCGTCAGGTCGCCGCAGAGCGCTCGGCGCCACGCGCTGATGTTCGGCTCGGCGACGCCGGTCCAGCGCTCGAGGAACCGGATCACCGACGTGTGGTCGGTGACCTCGGAGCTGACCCAGCCGCCGCGGCTCCACGGCGAGATCACGGTCAGCGGCACCCGGGCGCCGAGCCCGATCGGCTTGCCGCCGATGTACTCGCCGGCGGTGCCGGACGGCGCGATCGGCGGCGCGACGTGGTCGAAGAAGCCGTCGTTCTCGTCGTAGTTGATGAGGACCACAGTGGACTCCCAGAGCTTCGGGTTGGCCCACAAGGCGTTCAGCACGGTCTGGGTGTACGCGGCGCCGTCGACCGGACGCGCTTCGGGGTGCTCGCAGTAACCGTAGGGCGCCACGATCCACGACACGCGGGGGAGCGACCCGCTCGCGCAGTCGGCGGTGAACTCGCTCAGGACGTGGTTGACGTCCTTGCCCTTGCCGGAGTCCGGGCCCCAGGTCTTGAAGACGCTGGCGCGCTTCGAAAGATCGCTCGTGTAGTCCTGGTGGTAGGCCTTGAACAGCCAGAGCGGGTTGTCGCCGTAGTCGCCGACGAACGAGCCGCCCGCGTCGCCGACCTCCTTGTTCGCGTAGACCTTCCACGAAACCCCGTGCTGCTGCAGGCGTTCCGGGTAGGTCGTCCAGCTGAACACCGGCTTGTAGTCGGCCGGGTTGTAGTTCGCCGGGCCGCCGGCCTTGCCGTCGGCGTCGATCGTCCCGCTGAACAGGTAGAGCCGGTTGGGGGTGGTCGGGCCCTGCACCGAGCAGTGGTAGTGGTCGCACAGGGTGAACGCGTCGGCGAGCGCCCGGTGGAACGGGATGTCGCCCTGGCCGAAGTAGCCCATGGTCATCTCGCCCTTGGCGGGCACCCACGCGTTGTTCGCGCCGCCGGCGATGGCCTGGTGCTGGTCGGCCCAGCCGTGGCCGAGGTCGCCGAGGTCCTGACCGTCCACCTTGGACGTGTCGACACGGAACGGCAGCAGGTACTTGCCGTCGCCGCGGCCGGAGTCGGGCTGGTGGAAGACGTCCTGGCCGTTCGGCTGCACGATCGCCGACCGGTCGCCGAAGCCGCGGACGCCCTTCATGGTGCCGTAGTAGTGGTCGAACGAGCGGTTCTCCTGCATCAGGACCACGACGTGCTCGACGTCGGCGAGGCTGCCGCTCGCCCGCGGTTCGGCGAGGGCCTCGGCCATCCCGGGCGGCAGGGCGCCGAGGGCGCCGGCGGCGGCGACCCCGCCGAGGAAACTGCGGCGGGTGAGTCCGGAGCGTTCGGGCGTCACAAGAGCCTCCAGGGGGACCACGGCAGGGCGATCGTCAGCCTAGATGATCGAAGCTGCTCGTAAATACCTACGTTCGGACGTAAACGAGCATCAAGTGTTCATGTTCTGTTCGGTTCGCGGTCCGGTCCGGTGACACTTTCCGGTGACTTGGAGCTGAACCGGTGTCGCGCGGGGCATCCTCACCGCACAAACCCCTGGCACACAGGGGATTTCCGGGAGGAGAGCACCATGAGGACCCGTATCGCCGCCATCGCGGCCGCGGCCGCGCTCACCGTTTCCGCGGCCCTCGCCACGGCCGCCCCGGCTTCGGCGGACCCCGTTCCGGGCAGCCCGAACCAGTTCTACGCCTACTGCTCGGTCGACGTGCTCGGCGTTCCGCTGGGCTGCACCGAGACCGACGTCGCCCACGCGTCGCACATCTGCGAGTACGTGGCCACCGGCGTCGGGCTCGGATTGGACTGCATCCTGCGCTGACCATCCCGCTCACGCGCGCCGGTTGCCCGAAAGTACCCGATGGTCCGGACCATCGGGTCATCGTCGGAAAATGTCCGACCGGTTATCCTTGTTCTTCGCCAGGTACCCGTGGATACTTTGTTGCCATCCACAACAAATAGGGTGCCGGTGAGCCGCCAGCCGTCGCCCGCGGAATGAGAAGGGGCGACGACGATGTCGACCGAGAACTCCGCCCGATGGCGGCGGACCGCCCGCCTGCTGGTGGCGCCCGCGGCGCTGCTCGTGGCCGGCGCACTGGTGGCCGCACCGCAGAGCCAGGCCGCTTCGGCCGTCCCCGCCAACCTGCTCGCGAGCTTCAGCGACGACTTCGACGGCCCGGCCGGTGCCGGCGTCGACGGGTCGAAGTGGGGCCACGAGACCGGGGACAACGTCAACAACCACGAACGGCAGTGGTACACCGACGGCACCGCCAACGCGGCGCTCGACGGCCAAGGCCACCTCGTGATCACCGCGAAGAAGGAAAGCAGCGGGAACAACTGCTGGTACGGGCCCTGCGAGTACACCTCGGCGCGGCTCAACACCTCCGGCAAGTTCTCCGCGTCGTCCGGCCACATCGAGGCCCGGATGAAGCTGCCGCGCGGGCAGGGCATGTGGCCCGCGTTCTGGATGCTCGGCACCGACATCGGCAGCGCCGGCTGGCCCAACTGCGGCGAGATCGACATCATGGAGAACGTCGGGTTCGAGCCGAACACGGTGCACGGCACCATCCACGGCCCCGGCTACTCCGGGTCGGCGGGCATCGGCGCCCCCTACAGCGGGCCGAACTTCTCCGACGACTTCCACACCTACGCGGTCGACTGGTCGACGGACCGGATCGTCTGGTCCGTCGACGGGAACGCCTACCAGACCCGCACGCCCGCCGACGTCGGCGGCAACCAGTGGGCGTTCAACCACGAGTTCTTCCTGATCCTCAACCTGGCGGTCGGCGGCTACTGGCCCGGCGACCCCGACGGCAGCACCCAGTTCCCGCAGCAGCTCGTCGTGGACTACGTCCACGTGAGCTGAGCGCGCGCGGTGCGGGACGGGCCCCCTGCCGGGTTGGCGGCAGGGGGCCCTCTCGCGTTTCAGTACAGAACCGTGACACTTCTGGTTCAGACCTGTCGAACAACCCCGACGGGACGGCGATCTTCCCCGGACAGAGTGACCGGTGTGCGTTCGAGCGGCGCACCCCGGAACCCGGAGGAGATCCATGGCCCGCTTTCGTTTCCCGCCCGCCGCGAGCGGGTTCGCCGCCGCGGGGGCGGTGGCGCTGGCCGCGGCCGCCTGGGTCGTCTTCCCGCCGTCGGTGGCGGGCCAGGCGGTGCCCGCGCGGCCCGCCCTCGACCTGCCGCTGCCGTGGCCGGCGAGCGGCCAGGCCACCGCCGAGGTGCAGGGCCTGGGCTCGCTCGGGACCCGCGGGGAGCGGGCGCCGGTCCCGATCGCCAGCGTCACGAAGGTGATGACCGCCTACGTCGTGCTCAAGGACCACCCGCTCGCCCCGGGTGACGCGGGCCCGCGGATCACCGTGGACCAGCAGGCGCAGGACGAGTCGACGTCGGCCGAGGAGTCGACCGCGCCGGTCCGGGCGGGCCGCACGATCAGCCAGCGCGACCTGCTCGCGCTGATGCTCATCCCGTCCGGCAACAACGTCGCCCGCCTGCTCGCCCGGTGGGACGCCGGGAGCCAGGACGCGTTCGTCGCGAAGATGAACCGCGCGGCGGCCGACCTCGGCATGACCAGCACGACCTACACCGGCGCCAGCGGCGTCGAGGACTCGACGACGAGCACCGCCGAGGACCAGCTCCGGCTCGCCCGCGAGGTGATGAAGGACGACGTCGTCCGCTCGCTCGTCGCCACGCCGAGTCTCAAGGTGGACGGCGTGCCCGGCGCCGTCGTCAACACGAACACCCTGCTCGGGCGCTCCGGCGTGATCGGGCTGAAGACGGGCTCGTCGACCGCGGCCGGCGGCGCCCTGATGTGGGCGGCCCGGACACCGGGTGGCGCGCTGATCCTCGGGGTGGTGCTGCACCAGAACCCCGGCGGGACCCCGTCGGCCGGGCTGCAGGCCGCGCTGGCCGCCAGCGAGACGCTCATCGCCGCGATCCAGCGGGAACTCCCGGCGGCGACCCGATGACCGCGGTGACCGAACCGATCACCGTGCCGCCCGTGCGGGCCGGGTTCTGGCGGCGTGGCCGCGTCATCGCGGTGTTCGCCGTGCTGACGGCGCTGGTGCTGCTCGCGCACCCGCTGGTGCCGAACTGGGCGGGCAACGCCGGCAGCCTGCTGGAGACGTTCCTGCCGTGGGCCGGCCTGCTCGTGGTGCCGCTGCTGGTGGCCGCGCTGATCCGGCGTTCGGCGCTGGCGCTGGTGGCGCTGCTGCTGCCCGCGCTCGTCTGGGGCGTGTCCTTCGGCGGCCGGGTCTTCGACAAGCGGGGCACCGGCGGCGACTTCACGATCGTCTCCCACAACGTGAACGACGAGAACCCGGACCCGGCGGGCACCGCGCGGGCGCTGGCCTCCTCCGGCGCGCAGGTGATCGCGTTGGAGGAGCTGAAGAGGTCCGAGGTGCCGAAGTACGAGGACGCGCTCGCCGCGGCGTACCCGCACCACTCGGTGCAGGGCACCGTCGGGATCTGGAGCACGTACCCGATCCACGACACCGAACCGGTGGCGATCATGCCGTGGACGCGGGCGCTGCGGACCACTGTGGACAGTCCAAAGGGGCCGGTCGCGGTGTTCGTGGCGCACCTGCCTTCGGTGCGGGTGCGCGTCGACTCGGGCTTCACGGCGAACGGCCGCGACGCGGCGCTGGGTCTCCTCACCGATGCCGTCGCTGCCGACCCGGCCCCGCGCAAGATCCTGGTCGGCGACTTCAACGGCACGACGGACGACCGCGCGCTCGCCCCGATCACCGCCCGCATGCAGTCGGCCCAGGACGAGGCCGGCGACGGCTTCGGCTTCAGCTGGCCGGCCTCGCTGCCGCTGGCCCGGATCGACCAGATCTTCGTGACGGGCGCCCGCCCGACGGCGGCGTGGACCCTCCCCGCAACCGGCTCCGACCACCTCCCGGTGGCCGCCACCCTGACCCTGTAGCCCGCTGCTGCCGTCGATCTTCTCAGCCGGCCGTTGACCGTCCGTGGGGTTGGCCCGGTTTGTCTACTGGTGCCTGTGCCGATGCTCCAGGAGGAAGCCCGGGATCGTCGGCGTAGGCAAGTCCTTCACGGGGGAGTGCCCAGCCGCACATCTTGGATGGCCTGGCCCAGCCCGTCTCACCGAATGCCCAGTAGTAGAGGTTCATGTGCTCAGGGAACTGAACAATTCCAGCCCCGTTGATGTAATTGAGGCGATGTCGGTGCATAAGGGGTCTCAGTAGCGGAACAAGGTCCAAGGCTCTCGGACGACCAGCGTAGGCGGCAGTCGTCGCGGCGACGACAAGATCGGCCAACTGTATGTGGGGAACGTGGTGGCTGTGTGCGGTCACGATCGGCAGGATGATCTTGTCCGGTTGAACATACTCTGTGCCGCGGTTGGTGAGGGCTAGGGAAGCGGCCAGCCACTTGTTCTCTTCCGCGGTGCCGCCGCCTGGTTTGTCTGCAATGACTAGGCCGAAGTCATCGACGTCGCCGAGGTGCATGGACACTCGCTCATAGAGCCATTTGAGGATCTCGGCTCCGGCTTCGGCCTGCGTGTAGTCACTGTAACGGGCGGAGTGGTCCAAGATCACCACCATGCTCTTGACGTCCCGGCGGGCGGCCGCCTCGAGCATTTCCGCCCGGAGGCTCCGGAGAGTGTCCCATTTTCCATGCAGGAAGGTGCCCTTGCTCGGTGCCCACTTCAGTTCTTCCTCGGCCGGGATGCCCAGTTCTTCGCGGATCGTTTGCAGGTCGGACGCATAACCCGCGAGTTGTTCGGCAGGGAAGCTGACCGCGCCGACCGCCAGCAAGTGCCCCAGCCCTTTGCGTGGCGGGTCTTGCTGCTGGCTGTCGTCGATGAACACGATCCGCAAGATGGCCCTTTCTGGTGTCTCTGTACAGATCAAGTCGTCACCGACGCCAAAAATGTGACACCGCGTTCCACGCCCCACTTTCGATTGTCGATTCTGTCTGCACACGCGCAGGCGGGGAGGCCGAGAGTTGGTGTCACGCGGATTACCGGCCTGAACACATCGGTTGCCGGTCTGAACACCGGGATCGCGGCACGGTGGCGGTGGGTTGTTCACCAAAACCGCTGGTCGAACGCGTCGAAATCGCGCTGGGCGCCCGGCTCGCGTGACGAGACCGTTACGCGGGCCAGGCTTGACCGCGCCGGTGTTATCGCTAACACTGACTCCTCGCCGTCACCTGAACGAGTGACGGGGACCACGTCGACGGGGACGGAAGGGGTTGTCGGTGGCCGAACGAGCGCGCCCTGGTGGACCCCTCAACGGGGCCCGGCAGCCGAGCCTGACCGACGTCGCCGGGCGGGCCGGGGTCTCGCACATGACCGTGTCCCGCGTCATCAACGGGACCGGCCCGGTACGGCCCACGACCCGCGCCCGGGTGCTCGCCGCGATCGAGGAACTGGGCTACCGCCCCAACTCCGCCGCCCGCGCACTGGTCACCGGGCGCACCGGCACGCTCGGCGTGCTCGCCCTCGAGTCCAATCTGTACGGTCCGGCCAGCACCCTCTACGGCATCGAGAACGCCGCCCGCGAAGCCGGGTTCGCCATCACGATCTCCAGCGTCAGCCGCCCCGGCCGGTCGTCCATCGCGGACGCCGTCGAGAACCTCCGCGGCCAGGCGGTCGAGGGCATCATCGTCATCGCGCCGCACGTCACCGCCGGACGGGCCCTGGACGCCGCGCCTGACGACATCCCGCTGGTCGCCGTCGGCGGCGGGGACGACGCGCCGGTCCCGGTGATCGCCGTCGACCAGCGTGACGGCGCCCGCCGCGCCACCGAACACCTGCTGGCCCTGGGCCACCGCACGGTCTGGCACGTCGCCGGGCCGGAGGACTGGCTCGAAGCGCTCGACCGCGAGGCCGGCTGGCGTGAAACCCTCGAACGCCACGGCGCTCCGGTGCCGAAGGTCGTCCGCGGCGACTGGAGTTCGCGCTCAGGCTACGACGCCGGACGCGCGCTCGTCGGAGAAAAGGACCTGGACGCCGTCTTCGCGGGCAACGACCAGATGGCCCTCGGCCTCCTTCGCGCGTTCGCCGAAGCCGGGATCTCGGTGCCGGGCGACGTCCGCGTCGCGGGCTTCGACGACGTGCCCGAGGCGGCCTACTTCACGCCGCCGCTCACCACGGTCCGGCAGGACTTCATCGAGCTCGGCCGGCGCACGTTCGGCCTGCTGGCCACGCGGATGAGCGGGGGCGACCGGCACGACCGCGCGCTGGTCGCGCCCGAGCTGATCGTGCGGGAGAGCACCGGACCGCGATAGCCGTGCGTCGGCTCAAGCGCCAAGTGTTAGCGCTAACAGAAGGAAGTGAACCGGCAGTGTCAGCAGATCCCCTCGTCGTCGGCGTCGACTACGGCACGCTCTCCGGGCGCGCGGTCGTCGTCCGCGTGCGGGACGGCGCCGAGCTGGGCAGCGCCGTGACGGAGTACCGCCACGGCGTCGTCGACCGCGCGCTCCCGGCGACCGGGCGGGCACTGCCGCCGGAGTGGGCGCTGCAGGTGCCCGCGGACTACGTCGACGTCCTGCGCACCGCCGTCCCCGCCGCACTGGCCGACGCCGGCGTGGACCCCGCCGATGTGATCGGCATCGGCACCGACTTCACCGCCTGCACGATGGTCCCGGCCACAGTGGACGGAACGCCGCTGTGCGAGCTGCCCGAGTTCGCCGAGAACCCGCACGCCTACGTGAAACTGTGGCGGCACCACGCCGCCCAGCCGCAGGCCGACCGGATCAACGAGCTGGCCCGCGCGCGCGGCGAGAAGTGGCTGCCGCGCTACGGCGGGCTGATCTCTTCGGAGTGGGAGTTCGCCAAGGGCCTCGAGCTGTTCGAAGAGGCGCCGGACGTGTACGCGGCGACGCGGCACTGGGTCGAGGCGGCCGACTGGATCGTCTGGCAGCTGACCGGCACGTACGTCCGCAACGCCTGCACGGCCGGGTACAAGGGCATCCTGCAGGACGGCCAGTACCCGAGCCGTGACTTCCTCCGCGAACTCGCGTCGGGCTTCGAGTCCTTCGTGACCGACAAGCTCGAGCACCCGCTCGGGCAGCTGGGCGACCGGGCGGGCACGCTGACCGCCGAAGCAGCCGCGTGGACCGGCCTGCCGGAGGGGATCGCGGTCGCCGTCGGCAACGTCGACGCGCACGTCACCGCCCCCGCCGCGCGGGCCGTCGAACCCGGGCAGCTGGTCGCGATCATGGGCACCTCGACGTGCCACGTCGTGAACGGCGCCGAACTCCGCGAGGTCCCCGGCATGTGCGGGGTCGTCGACGGCGGCATCGTACCCGGGCTGTGGGGCTACGAGGCCGGGCAGAGCGGCGTCGGCGACATCTTCGGCTGGTTCGCCGAGCACTTCGCCCGTGAAAGCCACGACCAGCTCACCCGGCTCGCCGCCCAGCAGGAGATCGGCGAACACGGGCTCGTCGCGCTGGATTGGCACAGCGGCAACCGTTCGGTGCTCGTCGACCACGACCTCTCCGGCGTGCTCGTCGGGCAGACCCTGGCCACCCGCGCCGAGGACGTCTACCGCGCGCTGCTGGAGGCCACCGCGTTCGGCACCCGCAAGATCGTCGAGACGTTCACCGAGGCCGGCATCCCCGTCACCGAGCTGATCGTCGCGGGCGGCCTGACGAAGAACGCCCTGCTGATGCAGATCTACGCCGACGTCACCAACCTGCCGCTGTCGGTCGTCGGCTCGGCACAGGCGCCCGCGCTCGGCTCCGCGATCCACGCCGCCGTCGCGGCCGGGGAGTACCCGGACATCCGCGCGGCGGCCGGGGAGATGGGCTCGGCCCGGTCCGCGGTGTACCAGCCGGTGCCCGCGCACGTCACGGCCTACGACGAGCTCTACACCGAGTACACGACCCTGCACGACTACTTCGGCCGCGGCGCCAACGACGTCATGCACCGCCTGGCCGCCCGCCGCCGAGCTGTCGCGAAAGGACGGTCCTGATGTCCCTGACCGGCGAAGTCCTCGACACCGTCGCGGAACTGCGGGAGACCGTGGCGAACCTGCACGGCGAGCTGACCCGCAACGCCCTGGTCATCTGGACCGCGGGCAACGTCTCGGCGCGGGTCCCCGGCCGCGACCTGATGGTCATCAAGCCGTCCGGGGTGTCCTACGACGACCTGTCCGCCGACACCATGGTGGTCACCGACCTGCACGGCGAGCTGGTGCACGGGGAGCTGGCGCCGTCGTCCGACACCGCCGCGCACGCCTACGTCTACCGCGAGATGCCGGAGATCGGCGGGGTCGTCCACACCCACTCGACCTACGCCACGGCGTGGGCCGCGCGCGGTGAGCCGATCCCGTGCGTGCTCACGATGATCGCCGACGAGTTCGGCGGCGACGTCCCGGTCGGCCCGTTCGCCCTGATCGGCGACGACTCGATCGGCCGCGGTCTCGTGGAGACCCTGCGCACCAGCCGCTCCAAGGCGGTCCTGATGCGCAGCCACGGCCCGTTCACCGTCGGCCGCACCGCCCGCGACGCCGTCAAGGCCGCCGTGATGGTCGAGGACGTCGCCCGCACCGTGCACAAGGCCTTCGAGCTGGGCACGCCCGAACCCCTGCCGCCCGAGGACGTCGACCGGCTCTACGCCCGGTACCAGAACGTCTACGGCCAGCAATGATCGCGATGAGGAGAACGATGACTTCCGCGGCCAAACCGCAGCTCTGGTTCCTGACCGGGAGCCAGGCCCTCTACGGCGAGGAGACCCTCGAGCAGGTCGCCGGCCAGTCCCTGCGCATCCAGCAGCTCCTCGCCGGCACCGGCGGGCTGCCGGCCGAGATCGTCGGCAAGCCGGTGCTGACCGAGGCCTCCTCGATCCGCCGGGTGCTGCAGGAGGCCAACGCCGACGCCGCGTGCGTCGGCGTGATCGCCTGGATGCACACCTTCTCGCCGGCGAAGATGTGGATCACCGGGCTGGACGCGCTGCGCAAGCCGTTGCTGCACCTGCACACCCAGCTCAACGAGGCCCTCCCGTGGTCCACGATCGACATGGACTTCATGAACCTCAACCAGGCCGCGCACGGCGACCGCGAGTTCGGGTTCGTCCAGACGCGGCTCGGCCTCCCGCGCAAAACCGTGGCCGGGCACGTCACCGACCCGGTCGTGGTGGCCCGGATCGACGCGTGGGCGCGCGCGGCCATCGGCGCCGACCACCTGCGGAACCTGCGCCTGGCCCGGTTCGGCGACAACATGCGCGACGTCGCGGTCACCGAGGGGGACAAGGTCGAGGCCGAGCGACGGTTCGGCGTGTCGGTCAACACCTACGGCGTCAACGAGCTGGTCGAGCTGGTCGACGGGGTATCCGATGTGGACGATCTCCTGGCGCGGTACGCCGAGGACTACGCCATCGTGCCGGAGCTGGCCGCCGGGGGAGCGCGGCACGAGTCGCTGCGCTACGCGGCGAAGATCGAGGCCGGGCTGCGCGCGTTCCTCGACGACGGCGGCTTCGGCGCGTTCACGACGAACTTCGAGGACCTCGGCGGCCTCCGCCAGCTGCCGGGCCTGGCGGTCCAGCGGCTGATGGCCGACGGTTACGGCTTCGGTGGCGAAGGCGACTGGAAGACGTCCGCGCTGCTCGCCGCGGTGAAAGCGATGGGCACCGGCACCGGGCTCGGGACGTCGTTCATGGAGGACTACACCTACCACTTCGGGCCGGGCACGCCGAAGATCCTCGGCGCGCACATGCTCGAGGTCTGCCCGAGCATCGCCGCGGCGACGCCGTCGTGCGAGATCCACCCGCTCGGCATCGGCGGGCGGGAAGACCCGGTGCGGCTGGTGTTCGACGCCGCGCCCGGCCCCGGTGTCACCCTCGGCCTGGTCGACCTCGGCGACCGGTTCCGCCTGGTGGCCAACGAGATCGACGTCGTCCCGCCCGACGAGCCGCTGCCGAACCTGCCGGTCGCGCGGGCGGTGTGGCAGCCCGCGCCGACGCTGGCGACGTCCGCCGAGTCGTGGATCACCGCGGGCGGCCCGCACCACACCGTGCTCACCCAGGCCGTGGGCACGGAGACCCTTCGCGACTTCGCGAACCTGCTCGGCGTCGAACTGCTGGTGATCGACAAGGACACCACGCCACACGGCTTCGCCGACCGCATCCGCTGGAACCAGGCGTACTACCGGCTCGCACAAGGCTTCTGAAGATGCTTCTGAGAAAGGAAACGGAACAATGAGGTTCACCAGAACAATGGCGGGGATCGCCGCCGCGGGGCTCGTGCTCACGCTCTCGGCGTGCGGTTCGAGTGAGAAGACCGCCGACCAGGCGCCGGCGTCCGGTGCCGCGAGCGCGGCGGGCGGTTTGGTCGGCGTCACGATGCCGACCAAGTCGTCGGAGCGCTGGATCCACGACGGCGACAACATCAAGGCCGCGCTGGAGAAGCTCGGTTACAAGGTCGACCTGCAGTACGCCGAGAACGACATCCCGACCCAGGTCAACCAGATCGAGAACCAGATCACCAAGGGCGCGAAGCTGCTGGTCATCGCCTCGATCGACGGCACCGCGATCACCACGCAGCTGCAGGAGGCCGCCGACCGCAAGATCCCGGTCATCGCCTACGACCGGCTGATCCGCAACTCGCCGAACGTCGACTACTACGCCACGTTCGACAACTTCAAGGTCGGCGTCGAGCAGGCGAACTCGCTGGTCAAGGGCCTCGGCGACGGTGCCGGTCCGTTCAACGTCGAGCTGTTCGCCGGTTCGCCCGACGACAACAACGCGACGTTCTTCTTCAACGGCGCGATGTCCGTGCTCAAGCCCCTGATGGACAGCGGCAAGCTGGTCGTCAAGAGCACCCAGACCGACTTCGCCCGCGCGGCGATCCTGCGCTGGGACCCGGCCACCGCGCAGCGGCGGATGGAAGACCTGCTCACCAAGACCTACACCGGTGGCGCGAAGGTCTCGGGCGTGCTTTCGCCGTACGACGGCCTGTCGATCGGCATCCTCTCGGCCCTGAAGAGCAACGGCTACGGCACCGCCGGCCAGCCGTACCCGGTGGTCACCGGGCAGGACGCCGAGGTCGCGTCGGTCAAGTCCATCATCGCCGGCGAGCAGTACTCGACGATCTTCAAGGACACCCGCATCCTCGCCGACACCACGGTGAAGATGGCCGACGCGGTGCTCAAGGGCGGCAAGCCCGAGGTCAACAACACCACCGACTACGACAACGGCAAGAAGGTCGTCCCGTCGTTCCTGCTGCAGCCGGTGACCGTGGACAAGGCCAACTACCAGAAGGAGCTCGTCGACTCCGGTTACTACACGGCGGGTCAGCTGAAATGACCGAACTGCTCGGCATGCGCGGGATCACCAAGACCTTCCCCGGGGTCAAGGCGCTGTCGGACGTCACCCTTTCCGTGAACAGCGGCGAGATCCACGCGATCTGCGGAGAGAACGGCGCCGGGAAGTCCACCTTGATGAAGGTGCTTTCCGGCGTCTACCCGCACGGGACGTACGACGGCGAGATCCACTTCGACGGGCAGCGGTGCGAGTTCGGTTCGGTGCGCGACAGTGAGCGGCGCGGAATCGTGATCATCCACCAGGAGCTCGCGCTGTGCGGGCAGCTCTCGATAGCGGAGAACATCTTCCTCGGCAACGAACGCGACAAGCGGGGCTGGATCGACTGGAACCGCACCAACCACGAGGCCGGCGCGCTCCTGCGGCGCGTCGGCCTCGGGGAGAACCCGGTGACCCCGGTGCGCGACCTCGGTGTCGGCAAGCAGCAGCTCGTCGAGATCGCCAAGGCACTGTCCAAGGAGGTCCGGTTGCTGATCCTCGACGAGCCGACCGCGGCGCTCAACGACGAGGACTCGGCGCACCTGCTCGACCTGCTGCGCGAGCTGCGGGCCGACGGTGTCACGTGCGTGATCATCTCGCACAAGCTCGGTGAGGTGACGGCGATCGCCGACACCGTCACGATCCTGCGGGACGGCCGCACGATCGACACCCTCGACGCGGCCGGGCTGACCGAGGAACGGATCATCACCGGGATGGTCGGCCGCGACCTCGAGCACCGGTTCCCGCCCCGGGAACCGGACATCGGGGAGGAGGTGCTGCGGATCGAGGACTGGACGGTGCACAGCCCCACGCAGGCGGGCCGGGTGGTCGTCGACCACGCGTCGCTTTCGCTGCGGCGCGGGGAGATCGTCGGGCTGGCCGGCCTGATGGGCGCGGGCCGCACCGAGCTCGCGATGAGCGTGTTCGGCCGGTCCTACGGCAAGGACATCTCCGGGCGGATCCTCAAGCACGGCAAGGAGATCGACGTCCGGTCGGTGCGCGACGCCGTCCGCCACGGCATCGCCTACGCCACCGAGGACCGGAAGCGGTACGGGCTCAACCTGATCGAGGACATCCAGCGCAACGTGTCCGCGGCCGGGCTGGGCAAGCTCGCGAAGCGGGGCTGGGTCAACGAGCACGCCGAGCACGACACGGCCGTCGGGTTCCGCCGGGACCTCTCGATCAAGGCGCCGACCGTGCGCAGCGTGACCGGGAAGCTCTCCGGCGGCAACCAGCAGAAGGTCGTGCTGGCCAAGTGGATCTTCACCGACCCGGACGTGCTGATCCTCGACGAGCCGACCCGCGGCATCGACGTCGGCGCGAAGTTCGAGATCTACTCGATCATCAACGCCCTCGCCGCGCAGGGGAAGGCGGTGCTGGTCATCTCGTCCGAGCTGCCGGAGCTGCTCGGGCTCTGCGACCGGATCTACGCGCTGTCGGCCGGGCGGATCACCGGCCAGGCCACGCGCGAGGAAGCCACCCAGGAACTGCTCATGCAGTACATGACGAAGGAACGGGAATGACCACGACCGAAGCGCGGCCCGACGCGCCCCCGGTCGAGCACTCCGCCCGGCGGATCTCGATCAACCCGCGCCAGAGCGGCATCTACGTCGCGTTCGCGCTGATCGTGGTGCTGTTCGAGGTGCTCACCGGTGGTGCGCTGCTGGAGCCGCAGAACATCTCCAACATCATCGTGCAGAACTCCTACGTGCTGATCCTCGCGATCGGGATGATCCTGGTGATCATCTCCGGGCACATCGACCTGTCCGCCGGGTCGGTCGTCGCGATGACCGGCGCGGTGTCGGCGGTGCTGATGGTGAACTGGCACCTGCCGTGGTTCTGGGCGGTGCTGGTCACGCTCGTCGTCGGCGCGGTGATCGGCGCCTGGCAGGGCTACTGGGTCGCCTACTTCGGGATCCCGGCGTTCATCGTGACGCTGGCGGGGATGCTCGTGTTCCGCGCGCTGACCCTGACCGTGCTGGGCAACCAGGGCATCGGCCCGTTCCCGGACACGATCCGCACGCTGTCCAACGGCTTCACCGACGGCTACCTGGGCAACATCGGCCTCGGCCCGCTGGGCGGCGCCGACCTGGTCTCGCTGCTCGCCGGCGTCGCCGCCGTGGCCGGGATCGTCTTCACGCAGTGGCGCAAGCGCTCGGCGCGGCTGGGTTACGGCCAGGACGTCGACCCGTTCGCGATCTTCGTGCTGAAGATCGCCGGGGTCGCGGTGATCGTGCTCGCGCTGGTCGTGCAGCTGGCCCGGTTCAAGAACCTGCCGTGGGTGCTGATCCTGCTGGCGGCACTGGTGCTCGGCTACTCGCTGGTGGCCGGGAAGTCGGTGTTCGGCAGGCACATCTACGCCGTCGGCGGCAACCTGCAGGCGGCGACGCTGTCCGGCGTCAAGGTCAAGTCGGTGACGTTCTGGATCTTCGTCAACATGGGCGTGCTGGCCGCGCTGGCCGGGATCATCTTCGCCGGCCGGCTGAACCAGGCGGGCCCGACGGCGGGCATCAACTTCGAGCTGGACGCGATCGCGGCGGCGTTCATCGGCGGCGCGGCGGTCCAGGGCGGCGTCGGCAAGGTGGTCGGCGCGATCACCGGCGGCCTGATCATGGCCGTCATCAACAACGGCATGTCCCTGATCGGCGCCCCGAGCGAGCGGGTGATGCTGGTGAAGGGCGTCGTCCTGCTGGCGGCGGTCGCGTACGACATCTGGACAAAACGCCGCGCGGCTTCCTGACCCGGAAGTCCGTGAAGGCCACATCGAGGGACTCAGAGTCCCTCGATGTGGCCTTCACGGACAATCGGCTACTGCGAGCAGCGGCGGCCGCTGTTGATGCACTTGACGACCTGGTTCATCAGGCACTGGCCCATGACGTTGGCGAAGTCGTCGTGGTCCGAGCGGGGGTTGTGGCTCTCCTGCGGGAAAGCGTCCACTTTGTACTGGCCCTTGACCTGGATGTCGTGCGGGATGTTGTAAACGAGCTTGATCACCAGCTGCGGCACGTTCTTGAAGCCCTGCGGGCACTTGCCCTGCTGGTCGGCGAACACGATGTGCGTGCGGTGGTTCGTGCTGTCGATGTTCTTGCCGTCCCAGCAGTTCGGGAAGGCGTGGATCCGCTCGACCTTGCTGTTGCCCGGGCAGATCGGGTAGTGGTCGGTCAGCCGGTCCTCGAAGCCGGTGCACGTCCAGCTCGGCCGGGCGTTGGCCGGGCCGTTGGTGCTCTGCTTGGCGTCGCCGTAGAGGATGCGCAGGAACTGCGGCATCGCGACGACCTTCCGCGCGCCACCGCTGGTGAACGAGATGGTCGCGGACTGGACGCGCTGGATCTCGCCGTCGTTGCCGGCGACCTCGTTCTGGTCGTTCACGCCGGGCAGCTCCGCGGCCGTGCCGTCGGCCTGCTTCTGCTCCTTCTTGCCGGCCGAGGCGCCCTTGTCGCCGTCGCTGTTCTGGCCGCCGTTGTCGAGACCGCCCTGGCCGCCCTGCTTGAGCTTGCACGCGGCGAGCCCGCCGAGGTTCGTCGGCTTGGCCGCGTTGCGCCCGATCGCCGTGGCGATCCGGTCGAGCACCGCGGTCCGCTTGTCCTTGAGCGGGCCCACGACGGCGTTCTGGACGTCCTGCGCGGACTTCAGGTCACCCTTGGCGATCCGCTTGTTCGCCTCGTCGATCTGCTGGTCGATCAGCGTGAGGTTGCGGTTCACCTCGTCCATCGCCTGGTCGGGGACGTCTTCGGGCAGCTGGCTCGCGACGTCCGGGCAGTCGACCTGCGTGGAGGCGTTGTCCTTGGCCGCGCCGGCGCGGTCGGCGGCCGGCACGCTGGCGGGCGGGTTCGCCTCGGCTTCCTCTTCCTCGCCGGTGTCGATGCGCACGACCGGCCAGTAGTAGGCGGACTTGTCACCGTTCTTGCAGGTGGTGCCGGCCTTCGACAGGCTCTTGTTGTTGGAGTCGGCGTTCGTCGAAAGGTTGCCGACGTAGTCGTGCAGGTGCTGGGCGCCGTTGCGGACACCGGGCTGCGCGATGAAGTTGTCGGGGTTGAAGTGGCCGTTTTCGTTGCGGCCGCAGTTCACCGTGAACGTGCCGCGCGCGCCTTTCTGCTGCAGCGCCTTGTTCACGTTGTTGCCGGCGGGGACCTTCGCGATGTCCAGGAAGAACGACGGGTCGGCGGGGTCGGCGCTGGCTTCACCGGTCTTGCCGGCGGTGGTCGCGACGACGATGCCGCCGACGGCGATCGCGAGGGCGAGGCCGCCGGTCGCGATCTTCGTTCTGCGGGAAATGCGGTGCCGGCCCGTGGCGGGGGATCGGGACATGGAGTTGTTCACCTCGTTAGGTTTTCCGGGCACGGCGATGACAGCTGCGTGCCCGGCTGGGAGAACGCGCGGAACCCGGGGGAGTGCCATCGCACGCGGGCTGTCGGGGACCGCGTCCGGTGTCACTGGTTCCGGCATTGGCTGAAACGGCCAGAAGTCGGGGGCGGTTCAAACCGCGATTCGGCCGTTACCGGTTCGTTACCTTCGCTTCGGCGGCTAGTGTGCGGGTGACGTGATCCGGAGGGGTGGATGACTGTGGTGTGGTCGTTGACGGAGCTGGAAGCCGTGTTGCGGGAGTGCTGGGACGAGCGGACCTGCGACCCGTCCGACACCTGGGACGCCGGGAACCCCGCCGGCGGGCACTGCAGTGTCACCGCGATGGCCGTGGCGGAGCTCCTCGGCGGCGTCCTGCTGTGCTCGGAGGTGTTCCGGCCCGACGGTGAGCGCGCCGGACTGCACTACTGGAACCGGCTGCCCAGCGGCCTGGAGCTCGACCTCACCCGGGAACAGTTCCGCGACGGCGAGCAGTTCGGCCCGGTGTCCGCGCACGCGCCGATCCGCCGTCCCGGCGCCCGCATGGCCACGCGTTACGACATCTTCGCGTCCCGCGTGCGCGCGCGACTGGGTGGCTCGGTGCCGCAGGGAATCCCGGCGTGACGGTTTCGGACCGGTGGAGTACTCCCGCCTTCGAGGCGGCGCTGACCGAGGTGGCCCGGCGCGCCGGGGAGTTCGCGCGGCTGCGGCACGTCCCGCGTGACGTCGTCGGGAAGTTCAAGCTCGCCGGGTTCTACCGGGCGACCACGCCGCGGCGGTTCGGCGGGGACGCCCGGCCGCCCGCGGAGTTCCTGCGCGCGGTCGAGCGGATGTCCGAAGTGGACGGTTCGGCCGGCTGGGTCGCCAGTTTCGGCGCGTCGGGCGTCTACCCGGCCGCGTTGCCGCCGGAGACCCAGGCCCGGCTCTACGCCGACGGGCCGGACGTCGTCTTCGCCGGAGCGCTCTTCCCGGTGCAGCCCGCCGAGGAGGTCCCGGGCGGGTTCCGGGTCTGCGGGCAGTGGCGCCTGGCCAGCGGCAGCCTCGCGGCCGACTACGTCGGTGTCGGCATCGGGGACGGATCGTCGGGACGGCCGCGCACCGCGGTGCTGCCCGCGTCGCAGGCCGAGGTCGTCGACACCTGGGACGCGGTCGGGCTGCGCGGCACCGGCAGCCACGACCTGCGGGTGGACGGCGTCGACGTCGCGGCCGAGTGGACGTTCGTCCGGGGTGGCGGCGCGACCGTCGACGAGCCGCTCTACCGCTACCCGGCCCTCGCCTACGCCGCGCAGGTGCTCGCCGTGGTGAACCTCGGCATCGCCCGCGCCGCGCTGAACCACGTGACCGGCTTCGGGGCGGGCCGCACCGGGCTCACCGGCGGCCCGAAACTGGCCGACCGAGCCTACGCGCGGATCGCCCTGGGGAAGGCCGAGGCGGAGCTGCGTTCGGTGCGCGCGTTCTTCTACGAAGCCACCGAAGAGGTCTACGAGACGGCGTTGTCGGGCACCCCCGGGCCGGAGCAGGTGAGCCTGCTGCGGCTGGCGGCGGCGCACGCGGCGCGGGTCGGGTTCGCCGTCGTGCAGGCCGCGTTCAGCCTGGGCGGCACCGCCGCGATCGACAGCGACCACCCGCTGCAGCGGTACCTGCGCGACGCCGCCGTCGTGCCGCAGCACGCGTTCCTCACCGAAGGCGTGTACGACGGCGCGGGCGCGGTGTTCTTCGGCGCCGATCCGTTCCCCGGCTACCTCTGACCGGCTCGTGCCAGGATGGGCCGTATGGCTCAGGAGACGAGTGGATACGACGGTTTCGCCGAGACTTACGCGGTCGAGAACGAGACCAGCCTGATGAACGCCTACTACGAACGGCCCGCGGCACTGGCGCTGGCCGGAGACGTGGCCGGACGGCGGATCCTCGACGCCGGCTGCGGCTCGGGTCCGCTGTTCGCGGCGCTGCGCGACCGAGGTGCGCTGGTGACCGGCTTCGACCAGAGCGCCGGGATGGTGGACCAGGCGCGCCAGCGGCTCGGTGCCGACGCGGACCTGCGCGTCGCCGACCTGGCCGACGCGCTGCCCTACCCCGACGACGCGTTCGACGACGTCATGGCGTCCCTGGTGCTGCACTACCTGGAGGACTGGAAGCCGACACTGGCCGAGCTGCGCCGCGTGCTGCGCACCGGCGGGCGGCTCATCGCCTCGGTCAACCACCCGATGATGGTCAACCTCACGCACCGCGCGGAAGGTCCCCGGCCCGACTACTTCGAGCGCTACACCTGGACCGACGAGTTCGTGCTGCAGGGCCGGCCCTGCCGGATGACGTTCTGGAACAAGCCGCTGCACGCGATGACCGACGCCTTCACCGAGGCCGGTTTCCGGATCGCCGTCATCAGTGAACCCCGTCCGGTGCCGGAGGCGCGCGAGGCGTACCCGGACGACTTCGCGATCCTGGACACCTTTCCGAGCTTCCTGTTCTTCGTGCTCGAGGCGGTCTAGAGCCGCAGGCGGTCGCCGAGGTCGCGGATGTAGGCGGGGTCGCCGCTGCCGAGGTCCAGCTGGCGTCGGCGCTCTGCGGCGAACGCGCGGCCCAGCGCCGTCCGGTCCGAAGTGGACATTGTGGCGCGGAGATCGTTGAGCAGAACGCGTTCCTCGCCTCGGACGTGCATGTCGACGAGGTTCTCCAGGCGCTGCAACGCCTTCTCGAAGTCGTCGGGGTCGAGGGCGGCCAGGAGGTCGTCGGCGAACAGCTCTCCGGGTGCTTCCGGGCGGACGATGCGCTCGGTCGCCGTCGCGTGCGCGACCAGCAGGGCCGCCAGCTCGGCGACCAGGCCCGGGCGGTCGGCCTCGGTGTTGCGCAGGTCGCGGAACAGCTGCTCGAACCGGCGGTGGTCGGCCAGCAGCACCTCGACCAGGTCCGAGCCGGGGGCGACGGCGGCCGGGCCGGGGCGCATCCAGCCGAACGTCAGCTCGACGGCCTGGCGCCAGTGCCCGTACTCGGTCGCGCGGCGGGCCGGGTCCATCGCCGGCAGCCACTGCCCGGCGCGGTGCCAGTTGCGCCGCAGGCCCTCCAGGTCCGGCCAGTACCCGACGGAGAGCCCAGCCGCGTAGGCCGCGCCGAGCGACACCGTCTCGGCCACCATCGGGCGGACGACCGGCACGTCGAGGACGTCGGCGACGAACTGCATGAGCAGGTTGTCCGCGGTCATCCCGCCGTCGACCTTGAGCGTCTTGAGGGCCAGGCCCGAGTCGGCGTTCATCGCGTCGACGACCTCGCGGGTCTGCCAGCCGGTCGCCTCCAGCACCGCCCGCGCCAGGTGGCCCTTGGTGATGTACGACGTCAGCCCGGCGATCACGCCGCGGGCTTCGCTGTGCCAGTGCGGCGCGAACAGGCCGGAGAACGCGGGGACGATGTAGCAGCCGCCGTTGTCGTCGACCGTCCTGGCCAGGGTCTCGATCTCCGGCGCGCTGCCGATCAGCTCGAGGCCGTCGCGGAACCACTGCACCAGCGACCCGGTGACGGCGATCGAGCCTTCCAGCGCGTACACCGCGGGCTCGTCGCCGATCTTGAAGCCGACGGTGGTGAGCATGCCGTGGGTGGACAGCACCGGCGTCGGGCCGGTGTTGAGCAGCAGGAAGCTGCCGGTGCCGTAGGTGCACTTCGCCTCGCCGGGCGCGAAGCAGGTCTGGCCGAACAGCGCGGCCTGCTGGTCACCGAGCGCGGCGGCGATCCGGATGCCGGGCACGACCCGGCTGGTGGTGCCGTACACCTCGGTCGACGAGCGGATCTCCGGCAGCATCGCGCGCGGGACGTCGAAGAAGTCGAGCAGCTCGTGGTCCCAGCTCAGCGTGCGCAGGTTCATCAGCATCGTGCGGGAGGCGTTGGTGACGTCGGTGACGTGCACCCCGCCCTCGGCGCCGCCGGTGAGGTTCCAGATCAGCCAGCTCTCGATGGTGCCGAAGAGGACGTCACCGCGCTCGGCGCGTTCGCGCAGGCCGGGGGTGCGGTCGAGCATCCAGCGGATGCGCGGCGCCGAGAAGTAGGTGGCCAGCGGCAGGCCGCACAGCTGCCGGACGCGGTCCGCGCCGGGCTCACGGGCCAGCTGTTCGAGCATGGCGTCGGTGCGGGTGTCCTGCCAGACGATCGCCCGCCCGACGGGGTTGCCGGTGCGCCGGTCCCACAGGACGGTGGTCTCGCGCTGGTTGGCGATGCCCAGGCCGACGACCTGGTCCGCGGTCGCCCCGGCGTCGGCGAGGGCCTGCGGGACGATCCGGGACACGTTGCGCCAGATCTCGGTGGCGTCGTGCTCGACCCAGCCGGGCCGCGGGAAGTGCTGCTGGTGCTCCCGCTGCACGACGGACACGAGCCGGCCGCGGGCGTCGAACAGGATGCACCGGGTGGAGGTGGTGCCCTGGTCGATGGACATCACGTACCGCTGGACCACGGACGCACCTCCTTCACACTCGAGCGGCCACACCGGGCGGCCGGAGGCCGCCGGTCGCTGCCCGCGTTCAAGGGGCCGGCCCCGGACGCGCGAACCCGGCACCCCGGACCAGCCAACACACTGCCCGGAGTGGCCAACACACTGCCCGCAATGGCCAACACGCCGAAGCTAGTGCCGTGTTGGCCATTGCGGGCGGGGCCTCGGGCGCCGCGCGGTGGCCGGGTCACCATCGGGACGCGCCCAGGTCGCGGGACACCGCGCGGGCCGCGTCGCGGACGTGGCCCAGCAGCCGCGGGTTCGGGCTGCCGTCGTGCTCGCAGATGCGCTCCACCGCTCCCGACACGCCGATCGCGCCGACCACGATGCCGCCGTGGCCGCGGATCGGGGCGGCGATGCCCGCCTCGTCCGAGATCATCTCGCCGTTCTCCGCCGCCCAGCCCGCTTCGCGTACCTTCGCACACTCGCGCTTGATCGCCGTCTGGGTGACCAGCGTGCGGCGGGTGTACGCCTCCGTCGTGGCCTTCAACGTCGTGTCGTAGGCCAGCAGGACCTTGCCGAGCGCGGTGGCGTGCAGTGGCAGCAGCGTGCCGACGTCGAGAGTCTGCAGGCTGTCGTCCGGGCGGAACACGTGGTGCACGACCAGCACCCGGCCCTCCAGCGGCGCGCCGATCCGGACGGCCTCGCCGCTGCGGGACGCCAGCGCGTCGGCCCAGTTGATCGCGCGGGACCGCAGCTCGTTGACGTCGAGATAGCTCGTGCCCAGGTGCAGCAGGGTGGCGCCGAGCTGGTACTTGCCCGTGTCGCGGTCCTGCTCGACGAACCCGACACCCTGCAGCGTCCGCAGGATGCCGTGCGCTGTGCCCTTCGCCAGTTCGAGGGATTCGGCGATCTCGCCGACGCCCAGCCGACCCGAGCCGCGCGCCAGCAGCCGCAGGATCGCGGCCGCGCGCTCGATGGACTGGATCGGACCCGGCACGTTCGCGACCCTAGCCCGACCGGCCTTGATTCGACAATGTCGAACATCGTCTTCACACGTTCGACAATGCCGACCGGGCCGCGTTGACCCGCTGTGACGGGCGGGCTTGGCTGGGAGGACCAGGGGGAACTGGTCCTTTGTGGAGGAAGCAATGGTGCGAAACCTCAAGGCCCACGGACTCGCCGGCGAGATGGCCGCGGAGTTCGTGGGGACGATGATCCTCATCCTGTTCGGGTGCGGGGTGGTGGCGCAGGTCGCCGCCGCGGGCATCGGGGACCACGACAGCATCGCCTGGGCGTGGGGCATCGGCGTCACGCTCGGTGTCTACGTCGCTTCACGGGTGAGTGGCGCGCACCTCAACCCGGCGATCACCGTCGCCCTCGCCGTGTTCAAGGGGTTCTCCTGGCGCAAGGTCGCCCCGTACGCCCTGGCCCAGACCGCCGGCGCCTTCGTCGCCGCGCTGCTGGTGCGGTGGAACTACACCGAGATCCTCAACGCCAAGGACCCCGGCCTGACGATCAAGACCCAGGGCGTCTTCTCCACCCTGCCGGGCAACGGCACGCTCCCGGTCGGCGACTGGGGCGCCTTCCGCGACCAGATCATCGGCACCGCGATCCTCGCCCTGGTCATCTTCGCCATCACCGACCTGCGCAACACCGCCCCCGGCGCCAACCTGGCCCCGGTCGTCATCGGCTTCCTGGTCGTCGCGATCGGGATGGCCTGGGGCACCGACGCCGGGTACGCGATCAACCCCGCCCGCGACTTCGGCCCGCGGCTCGCGTCCTGGCTCACCGGTTACGACACGGCGTTCACCGACCAGTACGGCTACCCCTACTGGTGGATCCCGATCGTGGCACCGGTCATCGGCGCGGTCATCGGCGGCGCGATCTACAAGTACCTGATCGAGCGGTTCCTCCCGGCGGAGCAGTTCGACACCGTGTCCGCGAAGGACCTCGAGCCCGCCGCCTGAGAAGGGGAGAACAACCATGCCTGACTACATCGGCGCCGTCGACCAGGGCACCACCAGCACCCGCTTCATGATCTTCGACCACGGCGGCAACGAGATCGCCCGCCACCAGCTGGAGCACGAGCAGATCCTGCCCAAGCCCGGCTGGGTCGAGCACGACGCCACCGAGATCTGGGAACGCACCCGCTCGGTCATCGCCACCGCGCTCAACAAGGCCAACCTCACCGCCGGCGACCTGGCCTCGCTCGGCATCACCAACCAGCGCGAGACCACCGTCGTGTGGAACCGCCGGACCGGCCGCCCGTACGGCCACGCGATCGTCTGGCAGGACACCCGCACCGACCGGATCGCCTCGGCGCTGGAGCGCTCCGGAAAGGGCGAGGTCATCCGCCGCAAGGCCGGCCTGCCGCCCGCGACGTACTTCTCCGGCGGCAAGCTGCAGTGGATCCTCGAGAACGTCGACGGCGTCCGTGAAGACGCCGAAAAGGGTGACGCCCTGTTCGGCACCACCGACTCGTGGCTGATCTGGAACCTCACCGGCGGCCCCGACGGCGGCGTCCACGTGACCGACCCGACCAACGCGTCGCGCACCATGCTGATGGACCTCGAAACCCTCGACTGGGACGACGAACTGCTGTCGTTCTTCGACGTCCCGCGCCAGATGCTGCCGAAGATCCGGCCGTCGTCGAACCCCGGCTTCTTCGGCACCACCCGCGCGGACGGCCCCCTCGGCGGCGAGGTCCCGATCGCCGGGGTCCTCGGCGACCAGCAGGCGGCCACCGTCGGGCAGGTCTGCTTCCGGCCCGGCGAGGCCAAGAACACCTACGGCACCGGCAACTTCCTGCTGCTCAACACCGGCCACGAACTGGTCCGCTCGAAACACGGCCTGCTCACGACGCTGTGCTACCAGTTCGGCGACGAGAAGCCGGTGTACGCGCTGGAAGGCTCGATCGCCGTCACCGGCTCGGCCGTGCAGTGGCTGCGCGACCAGCTGGGCATCATCAGCGGCGCGTCGCAGAGCGAAAGCCTGGCCCGCCAGGTCGAGGACAACGGCGGGGTCTACTTCGTCCCGGCGTTCTCCGGCCTGTTCGCGCCGTACTGGCGTTCGGACGCGCGCGGCGCGATCGTCGGGCTCACCCGCGCCACGACCAACGCCCATCTCGCGCGGGCCACCCTGGAAGCGATCTGCTACCAGACCCGCGACGTCGTCGAGGCGATGCAGAACGACTCCGGCGTCACCCTCGACGTGCTGCGGGTCGACGGCGGGGTCACCGCGAACGAGCTGTGCATGCAGCTGCAGGCGGACATCCTCGGCGTGCCGGTGTCGAAGCCGGTCGTCGCCGAGACCACCGCGCTCGGGGCCGCCTACGCGGCCGGGCTGGCCGTCGGCTTCTGGCGGTCGGCCGACGAGCTGGAACAGAACTGGAACGAGGACAAGCGCTGGGAGCCGTCGTGGACGGAAGAACAGCGCGCGGAGGGCTACGCGGGCTGGCAGAAGGCCGTGGGCCGCACGCTCGACTGGGTAGACGTGGAGTGAGGATCTGATGAAGAGGAACACCGTGACACCGCTTTCGCCGGTTTACCGCGCGGAAACGCTGCGCAAGCTGGCCCGCGAAGAGGTCGACGTGCTGGTCGTCGGCGGGGGAGTGACCGGCGCGGGTGCCGCGCTCGACGCGGCGTCGCGCGGGTTGTCCGTCGCGCTCGTCGAGGCGCGGGACTTCGCCGCCGGGACGTCCAGCCGCTCGTCCAAGCTGATCCACGGCGGCCTGCGTTACCTGGAGCAGCTGGACTTCAAGCTGGTGCGGGAGGCGCTCAAGGAACGCGGGCTGCTGCTGCAGACCCTCGCCCCGCACCTGGTGCGGCCGGTGAAGTTCCTGGTGCCGCTGACGCACCGGGTGTGGGAGCGCGGGTACATCGGCGCCGGTGTCACGCTGTACGACACGCTCGGCGGCGCCCGCGCCCTGCCGCGGCACCGGCACCTGTCCAAGCGCGGCGCGTTCAAGGTGGCGCCGGCCTTGGCCGACGACGCGCTGGTCGGCGCGATCCAGTACTACGACGCCCAGGTCGACGACGCCCGGCACACGATGACCATCGCGCGGACGGCGGCCGAGCAGGGTGCTTCGGTGCTGACCCGGGCCCGGGTGACGTCGTTGCTGCGGGACGGTGAGCGCGTGATCGGCGCGAAGGTCGTGGACCGCGAGAGCGGGGTCGAGTTCGAAATCCGGGCTCGCACGGTGCTCGCGGCGACCGGCGTGTGGAGCGACGACATGTCCGAGGCGGCCGGGATCCCCGCGCCGTTCACCGTGCGCGCGTCGAAGGGCATCCACCTCGTGGTGCCGCGGGAGAAGATCGACCTCGACACCGGGCTGATCCTGCGCACCGAGAAGAGCGTGCTGTTCGTCATCCCGTGGGGCAAGCACTGGCTGGTCGGCACCACCGACACCGAGTGGGACCTCGACCGCGAGCACCCGGCGGCGAGCCGCGCGGACGTCGACTACGTGCTGCAGCACCTCAACGCGGTGCTGCGCACGCCGGTCACCCACGAGGACATCGAAGGCGTCTACGCCGGTCTTCGCCCGCTGCTGGCGGCGAAGGCGGCCGCGACGACGAAGCTGTCGCGGGAGCACGCGGTGGCGCACCCGGTGCCGGGCCTGGTGATCGTGGCCGGCGGCAAGTACACGACGTACCGGGTGATGGCCGCGGACGCCGTCGACGTCGCGGTCGAGGAGATCGACCGCCCGACCCCGCCGTCGTGGACCGACCGGCTGCCGATCGTCGGCGCGGCCGGCTACCACGAGCTGTGGGACGGCCGGTTCGCGCTGGCGTCCCGGGCAGGCCTGCCGGTGGCGCGGATCGAGCACCTGCTGGGCCGCTACGGCTCGGCGATCGAAGACGTCCTGGCGTCGGTCGCGGAGCGTCCCGAGCTGGGTGCGCCGCTGCCGGGTGCGGCGGAGTACCTGAAGGCGGAGGTGGTGTACGCGGTCTCGCACGAGGGCGCCCTGCACCTGGAGGACGTCCTGACCCGGCGGACGCGCATCTCGATCGAGGAACGCGACCGCGGCGTCACGGCGGCGCCTTGGGTCGCCGAGCTGATGGCCCCGCTCCTGGGCTGGGACACGCCCAGGCAGGAGCGCGAGGTGGCCAACTACCTCGCCCGCGTCGAGGCGGAGCGCACGGCGCAGGAAGCCCCGGACGACGAGGCGGCCAACGCCAGCCGCCTCACCGCGCCGGCCCTCCTGCCGAGCTGACCCGTGGATCGTGAGGGGCACCTTCATGGCTCTTATGGCCATGAGGGTGCCCCTCACGGCTCGGGGCGGCAGCCGAGTTCGGTGAGGACGTAGCGGGCGTTGGCGGAGATGACGGCGTTCGTCGTGCGGTAGTACGGCAGCTGGATCACCGCCATCGACAGCGCCCGGCCGCGGCCGCGTGCCCAGGCCGCGTCGTCGGCGCCGACGGCGTCGCGGAAGGCCGGGCGCGTGGCGTCGGTGAGCAGGTTCCACGCGGGGATCAGGTCGCAGGCCGGGTCGCCGACACCCGCCGTGGCCCAGTCGAGCACGGCCGTCAGGTGTCCATTGTGGACCAGCAGGTTGCTCGGCATGAGGTCTCCGTGGACCCGGCAGTCCGAGCCGGTGGGGGCGTCCAGGGCTTCGGTCCAGACGTCCAGGGCCGCGTCCGCGTCGAAGGGTTCGCCGGTGTGGCGTAAGGCCTCGACGGCGTCGCGGGTCGCGCGGTCGAGATGCGCGAGAGGGCCGCCGCGGTAGGCCGGGGGACCGTCCGCTGTGGAGACCCGCAGGGCGTTGACGAACTCCGCCAGGCCTTCCGCTTCGGACCGGCCTTCGACCGCGGGATCGCCGTCGAGCCACTCGTGCACGGACCACGGCCAAGGGTGGCCCTCGGCGGGTTCACCGAGTCCGGCGACGACCGGGACCGCCACCGGCAGGTCGCCGAGCGAGGCCAGCACCCGGGCTTCCTTCGCGACGTCGCCCGCGCCGCCCGTGGTCAGGGGGAGGCGGGCGGTGAAGTCGTCGCCGAGGCGGTAGACGGCGTTGACCGTGCCGCCCGAAGCGAGCGGCACGACCGGGAGCGAAGCCCACTGCGGGAACTGCGCGCGGACCAGCCGCCGGACGAGCGCGGGGTCGGGAGTGTGCATGCCGCCACCGAATCAGCAGGTCAGGACGGGGTCAACGGATTTCCGCGACCCCGAATTGCACGATGATGCATCGACGTGCATAATTATTCGCATGTCCAAGGTGCTCACTTCCCTGCCCGTCGGCGAACGTGTCGGTATCGCCTTCTCCGGTGGCCTCGACACTTCCGTGGCCGTCGCGTGGATGCGCGACAAAGGCGCTGTCCCCTGCACCTACACCGCCGACATCGGCCAGTACGACGAGCCCGACATCGCGTCGGTGCCCGGGCGTGCCCACGCCTACGGCGCGGAGGTCGCGCGGCTGGTCGACTGCCGGGAAGCCCTCGTCGAAGAGGGGCTCGCGGCGCTGACGTGCGGCGCGTTCCACATCCGCTCCGGCGGCCGCAGCTACTTCAACACCACCCCGCTCGGGCGCGCGGTCACCGGCACCCTGCTGGTGCGGGCCATGCTCGAGGACGACGTCCAGATCTGGGGCGACGGCTCCACCTTCAAGGGCAACGACATCGAGCGGTTCTACCGCTACGGCCTGCTCGCCAACCCCTCCCTGCGGATCTACAAGCCGTGGCTCGACGCCGCGTTCGTCACCGAGCTCGGTGGCCGCAAGGAGATGTCGGAGTGGCTGCAGGCGCACGACCTGCCCTACCGCGACAGCACCGAGAAGGCGTACTCGACCGACGCCAACATCTGGGGCGCCACGCACGAGGCGAAGTCGCTGGAGCACCTCGACACCGGGCTCGAGATCGTCCAGCCGATCATGGGCGTGAAGTTCTGGGACCCCGAGGTCGAGATCGCCGCCGAGGACGTCACGATCGGCTTCGAGCAGGGCCGTCCGGTGTCGATCAACGGCAAGGAGTTCGCCACCGCCGTCGACCTGGTGCTGGAGGCCAACGCCGTCGGCGGCCGGCACGGCCTGGGCATGTCCGACCAGATCGAGAACCGGATCATCGAGGCCAAGAGCCGCGGCATCTACGAGGCGCCGGGCATGGCGCTGCTGCACGCGGCCTACGAGCGGCTGGTCAACGCCGTCCACAACGAGGACACCGTCGCCAGCTACCACAACGAGGGCCGCCGCCTCGGCCGCCTGATGTACGAAGGCCGCTGGCTGGACCCGCAGGCGATGATGCTGCGCGAGTCGCTGCAGCGCTGGGTCGGCACCGCGATCACCGGCGAGGTGACCCTGCGGCTGCGCCGCGGCGAGGACTACTCGATCGTCGACACGTCGGGCCCGGCGTTCAGCTACCACCCGGACAAGCTGTCGATGGAGCGGACCGCGGACTCGGCGTTCGGCCCGGTGGACCGCATCGGCCAGCTGACCATGCGCAACCTCGACATCGCCGACTCGCGCGCGAAGCTGGAGCAGTACGCCAGCCTCGGCATGGTCGGCGGCACGCACCCCAAGCTGATCGGCGCCGCCCAGGCCGCGTCGACCGGCCTGATCGGCGCGATGGCCGAGGGTGGCGCCCAGGTGATCGCCTCCCGCGGCAAGGCTTCCGGTGGCGACGAGCTGCTGGACCAGGCCGCGATGGAGTCCGGCACCGACTGACCTGCTTGCGAGAGAAGAGACCCGGCCGCATGGTCGGGTCTCTTTTCACATCCCGTGATGCGTGACTGGTCACTCACTCGACGGCACGAGAACGACCTTGCCGGTGATCGTCCCGGACTCGGCCAGCGTCAACGCCTTCGCGACGTCCGTCAGCGGGAACCGGGCCGCGACCTGGGCTTTCAGGGCGCCGGTGGCGGCGAGGCCGAAGACGGCGGTGAGGTCCTCCGCCAGCTGGGCGCGGAAGCGGGGGAGGTTCCGCTTGCCGCCCCAGACGTTGTAGAAGTGCGTGCGGCGGCCGTTCGGCAGTGCCTGCCACCACAGCAGCCGGGCGACCAGCTTCAGCACCGCCGGCCGCGGGTTGCCGCCGGTGTCCTTTGTGGACGCGCTGCCGTAGGCGACCAGCGTGCCGCCCGGGGCCAGCAGCCGGAACGAGTCGACGATGCCGGGTCCGCCGACGTGGTCGAAGACCGCGTCCACACCACCGGGGGCCAGCGCGCGGACCTGGGCCGGGACGTCGCCGCGGTAGTCGATCGCGGTGGCGCCGAGTGCGGTGACGACGTCGGCGTTGCGCGCGGACGCCGTGCCGATCACCCGGATCCCGGCCGCGCGGGCCAGCTGGACCAGCGTGGTGCCGACCCCGCCGCTGGCGCCGTGCACCAGGATCGTGCCGCCGGCGCGCACCCGGGCCTTGCGGTGCAGCATCTGCCAGGCGGTGATCCCGTTGACCACGAACGTCTCGGCGTCGGCGGGATCCAGGCCGTCCGGCACCGGCACGAGGTCGGCCGCGTCGACGACCAGGTGGCTGCTCCAGCCGCCGATCTTGGTCATCGCGGCCATCCGGCGGCCGACGAGGGCCGGGTCGGCCGCTTCGAGCACCGTGCCGACGACGTCGTAGCCAGGTACGAACGGGAACGGCGGCTGGTCGTAGTACTTGCCGCGCCGCATCTGCTGCTCGGCGAACGAGATCCCGCTGGCTTCGACGCGCAGGAGTGCCTGGCCCGGCCCGGGTGCGGGCAGCTCGCGGGTGGTGACCTGGAGGCCGTCCGGCTCGACGAGGCCGGGGAGGACGATTTCGGTGGTGGTGGTCATCGGACTGCTCCTTCGATAGGTGTGTGACTGGTCAATCACTCTTGGGTCGCGCAAAAAGCGCCCCGGCGGACCGGGTTCAGTTCTTGCCGGGGTGGCGGATGCCGGCGGACAGCACGGCCGCCCAGTCGCCGGGGTGGGTGTCGAGGTCGAGGGTGGTGATGAGGTGGCAGAGCTGGCCGTAGGCGAGGAACCGCTGGACCTGGTCGTCCGGCGCGCCCGAGCGGGAGCGCGCGAACTCGGTCACCCGCTGGAGCCCGCGGCGCACGGCGTCGGCGATCTCGGGGGTGTCGGCGGCCGACTGGGCGTGCACCTGCAGCATGAGCAGGTTCCGGTCGGCGATCAGGTCGGCGTAGGCGCCGCCCATCTCGTAGAGGATCTTCTCCGGCTCGGCGTCCCCGGCGCGGGCGGCACCGTTCGAGAGCGCGTGCACGACCTGCTCGTAACACCGGTCGAGTGCGGCCACGAAGAGGGAAACCTTGCCGGGGAACAACTTGAAGACGTAGGCGGGGGAGATGGCCGCCCGGGTCGCCACCGCACTGATCGGCGTGCTGTGGAACCCGGTCCGCGCGAACTCGGCGACGGCCGCGTCGACCACGGCGTCCCGCCGGGCGTCCGAGGTGGAGAGGGTGGCACCGCGCTTCGTCATGTGAGTGACTGTACACTCACTCCTCGGACAGTGTCCAGCACCGGACAGAACCGCCTATGGGACGGGCAATCTCGGTATACCTCCAGCGTGGGCACGGGGCCCACGTCGGCTCGGGAGGTACCGATGAAGCTTTCCCAGAGACTTGTGTCCGGGTTCTTCGCTCTGGTCGCGGTCGCGGGGCTCACGTTCGCAGGCGCGCCGGCCGCGGTCGCGAAGCCGTTCTGCGACGTGAACCTGACCGGCGGTGCGAAAACGTGCTTCACCACCGCGGACGGGCTCACGGCCTACGAAACCGCGGCGGCGCTCGCGCCGGTGGCGACCCTGTTCAACAACGTCAGCTACCTGGGCGACCAGGGGTTCACCAACTACACCAACGTCTACAACCGCACCACGTGCACCGCCGCCGACAGCCCGCACGAAGCCTCGGACGGTGATCTGCGGGACGCCTACTACCAGAACAACGGCGTGCTGATGGACCAGTCGGTCAGCTCGATCTACATCCGCCCGGGCTCGGGCTGCCGCGTGCGGGTGTTCGACGGCATCGGCTTCACCGGCTCGTCGAAGCTCGTCACCGACGACGCCGACCACGGCTGCGCCGACCTGCGGTACTGCTTCGCCGAGATCTGGGACGAGCGCATCCGCTCCTTCTGGGTCAGCTGACCCCGGCGGTTCGCCCCCGCTCGGTGTGAGCGGGGGCGAACCGGGCCCGGGTGCTCAGACGCCCGCGGTGGCGGAGATCCAGTCGCGGTACTCCGTGATGTTGATGTACGCGGTGTAGGACTGGCGGTCACTCGTGGAAGCGACGCCGACCTGCTTTCCGTTGGCGTACATCGGGCCGCCCGAGTCGCCACCCGCGGTGATGCCGTCGCCGCGGTTCGCGCAGACCGAGACGCCGGCCGCGCCGTCCGGGCAGTCGATCGAGGTGACGCTGACCTTGGCCACCTTCAGCAGCTGCGACTGGCACTCGATCTCCGGCTTGTCGGTGCAGGTCGCGCCCCAGCCGTAGACCTCGGCCTGGTCGCCGACGTTGACGTCACCTTCGGAGCCCAATGGCGCGTAGTCGGTCTGCACCTGCTGGTCGATCTGCACCAGCGAGATGTCCGAGTCCGGTGCTTCGTGCACCGACGTCGCGGTGACCGTGGTGCCCTTGGTCTGGTCCAGGTCGCCGACGTGGAAGCTGATCTGCTGGCCGTTCGCGCCCTGGGTGCAGTGGCGCGCGGTCAGGATCCAGTCCGGCGCGATGATCGTCGCCGAGCAGATCTCCTGGCCACCGGCGAACATCCGGACGGCCGCGTGGAGCGAGTCGGCGTTGCCGCCGTCGATGATGGCCGGCTGGGCGGCCAGAGACGGCGCCGCAGTCGCCAGGGCCGACAGCAGGATGCCGGAGACGAGAACGCCGGTTCGCGCGATACGCACTGGGGGATCAACCTCCATCCGCGGGCGCAGGCCGCGCGGTGACGAGTGGTCAAGGACGCACCTACCGTCACCGTTGTGAGTGAATCCCGGAACCCGACGATGGTCGGTAAGGGAAACACGCGACTTTCGTCGTGGGCCGGACGGCGTAGCCCAAGATCGGCAACCGAGTGACATCCGCGCGGCAGGCGTCTCGAATGTGGGCGATTTGCCCACCGGATCGGTCCCGTCTCGTTAGAGTCCGCCGTCGTGGGGGCGGTGGTCGTGATGGGGAGCGACATGGGCGCTGAAGTGCGGTTCCACCTGCTCGGGCCGCTTGCCGTGACGGTCGGCGGCCGCGCGCTGCCGCTCGGCGGGGCGAAGCAGCGGGCGCTGCTGGCCCACCTGCTGCTCAACGCGAACCGGCTCGTCCCGCCCGGCCAGCTCATCGACACGGTCTGGCCGGCCGACCCGCCGACGTCGGCCACGGCCAACCTCCAGACCTACGTGTGGCGGCTGCGCCGGCTCCTGCCGGGGGACGCGCTGCGCACCCACGGCCCGGGGTACTCGCTGACCGTCGAACCCGGTGACCTCGACGCGCACGACTTCACCCGGCTCGTCGCCGAAGCCGCCCGCGCGGCCGAGGACGGCACCCCCGAGACCGCGCTGACGCTGCTCGCCGAGGCGGAGGCGCTGTGGCGCGGCGATCCGCTGGAGGACCTGCCGACCGCGCCCGCCTGGGACGCCGAGCTCGGCCGGCTCGTCGAGAACCGCCTCGCCGCCGTCGAGGAACGCCTTTCGCTGCAGGTGCTGCTGGGCCGTCACGACCCGGCGATCGCCGAGCTCACCGTGCTCCTGGCCGAGCACCCGTACCGGGAACGCCTGTGGCAGCAGTACTTGCTCGCCTTGACCGGCGCCGGCCGCCGGGCCGAGGCACTGCAGGCTTACACGACCGCGCGGGAGCGGCTCGTCACCGAACTCGGCGTCGAACCGGGGCCCGAACTGCGGGCCCTGCAGGCCGCGATCCTGGCCGGCGACTCACCGGCGAGCGCCGGGCTGAGCGCGCCCACCGTCCCGCTGCGGCAGCTCCCGGCGGACCTGCCCGACTTCACCGGCCGCGACGACTACGTCCGGGACCTGGAAGCGGCGCTCGGCGCGGGCCCGGCGCCGGTGGTGCTGACCGGCGCGCCGGGCACCGGCAAGACGGCGCTGGCCATGCACGTCGCCCACCGCCTGGCCGGCCGCTTCCCGGACGGCCAGCTGTACGTCGACCTCGCCGGCACCGGCGCGCCGCGCGACCCGGCCGAGGTGCTCGCCGACTTCCTGCACGCGCTCGGCGTCACCGGCAACGGTGTCCCCGCCGGGCTCGGCCAGCGGGCCGCGTTGTTCCGCTCCCGCCTGGCCGGGCGCCGGGTGCTGCTCGTGCTCGACGACACCGCGACCGCCGGCCAGGTCCGCCCGCTGCTGCCCGCCGACGCCGGGTGCGCCGTGCTCGTCACGACCCGGGGACGGCTGCCGGAACTGGCCGGGGCCAAGCACGTCGAGCTGACGGTGTTCGGCGAGCGCGAGGCGCAGCGGCTGCTGGCCGGGGTCGCCGGGGTGGACCGGATCGACGGCGAACCGGCCGAGGCCGCGGCGATCGTGCGCTGCTGCGGGTACCTGCCGCTGGCCATCCGGATCGCGGGTGCGCGGCTGGCCGGGCGGCAGGCGTGGAGCCTGCGGACGCTGCACGACCGGCTGGCCGACGAGACCGGCCGGCTGAGCGAGCTGCGCGTCGGCGATCTGGGCGTCCGGTCCAGTTTCGAGCTGAGCCTGCGCCAGCTGGCGCCGTCCGCGCGGACGGCGTTCTGCCGCTCGGCTTTGCTGGGTGCGCAAGACTTCCCGAGCTGGGTGTTCGACGCGCTCCTGGGCCGCGCGGGCACCCACGAGGTGCTCGACGTGCTCGTCGACGCCAACCTCGTCTCGCTGGTGGGCCTGGACGAGGGCGGGAACCCGCGCTACCGGCTGCACGACCTGCTTCGGTGCTACGCGGCGGAACTCCTGGACGCCGATCCCGTCGCCGATCGCCGGGCGGCGCTGACCCGCGTGCTGTCCGGGTTGCTGGCGCTGGCGAAGGCCGCGGCGGCGGGGCTGCCGCCCGCGTTCGGCGCGATGACCGGGCCGCCGCTCGGTGAGCCGCTTCCGGGCACGACCCGGCTCGTGGCCGATCCGCTGGCCTGGTTCACCGCCGAACGCAAGCTGCTCGCCGCCGCCGTCCAGCTCGCGGCCGACGCCGGGCTGGACGAGCTGGCCTGGCAGCTGACCGCGGCCGCCGTCCCGTTCTACGACCTGCGCGGTGCTTACGACGACTGGCGGCGCAGCCACCTGACCGCGCTGGCCGCCGTGCGGGCCGCCGGGAACCGGGCGGGCGAGGCGGTGCTGGCCCGCGGCCTCGGCCAGGTCCGGCTCTACCACGACGAATACGCCGCCGCGGTCACCGACATGGAGCGGTCGGCGGCGCTGTTCGCCGAACTCGGCGACGTCCGCGGCGAAGCGCTGGCGGTGGCCGGGCTCGGCACGGTGGCCCGCGTCCGCGACCGGCCGCGCGAGGCCCTGGACTGCTACCGCCGGGCCCTCGACGGGCTCGAGCGGGCGGGCGACCGCAGTGGCGTGGCCCAGATGCGCAACTCGATCGGCTCGACGTACGTGCTGCTGGGCGAGTTCACCGACGCGGCGGAGTGGCTGGGCCGCGCCCGCGACCTGGCCCGCGAAATCGGCGACCCGCATCGGGAAGCGAAGGTGCTGACCGAGCTGGGTGCACTGCACCGCGACACCGGGCGGCTGCCGGAATCCCTGACGTCCCTTCGGCTCGCGTTGAGCATCCTCGAGGACCTCGACGACGAACGCTGCAGCGCCTACGCGTTGCTCGGCATCGGCCGGACGCTGCTGGCCGCGGGCGAGCCGGTACAGGCGCGCGGGGTGTGCGACCGGGCGTTGCGCGTCTTCCGCGAGACGGGCAACCGCCAGGGCGAGACGACGGGCCTGGCGTTGCTGGACCAGGCCCAGCGCCGCCGGAGCCCGGTCGTGAGCGGCCAGGCCGCCGCCCACGACCGGGACGCGGATCAGTTGCCGTTGCCCGGCTTCCAGCCCAGGTAGCTGCCGAAGTAGCTCTGCTTCGCGTGGCCGATCGCGCCGCCGACGCTCGTCGCCCAGACGCCGCCGCTGCCGTCGGCGATGCCGACGTGGCCGTAGGCCGAGATGTTCCAGAACACGAACGCGCCCTTCGGCGGGGTGCCGGTGGTGTGGCGGGCGCCGTCGGAGGACTGCCAGTGCTCGATCGCGCTGGCGTGGTGGGTGACGCGGTTCCACGACAGGCGCGCGGCCTTCTCGCAGTAGCCCTGGTAGGCGGTGCTGCCGGTACGGCTGGAGTACCAGGCGATCGCCTGGCTCGCGGTCCGCGCGGCGGCCAGCTCGGCCGGTGAGTCCGTGATGACGGCGCCCGGGTCGGCGATGTCGGCGGCGGTCACCTCCGCGTAGACCTCGGACGGCGGGGCGGTGGCGGCCGTGGCGGTCGTGGCGGCCGTCGCGCCGCCGAACAGCAGGGCGGCCGAGAGCGCGGCCACCCGGCCGAAGTTCCTGGTGCGCATGTGTCTCCCTCAGTGAGTGGTGAACGGGACCGACCTTGCTCGCGGCCGCTACACCGCCACTACACCGGCGCTCTCGGCGCGAGCGCGCCGGAATCCGTCCACCGATCGTGCGCGGTGCCGGAATCCGGCACCCGGGAAATGCCGGGATCCGCCGGGATTCGTTTCCTCCCAACGGGTTCCTCCCTTAGTAGGTACCGGATCAACCTCCGGTGCGCGGAGTATTCCCTGCCACCGAACCCCCTCACCGAGTGGAGGAACACCGGCGTGAAAGTCACCTCTGGAGTCCTACGTGGACTCACGGCGGCCGTGGCCGCCACGGCCGCCGTCGTCGCGCTGCAGGCGCCGGCCACCGCGGCCGCGGCCCGGTCGGACCTCGGCATCACCATGCAGGCCCAGCAGAAGGACCAGTGGTGCTGGGACGCCAGCGGCAACACCATCGTCTCCTACTGGGGCGATTCCCTGACCCAGACCCGGTTCTGCCAGATCGCGCACAACGAGTCCGGCGCGGACTGCGCGAACAACCAGGGTTACCTGAGCGACCAGCAGCGCGTGTTCCGGTATCTGGGATTCATGAACGTCGGTTCGTACAACTCGAACGGCGAGGTGCTCTCGTTCACCGGCATCAAGAACCAGATCGACGCCGGACAGCCGATCGGCACCCGCATCGGCTGGCGTTCCGGTGGCGGCCACATGCACGTCCTCTACGGCTACGACACCTCCAACGGCGCCACCCGAGTGGAATACGGGGATCCGTGGCCGAACAACAGCCGCTACAACTCGATGAACTACGACACCTACCGCTCGAACAACCAGTTCCAGTGGACCCATACGCTGTACGGGATCGAGGGATGAGCATGCCGAGGACCATCCTGCGCGCGGCCGTGGCGGCCGGCGCCCTGGCGCTCACCGTGCTCGGGGCCGGTGGCGCCGACGCGGCCACCGGCCCGGCGGGCACCCCGACCGCCGCCGACACCGCCGCGATCGGGCAGCTGACCGGAGGCCGGGCGACGCTCGACCGGCTCGCCTCGACGCGGTTCCCCGGGGCGCACGCGGCCGTCGCGGCGGCCGCGGCGGCGGACCCGAAGACCCAGGTCGCGGTCTACGAGCCGACGGCGGCGTTCGTCACCGGGACCTCCGACGTCCCGGCCGCGCTCGCCTACGTCGCGGTCCCGGCGCGGACCGGCGACGGGACCGCGGCCACCGTGTGGGCCGAGCGCCAGGGCCTGGCGTGGACCGTCGTGAACGTCGCTTCCGGTGACTACGAGCAGAAGTACGCGGCGGCCGCGGCCGGCGGTTACCTGCTGCACGAGCCGCAGGTCAACGCCTGGTACGCGGTGCGCGGCGACGCCGTGACCGTGCTGGACGGCTCGGTCACCGGCGTCGTGGCGGGCACCAAGCTGGCGCTCGCCGACTACCGCGCGGCGCTGCACCAGCGGTACGCCGACAAGCTGCCGGGCTCGGCCTACGACCGCGACGGCGCGGGCGGCGGCTACGGCGGCCGCGAGCGTGCGGTGCCGGCGGCTGACCCGGACACGGTGCCGGTGCTGCCGTTCGCCGTCGGCGGGGGCGTGGTGCTGCTGGCGGGCGCGGTCCTGGTGCCGCGGCTGCGCCGGCGGTAGGACGGCGAGGGGCTGCCGGCACCCCTTCCCGGCAGCCCCTTGGCACCCGATGATGATCACGCCAGAATGCGCCATGGCCGTATCCCCGGGCTCCCAGCCGGACCCGGCGCGCCGCGAGCCGGGGCTGACCGGTTCGGACCTCGCGCTGGTGGAGGCGCTGCAACGCGACCCGCGGGCGCCCTGGACGCGCATCGCCGCGGCCGTCGGCACCGACGCGACGACCGCGGCCCGCCGCTGGGACCGCCTGCAGGCCGCCGGTCTCGCCTGGCTCACCGCCTACTCGACGGCCCCGACGACAACGGTCGGTTACGTCGACCTGGTCTGCCGCCCGGACACGCTGACCGCGTTGACCCGCGAGCTGTGCGGGTGGCCCGCGGTGTTCAGCGTCGAGCGCACGACCAGCAGGCACCAGCTGTTCCTCAGCCTGGCCGCCCGCGACCTCGACGCGCTGGACGCCCTGGTCACCGGCCGGATCGGCGACCTGCCCGGCGTCCGCGAGGTCCGCTTCGCCGTGGCCACCCGCGTCTTCCGGGAGGGCAGCGGCTGGCTGGTCAACGCCCTCGCGCCGGAACAGCGGGCGGTGCTGGACGAGACGGCGGTGCAGGCCCGCGACGTCATCCCGCAGCTGTGGAACGACCGCGACCTGCGCGCGCTGGTCGAGTCGCTCGGGGTCGACGGGCGGCGCAGCTACGCCGAGCTGGCCCGCGACTGCCGGATGAGCGAGTCGGCGGTGCGCCGCACGCTGGCCCGGATGCTGCGCAACCACGAGCTGGACTTCCGCTGCGACCTCGCGCACGTCCCGGCGGGCTGGCCGGTGATCGCGGGCTACCGCCTCGACGTCACCCCGGCCGGGCTGGACGCGGCCGGCACGGCGGTCGGGCACCTGCCCGAAACCCGGCTTTCGGCCGCGGTGGTGGGGGAGGGGAACCTGGTCGTGTCGGCGTGGCTGCGGACCCCGGCCGACTGCACCGGCTACGAGACCCGGCTGGCGGCCGCCGCTTCCGGGGCCCGGATCGTCGACCGCGCGATCACCCTGCGGATGCCCAAGCGGATGGGCCGTCTCCTGAGCCCGCACGGCTTGGCCGGGGCGCATCAGGCGATCATCCCGGCTCGGTGAGTTGGCCTCGGCCGGGAGCCGATCATGAGCCCGCGTGACACCTTGCGGATGCCGAAGCGGATGGGCCGTCTCCTGAGCCCGCACGGCTTGGCCGGTGCGCATCAGGCGATCATCCCGGCTCGGTGAGTTGGCCTCGGCCGGGAGCCGATCATGAGCCCGCGTGACACCTTGCGGATGCCGAAGCGGATGGGCT
>NZ_JBIUTB010000001.1:506377-1428966 GCF_044741685.1 Amycolatopsis sp. NPDC088138
GCTGTCTCCTGAGCCCGCACGGCTTGGCCGGTGCGCATCAGGCGATCATCCCGGCCCGCTGAGCTAGCCTCGGCGGAAAGCCGATCCGGGGAGTGGCATGAGCTCGCGTGACACCTTGCGGATGCCGAAGCGGATGGGCCGGCTTCTGAGCCCGCCCGGCTTGGCCGGTGCGCACCGGGCGATCATCCCGGCCCGGTGAGCTAGCCTCGGCCGGGAACCGACCTGGGGAGTGGCCATGAGCCTGCGTGACACCTTGCAGAAGCACGTCGACGCCGGTGCGCTGCCCGGCGCGGTCGCCGTCGTGGCCGGGCCCGGGGGTACGGAGGTCGCGGCCGTCGGCTCGGCCGACGTCGAGGGCACCCGGCCGATGACCGAGGACTCCCTGTTCCGGATCGCCTCCCTCACCAAGCCGATCACCGCCGCCGCCGTCCTGGCCCTGGTGGACGACGGCCGGCTCGCCCTGGACGACCCGATCGGCCGGTGGCTGCCGGAGCTCGCGGACCCGAAGGTCGTGCGCACCCCGGCGAGCCCGGTCGACGACCTCGTGCCGGCAAAGCGGCCGATCACCGTGTCCGACCTGCTCACCAGCCAGGCCGGCTGGGGGTTCGCGTCCGACTTCTCGCTCCCGGCGATGCAGGCCCTGTTCCCCGTCCAGCTCGACGGCCGGGAGGTGCAGCACTTCCCCGAGACCGACGTCTGGGTCGCCCGCCTGGGTGAGGTGCCGCTGGTCTACCAACCGGGTGAGAGCTGGCTCTACGACACGTGTTCGGCGGTGCAGGGGGTGCTCGCCGCCCGGGTGTCCGGATCCTCGCTGCCGGAGTTCCTCGAGGAGCGGATCCTCGCGCCGCTGGGCATGGCCGACACCGGGTTCGTCGTCGGGGCCGACCGGCGCGACCGGTTCACCAGCTTCTACAAGGCCGGCCCGGACGGGCTGGAGCTCGCCGACGCGCCGGACGGCCAGTGGAGCACGATGCCGGCGATGCCGCTGGGCTCGGGCGGCCTGGCCGGGACGGTGGGCGACTGGGTCGCGTTCGGACGGATGCTGCTCGCCGAAGGCACCGCCGCCGACGGCAAGCGCGTCCTCACCCCCGAGGCCGTCCGGCTGATGACCACCGACCACACCACCGCCGCGCAGCGGGAGATCGGCGCGCTGTTCCTGGAGGGCCAGGGCTGGGGGATGGGCGGGTCGGTCGACGTCGCCGCCCTCGACCCGTGGAACGTCCCGGGCCGGTACGGCTGGGTCGGCGGCACCGGCACCTCCGCCCACGTCGTCCCGGCCACAGGCACGGTCAGCGTGCTGTTCACCCAGGTCGGGGCGGACAGCCCGGTCGTGCCGGCGTGGATGCGGGACTTCTGGCAGTACTCGGCTTGAGTAGTGTCGGTGGCATGGGCGAGCAGAACTGGGCCGGAAACCATCAGTACGCCGCCGAATCCGTGGTGATGCCGCGCTCGCACGACGAAGTGCGTGAGGCGGTCGCCGCCGCGTCTAGCGTCAAGGCGCTGGGCAGCAGGCACTGCTTCAACGACATCGCGGACGCGCCCGGCGGGGTGCTCCTCGACCTGAGCGCGCTCGAGAGCCCGGTGGAGATCGACACCGGCGCCGCGACGGTCACCGTCGGCGGCTCCGCGCGCTACGGCGACTTCGCGGGCGAGCTGCACGCCGCCGGGTTCGCACTGGCCAACCTCGCGTCGCTGCCGCACATCACGGTCGCCGGCAGCGTCGCCACCGGCACGCACGGGTCCGGACGGCGGCAGCGCGGGCTCGCCGCGGCCGTCTCGGCGCTGGAGCTGGTCACCGCGGGCGGCGAGGTCCGCACCTTCTCGCGCGACGCCGATCCGGACGTCTTCCCCGGGCTGGTCGTGAGCCTCGGCGCGCTCGGCGTCGTCACCCGCCTGACCCTGGACCTGGTGCCCGCGTTCGACGTCCGGCAGGACGTCTTCGACGGCCTGCCCTGGGAGGCCGCCCAGCGGCACTTCGACGAGATCTCCGGCGCCGGGTACAGCGTCAGCCTGTTCACGAACTGGGTGAACGACGTGGTCGACCAGGTCTGGGTCAAGAGCCGCGTGGACGCCTTCACCGAGCGGCCCGGGCTGTTCGGTGCCGTCCCCGCCGACGGCCCGCGCCACCCGGCGCACGCGGCCGGGATCCCGGCGGGCAACGTCACGCCGCAGCGGGGTGTGCCGGGTCCGTGGCACCAGCGGCTCCCGCACTTCGCGCTGGAGTTCACCCCGAGCGTCGGGGACGAGCTGCAGACGGAGTACTTCGTGCCCTACCGGGACGCGGCGGCCGCGATCGAGGCGGTGCGGGGGATCGGCGACCGGCTGGCGCCGGTGCTGCTGGTGTCCGAGATCCGCACGGTCGCGGGGGACGAGCTGTGGCTGAGCCCGGCCCAGGGCGGCGACCGGGTCGCGTTCCACTTCACGTGGCAGCCGCGCCAGCCCGAGGTCGAGGCGCTGCTGCCGCTGCTGGAAGAGCGCCTGGCCCCGTTCGGCGCGCGCCCGCACTGGGGCAAGCTCTTCCACGGCGGCGACCTGGACGCGGTGTACCCTCGACTGGCCGATTTCCGTTCCCTGGCGGGAAGTCTGGACCCGGGCGGCACGTTCCGCACCCCGTTCGTCCGCCGCCACGTCTTCGGCGAGTCCGGGATCTAGCCGCGGGGAGCGCACTCGGTACTCCCGCGCCGCGACGGGAAATCGGGTCCGGCAACCGGATCCCGGCCGTGACCGCTAGTCAGGCGGATGGGGCGAGGTGTCGGCCGCCCCCGGCGGATTCCTGCGTCCGGGCGGGCGGCACAGATCGGCGACGGCCACCCGTCCACCGAGGGGCCAGGCAAGCCATCCCCGGCTCGGTGAACCGGCGTGTCACCAAATCGGTCGGCGTTCATGGACAGAGCACCAACCGCCGCCCGTGAATGCGTTCGGAGTAACCGGAATTCGACGAATTCGAAGGTGAAATCCGCGTATTGACACCTTTGTCGCGGGCGCCCTACGGTGGACCGCCGGATCCTTGTAAGCGCTTTCTCGACCCTCGGCCGGGAGCGCTTCCAGCCATTCCGACCGGACGGAGATGTCGATGCGTCGGACGCGAGCGCGCAGGTTCGGGGTGGCCGCGATGGCCGCCCTGCTGCTGACCGGGAGCACCGCTTGCGGTGCGGACAGCGGGAACGGCGGTGACGTGACCATCACCTTCGCGTGGTGGGGCAGTGACGGCCGGGCGAACCTGACCAAGCAGGCCGTCGAGCTGTTCCAGAAGAAGAATCCCACGATCAAGGTGCAGACGTCGTTCGCGGCGTACGCGGCCTACTGGGAGAAGCTGGCGACGCAGACGGCCGGGGGCAAGCCGCCGGACGTGATGAACGTCGACACCCGCTACCTCGCGGAGTACGGCGGGCGGAACGTGCTGGCCGACCTGAACCAGGGTGCCGGCAAGGCGGTCTCGCTGGCCGACGTCAACCCGGAGCTGGCCGCCACCGGCGTCTACCAGGGCAAACGTTACGCCGTGCCGTGGGCGCAGAACACCCCGGCGATGCTGTACGACCCCGCCGCCTTCACCGCGGCCGGCGCGGACCCGGCGAAGGGCCTGACCTGGGACCAGTACGCCGACGCGACCGCCAAGATCAGCGCCGCCAGCGGGTTCGCCGCCCGCGGGACGACCGACTTCGGCATCCTCGACACGCCGCTGGAGATCTGGCTGCGCCAGCAGGGCAAGCAGTTCTACACCCCCGAGGGCAAGCTCGGCTTCACCGCCGACGACCTGCGCCGGTACTGGCAGCTCGCGAGCAAGTTCCGCGACGCCAAGGGCTCCTCGCCCGCCGACGTGACGGCGTCCTACAACACCTCGCCCGAGCAGTCGCCGCTCGGCAAGAAGCTGACCAGCTCGGAGTTCGCCTACGACAACCTCCTGCCCGCCTACCGCAAGGCGAACGGCAAGAACCTGAACGTCGCGCCGTACCCGACGGGCGCGAACGGCGACCTCGGGCAGTACCGGCGGCCGTCGATGTTCCTGTCCGTCTCCGCGCGCAGCCAGCAGCAGGAGGCCGCGGCGAAACTCGTCGACTTCTTCGTCAACGACGCGGACGCGGCCAAGATCCTCGGCACCGACCGCGGTCTCGCCCCCAACCTCAAGATCCGCTCGCAGCTCTCGGCCGGCGCGACCGGCGACGACAAGACGCTCTACGCCTACGAAGCCGCGCTCGAGCCGAAGCTCGGGGCCGCGCCGCCGGTCCCGCCGAAGGGCGCGGGCGCGATCCAGAAGCTCCTCCAGCGCACCTACGAGGAGATCGCGTTCGGCCGGCTGGGCATCGACGACGCCGTCACCCGGTTCATGTCCGAAGCCGACAAGACCCTGGCGTAGCCGATGACGACGCTGAGCACCCCGGCGCCACCCCGCCCGGTGGCGCCGGGTGTCCCGCGCCGCGGGTACCGCCGCAGGAGCCAGCCGGAGGCGTTCGCGTTCCTCACGCCGTGGCTGCTGGGGGCGGTGGCGCTGACCGTCGGCCCGATGGTCGTCTCGCTCTATCTCTCGTTCACCGACTACGACCTGTTCACCACGCCGCACTGGGTCGGGTTCGGCAACTTCACGCACATGTTCACCGACGACGACCGCTACCTGCGCTCGGTCGAGGTCACGCTGATCTACGTCCTGGTGTCGGTGCCGGTGAAGCTCGCCGTGTCGCTGGGGGTGGCGCTGCTGCTCAACACGCGCCGCGGCACGAACGGCTTCTACCGCGCCGCCTTCTACGCGCCGTCCCTGCTCGGCGCGAGTGTCGCGGCCGCGCTCGTCTGGCGGGCGCTGTTCACCGGCGGCGGCCCGGTGAACGAGGTCCTCGCCGGGTTCGGCTGGCACACGCCGAGCTGGGTCGACGACCCGAGCTTCAGCCTCGCCTCGATCGTCCTGCTGGGGGTGTGGCAGTTCGGCGCGCCGATGGTGATCTTCCTGGCCGGGCTCAAGCAGGTCCCGGCCGAGCTGCACGAGGCCGCCGCCATCGACGGCGCGGGCGCGTTCCGCCGGTTCCGGCACATCACGCTGCCGATGCTGTCGCCGGTGATCTTCTTCAACCTGGTGATGGAGGCCATCCACGCGTTCCAGGCGTTCACCCCGGCGTTCGTCATCGGCGGCGGCCGCGGCGGGCCCGCCGACGCGGACCTGTTCTACACGCTCTACCTGTTCGAGGTCGGCTTCCAGGACTTCCGCATGGGGTACGCGTCCGCGATGGCGTGGGTGCTGCTGGTGGTGATCGCGATCGTGACGGCGATCGTGTTCCGCACCGCGAAGCTCTGGGTGTTCTACGAGGACCGCCCGTGACCGCGCTCCGGGTGCCCCGCACCGCACGGTCGATCGGCTGGCACGTGCTGTGCCTGTGCGGGGTGGCCGTGGTGCTGTACCCGCTGGCGTGGCTGGCTTTCGCGTCGGTCAAGCCGCCGGACGAGATCCTCTCGCGGCTGGCGCTGCTGCCGACCCGGTTCGTCTTCGACGGCTACTCGAAGGGCTGGGAAGGCGCGGCGGGGGTCGGCTTCGGCCGGTTCTTCCTCAACTCGTTCCTCGTCGCCGGCCTTTCGGTGGTGGCCAACGTCCTCTCGTGCTCGCTGGCCGCGTTCGCCTTCGCCCGGCTGCGGTTCCGCTTCCGCGGCGCGCTCTTCGCGTTCATGATCACGACGTTGATGCTGCCCTACCACGTCACGCTCATCCCGCAGTACGTGATCTTCCAGCAGGCCGGGCTGGTCAACACGTTCGTCCCCCTGATCCTGCCGAAACTCCTGGCCACCGAGGCGTTCTTCGTGTTCCTCATCGTCCAGTTCATGCGCGGCATCCCGCGCGAGCTCGACGAGGCCGCGATCATCGACGGCTGCAGCGTCTACCGGACGTTCTGGCACGTCGTGCTGCCACTGTCCAAACCGGCGCTGGTCACGACGTCGATCTTCACGTTCATCTGGACGTGGAACGACTTCTTCACGCAGATGGTGTACCTCAACGACACGGAGAAGTTCACCGTCCCGCTCGGCCTGCGGTTGTTCGTGGACACCAGCAGCCAGTCCGACTTCGGTGCGATGTTCGCCATGTCCGCGCTCGCGCTGGTGCCGATCGTCCTGTTCTTCCTCGCCTTCCAGCGCCTACTGGTCGAAGGCGTCAGCACCAGCGGCCTGAAGGGATGACGCCGATGCCGAAGGCGGCCGTGCGGCGGGTGGACTGGCGCACCGGGCTCGGTGACTTCTCCGACTGCCTGCTGGTGGGGTTGCTGGTCGCGCTGGCTTCGATACCCGTGTTGACCGCACCGCCCGCGTTCGCCGCGGGCTGCCGGGCCTTGGACCGCGCGCGGCACGGCGTCGGGCGTCCACTGTGGACGACGTTCTGGGCGGACTTCCGGCAGGCGGCCCGGGGTGGGGTGGCCTTCAGCGCCGCTTGTGGCTTCGCGGTCGCGTTGGCTGCGGTGGACCTGGAAGTGGCACGTTCGATGCCGGGCGCGGGTGTGCTCGGGCCGGTGCTGTGGGTGCTCGCCGGGGTGGCTGTGGTGATCGCGGTGCGGACGTGTGAGGTGGTCGCGGCCATCGAACCGGCCTGGCGACGGGCATTGGTGGCGGCCGCTCGCGAGACCGTCGGTGCGCCGGGGAAGGCACTGCTCGTCGCGGTGGCGGTGGCCCTGTCGGCGCTGCTGGTGTGGATGCTGCCGGTGCTGGCGCTCGTGGTGGCCGGACCGCTGTGCCTGGCCGCGGTGGCGACCGGCGCGCGTCGATGAACGACGCACCCTCGCTGGTCGTCTTCGGCACCGCGGGGTACGCGGCCACCCACCTGCGCCGGGCCCGCGCCCTGCACGACCGGGGCGAGATCGTGCTCGCCGGCGCCTGCGACGTCCGGGAACCCCCGGCGGAAGCCTTCGACCTGCTGCCGGACGACGCGATCGTCACCTACGGCCCCGGCGAGCTGCTGTCCCGCACCGGCGCCGGGATCGCCGTGGTGGCGACCCCGCCGCGCACGCACCTGGTGCTCGCGCGGCTCGCCCTCGACGCCGGGTGCCACGTCCTCGTCGAGAAACCACCGGTGCTCGACCTGGCCGCCTTCGGCGAACTCGACCAGCGGAGCGGGGTCGTCCAGACCGGGTTCCAGAGCTTCGGCTCGGCCGCCGTGCCGGTGATCCGCGCGGCGATCGAGCGCGGCGCGATCGGCGACGTCACCGGCGTCGGCGCGGCCGGGGCGTGGATCCGGCGGGACGAGTACTACCGGCGGGCCGCGTGGGCGGGCCGCCGCGACCTCGGCGACGGGTCGCTGACCAACCCGTTCGCCCACGCCGTGGCCTCCGCGCTGCTGCTGAACGGCACCGCCGACGCCGTCCCGGAGCGCGTCGCCGTCGAGCTGTACCGGGCGCGCGACATCGCGTGCGACGACACCGCCTGCGCCCGGCTCACCTTCGACGGGGCGCCGGACGTCGTCGTCGCGGCCACCCTCGCCGCCGAGGCCGACCACGATCCGTACGTCCTCGTCCACGGGACCACGGGCAGGATCCGCTGGCACTACAAGACCGACGTGCTCGTCATCGGCGACGAGACGGTCGTCGTCGAGCCGCCGGAGGATCTGCTCAGCAACTTGGTCCGGCACGTTCGTGACGACGTCCCGCTGCTCGCGCCGCTGGCGTCGACCCGCGCGTTCACGGCCCTGGTCGAAGCCGTGCGCGGCGCCCCGGGACCCCGACCGCTGCCCGCCGAGCACAAGGGGGACCGGTTCGTCGTGCCGGGGATCGACGCCGCCGTCGGCGAAGCGGCCGAGCGGCTCGCCCTGTTCTCCGAACTCGACCTGCCCTGGGGGTGCCCGTCATGAGGCGGTACGCGATCGTCGGGCTCGGCTCGCGGGCCGAGCTGTTCGCCCGGGCCCTGGCGAAATCGCCCCGGGCGGAGCTGGCCGCGTTCTGCGACCGCAACCAGACGCGGATGCGGGTCCACAACGGCTGGCTCGGCACGTCCCTGCCGTGCTACCGGCCGGACGACTTCGGCGCCATGCTCACGAAGGAGCGGATCGACGTCGTCGTGGTGTGCACGCCGGACCACACGCACGCCCAGTACGTCGCGGGCGCGCTCGGCGCCGGCTGCGACGTCGTCACCGAAAAGCCCATGACGACCGACGTCGAAGGCGCGCGCCTGATCCTCGCGGTGCAGCGGCGGACCGGGCGCGCGGTGCGGGTCGCGTTCAACTACCGCTACAACCCGGTGCACCGGCGGGTGCGTGAGCTGCTCGCCGAGGGCGCCGTCGGCGAGATCGGCTCGGTGGAGTTCAGCTGGCTGCTCGACACCGCGCACGGCGCCGACTACTTCCGCCGCTGGCACCGCGACAAGGACCGCTCCGGCGGGCTGCTCGTGCACAAGTCCGGGCACCACTTCGACCTGGTCAACTGGTGGCTCGGCAGCGGCCCGGAGACGGTGTTCGCGTTGGGCGGGCTCGTGTTCTACGGCGAGGAGAACGGCCGGCGCCACGGACACGCCACCGGGTACACCCGCGGGACCGGTGAAGAGGCGGCCCGCGACGACCCGTTCGCCCTCGACCTCGAGCGCTCGCCCCGGCTGCGGGCGCTCTACCGCGACGCCGAGGAGGAGGACGGCTATCTGCGCGACCGCAACGTGTTCTCCCCGGGTGTCACCATCGAGGACGACCTGTCGGTGCTCGTCCGCCACCGCAACGGCGTGGTGCTGAACTACCACCTGCACGCCTACTCACCCCGCGAGGGCTACCGCGTCGCGTTCGCCGGCAGCGAGGGCCGGTTGGAGCTCGACGTCCGGGAGAACGTCCACGCGAGCGCCGCGGCCCGGCCCGCCCGGGCGCGGCTGACCCTGCAGCGGCACTGGGCGGCGCCCGAGGCCGTGCTCGACGTCCAGCTGGGGGAGGGTCACGGCGGCGGTGACGAACGGATGCTCGCCGAGCTGCTCGGGGACGCGGAGCCCGACCCGCTCGGCTGCGCGGCCGACCACGAGGACGGCCTGCGCGCGCTGCTCACCGGGCTGGCCGCGAACCGGTCGCTGCTCACCGGCGAGTCCGTCGGGATCCGCGGGCTGCTCGACGAGATCGGACATTAGGGAGTGACAATGCGATTGACGGCGGGTCTTGTCCTGTTAGGACTGATAGCCATGGCCGTTCCGGCGGCCGCGCACGGCGTCGAGCCCGGCCGGGTGGTGCTCGGCGCGCGGGACGGCTGGGCCGCGGGGACGACCGGGGGAGCCGCGGCGGCACCCCGGGACGTCCGCACGGTGTCGAAGCGGTCCGAGCTGGCCGCCGCGCTCGCGGCGAAACCCGGTGTCCCGAAGATCGTCTACGTCCGCGGGACGATCGAGGGCAACGTCGACGCCCGCGACCGGCCGAAGAGCTGCGACGACTTCGCCGACCCGGCGTACAGCCTGCCCGCGTACCTGGCGCAGTACGACCCGGCGACCTGGGGCAAGACCCCGGTCTCGGGACCGCTGGAGGAAGCCCGGGCGCGGTCGCAGGCCAACCAGGCCGCGCAGGTGGTGCTCGACGTCGGCCCGAACACGACCGTCGTCGGCCTCGGCGGGGCGAAGCTGCACGGGCTGACCCTGCGCGTCACCGGCGACAACGTCATCCTCCGGAACCTGCGGTTCGAGGACGCGCACGACTGCTTCCCGCAGTGGGACCCGCTCGACGGTGCCGACGGCAACTGGAACTCCGAGTACGACAACCTCGACCTGGTCGGCGCGACCCACGTCTGGGTGGACCACAACGACTTCGGCGACGGCGACAACACCGGGTCGGTCGAGTACTTCGGGCGCAAGTACGAGGTCCACGACGGACTACTCGACATCGTCACCGGCTCGGACCTGGTGACGGTCTCCTGGAACCGCCTGCACGACCACGACAAGACGATGCTGATCGGCAGCACCGACCGCCCCGACGCCGACGCCGGCAAACTGCGCGTCACCGTGCACCACAACGAGTTCACCAACATCGGCCAGCGAGCACCGCGGGTGCGGTACGGCCAGGTCCATGTGTATAACAACCTATACCGCGTGCCGGAGGTCGCGTCGTACACGTACTCGCTGGGCGTGGGCGTCGAGTCCCGCATCTACGCGGAGGAGAACTTCTTCCGGATCCCGGCGGCGCTGCCGCTGGGCGCGCTGGTCGAGTACTGGAAGGGCACGGTCCTGCACGCCACGGGCACGCTGGTCGCGGTAGGCCACGGCCGCCCGCGCCCGGTCGACCTGCTGGCCGAGTACAACGCGGCGAACGACCCGGACCTGGGCCCGGACGTCGGCTGGACCCCGACCCTGGTGCCCCGCCTGGACCCGGCGCGCGAGGTCCCGGCCCGGGTGACGGCGGGAGCGGGTCCGGGACGCGCTTTCGGCTAGGTCCGCGAGGTGTTCGACGCCGGAACGGCGCCTTCGGGGTCGGTCAGGGCCAGGCCTCAGCGTTCGTCGATGGAAACCTTCCGCCACAGGGATCACTCCCTACACGAGCCATGTCTCTGCCAACCGACCCGCGCGGACGACGCTTGGGGCGCACTGCCAGGACCCTGCCGCGGCAGAAGTGCGGGCATCCTCGCTCCTTCGCGTCCCGCCGAGCCTTCCAGCCCATGGACAGGACGGAAGAGGGACGAGGGTTTCGGGCGGCCGGGGACCGGGTAGGCGGTGATCATCCGCCGGAAGGGAGCCCTGCATTGACCGAGACGCCTGCCCTGGACCAGCCGGGCCTGATGCTGACCGCGTCGACGTCCGAGCCCAAGCCGGGGACCCTGCGCGTCACGGTGACAGGCGAGGTCGACATGTCCACCCGCCCGGCGCTGGAGGCGGAGCTGGACCGCGCCGTCGCCGACGCGCCCGAGCGGCTGGTCGCCGACCTGACCGGGGTCGGGTTCTGCGGGGTGACGGGCATGGCGGCGCTGACGCGCCTGCGGTCCCGGTGCGCCGACGCGGGGGTCGAGCTGGTGGTCCGGCCGTCGAGCGTGGTGCGGCGGGCCCTGGACCTCGCGGCGCTGAGCCCGCTGTTCCGGCTGGCCGGGCCTTGGGCGGGGTCCGGCGCGGAGGCCGGGCGGTCCGCCGCCCGCTGACCCCGGTCACCTTCGGCGCGTCCGGCCCGTCGAGGAGGCGTAACCGCCTCCGACGCAAGGACTTCGCCGATGACCACCGCCTGCTTTGTCGTCACCCTCGTGACCATCGCGGCGAACGCCGGGATCGCGGTCGCCGACCTCGCCCGCGCCCCTTTCGTGCTGGCCAACTCCGCCGCGGTCGACGTCCCGCCCGGCTGGGTGCCGGCACTGGGCCTGCTGAAGCTCGCAGGCGCGGCCGGGCTCGCCGCGGGCTTGGCCGGCTGGACGGCACTGGGCACGGCCGCGGCGATCGGCCTGGTGCTGTTCTTCACCGGCGCGGTCGGGGCACACGTGCGGGCCCGGGCGTTGAGCACGATTGGCGCGCCGGTCGCTTACCTGGTGCTGGCGGTGGCGTCGCTGGTCATCGGCGTGGCGAGGTGAGTTCGTTGCCGAGCGGTCGCGGCCCACGTGCGGGTCCGGGCGTTGAGCACGATTGGCGCGCCGGTCGCTTACCTGGTGCTGGCGGTGGCGTCGCTGATCACCGGCGCGGCGAGGTGAGTTCGCTGCCGAGCGGTCGGGGTGCACGTGCGGGCCCGGGCGTTGAGCAGGATCGGCGCGCCGGTCGCGTATCTGGTGCTGGCGGTGGCGTCGCTGGTGATCGGCGTGGCGAGGTGAGTTCGTTGCCGAGTGGTCGGGGCGCACGTGCGGGTCCGGGCGTTGAGCACGATCGGCGCGCCGGTCGCCTACCTGGCGCTGGCGGTGGCGTCGCTGGTCACCGGCGCGGCGAGGTGAGTTCGCTGCCGAGGGGCGCGGACTTCCTGCTCCGCCGCGGGCAGTTCATGCGTGGTGGTCGGTGAGCCCCGGCGCACCGGTCGCGTTACCGCTGCGGCCGGTCCATGGGCGCGCCGGCCGTCATCGGCATGGCGACGTGAGTTCCCCTTCCAGCGCCTGGGCTTCCTCCTCCGCCGCAGCCAACTCACGGTCCGCGGCCGCGCCGTCGCCCGGGCGGCCTCGGCGGGTCAGGGCCTCGGCGTGCCTCCGGCGCGAGAACACCACCGCGGGCCAATGGGAGAGCGCCAAGTTGTGCTGGACGGCGGTCCGCAGGTGCGTCACGGCCCGGTCGGCGTCGCCGGTGGCCAGGGCCGCGGTGCCCAGCGGGTAGTGGGCCGAGCCGAAGCAGGCGACGGCGAGGCTCGCCATCACCGGCAGGTGGCCGAACGGCTTCAGCAGGTCGTAGACCCGGGCCGCCGTCTCGGGGTCGTCCACCAGGTATGCCGTTTCCGCTGCCCCGCACAGGGAAAGCAGCCAGGTGCTGGAACGCGGCAGCGCCCCCACGTCGTCGCCGCACAGGCGGGCCAGCGCGCCCACGGCCGTCCGGCGGTCGCCCGCCGACGCGGCGGCCGCGGCCAGCGCCGCGTAGTAGGAGTTGTCGATGGTGCTGAGCGTGGGGGAGTGCATCATCTGGTCCAGCACCGGCACCAGCTCCCCGAGCCGGTTCTGGAACCACCGGATGGCCACCAGCTGCGCGCCGTACCAGCCGAGCGCGTCGGGGTCGCCCGCCACCTCGCCGAGCTGGGCGCACGCCTGCGCGCCGGCTTCGGCCTCGGCGAACCGGCCCGCGCGGATCGCCAGCATCACCTCGAGGGACGCGGCCACGAACCCGGCCGCCAGGTGCTTCCGCGCGGCCAGCAGGTCCTTGAGCTCGCTGAGCCGCCGCTCGGCGTGCGGATCGGCGGCCAGGAACCGGTCGACGGTGTCCCACACGACCCCCATGACGAGGTCGGTCCGCCGCGCGCTCACCCCGATCAGCTCGGTGGCCAGCGAGCGGCGCAGGGCGGCGTGGTCCGGGCCGAGCACGCAGTGGTGGGCCAGGCTCAGCGCCTCGGCGTGCGCGACGGGATCACCGGCCGCCCGGGTTTCCGCAGTGAGCGCGAGGATCCGGCCGTAGGCACCGTCCTGGTAGTCCAGTTCGCCGGTCAGCCGGGTCCGCAGCCGGAGGCCGAGCGGGGACGCCGGGTCGACGCGGGCCAGCACCTGCCGCAGCCGGGTCAGCAGAACCGTCGACGCGGCCGACGTCCGGTGCTCGTGCACCCACACCCCGCCCAGCCCCAGCACGGCGTGCGCGAGGGTGTCGACGTCCCCGGCCTGCTCGGCGCGGCGGTACGCCTCTTCGAAGTGCGTCCGGCTCGTGCGGAGGTCACCCTCTTCGAGCAGCGCGTGCTCGCCGGCGGTCAGCGGGTCCACGGCCGGGATCGCGACCGCCTCCCGCGGGCGCTCGGCGAGCAGGCCGGGGTCGTGGGCGAGGACCCGCCGGTGCACCTCGGTGAGCACCGGTGAAGGTTCCAGGCCGGACGCGCTGACCAGGCCGCGGCGGGCCCGGCGGAACGCTTCGAGCGCGTCACCCTGGCGCCCGGCCCGGTAGAGGGCGGTCATCAGCTGCGCCCAGAGCCGTTCGTGGCCGGGGAACGCGGCGGTCAGCACCTCCAGCTCCGCGATCAGCCCGGTGTCCTCACCCGCCGCGAGATCGGCGTCGATCCGGTCCTGCACGGTGTTGTGGCGCACCCGTTCCAGCCGCATCCCTTCCGCGGCCAGCACGTCGACCCCGTCGAACTCGCCGTAGGCGGTCCCGCGCCACAGGTCCAGCGCGGCGCTCAGGTGCGTGCGCGCGGTGCTCGCGTCACCGGCCGCTAGCGCGCGGCGCCCCTCCGCGGCGAGCTGTTCGAACCGGACCGCGTCGATGGCCTGCGGAGCCACGTGCAGCACGTACCCCGGCGGCCGGGTCAGGATCAGCGGCGGGTCGAAAGGCTTGCGCAGCCGCGAAAGGTACGTCCGCACGGTCCGGTCGACCTGGTCGGGCGGCCGGTCACCCCACAGCGCCCGCCCGAGCGCGCCGACACTGACGACCCGGCCGGCCTCGGCCGCCAGCACGGCCAGCAGCGTGCGCAGCCGTGGCCCGCCCACGTCCACCGGCTCCCCGCCGACCCCGATCTCGAACGGCCCCAGCACTCCGAGATCCACACCCCGCGCGGCGTTCCCGCTCATCCCCGCCCCTTCACCGCGGACGAGTCCGCGTTTCGGTCTACAGGAGCGGAACGCGGCGCGTGGGATACGTCGTACCGGGAGACCGTTTCACGGCGTTTCGCCGATGGCTTCCAGGCAGTACGACAGCAGTTTCCGTACCTGCGCCCCGGTGGGCCGGGTGCGGGGGAGCAGGTGCTCCGGACGCGGGAGGCGGTCGTGCCAGAACCGGCCCGCCGGGGGCGGCGGCTCGGTCGCGGCGAGCCAGACGGCGGTGTCGGCGCCCTGCGCGGCCGTGCGGAGGAACGGCCGGGTCATCCGCCGGAACGCCGGCAGCGAGCCGGACAGGCCCGGGGTGTCGGCCCAGCCCGGGTGGCAGCTGTGCACGGCCAGGCCCCAGCGCTGCGCCAGCAGCGGGGTCAGCTCGACCTGCATCCGTTTCGTGCGCGCGTACGCGACCGCGCCGCGGTAGGTGCCCGTCCGGTACTCGGGGTCCTCCGCGGCCAGGGCCTGGGTGTACATCCCGCCCGACGACATGAAGATCACCCGGCCGTCGCCCAGCGCGGGCCGGAGCAGTTCGGTCAGCAGCAGCGGCCCGAGGACGTGGGTGGCGAGCGTGACTTCGTGCCCGTCCTCGGTTTCCGTGCGCTCACGCGGGAGCGTGCCCGCGTTGTGGATCAGGACGTCCACGCGGTCGAACTCGGCGGCGCAGGCGCGCACGGAGGCCAGGCTCGACAGGTCGCAGAGCGCGAGCCGGACGTCGGCGCCGGGCACCCGGGCGAGGACGTCGTCGCGGGCGGGAGCACCGCGGCCGAGGTCGCGGACCAGCATGACGACCGACGCGCCCAGCCGGGCCAGTTCCGCCGCGCACGCCTGGCCCAGCCCGGAGCCCGCGCCCGTCACCAGCGCCACTTTCCCGTTGAGGGAACCGGGATCGCCGGGTCGCCACTGCGGCCGGCGCAGCAAATAGCCCAAGCGGGTGTAGCCGACCGCGGTCCGGTCGAGGACGATGTCGGCGAGAGCGGCGATCACCCGGTCCAAGCTACGGCCGGACCGGCGGTCACGCTGGGTGAGTCGCGGGTGCGGACCAGCAGGACCGGGCAGTCCGCGTGGTGCAGCAGCGCCTGGGCGGTCGAGCCCAGCAGCAGTCCCGGGAAGCCGCCGCGGCCGCGGTCGCCGAGCACGACCAGCTGGGCCGCCGCGCTGCGCTCGACCAGCTCGCGCCGCGGGTGCGCCGGGACGACCACCCGCGCCACCTCGACGTCGCCGGTGTCCGGGACCCGCGCGTCCAGCAGCCGGCGGCCGGCTTCGGCGACGGCCTGGCGGTCCAGCGCCGCGGGTGGCTCGTCCGCCCACGCGTGCAGCACCACCAGCGGCACCTCGCGGGCCCTGGCCTCGACCAGCGCCGTCGCGAGCACCCGCCTGCCGGTGTCGCTGCCGTCGATGCCCGTGACGACCGGGCCGCCGGTGTCCGGCTCGTCCCAGCGGTCACCACGGACGACGACCGTGTCGCAGCGCCCGTGGGTGCCGATCGCCGCGGCGACCGAGCCGGCGAGCGGCCCGGCGCACCGGCCCCGCCCGGACGCGCCGACCACCAACAACGCGGCGGTCCTCGACGCCTCGATCAGCGACTGCGCGGCGCGGTCCGGGTCGAGCCGGGTGGCCGCGTCCGGCATGCCCTGCGCCGCCGCGAGCTCCTGCGCGGTCCTCAGGGCCCGGCGGCCGCGGGCGCGCAGGGCGTCCAGCATGTCCTCGGGCGGGGGCACCTCGCCGTCCGCGAGCAGGGCCGGGAAGTCGAGCGCGTGCCGGATCTCCAGCGGCCGGCCGTGCAGCCGGGCCGCCCGCGCCGCCCACCGGACGGCGTCGAGCGACTCGGCCGAGCCGTCGGCTCCCGTGACGATCGGCGAGGGGGACATCGGCGGCTCCTGACGCGGCGGTCGTCCGCCGGCCCCGAGCCCGCGGTCAGCTGAGCGTGCGCCGCGCGGACCAGCCGATCAACCCCAGTTCCAGCACCGCGAACCCGGCGAGGACCACCGAGCCGGGCAGCCAGAGCAGCGCCAGGCCGGTCGTCAGCACCGGCAGGACCAGGCCCGCGTAGGCGGCGAGGAACAGCGCGGCCAGGACTTCGCCGCGGCGAAGCGGGTCGGCGAGCGCGGCGACGGTGCCGACACCGGCCCGGAAGCCCAGGCCGAACCCGGCGCCGCCGAGCACCGCGGCGACGAAGAAGAGCGGCAGGGAGGCCTCGAACGCCGACACCGCCAGCAGCACCAGGCCGACGCCCATCAGCACGTACCCGGCCTGTAGCTGCGGGCGCGTGCCGGCGCGGGCGAACACGATCTGGACGAGCGCGGCGCTGCCGAGCATCACGAACGGCGCGATGCCGGCCAGCAGCCGCGAAGTCTGGTGCAGCTCCTGCACCAGCAGCGAGGGGGCGAGCGCCATGAACAGGCCGCTGATCGCGAACGCGCCGAACACGCCGATCGCGGCGCCGGTGAACTCGGACCGGGCGGCCGGCGGCAGCGAGAGCCGCTGCGGGCGGTAGGCGGGGCGTTCTTCCCGGCGTTCCACCGTCTCCGGCACCAGGCTCACCGCGATCGCCTCGACGAGCAGCACGATGAGGAAGACGGTGAACGGCGTGTGCAGCGGCTGGCCGGCGAACCGGGCGAAGAAGCCGCCGACCAGCGGGCCGAGGGCGAGGCCGCCGGCGTTGACCACGGTCGTGATCAGGCCGGACCGGCCGGGGTCGGCGTCCGGGTTCGCCTGGGCGCGCAGCTCGGACAGGTGCGCGGTGGCGGTCGCGGTGAGCGCGCCGATCCCGGCGCCGCTGATCAGCCGCGCGACGATCAGGCCCGGCACGTCCGGCCAGAGCAGGAACAGCGCCGCGGCGACGGCCTCGGCGAGCAGCCCGGCGACGATGACGCGGCGGCGGCCCAGCCAGTCGCTGACGTGCCCGGCCAGGTACAGGCTCAGCATCACGCCGACCGCGTAGGCGGCGAAGACGACGGTGACGACGAAAGTCGGAAAGCCATCCCGCTGCTGGTAAAGCGCGTACAGCGGGGTCGGGACGGTCGAGAACGCGAGCGCGGTCGCGAAGGCGACGGCGATGATGCGGAACCCCAGGCCGTGGCTCACCCGCAGGCGCGCGGCGGGCCGGGCCGGGGTGACGGTGGCGGACATGCTGACCTCCTGGTCTACGGATCTTCCGCCTTCCACTCTGAACCCGCCGACTGACCAAGTCCAACGAAGAGTTGTGGTGCCAGTTATCGGATCAAGCGATAAGTTGGCGCTCATGGAGACGCGTCAGCTGGAGTACTTCGTCGCCGTCGCCGAGGAGCTCAGTTTCACCCGGGCCGCCCAGCGGCTGTACGCGGTGCAGTCCACCGTGTCGGCCGCGGTCCGGGCCCTGGAGACGGAGCTCGGCGCCCGGCTGTTCGACCGGTCCACCCGGAAGGTCGCGCTGTCGGCGGCCGGCGTCGCGTTCCTGCCCGAGGCGAAGGCCGCGATCGAGGCCCTCGAACGCGCCCGCGCGACGGTCCAGGAGGCCTCGGCGGGCCTGCGCGGCAGCCTCCGGATCGGCACGCTGACCTCGATCGGCAGCGTCGACCTGCCCGCGCTGCTCGGCGCGTTCCACCGCCGCTACCCGCTGGTGGACATCCAGGTCACGGTGTCGATCACCGGCTCGACCGGCCTGGCCGAGGACGTCCGCCAGGGCCGTCTCGACGCCGCGCTGGTCGGCCTGCCCGGTACGGACCTGCCGGGGCTGGACGTCCGGAGCCTCGAAACCCGGCCGTTCGTCGCGCTGCTGCCACCCGGTCATCCGCTGGCGCGCGAGCGGGAGATCCGGCTCGAGAGCCTCGCGGGGGAGTCCTTCGTGGACATGCCCCGCGGCTTCGGCAACCGGATCCTCGTCGACCGCGCCTACGACGCGCTGGGCTCGCCCCGGCGCGTCACCGTTGAGGTCGCCGACCTGCGGACCGTGCCCGGGTACGTCGAGGCCGGGCTGGGGATCGCGGTGGTCCCGCAGGTGCCCGAATCCGGCGAGCCGGACGTCGTCTCGCTGCCGCTCGCGGGCGCGGGCCTGGAGTGGCCGCTCAACCTCGTCTCCGCGAGCACCAAGCCGCCGAGCCGGGCGCTGCGCACGCTCCTCGACCTCGTTGCTGCTCACGACGATATTTGAACGCGTTCAACTCTTCCGGTACGGTCGGCCCCAGGGGGACGACCGTGAAGGGGGACGTCATGAAGGTGGTGCTACCCGGAGGCTCCGGCCACCTGGGGCGGGTGCTGAGCCGGGCGTGGACCGGGCAGGGGCACGAGGTCGTGGTGCTGAGCCGGGGCGACGGGCCCGGGCCGTGGACGCGGAGCGTGCGGTGGGACGGGCGCACGCCCGGCGCCTGGACCGGCGAGATCGACGGCAGCGACGTCGTGGTCAACCTGGCCGGCCGGTCGGTGAACTGCCGCTACACGGCGGCGAACCTGCGGGAGATGATGACGTCGCGGACCGACTCCGCGCGGGTCGTCGGCGGGGCGATCGCCCGCGCCGGGCGGCCGCCGCGGGTCTGGCTGCAGATGAGCACGGCCACGATCTACGCGCACCGTTTCGACGCTCCGAACGACGAAACCACCGGCGTGCTCGGCGGCGGCGAACCCGGTGTGCCCGCCTACTGGGGCTACAGCGTCGACATCGCGAAGGTGTGGGAACGCGAGCAGGAGCGGGCGGAAACGCCGCGCACCCGCAAGGTCGCGCTCCGGACGTCGATGGTGATGAGCCCGGAGCCCGGCGGCGCGTTCGAGATGCTGCTGCGCCTGGCCCGCCTGGGCCTGGGCGGCCCGGTCGCGGGCGGCGCGCAGTACCTGTCCTGGATCCACGAGGACGACCTGCTCCGCGCGATCGACCTCCTCATCGGGCGGGACGACCTGAGCGGGCCGGTCAACCTCGCGGCACCGGAACCGTTGCCGTACAAGGACTTCCTGCGTGCGTTGCGCGCGGCGGCGGGTGTCCCGTTCGGGCTGCCCGCCACCCGCTGGATGGCCGAGCTCGGCGCGTTCGTCCTGCGCAGCGACACGGAGCTGCTCCTGAAGAGCCGCCGGGTGGTGCCCGGACGGCTGCTGGACGCGGGGTTCGAGTTCGGGTTCCCATCCTGGGCCGCGGCGGCCGAAGACCTGGTGCGGCGCACTAGAACCACGCGTCCAGCGCGGCCTTCGGAGAGCCTTCCCCCGCCCACGCGATGACGCCGTCGGGGCGCAGCAGCAGCGGGCCGACGTTGGTCACCGGCACGACGTCGACCCGCATGCCGACCCGCTCGTCGGCGAGGTGGCGGGTGTCCGGGGTGAGCAGCAGCAGGCCCCGGCCGGTGCGAGTGTGCTCGTGGAGCCGGGTGACGCGGCCGTCGTCGTCGATCAGCTCGAGGTCCGGGGTGTACGTCCCGGCTGGTTCTCCTGCTGCGTAAGGGAGTTCGCAGCGCTGGTGGACGCCGGAGAGCAGGCCGGCGAAGTACCGGTTCGCCTCCGGCAGGTCCATCAGCTCCGCGACGATCTCGCGCAGCGCGTCGACGTGCGGGCCCGGCGCCAGCAGCGCGGACTGGGCCCGCGTGTTGCGCAGCACCGCTTCGCCCGCGGGGTGGCGTTCGCTCGTGTAGCTGTCGAGCAGGCCCTCGGGCGCGTCACCGCGGACGGCGGCGGCGAGCTTCCAGCCGAGGTTCGCCGCGTCCAGCAGGCCGAGGTTCAGGCCCTGCCCGCCGCTCGGCGAGTGCACGTGGGCCGCGTCGCCGGCGAGGAAGACATTGCCCATGCGGTAGGTCGCGGCCTGGCGGGCCTGGTCGGCGAAGCGGCGTCCGTCGGTGAGCTCCTCGACGACGACCTCGGTGCCGGTGACCCGGCGGATGCCGTCGGCCAGTTCGGCCGCCGTCACCGGGCCGTCCGGATCGGCGTCCCCGGCGGGTTCGGTGAACCCGGCCATGCTGCCGCCGAACATGAAGGCACCCGCCGGGTAGCGGCCGCCGGCCGGGACGTCGCCCGCGAACCGCACCCGGCCCGCGGTGGTCCGGAGCAGCGGCGGGGTACCGGGGAAGGCGAAGCCGGCGAGCTTGCGGACCGTGCTGCGGCCGCCGTCGCAGCCGACCAGGCAGCGGCCGCGCCAGCGGCCGTTGACGGTGACGCCGTCGTCGTCGCTCTCGATCGTGGTGACCTCGTGGCCGCGCAGGATTCGGACGCCCAGCGCGAGAGCGTGCTCGGTGAGCAGCCGTTCGAGCTGGGGCTGCCAGATGTTGGTGCGCGGGCGGTCCGGGTCGGGCACGAGCTTGTGGATGCTCGCGAAGTGCCCGAGCGTGGTGCCGTGGTCGCGGGCGAGGTCCCGGGTGCCCGCCGCGTCGGCCTCGGCGAGCCGGTCGCCGAAGCCGCGCCGCCTCAGCAGCTCGGTCGCCAGCACGCCCAGCCCGCGTGCCTTCGTCTCCTCGGACGGCGTCGGCAGCCGTTCGAGAACCAGGGGTTCGGCGCCGGCCAGCTTGAGCTCGGCGGCGAGGAACAACCCGACCGGCCCGGCTCCGGTGACGATCACATCGGCGTCCATGTACTCTCCTTAACTAGTTAAGGGCCAGGATGTCCTTAACTAGTTAAGGCGTCAAGGAGGAATAGTGCCGATCGAGGTGTCCGACGCGGTCCGCGTCGCGCTGGGCCTGCTGGAGGACGAGGGGCTCGACAAGCTCACGGTGCGCCGCCTGGCGACCGAGCTGGGCGTGAAGGCCCCCGCGCTGTACTGGCACTTCAGCAGCAAGCGGGCGCTGCTGGATCACTTGACCGACACGATGGTGGCCCCGGTCGTCGCGGGCCTCCCGGACGGCGGCCCGTGGCTGAAGTGGCTGGAGGACGCGGCTTCCGCGCTGCACACTGCGCTGCTCGCCCACCGCGACGGCGCCCGGGTCGCCCTCGGCGCGGACCTCCGCACGGCCCGCGCGCTGGGCGAGTTCGCCGAGCGCGCGGTCGGCGTCCTGCACGAGGCCGGTTTCCCGATCGGTGACGCCACCCGCGCGGCGGGCGTCCTGGTGCACTTCGTGCTGGGCCGGGCCGTCGAAGACCAGACCCGCCCCGCCCCGGACGAGGAAGCCGCGGCCATCGCGGACGAGAGTTTCCCGTTCCCCCTGATGGCTCGCGGGCTGCGCGAACGTGCGGGCTCGACCGTCGAAGACGACTTCCGCTACGCGCTCGGCATCATGCTGGCCGGGCTGCGGGTGACGCTGGACAAGCGCGTGTCGTCCCCCTGATCACGCGTGTCGGCTCGGCAATCACGCGTGTCGACCGTTCCATCACACGCTGCGCGTGCGCGAAACGCCGACACGCGTGACTGAGCAGTCGACACGCGTGATTGCGGGGTCGACACGTCAAAGCTGTGCGCGGCCGGTCCGGAAGAACTCGGTGATCGTGCCGTCGAGGTCGCTCAGTGGCCGGGCCGCGCCGAAGGGGGCGTTCCAGAACTCGCCCTCCCTCGGCTCGAACGGCCCGACGTAGGCGTACGGCTCGCCGAGGTACCCGTCGCCGGGGGAGACGCCGTAGTTGACCTCGTCCACGGTGATCGCGACGTCGAAGTGCTCCGGCCACAGCACCGGCGTCGCGTCCGGCGCGAACTCCCGCAGCGCGCGGTCCCCGTCGGCGAAACCCCGCAGCAGGGTCGTCAGCGACGCCGCGTCGAAGGCGATCGTCTCGCCGGGACGGACGCCGGGGCCGCCCGAGTAGACGCCCTCGGGTTCCCCCGCCGTCAGCCCGGCCGACGCGGCGACGTCGAGGTAGGTCCGGCCGGCCAGCGGGACGCGCACCGAGTTCGTCACCAGCTCGGTGCCGTCGACCCGCAGGTCCGGCGCGACGACGGTGGCGAACCCGCCCTCGGCCACGCGCAGCTCGATCCGGCCGGTCGCGCGGTGCTGCGGACCCGCCAGCAGCAGTTCGGCGACGCCGTGCAGGGAACGCCTGGTCGTGGCGAGGTCGGTCACGCCGCCGAGTCTAGTGTCGCGCTGCGCGGTGCCGGACCGCCGTCGACGACTAGGGGAGCCGGAAGTGCTCGTCGGCCCACTGCGCGAAGTCGATCCCCGGACGGCCGAGCACCCGCTCGACGGTGCCGGTCGCCGGGGAGCCGCCGCGGGCCGCGTCGACGATGAACGCCAGGATCGCGTCGACGACCTCGGGCTTCTCGAACTGCCCGAACTGCCGCCGCGCTTCGGTTTCGGCCAGCTCTTCGATCCGGACCGGCCGGCCGGCGGCGGCACCGATCAGCTCGACCTGCTCCCGCTGGGACAGCAGCCGCGGACCCGTGAGCATCCCGTCCACGTCGTCCTGGCCCAGCAACGCCGCGACGGCGACCGCCGCGACGTCGCGTTCGTGGATCGGCGCGGTCTTCGCCTCGGGGTGCACCAAATGCACCACGCCCTCGTCCCGGATGTCGTCGGCCCAGTTCAGCGCGTTGGTCGCCAGCACGAGCGGGCGGATCGGCGTCCAGTGCAGGCCCGACGCCGCCATCGTCACCTCGACCGCGCGGTGCTCTTCCGCGATCAGGTTGCCGTTCGCCGAGGGGAGCAGCACGCTGCCCGACGACAGCAGCACGACGTGTTCGACCCCGGCTTCCGTTGCGGCGGCGGCAAAATCGCCGGCACCTTCCGTGGGCGCGTAGGCGAAGACCTTCCGCACGCCGCGCAGGGCCGGGGCCAGCGTCTCGGGCCGGGTCAGGTCGGCCGCGACGACGGGAACGCCGGCGGGCAGGTCCGCGGTCGCGGGGTTGCGCACCGACGCGCGTACCGGTTCCCCGGCGGCGAGAAGCCGGTCGACGACGTGCCGCCCGACACTGCCGCGGGCGCCGATCACCAAGATGGTCATGAGGGTCCTCCTGCTCAGCTGCCGCGAGAGGAAGGTGAACGACGGCTCACCTCGCGCGGCAGGCAACTTGTACCTGGCGCGCCAAGGGAGTCACGGTCGTGACAGGCGAAGCGTTCCGACGCTTCACTTCGCCTGCTCCGAAACTACCACGATCACGGTTTGGGCAGTTCGGCGGCCAGCGCCTTGCCGAACGCCTTGGCCGCGTCGCAGGCGCCGCCGGGTTTCACCGTGACGATCTGGATGTGCTCGGCCTGGCCCGCTTCGTACTGCCGGTGGTCCCAGGTGAGGAAGCAGGTGTCCCCGAGCTCGCGCAGCGTGGCGGCCGGGCCGCCGACGTCGGCGGGCGACCCGGTTTCGGGCACGCCGGACGCCAGTTTCTGGAACGTCAGCCGCACCGACGCCGCCGCGGTCCACTCGCATTCGCGGAGCCCGGTCAGGGCGACCTGGCGGACCGGGCCCGCGGCCTGGGCCACCGCCGCCTTGTCCACGACCGCGCACGGGTCCAGGGCCAGCAGCGTGCCGGGCGCGAGGTCGTACCGGTCGTTGCCCGCGCGGATCCGGTTCAGGGCCTCACCGAGCACGGTCTTCGCCAGGTCGCAGGTGTCCGCGATGGCCGTGACCCCCAGCTCGGCCTGCGCCGGGAGCTGGACACTCGCGTCGCACGTGCTGCCGCCGACCTTGCTGAACAGCACGGGCCGGCCGTCGAGGTCGCCGGTCGGGCTGCCGCCGTCGACGGTGAACCGGTCACCCAGCTCCAGCGTGACCTTCCCGCCGGAGCGCGGCCGGTAGTCGCAGCGGTCGAAGTACAGCGTGTCCTGCGACTGCAGCTCGCCGAGGCCGGTGATCGACACGCCGTTCAGCACCTTGCAGGGATCGGTGTGGCGCAGCGTGTCCAGGCTCGTCGGGTCGAGGTTCGCCGACGGCGGCGGGTCGGCGCCGAAGAGGTTCACCGCGATCAGGCTGCCCGCGGCGAGCGCGGCGACGGCCGCCAGCACGACGGTGACCGGCACCCAGCGCCGCTTCGGCGGCCGCGGGACCGGCGGTGGCAGGGGCACGGGGACCGGCCAGGACAGCGCGGTGCGGACCGCGGCCTCCTGGCCGTCGATCAGCCGGTGCACCGCGGGCGGCCACGGCCGGGTGCCGGGCGCCACCGGGCCCAGGTGGTCCAGGATCGCCTGCGGCGTCGGACGGAGAGCCGGGTCCTTGGCGAGGCAGGGCTCCACGAGCGCGCGGACCTCCGGCGCCAGCCCGGTGAGGTCGGGGTGCGCGTGGACGACGTTGTAGAGCATCTGCGCGGTCGTCGCGCCGGCGAACGGGCCGCGACCGGTCGCCGCCATCACCAGCAGGCCGCCGAGGGAGAAGACGTCGCTCGCGGGGGTCAGCGGGCGGCTTTCCGCCTGCTCGGGCGACATGAACGCCGGCGACCCGATGATGCCGCCGGTGCCGGTGAGGTCGGACCCGCCCTCGGCCGCGCGGGCGATGCCGAAGTCGATCACGCGCGGGCCGTCGCCGGTCAGCAGCACGTTGCCGGGCTTGAGGTCGCGGTGGATCAGGCCCACCCGGTGGATCTCGGTCAGCGCGGACGCGAGCCCGACGGCGAGCCGCCGCACAGCCTCGACCGGCAGCGGGCCGGTGGCGTCGACCGCCTCCTTGAGCGACGGCCCGGTGACGAACACCGAAGCCAGCCATGGCGTTTCGGCGTCCGGATCGGCGTCCATCACCGCGGCGGTGAACGCGCCGGAAACCCGTTGCGACGCTTGGACTTCCTGCCGGAACCGGGTCCGGAAGCGCGCGTTGTGCGCGAACTCCGGGTGCACCTGCTTGAGCGCGACGAGCCGGCCGTCCGGCGCCACCCCGAGCAGGACGCGGCCCATGCCGCCCTCGCCGAGCGCGGCGACCAGGCGGTAGCGGCCGGCGTGCCGGGGCTCACCCGGTTCCAGCGGCCTCACGGTTTCGGCAGCCCGGTCTTGACCACCTTGGCGAAGTCCTGCGTCTGGCGGCAGGTCTCCGCGTCGGTGAGGGAGCTGGCGGACGTGCTGTAGCCGACGATCACGTTCTCCGAACTGTTTTCGCCGTAGGGCCGGTGCTGCCAGGTGAAGGTGCAGTTCACCTTCGCGGGGTTGAACCGCTTGGTGGTGACGAACGCGGTGACACCGTCGAGGTCGGTGGTGGTGCTCGAGTCGTAGAACGAGTCGGTCGTGCGGAAGGGCGGGAAGCCCCGTTCGAGCGTCACCGTGACGTCGCCCCCGACGTGCCAGTGGCACTCGTGCAGCCCGTTCGGTTCGACCTTGGTGACCGGGCCGACGATCCGCTGGGCGGTGGCGGCCGGGACGAGCGCGCAGGGGTCGACCGGGGCGAGGCTGCCCGCCGGTGGTGTCGAAGTGGTGCCGCGCAGGTGTTTCAGTGCCTCGGTGAGCGCGGCCTTCGCGACGTCACAGGGTTTCTCGAACTTCTCGGCGGCGCCTTCGGCTTCGACACCGATCGTGGTGTCCGCGCGGTCCGCCACCGGCACGGCGGCGACGCAGCCTCCGCCCTTCTCCTCGACGTTCAGCGGCAGGCCGTCCAGCTCCCCGGACGGTGTGCCCTTGGCGGCGACCGGGCCGCCGATCGTCAGCTCCAGCCACTGCCGTCGCGTGGTTTCGTAGGTGCAGGCGAACAGGTGCACGTCGATCGTCACGGTGAGCGTGCCCACGCCGGGCACCGAGGGCAGCACCTTGCAGGTGTCGACGCCGCGAAGGCGGTCGGGGCCGAGCGGGTCCGGGTTCGGGGCGGAGGTCGTCGTCACCGGGGTCGTGGCGGGCGGGCTCGCCGCCACGGGGGTGTCGTCCCGGTTCGCCAGGATGATCGTGCCCGCGGCGACGATGACCACGGCTGCTGCGGCGAGCGCGATCAGCGGGCCACGTCGTCGCGGTTTCGGCGGCTTGGCCAGGACGTCCCGGACCTCGGCCTGGCGCTGCGCGATCAGGCCGTGGACGGCGGGCGGCCACGGACGGGGGACCGGCGGCAGCGGCCCGAGGAACTCGAGGATCCGCGCGGGCGACGGGCGTTGTCCCGGGTCCTTGGCCAGGCACGGCTCGACGAGGGCGCGGACGTCCGGCGGGAGGACCCGCAGGTCCGGGTGCGTGTGGACGACGTTGTAGAGCGACTGCGGAGCCGACGCCCCGGCGAACGGGCTGCGCCCGGTCGCGGCGAGGACGAGCAGCGCGCCGAGGGAGAAGACGTCGCTGGCCGGCGTCAGCGGCCGTCCTTCGGCCTGCTCGGGCGACATGAACGCGGGCGAGCCGAGGATGACGCCGGTGTGGGTGAGGTCGGTGCCGCCCTCCGCGGCGCGGGCGATGCCGAAGTCGATGACGCGCGGGCCGTCGTCGGCGAGCAGGACGTTGCTGGGCTTGAGGTCCCGGTGCACCAGCCCGGCCCGGTGGATCCCGGTGAGCGCCGAGGCCAGCCCGGCGGCCAGCTGCCGCACGGCGTCCACCGGCAGCGGCCCGGTCGTGTCGAGCACCTCCTGCAGCGACGGCCCGGCGACGAACACGGAGGCCAGCCACGGCGTCTCGGCGTCGGGATCGGCGTCCATCACGGCGGCGGTGTAGGCGCCGGAGACGAGCCGCGAGACGTCGACCTCACGCCGGAACCGCTCGCGGAACCCGGCATCGTGGGCGAACCCGCGGCGCACCCGCTTGACGGCGGCGAGCCGCCCATCGGGCGCGACGCCGAGCAGCACGCGCCCCATGGCACCCTCACCGAGCGCGGCGAGCAGCCGGTACCGCCCGGCCTGCGCCGGTTCACCCGGACCCAACGGCTCCACGCCCCACCTCCGCGGGCGATCGTAGAGCGAAGGAGTGACGGGGTGGCCCCGAATGTCCACTTCGGTGGTGGCGATCACCCTGGCTGGGTGGTCGTGAGGGGCACCCTCAGGTACTTAAAAGCCATGAGGGTGCCCCTCACGGCTGGAGTTCTGGCGTCTCGCTCCCTGCCGCTTCCGATTCCCGCCGCGGCTCGCTACAGGCGATACGCCATCCGGATGGCCGACATGCCACCGAGGGCCACCACCGTGGCCGGCAGGAGTGTTCGCCGGAGCAGGCGCGGTTTTGCGCGCTGCAATGGCCGACCCTTCGCCGGAATGGTTCGGCGAAGCCGGGGTTCCCCAAATGCGCGTGTAGTGGCCAGCGTGGTGCCGCGGCAGTGCCTAGCGTCGGCACATGCTGCGGGTGTAGCGGCCGGCGTGCGGCCGCAGTCGCAAAACTCGGCGCGCAGCGTCGGGACTCGCCACGTTTGGTGGTCAGCGTGGCGTCCCGACTCGGCGCGCAGCATCGGCGGCGTGCGGTGCCGGCCTGCTCCGGCCGCCACGTGCGCCGGGCTTCGGAGGTCGTGAGGGGCACCTTCAGGGACTTAAAAGCCATGAGGGTGCCCCTCACGACCGTCGGCGTCGGTGCGGGCGGTCAGGGCTGGAGCAGGATCTTGCCGACCGCCCGGCGTTGTTCGAAGTCCGCGTGCGCCTTGGCGGCCTCGGCCAAGGGGTACGTGCGGCCGATCAGCGGGACCAGCCGACCTGACGCCGCCGACTGCAGGGCCGCGCGCACTCGGCGGGGTGTCTCCGGCCAGAACTCCGGGAGCTGGGACATGTCCGTCACCGACGCCAGCCTGCGACGGTCGTGCGCGGGGACCACCGTCGGGGCGCCGCTGCTCATGCCGTAACCGGAGAACCGGCCGCCGTCGCGAAGCAGCGAGAGCGCCGTTGCCCCCAGCGGGCCGCCGACGCCGTCGAAGACCACGTCCACCCCCGGTACCCGCGTGGCCCAGTCCGGCTCGCCGTAGTCGACCGCCTGGACGCCCAGGTCGTGCGCCAGCTTGACCTTCTCCGGGCCGCGGACCGCCGCGATCACCGAAGCGTCGCGGGCCAGCTGCACCAGCAGGCTGCCGAGGCCGCCCACTCCCGGCAGCACCAGGACGTCGTCACCTGCCTCGACCGGGGTCCTCTCGAGCAGCGCCACCGCCGTGCTGCCGTCGTCCAGGACGGCGAGCGCCTCCGGCAGGCCGAGCCCGTCCGGCACGCGGAAGGCGAACCCGGCGTCGGCGATCGCCGTGTCCGCGTAGCCGCCGCCGGACGCACGGGTGACGACCCGCGCGCCCAGCCACTCCCCGGCCACCCCCGGCCCGAGAGCGGTCACCGTGCCCGCGACGGCGCCACCCGGAACGTACGGCGGCGTCACCTCGAAGCCCGGCGGGGCGTCACCTCGCCGGATGAGGGTGTCGAGCCAGCCCGTGCCGGCGAACGCGACGTCGACGCGGAGCTGTCCCTCGCCCGGGCCGGGGGTGGGTAGCGTGACGGGTTCGAGGACTTCGGGGCCGCCGAAGCGGGTGGCCGTGATCGCTTCCATACCCTGAGTCTCGAACTTCGAGGACGCTTGAAGTCAAGGCTGCGAAAGGAACGCACGTGAAGACTTCCGTCGGGGTGCTGCACCCGGGGGCGATGGGCGCGGCGGTCGGCGCGCTGCTGGTGAAGCGGGACGTCCGCGTCCGGTGGCTGTCCGCCGGGCGCGGGCCCGCCACCCGCAGCCGGGCCGAGGAGGCCGGGTTCACCGAGGCCGACGACCTTTCCGGCTGCGACGTCGTGCTCAGCATCTGCCCGCCCGCGTCCGCGGTCGACGTCGCCCGGGACGTCGCGAGCGGCGGGTTCTCGGGTGTCTACCTCGACGCGAACGCCATCAGCCCCGGGCACGCCCAGCAGATCGAGGACCTGTTCCGCGGTCGGGCGTCCGTGGTGGACGGCGGGATCGTCGGGCCGCCGCCACGCCACGACGGCTCGACTCGGCTCTACCTGTCCGGACCGGACGCCGGGCGCGTGGAAAGCCTCTTCGAGGGGACTTTCCTGCGGCCGATCGTGCTCGACGGCCCGGTCGGGCGGGCTTCGGCGCTCAAGCTCGCGTTCGCGTCGTACAACAAGCTGACCTACGCCCTCGCCGCGCAGGCCCACGCCCTCGCGGCCCACCACGGCGTGGACGACGCGTTCCGCGACCTGGCCGGTGCGATCCGGCGGGACACCCCGCTCGGCGCGCCGGGCGCGCTCGAGTCGGCGGCGCAGCGAGCTTGGCGGTGGGAGGGCGAGATGGCCGAGATCGCCGTCGCGTGCACGGACGCGGGGCTGTCCCCGGCGCTGCTCACGGCCGCGCAGGAGCTGTTCGGACGCTGGCGCGAGCACCGCGACGACGAAGAGGTGACGGCCGGCGAGCTGCTCGCCGCGCTGGCCGTCACCCCGGACGTCACCTAAAGACTCGGGCTGATGTCGATCAGCACCTTCCCGGTCGCGCCTTCCTCGGAAGCGATGTGCGCCTTCGCCGTGTCGGCCAGCGGGAACCGGTGCACCGGCACGCCGCGCTCGTCGCCGAGCCGCAGGGCACCGTCGGCGAAGGCCGCGTTGATGTCCTCGGCGCCGGCCCGCAGCTTGTCCGCGCCGACCGTGTAGAGCACCAGGAACTGGTAGCGCGTGTTCAGCCACAGGTTCGCGCCGAACTCCAGGCTGAGCGTGCCCGTGCCGCGGTCGTCGCCGTAGGCCGCGACCGTGCCGCGTGTGCGCAGCACCGCGGTGTGCAGCGGGGCGTTGACGCCCGCGGCGACCTCGACCACCAGGTCGACGCCGTCGGGCGCGATCTCGCGGACCCGCGCCGCCAGTTCCGGGTCGGGGTAGCGCAGCACGTGCTGGGCGCCGGCCGCGGTGGCGAGCGCGGCTTTCGCGTCGCTGCTGACCGTGGCGATCACCGTCGCGCCGGCCCAGCGGCCGAGCTGGATCGTGGCGTTGCCGACCGCGCCCGCACCGCCGCTGACCAGCACCGTCTTGCCCTTGAGAGCACCGGGGGACAGGCGCGCCGGGCCGTCCTCGGCGACGGTGAGCGCGCGGTGCGCGGTCAGCGCCGGGACGCCGAACCCGGCACCTTCGTCGAAGCCGACCCCGCCGGGCAGCCCGGCGAGCTTTTCGGCGGGCAGCACCGTGTACTCCTGGGCGGTGCCGGACTCCGGCGCGTGCGTGCCGGCCAGGAGCGTCCACACGCGATCTCCGGGCGCGAAGCCGGTCACCTCCGGGCCGACCGCGTCGACGATCCCGGCGCCGTCCTGGTTGGGGACGGTGTCGGGCACCTCGGTCCCGGCCTCGGCGCCGCGGCCCTGCCGCGCCTTCCAGTCGGTGGGGTTGACGGCGGACACCACGAGCCGGACGCGGACCTCGCCGGGCCCCGGCTCCGCGACGTCCCGCTCGGACAGTGCCAGCTCCTCGGGCCCGCCGTGCCGGCGGTAGACGACAGCTTTCATGCCCGGTGCAATCCCGCCGGACCCCCGGGATATTCCCGGGCCGCCCGGAATTGCGTGACGTGCGGAAATGCGCGCAAGCCGAAAATGCCCCGGAAAGGCACCGCGGGACGGGTGATCCCCCGGCCGGGCGATTTTCGGTGTTGCCCGAGCGAAATCGGCCGGGGTCGCAGAAACTGGGCGCGTGGGAGAGGAATTGCGCACATCGCGCGAAGAGCGGTCGAAGTCCGACGACGGTGAGCCGACGCCCATCTTCGATGCCGTGGCGAGCGCGGCCCGCAAGGGGGCGGGGGAGACCGCGAATCCCGGGAAACCCTCCGGCGAGGGCAAAGCGGGTCGCTGACCGCGACCGGATCTGAGGCAGATTGTTCGACGTCCGCGCGGAACATGTAGCATCTTGGCTGCACGTGCATCTGCGGGTGAGGAGTAGGACGTTGGCAGGCGTGGTCAACAGCATGATCGCCGCCGAGTACGCGGCGGGAGCCTCGATCTCGGAGCTGGCCGAGCGGTGGGGCATCGACCCGCGCCAGGTCGTCGAGCGGATCTCCGCGGCCGACGGGTCCTGACCCGCCCGGCGCCTCAGATGGCGCGTTCCCCCTTGCCCAGCACCACGATCCCGCCCTCGCTCACGTGGTAGTGCCCGCGGTCGCGGGCCAGGTCCACCCCGATGTGCGCACCCGGCGGGACCACCACGTTCTTGTCCAGGATCGCCCGCCGCACCACCGCGCCGCGGCCCACCCGGGCCCCGTCGAGCAGCACCGAGCCCTGGACGACGGCGCCCTGCTCGACCAGGACGTCGGGGGAGAGCACCGAGTCGACGACCTGCGCGCCGGAGATGATGCAGCCGTTGCTGACGATCGACTGGTTGGCCGAGCCGCCTTCGACGAACTTCGCCGCTGCCCGTTGGCCGGGGTGGGCCAGGATCGGCCACTTGCGGTTGTAGAGGTTGAAGATCGGGTGCGTGGAGATCAGGTCGGTGTGGGCGTCGTAGTAGCTGTCGATCGTCCCGACGTCGCGCCAGTAGCCGTGGTCGCGCTCGGTTTCACCCGGGACGACGTTGCCGCTGAAGTCGTAGACCGCCGCCTCGCCGGACTTCACCAGGGCCGGGATGATGTCGCGGCCCATGTCGTGGTGCGACGCCGCGTTCTCGGCGTCGGCGTGCAGCGCCTCGAGCATCACCTTCGTGGTGAAGATGTAGTTGCCCATCGACACGTACGACTCCTCGGGGGAGTCGGGCAGGCCCGGCGGGTCGGCCGGCTTCTCCAGGAACGCGTCGATCATCAGGCCGTCGGTGGTCCGGATGACGCCGAACGAGCTCGCCTCCGAACGCGGCACCCGGATCCCGGCGACCGTGACACCGGCGCCCGAGGAGATGTGGGTCTCCAGCATCTGCCGGGGGTCCATCCGGTAGATGTTGTCCGCGCCGAACACCGCGATGTACTCGGGGTCCTCGTCGTAGACCAGGTTGAGGCTCTGGTGGATCGCGTCGGCGCTGCCCTGGTACCACCGCGGGCCCAGCCGCTGCTGCGCCGGCACCGGCGTGACGTACTCGCCGGTGAGCGCCGAGAGCCGCCACGTCGTCGAGATGTGCCGGTCGAGCGAGTGCGACTTGTACTGCGTCAGCACGCACAGCCGCCGGATCCCGCCGTGCACCAGGTTCGACAGCACGAAGTCGACCAGCCGGTGCACACCCCCGAACGGCACCGCGGGTTTGGCGCGGTCGGCGGTGAGCGGCATCAGGCGCTTGCCCTCGCCGCCCGCGAGCACGATGCCCAGAACGTCGGCTCCACTGTTCACGAGGACCTCCCGCACGCTTCGTAGAGGGCGACCGTCTGCTCGGCGATCGCCTTCCAGCCGAACTCGCCGACCGCGCGCTCGCGGCCGGCGGTACCCATCGCGGCGGCCCGGTCCGGGTCGCCCACCAGCTCGTTGAGCGCCGCGCCCAGCCGCGCCTCGTACCCGGCGGTGTCCGCCTCGTCGTAGTGCACCAGCAGGCCGGTCCGGCCGTCGTCGACGACCTCCGGGATGCCGCCGACGTCGCTGGCGACCACGGCCGTGCCGCACGCCGCGGCCTCCAGGTTCACGATGCCGAGCGGCTCGTAGACCGACGGGCAGGCGAACACCGCGGCGTGGGTGAGCAGCTGGACGACCTCGGGGCGCGGCAGCATCTCGGGGATCCAGCGGACGCCGGTGCGGGTCTTCTCCAGGTCGGCGACCAGGCCGCGGAACTCGGCGTCCAGCTCGGGGGTGTCCGCGCCGCCCGCGCACAGCACCAGCTGCGTGCCCGGGTCCAGGGTCGCACCGGCCCTGACCAGGTGCGGGACGCCCTTCTGCCGGGTGATCCGGCCGACGAACAGCACGTACGGGCGGTCCGGGTCGATGCCGTGCTTCGCCAGGACGTCGGTGCCGGGGTCGGGCCGGTAGAGCGTGGTGTCGATGCCGTTGTGGATCACGTGGACGCGCTCGGGCAGCACGGCCGGGTACGCGGTGAGCACGTCCTGGCGCATGCCGCCGCTGACCGCGACGATCGCGTCGGCCGACTCGTAGGCCTCGCGCTCGATCCACGACGAGACGCGGTAGCCGCCGCCCAGCTGCTCGGCCTTCCACGGCCGCAGCGGCTCCAGCGAGTGCGCGGTGACGACGTGCGGGATGCCATGGGTCATCTTGGCCAGGTGCCCGGCCAGGTTCGCGTACCAGGTGTGGCTGTGCGCGAGGTCGTGGCCTTCGAGGGCGTTCGCCATCGAGACGGCGATGTCCATCGTCGTGAACGCGGGCTGGCGGTAGCCGTGCGGGTCGGTGTGCCCGGTGGCGTCCGGGCGGTCCGCACCCCAGCAGTGCACGTCGAGATCGACCAGCGACCGCAACTCCCGGGCGAGGAACTCCACGTGAACCCCGGCTCCGCCGTAGACCTCCGGCGGGTACTCCCGGGTGAGCAGGCCGACCTTCATGACCGAACCCTATGGCCTCTCCGGCCTCCTGCGCAGTCTGGCGTCCAGGCGAATTCCTTGATCGCTCGGATGAGCGGAGCGTCAGCTCTCGTAGAGCCGCTTCCAGTTCTCCCGGGACGTCAGCTCCGGCATCGCGCGCCGGTACTGCTCCTGCACCGCCGCGCCTTCCTTGCGCAGCCGCTGGATCACCCGGACACCGCGTTTGGCCAGTTCGAACGTCTTCGCCCGGTCGTAGGACCGGACGCGGACGCCGTCCTGGTTCGCGTCGGTGACGACGACGGTCGAGAACAGCGCGACGTGCCACCAGTGGGCCTCGTCGGCCGGGACGGCGCCGAGACCGAACCGGTGCCGGCCCCTGGTCTGGTCGAGCAGCCGCTTGAGCAGGACCACGACGGTCCGGCTGGGCGGCGGCGCGCTGTTGATGATGCCGATGTCGTTGGAGGCGATGCCCGGGACGTCGGTGGCCTTGTGCCGCTTGGTCTCCGGGTACTGGTCCCGGATCCGGCGGATCTCCTTCATCGCCTCCACGCCACCGTCACGCAGGACTTCAGGGCCTTCGAGGAAGTCTTCGACGGCCTTGATCAGCGTCGCGGACAGCCCGTACTGCATCCCCAGCAGGTAGCGGACCAGCTGCGCCAGCAGCACGCGGGAGAGCAGGTTCAGGTTGAACGGCGAGTGCAGCGCCGCGGTGATGATGGAGTTGCGCAGGTTGAAGTAGCGGTGCCACTCGTCCCAGTCCTTCATGTGGAAGTCCGCGTGCCACACCCCCGCCCCGGGGAGGGTGACGGTGGGGAAGCCGTGGGCGCGGGCGCGGTAGGAGTACTCCGCGTCGTCCCACTGGAAGAAGAACGGCATCGGGTACCCGGTGGCCTGCACGACCTCGTAGGGGATCAGGCAGGACCACCAGCCGTTGTACCCGGCGTCCAGCCGGCGTTCCTGCCGGTTCGGCTTCAACGTCTCCTCGTCCACCCCGAGCAGGTCGGCGGTGGTGAGGGAGTGCTCGACCGGCTGGCCGGGTTCGAGGGTGTTCAACCGGGCGTATTCGGCGCCGACGTGCAGCTGGTTGGGGTGGAACAGGTTGAGCATCTGCCCGCCGACGATGATCGGGTTGGCGGCGCGGTTGGAGAACGCCGTCATCCGGATCACCAGGTCCGGCTCGAGCAGGACGTCGTCGTCCATGAACAGGACGTTGGCGTGGGCGGTGGCGGTGTGCCCGGCGACCTCGTAGAGACCGCGGGTGAAACCGCCGGCGCCGCCGAGGTTGGGCTGCTTGATGTAGTGCAGCTTGTCGGCGAGGTCCTTGACGACCTGCTCGAACCCGTCACGGGATTCGACCAGGTCGGTGCCCTGGTCAGCGACGTAGATCGCGTCGAGGGTGTCCAGCGACGAGACGTCGGCGGCGAGGGCCTGGAGGTTTTTGAGGCAGTCGTCGGCGCGGTTCATCGTGCAGATGGTGACCGCGGTCGGGCGGATCGTGTCGGGGGCTTCGACGGTCCAGCGGACCTGCTCGACCCGCAGCGTCTGGCCGCCTTCGGTTTCCAGGTCGAGCCAGAGGGCGCCGCCGTCGTAGAACTTGTCCAGCTTGCCGGTCAGGACGACTTTGTGCTGTGTGACGTCGGTGACCTGCTCGGCCTCGGTGACCCGCGGTTCACCTTCGACGTCGGAGGCACCCATGGACAGCAGCCCGGTGCCGGTGACGACGGCTTCGACCGACACCTCGGTCACGGTGGTCCAGCGCTGCCAGTACGACGCCGGAAAACGCCCGAAGTACGTGTTACCGGACACCTTCGTGCCCGGGGTCAGCCGGATCGCGTCGCGGTCGCGGACCGCCGAACCGGTGTGCACCTCGGCGTAGAGGTCCTTGCTGACGATCGGCGCCGGGCCCGCGTACAGGCCGCGCTGCGCGGTGAGGTCGGTCATGTGCTCAAGCTCCGCTTCCGTTGCCCCGGACGAGATACAGCTGCTGGGTGCCGGCCCACGGCGACGTCAGCGTCCAGTGGGCCAGCGCACCGGGCGGCGGATCGCCGCGCACCAGGGCGTAGTCGGTGACGATCGGCCGGTCGCCGAAGTCGAAGTACCTGAAGTTGACGTCCACGAGCTTCCGGCCGAGCGCGCCCAGGTGGGCCTTCCGCTCGGTGATGGCCGGCCCGACCGCGCCGCGGTCGTCGAAGAGGTCGACGATCGCGCAGCCGCAGCTGTAGGCGAGCACGCCGATCTCCCCGCCGCTGCGGACCGTGCCGCCGCCGACCAGCCGGCCCAGCTCCGGGCCGATCCGCTCGTAGTCCGCCGTGGAGTCGTGGTTGGACAGCAGCGGCGCGAACCGCCGCGGCAGGCCGTCCGAGACGTAGAAGCCGGTGCTCACGACCAGGACGCCGGCGACGGTGACCGCGCCCGCCACCCGGGCGGGCAGGCGCACCCAGGCGGCCGCGGCGGCGGCCAGGAAGAGCGTCAGCGTGACCAGGCTCGGCCCGTAGTACCAGTGGTAGGGCGGCACGTGCAGCCGCGTGTAGGCCAGGTAGTGCGCGAGCCCGGCGGGCACCAGCGGCGCGAACGGCAGCAGCTTCGTCCACACCGGACCGCGGCGGCCGGAGCCGGCCAGCCAGACCAGGAAGGCGCTCAGCGCCAGGACGGCGGGCAGGAACGAGAGCGCCGTCGCCCACGGGAAGACCCGGGCGTAGAGGCCCGGCCCGTTGCCGAAGTCCCAGGTGCCCCAGGACTTCTGCAGCGTCTTGATGATCACCGTGTCCGGCACGGCCGAGCCGAGCACCACCCAGCTGAAGGCGAACCAGGGGAGCGCGACGGCCGCCGCGGCGAGCACCGTCTGCCACGCCTTCACCCAGAACCGGCGGCGCAGCAGGAACAGCACCAGGGCGACCACGAGCAGGTCGAGCCGGACCAGGGCGACCAGCCCGGTCAGCACGCCCAGCAGGACCGGCCGCCGTTCCCCGGCGCACACCAGCAGCCAGGCGATCCCGGCCGCGCCGAGCTCGACCTCCAGCCCGATCGACGACAGCAGCAGCGGGTTCACCGTGAGCAGCGCGACGGCGGACGGCGCGAACCACCCCGGCAGGCTCGCCCGCGTCCCGGCCCGGCGCAGCGCGAGCACCAGCGCGACCTGGCAGAGCACGAACAGCACACCGCAGGCGAGCACGGCGTTGCGCAGCACGAACGTCAGCGCCGCGAGCAGCAGGACGTTCAGCGGTGACGTCGCGGTGTTCGACGTCTCGGCCGTGATCAGGCCCCAGTGCCCGTGGAAGGCGAGCTCACGGGCGTAGGACAGGGTGATGAAGGTGTCGTCGACGAGGTGCGGGCGCACCGCGGCGAACACGAGGGCGGAGAGCGCGGCGACCGCGACGGGCAGCACCCAGCGTCGGGCCGCGCGGGATCGCCGCTCCGTGATCGTGTCCACCGCCGGCTCCCGGTGGACGACGATCACGGTTCGCGGGTGAGGGTGAAGTGCCCGACGCCCTTGGCCGCCGAGGTCACCTGCCAGCTGTCCGGCCCGGTGGCCGGGCCGGAGGCGTACTGCAGCCGGTAGTCCCGCTTGCGTTGCTTGGTCGAGCGGTCCAGCCAGTGGTAGTTCACCCGCAGCGCCAGGCTCATCACCGGGCTCGCCGTCTCGATCCGTTGCTGGACCAGGGAAACCGCTTCACCGCGGTCGGAGAAGACGTCGAGGATGGCGCACTGGCAGTAGTAGGCCAGCGTGCCGATCTCCCCGGGGCTGGCGACGGTCGCGCCGTCGAGCCGCTTGCCGAGCGCGGTGCCGACCCGCGCGTAGTCCTGCGCACTGGCCCAGTTCCCGAACACCACCGGCGACTTCCACGGCAGGCCCTGCGCGGCGTCCACCGCGGCGCCGCCGAGCACGAGCACCCCGGTCAGGCCCAGCGCGAGCAGCGGGGGACCGGACCGCAGCGCGGGACGCGTGTGGGTCTGGGCGTACCAGCTGCCGAAGGCGGCGACGGCGAACGCGCTCGTCGCGGCCACCGGGGCCACGTAGTACCAGTGGAACGGTCCCACCCCGATGTAGGAGTAGGCGATGTAGTAAAGGATCCCGCCCGCGGCGAGTGCGGCGATCGGGCCCAGCGGCGGGAACTCGGGCCAGCGGACGGCGAACCGCGCCGCGACCCAGCCGGCGAGCGCGACCACGCCGACCAGCGCCGGCAGGAACGACACGAGCACGGTGACCGGCCAGCCGATGTAGTACATGACCGGGCCGGTGCTGTAGCTCCACGGCGCGAACAGGCCCGCCTGGGCCTGCTTGATCACCAGGGTGTCCGGCACGAACGAGCCGAAGACGAACCAGCTGACCAGGAACCACGGCGCGGTCGTCAGGATCGCGAAGCCCGCCGCGGGCAGCAGCTTCCGCCGGATCGCGGGCGTGCACACCGCGATCACCACGACGAACACGACCAGGTCGATCCGGGTCAGGATGGCCAGCCCGGCGGCGACACCGAACCAGACGGGCCGAGCTTCCATCGCGAAGACCGTCATCACCATCAGCACGGCCGGGATGAGCAGGACTTCCAGCCCGATGGCCGACAGCACGAACGGATTCAGCAACACGAGTGTGATGCCGAGCACACCGGCCGCCGTCGGCAGGGACAGCACGCGGCCGATCCGCTGCCAGGCCCAGCCGAGCGCGGCGCCGCAGAGCACCGTCAGGATGCCGAGCGCGATCACCGGGTGCGGGTCGCCCGCGATCCGCGTCACCAGCGTGAACGCGGCGAGGAGCAGCACGTTCAGCGGTGACGTCGCGGAGTTCGCCGGCGCGCCGGGGATCATGCCCCATTCGCCGTGTTCGGCGAGGTTTCGCGCATAAGCGAGGGTTATGTAGCTGTCGTCGGTCAGGCTGCCGCGCACCACCAGGAAGACCAGTGCGCCCAGTACCGCCCCGAAAACGGGCAGCACCCAGCCCCGCGACACTTTCGTTTTCTCGTTTTCTACCGCAAGCACCCGTTCACCTCGCGGAACCGCCGCCTGCGCGGGGCCCGCCATTTGCCCGATCGACATGCCCCGGGGACCGTAATGACACAACATTACGGGAGTGCTACGCCCTTGTTAGGTCCACGGGCCCGCGAGGTACTTCACCCGATGGTGACACGGTTGCCGTGAGACCGCAGTGTGGGGTTTCGGTCCTTTGTGGATCTACGCGTTCCCTCAGCGGGTTCGTCGGCGGACGGTCACGAGCACCAGCGCGGTCCCGCCGGTGAGCAGCAGCGCGCCGAGGCCGAGGAGCGGGCCGACGTCGGTGCCGGTGTCCGGCAGGCTGCCCGAACCGTCCGGACGGGACGGCACCGGCACCGGGGTGGTGCTGGACGACGAAGTGGTCTCCGCGGGGCCGGTGGCCGTGGTGTCGGTCGGGCTCGTCGGCACGGTGGACGTGCTCGTGGCCGTGGTGGTCGTCGACGTCGGCCCGGTCGGCGTGGTGCTCGTGGCCGGCTCGGTCGTACTGGTGTCCGTCGTCGGCACCGTGCTCGTGGTGGTTTGTCCGGTCGTCGTCGGCTCGGTGGTGGTCGTCGGCTCCGTGGTGGTGGGCTCGGTCGTGGTGGTCGTCGGCTCGGTGGTGGTCGTGGCCGGGCCGGTGGTCGGCGTGGTGGAGGTCGTCGTGGGAGCCGTCGTGCTCGTGGTGGTGGGGGTGGTCGATGTCGTCGACGTGGTGGTCGTCGTGCTGGTGGCGGGCGTCGTCGTGGTCGTCGGCTCGGGGTTGGTGCACGACGGCAGGTCGCCGGTGAACGGGTACGCGTGGAACTCCTGGCCGCTGCCCGCGCCGGCGCTCGAGCCGTGGACGAGGTCGCCCGCGGTGAAGAACCGGCCGTTGCTGCCGGGCAGCGTCATCGTCGTGGTGCCGCCGGGGTTGCCGGCCAGCACGCTGCCCTGGAACTGGCCGCTGCCGGTCAGGGTGACCGTCGTCGCGTCCGGGATGTTCCACAGCAGCCGCGAGCGCAGCTTGTTGAGCGGGTCGTTGTCGTCGAGGGTGCCGCTGTAGGTGTTGATCGTCCGGGGGCCGCCGGTGACGTTGACCAGCACGGTGGCGCCGTCCGGGATGCCGGTGAAGGTGATGCCCTGCGTGGTGCCGCCCGGCCCGGCGATGTCGGCGGTGACGTTGAAGACCTGCAGCGCGGACTTGCCGTCGCCGGTGAAGGCCGTCTCGTAGCCGTGGTTGACCACGGTCCCGGTGGCGGTCCGCGGCGCGCCGTCGACCCGGGCGTAGCACTCGCTCGCGGCCGTCAGCTTCTCCCGCAGCCCGGCGTACGGCTTCATCGCCGCCGGGTCGTGCACGAGGCTGCCGATGACGGTGCCCGTCACCGTGCCGGCGTGGCGGACCACGCCACCGCCCGAGTCGCCGACGGCGTCGAGGCGCTGGGTGTCGGCGACGGTGAGGTCGCCGCCCACGGTCAGGAAGTCGGCGCCGTCCGGCGGCGGCACGCGGGAGCCGACCCCGGCCACGCCGACGTTGTAGATCGACGAGCCGGACGTCTTGCGCAGCGTGAAGTCGCCGCCCACGACCACCCGGCCCTCGGCTTCGGCCGCGCTGCCGGTGACGCGCATGGTGCCGCCGACGAAGACGTTGATGCCGTTGTCGCGCCCGGCGAAGGACCCGTTGCCGACCGGCGGGAAGGTGCCGGGGCAGGTGCCCGGCACGCACGGGCCGAGGCCGCCGGGCAGCGGGTCGGCGTGCGCTTCCCGCGCCACGGGGAGGGAGAGCAGCACGAGCCCGCAGGCCGCCAGCGCCGCCAGAGCGGCATGGGTCACGCGCACGGGGTCCCCTCCCTTGTCCACTGTGGACTCTTCGTCCGGACGATAACCGCCTGACCCGCGCCGATCCGCCCATCGGGCGGTTATCCACCCGATGGGGGTCCCCCGCGCGGGCCGGGCTGTGCCGGGCGTCACAGGCGTGAGTTGAGCAGCCATGGAACAACTAAGTTGAGTCTCTCGTTGTCAACTTTGCGAGGGCGTGGCCACCACCGCCCCGATCACGAACCCGTGGTGGGAAGGAGATCCGAAATGGTGCTGCGTACCGATCCGTTCCGCGACTTCGACCGGCTGAGCCGGCAGTTCTTCGGCGCCACCGGCACGGCGAGCCGCCCGGCGAGCGTGCCGATGGACGCCTACCGCGACGGCGAGGACTTCGTCGTCCAGTTCGACCTGCCCGGCGTCACGCCCGGCTCGATCGACCTCGACGTCGAGCGCAACGTCCTGACCGTCCGCGCCGAGCGGGCCGCGAACCCGGCCGAAGGCGCCCAGTACCAGGTCAGCGAGCGCCCGCGCGGCGTCTTCACCCGCCGTCTGCTGCTGGCCGACACGCTGGACACCGAGCGCATCGAAGCCGACTACGACGCCGGGGTGCTGACCGTCCGGATCCCGGTGAGCGAGCGGGCGCAGTCCCGTCGCATCACCGTCGGCTCCGGCGCGGCGAAGGAAGAGATCACGGCCTGACCGCCCGCGAAAGCCGGCCTCGGTACCCCCGAGGCCGGCTTTCGCGCGTTCGGCCACTGACCACTGTGGACGGCGTTACGCTGGGGCCGTGAACGCCCCGCGGATCCTGGTCGTCGAGGACGCCGAGGCGATCCGCGTCGCCGTCGAGACCGCGCTGGCCACCGCCGGGTTCTCCGTCCGCGCGCTGCCCGACGGCGCCGCGCTCGAGGCGGAGCTGTCCCGGGCCCGGCCGGACCTCGTGGTGCTCGACGTCATGCTGCCGGGCCGCGACGGGTTCGAGCTGCTGCGGGTGATCCGGCGGCTGTCGGCGGCCGGGGTGGTGATGCTGACCGCGCGCGACGGCGTCGAGGACCGGCTGCGCGGCCTCGGCGACGGCGCCGACGACTACGTCGTGAAACCGTTCGTGCTGGCCGAACTGGTCGCGCGGGTGACCGCGGTACTGCGGCGAATGGGGCGGACGCAGCCTGCCGTCGAGATCGGCGACCTGGTGGTCGACGTCGAGGGCGGCCGCGTCCGGTACGGCGCCGCCGAGGTCGAGCTGACGTCGACCGAGTGGAAGCTGCTGGTGTACTTCGCGCAGCACCGCGACCGGGTGGTCGGCAAGACGCAGATCCTGACCGCGGTGTGGGGCTACGGCGACTACGCGGCGAACCTCGTCGAGGTCAACGTCAGCACGTTGCGCCGCAAGCTCGAGGCGCACGGCCCGCGCGTGCTGCACACCGTGCGCGGCCAGGGTTACGTCCTGCGCGGCGAGCCGTGAGCGGGCTGCGGACGGTGTCGCTGCGCCGCCGGGTCACCGTCACCGTGCTGGTGGTGCTCGCGGTGGTGCTGGTCGCGGTCGGGTTCGTCGTCGACACCGTGTTCCGCGCCCAGGCCGAGAAGGACGTCAACGGCCTGCTGACCGCGCGCGTGCAGCTGGCCCAGCAGCTGGCGAAGCAGAACGCGGCGCCGCAGAACCTGCTGCGGCGCATGGAGACCCGTGGTGTCCAGGCGTCGCTGGCCTTGCCGGACGGCACGTTCCTCGGCGCGGCGGACCTGCCGCCGGCCGACCGGATCCGCCAGGTGCGCGCGACGCTGACCGGCCCGCCCCGGATCAACGGCGCGAAGCTGACGCTGACCGCGGACGAGACCCTCGTGGCGGCCGCGGAACAGAGCCTGCGCTGGGTGCTGCTGGCGACCGGGCTGGCCGCGCTGCTCGTCGCCGCGGTCGCGCTGCTGCTGGCGGTCCGCTTCGCGCTCGCCCCGCTGGACGCGATGACCCGGCTGGCCCGCTCGATCGTCTCCGGCGGCCGCGGCGGCCGGCTCGCCCCGGAACGGGCCACGACCGAGCTGGGCCGCGCGGCGGCCGCGTTCGACTCCGCACTCGACGCCCTCGAAGGCGCGGAACAGGCGGCGCGGGCGTCGGAGGCACGCACCCGGCGGTTCGTCGCCGACGCCGCCCACGAGCTGCGCACCCCGCTGGCCGGGGTGCAGGCGGCGGCCGAAGCGCTGCTGCAGCTGCCCCCGGACGCCGACCCGACCCGGTTGCAGCTGCTGGTGGTCCGCGAGTCGCAGCGGGCCGGGAAGCTCGTCGCGGACCTCCTCGACCTGGCCCGCCTGGACGCGGGTTTTGACCTGGAGCGCGCGCCGGTGGCGCTGCTCCCGCTGGCGCAGGCTCAAGCCGACCGCCTGGGGCTGACGTCACCGGAGGTGACGGTCGAGGTCACCGGTGCCGAGGTTCTTGTACTCGGCGACGGCGCCCGGTTGACGCAGATCCTGGCCAACCTGGCGGACAACGCGGTCCGCGCGATGGACGGCCACGGCACGGTGACGATCGAGGTCCTCCCGGACGGCGTGACGGTCACCGACACCGGCCCCGGCGTCCCGGGCGCCGACCGCGAGCGGATCTTCGACCGCTTGGTGAGGCTGGACGAGGCTCGCGGGCCGGGCGGTTCGGGGCTGGGGTTGCCGATCGCCCGGGGTTTCGCACGAGCGCACGGCGGCGACCTGTGGTGCGAGGCGGCGCCGGGCGGGGGAGCGCGGTTCCGGCTGGCCGGGCTGACGCCCGCCTGAGGCCGCCCGCACGGGACTCCGGGTCGGAGACGTGGCCGCGAAGCGTCGATGGAGGATTTGGGCCGCTGGGCGGCCGGAATCCTCCATCGTCGAACGCCGAGGCCCGCCGTGGCCCGGCTCCGAGGCACCCGTCGGGATGCACCCACAGCCACACCAAGCCGCCCGCCTGAGTCCTAAGCGAACAACCCCGTCATCCGGCCGCTGTGGCCGGGCAGCACCTGGCCCGCGTCCGTGCCCAGAACGTCCTCCACCATCGTCGCGTAGACGTCACGGAAGTCCGTGGTCAGCTTGAGGTCGCCGTCGTCGAGGTCGGTCAGGCTCGGTTCCGCGCCGTGAAAGCCGCCGTGGACGTTCTGGCCCAGCACGAACATCGGGCCGGCCGTGCCGTGGTCGGTGCCCTGGCTCGCGTTGGCCGTCACGCGCCTGCCGAACTCCGAGTAGACCATCACCACCGCCTGCTTGCCGCGGTCGGTCTTCGCGAGCCGCTGCGCGAACGGCGTCAGCGCGCCGTCGAGTTCGGTGAGCAGCCGCTGCTGGGTGCCGCGCTCGTCGGCGTGCGTGTCGAACCCGCCCAGCGACACCGAATACGCCCGCGACGGCACGCCCGCCTCGATCAGCCCGGCGACGACGTCGAGCTGCGCGGCCAGCTCCCCCTTGCGCTTCTTCCCCGATGAGTCCTTTTCGGACTGGTGCCCGCCCAGCGTCTGCACCGCGCGGTGCAGGTCACCGACCGACCGGGCGGCGCGGGACTGCCAGTACCCCTCGCCGGCCTGGGCCGCGCCGAGGCCCTGGAACGCCGTCCCGAGCGCGCCCTTCGGCAGGGTGAGCCCGCCGACCGGCAGGGACGCGGCCGCGGTGCGGGCGCCGGCGAGCAGCGGCGGCAGCACCGGGTCGACCGAGACCGCGCGCAGCGGGTCGTCGCCGGTCGCGTCGAGCCAGCGGCCGAGCCAGCCGGTCGGCACGGACGTCTCCGGTGACGCCGTCTGCCAGATCGCCATCGACCGGAAGTGGCTGTGATCGGGCTTCGGGTAGCCGACGCCGCGCAGGATCGCCAGCTTCCCGCCGTCCCACAGGCTCTTGAACCCCTTCATGCCGGGGTTGAGGCCGAGTCCTTCGCCGACGTCGAGGACCTCTTCGGGCTTGTACGCCAGCTCGGAGCGGGCGTTCTGGTACGCGCTGTCACCCGCCGGGACGACGGTGTTGAGACCGTCGTTGCCGCCGTAGAGGGTCACCACCACGAGCACGCCCGCGTCCGGGTCCAGGGGGTTCTCCTGCGCCGCCGACATCAGCCGCGTCCAGTCGACCTGGGTCGCGCCCGCGGCGAGCGCCGCGGCGGCCGTCACCCCGGTCGCGGTGAGGAACCGGCGTCGGTTGACCTGCACGATCGTCACCCACTCACTACGTACTCGGGGGCACAGGCGGCCACAGTGGACAGTTGACGGACGTCGCCGGCGACACCGGCCAGCGCGGCTTTCGTGCGGCCGGACCAGGCGTCGACGCCGAGCAGCTCGCCGATCGCCGTGGTCTTGTCCGACGCCTTCGCGACGGTGCCCAGGTCGGCGTGCCCGGCGACCAGCTGGGCCAGGTGCAGCCGGGCCACTCCCGCCGACGTCGTCAGCCAGGCGCCGCCCGCCGCCCAGCCCCCGACGCTGGGCGGCAGGAACGGCACCTGGCCGAGCCCGCGCAACCCGGCCAGCAGCTGGGTGCGGGCCTGCTCGTCGAGCGAGCCGGGACGCACGCCGAACGCGCGCAGCAGCCCGGCCAGCCATTCCACCGGCTGCTTGACCAGTGACGTCGCGCTGTCGCGGAACGCCGGTTCGGCGGTGATCGCCCGCAACACCGCCCGGACGTCACGGCGGCTGCCGTAGGCGGCGACCAGGCGGTTCAGCACGTCCGCGGCAGGCGGCTCCGCGGAGACCAGCCGGAACCAGAGCCGGCCGACGACGAACCGCGCCGAGTCGGGCCTGCCGAGTACGAGGTCCACAAAGGACTGCGCGGCGAAGTCGCCGGTGGCGCCGAGGATGTGCTTCTCACCGTCGTCGCGCCGCTTCGGCACCAGCTTCGCGGTGGTCGTGTCGCGCTGCGCCGTCCAGCCGGTGAGCGCTCGCGCGGCCTCCCGGACGTCGTCCTCGGTGTAGTGCCCGACGCCGAGGGTGAACAGCTCCATGAACTCGCGGGCGAGGTTCTCGTTGGGCTTGCCGGCCTTGTTGCTGTTCCCGTCCAGCCACAGCAGCAGCGCCGGGTCGACGACCATCGCGCGGGCCAGGTCGGTGAAGCTGCCCAGCGCGTGCTCACGCTGGGTCCAGTTCTGCGCCAGCATCAGCTCCGGGCTGCGGACCTTCTGCTCGCTCGTGGCGAAGTGCCCGTGCCAGAACCACGTCAGCCGTTCGACGGACGGGAGGTCGGCCGCGACCATCCGGTCCAGCCACCAGAGGGCGGCCTGCGTGGACTGGGCCTGCAGCTGCTTGTTCGCCTGCTGCTTCGCGGCCTTGTTCTGCTTGTCCGCCTTCTTGGGGCGCTCGGGCGGCGCGCCGGGTGTCGGCATCGGTGTCGCGGCCGCCCCGGCGTCGGCGCCGGTGCCCAGCAGCCGGTCGCGCGTCTCGGCGAACCCGCGGTCGAGGTCACCGGGGCGCGGGCCGAAGCCCAGCCGGTCGTGCAGCCGCCGCACCGCCGCTCGTTCGGAGAGGACCACCATGCCCTCGATCCTCCGGCGCCGGGCCCGGCGCCCGCGACCACGCGGCGGCTTTCTTCAGCCGATCCACAGGAGCGTCAGGAGACGCGGCTCTCCTGGTGCTCGGCCACTGCCGCGCGGGCCTCGCCGAGGTCGTCGTGCAGGGGCAGCAGCCGGTCCAGGCCGAGGATCTCGAGCGGCCGCGCCACCGCGACCGGGTCGGCGGCGATGGAGTAGGACACCCCGCGGGCGACGGCGGCCCGGTGCAGCTCCACGAGGACGCTGAAGATCGTGGAGTCGCAGAACGTGGTCGCGGTCAGGTCCGCGACCACGCCGGGCGCGCCGTCCCGGATCGGCGCGAGCAGGGCGGCCCTCATCCGGGGTGCGCAGGCGAGGTCGAGGTCCCCGGAGCAGTGGACGGTCACGATGCCGGCTTCGGTGCTACTCCCGAAGGCGGGTGTGGTGTGGTGGTCGGTCATCAGCTCGTCTCCGTGCTTGGCGATGGGGACCAAGGCCCCCGCGCGCGTGGTACCCACGGAGAGGCCGGACCACGCGGACATCCCCCGTGCAGGGGAGGGGCCCGCGGGGTACTGCATCCGTGCGACAACGCTGCACAACCGTTGCGAGGCGGGTGTAGCTTACCGGTACGGGACAACACTTCCCCCGGTTCGCTGCCGGCCGCGGCGGGTGCCACCCCGCGCGGCCCGCCGGAGGGGACGCGGCCGGTCACCGCCCCGGCCGGCCGCGTCCCCCGCGCGCCGCCGCCGGGCTTTCGCGCCGTCGCTAAGATGCCGCCACCCGCCGGGACGGCGGGTGCGAAGAGGACGGTGGATCCGGATGGACGTCGGCGCGGAACCCGTCCCGGCCGCGGGTTCGTGGGCCCCGGGCAAGGTCGCCGAGCTGCTCGGCGTTTCCCCCGTGACCCTGCGCAGCTGGGGCGCGCGGTACGGGATCGCGCCCTCGGCCAGGAGCGAGGGCAGGCACCGCCGGTACTCCGACGCGGATGTCCGCCGCCTGCAGCACATGCAGCGCCTGATCGCGCGCGGGATGCCGGTGCGGGACGCGGCCGCCGCGGCGTTCACCGGCTCGACGCGGCCCGGAGCCCCGGCCGACCGCCTGCTGCGGGAGCTCGCGGAAGCGGCGGAAGAGCTGGAGTTCGGCGCGGTCGGCGCCCTGCTCGACGAGACCCTCGCGGCGCTGGGCGCGGCCGCGGCGTGGACCGACGTCCTGGTCCCGGTCCTGCGTGAGCTGGGGGACCGCTGGCAACGCGGTGACATGTGCTTCGCGGCCGAATGGGTGCTGACGTCGGAGGTCTCCGCCGCGCTGGAGCGCTTCGGCCGCCGGTTCCCGGAGACGGCGCCGGCCCGCCCGGTGCTGCTGGCGTGCTGCCCCGCCGAACGGCACTCCCTGCCGATGGAGGCGCTGCGGGCGTCGCTGGCCGAGTCCGGCGTGCCGGTGCGCTACCTCGGCCAGCTGGTGCCGGCCGAGACGCTCACCGAGCTGGCCGAGCGTCTCGACCCGGTCCTGGTGGTGCTGTGGTCGATGGCCGCCCCGACCGCCGACGACGTCCTGGTGCGCCGGCTGCACGAGCTCGACCGCGCGGTCATGACCGCCGGGCCGGGCTGGGCGCACCTGGGGGAGCGCGGGCTGACGGTGGTGGACGACCTGGGCACCGCGATGGCGCTGGCGGCCGGGAGCGTCAGCTCGTCGTGAGCTTCTCCAGCGCGCTGGTCAGCTTCGGGACGACCTCGTCGCCGAGTCGCTCGAACACCCGCTTGAGCAGCGGGCTCGCGAGCTTCGCCAGGCCGTGGAAGACGATCGTCGCCTGGTAGTGCACGGTCGTGCTGCCGCCGCTCGGCGCCAGGGTGAAGTCGTCGGTCGAGGTGGCCGTCTTGTTCTTGCCGACGAACGTCACGCGGCCGGCTTCGAGCCGGGTCAGCTCGTACTCGAGCTCGGTCTCCTTGCCGCGGAACTCCGAGACGTTGTGCCACCGCGCGCCGACCGCCACCGGGCCGTCGTCGGAGCGGGTGCACCGGACGGTGCCCGGGTCCCACTCCTCGGTGTGCGCGAAGTCGGCGAGGTAGCGCGCGACCTGGTCGACCGGCGTGCGGACGGTGACGGTGCGTTCGACCTGGACCATGGCGTACTGCCTCCTCGGGGTGGACCCGCACCGAAGCTTCGGTGCGAAGTCGATGCAACCGTACCGAGAGTGCCCCCGTCCGGCAGGACGACGTCACCGCTGAACGGGACGCCGCGAGCCATCACAGACATCGATGTCATTATTCCTAATTTTTGTCTTCCTTGTCTTCTTGACGGTCGCCGCGACCTCGGCGGAAGCTCACTGGCAACGTTGTCAGTCACCGGCGCCGACACCCCGCCAGGGGCCCGCGCCGTGCGTGACTGCCGCTTCGAGAACGGAGTTCGCATGGCGGAGGAGTACGGCATCGGGGCCGGCGTCGAGCCGGTAGCACCGGTGTCCCGGCGGAACGTCCTGGCCGTGGGCGGCGGGCTGCTGGCCGGGTTCGGCCTGGCGGCCGTCCTGCCGGGCGGCGTCGCCTCGGCCGCGCCCGCGGCGGCCGACGGGACGGACGCCCGGACCGACCTGGCGCTGTTCCGGCCGGTCCAGGTGTCCTCGACCGACTACGCCGCCACCCCGGCCGAGTTCGCCGTCGACGGCCTCGCGCAGATCGGCGTCCGCGGCTCCGGCTGGCGCGCCACCCCCGGCGACGGCCAGTGGATCGTCGTCGACCTCCAGGGCCAGTGCAAGATCGAGTCGGTCGTGCTGACCTTCGAGGCCAAGCCCGGCGACCCGGCCCTCGACCTCGGCGCGTCCCGCACCCACACCGTCGGCGACGAGGTCTTCTCGAGCTACGCGGTGTCCTTCGACCTGGACGTCTCCGGCGACGGCAAGGCCTGGCGCACGGTCCACCACACCGACGCGGGCACCGGCGGCGTCGTGACGATCCCGGTGTCGGCCACGGCGCGCTGGGTGCGGTTCACCGCGGCGAGCCGCTCGACGACGAACCCGCTGGGCCTCAACGGCTTCCAGGTGTTCGGCACCAGCCGCGACCACCGGCCCGCGGTGCGCGGCTGGACCAGCTTCCCGGTGCGCCCGCACGACGATCCGCCCGTGCTGGCGCTCGCGTCGGACGGCACCGTGCCGCTCGAGTCCGGCTGGGTGCTCACCATGGACGACTGGTCGCCCAGTGAGGACGGCGCCGCGCTGTCCGGCGCGTCGGTGGACACCCGCGGCTGGCTCCCGGCGACCGTGCCCGGAACCGTGCTGGCGTCGCTCGTCGAGCAGGGCCAGCTGCCCGACCCGGTGTCCGGCATGCACAACATGCACGTCCCGGAAGCGCTGTCGCGGCACGCGTGGTGGTACCGGCGCCGCTTCTCCCTGCCGCGCGGCCTCGACACCTCGCCGGGCCGGCACGTCTGGCTGGAGTTCGACGGCGTCAACCACGAGGCCGCGATCTGGCTCAACGGCGCGAACATCGGGACGCAGAGCCACCCGTTCGGCCGCGGCGTCTTCGACGTCACCGCGGCCCTGAGGCGCACCGGCGACCAGGCCCTCGCCGTCAAGATCTCGCCGATGCCGCGCCCCGGCAGCCCGAGTGACAAGGGGCCGGCCGCGCAGTCGTTCGTCGACGCAGGCAGCACCATGTTCGACAACTCGCCGACCTACCTCGCGGTGTCCGGCTGGGACTGGATGCCGGCGGTGCGCGACCGCGCGTCGGGCATCTGGGACCACGTCCGCCTGCGCTCCACCGGCGCCGCCGTGCTCGGTGACGTGCGCGTCGACACCAAGGTGCCCGACGCCGGCACCGCGGTCGTGACGCTGACCGTGCCCGTGCGCAACGCCGCCGCGACCGCCCAGCGGATCAAGGTCTCCGCCGCCTTCGGCCCGGTGAACGTGTCGAGCACGGTCACCGTCCCGGCCGGGCAGGCCGCCGACGTCGTGTTCCCGGCGCAGCGGGTCAAGAACCCGAAACTGTGGTGGCCCAACGGTTACGGCGACCCGAACCTCTACGACCTGACGCTCACCGCGGCGATCGGCGCGTCCACCAGCGACCGCCGGACGACGAAGATCGGCCTGCGCCAGATCGGCTACCAGTACGACCTGCCGATCGTCATCGCCGACGGCCGGGCCACGCAGTCCGTCGACCTCGGCCCGCAGAACACACGGTACGTCCGGATGCAGGGGCTCAAGCGCGCCACCGGCTGGGGCTTCTCGCTCTGGACGATGTCCGTTGTGGACAGTGCCGCGCCGGACACGGACCTGGCGAAGGGCAAGACCGCGACGTCGCTGTCGGTCGCGGACGGCAACCCGCCGGAGAACGCCGTCGACGGCGACCCGAACACGCGCTGGACGTCGGCCTACGACGACAACCAGTGGCTGCAGGTCGACCTCGGCGCGGCGACGGCGTTCGACCGGGTGGTGCTGACCTGGGAAACCGCCTACGCGGCGACGTTCACGATCCAGGTGTCGGCCGACGGCCAGACCTGGACCGATGCGGTGTCGGTGGACAACAGCCCGAAGCCGCTGACCTTCCTCGTCAACGGCGTCAAGGTGTTCGCCCGCGGCGGCAGCTGGGGCTGGGACGAGCTGCTGCGCCGGATGCCGCAGGAGCGGACCGACGCCGTCGTCGCGATGCACCGCGACATGAACTTCACCCTGATCCGCAACTGGGTCGGCTCGTCCTACCGCCAGGAGCTGTTCGACGCGTGCGACAAGTACGGCATCCTGCTGTGGAACGAGTTCTGGGACGGCTGGTCGACCGACCCGGCCAACCACGACATCTTCCTCGCGCAAGCGAAGGACACGGTGCTGCGCTACCGGCACCACGCCTGCGCGACGGTCTGGTTCGGCTGCAACGAAGGCACCCCGCCGGCGGTGATCGACAACGCGCTGCGCGACATCGTCACCACCAACACCGACCTGCTCTACCAGGGCAACTCCGCGGGCGGCGTGATCACCGGCGACGGCCCGTACCGCTGGCTCGACCCGAAGCAGTACTTCACCGGCGAGGCGACCGGCGGCAAGCACGGGTTCTGGAGCGAGATCGGGCTGCCGACCGTGTCGGTCGTCGAGAGCATGCGCAACCTCGTCGGCGAGGGCGACGCCGGCTGGCCGATCGGGGCGCCGTGGTTCCTGCACGACTGGTCGGCCAACGGGAACCAGTCGCCGCAGACGTACCTGGCGGCCATCGACGCGCGGCTCGCGCCGTCGACGAGCCTCGCGGAGTTCTGCCGCAAGGCCCAGTTCGTCAACTACGAGAGCATGCGCGCGATCTTCGAGGCGTGGAACACGAAGCTGTGGGCCGACGCCACGGGGGTGCTGCTGTGGATGTCGCACCCGGCGTGGCACAGCACGGTCTGGCAGACCTACGACTACGACCTCGACGTCAACGGCAGTTACTACGGCGCGCGCAAGGGGTGCGAGGCGCACCACGTGCAGGCCGACCTCTCGACGTGGCAGGTCCGGGTGGTCAACCACACGCCGTCCGCGATGAGCGGCGTCACCGCGTCCGCCCGGCTCTACGGCTTGGACGGCGCCGGGCTGGGCACGGCGCAGCAGCAGAAGGTCGACGTCGCCCCGATCGGGGCCACCGACGCCTTCACGGTGCCGTTCGACACGGGCCTGCCGGACCTGCACCTGCTGCGGCTCACGCTGACCGACGCCCACGGCGCGGTGCTGTCGGAGAACACGTACTGGCGCTACCGGACCGATGCCGCGATGCGGGCGCTCAACCAGCTCCCGGGCGCGCAGCTGGCCACGTCGCTGCGGCCCGACGGCGCCGGTTACGTCGCGACGATCCGCAACACGGGCCGGACGGTCGCGGCGATGATCCGGCTGTCGCTGCGCGAGAAGAACGGAAAGGACCGCGTGCTGCCGACCCGCTACGACGACAACTACTTCTGGCTGCTGCCAGGCGAAAGCCGCACGATCCGCGTCGACCCGCCGCGGCGGGTGCCCCAGGCCCGGCTGCAGGTGGAGGCGTACAACGTGGCGGCGAAGCTGATCTAGGTTTTTTGTCGGACCCCGCCGCTATCCTCGCGGGGCCTGCGGGTGACGGTTTCCGGTGCGTGGCTGTGGGTCGCGATCCGGAGCGAGTGAGGGGCGCGCCCCTGACCGCCCGCCGACGACCAGCCCGGAGCCGATCCGGGTCTCGGACCCGTCGCCCGCAGGCCTTGACCCGACTCGGGGAGGGGTTCGGTGGGTTCGTTGCACCGCGCGGCGCTGGCCGGGCTGGCGTACCAGGACGCGTTTTTCGCCTGGCCGCCGCCCATCCGGGAGCGCTACGTCACTCTGGTGCGCTCCGCGGACCCTGCGGAGGCGGTGCCGTTCCTGCGCTGGCTCCGCGTCGCGACCCCGATGCGCTACCCGGCGCTGGTGGGCGCGGCGACCTTCGTGGCCGCGCGGCTGGCGCGGGGCGAGCACGGCCTGTCGAGGCAGGTGATCGCGTCGGTGCTGCGCCGAGCGGACGACCCGGGCCACCTGCTGGCCTACTGGGCAGCGGTCTACGGGCCGGCACTGCCGAAGCCGGTGAAACGCGGGGTGGCGGACGCGGTCACCCGCCTGTACGACGAGCCGGCGCTGCTGGCGTACGACACCACGGGCCACCACTTCGAGCTGGGCTTCGTCCGCGGCGACCTGCCCCGCTACGGCGGCATAGGGACACCGCGCCCGCTGCGGTTCGGCGAGGTGATCAGGCTGGTCCACCCCAGGGCCCGCGATCAGGCCCAGGGCGACTTGTTCCGGTACGCCCTGGCCCGGCGGCAGGGGAGGGTACGGAGGATCCCGGTATCGCTCCTCTTGGTGCGGCAGTGGGCCCAGCTGTCGGCTGACGGCGAAGCGCCGACCAGCCCGGTCAGTGGTTCGCGCCGTGACGAGCCTGAAGGGGAGCTGGCGACCCGCGGAAACCCCGATCGCAAGCCGCCAATGCCGGCAGCCGGCGGTGCGCGGCGGGGTGAGGCTGAGGTACGCGCGGGGGAGTCGTTCGCCGATGGGAGGCTCGGCCGTGAGGCGCGGGTGGGCGGAGGTGAGCCCGAAGTCCTGTTGGGAGAGTTGTCCGCTGGCCGAGGTGCCGACCGTGAAGCGTCGATGCGAGTGCTTCAGGGTGAGCCGGAGGTGCGCGCGGGGGAGTCGTTCGCCCGAGGGGGTTCTGGCGGTGGGGCGTCGGCGCGGGTGGGCGGAGGTGAGCCCGACGTCCCGCCGGGAGAGTTGTCCGCCGGCCGAGGTGCCGACCGTGAAGCGTCGATGCGAGTGCTTCAGGGTGAGCCGGAGGTGCGCGCGGGGGAGTCGTTCGCCCGAGGGGGTTCTGGCCGTGGGGCGTCGGCGCGGGTGGGCGGAGGTGAGCCCGACGTCCCGCCGGGAGAGTCGTCCGCTGGCCCAAGTCCCGACCGCGAAGCCTCGACGCGAGCGCCCCAGGGTGAGCCCGAAGCCCGCCCGGCTGAGCCATTCGCCGACTCCACCGCCGACCGTGCGGCGCTCCTCGGGCCGATGCAGGTGATCGCCGGGGTGCGTCGCGGCAGGAAAGACCCCCGGTTCCCAGGACAGGTGCTCGCCCAGCTGCGTCGAGCCGGAAGCTCGCCGCACGCGGAGACCGTGCTCGCCTCCCTGCCCGTCGCGAACCTGGTGTCCGACCCCGGCCGCTGGGCCCGTCTGGAAGAACTCGTCCCGCACCTGCCGCTGGCAACCCTGCTCGCCAACCTGCGCCGGTTCGACGCCGCCGGGATCGGGTTCGAGACCGCCATAGCCGTCGCCGCGCGGATCGCCGATCCCGGTGAGGTCCGCGCGTCGGGGGTGGGGCCGCTGCGGTTCGCCGCGGCCTGGGGTGGAGTGGACAGCCGGCGGTGGGAACCCGCGCTGGCCGCCGGTGCGCGGCACAGCCTCGGCTCCGTGCCGCGGCTGGGTGGACGCACCCTCGTCGTCGTCGAACCGCGCTGTGACACCCGGATCGTCTTCGGGCTCGCGCTGGCTCAGCGGTGCGAGGCCGCCGATCTCGCGGTCCTCGGCGGTGGGCGGTTCCCGCTCGAACCCGGTGAATCGCCGCTGCACGCCCTGGTCCGCTGGCACTCGACCGACCTCCGCGGCACCTGTTCCTTCGCCGGGCACGACCGGGTCGTCCACGTCACCGAGCAGGTCACCACCGTGCCGGACGTGCCCGCCGACGTTCCCCTCTACGCCTGGGAGACCACGAGGTACAGCAAGTTCGACACCACGGCGGCATTCGAGACCGGTCCGCGGCGCGGGCTCTTCCGCGGGCTGGGCGACCCATCCTTCCTGGCGATCCCCTTGTGGGAGGAATTCGTCGCCGCCGACGAAAGCGGGGGCTGATTCGGTGCCGCTCGACGAACTAGGCTGCGGGCAACCCGCCTAGCTTCGGGAGGTGCTCGTTTCCGTGAACCTGCGCCCGCACGCCAGCCTCGGCCGTGTCCTCGACGACCTGGGCGGCACCCTCCTGGACCTGGTGCTCGGGGACGCCGACCGGGCCGGCGACATCGGCGGCGTCGCCATCCACGACCCCCTCGACGAGCCGGCGCTGCCCCAGCACGCCCTCGTCCTCGGCGTCGGCCTCGGCGAACCGGGCGAAGTCGTGCGGCAGCTGCGGATCCTGGCCCGCCACGACGCCGCGGGGCTGGTGCTGCGCGCGCCCGTCACGGTGACCGACGAGGTCACGGCCGCCGCCGAGGAGACGGGCGTCGCCCTGCTGGCCCTGGCTCGCGGCGCCTCCTGGACCCAGCTCGCCGCGATGCTGCGGTCCCTGCTCGCCGAGGGCGACGTCGGCGACGCCGAGCCGGAGACCCTCGCCGGCCTGCCGTCGGGTGACCTCTTCGCCGTGGCCAACGCGATCGGCGCGCTCATCGACGCGCCGGTCACCATCGAGGACCGCCGGTCGCGGGTGCTGGCCTTCTCCGGGCGGCAGGACGAGGCCGACCCGTCGCGCGTCGAGACCATCCTCGGCCGCCAGGTCCCCGAACGGTTCGCGCGTGCGCTCACCGACCGCGGGGTCTTCCGCGAGCTCTACCGCACCGACCAGCCGGTCTACGCCGACCTGGTCTCCGAAAGCCTCGACGGCCTGACGATGCCGCGCGTGGCCGTCGCGGTCCGGGCCGGCGACGAGGTCCTCGGCTCGATCTGGGCCGCGGTGTCCGAGCCGCTCACCGCCGACCGCACCCAGGCGCTCTGCGACGCGGCCCGCCTGGTCGCGCTGCACATGCTGCGCGTCCGGGCGGGCGCCGACGTCGAACGCCGGCTGCGCGCGGACCTGCTCAGCACCGCGCTCGAAGGCGGGGCCGCCGCCCGCGAGGCGCTGAGCCGGCTCGGCCTGGCCGACCAGCCGGTCGTCGTGCTGGCCCTGGCGGTGCTCGACGCGGGGGAGCAGGCCGACGCCGGTCTCGCCACCGAGCGCCAGCGCCTCAGCGACGGCCTGGCGATGCACCTGAGCGCCGTCCACCCGAGGTGTGCGGCGGCACTCGTCGGCGACACGGCGTACGGCCTGGTCCCGGTGAACCGCGGCGACGACGACGGCGAACGGCGTGCGATGCGCATCGCGAAGGACTTCCTGGACCGGGTCGGCGACCGCGTCCACGCGGTGGTCGGCATCGGCCCGGTGGCGCGCAGCGCGGCCGAGCTGCCGGAGGCTCGCGACAGCGCCGACCGCGCGCTGCGGGTGCTGCGCACGGGCAGCGGCGCGGGCCGCCGGGCCGCGCTGCTGGCGGACGTGCACGTCGAGGCGCTCCTGCTGGAGCTGCAGGACCTGGTCGCCGCGCGCGGCGACCGCCCGACCGGCCCGGTCGCCCGGCTCCTCGACTACGACGAGCAGCACCAGGCCCACCTGGTCGAGACGCTGCGGGCCTGGCTCGACGCCTTCGGCGACGTCATCGCCGCCTCGGCCGCGGTCCACGTGCACCCCAACACGTTCCGCTACCGCCTGCGCCGGCTCGCCGAGGTCGGCGGCTTCGACATGACCGACCCCGAAGCCCGCTTCGCCGCGATGCTCCAGCTCCGCGTGGTCGCCCCGCCGCCCACTTCCTGAGCACCCCGTGATCCGAGGGTCGACACCCGTGATTGCGGGGTCGACACGCGTGATTGAAGGGTCGACACGGCGGGCAAGCCAGATGTCGCCGTGTCGTCGCCGCAATCACGCGAGTTGGCGTCTCAATCACGCGAGTTGGCGTTCTGATCACACGCGGTGCCTGCCGGGGTCGTCCGAAATGTCGGTGATTTAGCAACCGTTACCTGACCTCAAGTGGTCAGTTACCTACTTTCAGCCGGTGTGCTCACCCCTCGGGGCATGTGAACCTGCACGGACTTCACGTCAGGTGATCAAACCTTCCACGGAGGTGTACCGGGTGTCACGCAAACGGGTCATCGTTGGGACAGCGACAGCGAGCGCTGCCCTCGTCGCGGTATCGCTGGTCGTGACCGGCTCGCCGGCGTCCGCGACCATCGCGCAGCCGTCGATGCGCGCGATGAACGCCCAGGCGATGCCGTTCGGCAGCGTGCTGCGGTCGCAGCAGGAGATCGGCGGGGTGCCGGTCTTCGGCGGGCAGACCGTCCAGCTCCGCGACAAGGCGGGCACGGTCCTCGCCACGCACGGCCGGACCACGAAGAAGACGGCGGGAGCGTTCCCGGCGAGCGACGCCGGTGCCGCCGACGCGGCCATCGCCGACGTCGCCAAGCGCACCGGGCTCGCGAAGACCGCGCTGAAGGCCGACGCGCCGCGCGCCTTCTGGTACGACGCCACGCTCGGCGGAGCGAAGGGTGACGGCGTCGCCGTGCCGACCTACCAGGTCACCGTGCACGGCACGAAGTTCCAGGACAAGTGGACCGAGGTCGTCAAGGCCGGCACGGCCGACGTCCTGACCTCCTGGTCCGAGGTCCGCGAGGCCAACCGCGACGTCTGCGACGCGAACCACAAGGTGGTCAGCGGCACCACCGACTCGGTCCGTTGCGGCACCGCGTTCGACGTCGCCCGCAAGGAGGGCGGCGCCGAGTCGAGCGTCGCCGACGTCAACAACGTCTACAACTTCTTCGGCCAGGCCTCGGACTTCTACTCGAAGTACGTCAACGTCGACCTGACCGGCCTGATCGGCGCCGACTACAGCGACGGGACCGGCAAGGCGCTGCGCGGCACCGTCCGGATCTGCGTCGACGGCGAGTGCCCGTTCGCCAACGCCTTCTGGGACGGCGAGCAGATGGCCTTCGGCGAGGGTGTCACCACCGACGACATCACCGGCCACGAGCTGACCCACGGCGTCACCCAGGCCACCTCCGGCCTGAGCGGCGGCCAGGCCGACTCGATCAACGAAGGCCTCTCGGACGTCTTCGGCAAGTTCATCGGCATCACCTCGAACGACCCCAACGACACCGGCGGCAACCGCTGGCTGCTCGGCGCGGGCTCGTCGCTCGGCGCGATCCGCGACATGAAGGACCCGCGCTCGTCGCTGTCCCCGCAGCCGGACATGGTCAACGGCCCCGGCTGGGAGACGAACAACCCGGACGAGCACATCAACGACGGCGTCGTGAACAAGGCCGACTACCTGATCACCGACGGCGACACGTTCAACAACCAGACCGTGCGCGGCCTCGGCCTCGACAAGGCGGTGCAGGTCTGGTGGGGCGTCGAGAACACGCTCACCCCGAGCGCGACGTTCAAGGACGTCGGCGAAGCCCTCAACTCCTCCTGCGCCGCGCTGGCGAAGGCGGGCACCGCGGGCATCACCGACGACGACTGCACCCAGGTCGCCAACGCGGTGAAGGCGACCCAGCTCGACCAGGACCCCAGCTGATCCTGAGCTGATCCACCGAAGGCCACCCCGGCCCGTCCGGGGTGGCCTTCGGCGTTCCGGGGCGAAAACCGGTTGGGCGCCGGACCTGGACGTCGCTACGCTGCCCCGGAACCGCACACCGCGCCGAACGAGAGGAGCCCGCCATGCGTACGCGCATCGCCGTCTCCCGTTCGCGCTTCGAGGTGCTTCTGGTGTCTTCGTGCCCGCGGTGCCGGCCGCGCGGCTGACACCCCGCCCGTGACGGAAGTCCACTGTGGACGTCACGCGAAATCGCGCTGCCCTGTAACGGATCTTCCGCACAAGGACCGCACCATGCGCACCTCTAACCTCGGCCACGTCCGCAACCTGGGCATCCTCGCCCACGTCGACGCGGGCAAGACCACCGTCACCGAACGGATCCTCCACCTCACCGGCGCCACGCACAAACAGGGTGAGGTCCACGACGGCACCACCGTCACCGACTTCGACCCGCAGGAACGCGACCGCGGCATCACCATCTTCGCCGCGGCCGTGACCTGCGCCTGGGACGGGCACCGGATCACCCTCATCGACACACCCGGCCACGTCGACTTCACCGACGAGGTCGAGCGGTCGCTGCGGGTGCTCGACGGCGCGATCGCCGTGTTCGACGGCGTCGCGGGCGTCGAACCGCAGAGCGAAACCGTGTGGCGCCAGGCCGATCGGCACGGCGTCCCGCGCATCGCCTTCGTCAACAAGCTGGACCGCGCGGGCGCCGACCTCGACGCGGCCGTCGAGTCGATCCGGCGGCGCCTGCACCCGGCGCCGCTGGTCGTCCAGCTGCCGATCGGGCGCGAGGACGGCTTCACCGGCGTCGTCGACCTGCTACGCCCACACGACGTACCCGACGAACTGAAGGAGGAGGCGCACCGACGTCGCAGGCTGCTCGAAGAGGCCGTCGCCGAGCTGCATCCGCTGGCGCTGGACGAGTTCTGCGCCGCCGGGACCGTCTCGGCGGAGACCCTGGAGAAGGCCCTGCGCGACCTGACCCGCATCGGCGACGGCCTGGTGGTGCTGTGCGGCGCGGCCTACCGCGACCGCGGGATCGAGCCGCTGCTCGATGCCGTCGTCGCCTACCTGCCGTCGCCGTCGGACGTGACGCCGGTGCGCGCCGACCGGCCCGCCGACCCGGCGGCGCCGCTGGCCGCGCTGGTGTTCAAGGTCGTCGCGACGACCACGGGACGGCTGACGTCGGTGCGGGTCTATTCGGGAACACTGCGGAAGGGGGACCAGGTGCTGGACGCGGGAACCGGCCGCACGGAACGGATCGCGCGCATCCTGCGGGTGCAGGCCGACCGGTTTTCCGAAGTGGACAGTGCGGTGGCCGGCGACATCGTCGCGCTGGCCGGGCCGAAGGCGGCCCGCGTCGGCGCCACGCTGTGCGCGCCCGGCGCCCCCGTGCTGCTGGAGCCGCCGGTGACGGCGGACCCGGTGGTCTCGGTGGCCGTCGAGGCGCGCCGGAACGGCGACCGGCTCGCGCCGGCGCTGGCCTGGCTGGCCGAGGAGGACCCGTCGCTGGTCGTGCGGACCGATCCGGAGAACGGGCAGACGGTGCTGTCCGGGCTGGGCGAGCTGCACCTGGAGGTCGCGGTGGAGAAGCTCCGGCGTGGCCGCGGGCTCGAGGTCGCGGTGGGACGGCCGCAGGTCGCCTACCGGGAGACCGTCGTGCGCGGCGTGTCCGGGCTGGTCTACCGGCACGTCAAGCAGGACAGCGGCGCCGGGCAGTTCGCCCACGTCGTGCTGGACGTCGAGCCGTTCGACGACGGGTTCGAGTTCGCCTCGGCGATCGTCGGCGGGCGGGTCCCGCGCGAGTACGTGCGCGCGGTCGAAGCCGGCTGTCGTGACGCCCTGTCCGACGGGCCGCTGGGCGGGCACCCGGTAACTGGCGTGCGCGTGACGCTGGTCGACGGCGCCACGCACGTGAAGGACTCGTCGGAACTGGCGTTCCGCGCGGCGGGCCGGTTCGGCCTGCGGGAAGCGTTGCGCGCCAGTGAGATGCGGCTGCTGGAGCCCATCGCTTCGGTGGTCGTGACGGTGCCGGACGACGCCGTCGGCGGCGTGCTCGGCGACCTCGCCGCGCGCCGGGGCCGGGTGGCCGGCTCGGCCGTGCGGTCCGGTACCGCGGTGGTCACGGCCACCGTGCCGCTCGCGGAGCTGTTCGGTTACGCGAACCGGCTGCGCAGCCGGACGCAGGGCCGCGGCACGTTCACCGCCCGGCCGGCCGGCTACGCACCGGCGCCGTGAGGAAGGAGGGCGCTCGCCGACGGCGGGCGCCCTCCGCTCAGCCGACGGCCAGCGCGGCGACTCCGGAGACGAGGCGGTCGACGTCGGTTTCGGTGGTGTACGGCGCGATCCCGGCACGCACCGCCCCGGCGTCGCCGATCCCCAGGTGGCGGGCGGTCTCGATCGCGTAGAAGGTGCCCGCGGGCGCGTTCACCCCTTGCTCGGCCAGGAAGATGTAGGCCGCCATCGGAGCGACGTCCTTGATCGAGAACAGCACGGTGGGCGTGCGGTGCCGGTCGGACGCGCCGTATTGCGTGACGCCGGGGATGGCGGCAAGGCCCGTCTCGAGACGCGTGAGCAGCGCGTTTTCGTGCTCCTCCAACGCCTTCAGCGACCGAGGCAGCCGTTCGCGGCGCAGGCCGGGGCCGGGATCGAGGTGCGAGAGGAAGTCGATGGCCGCCGTCGTCCCGGCGAGCAGCTCGTACGGGAGGGTGCCCAGCTCGAAGCGTTCGGGCACGGCGTCCGACGCGGGCAGCAGCTTGTCCGGGTGCAGCGTCTCCAGCAACGCCGGCGCGGCGGCGACCACCCCGAGGTGCGGGCCGAGGAACTTGTACGGCGAGCACGCGTAGAAGTCCGCGCCGAGTGCGGCGACGTCGACGACGGCGTGCGGGGTGAGGTGGACGCCGTCGACGTAGACCAGCGCGCCGGCGTCGTGCGCCGCGGCGGCGATCGCGCTGACGTCGGGCCGGGTGCCGAGCAGGTTGGACGCGGCGGTGACGGCGACGAGCCGGGTCCGCTCGGACAGCAGCCCGGCGACGGCGTCCGTCGCGAGGACACCGGTCGCGGGGTCGAAGTCCGCCCAGCGCACGGTCGCGCCCGCGGCCTCGGCGGCCTGCACCCACGGCCGGATGTTCGCGTCGTGGTCGAGCCGGGTGACGACGACTTCGTCGCCGGGGCCCCAGTTCTTGGCCAGGGTGCGGGAGAAGTCGTAGGTCAGCTGCGTCATGCTCCGGCCGAAGACGACCCCCTCCGGGGACGCGCCGAGCAGGTCCGCCACAGCCTGGCGCCCCTTGGCGACGACGTCGGAGGCCCGCTGCTCGGCGGGCGTCACGGAGCCGCGGTTGGCGATCGCCGCACACAGCGTCCCGGCCACCGCCTCGCCGACGACGTCGGGGACCTGGGAACCACCCGGCCCGTCGAAGTGGGCGGCGCCTTCGCTCAGCGCGGGAAAGTGCTCGCGGATCTTCTGCACGTCGTAGGCCACGTGGCCAGCATGCCGCAGCCCGCGCGGCGCGGAAAGGCCGCTGGTGCTCCGCATCTCGATGTGCTCGGCGCGCAACGTGGTGGGACGCGCGAGTCGGGTGCTCGCTGGGGCGGCTGCATCTCACACCAGCATGCCGCGGTGCGCATCCCGCCGCGCTCGTCGTGCAACGTGGTCGGCGCGCATGAGTCCGCCGCGAGAGGGGTGCTCGCTGGAGCGGCTGCATCTCACGCCAGCAAGACCGCTGCGCTCATCTCGATGTGCTCTCCGCGCACGTGGTGGGCGCGCGCGAGTCCGCGGCGAGTCGGGTGCTCGCTGGGGCGGCTGTACCTCACGCCGGCATGCCGCGGTGCGCATCTCGATGCGCTCTCCGTGCAACGTGGTGGGCGCGCGCGAGTCCGCGGCGAGTCGGGTGCTCGCTGGAGCGGCTGCATCTCACGCCAGCAAGCCGCGGTGCGCATCTCGACGTGCTCTCCGTGCAACGTGGTGGGCGCGCGAGTGCGCAGCGAGTCGGGTGCTCGCTGGAGCGGCTGCATCTCACGCCAGCAAGCCGCAGTGCGCATCCCGATGTGCTCGCCGCGCAACGTGGTGCATGCGCACGAGTCCACAGCGCGAAGGGTGCCCTGCTGAGGCGGCTGCATCTGACCTCGGCCGCCTGACCTCCCCGGAAAGAGCCCTACCGCGCCGAAGGCGGCCGATGCAACGCACCCGCCAAGCCGGCACGGCCCTTGAGCCCCAGCTTGCGGTACACGTTCGTCAGGTGCAGTTCCACGGTCCGGACCGTCAGGAACAGCGACTCGGCGATCTCCCGGTTGGTCGCGCCCGCCGCGGCCTTCTCCGCGACCCGCCGTTCGCTGCCGCTGAGGGTGTCGGCGGGGGAGCCGGTGCCGCGCCGCATGCGGCCTCCCGCGTCGGCCAGCGCTGTCACCGCCAGGTCCAGCCGGGGCCGGTCCTGGCTGCGGACGGCGACGTCGATGGCGCGGCGCAGCCGGTCCCGTGCGCCCTTCGGGTCACCACGCTCCAGCAGTCGCCGGCCCAGCAGGTACTCGGCCTCCGCGTACATCGGCCGCGCGGGCGTGTCCGCCAGCTGGTCCGCGGTCTCGGCGAGCAGGTCAAGGCCCGCGTCGCCGGGAGTGAGGACCGCGCGGGCGAGCCGTGCCATGCCGAGCGCGCGCGGTGTGCCCCAGGCGGCCGCCTGCTCCTCGGCCTCTTCGACGGCGGGCCACGCTTCGCCGTCACGGCCGAGGTCGTGGAGCAGCCGGGTCGTGTCGGACCACCACGGTGCGAACAGCGGGTTCCCGATGCCCGCTTCGGCCAGGCTGTCGCGGCAGGCGAACAGGTCGGCGAGCGCGCCCTCGGCGTCCCCGGTGCCGGCCAGCGCCTGGGCCCGGGCCATCAGGAGCCAGTGGTACTCGAGGGTGAACCGGTCGATCCGTGGCCGGGTGACGCTGCGCGCGATCTCCAGCGCCCGCGCGGGATCGCCGTGGCGGACCAGCGCCGAGGCCAGCACCGCCTGGGTCATCGCGACGTTCTCGCCCCACGACTCCTGGGTGACGATCCGGTGGGCGAACTCGGCGTCGGCGAGCGCGTCGGCGACGTCGCCGGTCCCCAGCCGCACGAGCGCGCGCATGCTGGCGCCGACCGCGCACGTCCAGGCCTCGCCGGAGCCTTGCGCGTGGGTGAGCAGCCAGTCGAGCGCGGCCAGCGACGTCGTGGTCTCGTCGGCGAGGTGCAGCGTGAGCACCGCGCCCAGCACCGACCAGCCGCCGGGAGCGACGTCCCCGACCGAGAGCACCTGCCGGGCTTCCGCGGCGAGACCGGCCGCGGGGCCGCCGCGCAGCGTGCGCAGGGTCGCGAGCATGGCCAGCAGCTGACGTTCTTCCGGCGTCTCGCCCGGCGGCGGGGCCAGATCGCGGAACCGCTCGGCGACCGGCCCGACCGTGCTCTTCTCGTCGATGCCGGACATGATCAGCGCGGACTGCGCGAGCGCCCGCCGCGCCCGGTCCGCGGGCGCCGGATCCGGGCCGATCTCACGCTCGAGCGCGTCCAGCACCGTGCCGACCAGCTCGAACGACTTGAGCGAGTTCTGTGCGCTCATCGACGTCATCGCGTACTGCACCGCCAGCGGCACCTGCTCCCGCGGCCCGGGGACCAGGTCCAGGGTGCGCTCCAGGTGCGCCAGCGCCGCGGGCGGATCGACCTGCGCGAGCACCCGGGCGAGGTCGGCCCGGATCGCCACATGGGTCTCGTCCGCGGCGAGCGCGCGGTCCAGGTACCGGGCGGCGGCCGCGGGCGCGCCGCGCTCCTCGGCGACGGCGGCGGCCTCCCGCAGCACCGTCACCATCCACGTCTCGGGCGGGCCCGGCACGAGCAGCAGCAGGACGGCGACGTCCTCCGGGGCGCGGCCGCGGACGTCGAGCAGGGTCGCCGCGCGGGTCCGCAGGGCCGCGAGCTCCGCCGCCGGCACCGGGTCGAGGACGGCGGTGCGGATCAGGTCGTGGGTGTAGCGGAGGTCGTCGGGCCGCAGCAGGTCGTCGGCCCGCAGCGCGCGGATCGCCGCGGCGGCCGGCCCGGGCTGGGTGCCGGCGAGGGCCGCGACCAGCTCGACGTCTTCGCCGTCCAGCACCGCGATCGCCCGGGCGACGGCCAAGGTCTCAGGCGGCAGGCGGGTCAGCAGGGTGCGGGCGACGACCTCGTGACCGTGCTCCTCGAGCGTGGCCAGGTGGGTGTCTTCCGGCTCGACGCCGTCGGCCCGCAGCCGGGTGACGACCCGGTCGAGCAGGAACGGGTTGCCGCCGGTCACCTCGGCGCACCGCGCCGCGAAGGCGGGTTCCGGCGGCGTCGCGAACCGGGCCCGGAGGACGTCGGTGACCGCGTCCGCCGACAGCGGGCCGAGGTCGACGGCGGGGCAGCCGAGCTCGCCCAGCGGCGCCGGGTTCGGGGTGCCGTGGCCGGTCCGCTGGGTCAGGATGACCAGCAGCGGCAGGTTTTCCGCGCGCCGCAGCAGGAATCCGAGCCAGCGCAGCGAGGCCTCGTCGCACCACTGGACGTCGTCGACGGCGAGCACCAGCGGCCCGTCGGCGGTGCGGTCGGCGGCGAGCCAGTAGAGGCCGTGCATCACGGCGTAGGTGTCACCGGCCGGCTCGGTGCGCCCGGTGGCGAGCGCGGGCCGGGCGAGCGGCGCGGACTCGGCGGCGCCCGGGCCGAGCGGCGCGAACAGCTCGCGGACGGCCTGGTAGGCGGGGGACCCGGACTCCGGGCAGCGGGCGGTGAGCACGGTGGCGGCCACGTGGTCGAGCTCGTCGAGCACGGCCGCGAGCAGCCGCGTCTTCCCGATCCCGGCCGGCCCGCGCAGCAGCACGGCCTGCCCGTCCCCGGCGGCGGCCTTCCTGGCCCGTTCGACGAGCAGGGAAAGCTCCCAGTCGCGCCCGGCGAGCTCGCCCATCGTCTCCTCACCCCCGGCGCCCCGCCCCCGGGGACGCCGGAGCACAGGGTATGCGAGCGGTGGGGCGGTCAGCGTCCTCGGTTGCGCGCGTGGTCGCGGGCCTGGCGTTCGTTGCCGTGTTTGTAGTTGCCCGTCGCTTTCGCCATCAGCAGCTGGGGGTCGTCACCCTTCTCGGCCGCGGCGAGGAAGCGCGCGGCGGCGCCCCCGCGGAGCGTCCCGGCGGGACGGCCGTGGTGGGTGATCGTCACGGTGCCGCGCTCGTCGACGCGGTAGGCGAAGCCGCCCGGAGTGCCCATCGGACCAGGCTGGCCGGTCGGCTCACCCTCGGCAACCGGATTTCCCCGGGGTGGATCCGGGGGATACCCGGATGGCGCAGTCCCGCGGACCCGACAGAATGCGGTGGGAGACGAAGGGGGAGCGCGTGCGGGGGATACGGCGAAGGCTGGGGAACAAGTACGTGCTGCTGGGGGCGCAGCTGCTCCTGCTGGTGCCGCTGCTCGTCTCGGTCACCGGCGGCCGGGTGCGGTTCCCCGCCTACCGCGTCGACCTGGACGTCTACCGGCTGGGCTCGGCGGCGCTGCTGCACGGCGACGCGCTCTACGGCACGCTGCCCCAGACCCAGGACGGGCAGTTCCTGCTGTTCACCTACCCGCCGTTCGCGGCGATCGTGCTGGCGCCGCTGACGATCCTGCCGTACTGGCTGGCCTGCCTCCTGCTGACGCTGCTCACGCTCGGCCTGCTCGCCGTGGTGCTCTCGACCGTGCTCGGCGCGCTGGGTGTGCTCCCGCCCGGACTGCGTGGCTGGCGCCGGATCACGGCCGTGCTGCTGCTCGCCGAGGTGCTCGAACCGGTGCTGCGCACGGTGTACGCGGGCCAGATCGACCTGCTGCTGCTCGCCCTCGTCGTGCTGGACGTCCTGGTGGACACCCCGAAGTGGCCGCGCGGCCTGCTGATCGGCATCGCCGCCGCGGTCAAGCTGACCCCGGCGGTGTTCCTGCTGTACTTCCTCCTGCGCCGTGACGTCCGCGCCGCCGTCGTCAGCACTGTGACGTTCCTGGCCGCGACGGCGGTCGGCTTCCTGCTCGCCGGGGCGGACTCGGTCCGGTACTGGACCGGGGCGCTCTGGGACACCGGCCGCGTCGGCGAGCCGACCTACGCCGGCAACCAGTCGCTGCTCGGCCTGCTGGCCAGGGCCGGGGTACCCGCCGACGCGCGGACCGCGTGGTGGCTGCCGCTGGTGGCGGTCGTGCTCGTGCTGACGGCGGTGGGCGTGCGGCGCGCGCTCGTGGCGGGGGAGCGCACCCTCGCGCTCGGGGTGAACGCCGTCGGCGGCCTGCTCGTCTCGCCGATCTCGTGGACGCACCACTGGGTGTGGGCCGTCGTGGTGCTGCTCGGCTGGGCGGAGCTGGCGCGCCGCACCCGGCGGCGCGGGCTCGCGGTGTTCACCGGCGTCGGCGCGGTCCTGTTCGTGGCCGGGCCGCAGTGGTGGTGGCCGCGCGGCGGCGAGGTGGAGCGCCACTGGTCGTTCGTCCAGCAGCTGACCGGGAACGGTTATGTCCTTTTCGGACTCGCGGTGCTGCTCGCCGCGGCGCTGGTGCGGTTCCCGCGCCCGGAGTTCCTCAGCGTTCCCGACCGGGCGCGTTCCGTAGCCAGCCTGCTCCGAGGATGACCATCGCGGTGCCGAGCCCCAGCGCGAGGCAGACCCCCGCGGTGTTCATCGGCATGAAGTCGTCGACGGCGTCGGGCAGCGGCAGCAGCCCGGCGAGCCCCAGGATCACGTAGAGCACCCCGCCCGCCACCAGGAAACGGCTGGCCAGCGTGGAGGAACGGCTGCAGAAGATCGCGACGGCCCCGGTGAGCAGGTGCACGAGCGTCCACGCTCCTGACACGGCGAACAAGCCGAACAGCTGATGGTCGACCGTGACCCCCGGGATCAGCTCGCACGCCCCGAGCACGAGGAACAACAGGCCGATCAGCATGCCGATGCCCTGAACGGGGGCGGGCCCCGATCTCGGCACGGGAGCTGCGGGTTCGGTGCGTGTCATGTAATCCGGATTCCCCGCCCGAAGCCTCGCCAACCGCCCGGACGTGAATCGTGTTCGTGACGGGTCCCCTACGACGGAAGGCGCTGAGCGAGAACCGATTCGTCGAGCGTCGGCGGGAAGGGTCCGTAGGCGTTGTTCCGCGCACCGCGGGTGCGCAGTGCCGGGATCGCGAAGAGCGTCCGGAGGAACCCCGGCGGTGCCGAGCTCCGGCCACGAGCCCGGGCTGCGGCGGACCGTTTTTCGACGCGGACCTGGTCGGCCTGCACGCGCTCGATCGCGCGGATCCGGTCGGCCTGGATCGCGGCCAGGTCCGGCGATTCGCCGCGGCGCAGGGCCGGGACCAGGTGGTTTGCCGCCGCGACGGCGTCCTGGACCGCCATCAGGATCCCGTTGCCGCCGACCGGGGAGATCACGTGCGCGGCGTCGCCGAGCAGCAGCAGGCCCGGCCGGTGCCACCGCTCGACGCGGGAGATGTCCACCGAAAGCAACGTCGTCTGGCTGAAGTCGGTCAGCAGGTGCGCCCGGTCCGCGAGCCACGGCACGCGCTCGCGCAGGAACGCGCGGATCGGCTCGACGCCTTGGTCCCGAAGGGTGGCGTAGGAGCCCTTCTCGATGCTGTAACCGACCTGCCAGTCGTGGACACCGCCGAGGACACCGACGTAGGCGTCGCGCCCGAAGTACAGGTCGAGGTCGGCGTCGCCCGGGTCGGCGGGGGAGCGTGGCAGCCGGAACCAGAGCAGGTCCGTGGTCGCGCCCAGCGGCTTCGCCGGCAGTCCGGCCAGGCGGCGGACGGTCGAGAACCGGCCGTCCGCGCCGACGACGAGGGACGCCGTCAGCTCGCCACCCCGGTACCGGACGCCGGTGACGGTCCCGCCGCCGTCCTCCAGCAGCCCGGTGACCTTGGCGCTCGTGCGCAGGGTGAACGTCGGCAGCGCGCACGCGCGTTCGGCGAGGAAGTCGAGGAACCGGACCTGCGGCATCAGGGCGATGTAGCCGAACGGCGTCGGGAGGCGGTCGTAGTCGGCGCAGCTGTACGTCCCGGACGGGGTGTGGAAGCGGAACGAGCGCGCCTTGAAGTGGTCGAGTTCGAGAAGGTCTTCGGCCAGGCCCAGGCGGTCGAGCAGTTCGAGGGTGTAGGGGTGCAGCGAGTCGCCGCGGAAGTCGCGGTCGAAGTCGGCGTGGGACTCCAGCACGGTGACTTCGACGCCGGCCCGGGCGAGCAGGTAGCCGAGCAGCAGCCCGCCGGGACCACCGCCGGCGATGGCGACACTCATCGCTTTTCCCGGTCCGACAACCGGAACACCGCCATGCCGGACAGGTGCTCGCGGATCTGCGCGGGCGTCGCGTCCTGCGCGACGGGGAACGCCTTGATCGCCCACGGCACGGACATCGCCGCCAGGTACGTCGCGACGACCTCGGCCGCTTCCTCGCCGCCGACCTCGTCGGCACGGGTGTCGTGGCGGCCGGCGGCCGAGAGCAGGGCGCACTCCGGCGTGCTCACGAGGTTGGCGACCCAGTCGCGGTCGCGGACGGGGGAGACGAGGTAGTGCCGGTTCGAGCGGGCGACCACGGCGAGGGGGACCTGGCGCGGCGAGCCGGTGCTGCGGCCGCGTGTCTCGACCACGCGCAGCGCGTACCCGCCTTCGGGTGGCGTCTCGGCGGGGGCGCCGCTCAGCTTCGCCGCCATTTCGGCGTTCATCGCACGGATGTCCACGGAGGTGCCTCTCGTCGGGGTCGCTAGACAATCTAGCAAAATTAGCTAGATTGTCTAGCGACCTCTAGGATGGCCGGGTGGAAGACAGCTCCGTCGCGCTGCGGGTGAACCTCGCCCTGCGGGAACTCCTGGCGCTCGCGCACGACGTGCAGCAGGCGCTGGCCCGGCGGCTCGCGCTGGGCCCGACCGACGTGCAGGCCCTGCAGCACCTGGCGGGCGGCGGGCCGATGGGCACCGTCGACCTCGCGCACGCGCTCAAGATCCGCTCGGCGTCGGCCACCGTGCTCGTCGACCGCCTCGAATCAGCCGGGCACGTCCGCCGCGGCCCGCACCCGAGCGACCGGCGCCGGATCACCCTCACCGTCACCGAGCCGGCCCGCGCGGAGATCCGGGCCGCGCTGGCCCCGCTCGTCGACGCGATCACCCGGCTCACCGAAGGCCTCGAGCCGGACCACGCCGAGAGCGTCGCGCGTTTTCTGGGCGCCACCACGGAAATCCTGCGGACGTACGCCGCCGGACCTGCGGAGCCGTCGGGTCCGCGTTAGGTTCGCCGCATGTCAGGACCAACGGCCCTGTGGCTGTTCGCCGACCAGCTCGGACCGCACTTCCACAGCACACCGGGGCATCGCGACCGGGACGTGCTGCTGATCCGCTCGGCCGCGGCGTTCGCCGCGAAGCCGTTCCACCGGCAGAAGCTGCACCTGGTGCAGGCCGGCCTGTATCGGCTGGCCGAGGACCTCGGCGACCGCGTCACCCTGCTCGACGCCCCGGACTACCGGACCGGGTTGCGCCGCTTCGGCCGTCCGGTGGTGGTGCACGAGCCGAACTCCCACGCCGCGGACGCGCTCGTCCGGCGGCTGCGCGACGAAGGGGTCGTCGAAGAGATCCTGCCGACCCCCGGGTTCGTCCGGTCCAAAGAGGACTTCACGGCGTGGGCCTCCGGGCGGACGCGGTTCGTCATGGAGGACTTCTACCGCGACCAGCGCGGCCGGTTCGAGGTGCTGCTGGAACCGGACGGCTCGCCCGCGGGCGGCCACTGGAACTACGACCGCGACAACCGGGAGCCGCCGCCGAAGACCACCCGCCTCGACGTCCCCGCGCCGTGGCACCCGCGGGAGAATGCGATCGACGAACGCGTCCGCGCGGAGCTGGACCGGGCCGAGCGCGAGGGTGCGATCCACCCCGTCGGCGCCGACGGGCCCCGGCGGTTCGCCGTGGGCCGCGACGAGGCCCAGCGGGCGCTGCACCGGTTCCTCGACCACCGCCTGCCCGCGTTCGGGCCGCACCAGGACGCGATGCTGACCCACGACTGGGCCATGGCGCACGCCCTGTTGTCGGTGCCGCTGAACCTCGGGCTGCTGGACCCCCTGGACGTCGTGCGCCAGGCCGAACAGCGCTGGCGGGACGGGACGGCCGCGCTCGAGAGCGTCGAAGGTTTCGTCCGGCAGGTGCTCGGCTGGCGGGAATGGGTGTGGCACCTCTACTGGCACCTGGGCCCGGACTACCTGCGCCGCAACGCGTTGCAGGCGCGGCGGAAGCTGCCGGCGTGGTGGCGTGAGCTGGACGCGGACGCCGTCGAAGCCGCCTGCCTGCGGACCGCGCTGGCCGGGGTCCGGGACCGCGGCTACGCCCACCACATCGAACGGCTGATGGTGCTGGGCAACCACGCTCTCCAGCGCGGCTACGACCCGGCCGAGCTGACCGCCTGGTTCGCCACGGCGTTCGTCGACGGCTTCCCGTGGGTGATGCCCGCCAACGTGATCGGCATGAGCCAGTTCGCCGACGGCGGCATCGTCGGGACCAAGCCGTACGCGGCCGGCGGCGCGTACGTGAACCGGATGAGCGACCACTGCGGCGGCTGCTTCTACGACCCGAAACAACGGACCGGCCCCCGCGCGTGCCCGTTCACCGCGGGCTACTGGGCGTTCCTCGACCGCAACGCCGAGCGGCTGCGCGGGAACCACCGGATGCGGCAACCGCTTCAGGGCCTGCGGCGGTTGCCGGATCTCGACGAGGTCGTCGCCCGGGAGGCTGAGCGGGACCACTTCTGAGTTCACTCCATTGTGTGTCTAGTCGGTCACGGCGAGTTCTTCTAAGGTGGTTGTCTCCCTTCCCCCGGCGAGAGCGAACCCGATGCCCGACGTGTCCTCGGCCCGCGCCGGCGTGCTGTCCAAACGCGCCCTGGTGACCGCGTCCCACGCGGTGGAGCGCGCCGCGCTCGCCGAAGGCACCGGCGCGGACACGGTGGTGTTCGCGCTTTTCCAGCGGCTGCCCTACTTCGAGCGCGAACGCGAGGTGTACGCGCGGATCGCGCGGACGGCCGCGGTGACCGTCGTCGGCATGGTCGACTCGGGGCGCCCGGACCTGCCGCACGGCGTCACCCCGGTGCTGCTGCGCCCCGACGAGGGCATGGCGCGCGAGTGGTCGGTCGCGGTGCTGTCGCCGACGTTCGGCGCGTCCGTGGTGGCCCAAGACCTCGACGACGTCGACCCGCAGGCGAGCTCGGTCGAGTCGGCGCGGCTGTTCCGCGGCCGCTGGGGGCTGCGCCGCGACGAGGCGTACGCCGAGGTCGTCCGGCTGCGTGACGCGCTGGGCGACCGGCTGCCGCCCGCGGTGCGGCGCAAGGTCGGCGAGGTCCTGGCGTCGGTGGAGGCGCCGGCCGCGGTCGACGTCGAAAGTCGTGCGGAGGCCGCGCTTCGGCATGTGGCGGCCCGGCTGGAGGCCGTTTCGCCGCCTGCCGCGGGACCGGTCGATCCCGAAACCGGATTGGCGACGCTGGCGGGCATCACGCCGTGGCTCGGCGACGCGACGGACACGGTGCCGCTCGGGCTGATCCTGGTGACGGTCGACGACCTCACCGCGGTGGAACGCCGTCACGGCAACCGGATCCGCATGCACACCGAGCAGAACATCGCCGACCTCCTGCGCGACGGCTTGCGCCCACTGGACCGCGCGGTACGCCTCGGCCCGGGCGAGTTCCTGGTGGCGCAGCCGGTGGTCGGCCCGGATGAGCTGACCGACCGCAGCCTCCGCCTGGAACGCCGCTTGGCCGCGCTGCACGCGACGTACCCGTTCGTCGACCTCCACCCCCGCACCACGACGATGCTGACCCGCCGACGCCCGCTCCCGCTGCACACGCTGCGAAGCCGGCTGCGCCAGGTCCCGGCGGCCACCCTCTGGCCCCCGAGCCAGGGCTCCCTGCCGATCGAGCCCCGAAGCCCAGCCGCCCGCGGCGGCGGCTGGTTCCGCTGAGGGCTCCCAAGACCACCGACGGCTGATCCCCAGCAGATCTCAGGTCCGTGAAGGCCATATTGAGGGACTCAGAGTCCCTCAATGTGGCCTTCACGGACTTCGGCCCCGGCAGCGGCGGAAAGCGGCGATGAGCGTGGCCAGGGTGAACACTCCGCACGCCACCCCCGCCGACACCTGCAGCCCGGCCGTGCAGGCTTCGCGGGCTGACGCGAGCAGCGCCGAAGCCGTCGGCTCCGGTAGTCCCGCCGCCGCGACCTCCGCCTGGGCCGGGCCCGCCGAAGCCAGCTGACGTGCTGCCGACGGCAGACCGGGCGGCACGGACAGGTGTGCCGCGTACACCGCCGCCGCCAGGGAACCGAACAGCGTGGTGCCGATGCCCGCGCCCAGTTCGTAGCCCGTCTTCTCCACCGCCGCCGCCCCGCCGGCCTCCGCGGCCGGGGTAGCCGACAGCAGCGTGTCCGTGCTCGACGTCAACGCCAGGGCCATCCCGAAACCCAAGCCCGCCAAGGCGAACCCCAGCAGCGCGTCCGCCCGGCACGCCGGGGCCAGCAGGGCTACGGCCGTCACCGCGAAGCCCGACGCACGGACGCGGGTGTTGCCGAACCGCTCCAGCAGCGCCGGGGCCACCACGCTGCCCGCCGCCGACGCCCCGAGCACCAGCAGCAGCCGCATCGCCGCGGCGGTCGGGGACAGGCCGAGCACCAGCTGCAGGTACTGCGCGAACAGCAGCCCGAGCCCGACGAGCGTGCTCATCACCAGCAGCACCCCGCCGACCGCGCCCGGCACCGCCGGCCGCCGGAACAGCGCGAGGTCCAGCAGCGGCGCGTCCGAACGGCGTTGGCGCCAGCCGAACAGTCCGATGAGGACACACCCGGCCAGTACCGTCGGCACGCGGCCGAACGCGATCCCGAACACCCCGCCTGCCGCGAGCAACGCGCTGACGCCGTCCCAGGGCCGTTGCCCCGCCGGGGTCCGTGGCAGCCACCGCAGGGCGAGCACGACGGCGGCCAGGATCACCGGCGGGTTCACCAGGAACGTCGCGCGCCAGCCCCACGCCTCGACCAGCACCGCCCCGAGGATCGGCCCGAACACCGAGCCGGTGCCGGCGATCCCGCTGCACACCGCGATCGCCGCGCGACGGCGCCGCTGCTCCGGGAACAGCTCCCGCAGCAGCGACATCGTCGCCGGCATGATCATCGCCCCGCCGCAGCCGAGCACGGCGCGGGCCGCGAGCAGCGCCGGGACGCCGGGGGCGAACGCGCAGGCCAGCGATGCGATCCCGAACACCGCGTACCCGGTCACGAGCACCCGGCGCCGTCCGTAGCGGTCGCCGAGCGTGCCGAACGGCAGCAGCAGCGGCGCGGCCGTGAGCGGGTAGATCGCCACGATCCACACCTGCGCCGACGCGCTCGGCCGCAGCTGCCGGACCAGGTCGGGCAGCGCGACGTGCAGGACCGTGGCGTCCACCGCGACCAGGAACAACCCGGCGCCGAGCACCGCGAGCAGCGGCCACGCGCGGACCCCGTCCCGGGTCAGGGGCACAGCAGGCCGGCCAGGTGCCGCGCGACGACGTCGACGTGCGGCGGGTCGACGACCGACAGGTGGTGCGCCGGCACCGGCACGATCTCCAGATCGGTGGCCAGCTCCGCCCAGCCCGCGGCGAGGTCGGTGCGGGAGTAGCGCGGCTCCATGGCTAGGCCGGCGGCGTACGGCTCGGTCGCCCGGTAGAGCACGACCCGGCCGTCGTAACGCGGCGGCACCGCACGTTCGGCGGCAAGAGTGTCCAAAAAGGACTGACGCTGGTGGCGGAGCACGCCGGGGCTGAGCAGCCCGGCTTCGGCGACCCGGCGCATGGTCAGCTCGATCTGCTCCTCCTCGGGCAGCGGCGCGAGCTCGTCGTGGCCGAGGCGCACGGCCCGGCCGTAGGTGCCCTCGACGTACCCGGTGAACCGCACGAACCGCCGCGCCGACGAGGCCCGCGGGTCGAGGTCCGGCTCCGGCAGCGGCAGCATCGTGTCGATGAGCGCGACGAGCTCCACCTCCCGGCCTTCCTCGGCGAGCTTCGCGGCGACGCCGTAGGCCAGTGCCCCGCCGAACGACCACCCCGCCAGCCGGTACGGCGGCCGGGTCGCGCGCACCAGCGGCAGCAGCCGTTCGACACGCTCCTCCACACTGGCGCCGGGCACGCGTTCGAACCCGAGGCACGGCACGGTCTCGGGCAGCCGGTCGAGCAGCGGCCGGTAGACGGTGCACGTGCTGCCGCCGGGGTGGAACAGCAGCAACGGCGTGGCGTCGCCTGTTTTGAGGACATGGACCGGTCCGCGTTCCTCCCGGGTGTCGAGCACGGCCCGCGCGACGTCGGCGATGGCGGCCAGGGAGTCGTGCCGCAGCAGGTCGGCCGCGCCGACGGGGGTGTCCAGCTCGGCGGTGAGCCCGTCGGCGAGGAGCGCGGCCAGGGCCTCGGGCCGGTCGGTGCCGGACAGCCGCACGTGCGTGCCACCCGGCTCGGCGCCGGTGTGCTCGGCCCACAGCCGCAGGACCAGCCGATCGGCGGCGTCCCACGCCCGCCCACGCGCCGGCCGCGGCGACTCGCCGGCCCGGAGCGCAAGATCCCGGTTGAGGTCGGCGAGGGTCGCCCCGCGCAACACGGCCGCGGCATCGGGCTCGGCGCCGAGCTCCCGCCGCACGGTCTCCCGGATCCGGTTGGCCATCAGCGAGTCCAGCCCGAGTTCGACAAGCGGGACGTCGGCATCAAGCCGCTCCGGCCGCAACCCCATGACGGCGGCGACGATCTCGGTGAGCCGCCCGGTTTCCGCACGGGGTGCTGGGCCTGGTGACGCCACGGTGGTCACGCCCGCGGACCCCGCGCGAGGCGTGGGGTCGAGCGGGCCTGGTGCCGCTACGGTTGAAGTCTCCGCGTGCGGCGCTGGACCGAGCGGGCCCGGGGGTTGCGCGACTGCGGATCGCGTGCGCCGCTCCGGATCGAACAAAATCGGCGGCGGCGTGGCTGCTGATCCGGTTCGGAGGGTGGGGTCGAGCGGGTCCGGTGGTGCCGTGGCTGATGTGTCCGCGCGGGGTGCGGGACCGAGCGGGCCCGGGGGTTGCGCGACTGCGGCTCCCGTGCGCCGCACCGGACCGAGGGAGCCCGGCGGCGTGGCTGCGGTTCCCGCGCGAGGAGCGGTGTCGAGCGGATCCGGTGATGCCGCGGCCGAGGTGTCCGCGCGGGGTGCGGGACCGAGAGGGCCCGGCGGCGGCGTGGCTGCGGATCCCGCGCGAGAGGCGGGGTCGAGCGGTACCGGCAGCGACCCCGTGCCGGCCGCAGTCCCCAGCAAGGCCTGCGCTGGCCCTGCGGATCCCGCAGCGGATGTGGGAACCAGTGGCGGCACGGCGGTCCCGGCTCCGGACCCCGATCCGGAGCCGTGGTTCAGCTCGGCAGGCCCCCCGGCCGTCGAGGTGAACCAGTGCCGCTCGTGCCGCCACCGCATTGGGGGGACGTCCGCCAGCCGCGCGCCGTCGTGCGGGTCGGCCGGCGTGATCCGCGTGCCCGCGCAGTACAGGGCCGCGGCTGCCGCACCGAACGCGCGCACCTCGTCCTGACCGCGGCGCAGCGTCCCTGTGACCACCGCGTCGGTGATGCCCGCCGCGGCCAGTGTGCGAGCCAAAGAACCCCGCAGGACCGGGTGCGGGGCGATCTCGACGAAAGTGCGGTGCCCGTCCGAAGCCGCGGCCGCCACCGCCTCGCGGAACCGGACCGGGCGGCGCAGGTGCGCGGCCCAGTACCCGGCGTCGAAGTCCGGCAGCTCGCGCGGGTCGGCCAGCACCGTGTCGTACCAGGGCACGGCGGGACGACGGCCGCCCAGCTCGGCCAGCGCCTTCCGCAGCGACTCCACCACCCGGTCGACGCCCGCCGAATGTCCCGCGACCTCCACCGGCAGCCGTCGCGCGGTGCGGCCGGCGGCCTCCAGCTCCGCGACCAGCCGGTCCAGGACCGCAGGGGATCCGGAAACGGTCAGCTGCCGCGGCGCGGAGTCGACGGCCAGCTCCACCCCCGGGTACGCCGCCAGCTCCTCCGGCGACAGCTCGACCGCGGCCATCCCGCCGGCGGGAACCGTGCCCAGCAACCGGGCCCGCGTCGCCACCAGGTGGACGGCCTCGTCGACGTCCAGCGCCCCGCTCACCACCGCGGCCGCCGCGGACCCGAGCGAGTGCCCGATGACCGCCGCGGGCCGCACACCGAGCGCCTCCCACTGCGCGGCCAGCGCGACCTGGGTGCCGAAGATCGCCGCCTGGGTTTCCGGGAGCGCCAGTGGAAGAGACGTCGTGAGCAGCGCGCGCAGCGACTGCCCGGTGTGCTCGGTGAACCGGTCGCCGAGCTTGTCGACCTGGGCGGTGAACGCCGGTTCGACGTCCAGCAGCCCGCGGCCCATCCCGGGCCACTGCGAACCGTGGCCGGAGAACACGAACACCGGGCCTCCGTCGTCCCGCGCGGTGCCGATCGCCGCGCCCGCGGGCAGCGGGTCGGCTTCGACGGCGCGCAGCAGCGACGCCAGCTCCGCGGTGTCCCCGGCGACGAACGCGGCGCGGTGCCGGGCGCCGTTGTCGCGCCGGAACAGCGTGTGCGTGACGTCGGCGAGCGAACTCGGCGACGTCTCCAGCCAGGTCGCCAGCTGCGCGGCCCGCTCGGTGAGCCGATCGCGGGTCCGGGCCGACACGAGCGCGATCCGGACGCCGCCACTGGACGAAGGCGAAACAGGCGCGGCCTCCTCCAGCACGACGTGCGCGTTCGTCCCGCCGAACCCGAACGCGGACACCCCGGCGGTCGCGCGCCCGGCGTGCCGCGGCCACGGTGTCGCCTCGGTGACGACCCGCAGGCGCAGCTCGTCGAACGGGATGTGCGGGTTGGGTGCGTCGAAGTGCAGCTGCGGCGGCAGTTCGTCGTGGGTCATCGCCAGCACGACCTTGATCAGCCCGGCGATCCCGGCCGCGGCCTCCGCGTGCGCGATGTTCGTCTTCACCGACCCGATCAGCAAGGGGCGCGAAGAAGGGCGCCCCGAACCCAGCACCGCGCCCAAAGACCGGGCCTCGATCGGGTCGCCGAGCAGGGTGCCGGTGCCGTGGGCCTCGACGTAGTCCACAGTGGACGGATCGAGCCCGGCGCCGCGGTAGGCGTCGCGCAGCATCGCCTGCTGGGCCACGGGGTTGGGCGCGGCCAGGCCGTTGGACCGGCCGTCCGAGTTCACCGCCGAGGAGCGGATCACCGCGAGCACACGATCGCCGTCGACCTCGGCGTCGGCCAGCCGCTTGAGCACGACGACGCCGCAGCCTTCGGCGCGCGCGATCCCGTCGGCGGCGGCCGCGAACGTCTTGCAGCGGCCGTCCCCGGCGAGCAACCCGGCCGCGGCGAACGCGGCGGTCGGCCCGGGCAGCAGCATCAGGTTGACGCCGGCGGCCAGCGCCAGATCGGCCTCGCCGTCGCGCAGCGCGCGCACGGCGTGGTGCACCGCGACCAGCGAAGACGAGCACGCGGTGTCCACGGCCATGCTCGGCCCGCGCAGGTCGTACACGTAGGACAGCCGGTTGGCGGCGATGCTGCCCGCCGCGCCGGTGGCCGTCCACAGGTCGACGCCGTCCCCGCCCATGGTGAGGTGCCCGTAGTCGTGGGTGGCGATACCGGTGAACACCCCGGTGCGGCTGCCGCGCAGCGACGCCGGCGCGATACCGGCGTGTTCCAGCGCCGCCCAGGTCACCTCCAGGAGCATCCGCTGCTGCGGGTCCATCGTCGCGGCTTCGCGCGGGGTGATGCCGAAGTGCTCGGCGTCGAACCCGGCGACGTCGTCGAGGAACCCGCCGACGACTGGGGCGGCGTCGGCGCTCCAGCGGCCGGGCGGGGCGGTCCGGACGGCGTCCCGCCCGCTCCACAACAGGTCCCAGTACTCGTCGAGGCCGTCGGCGCCGGGCCAGCGGCAGCCGAGGCCGACGACGGCGATCGGGTCGGTCCGGCGCCGGTCCGTGGCGGGCGCGACGTCGGGCTCGTCACCACCGGTGAGGCTGCGCGCGAGGTGGTCGATGGTCGGGCTTTCCCACAGCAGCGTGGACGGCAGCCGGGTGCCGAGCAGGTCTTCGAGGTCCGCGGCGATGCCGACGGCCTGGCGGGAGGACAGGCCGTAGTCGCCGAGCGGGCGGTCGGGGTCGAGCCGGGCGGCGTCGACGCCGGTGTGCTCGGCGACGGTGTCGAGCAGCCAGCGGCGCAGCGCGTCGGGCGACGGGTTTCTCATCGCGCCAGCGCCTTTCCGTACTCGTGGGCGAGGTAGCGGTCGCGGCAGGCGCTCCGGGCGATCTTGCCGCTGGACGTCCGGGGCACGTGGCCCTGCGGCACGAGGACGACGTCCCGCAGCGCCAGGCCGTGCGCGTCGGCCACCAGCCGCCGGATCGTCGCGGCCAGGTCCCGTTCGGACTGCTCGGTCATCTCGCGGTGACCGCGGTGCTCGGCGACGACGACCGCGCCCTCGGTGTCGGTGCCCTCGACCGCGAACAGCGCGACGCTGCCGGGGCGGATCCCCTGGTCGACCCCGGCAACGGTCGCCTCGACGTCCTGCGGGTAGTGGTTGCGGCCGTCGACGATGACGAGGTCCTTGATCCGGCCCGCGATGTAGAGCTCGCCGCCGTGCCGGACGCCGAGGTCGCCGGTGCGCAGCCACGGCCCGTCGGGCAGTCCACTGTGGTCACCGGTCAGCCGGGCGCCGAAGGTTTCCGTGCTGTCCAGGGGTTTCTGCCAGTACCCGTCGCCGACGTTCGGCCCGTGGACCCAGATCTCGCCGACCGACCCGTCCGGGAGGGCGACGGCGGTCTCCGGGTCGACGAGGGCCACGTGCTGGCCGGCCGGCGCCCCGCAGGCGACCAGCCGGACGCCGTCGCCGGCCTCCCGGGCGACCCCGTCGCCGAGGGCGTCGCGGTCGAACGTCGTGACGCGCGGGGCGGTGTCCGGGACGGTGGTCACGAACACGGTCGCCTCGGCCAGGCCGTAGGACGGGCGCGTCTTCTCCGGCCGGTAGCCGGCCGCAGCAAACGCCGCGTGAAAGCGGTCGAGGACGTCCGGGTTGATCGGCTCGGCCCCGTTGATGATCCCGGCGACGCGGCCGAGCCGCAGGCGGGCGCGGTCGGCGTCGCGCACGCGGCTCGCGCAGTAGTGGAAGGCGAAGTTCGGCGCCGCGCTCCACGCGCCGGGCCGGTCGCCGAGCAGTTCCAGCCAGCGGACCGGGCGCTCGATGAAGGCCAGCGGGTCCATCAGCACCGAGCGCAGGCCCAGGACCAGCGGCGTGATCAGGCCGAGGACCAGGCCCATGTCGTGGAACAGCGGCAGCCACGAGACCGTCGTGGCCTCCCGAGGGTCCAGCCCGAGACCCTGCACGGCGTGCCGCACGTTGGCGATCACGTTCGCGTGGGTCAGCACGACACCGGCCGGGGAGCGGGTCGAGCCGGAGGTGTACTGCAGGTACGCGACGTCGCCGGGCCCCGGTTCCGGCGCGGGCCAGGTCAAGGCCGCGTCGGCGCGGTCGACCGCCACGATCTCCACGCTGCCGCCGAGGAACTCCTCGACGGCGGGCCGCGCGGCGGACGTCGTGACGACGGCCGCGGGCGCGCAGTCGGCGAGCACCGCGGTGAGCCGCCCGGCGTGCCCGGGCAGGCCGGGGTCGAACAGCGGCACCGCGATCGCGCCCGCGGTCAGCGCGGCGAGGAAGCCGACGACGTAGTCGATGCCCTGCGGGCAGAGCACGGCCACCCGGTCGCCGGGGGAGACCGGCAGCGCGCCCGCGGCGGCGTCGACGCGCTCGGCCAGCTGCCGCCAGGTCAGGGTCTGCCGCCGCCCGTCGCGTTCGGCGCTGTAGTCGGCGAAGGTCAGCGCGGGCTCGTCGGGCTTGACCGTCGCCCAGCGTCGCAGGAACGCGGGCAAGGTGGTCGGGGACATGGGGTTCTCCTTCGCTATCGGCCCAGCCGAGGAGTCGCGTGCTGCCACGCGGCGACGGCCAGGGTGTCGAGGTCGAGGTCGGTGGCTCCGGCGTCGCGGAGCACGACCAGTACGTCGTCGGCGGCGATGGCGACGGTGCGCAGGCGCAGTCCCGGCAGCTCGGCCGGCTGGCCGGGCAGGGTCAGGACCTGTTCGTACGCAAGGGTTTCCGTGCCCGGGACGGTCGGCCCGGGCGCCACGGTGATGCTCGAGACGGCGGTGCCCTGCGGGTCGTCGACGGTGACCCGGCCGCACTGGCGGGCCCGCTGCGCCCAGGCCGTGAGGTCGACCGGGTGGACGGTGCGCGCGACCAGCTCGGAGACCTGGCCGCCGGCCGCCGCCGACTGGAAGCCCTGCCCGGCGGCGGCGTCGCCGGGACCCAGCAGCCGTCCGTGGGTGACGTCGGCGCACCCGGTCCCGTCATCGGATCGGTCCGCGGCAGACAGTGCGGTGGCGACGTCGAAGGTGTCGCGCGGCGCGTCCGGCACGGTTCCGGGCGGCAGCAGGACGGCGGGGGAAACGGCGAGCGGGACAGAAACCGGAGGGGGCGTTTCCGGTTTTCCCGTCGTGCCGGAAATGGTGACCGCGGCGGCAGTGGTCACCAGAAGAGCGGCGGCGCGCATCGGAGGAAAACGGGACGGTCGGCGAATTCGGGCAGTCATGAACAAGCCCTTTCCGGTGGGGTTCGAACGTTCGCGGTCCCCGCGGTGGGACGGCTTCGCCGGGGCGGGTGGTGGACGCCGGCCCGGGCGGCACACGGCGAAGGCTACGACAGGTAATCGGTTACCGGAAGAGTGTCAAGAAAACGTAAACGACCTTGGTCTACACCGGGTGAGCTGCGGAATCGTCCGGATCAGGCCGGTGAACTGCGGTGTTACTCGCGAGTACGCCAACCATGATCACGGTGGGTGATCAACGGCTCACCCGCGCGGGGGATGATGGCGATTTTTTGTTCGCCCGCCATTCACATTGTCCGGTCCGATCGGCGGCGAGACAATTGCCGATCGGACCCGTGTTCCTCTAGCTTGTGCGCACGTCCGGAACGGTTTCCGGGTGATCGCCGTCACTTTTCCGGATTCGATCGATCGACCGGTGAAAGGAATACGTATGCGCATGAAACGCTTCGCGCTGCTGACCGCGCTGAGCTGCCTCCTGCCGGGCGTGGTCGCGGCGCCGGCCCGGGCGGACGTGCCGGACGCGCGCGCCGACGACGGGTCGCACGTCGTCGCCGAGACCACCGTCGGCGGCGATCCGCGGACAGTGGACCTGACCGTGCGCTCCACCGGCGTCGGCGGCTACGCCATGGTCCGGCTGATCCTGCCGAAGGACTGGGCCGCGCACCCGGATCGGACGTGGCCGGCCGTCTACCTGCTGGCGGGGGAGACGCGGCTGCAGGACTACCGGGGCTGGAGCGCCAACACCGACGTCCGGCAGCTCGCCGACGACGCCGGGGTGCTGGTCGTCATGCCCGGCGCCGGCCCGGCCGGCTTCTTCAGCGACTGGTGGAACTACGGCAAGGACCTCGCGCTCAACCAGTGGGAGACCTTCACCGCGGTCGAGCTGCCGCAGCTGATCGACCGCGGTTACCGCGGGGACGGCCGTCGCGCGGCGGCGGGGCTCTCCCTCGGCGGGTACGGCGCGATCGAACTCGCCGCGCGCCGGCCCGGCCTGTTCCGCTACGCCGCGTCCTACAGCGGGAACCTGAACCCCACCGGCCCCACCGGCGAGCTGCTCACCGACGCCATCGTGACGTCGGCGAAGCTCGACCCCGAGGCGCTGTGGGGCGACCGGCGCCGGGAGTCCGCGCGGTGGGAGGCGCACGACCCGCTGGTGAACGCCGTCCGCCTGCGCGGCACCGAGCTGTACCTCTCGGCGGGCAACGGGCTGCCGGGCCCGCTGGACGGCAAGCTCCCGATCGACGTCCTGCCCGGCGCGATGCTCCTGGAATTCCTGTGCGGTGGCCAGACCACTGCGATGGCCGACCGGCTGCGCACGCTCGGCGTCCCGGCGACGATCGACCTCTACGGCCCGGGCACGCACCAGTGGGCGTACTGGCAGGAACAGCTGCACAAGACGTGGCCCCGCATGCTGCAGGTGCTCGCGGCGGGGGCGGCGTCGTGACCCGGCCGTCCTATGTGGTCACCGGTGCGTCCTCCGGCATCGGCGCGGCCTGCGTGGCCGAGCTCGTGCGGCGGGGTGCTCACGTGTGGGCGAGCGTGCGCACCGACGTCGACGAAGAGGAACTCGTGTGCGCCTACGGCGACGCCGTGACGGTGCTGCGGATGGACCTGCGCGACGCGGAGTCGATCGCCGCGTGCGGCGCGCGGGTCGTCGCCGGCGGGCCGTTGCGGGGGCTGGTGAACAACGCCGGGCTCGCCCGCCCGGGCCCGCTCGAATACGTTCCCCTGGACGTCTTCCGCGAACAGCTCGACGTCAACGTCACCGGCCAGCTCGCCGTCACCCGGGTGATGCTGCCAGCGCTGCGCGTCGCGGAGACGCCTCGGGTGGTGACGGTCGGTTCGATCGGTGGGCGCGTCGCCGGGCCGATGGTCGGGCCGTACCACACGTCGAAGTTCGCCCTGGTCGGCTTGACCGACAGTCTTCGCGCCGAACTCGCGCCCGAAGGCATCGACGTCGTGCTCGTCGAACCCGGGGCGGTCGCCACGGCGATCTGGCCGCGGGCCCGCGAGGCGGCCGAAGAGGTGCGCGCGGCGTTGCCCGAAGCGGGCCTCGTCCGCTACGCGGCCCAGCTGGCGTCGGCGGAACGCAGTGCCGCGCGGTCGGCCCGCACCGGGGTGCCGCCGCGGCGGGCCGCGCAGGTCGTCGTCCGCGCGCTCACCGCCCGGCGACCGGCCCCGCGCTACCTGGTCGGCGCCGACGCCCGGGTGGCGGCGGTCCTGGCGAGCCTGCCGTTCCGGCTGCGCTACCGCCTGACCGCGGCGAAACGATGAGCCGCCTGGTGGTCGTGATCGCGCCCGGCTCGCGTGGTGACGTCCAGCCGTGCGTCGCCCTCGGCCAGGGCCTGGTCTCCGGCGGCGACCGCGTGCGGGTCCTCGCCGCGCCCGCCTTCCGCGCGCTGATCGAGGAGCACGGCCTCGAGTTCGCGCCCCTGTCGGCGGATCCCGGGGAGATCCTCGGCTCGGCCGCCGGGCAGGCGTGGACCGCCGGCGGGCCGCTCACGTTCGTCGTCCGGCTGCGCGAAGTGCTGCGGCCGGTGCTGGACCGGCTGCTGGCCGACGTCCACAGTGGAGCGTCCGGGGCGGACGTCGTGCTCGCTCCGACGCTCGGGTTCCTCGGTGCGCACCTGGCCGCGCACCTCGGCGTCCCGGACGCCGAGCTGCACTACCAGCCGAGCGTGCCGACCCGGGCGTTCCCGCACCCGCTGCTGCCGTGGGCCGGTCGGCTGGGGCCGTGGGGCCGGAGGGTGAGTTTCGGCGCGGTCGACACGCTCGCCTGGCAGCTGCTGAGGTCCACTGTGGACACCTGGCGCGTCGAGCGGCTCGGCCTGCCTCCCGCCGGGGTCCGCGGGCCGCGGCGGGAATCCCCGGTGCTGTGCGGTTTTTCCGACGCCGTCGTGCCCCGGCCGCCGGACTGGCCGCCGCGGGTGCACGTCACCGGCTACTGGTTCCTCGACGCCCCCGCCGGCTGGCGCCCGGACCCGCGACTGCGGGACTTCCTCGCCGCCGGCCCGCCCCCGGTGTACGTCGGCTTCGGCAGCATGCGCCCGGCCGAGGCCGAGCGGACGTTCACCGCGGTCCGCACGGCCCTGCGTCGAGCGGGCCTGCGCGGCCTGCTCGGCACAGACGCCCCTGTCGACCCGGCCGACGACCTGCTCCCGGTCCGCGACGTCCCGCACGCGTGGCTGTTCCCCCGCACCGCGGCTGCGGTCCACCACGGCGGCGCGGGCACGACGGCGGCGGCGCTGCGGGCGGGTGTCCCGGCCCTGGTCTGCCCGGTGTTCTCCGACCAGCCCTACTGGGGCGACCGGGTGTCCCGCCTGAGCGCGGGCCCCCGCCCGCTGCCGCTGCGCGAGCTCACCGCGGACGCCCTGACGGTCCGGCTCCGGGAACTGACGGGCAACCCGCTGTACCGGCGCGGCGCGCAGTACGTCGGCGCCCGGATGCGAGCCGAGGACGGCGTGGCCCGGGCGTGCTCGGTACTGCGGGAGGTTTAGCTGGTCCGGGCACCCTCGATCGCGGCAGGCTCCGCGGCGAGGGGCTTCCGGCCGGGCTGATCGAGATCCACATGCGGGCCTTCGTGGCGGCGAAGACGCTGATCACGCCCGCCACCCGGGCTCGGCAAGACCGATCAGGCCGGGCGAGATGGTGAGGAACGGCGCGTATGGCCGCGCCGGAGCGAGCCGGTGCGCATTGAGCGGGTCCTCTCGTCCAGCAGGATGGGTGTTGGCAGGTCGGTTATGCGTTCCCCGGATGCGTAATTCTGGGATCATGGCGGTATGAAGCCACGCCGCTGGAATCCCGAGGACGTCGCGCCGCCGCTGGGGCGCTACAGCCACCTGGCCGAAGTGCCGCCCGGGCAGCGGCTGGTGTTCGTCTCGGGGCAGCTCGGCCTCCTTCCGGACGGAAGCCTCGCCGGGGCCGACGCCGAAACCCAGGCGCGGCAGATCTTCGCCAACCTCGAGACCCTGCTCGCCGCGCAGGGCGCCCGGCCGGAACACCTGGTCAAGCTGCTGACGCTCGTCGCAGGCACCGAGCACCTGCCCGGCTACCGCGCGGCGCAGGCGGAGGCCTTCGCGAAGTGGTTCCCCGACGGCGACTTCCCGGCGCAGTCGCTCGCCGTGGTGGCCGCGCTCGCCGGACCGGACTACACGGCCGAGGTGGAAGCCGTCGCGGCGGTGCCGGCGCCGTGACGCCCTGGGACCTGCTCACCGGACGCGATCACGTGCTGGTGGCGTTCGACGGCCCGATCGCCGAGCTGCCGTCGCCGGGGCCGATGGCCGACCGGCTGCGGGTGCTGGTGGCCGAAGGAAAACTGCCGTGGAGCGTGAAACGCACCGACGACCCGTTCGCCGTGCTCGCGTACGCGGTGCAGATCGGCCCCGGTACCGGACGGGCGGTCCACGCGCAGCTGAGCCTGCTCGAGACCGAACTGGTGGCCACGGCGCGGCTGACCTCCGGGGTGGAGGCGGCGCTGGACCTGATGGCCGGCGCGGGCACCCGTGTCACCGTCGTCAGCAGCCTGGCCGCCGCGGCGGTCCGCTCGTTCCTGGTGGTGCACACGCTGACCGACCGGGTTCCGCGCATCGCGGCCCGCACCGACCCGGACCCTGCGCGCCTCCCGCCGGCGCCGGGTTTGATCACCGCCGCGGTGGAGGAGCGGGCCACGTGCCTGTTCATCGGCAGCACGCGCCGCGACCTCGCCGCCGCCCGGGCCGCGGGCGTCGAGACGCTCAGGTTCCGTCCCGGTGCGAATTCGTGGCTGGAAGGGCTCGGCTAGACGATCGCCAGCGTGACGCCCGCCCCGGTGATCAGCACGCACGCCGCGATCGTCGTGCGGCGGTAGTGCAGGATCAGCGCCGCGAACTCGCGCAACAGCGCGCTCGGCAGGAAGTAGCGCGCGGTGGGGGAGCCGGTCGCGTGGATCGGCAGCCCGAGGCGGCGGCACTCCACCGCCGTGCGGAAGACGTGGTAGTTGCTGGTCACGGCCAGCACGCGGCCCGTCCGGCCGGACTGGGGGAGCAGCGCGGCCGACAGCCGCAGGTTCTCCTCGGTCGTCGTCGCCTGGTTCTCCCGGCGGATCCGGTCCTCCGGGACGCCGCGTTCGCGCAGGTAACCGTGCATCGCCTCGGCCTCGGTGACACTCTCGCCCGGGCCCTTCCCGCCGGAGACGACCAGCAGCGGACGCGCGGGTTCCCTTTCGTACAGCTTGATCGCGCGGTCCAGCCGCCCGGCCAGCAGCGGCGGCACGCGGTCGCCGGCCAGCCCGCAGCCGAGGACGATGATCGCCTCGACGTCGCGGTGGCGCCCGACCCGGCTGTACAGCACGGAGTAGACCAGCAGCGACACGAAGAGGAACCCGAAGTAGCCGGTGAGCACGATGGCGATCGCGACGAGCGCCGTGCCCCACCGGCCGAGCGGGGCGAAGAAGAGCACTTCGAGCGTGATCAGGCCGACGCCGAGGGCCAGCGACAGCAGGTTTCCCTTGCTGCGGCCTTCTTTTCGCCACATCTGCACGCCGTTGAAGATCAGCGCCGCGGGCAGCACCAGCGCGACGACCACCGCGATCGCCGCCAGCAGCACGGCGACGATCGGGGTGAGCCACTCGAGGTGCAGGGCCTCCCGCAGCAGCCAAGCGCCGGTGAGCAGCAACGCGACCCCGAGCCAGACGGCGTTGCCGAGCCGTCGCGGTTCGCGGGCGAGGCGGATCAGGAAGACGAGCAGTGCGACACCGGCGGCCAAGGGCAGCGCGGCTCCGGCGAAGTTCACCCGGCCCCCTGACTCTGTTTCCCCGCGAGGAGGCCAACGTAGCCGAGGGACATCGGGGCCGCGAACCGGGGCGAGTCACCCGGGAGAGTGACTCGCCCCGTAGGTCAGGCCTTCTTCTGCATGCTCGACCGGGCCGGGTTCGCCTGGTCGGCCGCCTTCGGGTCCTTCTCGCCGGCCTTGGCGCGGACGCCGGACTCGATCCGGTCGCCGATGTCCTTGTCCACGTTGCGCCAGTACTCGAAGGCGCGCTGCAGCACCGGCTCGGTGACGCCGTTGAGCAGGTGGCCCACGACGTTGTCGACGAACCGCTCACGGCCGGCGTCGTCGAAGACCTCGCGGATCATGGTGCCCGCCTGGCCCCAGTCGTCGTCCTCCGCGCGCAGCGTGTACGCCGTGCGGACCATGTCGCCGTCGGTGTGCCAGCCCGCGGGCTGGCCGTACTTCGCGACGTCGGCGTGCGGGCCGCCCTTCGAGTTCGGCGCGTACACCGGGTCGGTGACCTTGGTGTAGCGCATCGCGCCGTCCTTGCTGTAGCTGTGGACGGGTGACACGGGTGCGTTGACCGGCAGCTGCTTGTAGTTCGCGCCGATCCGGTAGCGGTGCGCGTCCGGGTAGGAGAACAGCCGGCCCAGCAGCATCTTGTCCGGGCTCGCGCCGATCCCCGGCACCAGGTTGCTCGGCTCGAACGCGGCCTGCTCGATCTCGGTGTGGTGGTCGGTCGGGTTCCGGTCGAGCGTCATCCGGCCGACGTCGATCAGCGGGTAGTCGCCGTGCGGCCACACCTTGGTGAGGTCGAACGGGTTGTACCGGTAGGTCTTGGCGTCCTCGAACGGCATGACCTGGACCTTGAGCGTCCACGAGGGATGGTCGCCGGCCTCGATCGACTCGTACAGGTCACGCGTGTGGTAGTCGGTGTCGGCGGCGGCCATCTGGTCGCCCTCGTCCTGGGTGAAGGTCTCGACACCCTGGTCGGTCTTGAAGTGGTACTTCACCCAGAAGCGCTCGCCGCCGGCGTTGACCCACATGTAGGTGTGCGAGCTGTAGCCGTTCATGTGGCGCCAGGTCCGCGGGATGCCGCGGTCGCCCATCAGCCACGTCACCTGGTGCGCCGACTCCGGCGACAGCGTCCAGAAGTCCCACTGCATGTCGTGGTCGCGCAGGTTGTTGTCGGCGCGGCGCTTCTGCGAGCGGATGAAGTGCTGGAACTTCAGCGGGTCGCGCAGGAAGAACACCGGGGTGTTGTTCCCGACCATGTCGTAGTTGCCTTCGCTGGTGTAGAACTTGATCGCGAAGCCGCGCGGGTCGCGCCACGTGTCGGGGCTGCCCCGCTCACCGGCGACGGTCGAGAACCGGATCAGCAGGTCCGTCTTCGTGCCGGGCTGGAACACCGCGGCCTTCGTGTACGCGCTGACGTCGCCGGTCACCTCGAACCGCCCGAAGGCGCCACTGCCCTTGGCGTGCGGCTGCCGCTCGGGGACGCGCTCGCGGTTGAACTGCGCCATCTGCTCGATGAGGTAGTTGTCGTGCAGCAGGATCGGGCCGTCCGCCCCGACGGTGAGCGAGTGTTCGTCGCTCTCGACCGGGATGCCGGCATCGGTGGTGGTCGGTTCGGGTTGGGTCTGCGTCACTGCGGTCCTCTTCCTTCGTGGTGGTTCGCGGCGCATCCGGGGCACACGCCCCAGAACACGACTTCCGCCTCGTCGACGGTGAAGCCGTGGGCGGACTCCGGGGTGAGGCACGGCGCGGCGCCGACCGCGCAGTCGACGTCCTCGGTCCGGCCGCACCCCCGGCACACGACGTGGTGGTGGTTGTCCCCGGCTCGCCGTTCGAACCGGGCGGGGTGGCCCGGCAGTTCGATCCGCCGGATCAGGCCGGCCTCCGTGCACGCGCCCAGTACGTCGTAGAGCGCCTGGGTGGACACGGAGTCCAGCAGGGTGCGGACGCCCGCGCCGATGGCGTCCACAGTGGAATGAGGGTGCTCCGCCAGCCACGTCAGCACCGCCCGCCGGGGCGCGGTTACCCGCAGACCCGCCGCTCGTAACATGCCGGCCGCATCGCTCATGACTCCCCACCGTGCGCCTCTTTCTGGAGCCGGTCAAGTCCACGGAAGGACGGTTTCGAAGGGGTGAAAACGGGTATGCGCCAGGAACTTCTGGCATCGTGAAAGGGGTGAACGAGCTGCACCCGGCGTTCGTGCTGCACGAGCACTGGCGGCCCCGGCACCACTTCGACCTGCGCCTGGAGGAAGACGGGGTGCTGCGGTCGTGGGCGGTGCCGCGTGGTCTGCCGCCGTCCTCGGGTGCCAACCGGCTCGCGGTCGCCGTGCCCGACCACGCGATGGACCACCTCGGTTACGAGGACGAGCACAAGTCGATCGCCGACACCGGCTGGTGGGAGGAGCACGACCGCACGGACAAGCGAATGCTGTTCACGTTGCACGGCCGCGAAGGAGACGTTCGTTACGCGCTGATCAACACCGGCCGGGACTGGTTGCTGCACCGGACCAAAGAGCAGCCCGCCTAGCCGGGAAGACCCTTCTCGACGAGCGTGAAGCAGGCGTCGATCCAGGTCGCGGCGCCGTCGTCGGGGATGCGGCCGCGGACGTCGGAGCTGGTCAGCACGCGGAACGGCGTGATCAGCAGGGCGGCCGCAGCGCGCGTCGCCGGGTCGAACGGGGAATCGCCGGTCTCCGCCGCGAGAGTGGCGGCGAGGCGCTGCTCGTAGCGTTCCCACATCAGCTGCAGGCGGCTGTGCAGGGCGGGGTTCTCGCCGATCAGCCGGGCGAACGCGACGATGCCCTCGTCGTCGTCACCGGGCACCGTCCCGTCGATCAGGTCGTGGGCCAGCAGGCGGACCGCTTCGGCGGGCGAGGTGCCCGCCGGACGGTCCGCCAGCCGCTGCTCGATCTGGTCGAGCAGGGAGAACTCGTCGGCGAAGACGAGGTCCTCCTTGCTGTCGAAGTAGACGAACAGCGTCTTCACCGACACGTCGGACGCCCCGGCGATCTCGGCGACGGTCACCTGGTCGAAGCCGCGCTCCCGGAACATCCGCTGGGCGTTGGCGGCCAGCGTCTCCCGGGTCAGGCGCTTCTTGCGCTCCCGCAGTCCTTCGCGCGGTTCCTCGGTCATGCCCTCACCCTTCCACAGGCGGGTGGAGACGATCAGTATTCGGGTGCCTCGGCCTTGCCCTCGGCGATTTCGCGCACCTCTTCCGACAGCGGCTTCTCCCGCATGACCAGCGCGAGCACGAGCATCACCGCCGCGATCGGGACGGTGCTGAGGAAGACGACCGAGAAGCCGTGCGCCGTGGCCGCGCCGGCCGCGGTGAGGACCGCGCCGAACACCGCCGCGCCGAACCCGCCGCCGACGCTCTTGAAGAAGTTCAGCGCACCGGTGGCGACCCCGAGATCGCGGTGTTCGACGGCGTTCTGCCCGGCCAGCAGCGAAACCTGGACGAAGAACCCGATCCCGGCGCCGGCCAGCACCAGGGCCACGACCAGCCACAGCGAGGACGGCGCCGCGGCGAGCCACGCCATCGACGGGCCGACCAGCAGGGCCCCGAGGACGGGGTACAGCTTGTAGCGCCCGGTCTTCGCGATCACCGGCCCGGCCACCGCGGTCGCCGCGACGAGCCCGGCCAGCAGCGGGATCACGTACAGCCCCGCGGTGAACGCCGACGCGTGCCGCACGGTCTGCAGGAACAAGGGGACGTAGAGCATCGCGACGAACAGCACCAACGTCGAGAGGAAGAACTGGACGGCGGAGATCACGAAGACGCCGTTGCGGAACATCGGCAGCGGGGTGATCGGCTCCGCGGCCCGGCGCTCGGCGAGGACGTAGCCGACGAGCGACAGCACGGCGACGGCGATCAGCGCGAGGACCGGCGTGGTCGTCCAGCCCCGGTCCGGCCCGAGCGTGGCGACCAGCAGGACGGCCGTGGTCGCCACGGTGACGAGGACCCCGCCGAGGACGTCGACCCGGCCGCGGCCGGCCGGTTTCGGCAGGTTCAGCCGCGCGGCGATGGCGACGATCGCGACGACCCCGACCGGGATGTTGACGTAGAAGATCCAGCGCCACGACAGCGCGTCGGAGAACAGGCCGCCGAGGAACGGGCCGGCGATCAGGGCGAGCGTCGCGACGACGCCGAGCAGGGACTGGTAGCGGCCGCGTTCCCGGGCTGGCACGACGTCGCCGATGATGGCCATGACCAGCGAGTTCAGTCCGCCACCGCCGATGCCCTGCAGGGCGCGGAAGGCGATCAGCAGGCCGAGGGAGTTCGCGGCGCCGGCGAGCACCGACCCGGCCAGGAAGATCACCACCGACAGCAGGAAGACCGGCTTGCGGCCGTGCAGGTCGCCGAGCTTGCCGAACAGCAGCGTGGTAACGGCACTGGTCAGCAGGTAGGCGGTGGCGATCCACGACGAGCTGCCGACGTCGCCCAGGTCGCGGGCGATGCTCGGCAGAGCGGTCGCGACGATCGTCTGGTCGAGGTTGGAGATGAACAGCACGAGCATGAGCGGGACGAGCAGCACCCCGACGCGGGTGCCCTTCCCGGTCGCGAGGTCTGGCATGGCGGGCTCCTTCGGCATCGAACTTCAGCGATACTCAAAGGTAACTCACTTACACTTTGCGACGGTGGCTAGTGTGATGCAGGCAATAACGAAAGTGACTTACTTTTTGCGGGTGTGGTCGCGGCGCGGTGCGCCCAGACGCCGAGGACGGCCAGCAACGCGATCTCCAGGACCATCATCAGCCGCTCGACCAGGCCGGTGGCCACGGTCGGGAGGTGGCCGCCGAGCACGACGTTCACCGCGAACGGGACGATGAACGGCAGGTAGAACGGGATCGCGGCCAGCGCCAGCCGGCGCGACCAGGTGGCGAAGCGGCGCCAGCGCGGGTCGTCGCGGTGCCGCCGGCCGAGCGCCCAGCCGACGACCGGCAGGCTCAGGCACGTCACCGCCGAGGCGTAGAGGTGGATCTTGCCGGTGGTGGTGATCGCCCCGCCCTGCGGATCCTTCGCGAAGATCGCCACCGTCAGCAGGCTGACGCACCAGAGCGCCTTCGCCGCGACCAGCGCCGGGTTGGCCAGCAGGCCGCGGCGGTACAGGGCGACCAGCAGCAACGCCGAGCCGGTGCTGGTGAGGATCAGCGCGCCGTCCCACATCCAGCGGCCGGGGACCAGCGCGTAGTCGCTGAGCATCGCGGTGACCGGGTCGAGCGGCGCCAGGCTCCGGTCGAGGTGCAGCACGGCGAGCAGGACGACGGCCGCGGCGAACGCGGCCTGCGCGCCGGGCACGAGCAGCCGGGCGCGCAGGGAGGGACGGATCGGTGCGGGGGACAGCATGCCTAGGTTCACTCCGGAGGCGCTCGGCAGGTTCAGGCGAAGTCGGCGACGCTACCCGTGACCATTCCGTGACCATCGCAGACACACGCGCGCTGTGACGCACCCCACGCCCGGCTGACCGTTGCCCAAAGCCGTGAAGGCCACCTTGAGGGACTCTATGTCCCTGAAGGTGGCCTTCACGGCACTTCCGGCTGGGTCTAGTGGTCGCCGTCCTGGGGGATCTCCGCCGAGTCCGTCAGGCGCAGCTTGCGCCGGGCTCGCTGGTAGAACGTCGTCATGCCGAGGCGGACCACCCGGGCCGCGCTGGGGCGGCCGCGCAGGTCCAGGCGGTCGCCGGGGGAGACGTACCCCGCGACCTGGCCGTCGACCTCCACCGCGAGGCGCCCGCTCGTCGGCAGGACCTCCAGCGCCACCGTGTCGTGCACCGACAGCACCACACCCCGGCTGTAGGCCGAGTGCGGCGCCGCGGGTGTCACCAGCAGCGCCTCCACCGACGGGCTCGTGATCGGGCCGCCCGCCGAGAAGCTGTACGCCGTCGAGCCGGTCGGGGTCGCGACGATCACCGCGTCCGCCGAGTAGCTCACGAACGGCTGGCCGTTGACGCGCACCGCCACGACGGCGCTCCCGTCGCCGGGCACGCGCACCACCGCGATGTCGTTGAACGCCGTGACCCGCTTCCCGGCGAGCTCGGCGTCGACGGCCAGTCGCGGCTCGACCGTGAACTCGTTGCCGTCGATCGCCGAGAGCGCGCCCGGCAGGTCGGGCACGTCCACCTCGGCCAGGAACCCGAGCTTGCCCAGGTTCACACCCAGCACCGGCGCGCGCTGGCCGTCGGCCAGCCGCATGGCGCGCAGCATCGTGCCGTCCCCGCCCAGGCTGACCAGCAGGTCCGAGCGGCTGCCGAGCTCCTCGGACGTCACCCCGATCGCGGCGCACTTCAGCCGGACGATCTCGTCGGCGATGCCGAGGATCTCGATGCCGCGGTTCCCGGCCCAGCCGAGCACCGCCTCGACGGCGGCCGCTGAGTCGCGGCGGGGGTGCAGGACCAGGCCCGCGCTGTGCATCAGCGGGCTCGGGAGCGCGAAGGCGGCGTCATGCGCCCAGTCTGCCCGTTCGGGCGGGCCGCCGCGAGAACCTGAGCGCGCCGTCGTCGATCCGGCCGTGCCGCAGCTTGACGACGTCGTGGGCGTAGCTCATGCCGAGCGTCCACGGGGCCCGCGAACCGGCCTTCGGGAACTCCTCGATGGACCGCAGCACGTACCCGGCGTCGAAGTCCAGCAGCGGCCGCTCGGTGACGGCCGGGTCGTCGTTCACCGGGACGGCCTGGTCCTGCCCGGTCCGGTCGAGGTGGCGCAGCAGCCGGACGACGTACTCGCCGACGAGGTCGGCCTTGAGCGTCCAGGACGCGTTCGTGTAGCCGATCGTGAACACGAAGTTCGGGACGCCGCTGAGCATCATCCCCTTGTACGCCATGGTTTCCGGCAGCTTGACGACGTGCCCGTCGACGGCCAGCTCGATGCCGCCGAAGGCCAGCAGCCGCAGCCCGGTGGCGGAGACGACGACGTCCGCCTCCAGCTCGTCACCGGACTCCAGCCGGATCCCCGACTTCGTGAAGCCGGCGATCCGGTCGGTGACGATCGAGGCGTCACCGTGCTTGATCGAACGGAACAAGTCGCCGTCCGGCACCAGGCACAGGCGCTGGTCCCAGGGCTGGTACTTCGGCTTGAAGTGCGTGTCCACGGCGTAGCCGGGCGGCAGCTGCTTCATCGCGGCCTTGCGGATCATCGCCTTGACGACGCCGGGACGGCGGCGGCTGAGCTGGTAGATCAGCGTGCTCACGGCGACGTTCTTCCAGCGCGCGATCGGGTAGGCCAGCTTCGGGCCGAGCAGGCTCCGCAGCCGGTTGGCCAGCGCGTCCTCCGACGGCAGCGAGAGGATGTAGGTGGGGGAGCGCTGCAGCATGGTGACGTGCTCGGCGCGGTCGGTCATCGCCGGGACGAGCGTCACGGCCGTCGCGCCGCTGCCGATGACGACGACCTTCTTGCCGGTGTAGTCCAGGTCCTCGGGCCAGTGCTGCGGGTGCACGACGGTGCCGCCGAAGTCCTCGACGCCCGGGAACTGCGGGGTGTGGCCGCCTTCGTAGTCGTAGTAGCCGCTGCACAGGTACAGGAACTTCGCCGTGAACCGCACGGGTTCGCCGCCGTGGGTGGCCTCGACCGTCCACTGCCCGTCCTCTGTGGACCATTCCGCGCGGACCACCTTGTGCCCGAAGCGGATGTGCCGGTCGATGCCGGCCTCGGTCGCGGTGTCCCGGACGTACTGCAGGATCGACGGCCCGTCGGCGATGGCCTTCTCGCTGGTCCACGGCCGGAACCGGTACCCGAGGGTCTGCATGTCCGAATCGGACCGCACGCCGGGGTAGCGGAACAGGTCCCACGTGCCGCCGATGGCCTCGCGGGCCTCGAGGATCGTGTACGTCTTGCGCGGGAACGCGGAATGGAGGTGGTGGGCGGCACCGACACCGGACAGGCCGGCCCCGACGATCAGCACGTCGACGTGCTCGGTCATTTCACGGCCTCCGTCTGCCGGGCACGCATGCGGTTCTGCAGGCGCGAAAGCACGGCGTGGTAGTGGGTCGGGGTGACGCGGGTGAGCGCGTCGAACAGGTAGGCGTCCGGCCCGACCAGGATACGGGCCTTCCCGCGGTCGACGCCCGTGTGGATGATCTCCGCGGCCCGTTCGGGGGACGTCATGGTCATCGCCTCGAACTGCGCGGCCATCTCGTCCTTGGACCTACCGCGGCCCTCGGGGTCACGCCGCATCCGGGCGTTGCGCGCGATGTTCGTGGTGATCCCGCCCGGGTGGACGGTGATCGCGCGGACGCCGGTGCCCCGCAGCTCGTGGCGCAGCGAGTCGGTGAAGCCGCGGACGGCGAACTTCGCCGCGCAGTAGGCGCTCTGGTACGGCATCCCGGCCAGGCCGAACACGCTGGACGTGTTCACGATCGCGCCCTCACCCTGCTCGGCGAGGACCGGCAGGAACGCCCGCGTGCCGTGCACGACCCCGCGGAAGTTGATGTCGTGCAGCCAGTCGTCGTCCTCGGGCACCGCGTCGAGCACGGTCGACGTCACCGCGACGCCGGCGTTGTTGAACACGGCCGCCAGCGGCGCCGGCAGCCACGCGCGGACCTCGTCGGCGAAGCGGAGCTGGTCGGCCGCGTCACGGACGTCGAGGACCCGGGTGAGCACGGTCCCGCGCAGCCCGGACGCGGTGGCCTTCAGCCCGGCCTCGTCGACGTCGGCGAGTGCGACGGGGGAGCCGAGCGCGGACAGGCGGGTGGCCAGCGCCCGGCCGATGCCGGACGCCGCGCCGGTGATCACCACCGGCCGGCCGGCGAGGCTACGGGGCCGTGACATCGCTGCTCCTCACGTGGCCGTCGATGAGGTCGAGCAGCTTCGGCCAGGCACCTTCGGGCAGGTCGTGACCCATGCCGCGGACGGTTTCGAGGCGGGCGCCGGGAATCGCGCGGGCGGTGGCGGCACCGCCGGTGGGGTGCACCATCCGGTCGCGGTCGCCGTGGATCACCAGCGTGGGCGCGGTGATCTTCTTCAGCCACGCCGTCCGGTTGCCGGACTTGAGGATCGCACCGAGCTGACGGCCTACGCCGCCCGCCGTCGGGTCGCGGTCCCAGCCCGTCCCGGCGCGTTCGCGCACGTGGGCCTCGTCGAAGGGGAAGCCGTGCGAGCTGATGTGCCGGAACATCTTCACGGCGCTTTCGACGGCCTCTTCGCGCGACCTCGGCGGCTTTCCGCCCATCAGCCGCAACGTCGAGAACGCCGGGCGGCCGAGCAGGCGGGACCCGGTCGTCGACATGATCGACGTCAGGGTCCGCACGCGCGCCGGGTGCAGCGCCGCCACCGACTGGGAGATCATGCCGCCCATCGACACCCCCGCGAGGTGCACGCGGTCCAGGCCCAGCGCGTCGAGCAGGCCCACGGTGTCGGCGGCCATGTCCTTCAGGTCGTACTGCTCCGGTGGGAAGCGGCCGGCGAACATCGCGGGCAGGCTCGACGGCCGGAACCGCGGGTGCGTCGAGCGTCCCGCGTCGCGGTTGTCGAAGCGGACCACCTCGAACCCGCGCCCGGCCAGCTCGGCGCAGAACGCGTCCGGCCAGCTGTGCAGCTGCTGGCCCAGCCCGGCGACCAGCACCAGCGGCTCGGCGCCGGTGTCTCCGATGCGTTCGTACGCCAGGGAAATCCCCCGGCCGACGTCGGCGATCTGCTCGTTCACGCGATTCCTCCCCGGCGGCGCACGACCGCGCGCCCGCCCTTGGCCGGAGCGTAGGCGACGCCCCGGGAATGCCAGCGCTCGTCCGCCTCGACGGTCGGTTCGAGCGTGAAGTCGCGCAGCAGGGTGCGCAGGACGACGGTCATCTCCATGGTCGCGAACGCGGCGCCGAGGCAGCGGCGGGTGCCGCCGCCGAACGGGATCCACTGGTAGAGATCCGGGCGGGCGCCGACGAAGCGGTGCGGGTCGAACGTCGCCGCGTGCGGGAAGAGCGCGTCGTCGTCGTGGATCAGGGCGATGCTGACGAGCACGACGTACCCCTTGGGCAGCGTCCACCGGCCCAGCCGGAAGCCGTCCTGTTTCACCTGCCGGGCGGTGAGGTCGATGACCGGGCGGGTGCGCTGCACCTCGAGGATCGTCGCGTCGAGGAGCTTGCCGTCGTCGTTGCCCAGTTCTTCCAGCAACGCCGGGTGGCGGCGGAGGCGCTCGACGGCCCAGGCCAGCGTCGTGGCCGTCGTTTCGTGCCCGGCGGTGAGCAGGGTCAGCAGCTGGTCGGCGATCTCTTCGCGGCTCAGCCCGGAGCCGTCGTCGTAGCGGGTCTGCAGCATCATGGAGAGAACGTCGTCGCCGTCCGGGCGGGCCTTGGCGATCAGCCGGTCGACGATCGCGTCGTACTCGCGCCGCATCCTCTCGAACCGCCGCCACGGGTTCCAGCGGCCCTTCTTGGAGATCGGCAGCACGGCCAGCCGCGAGCCGAGCGTCACGAACGGCGGGAGCAGGGCGCGCAGCTCGGCGAACTCGGCCCCTTCGGCACCGAACACCGCGCGCAGGATGGCGTTGAGGGTGATCCGCATCATCGACGGCAGCGTCGCGAACGCGCGGCCTTCCGGCCAGCTCGCCAGCTCCCGGACGGTCTCCTCCTCGACGATCTTCTCGTACGCGGCGAGGCGCCGGCCGTGGAACGGCGGGACGAGCATCTTGCGCTGCCGCCGGTGTTCCTCGCCCGAAAGGGCGAACAGCGACCGCGGGCCGAGCACCCGCCCGAGGTTGACCTCCTGGTTGTCGACCAGCTCGGCCCCGGCGGTGAACAGCTGCTTGACCTCGGCCGCGCCGCTGATCACGACGGCGTTGCCGAAGATCGGCACGTTCACCGTGAAGGCGTCCCCGTACTTCTCCCGCAGGCGGCGCATGCCGCGCAGCGGGCTGGTCAGCGCGTAGGCGCCCTGGACGGCGCGGGGCACCGTCGGCCCGGGTGGCAGCGTCACGGGCCCTGGGCTTGTCACGGTCGTCATCGACTCTCCCGACTGACTGGTGGTACGCGAGCGTACCGTCGGTACGGTACGCCGGGGTACCATCCGGTTTCAAGAGGATCCCGCGCCGAGGAGGTATAGCGTGACCACGGTGACGACGGTGGACACCGGCCAATTCCGGCAGCGGCTGCTCGACGGCCTGGCCGCCTCGATCACCGAGGCCGGGTTCCGCGAGACCACGGTCGCCGACGTCGTCCGCCGCGCCCGCACGTCCCGCCGGACGTTCTACGAGCACTTCTCCGGCAAGGAAGAGTGCTTCATCGCGCTGCTGGCCGATGCGAACCGGGACATGATCCGGCAGATCTCCCAGGCCGTGGACCCCGGCGCGCCCTGGGCCGAGCAGGTGCGGCAGGCGATCGAGGCGTGGATCGCCTGTGCGGAAGCCGAACCCGCGATCACGCTCAGCTGGATCCGCGACGTCCCCGCGCTCGGCGCCACGTCACGTGACTTGCAGCGCGAAGCGATGGAGGGGTTCATCGCGTTGACTCAGCGGCTGACCGACACCGCCGAGATGCGGGCGGCGGGGATCAAGCCGCCGTCCCGGCAGCTGTCGATCATGCTCCTGGGCGGGCTGCGCGAGCTGATCGCGACGACCGTCGAGGACGGCGGCCGGGCCGGCGACGTCACCGAGCTCGCGGTGCGCGCGTCTATCGCCCTGCTGGGTCCTTGACCTCGGTACCGGCGCACCAGACGCGGGTGATCGCGCGGGTGGCCCGGATGTCCGCGATCGGGTCGCCGTCGATCAGGACGAGGTCCGCCCGCAGGCCTGGCTGAACGACGCCGCGGTCGTCGAGCCCGAAGTGCTTGGCGGGCAAGACGGTCGCCGCACGCAGGGCGTCCACTGTGGACAGTCCGGCGGCGACGAGCAGCTCGAGCTCCTCGTGCAGGCCCGCGCCGTGCGCCACCTTGGCCGGCACACCCGGCTCGTTGTTGGCGTCGGTCCCGGCGAGGATGGGCACCCCCGCGCGGTACAACGCGGTCACCGAGGCCTTCGCCCCCTCGTAGAGCTGGGGCCGCCCGGCGGTCGCGGACACGCCCTTCATCATGACCAGGGTCGGCGCGGCGACCCCGGCGCGGGCGACGTCGTCCGCCGTGATCGGGGCGCCCAACGGGGCGTGGGTGAGGATGTCCACACCCGCGTCCAAGGCCATCGTGTACGCGCCGGCGGAGGTGGCGTGCGCGACGACCAGCAGCCCGGCTTCGTGCGCGGCTTCGGTGAGCGCGCGGGCGGCGGGGAGCGCCGGGCCGCCGCGACCGGGCGCCTCCAGGACGATCTTCAGGTAGTCGGACCCCGCCGCGACCCTGGCGGCGACGAAGTCCTTCGCCTGCCCGGGGTCGGTGACGACGGCGTCGGCGGGCATGCCGGGCATCCGGGCGTGCACCCCGCCCGGCCCGATCGCCGGGAGCCCCGCGCTGCGGATGTCGGTCAGTCCCGGCTGGTTCCGCAGGGAGGCGAGCAGCTCGGGCGAGAAGGCGGCCATGTCGAGGGCGGTCGTGACGCCGTGGCGTGCCAGCTGTTCGAGGTTCTCGCGGCTGTCCAGGTGGATGTGGGCGTCGATGAGCCCGGGCAGGAGGACACCGCCGTCGATGGTCTCCGCGCCCGCCGGATCGTCTCCGATGAGGCCGCCGTCGATCACGACGGTGCGCGGCTCGGTGAGCCCGGTGCCGTCGAAGACCCGGACGTTGGTGAGGGCTGTCCTGCTCATGTGACACTCCCGATAAGGAACGGTATCGTTCACTAAGCACGGTACACGGAGAGGAACGGCGATGCCGGACACACGGCGGCGAGGTGACGAGCTGGTGCGGGCGATCTACTCGTCGGCGCTGGCCGAGCTGGCGGAGTCGAGCTTCGAGGAGCTGAGTTTCGAGAAGATCGCCCTGCGAGCCCACACCGGGAAGGCGGCGCTCTACCGGCGCTGGTCGACGACCGCGGATCTCGTACTGGCCGCCTTGACCGACCCGGCCGCCGGCTTCGGCGAGACCCCGTCACCGCGCACCGGCAGCCTGCGCGGGGACCTGATGGTGCTGCTCGGCGGCTTCGCCCGGGTGCTGGACGAGCCGCACGGCCGCGCGCTCGTCCAGCTGATCACTCAGCGGCAGCGGTACCCGGCGCTGTTCGAGAGGGTCCGCGACCTCGTGTTCCGGCCGCGGCAGGAGCTGATCCAGGAACTGCTGGGGGAGGCCGGCACCGCGCGGCTCGCCGCGGTCGGCCCGCGCCTGGTCCTCGTCGCGCACATCGAGTCCGGCCCGGTACCGGCGGCCGAAGTCGAGGCGATCGTCGACGAGGTGCTGCTGCCGTTGGTCGGCTAGGTTCGGAAGCCATGGAGAGTGACAACACCCAGAGCGTGTTCGACGTCCTCGCGGAAGCCGCGGCGCTGCCCGAGACCGCCGAGACCATGCTGGTGGACAAGTACTTCGTCGACAAGGCTTCGGCCAGCGCCCGGATCTTCCGGATCTACCGTGAAGTCCCGCTGCACTACCACGAGGAGTGCGACGAGCACCTGTACCTGCTCAGCGGCCGCGGCACGTTCCACCTCGACGGCGAGGAGTTCGAAGCCCGCCCGGGCCTGTTCCTGGCCTTCGAGCGGCGCAAGGTCCACGGCTTCCCTCGCATCACGTCGGAACCCCTCGTCGTGCTGGCGATCGACGTGCCCCGGCGCAGGCCGGACGACATCGTGTTCGTGGACCCCTCGGCGGGGGACGCGAAGAGCTTCATGGCGCGCAACGCCGAGGATGGCTGACCGGTTCCCAGCGCGCGGACGTCCGTTGACACCCACGGAGCGTCACGGTGTACTCGGGATCATGGACGGCAGCCCCTTCACCCGCTGTACCGCCTGACCCACCCCATCCCGAACGCACCCCGCGCACGCGGGCTCCTTGTCATGCCCGAACGAAGGAAACCCCATGACCACAACGGAAAACTGGATCGCGACGGCGAAGGACGTCGCCGCGAAGCTCGCTGTCGACGCCGTCGAGCGCGATCGCGGCAACGCCACGCCGTACCAGGAAGTCCAGCTGCTCAAGGACACCGGGCTGGTGACCCTGCTCGGCCCCGCCGAACACGGTGGCGGCGGCCAGACCTGGGAAACCGCCTACCGCGTCACGCGCGAGATCGCCCGCGCGGACGGCTCGATCGGGCAGCTGCTCGGCTACCACTACCTATGGGCCTGGGCGGCGCGGCTGGTCGCCACCGACGACCAGATCGCGGCCGTCGAAGAGCTGTACACCACCAACAACTTCTTCTTCGGCGGCGCGGTCAACCCCCGTGACTCCGACCTCACCATCACCGAGGACGGCGACGAGATCGTCTACAACGGACACAAGTCGTTCTCCACCGGCAGCAAGGTGTCCGACCTGACCGTGCTCGAAGGCATCCTCGAAGGGACCGAGGACCACGTCTTCGCGATCGTACCGTCCAAACAGGACGGGATCGTCTTCCACGACGACTGGGACAACCTCGGCCAGCGGCTCACCGAGTCCGGCAGCGTCAGCATCACCGACGTCCGGGTGCCGTGGGCGAGCGCGGCGGGCTACGTCGACCGGAAGTTCCACCCGCTCACGTACAACACGCTCAACGTCCCGGCGATCCAGCTCGTGTTCACCAACTTCTACCTCGGCATCGCCCAGGGCGCCCTCGAAGCCGGGCTGGCCTACACCCGCGAGCGCACGCGGCCGTGGCCGTACGGCGGCGACGACAAGGACGCCGCCGTCGAGGAGTGGTACATCCTCGACGGCTACGGTGATCTCCAGGCCAAGCTGTGGGCGGCGGAGGCCCTCACCGACAAGGCCGGCGCGGCGATCTCCCGGGTGCTGCACGCGCCGCGGGAGGAGCTGACGCCGGAGGCCCGCGGCGAGCTCGCGGTGCTGATCGCCGCGGCCAAGCAGCGCGTGATCGAAACCGGGCTGGAGATCGGGACCAGGATCTTCGAGCTGACCGGCGCGCGGGCGAGCGCGGCCAAGTACGGCCTGGACCGGTTCTGGCGGAACCTCCGCACCCACTCGCTGCACGACCCGGTGGCCTACAAACGGCGTGAGGTCGGCGTCTACGCGCTGCGCGGCGAGGTGCCCGAGCCGACCTGGTACACCTGAGCCGCAGTCTCATATTGCGACAGCCGGGCGGCCGCCACCGTCCTACGTTCGGTGGGCGGCCGTGCCCGGACGCGGGTGCCGGGCGGTCGCCGGAGGCGACGATGAAGGCTCTGGTCTACCACGGTCCGGGCGCGAAGGCCTGGGAAGACGTCCCGGACGCGGTCGTCCAGGAGCCGACCGACGTGGTCGTGCGGGTCGACACGACCACCATCTGCGGCACCGACCTGCACATCCTGCAGGGCGACGTCGCGGCGGTGACCGACGGCCGGATCCTCGGCCACGAGGCGGTTGGCACGGTGACGGCGGTCGGGGACGCGGTCCGGGCGTTCGCCGTCGGCGACCGGGTGCTCGTCCCGGCGATCACCCAGTGCGGCCGCTGCGAGTACTGCGGCCGCGGGATGCCGTCGCACTGCCAGACGGTCGGCGGGATCGGCTGGATCTTCGGCCACCTCATCGACGGCACCCAGGCGGAGCTGGTGCGCGTGCCGTTCGCGGACACGTCGCTGTACGCGGTCCCGGACGACGTCACGAACGAGCAGGCGATCTTCCTGGCCGACTCGCTGCCGACGGGCTACGAGGTCGGCGTCCTGGCCGGGCGCGTCCGCCCGGGCGACACGGTGGCGGTCGTCGGCGCGGGCGCGGTCGGCCTGTCGGCGATCCTCACGACCGGCCTGTGGGGCGCGTCGAAGGTGATCGCGGTGGACTCCAACAAGTTCCGCCTGGAGAAGGCCCTCGACTTCGGCGCGACGGACGCGATCGAAGCCGGCCCGGACACCCGCGCCGACGTCCTGGCCATGACGGACGGCCTCGGCGTCGACGTCTCGATCGAGGCGGTCGGCTACCCCCAGACCCTGCAGACGGCGGCGTCCCTGGTCCGCCCGGGCGGCCGCATCGCGAACATCGGCGTCCACGGCGTGCCGGTCGAGCTGCCGATGCAGGAGATGTGGATCCAGAACGTCACCCTGACCATGGGCCTGGTGGACACGGTCTCGATCCCGACACTGCTGAAGATGGTCTCCTCGGGCCGCATCCCGGCGGAGAAGATGGGCACGCACACGTTCACCTTCGGCGAGATGGACGAGGCCTACGAGGTCTTCGCCAACGCGGCGGCGAACTCGGCGCTGAAGGTGGTCATCACGCCCTGACGGCGGCACCTAGGTCATGGTCGGGTCGCCCCACGCCAGCTCCGGCGGGCGGCCCGCCCGTGGCCGGATCCCGACGGCGGCACCGCCGAAGGGCGAAGCGGTCACGCCGGGGCGGGACATCTCCAGCCGCAGCCGCGACGCCCCGGTGACGTCGAGGTCGATCGCCGCCGGTTTGCCGCGCGCCACCTGGTGTTCGGACTGCGGGGCGCCGTCGAGGAAGACCTGGAAGTGCCCGACCTGGAACGGGTCGGCGGCGTCGTCCAGCACGCCGACCACTGCGGTCAGCCGGTGGTACTCGCCGCCGAGGTCCATTTCGACGAACCCGCCGGAACCGGTGGCGGGGGCCACGGGCCGGAGCACGATGCTGTCTTCGTAACGGATTCCGCCGATCAGCGCGCTGTCGCGGCGGACTCCGTTGCTGGCGACGACCCACGGCAGCTCGTTGACCGGCATGCGCTGACGCTCCCGGGAGCCGCCGCGCCAGGCGCCCCGCCGCGGCATCGAGTACTGGCCGTGCCCGGTGATCGCGGCGAGCAGGTCGGCGATCCCGGCTTCGGTGAACTCGTCGACGTGGTACCTCGTCGTCGAGTGGCCGTTGAGGAAGGCCGGGATCTCCTCGACCGACCGCCCGGGCAGGATGACGGGCAGCATGCGTTCGGTTTCCCGGCGCAGGTCCCGGGTCAGGTTGTCCCGGATGATCGCCGTCTCGAACTGCGCGCCCCGGCCCTCGTCGGCCGCCGCCTCGCCGTCGGCCCGGCGCTTGTAGTCGGGCGAGGCGATGACCAGGATGAAGTCCGCCTTGGTGAGCTGCTCGACGGCCCACAGTGACCAGTCCCGCCGTCGGTTGTCGTACCAGGCGTCGAGGTGCACGTCCAAGCCGATGGCCGCGCGCAGGAACTTCGCGAACCGCTGCACGAGTTCCTTGTGCTCGGGGGTGTCGTGCGAATAGGTGACGAACACCCGCGGCGCCTCGCGGTCGGACATCGGCGCTCCTTCGAGTCGGTCGGTGATTCACCGATCGGTGCATTTTTCGACAACACCACGGAGGCGTGAGCCCATTCACGCCAGTGCGTCATGTTTCCGTGGTACCAGAGTTTGTCAAGGCCGGGTTTTCGATCATCTTCCGGCGTGGCCAGTAATTGTCCAGAATCTGTCAGGTTTCTCGTCTTCTTCGCCGGTGTGCAGCCGATCTAGGCTGTGGTCCGCCTGGTGGGGAGCGGCGAGGGAGCGATGCCACGCGTGTACCAGTACGACGTCTTCATCAGCTACCAACGCTCCAGCAGCGACATATCCGCGTGGGTCAGGAATCATTTTCACCGCCGCCTGTCCGAGTCGCTCGACAACAACCTCTACCGGGACGTCCGGATATTCTTCGACGACCAGATGCGGGCCGGGACGAACTGGCCGTCGGAGCTGCGGTCGGCGCTGCAGCGTGCGCGCGTCCTGGTACCCGTCTGTTCCCCGAAGTACTTCAAGGACGAATGGTGCCTGGCCGAATGGCACTCGATGGCGAAACGGGAGGAACTGGCCGGGCGCACCTCACCCGGCGGGCCGCGGCAGCTGATCTACCCGGTCATCTACTGCGACTCCTGGAACTTCCCCGACTTCGCCCACGAGCGGCGCATGCGTGACCTGCAGCAGTGGAACTTCCCCTACGAGCACTTCCAGACCGCACCGGCCTACCTGGAGTTCCACCAGGAGATCGGCAGGATCGCCAAGGAGCTGGAGGAGCTCATCGAGCTGGCGCCGGAGTGGCGGGCCGACTGGCCGGTGCTCACCCCGGCCGCCGACCCGCCGGTGCCGGCGCGGATCCCGAGGTTCTGACGGATGCCCGGGTCGGTGTTCACCTTCTACTCGTACAAGGGCGGGGTGGGGCGCAGCTTCGCGCTCGCCAACATCGCCGTGCTGCTGGCCCGCTGGGGCAACCGGGTGCTGTGCCTGGACTGGGACCTGGAGGCGCCCGGCCTGCGCGAGTACTTCCGCGACCTGCTGCCCTCGGCACCGCCGGGCGGCGTGGTCGACCTGGTGGACGACTTCCGCGCCGGCCGGTTCGACCCCGCCGCGCACGTGCTGCGGCTGCAGGGGGTGAAGACCCTCGACTTCATGGCCGCCGGGCGGGACGATCCGGGTTACGTCCGGCAGGTGCAGGACATCGACTGGGAAGCCCTGTACGTCGAGGGGTTCGGCGACTACCTCGAACGGTGCCGGGAGCGCTGGACGGACGAGTACGACTTCGTCCTCATCGACAGCCGCACCGGGATCTCCGACATCGGCGGGATCTGCACCGCGCACCTCCCGGACCACCTCGTGGTGCTGTTCACGGCGAACCTGCAGAGCGTCCGCGGCGCGGTCGACCTGGCGCGGCGCGCGGACGTGGCGCGCAACCGGCTGCCCTTCGACCGGCCGCGCCTGACCGTGCTGCCCGTCCTGTCCCGGTTCGACAACCGCGAGGAGTACGACCGGTCGGAGAAGTGGCGCCGCATCTGCGCCGACGAGACCGGCGAGCTGTTCCGGACGTGGCTCGACCAGCGGGTGGACGTCGACGCGATGTCCCGGCACCTGACGCTGCCCTACGTTTCGTACTGGAGCTTCGGCGAGCAGCTGCCGGTCGTGGACGAGAAGACCCCGAGCGCGGACCAGATCGGCTTCGCGCTGGAGACCGTCGCAGCGGTGGTCGCGCACCGGATGGACCGCACGGACCTGCTGGCGGGCAACCGCGACGCCTACGTCGCCGCGGTCCGCGAGAGCCGGCGCGAGTTCGCCCACGACGTGCGCGTGAGCATCCCGCGGACCGCGAGGTCGGTCTCCGACGCGCTGGTCGCGGAGCTGGAGACGCACGGGATCAAGGTGGTCAAGTCGTACTCGGGAGAGCGATCGCTGCTCACCAAGCCCGAAGACGAAGCCCGCCACCTGTGCCTGGTCGTCGACGGCCAGGTCAGCCGCTGGCAGTCGGCGGAGGTCGAGCTGTTCCTGCACCAGCCACTCGGTCAGGACCGCCGGGTGATCACGGTCCTGACCCCGGGCACGGAACCGAACGCCTTCCCCGCGCACGTCGGCAACCTGCGGTACCTGCGCCTGGGCCCCACGCGCGGCCCGGCCGAGGTGGCCCGCGAACTGGTCGGCCAGCTGAAGGGGGTCACCCCGCTGGTCGACGCCGAGGACGTCGACCTCGTCGCGTTGCTGCGGCAGGCCGCCGACTCGCGGCTCCGACCGTCCAGGTGGGACCTGGTCGACGAGCTGGTGCACGACCTGCGCGCCGCGGTCGGCGCCGGCGACGACGCCCGGGTCCGGGACCTCGCCGCCGACCTGACCCTGGTGATCAAACCCCGGTCCCCGGCCGGCGACCGCCACCACCCCGCGCCGGCGGAGACCCGCAAGGCGATCGGCTGGCTCCTGCGCGTCCTGGACGTCCGGGCGCAAACCACGTTTCAGCACACGAACCACCGGAAGGATCTCGGATGACCGACCGCTTGGGACACAAGCAGACCGCGGCGATGTTCACGCTGATGGTGCTGGGCCGGGAGGTGCCCAACCCGGAACTGCAGGAACTGGTGGGCTTCACCCTGACCGGCAAGGAGCGCACCCAGCTGAAGGACAGCGGGTACATCACCAGCGAAAAGATTGGCCGCCCGTTCGTCCACCAGCTGACCGACCGCGGCTGGGCCTGGTGTGAAGACGAGCTCGCGGCGGGGAGCCCGCCGCCGCCTCGCCCGCAAAGCGTGCTGTGCTCCTCGATGTACGTTCTTCTCGGCGGCCTGCACGGCTACCTGCGGCGGGAGAAGCTGCGCCTGGCGAACATCTTCGAGGCCGACCCCGGGCCGGAACCCGAGTCCGAGCCCGAACCGGATGTCGTGGTCGAGGATCTCGAGGGCCGAATCCGCATCGCCTACCGGGAACTGGTCAAGGAACCCCGCGGCTGGGTCGGGCTGGTGGACCTGCGGCCGAAGCTCGGTGAACCCGCCGACGAGGTCGACGCCGTGCTCAAGGAGCTGAGCGCCGCCGGGAAGATCCACCTGGTGCCGGAGGACAACCGCAAGGCCCTCACCGCCGCCCACCACGAGGCGGCGATCCGCATCGGTGGTGAGGACAACCACCTGCTCTCGATCGAGGTGCTGTGATGGACGAACTAACCGCGTTGGCGGCGCTGAGGTTCGACTGGGCGGACACCCCCGACCACGTGTGGCGGGATTCGCCGTACCACGTCGACGGTCTGCACGCCGATGCCCTCGCCGCCCTCGACACGGGCATCCGCGACGCCACGGCCAGCGACGGTCCCAGCCCGATCGGGCTGGTCCTGCGCGGGCTGAAGGGCGTCGGCAAGACCCACCTGCTGGGCCTGGTCCGCCGGCACGTGCACCGGGCGCGCGGCTACTTCTTCCTCGACGAGGTCACCGCGGCGGACGCGTTCTGGGACAACACGGCCGAAGCGTTGCGACGGGGACTGTCCCGGCCGGACGAGACGGGCGAGTCGCAGCTGAAGGCCTTCCTGCTGCGGGTGTGCCTGCGCGCGCATGTCAATGCCGAGGTCACGACCAGGCTCCGGCTGGGCAAGGGCGTGACCGTGGACGACATCGACGCCTTCGTCGAAGGGGTGGCCTCCCTCGACGGGATGGTCGCCGACGAATGCGAGGACACCGCCCGGGCCCTCGTGCTTCTCGCGAGCCGCGACCGCAGTGCCCGGTACGTCGGCGAGGACTACCTCGACGGGGACGACGAACTGACGTCCGACGCCAAGGATTGGGGGATCCGGCCGCGGCCGAAGCCCGCGCGCGCTCTGGTGCACGAGATCACCCGGCTGCTCGCTCTCACCGGCCCGGTCGTGATCGCCGTGGACCAGCTCGACACCCTTGTCGCGCGGTCGATGCAGCTCACCCAGCAGATCGGGGACAGCGCAGAGGAAGACCTGCTGGTGGCTCAGATCGCCGACGGGCTGATGGGGCTGCGCGAAGTCACCCACAAGACCCTGACGGTGCTGGCCTGCCTGCCCAGCACGTGGGAGCAGATCAAGACGAAGGCCGCCGGCACCGTGCCCGATCGCTTCCGCGAGTCGGTGACGCTCGGCCGGATCACCGATGCCCAGCTCGGCCGGGCGTTGGTGGAAAAGCGGCTCGGCGTCGCCTACCAGAGCATGGGGTTCACCCCGCCGCACCCGACCTGGCCGATCGCGCCGGAAGCCTTCACCGGGCCTTGGGAGCAGTGGACTCCACGAGAACTGCTGAAGCGCATCGGTGCCCACATCGACACGTGCCTGCGCTCCGGCCGGGTCCGGGAGCTCACGTCCTTCGACGAACAGGCTCCGGTACCGGTCGCACCTCTGCGGACCGTGGTGCAGCCCGACCAGTTCGCCGACCTCGACGCGGAGTTCGAGCAGCTGAAGGCGGAAGCGGACCCCGAGAAGCTGCGCAACGAGAAGACCGAGGACAAGGTCATGCCCGACCTGCTGTCGGCCGCGTTGCGGAGCTGGATCACCGAGGTCGGCGACGACAACCTGGAATGGGTGTGCGAGCACCAGAACGGGCGCGGCGACCTGCACGCCTGGCTGACCCGGACGGTCGACGAGGCCTCCGATCTCCAGGAGCACTGGGGTTTCCGGGCGATCGCCGCCCAGCACCCCCGGGCCGCGCTGAGCCGGTTCCGCAAGGCCCGGTCGGCGGCGGGCCAGCGGCTGGGCGCGGACAACCGGCACCTCGTGATCATCCGGGAGCCGAAGTGGTCCTCGGGCGCGAAGACCCGCGAGGAGGTCGGTGCCTTCGAGGCCGCGGGCGGGCGCACGAAACCGTTGTCCGACCCGGACGTGCGTACGTTCTGGGCGCTCGACCGGATGCTCGAGCACGGTGGCCGCGAGCTGCACGAATGGCTCGTCGACCGGCGTCCGGCCAGCCGTTCGGACCTGCTGGCCGCGGTGCTGCCGCCGCCGTCGAACGGGCAGCGTGCCAACGGGAAGGCGCCACTGCGGACTCCGGAGAAGCCGCTGGGGCAGTCGGCCGCCGAGGGGACGCACCCGCCGCCGGCTGATGGGGAGATCACGCTCGGCACCGTTGTCGGGTCGGGGGAGCCCGTGCGGATCGGGCTTTCGGCGTTGCGCAAGCACGCCGCGATCTTCGCCGGGTCCGGGTCGGGGAAGACCGTGCTGCTTCGGCGGATCGTCGAGGAGTGCGCTCTGCTCGGGGTTTCCGCGATCGTCCTGGATCCGAACAACGACCTCTCCCGCCTCGGTGACGCCTGGCCCGAGCCGCCCGCGGGCTGGGGGCCGGACGACGCCCAGCTGGCGAAGCGCTATCTGGCGGAGACGGACGTCGTGGTCTGGACGCCCGGGCGGGCGACCGGGCGGCCGCTGGCTTTCCAGCCGCTGCCCGACTTCGCCGGGGTTCTGGACGACGCCGACGAGTTCACCGCGGCTGTCGAGGTCGCGGTGGCGACGCTGGCGCCGCAGGCTCGGCTGACCGGGACGACGGTGAAGGCCAACATCGGTTTGGCGGTGCTGCGGCAGGCCGTGATCCACTATGCGCGGACCGGGTCGCGCAGTCTGCCGGAGCTGATCGAACTGCTGTCCGATCTGCCCGAGGACGTGAGCAACCTCAACGACGCCAAGCGGATCGCGGCCGACCTGGCCGAGGTGCTCAAGGCGGCGATGGTCAACGACCCGCTGTTCGCCGGCGGCGGTGAGCCCGTGGACCCGGGTGTGCTGCTGACCCCGGCCGCGGGGCACCGGGCGCGGGTGTCGGTGATCAGCTTCGTCGGGCTGCCGGCGGAGGCGCAGCGGCAGAACTTCGTCAACCAGCTGCAGATGGAGCTGTTCGCCTGGATCAAGCGGAACCCGGCGGGGGAGCGGCCGCTCGGGGCGTTGTTCGTGATGGACGAAGCCCAGACGCTGGCCGCGTCCGGGACGTTGACGGCGAGCACGCGCAGCACGATCGTGCTCGCGTCCCAGGCCCGCAAGTACGGCCTGGGGCTGCTGTTCGCGACGCAGGCTCCGAAAGGCCTGCACAACCAGGTGGTCGGCAACGCGATGACGCAGTTCTTCGGCCGGCTCAACAGCCCGGCCCAGATCGCGGCGGCCAACGAGCTGGCGCGCGCGAAGGGCAGCCCGGTCGCGGACATCTCGCGCCTGGAGCGCGCGCAGTTCTACGTGGCGGGGGAGGCGTTCGGCTTCCGCCAGGTGGCGACGCCGCTGTGCCTGACCCACCACCCGTCGAGCCCGCTGCGCCTGGAGGAGGTGATCAGCCGGGCCCGGGAAGACGGCTGAGCCTGTCGATCCGGGCGTCGCTCGTTCGACGCACCGGTGAAGGAGGTTCTCATGTCCCCGGTGATTCTGTACATGTCGATGTCGCTCGACGGGTTCGTCACGGGCCCCGACGACCGCGCCGGCCAGGAGCTCGGCCGTGGTGGTGGACGCCTGTTCACCTGGCTGGACGACCGGCTGGGCGACGGTGTCAACGGCCGGATCTACCGTGAGGCGCTGGGCACCGGCGCGCTGATCTCGGGCCGCCGGACGTTCGAGCTGGCCGGTCGCTGGAACGGTGATCACCACGACGGCGTCCCGATCCACGTCCTGACGCACCACGTCGACTCCGGCGACGAGCCGCCCGGAAGCGCGCGGTTCTACACGGACGTCACCGCGTGCGTGACCGAAGCGGTGGCGGCGGCCGGCGACAAGCCGGTGATGGTGCACGGCGCGAGTGCGGCACAGTCCTTGCTACGCGCGGGTTTGCTCGACGAGATGGAGATCCACCTGGTCCCGGTGCTGCTCGGCGGCGGCCGCCGGCTGTTCGCCGAGACGGACCCGGTCGAGCTGGACCTCGTCCGGCGGCTGGACGGGAACGGCGTGACCCACCTGCGGTACCGGGTGCTCCGCTAGCCCGGTCCCGGGGCGCGCCCCGGGACCGAACCGTGGTGGAGGTCAGTCGGCGTCGGGGAAGTGGATGTCGGCGATGTGGACGTCGACGCCCTCGACGTCCAGGCCCAGGAACTGTTCGACGGCGTTGATCACGTCGGTCCGGATCTGCTCGCCGAGCGCCTTGACGGCGTGGCCGAACTCGATGACCAGCGAGATGGTGATGGTGGCGACGTCGCCGTCGACCGCGACCTCGACACCGTCGGCGGCGATTTCGTGCACGCCCTCGGCCTTGCGGGCGACGCGGGCCACGATCTTCACGACGACGTCGTCGCCGATCGTGGTGGCGCCACGGGTGCCGGCGGCGGGCCGGGCCGCGGCCGCGGCAACCCGCTCGGCCTCGTCGACGACGTCCGCCACCGCCGCGGCTTCGACCGGGGTTTCTTCGGTGGACGGCGCTTCCGCGACCTCGGCGGTGGCCTCGGCGTCGTCGTCGCTGTCGTCCTCGGTGTCGACGACGTCGGTGTCCTCGGTGGTCTCGTCCTCGGCGGAGTCGGCTTCCACCGCGTCTTCGTCGGACTCCTCGGTAACGGCCTCGTCCTCGAGGTCCTCGTCGGCTTCGGCTTCGTCGGAGGTCTCGGCTTCGGCGGTCTCGGTGTCGTCGGTCTCGACGGCGTCCTCGGCCGGCTCGACGGTGTCGGCCGGGGTCTCCTCGATCGCGTCGGTGTCAACGGTTTCGGGCGCGGCGGCCGTGTCCACGGTCTCGGACTCGGTCTCGGTGTGAGGGGCGGCGTACCCGCCGGGAGTGGTGGTGCCGCTGTTGGCGCGGCCGAAGATGCTGTTGATGACGTCGGACATGAATTTCCCCTTTTCGGGAGCGACGACTGCGGGTGGGGACGAACAGACGGCGCCACTATAGGGCATGAGGGTGACCTCCATCACGTGCCCCGCCATCACGTTTTCCCTTGTGTCCAAGAGATGTCCAGTACCGCGCCGCCGCCCCCGCCGGGGATCACCTCAGCCGTGGCGGAAGCAGAGAGTTCCCCACTGGAAGCCCGCCCCGATGGACGACACCACGTACGTGTCGCCCGGGCTCACCGCGCCCTCGCCGAACGCCGCGTGCAACGCCGTGAACACGCCCGCCGAGCCGGTGTTGCCGAGCCGGTCCACCGTGATCGGCGCCTTCGCCCGGGAGACGCCCAGCTTGTCCAGCGCCGCGGTGATGATGTTCAGGTTGGCTTGGTGGAGGAAGAAGTGCGTCACGTCCTCCATCGCCAGCCCGGCCTCGTCGACCGCGCGGAGGATGCTGTCCGGCAGGCAGCGGGTCGCGGTGTTCCAGACCGCGCGGCCGTCCATCTTCAGGTAGTGGTCCCGCGCCGACGCGGCGAACGCCGGGAGGCGGGACCCGCCCGCCGGGATCTCCACGTCGTACGACAGCTCCGTGCCGAAGTCCCAGCCCAGGAGCCCGGCACCCGCCGACGACGCACGGGTCAGGACCGCCGCGCCCGCCGCGTCGCCGAAGAACACGCGGGTCGTGCGGTCCGCCGGATCGGTGACGCGGGAAGCGCAGTCCGCCGCGATGACCAGCACCGTCTCGGCCGCCGACGTCTGGAGCAGGTGCGCGGCGAGGAACAGCGCCTGGACGCCGTTCGCGCACGCCGCCTGCGTGATGTCCAGCGTCAGCGCGCGGTCCGCGCCCAGCAGCTCCTTCACGATCAGCGCCGTCGACGGCAGGGGCTGGTCGTAGGTGTAGGTCCCGACGATGATCGCGTCGACGTCGCGGGCGGTGACGCCCGCGGCCGCCAGCGCGGGGTGGGCCGCCGCCACGCACATGTCCGACGTTGCGCGGTCCGGGGCGAGGCGACGGCGGACGCGGATGCCCGTGCGGCTGACGATCCACTCGTCGGAGGTGTCCAGGGTCGAGGCGAGCTCGGCGTTGGTGACCACCTCGGGCGGGAGGTGGACGCCGGTGCCCGCGACGGTGACGGGGAGGTTCACACCGCACCGCCGGCGAAGACGTTGCGGGACGGGCTGACCTGCTGGGAAAGATCGGTGTAGAACCGGCCGGACGCGCAGGGCCGGCCGAGCAGGACGCGGCGGGCCGCCTCGCCGCAGAGCGCGCCGCCGAGCGCGACCCCGGAAGCCAGCTGCGGCCAGCTGCTGAGCGTGTGCCCGAGCTCACCGAACGACGCGGCCAGCTCCGGGCTGATCCGGTCGGCGTCCACCATCGCCAGGATCAGGTCGACCTTCTGCTGGTGCCCGAGTTCGGCCAGGTCGACGGACTTCACGTCACCCAGCAGCCCGTGCAGCAGCGGGCGGTCCGGCTCGAGGTCGAAGCGCTCGACGTCCAGCATCCCGCGGTCGTTGCAGTCCATCACCACCGGGATGCCGAGGTCGCGCGCGTACTCGCGGGCCGCGATCTTGACCCACGGGGTGTCGCACTCCTCGACCAGCAGGTCCACACCGCCGTCGAAGAAGTCCTCGATGGTCTCCGGCGTCAGGCCGTCCCGCTCGATCTCGATGTCGAGGTACGGGTCGATCTCGAACATCTGGCGCGCGGTCAGCACCGCCTTGTTGACGCCGAGGTGGTGCACGCCGGCGCGCAGCCGGTTCAGGTTGGACAGCCCGAACTCGTCGAAGTCGGCCAGCTTGTACGCGCCGCCGATGCCCTCGAGCGCGAACGTCAGCGCCGCGCTGTTCCCGACCGACAGGCCGATGATCCCGATCCGCTTCGTGAGCAGCTCGCGTTGCTCGGGCCGCTCGATCCGGCCGCGGTTGCGGTCGGTGCGCACGAGCCGGAACTCCTCGCGCGGCAGCACGTGCACCAGCCGCCCCGACCACGGGTACCAGACCCAGGTGCCGTACTCCCACGCCGCGACGCCCGCCAGCTGTTCGGTCTTCTTGCGCGCGATCTCGGCGGCGTCCCGGCAGCCCGGCTCGCGGCTGCGGACCAGTTCGGTGAGCTGCTCGTCGAGGGTGTCGTGGATTTCGCGGACCTCGCCGGAGGCCAGCAGCCGGTCGAGCGCCTGGTGGTGGACCGCGGTGAACAGCACCGGGCGCCAGACCTCGCGGTCGGGCGGGGCGGCTTCAGTCAGCGCGAGCGGCGCCACACGGGGCGTCCGCGGCCGGGGGAGCAGCGGCGACGGGCCGCTCGCCGCGATGAGCGGGAACTCGTCCCGCAGCCGCGTCACGAGGTCGTGCTGCCGGCCCGCGCCGTCGAGGACGCGGTGGAACATGATCACGACGTCCTCGGTGTACTGCGGGACGTAGCGGCGGGTGCCGGGCACCGGCCGGAAGCCGAACCGCTCGTGGAACCGGTCCTGGCCGTCCTTCGTGCCGGACGTGCCGATCATCGCCCGCGCGCCGAGGTGGTGGGCCGCGCCGATCGCCAGCGCGTTGAGGTACTGCCCGAGCCCGAGCTTGCGGGCCCGGTGCTCGACGACGAGCCGGCTGTGCTCGAACACCTCGGACACGGGAATGTCTTCGGCCGCCAGGAATGCCTCGTAGTCCGCGTCGCCGAGGTAGGCCCGGGACTGGAACCGGTCGCCGGAGTCCGGTGTGGACAGCCGGATGTACCCGAGCGGCTCGCCGCCGGGGCTGCGGCGGGCGACGAAGTGCCACGCGCCGAAGTCGAGGTCCTGGTCGTCGGCGTGGGAGCCGTCCGAGCGGAGGAACGCCGGGCGGCGGCCGTGGTCGAACAGGATCCGGGCGCGCAGCTCGCGGACCGTGTCGATCTGCGTGCGGTCGCCGGCGCCCGGCCGCGGCCCGAGGAACGCGGTGACGTGCCAGTCCGGCGAGCCGGGCTGCGGGGACCACGATTCGCGCGGGCCGGGGTGGTTCAGGTGGGTCAAGGTCCGTCTTTTCTCAAGGAGTTCCGGGGGACCGGTCCGGCCGCGGCGAGCGTGGTCCGGACCAGGGCGGGCGAACACTAACAGCGGCCCGGCGGCCCGGCCCGGCGGTGCGCCGGGGTGGTCTTCCCGACCGGCCCAGCCGGGAAATCCTTTACTCCCAAGATGAGCGACGGTGCGTCACACGCAAAGCCCTCGATTGATGAAGATCAACAACAAGATCCACTCGATGGGGTGATCATGTCTCTTGCGGTGCGACGGAGAGACGAGGAAGCCGACCACAATCCACAAAGGATTGTGGTCGGCTTCACAAGCACGTGTTCACCCCCGCGGGGGAGCGTCAGCGGTGGTCGAACAGTCCATAAGGGACACTCGACGCGAGCGCCCGGTACCCGGCGGGGTTGAGGTGCAGGTGGTCGCCGACGTCGTAGGCGGGCAGGAGCCGCGCGGGGACCGCCGGATCACGGGCCACGCGGTCGAAGTCGAGCACGGCGTCGAAGTGGCCGCGGATCCAGGTATTGACCCGCTGACGAGCCGCTTCGCGCTCCGGGGTGTCGTACGGGGAGTTGCCGCCGAAGGGCGTCAACGTCGCGCCGTAGACGCGGATGTCCTTCGCGTGGGCCCGCGTGATGATCTGGTCGTAGGCGTCGATCAGGTCGTCCGCGGTCTGCGCCGCGGCCTCGGGTGCCGCGGTGCCGATGTCGTTCACGCCCTCGAACACGATCGCCCACTCGACGCCGCTCTGGGCCAGCAGGTCGCGGTCCAGCCGGGCCAGGACGTTCGGACCCAGGCCGTCCTGCAGCACGCGGTTGCCGCCCGCCGCCTGGTTGAACACGGCCGACGACGTGCGCGCGGCCAGGACGTCCGGCCAGCGGTCGTTGCCGTTGGTCGTCGAGCCGCGGCCGTCGCTCAGGGAGTCGCCGATCACCGCCACCGCCGACGCGGGGGAGAGCACCTCGACACCGCTGAGGAAGTACCAGTGGTCCACCGGGGTCGCGCCCGGCAGGTCCGGGGCGCCCGCCTGGTCACCCGTCACCAGGTACGACGTCGTGCGCGAGCCCGGGTGGGAGGTGATCGACGTCGATGCCTGGCCGTGCGCGAGGTAGGCCGTCACGGTGATGTTCTCCGCCGCCCGCACCGGGAACGGCAGCGGATCGGACACCACCTGCGCGCCCATCGGGACCGTCGTGGACGGCCTTCCGTGGAACGTGACCGGCACCGAACTGCCCGGGACCAAGCCCGGAACCCCGGCGTGACCGCCGACCGGCCGGGCCGCCGACACCGCCGTCAGCGGCAGGGGAGCGCCGCCGAAGGCGTTCGAGAACCGCAGCCGGATGCGCGGGCCGCCCACGGAAACGTGGACGGTCTGGCGCAGTGTCGTGTTGTCGAGGACCCGGTCCGCGCCGGTGAACGGGGCCGGGGGCAGGTTCCCCGGTTCGGTCAGCTGCGGCATCGACGTCCAGGTCGCCACCCACTGCGACGAGGGCGGCCGGCCGGACGCGCCGACGAACAGCGCCGTCAGCGCCACCAGCACGGCGATCACCAACGGCCGCTTCACGACGAGAACTCCGGCGCCAGCACGCGCTCGAACCCGACCTCCCGGCGGGGCCCGGACAGGGTGCAGTGCAACGTCGAGACGATCCGCTCGCTCGACGTGCCGACGCGCAGTTCGACGTCACCCGGCTCGACCAGGCGACGGCCCGCGCGGCCGGTGTAGGACGTCAGGTCCGCGTGCAGCCCGATGTCCAGCACCCGCGTCTCGCCGGGGGCGAGGTCGACCCGGCGGGCGGCGATCAGCTGACGTTCCGGGCGGGCCACCTCGGCGACCGGGTCGTGCAGGTACACCTGGACCACCTCCGACGTCGGCCGGTCGTGGTCGTTGCGCAGCGTCACCCGGACCCGGCAGGTGCCGTCGGTCGGCCAGAGCGAACCGGTCGCGCTGACGTCCTGCCAGGTCGCCGGCGCGTAGGAAAGCCCATGGCCGAAGGGGAACAGCGCGGTCGGGTCGACCGTGCTCACCTCGCTGCGGCGGGCCAGCGGCGCCGCCAGGTACGTCGAGGGCTGGCTCGCCCCGGCCGCCGGGAAACCGACCGGGAGCCGTCCCGAGGGGTTGATCCGTCCACTGAGGACACCGGCGAGCGCGGGCCCGCCCTCTTCGCCCGGGTAGAAGCCGCAGACGATCGCCGCCAGCCGCTCGGCCTGCCGCGACAGCTCGTACGGCCGGCCGGAGAGCAGGATCAGGATCACCGGCTTGCCCGTCGCCAGCAGGGCTTCGAGGAGCTCTTCCTGACGGCCGGGCAGCCGCAGGTCGGGTGCGTCGCAGCCTTCGCCGGACGTCCCGCCGCCGAACAACCCGGCCCGGTCGCCCAGCACCGCGACGCAGACGTCCGCGGCGGCCACCGCCGAGACCGCCTCCGCGATCCCCTCGTCGTCCCCGCCGGTCACCGGGCAGCCCAGGGCGTAGGTGACGTCGTGGTCGTCGCGCAAGGCCTCGGCGACCGTCGGCACCTCGATGCCGAACGGGACGTCGGGGTGGTGGACGCCGACGTGCAGCGGGAACGAGTAGCAGCCCATCATCGCGCCGGCCGCGTCCGCGCGCGGGCCGACGACGGCGACCTTGCGCCCGGGAGCCAGGGGGAGCGTGCCGTCGTTGTGCAGCAACACGATCGAGCGCTCGGCGACCTCCCGGGCCAGCGCGCGGGACTCGTCGTCGTCGAGGTCGACCTCCTCGGGCACGTCCGGCGCCCAGCCCGCGTCGAGCAGCCCCAGCTCGCACTTCTGCCGCAGCACGCGTTCGAGGGCCCGGTCGACGACGGCGGCGTCGACCGAGCCCTCTTCCACCGCGGCGAGCAGCGGCTCGCCGTAGCAGTCCATGGTCGGCAGTTCGACGTCGATGCCCGCGGCCAGCGCCTGGCCGGCGGCGTCACCGCGACCGCCCGCGACGCCGTGCAGCCGGTGCAGGAACGCCACGGCGAAGTAGTCGGAGACGACGGTGCCGGTGAACCCGTAGGTCTCGCGCAGCAGGTCCGTCAGCAGGGTCGGGTCGGCGGCGGCCGGGACACCGTCGATGTCGTTGTAGGCGTTCATCACCGACCGCGCGCCCGCGTGCAGCGCCAGCTCGAACGGCGGGAGCAGGACGTCCGCGATCTCGCGCGGGCCGGCCGAAACCGGCGCCAGGTTCCGCCCCGCGCGCGAAGCGGAGTAGCCGACGAAGTGCTTCAGCGTGGCGATGACGCCGGCCGACTCCAGCCCGGCGACGTAGGCGGCGCCGATGGTGCCGACCAGGTACGGGTCCTCGCCGATGGTCTCCTCGACGCGGCCCCAGCGCAGGTCGCGGGCGACGTCGAGGACCGGGGCGAGCCCCTGGTGCACGCCGAGGCGGCGCATGGTCAGCCCGATCCGCTCGCCCATGCGGCGCACCAGGTCCGGGTCGAAGCTCGCGCCCCAGGACAGCGGCGCCGGGTAGACGGTGGCCTGCCACGCGGCGAGCCCGGTCAGGCATTCCTCGTGCACCACGGCGGGGATCCCGAACCGGCTGCTCGTGGTGATCTGCCGCTGGGTGCGCGCGAGGGTGCGGGCGCCGATCGCCGGGTCGACGGGGCGGGTACCGAACGCCCTGGTCAGCTGGCCGATGCCGTGCCGGGCGAGGTCGTCGAGGTCGATCCCGGCGTCGACGAAGTCGTGCTGGTGCGGGGCCATCTCGCCGCCCGCGTCGATGCCGACCCAGACGCCGTAGAGCTGGGCGAGCTTCTCACGCAGGGTCATCCGCGCCATCAGGGCACGGACGCGCTCGGCGGGGTCGCCGGCGGGGTCGCGCCACGGCTCCGCGGACGCGGTGTCCGGCAAGGAACCCAAGGCCTCCAAGGCATCCAAGTCGTCGGAGGACTCGGTGGGCTGCGTGGTCAAGGCGGTCCGCCCTTCGTCGGGGAGAAAGATCAGGAGAGGGCGCAGGTCGAGCTGCGCACCACGAGGCCCGTGTCCAGGGTCAGGTGGGTGCGCTCGACCTCGTCGCCGTTGATCAGCGCGATGAGCATGCTGATCGCGCGGTGGCCCATCTCGCGGATCGGCTGGTCCACTGTGGTCAGTGGTGGGCTGCAGAGCGCCGACTCGGGCACGTTGTCGAAGCCCACCACGGAAAGGTCTTCGGGCACCGAAAGGCCCAGCTCGCGGGCGGCGCCGACGGTCGCGATGGCCGAGATGTCGTTCGCGGCGAACACCGCGGTCGGCCGGTCGAGCCCGGTCAGCAGCTCGTGCGCCGAGGCCGCGGAGATCTCCGGGTCGTAGGCGCCGTCCCGGATCAGGCTCTCGTCGAACGGCACGCCGGCCGCGGTCAGCGCCCGCAGGTAGCCGGTCTTGCGCAGCTCGGCGGACTGCAGGTCGGGCCGTCCGGCGAGGAAGGCGATCCGCCGGTGGCCCAGCTCCAGGAGGTGCTCGGTGGCCAGCTGCGCGCCGCGCAGGTTGTCGGAGTCGATGGTGGGCAGGTGCGACGGCCCGGTGTGCGGGTCGACGGCCACCACCGGCGTTCCGGGCACGGCCTCCAGGGACACCGCAGGCGTGACCAGCACGGCGCCGTCGACGAGGGTGCCGCTCAGCCGGGAGAGGTAGCGCTTCTCCCAGCCCTTCGGGTCGCCGGTGCGCCCGCCGGCGGAGTAGACGACGAGCTCGAAGCCGCTGCCGCGGATGGCGTCGGCGGCCCCCTTGAGCAGCTCGGTGGAGAACGGTTCGAGGTCGGCGACCAGGATCCCGATCACGTTGGTCCGGTGGTTGCGCAGGCTCTGCGCGACGAGGCTCGCTTCGTAGCCGAGTTCTTCGATCACCGCCCGGACCTTGGCGAGGGTGGCGGCGGAGACGCCGTAGCGATCGTTGATCACCTTGGAAACCGTGGCCACCGAGACGCCGGCGTGGGCCGCGACGTCACGGATGGTCACCCTGGAACTGGGCTGCATCGCCTCAGACTAGCCATGTAAAACGTTATCGACAACGATTGACATCCGTTTTTCGCTGGCGCAGACTCTTCGCCAACCCGGGCGTTGTCACGCCCCGTCCAACTCGGCCGAAGTCGTCAGGAGTGGACCAGAGATGTTTGTGAAACGCAGAATCCCCGTAGTCGCCGCGCTCGCGGCCGTCGTGCCGCTCGCCCTCGCGGCGTGCAGCGGCGGCGGGGGGAGCGACACGGCCGCGCAGCCGAGCGGACCGGTCACCCTCACGTGGTGGCACAACGGCACCAGCGACCCCCTGAAGGGGATCTGGGAGCAGGTGGTCGCGGACTACCACCAGGCGCACCCGGACGTCACCATCAAGGCGCAGCCGCTGCAGAACGAGGAGTTCCCCACCAAGATCCCCCTCGCCCTCCAGTCGAACGACCCGCCGGACGTCTACCAGGCGTGGGGCGGCGGCGAGATGGCCTCGCAGGTCACCTCGGGCAAGGTCGCCGACATCTCCGACGCCACGAAGCCGTGGATCTCCCAGGCGGGCAAGCTCGCCACGGACTGGCAGGCCGACGGGAAGCAGTACGGCGTGCCGTTCGAGCAGCACGTCGTCGGCTTCTGGTACCGCAAGGACCTGTTCACCACGGCCGGGATCACGTCGCCGCCGTCCACGCTGGACGAGCTGAACGCCGCGGTCGGCAAGCTCAAGGCCGCCGGCCTCGCGCCGATCGCGGTCGGGGGCAAGGACCGCTGGCCGGACGCCTTCTACTACAACTACTTCGCCATCCGCGAGTGCTCCAACGACGTGCTCAAGAAGTCGGTGAAGGCCGTCAAGCTCGAGGACCCGTGCTGGACGAAGGCCGGTCAGGACCTCAAGAGCTTCCTGGCCACCCAGCCGTTCCAGACCGGGTTCGCCGGCACCCCCGCCCAGCAGGGCGCGGGCAGCTCCGCGGGGCTCGTCGCCAACGGCAAGGCCGCGATGGAACTGCAGGGTGACTGGGAGCCGGGCACGATGTCGTCGCTGACCGACGACAAGCAGCTCGACTCGAAGGTCGGCTGGTTCCCGTTCCCGGCCGTGGCCGGCGGCGCGGGCGACCCGGCCGCCGCCCTCGCCGGTGGTGACGGCTTCTCCTGCACGAACCGTGCGGCCAAGGCGTGCGCCGACTTCCTGCAGTACCTGGACAGCGAGCCGGTGCAGACGAAGATCGCCGCGGCCGGCGCCGGCCTGCCGGTCAACATCGCGGCCGCGAAGTCGCTCAAGACGGACACCCTGAAGACCGTCTTCGACTACGGCCAGAAGGCGCCGTACCTGCAGCTGTACTTCGACAAGGCTTTCCCGACCGCGGTCGGCGCGGCGCTGAACGACGCGGTGGCCAACATGTTCGCCGGCCAGGGCACCCCCGAAGGCATCGTGGCGGCCGTCAACCAGGCCGCGGCGGGCAACAAGTGACCACGACCACCAGTCCGGTGCGGGCGGCGCGACCGCCCGCACCGGCGGTGCCGGTCCGGAAGCGGCGCTCGAGCCTGCGCAAGCGGCTCGAGCTGGCGGTGCTGCTCGGCCCGGCGCTGCTGCTGTTCGCCGGGTTCGTCCTGGTGCCGATCGGGATCGCCGGGTTCTACAGCCTGTTCAACTGGAACGGGTTCGGCGCGCTCGACGACTTCGTCGGCTTCGACAACTACGTCGACGCCTTCACCGGGTCGGTGTTCCAGGGCGCGATCGGGCACAACCTGATCATCGCCGGGCTGTCGATCGTGGTGCAGCTGCCGCTGTCGATCGGCCTGGCGCTGCTGCTCAACCGGAAGCTGCGGGGCCGGGCGGTGCTGCGAGCACTGGTGTTCGCGCCGTACGTGCTGTCCGAGGCGATCACCGCGGTGATCTGGCTGCTCATGCTGCAGCCCGGCGGCTTCATGGACCAGGTCCTCAAGGCCGTCGGTCTCGGCGGCCTGGTCCACCAGTGGGTGGCCGACCCGAGCCTGGTGCTCTACACGCTCTTCGCGGTGATCACCTGGAAGTACGTCGGCTTCGGCATCATCCTGCTGCTCGCCGGTTTGCAGGGCGTGCCGGCCGAACTGCGGGAGGCCGCGGCCCTCGACGGCGCGTCGGCCTGGCAGACCACCTGGCACATCGTGCTGCCGCTGCTCGGGCCGACCATCCGGATCTGGGTCTTCCTGTCGGTGATCGGCTCGCTGCAGCTGTTCGACCTGGTGTGGATCATGACACTGGGCGGGCCCGCCAACGCGTCGACGACCATGGCGACCTACCTGATCGACCACGGGTTCAAGCGTTACGAGTTCGGGTTCGGCTCGGCCGTCGCGGTGATCCTCTTCGTCATCTGTTTCGTGTTCGCCCTGCTGTACCAGCGGTTCGCGCTCCGCCGTGACACCGCGGGTGCCCTGACGAGGATGGTGGGCTGATGCGCAGCGGCCGGTTCGGCCTGTCGATGGGCTACCTGGCGGCGATCGTGGTGCTCGGCGTGACCGTCGTGCCGCTGCTGTTCGTCCTGCTCGGCGGGTTCCGCACCAACGCCCAGATCAACACCGACCCGGCCGGGCTGCCCGGCCCGTGGGTGTGGGACAACTACGCCACGGTGCTCACCTCCGGCGCGTTCTGGATGTTCCTGGGCAACAGCGCGCTGATCGCCGTGATCGCGACGCTGCTCGCGGTCGGCCTCGGCTCGATGGCCGGGTTCGCGCTTTCGCGCTACCACTTCAAGGGCCGTGAGGCGTTCTACACGCTGTTCACCCTCGGCCTGCTGTTCCCGCTCGGCGTCGCGACGCTGCCGCTGTACCTGTGGCTGCGCCAGCTCGGGATGCTGGAGAGCTTCTGGGGTGTCGCGATCCCCGAGGCGGCGTTCTCGCTGCCCGTCACGATCGTGATCCTCCGGCCGTTCATGCACGCCATCCCCGGTGAGCTCGAGGACGCCGCGGTGCTCGACGGCGCGAGCAGGCTCGGGTTCTTCTGGCGGATCCTGCTGCCGCTGTCGGCGCCCGCGCTGACCACGGTCGCCGTGCTCGCCTTCGTCACCAGCTGGAACGCCTACCTGCTGCCCCTGCTGGTGTTCAACGACTCCGCGCACTTCACGCTGCCGCTCGGGGTCGCCACGTTCCAGTCCCAGTACTCACAGGACACCGCCCGGGTGCTCGCGTTCACCGCGTTGTCGATGATCCCCGCGCTCGCGTTCTTCGTGCTCGCCGAACGGCGCATCGTCGGCGGGCTGACCGGATCCGTGAAGGGCTGACCCAGGAGGCCTGCCGTGACGTCCGAGGTACACCGCCGTACCTTCCTGCAACTGATGGCCCTCGCCGGGGCGGGGACCGCCGCGCTGCCGGGGACCGCCGAAGCCGGCACGGGATTCCCGCTGGTGTCGCGCGGGAAAGCCGCGACGATCGTGGTGGGCTCGGGGGACTTCCCCGGGGTCCGCCGGGTCGTCGGCGACCTGGCCGCCGACGTCGAGCGCGTCACCGGCGTGCGGCCGGCGGTGTCGGTCGACGTCGTCCCGAAGGACGGGCCGGTGGTGCTCGTCGGGACCCTCGGCCACAGCCCGCTGGTCGACGGCCTGGTCCGCGCGGGCAAGCTCGGCGTCACCGGGGTCGCCGGGAAGTGGGAGACGTCGCTGAGCCAGGTCGTCGACGGGAAGCTCGTGCTCACCGGCAGCGACCAGCGCGGCGTGATCTACGGCGTCTACGAGATCTCGCGGCGCATCGGCGTCTCGCCGTGGTACTGGTGGGCCGACGTCCCGCCGCGGCGCAGCGCGGAGCTGCACCTGCCGGGCGAGCGGTTCAGCCTGGGCACGCCCCGCGTCAAGTACCGCGGGTTCTTCATCAACGACGAGAACCCGGCGCTCGGCACGTGGGCTCCCGCGTACTTCGGGCCCGGCAAGGCGCCGGGGTATCCGGGCGGGTTCAACCACGAGTTCTTCGCCAAGGTCTTCGAGACCCTGCTGCGGCTGCGCGCGAACTACCTGTGGCCCGCGGTCTGGGGACGCGCGTTCGCCGAGGACGACCCGCTCAACCACGCGACGGCCAAGGAGTACGGCGTCGTCATGGGCACCTCGCACGAGGCGCCGATGATGCGCGGGATCGAGGAGTGGAACCGGCACGCGGTCGCCGCGGTCCGCGACGCGGCGGGCACCATCGTCACGCCCGGCCACGACCCGTACGGCGGCACGGGGGAGTGGAGCTTCCGCCGCAACGGCGAGGCGATCAAGGCCTACTGGGCCGACGGGATCCGCCGGATGGCCCGCGAGGACTTCGAAGGCGTCGTCACGCTCGGCATGCGCGGCAACGGCGACGTCAGCCTGCCCGACGGCGACGGCATCGAGCTGATGCGCGAGATCCTCGCCACCGAACGGGAGATCCTCGCGCGGGAGCTGAGCACGGACGTCCCGCAGGTGTGGACGCTCTACAAGGAGGTCCAGCGCTACTGGGCCCAGGGCCTGCGCCCGCCGGACGACGTCATCGTGGTGTTCACCGACGACAACTGGGGAAACATCCGCAAGCACCCGGATCTGTCCCTGCCGCCGCATCCGGGCGGGTACGGGCTCTACTACCACTTCGACTACGTCGGCGGCGGCCGCAACTACAAGTGGGTCGACACCGCCCTGATCGCGAACACGTGGGAGCAGCTGAACCAGGCCGTCTCCTACGGCAACGACCGGCTGTGGGTCGCGAACGTCGGGGACATGAAGGGCAACGAGCTGCCGCTGCAGTTCTTCCTCGACTACGCCTGGAACCCCGCGGCGCTGCCCGCTTCGCGACTGTCCACCTGGGAACGCGACTTCGCCGCGACGAACTTCGGTGCCGCAGTGGCGTCGGACATCGCGTCGGTGCTGCACGACTACGGGCGGCTGCAGTCGCGCCGGAAGCCGGAGCTGCTGAACCGGAAGATCACGCTCCAGCCGGACGGCACGATCGTGTACGACGACCAGGCGACACCGTTCAGCCTGGTGAACTACCGCGAGCTGGACACGGTCACCGACGAGTGGCAGGCCCTGACGGCACGTGCCGAGAAGATCTCTGCGCGGCTGCCCGCGGCCTATCGTGATGCCTACTACGAGCTGGTGCAGTACGAGGTCAAGGCCACGGCGAACCTGTACGCGTTGCGGCGCGCCGAGTTCACCAACCTGCTCTACGCAGCCCAGGGTCGTGCTTCGGCGAACGTGCTGGCCGCCGTCACCGAGGCCCGGTTCGCCGACGACCTCGCGCTGGCCGAGAAGTACAACACGGGCATCGCCGGTGGCAAGTGGAAGGGTTTCCAGACCCAGCCGCACATCGACTACGGCGACGTCGCGCGGTACGGGCCGAACGCGCCGTGGCAGCAGCCGGAGAAGGACAACGTCGCGCTGCCGGACGTGATCTTCCCGGCGGTGCAACGGGTTTCCGTTCCTTCGCCCGCCGAGATGGGTGTCGCCGTCGACGGCTCGGACCAGTGGTGGCCCGCGGCGCCGGGACGTCCGGTGCTGCCGGAGTTCAGCCCGTTCCAGAGCGCGCCGGCGCAGTACGTCGACGTGTTCAACCGGGGGCGGACGCCGTTCCGCTGCACCGTCACGGCCGGGGCGCCGTGGGTACGGGTCGAGCCGCGCGGCGGCCGGGTGGACGAGGAGCTGCGGATGACGGTGCGGATCGACTGGGCCCGGGCGCCGAAGGGCACCACGACCGTCCCGATCACCGTCGCCGGCGCGGGCCGCTCGGTGGTGGTGGACGCCGTCGTGCGTTCCGCCGACCTGCCGGTGTCCTGGCGGCGCGGGTTCGTCGAAGCCGGGGGTTACGTCTCCATGGCGGCCGCACACGGTGACGCCGTACCCGCGGCGGGTGTGTCGTGGCGGCAGATCCCGGACCTCGGCATGACCCCGTTCCCGGTGACGGCCGCGAGCCGGGTGGTGGGAACGGGCCCGCGGCTGGAGTACCGGATGACCCTGTTCACGACCGGCCCGGTGACGGTCTGGGCCTACCTTTCCCCGCGCAGCAACGTCCTGCAGGGTGACGGCCTGCGCTACGCGATCTCACTGGACGACGCGGCACCGCAGGTCGTGAACATCACGAAGGTGTCCGGCGCGGACGACATGACCATGAACCGCCAGTGGGAGCGGACGACGTCGGACAACGTGAACCTGACCTCGACGCGGCACGTGGTCGCCGCGGCGGGGCCGCACGTGCTGAAGGTCTGGATGATCGACCCGGCGGTGGTGGTCCAGAAGCTGGTGGTCGACACCGGTGGGCTGCGGCCGAGTTACCTGGGGCCGCCGGAGAGCACGAGGCTGGGGAAGTGAGCGGCGCCCGGGCCAGTGGCCGTCGTGACCGGCGGCCACGGGCCGCGGGTCCGGCTCGGTCACCTCGGTGCGGGGATCACGTTCTCCGCCGGAGCTGCCGTGCTGTGCCGCACCACCAGGCTCGTCGCCAGCTCCAGCCGCCGCGCGTCCGGCGCCAATCCCCGGGCCAGCGCGATCGCCAGCCGGGCCCCGGCCGCCGCCATCTCCTGCAGCGGCTGCCGGATCGTCGTCAGCTCGGGGGTCAGCCAGCGAGCGACCGGCAGGTCGTCGAAGCCGACCACGCTCAGGTCGCCCGGGATCTTCAGGCCGGCGTCGCGGGCTGCCTCGTACACGCCCAGGGCCTGCAGGTCGCTGCCGGCGAAGACCGCTGTCGGGCGGTCGGGGAGGGTGAGCAGTGATGCCAGCTCGCGGTAGCCCGAGCGGACGTGGAAGTCGCCGCGGCGGACCAGCGCCGGGTCGAACGCCAGGCCCGCCGTCTCCAGCGCCGTGCGGTAGCCGTCGATGCGGGCCCGGCTGCACAGCACGCCGTCCGGGCCGCCGATCATCGCGATCCGCCGGTGGCCCAGCTCCACCAGGTGCCGGGTGGCCGTCAGCCCGCCCTGCCAGTTCGTGGCCCCGATCGAGGGCGTCTCCGGGCCGGGCGCGCCGGCCGGGTCGACGATCACCAGCGGGATGTCCCTGGCTCGCAGCTTCGCCAGCTGCCCGCCGGTGAAGTCGGAGCACACCGAGACGATGCCGACCGGCCGCCGGGCGAGCACGCTTTCCAGCCAGCTCTGCCCCGGTGTGTGCCGCCCCGACGATTCCGCCAGCACGACCGCCATTCCGTTTTCGCGGGCGACGTACTCGACCCCGCGGATGATTTCCAGTGCCCACGTGCTTTCGAGTTCGTGGAACATCAGTTCCAAGAGCCGGGAACGACGGGAGCGTTCGTCCGCGCGGCGCCGGTAACCGTATTTCCCGATGACCGCTTCGACGCGGGCGCGCGTGCTTTCGGCGACGTCCGGACGTCCGTTCAGCACCTTCGAAACGGTCGGCACGGAAACGCCGGTCTCGGCGGCGATCCGGGCGATGGTGACCCGCGACGCTGCGGGTTCGAGATCGTCGGATTTCACTGGCATGAAGGAGATTCTAGGTCATCCGGCGCGGAATGGACACGCTCGAAACTTTCGAGCATTGCTCCGACAGGTACCTTGACCGCCGCCGACAGCGGCTTCTATCGTCGAAAACCCTCCCATTTCCCCCGAGGAGTCACGTGATGGTGCACGCAATTCCGGTCAAACGCGCCCTGGTCGCGATGGTGGCGCTCGCGGGTGTCGCCGTCTGGCAGGCTCCCGCGGCTTCCGCGTCGGTTCCGTTGAAGGACATCACGCACCGCTACGTCGGCAGCGCGGTGGCCGCTTCGTATCTCGCCTCGGAGCCCGATTATCGCGCGGTGCTCACCCGGGAATTCGACAACGTGACGCCGGAGAACGAGATGAAATGGGGCACGGTCGAAGCGGTGCGCGGGCAGTACGACTGGTCCGGCGCGGACGCGATCGTGCGGTACGCACAAGCGCACCACAAGACCGTCCGCGGGCACACGCTCGTGTGGCACTCGCAGCTCCCGGACTGGGTCGCCGCCCTGCCCGCCGCCGAACTGCGGCGCGTGCTGCGCGACCACATCACCACGGAGGTCAAGCGGTACAAGGGAAAGATCCGCGCCTGGGACGTCGTCAACGAGCTCTTCAACGAGGACGGCACGCGCCGGGACACGGTGTTCAGCCAGAAGCTCGGGGACGGCTTCGTCGCCGACGTCTTCCGCTGGGCGCACGCGGCCGACCCGTCCGCGACGCTCTACATCAACGACTACAACATCGAAGGCAAGAACCCGAAGAGCGATGCCGTCTACGACCTCGTGAAGACGCTCCGGCGGCAGGGGGTGCCGATCGGCGGTGTCGGCGTCCAGGCGCACCTGTCGACCCAGTACGGCTTCCCGGAGGGCTACCAGGCCAACCTCAAGCGGCTCACGTCGCTCGGTGTCGACGTCGCGGTCACCGAGGCCGACGTCCGCATCCCGACCCCGCCCGACGCGGCGAAGCTCGACGTCCAGGCGAGCTACTTCGACCAGCTGTGGGACGGCTGCCAGGCGGTCCGCAAGTGCGTCGAGTTCACGACGTGGGGCTTCACCGACCGGCACTCGTGGGTCCCGGACGTCTTCCCCGGCGAGGGCGCGGCCTGCCTGTTCGACGCCGATCTGAAGCCCAAGCCGGCCTACAAGCGCATCAACCCGTGACGGCGGCCGCGCGCAGGCCGCGAGCGGCGAGCGCGGCCAGGATGCGGGGGACGGCGGCGACGGTCGACGCGTAACCGCCGTCGTGCATCAGGATCACCCCGCCCGGCTCGACGGTGGCCGAGGCTTCGACGATCTCATCCGCCGAAGCCTCGGCCCAGTCACGGGTGTCGACCGTCCAGAGGACCTCGGTGAGCCCGTGCCCGGCGATCGTGGCCGCCACCGTGGCGTCCGTGTCGCCGTACGGCGGGCGGAACAGCCGCGGCCGGGTGCCGGTGATCCCGGTCAGCAGGTCCTGCGTGCGCGCCACCTCGAGCTCCCGCTCCGCGGGGGAGAGGGAGGGCAGCCGCGGGTGCGTCCAGCTGTGGTTGCCGATGGGGTGCCCGGCCGCGGCGATGGCGCGGACCAGGTCCGGGTGGTCGGCGGCGTGCGACCCCTGGAGGAAGAACGTCGCGGGCGCGTCGCCGAGGGCGGCGAGCAGCGCCGGCGTCGTCTCCGGGTGGGGGCCGTCGTCGAAGGTCAGGGCAACCGTGTCCATCCGTCCACGGTCACCCCGCCCGCGACGAGCGGCAAGGAGTTTCGACGGGCTTTCAGCGCGCCATGGCGGCGAGGCGCTTGGCCGTCGGCCAGCGGACCTGCCAGGCCCAGCCGAGCTTCTCGAACGCCCAGATCACCCGGGCGGAGATGTCGATCTGGCCGCGCTGCACGCCGTGGCGGGCCGACGTCGGGTCCGCGTGGTGGGAGTTGTGCCAGGACTCGCCCATCGAGAGGATCGCCAGCGGCCAGAAGTTGGCCGAGCGGTCGCGGCTCACGAAGGGCCGTTCGCCGATCATGTGGCAGATCGAGTTCACCGACCACGTCACGTGGTGCTGGAAGGAGATCCGGGCCAGCCCGGCCCACAGGAACGCGGTCAGCGCGCCCCACCACGACAGCGTGATCAGGCCGCCGAGCAGCGCCGGGAGCAGCAGGCTCGTCACGACCCAGACCGGGAACAGCCGGTCGACGAGCGTGATGTCGCGGTCGGCGGCCAGGTCGGGGGCGAAGCGGGCGACGTTGGTCTTGTCGCGGCCGAAGAGCCAGCCCATGTGCGCGTGCCAGAAACCGCGGGCCAGCGCCACCGGGGACGTGCCGAACAGCCACGGGGAGTGCGGGTCGCCCTCGCGGTCGGAGAACGCGTGGTGGCGGCGGTGGTCGGCGACCCAGGTGAGCACCGGGCCCTGGGCGGCGAGGCCGCCGGCGATGGCGAGCGCGATGCGCAGCGCCCGCTTCGCGCGGAACGCGCCGTGGGTGAAGTACCGGTGGTAGCCGACCGTGATCCCGAGGGTCGAGACGACGAAGAAGGCGCCGCCGATGGTCAGGTCCAGCCAGCTGACGCCCCAGCCCCAGAACACCGGGATCGCCGCGGCGAGTGCGAGGAAGGGGACCAGCAGGAACGTGCGGATCGTGATCAGTTCGGGGATGGTCTGCTTGCCGGAGAGGACGGGCTTCGGCGCAGGCCGGGATTTCACCGAGGTGGGTGAGGTCATGCACTACTCGTTTCGAGGTGTTCGCCACGCGCGGAGGGGTGCCTGCGCGGGAGGCCGGGGACGCGGAACACCCGGCCGATCAGCTGTGTGTGCGAGGCCCGCCGCGCGGTCGCCGCTCCTGCCGGCGCCCGGCCGTCGAGGGCCGCGGGGGACGGGAGTGCGCCCGGCACTGTGCCGGCGTACGAGGTGCTCCCGTGTTTCCGAGGCTACCCGAGGGCCGTGTGAACCCGCAGTGTGGCGAACGAGCGGACCCCGGCGCACCCCGCCGGGCGCTACGGTGGGCGGATGGCAGACCGTGCAGGTGGACCCGCGCTGGACCCGACCCTCTCCGAATGGCTGAAGGCCCGCGACGAGACCCATCGGCACCTCGGCACCATCGAGGAGACCGTGGACGCCGGGTGGACCCAGCGGCTGGCCGACCTGCTCGCGACCGAGCAGTCCTGGCAGGCCCAGTACACCGAGCTGGTCGCCCTCGGCACCCCCGGCCGCCGGTTCCCGACGTCCAACCGCTGACGGCGCCTGACCTCGAAGGACCCTGGAAAAGGGGAATGCCCCCGCCCCGAGGGGGCGAGGGCATTCCATGTCGCGTGGTTCAGATGACGCTGACCCGCTGGGCCTGGGGGCCCTTCTGGCCCTGGCCGATTTCGAACTCCACACGCTGGCCCTCGTCGAGCGACTTGAAGCCGGTGCCCTGGATCTCGGAGTAGTGGACGAACACGTCCGGACCCCCGCCGTCCTGAGCGATGAAGCCGAAGCCCTTTTCACCGTTGAACCACTTGACACTGCCCTGAGCCATACCCATACCTACTCTTCATAGTGAGCCTGGCCGCCCCGTTCGGACGCCCGGTCTCGTGACTATCCTCGCAGAACCTTCGCCGAGAGGCACGCCCGGTCTCAAACACCCCAGTCGGGCCGCAGCGGCATGCCCATTCCACCCTGGTTGTCGGTGCGGACCCCGAGGATCTGGTGCAGTTCGATCTCCCGCCGTTCGAAGGCCAGCCGGCAGGCCGCCAGGTAGAGCGCCCAGACCCGGCTGCGCCCCGCGCCGGCCTCGCCGACGGCCTCGTCCCAGTGCTCGTCGAGGTTGGCGCACCAGCCGGCCAGGGTGGTCGCGTAGTGCTCGCGGAGGTTCTCCGAGTGCCGGACCTCGAGGCCGGCGTCGTGCATGGCCGTGACCAGCTCACCGGGGGCTTCCAGCTCGCCGTCCGGGAAGACGTACCGGTCGATGAACCCGCGGGAGCGGTGCGCGACGCTCGTGTCCGGGTTGGTGATGCAGTGGTTGAGCAGGCGGCCGTGCGGCTTGAGCTTGGCGGCCAGGAAGCGGAAGTACCCCGGCACGTTGCGGGCGCCGATGTGCTCGGTCAGCCCGATCGACGAGATCGCGTCGAAACCGGTTTCGGTGACGTCCCGGTAGTCGAGGTGCCGGATCTCGGCGCGGTCGGCCAGGCCGAGGGCGACGATGTTCTTCTGCGCCCACTGCGCCTGTTCACGCGAAAGTGTGACGCCGAGGGCCTCGACGCCGTAGTGGCGGACCGCGTGCGCGACCATCCCGCCCCAGCCGCAGCCGACGTCGAGCAGCCGCATCCCCGGCTTGAGGCCGAGCTTGCGGCAGACCAGGTCGAACTTGTGCTCCTGGGCCTGCTCCAGCGTGGCGCCGTCCTCGGGGAACACGGCGCAGGTGTAGGCCATCGACGGGCCGAGGACCAGCTCGTAGAACCGGTTGGACACGTCGTAGTGGTTCGAGATGGCGCTGCTGTCGCGCTCCTTGGAGTGCCGCAGCCCGGACAGGCTCCGCTTGAACCGGTTCGGCAGCTCTTCGGCGGGCGGCTGGACGCGGCGCAGGTGGGCGGGCCCGAGCTTGCGCAGCATCCAGACGCGGTCGGCCGGGGTCAGCTGGTCGACTTGGGCGGCGAGCGCGTGCAACGCCGTGTAGAGGTCGCCGGTGACCTCGATCGCCCCGGCGACGTACGCGCGGGCCAGGCCGAGGTCGCCCGGGGACGACATCAGGTAGTCCAGCGCGAGCGGCGACCGGACCTCGATGGCGACCGGCGCGTCGGCCGGGCCGGTGCTGCTGCCGTCGTAGGCGGTGATGGACACGGTGGAGCTCGGGCCGAGCAGGCGCTCGAAGACTTCGCCGACCGGGATGCTTGCCTTGGTCACTTTTGTTCCTTTCAGGGCCTTCACCGGCGCCGGACGCACTTTTCGTAGAGGCCGAGCAGCCGGCTGGCCGGGTCGTAGGCCCGCTTGAGCTCCCCGTAGGCGTCACCGTTGTAGAGGCGCCAGAACTCGTCCTCGGAGTAGAAGCTGTCCGAGTAGAGCGATTTGTGCCCGCCGAGGCGGGTGACCTCGGCTTCGATCATCCGGTTGTGGACGCCGTCGCGCTCACCGGGGTCCAGTGGCACCGCCGACCAGAAGCCGAAGTTGACGTACAGCTCGTCGGGGTCCAGCTCGTACAGCGGCCAGCGCACCCCGCCGGGCCGCTGGCGCAGCGGGCAGATCCACACCGGGCTGATCGGGATCTCCCGCTCGAAGAACTCGAGGAACTCCGCGGCGCGGGCCAGCGGCACCTCGATGTCCTGCACGATCGTCTCCTCGGGCGGCATCCGCCGGAGCTTGAGGAGCTTGGCGGCGATCCCGAAGCGGCGGTCGAGCGCGACGAGCTTCCAGTACACCGAGGACCGCAGGAGCCGGCGGCCCATCAGCAGCCGGGGCAGCCGCGACTGGACGCCGAAGGCGCGCGAGCACCAGAACCAGTCGGTGTCCCAGCGCCACAGGTAGTCGCGGACGGTGAGGTGGTCGGTCTCGCGGCGCTGGATCGAGCGGTAGTAGATGTCCAGCCAGGTGTAGTCGCTCGGCTCCGGCGCGCTGTCGGTGAAGGTGCCCAGCGTGATGTAGAGCTCGTCCGGGCCGAACACCGTGCCGTCGACGAAGTCGACCGCTTCGCCCTCGTGCGTCCGAGTGGTACAGACCTCACCGAGGGCCGCGAAGTACGTCTCGCGGTCGTGGTGGCGGACGTGGCGCAGCTTCACGAACGGCTTCACCGGTTCGAGCTGGATCCGCAGGCGCAGCGCGTAGCCGAGGGTGCCGTAGGAGTTGGGGAAACCGTGGAAGAGGTCGCGGTGCTCGTTGTCCGGCGTGGCGACGACGATGCCGCCGTCGCCGGTCATGATCTCCAGCTCCAGCACCGACTCGTGCGGCATGCCGCTGCGGAAGGACGTCGACTCGATGCCGAGGCCGGTGACCGCGCCGCCGAGGGTGATGGTCTTGAGCTGCGGCACCACCAGGGGCATCAGCCCGTGCGGCAGCGTGGCGTCGACCAGCTGCTCGTAGGTGACCATCCCTTCGACGTCGGCGGTCAGCGTCTCCGGGTCGACGCGCAGCACGTGGGTGAAACCCGAGACGTCCAGACCGGGGTGGGAGGCCGAGGCGCGGGAGCGGAAGAGGTTCGACGTCCGCTTCGCCAGCCGGACCGTGGCTTCACCGGCCACCGCGGCCAGCTGGCGCCTGAGGTCGTCGACGCGGGTTTCGTGTTCGGGGAAGGCCGGGCCCGGGCGGGCCTGGGGCGCACCGGCCTGATCGATCGTCACCCCCCGATCCTGCCTCACGGGGGAAGGGGGCGCACCGTGCCTGTCCTCTCCCTGTCCCGTTGGCCGGAACCGGTGCCTCATCGCGCGGTTGATCCACCGGGGGGCGGGGTATCCGCGATCGGGTCGCGGAAGATCCCGCGGCCGATGGGGAAAGCGAGGCGGCGTTGAGCATTCAGATCGATTTCGGGCGCGACACGGAGTTCTCGTTCGAGCGGCGGTTGCGCGGATACCTGGGGGCGGTGGCCCGGGCCGTGGGGGTGGGGCCGGAGTCCTGCACGATCGACCTCGACACCCCGGTGTCGGCGTACGTCGCCCTCGACTGGCGGCTGGGCCGGTTCCCCGGCCACGACCTCGCCCTCGTCTGGGACGAGGCGCACGGCTGGGCGGCGGCCCTGGAGGACACCGGCCGGGAAGCCGTCGTCCTCGCCTACCTCGGGGGCGAAGTGCTCCCGGAACCGCGCGCGGTGGTGCGCTTCCTCGCCGCGGTCCGCGCCGGCGACCCGGACGTGGGGACGCTCGAAGCGCCGGTGCTGCGCGAGGCGGGTCATCACGAGGAACTGCTGGGCGCGCTCTCGGCGGCGTGATCGCGGCGGGCTTCGCCGCGTTCGCCGACGTCCTCGACTACCCGATGCACGTCGGGACCTGCACGGAGGGCACCCGTGTCGCGGGCTGCCTGGTCGGGTTCGCACCGCGACCTGGCCCGGCTGTTTGGCGGGACAACAGGCTTCGACGCCGACGAGTTCACCCGCTTCCGATGGCATCACGGGCCTGGTCTTCGTTGCCAAGTCCCGGCTGGTTCGCCGGCGAGATCCTCAGCCGCGAACGCACCGGCGATCAGGTCCGCGCACCTGCTGCGGCCTCGACGGCCGCCGGTGACCCGGCGGCACGGACCACGCCGCGGGCCGTCAGTGTTCGCGGAACAGCTGAGCCGGGACGAGGGCCCAGACGGTCTTCCCCGGCTCGGTCGCGCGCACGCCCCAGCCCAGGGACAGCTGATCCACCAGCTTCAAGCCGTGACCGCCGCCTGCCGCGACGCGCTCGACCGACGGCTCCTCGTCGGAGACCTCCACCAGCAGGCCGCGCAGCTCGCGCGTCACCTTGAGCCGTGACGGGTGCGCGGTGTGGTCGTAGGCGTTGCCCACCAGTTCGTCCACGACGAGCAGCAGCGCGCCGAGCGGCTCCTCCTTGGTGCGGCCGAAGCCGAGGCAGCCGGCGACGGTCGAGCGGATGCGGCGCAACGCCGGCCGCGTCGTGAGGTCGACGGTCAGCTCGGCGGCCGTGGCGACCCGCAGGCTGAGCCGCTCCACGGCCACGTCCCAGCCCGGGGGCAGTGTCTCGCCGTTCATCGCTCGCTCCCTCGCACCGGACGCACCCACCAGGAGTTCGGCGCCACTCGCCGCGCGGATGGCTGGAAGACTGTGCTCATGGGGAACTTGAGCGCCGAGGCCGTCGTCGACCGGATCATGCCCAGGGAGCCGCGGGTTTCCCCCGACGGCCGCTGGGTCGCCTACCTCACGACGACCCGGGGCCACACGGCCGGTGAGCTGTGGCTCGTCCCCGCCGGCGGCGGCGCGCCACCGCGCAGGCTGGCCGGCACCGCCGAGGCACCCCGGTGGGCCCCGGACTCCGGCTCGGTCTTCTACCTGGCCGCCCGGCGGCTCCACCGGGTCGGCCGCGCCGGGGACGCCGTACGCGTGACCGACCGGGACGTCACCGCCTGCGTCCCGCTGCCCGGCGACCTCGTCGCCCTGGTCGGGCCCGGCGAAGAGCCGCCGCGAGACCCGTACCTGCGCACGCCGAAAACGCCCGACCGGCTGTGGCTGCTCGACCTGGCCACCGGCGAGGTCCGGCCGCACGGCGACCTCGGTGACCGGCACGTCGTCGAGGTCGCCGCCCACCCCGGCGGCGGCCCGCTCGCCGTGCTGACCTGGTCGGTCGCCGACCAGACTCCCGGCATGCTCGAAGCGCGGCTCCACCTGGTCGGCGGCCGCGACCTCCCCGCCCCGGCCGCCGAGGCGTCCGCGCTCACCTGGTGGGGCGACCGCCTCCTTTACCTCGGCCTCACCCCGCCCGGACTCGTCGCCGGCTACGCGATCCTCGACGCCGAGGACGGCACCGACCTCACCAAGGGGATGGGCGTCTGCCCGGTGGACCTCGTCCAGGTCGACGACGGCCCGCCGCTCGCCCTGTTCGCCGAAGGCCTCGACACCACGATCCGGCGGCTCGACCCGGCTACGCGCCGGTTCGCCGAGATCGGCCACGCGCCGGGCTCCCTGGAGTTCCTGAGCCACGGCGGCGGTGTCGTCGCCGTGGTCGCGAGCACCGCGACCGAGCCCGACGACGTCTGCACCGGACCTCCGGGCGGCCCGCTGACCCGGCTCACCGACAGCAGCCCGGAACTGCGCGCCCGGACCTGGGGCTCGCAGGAGCGCCTGGCCTACCGGGCCGCCGACGGCCTGGAGCTGGACGGCCTGCTCGTCCTCCCGCCCGGCGCCACGCGCCAGGACGGCCCGTTTCCGCTGGTCACGCTCGTGCACGGCGGCCCGTACGACCGCTGGGCCGACCGCTTCGTCCTCGGCTGGCACCGGCACGCGCGGTGGCTGGCCGACGCCGGATTCGCCGTGTTCCTGCCCAACCCGCGCGGCAGCCAGGGCCACGGCCACGCGTTCGCCGTTGCCGTCGCCGGTGAGGTCGGCGGTGCGGAGTGGACGGACATCCTCTCCGGCATCGACCTGCTGATCGACGCCGGTGTAGCCGATCCGGACCGGCTCGGCATCGGCGGCGGGAGCCACGGCGGGTTCCTCGCCGCCTGGGCGGCCGCGCGCAGTGACCGCTTCGCCGCGGCCGTCGTCAACGCGGGCATCAGTGACTGGGGCATGATGGCCGCCACCGGCGAGCTGGGCGCCCCCTTCGAGGCGGCGCTCGGCGGGAGCATCGGCTGGGAGGGCCCGGGCCCGCACCGGCACGACCGGAACAGCCCGATCTCCTACGCCGCCGACATCCGGACGCCGATCCTGCTGGTGCACGGCGACGACGACACGAACGTCCCGCTCTCGCAGGCCGAGTTCCTCCACCGCGCACTGTGCCACTTCGGCGTCGAGCACGAGTTCGCCGTCTACCCCGGGGAGGGCCACTCGCTGCGCGGCCGTGACCACCAGCTCGATTTCCTGCACCGCACCCGCGAGTGGTACACCCGGTGGCTCAAACCTGTTCACCCAGCTTGAATTCGGCGTCCTCCGACGTGTACGAGAAGCCGTCGGCGCCGATGGTGACGTCGGCTTCGCGCGCCTCGGCCCGGGCGATCAGCGGCTGCGGTTTCCCGTCCAGGTCCAGCACCGCGGACGCGTCGGAGTACCAGCTCGGCACTACCGGGTTGCCCCACCAGTCGCGGCGCTGGTTGTCGTGCACGTCCCAGGTGAGCACCGGGTTGTCCGGGTCGCCGGTGTAGTAGTCGTGGGTGTAGATCTCGATCCGGTGCCCGTCGGGGTCGCGGACGTAGAGGTAGAACGCGTTCGAGACGCCGTGGCGGCCCGGCCCGCGCTCGATCATGCCGGACTTGCGCAGCGCGCCCAGGTGGTCGCAGAGGTGCAGGATCTGCGTCCGCTCGTGGCTCGCGAACGCGATGTGGTGCAGCCGCGGCCCGTCGCCGCCGGTGAGGGCGACGTCGTGCACCGTCGGCTTGCGGAACATCCAGGCCGCGTACACCGTGCCCTCGTCGTCCTGGATGTCCTCCGACACCCGGAAACCCAGGCCCTCGTAGTACTTCCGGGCCGCCGGGACGTCCGGGGTGTCGAGGTTGAAGTGGTCCAGCCGCGACAGGGCGCCGGCGCCGTGGACGTCGTAGCGCTGGGTGAACCGCTCGACGTGCTCGGCCTCGCAGAAGAACTCCACCGGGAAGCCGAGCGGGTCCTCGACGCGGACCGCCTCGCCGATGCCGCGGGTCGCGCCCGCCGCCCGGCGCTCGACCCGGCACCCCAGCTCGCGGTAGTACGCCTCGGCGAGGTCGAGGTCGGCCGCGCTCCGGACGCGGTAGCCGAGCACGGCCAGCGCGGGTGTCGCACCCTTCCGCAGCACCAGCGAGTGGTGCAGGTACTCCTCGAACGCCCGCAGGTACAGCGCTTCTTCGTCCTCATAGGACACGACGAGGCCGAGCACGCCGACGTAGAAGTCGCGGGACGCGGCCAGGTCCGTGACGACCAGTTCGGCGTACGCGCAGCGGAGGACGTCCGGCGGGGTGACGGTCATGACTGTCCCTTCTGGACGCTGCCGAACCGGGCCGTGTGCACCGGCCCGAGCGAGACGTGGATCGCCTGCTGATGAGTGTAGAAGTCGAGCGAGCGGTACCCGCCCTCCTGGCCGAGGCCGGACGCCTTGACCCCGCCGAACGGCGTGCGCAGGTCGCGGACGTTGTGCGAGTTCAGCCAGACCATCCCGGCCTCGACCGACTGCGCGAAGGTGTGCGCGCGCTCCAGGTTCGACGTCCACAGGTAGGCGGCGAGCCCGTACTTGACGTTGTTGGCCAGCGCCAGGGCTTCGGCTTCGGTGTCGAACGGCGTCAGCGCGACGACCGGGCCGAAGATCTCCTCCTGGAAGATCCGGGCGCCGGGAGCGACGTCGGCGAACACCGTCGGCGCGACGTAGTTGCCACTGTCCACACCGGACGGCCGCCCGCCGCCCGCGAGCAGGCGGCCTTCGGACTTGCCCAGCTCGACGTAGCTCATGACCTTGGCGTAGTGCTCGGGGTGCACGAGCGCGCCGACCTCGGTGGCCGGGTCGTGCGGGTCGCCGACGACGATGTTCCTCGCTCGCTCGGCGTACCGCGCGCAGAACTCGTCGTAGATCGGGCGCTCGACGAGAATCCGGCTGCCCGCGGTGCAGCGTTCGCCGTTGAGGGAGAACACCCCGAACAACGTCGAGTCGAGCGCGGCGTCGAGGTCCGCGTCGGCGAAGACGATCGCCGGGGACTTGCCGCCCAGCTCCATCGACATGCCCTTGAGGCCGGTCGCGCAGTTGCGGAAGATCGTCTGGCCCGTCGTGGACTCACCGGTGAATGAGATCAGCGGGACGTCCGGGTGCTTGACGAGCGCGTCGCCCGCTTCCTCGCCGAAGCCGTTGACCAGGTTGAACACACCTTCGGGCAGACCGGCGTCGGCGAAGATCTCCGCCCAGAGGCTCGCCGACAGCGGCGTGAACTCGGCCGGCTTCAGCACCACCGTGCAGCCGGCCGCCAGCGCGGGCGCCAGCTTCCAGCTCTCCAGCATGAACGGCGTGTTCCACGGCGTGATGAGCCCGGCGACCCCGACCGGCTTGCGGTGCACGTAGTTCACCTGCCGCCCCGGCACCTGGTAGGTGTCGTCGGCTTGGGCGACGACGAGGTCGGCGAAGAACCGGAAGTTCTCGGCCGCGCGTTGCGCCTGGCCGAGCGCCTGGGTGATCGGCAGGCCGGTGTCGAACGTCTCCAGCTCGGCCAGCCGGGTGTCCTGGGCCTCGACGGCGTCGGCGATCTTGTTGAGCACCCGGGCCCGCGCCCGCGGCACCAGCCGGGGCCAGGGCCCGTCGACGAACGCCGTGCGCGCCGCGGCGACCGCCCGGTCGACGTCCTCGGCCTGGCCCGCCGCCGCGGTGACGTACGGGGTGTTCGACACGGGATCGAGCACGTCGAAGGTCTTGCCCGAGACGCTGTCGACGAGTTGCCCGCCGATGTAGTGCTTCAGCGCGCCCGGCAGCCCTTCCGGGACGTGGTGCGTCATGCTTTCCCCTCCACGGTGAAGCCTTCGGTCGGCGAGAGGTACTTCGCGCCTTCGGCCATGAAGTCCTTGATGCGGGCCAGCCCGGCCTCGGACGGCGGGAGCAGCGGCGGCCGGACGTGGCCGGACCCGATCAGCCCGCGGTGTTCGAGGACCCACTTGCCGGGCGCCGGGTTGGTCTCGACGAACAGCAGGTCGACCAGCGGGTGCAGGCCGTAGTGGATCTCCCGCGCGCGTTCGTGGTCGCCGGCCTGCCAAGCGGTGTACATCTCGGCGCACGCGGTGGGCGCGATGTTGGCCGTCGCGCTGACGAACCCGGCGCCGCCGAGCGCCAGCAGCGGCAGGCAGAGCAGCTCGATCCCGGACCACACGACCAGCTCCCGCCCGCACAGGTGCAGCACGCGGGAGAAGTGCTCGAAGTCCTTGGTCGTCTCCTTGATGCCGACGAAGTTGTCGCACGAGCGGAACAGCCGCGCGACGGTCTCCGGCGCGAGGTCCACGGCGGTGCGGCTCGGCACGTTGTAGGCGACGATCGGCAGGTCCGGGAACTCGTTGGCGACCGTGCGGTACCAGACGAACAGCGCGTCCTGGGTCGGGCGCGCGTAGTACGGCGTGATGACCAGCGCCGCGTCGACCCCGGCGTCGCGCGCGGCGGCCGTCAGCTCGAGGGTCTCGTCCAACTTCGCGGAACCGGTACCCGGGACGAACGGGACACGGTCGTCGACGACGGCGGCGACCGTGCGGATCGCCTCGGCGCGTTCGGCGACCGTCTGGGAGCCCGGCTCGCCGGTGGAGCCGCCGATCGAGATGCCGTGGGTGCCGGCGGCGAGCTGCCAGCGCACCAGGTTGGCGAGGCCGTCGTGGTCCACCGCGCCGTCGGCGGTGAACGGCGTCATCAGCGGTGCGATCGACCCGCGGATCGCCTGGGGGTCGGAGCGGAAGCGCATGGGTTTCCCTTCTGCGTCAGGGGTGGCGGTGGGCTTGAAAGGCGAGGAACGCGGCCAAGGTGGCCAGCCGGTGGTCGCGCACGGCCCGTTCGACCTCGGCGGCGGGGGCGCCGGCGTCGAGCAGGCCGAGGATCGCTTCGTGCTCGGCCACCGACTGGCGGGCGCGGCCGGGCACGAAGCTGAACGTCGAGGTCCGCAGCCCGCTCAGCCGGTTCCAGCCGCGGTGGACCAGGTCGAGGACCTGCGGGTTGGGGCACGCGGCGAACAGCACCGCGTGGAAGTCCCGGTTGAGCGCGGTGAACCGCGCGGGTTCGAAGTGCCCGAGGCAGTCGGCGAGCCGGGCGTTCAGCTCACGGGCCTCGTCGAGGGCACCGGGCGGCAGCAGCGGCGCGGCCAAGGCGGCCGCGTAGCCCTCCACCAGCGCGAGGGTCTGCATCGTGTGCTGGTAGTCGCTCTCGTCGACCATCGCGACCTGCGCGCCGACGTTGCGTTCGAACGTGACCAGCCCTTCGGCCTCCAGCAGCCGGATCGCCTCGCGGATCGGGACCACGCTGACGCCCTGTTCCTGGGCGAGCTGGCCGAGGACCAGGCGGTAGCCGGGGGAGAAGGTGCCGTCGCCGATGCGGGCCTTGATCCATTCGTAGGCGATGCGCGACTTGCTGAGCGCGGCGCCGTTCACCGTTTCGCGAGCCATGCGGCGTACCTCCCACGCCAGTGCTCGTCCATCGGGTACAGCCCTTCGACGCGCTCGCCGGCGGCGACCTGCTCGGCGATGAACGTCTCCTGCCGCTCCTGCTCGATCGCGGCGTCGACGACCTCCTCGACCAGGTGCGGCGGGATGACGAGCACGCCGTCGCCGTCACCCGCGATGACGTCGCCGGGGCAGACCGCCGCGCCCCCGCAGGCGATCGCGACGTCGACCTCCCACGGCACGTGCCGGCGCCCGAGCACCGCCGGGTGCGGCCCGGCGTGATAGGTGGGAATGTCCAAAGCGGACACCGCGGCCAGGTCGCGGACCCCGCCGTCGGTGACGATCCCGGCCGCGCCGTTGACCTGGGCGCGCAGCGCGAGGATGTCTCCGACGGTGCCGGTGCCACGTTCGCCGCGGGCCTCCATGACCAGGACGTCGCCGGGGCCGAGGGCGTCGATCGCGCGTTTCTGCGCGTTGTAACCCCCGCCGTGCGCGCGGAACAGATCCTCGCGGTAGGGCAGGTACCGCAGGGTCCGCGCGCGGCCGGTCAGCCGGGCGCCGGGCCGGGTCGACGTGAGGCCTTCGATGAAGACGTCGTGGTACCCCCGCTTGCGGAGCTGGACGGAAAGCGTTGCGGTGCCGACGGATTCGATCCGCTCGCGCAGTTCCCGAGTCAGGGTGAACTCCGGTTCGGACGTCCCGTAGGCGTCGGCGCGCTGCTTCTCGTCGGCCCGGGGGAGCGCGCCGAACGGTCCGAAGGGGACAGTCCCTTCGCCGATCGGCGTGACCAGGCGGCCGGTGCTGTGTTCTCCGGCGCTGACTTCGACCTCGACGACGTCCCCGGGCCCGGCGACCGACGCGCCCGCGGGCGTCCCGGTGAGCACGACGTCCCCGGGTTCGAGGGTGATCAGCTGCGAGAGGTCGGCGACGAGCCGGCCGAAGCCGAACAGCAGGTCGGCGGTGGTGTCGTCCTGGACGAGGGCGCCGTTGAGCCAGGTCCGCAGCCGCAGTGCGGCCGGGTCGACGTCCGCGGCGGGCAGGACCGCCGGGCCGAGCGGGGTGAAACCGTCACCGCCCTTCGAACGGAGGTTGCTGCCCTTGTCGGCGTAGCGCAGGTCGTAGACGCCGAAGTCGTTGGCGGCGGTGATGCCGGAGACGTACGCCCAGCCGTCCTCGGGGGAGACGCGGCGGGCGAGCCGGCCGATGACCAGCGCGATCTCGCCTTCGAAGCCGAGCAGTTCGGTGCCGGCCGGGCGTTCGAGGACCTCGCCGCTCGCCGCGACGGACGTCGGCGGCTTGAGGAAGTAGGACGGCTGCTCGGGGACGCGGCCGCGTTGCGCGGCGCGGGAGCGGTAGTTGAGGTGCAGCGCGATGATCTTGCCGGGCCGCGCGATGCTGGTCATCGGTGCTTCCTGCCTGCCGGTCGGGCTAAGGTATCTCAAATCATATACGATCTGCGACCTGGTCAATAGCCGTAGTGCAGCCAGACGGACTTGGTCTCGGTGTAGGCGTCCAAGGCCCACGGGCCCATCTCGCGGCCCCAGCCGGACGCCTTGTACCCACCCCACGGCGCGGCCATGTCGGGGATCGGCGGCATGTTGACGAACACCGCGCCGGCCCGGATCCCGTCGGCGAAGCGCTGGGCGGTGCGGAGGTCGCGGGTCCAGACCGTCGCGGCCAGGCCGTACTCCGTGTCGTTGGCGCGGCCGAGCAGCTCGTCGCCGTCGTCGTAGGGCGTGACGGCCAGGACCGGGCCGAAGATCTCCTCACGCATGATCGTCATGGCGTCGGTGACACCGGCGAACAGCGTCGGGCGGTAGAAGTAGCCGTCACCGCCGACGCGGCTGCCGCCGGTCACCAGGTCGGCGCCCTGTTCGCGGCCGGTGGTGACCAGGAAGTCGACGTGCTCGCGGTGCTTCGCCGAGACGAGCGGGCCGAGCTGGGTGCTTTCGTCGGCGCCGGGGCCGACCCGCAGGCCTTCCAGGCCGCGGGCGAGCTTGTCGACGAACTCCTGCTCGCGTTTCCGGTCGACGTAGAAGCGGGTGTAGGCCGCGCAGACCTGGCCGGTGTTGAGCGTCGCCCCGGCGAGGTTGCCCGCGACCGCGGCGTCGATGTCGGCGTCGGCCGCGATGATGCTCGGGGCCTTGCCGCCGAGTTCGAGCGTGAGCCGCTTGAGGTTGGACGCCGCGCTCGCCGCCGTGATCAGCTTCCCGACCGCCGTCGAGCCGGTGTAGGAGAGGTGGTCGACGTCCGCGTGCTCGCTGAGCATCGCGCCGACCGCGCCGTCCCCGGTCACCAGGTTGACGACGCCCGCCGGGATCCCGGCTTCGTGGGCCAGCTCGACCAGCCGGATGCTGGTCAACGGCGTGACCTCGCTCGGCTTGATCACCACGGTGTTGCCGGTGGCCAGCGCGGGCGCGAGCTTCCAGGCGAGGATCATCAGCGGGAAGTTCCACGGCGTGATCAGCGCGTTCACCCCGACCGGCTCGCGGCGGGTGTAGTGCAGCGTGTCGGGGAACGACACCGGGTTCGTGGTGCCCTGCAGCTTGGTCACCCAGCCCGCGAAGTACCGGAAGTGCTCGGCCGCGCCGGTGGCGCTGACCTGCCGGGACACGCCGATCGGCTGCCCCTGGTCACGGGTCTCCAGCTGGGCCAGCTCCTCGTGGTGCGTGTCGAGGAGGTCCGCGAGCCGGAACAGCAGCGCGGCCCGCTGGACCGGGAGCAGCCCGGCCCACGCCGGCGCGGTCAGCGCGCGCCGGGCGGCCGCGACGGCGGCGTCGACGTCGGCCTTCGACGCGGTGCCGACCTCCTCGAGCACCCGGCCGGTGGCCGGGTCGAGGGTCGGGATGGCGCCGCCGCCGGCCTCGGTCCACTGTCCGTCGATGCACAGGCGTGTCGCCATCCCGGGTTCCTCCTCCGTCAGGTGAACCGAGTATTGGACGCCGGAGGGCCGTGGGTCTTGTCCGCTCCCGCACGCCGGTTGACGGACGGCGAAGGGATCCGCGTCCCCGGCCGGAAGGCGCGTCAGGCTGGGCCCATGGACGTGATCGTGGTGGGCGCGGGTTCGGCGGGCTGCGTGGTGGCCCGGCGGCTGGTCGACGCGGGTGCGGAAGTGACGCTGCTGGAGGCGGGCGGCCCGGACGTCAACCCCGCCATCCACGACCCGGCGCGGGCCGGGGAGCTGTGGCACGGACCCGAGGACTGGGACCACCACACGGTCCCGCAGCCGCACGCGGCGAACCGGCGGCTGCACCTGCCGCGCGGCAAGGTCCTCGGCGGTTCGCACGCCCTGAACGCGATGATCTGGGTCCGCGGCGCGCCCGCCGACTACGACGGCTGGGGCGTGCCCGGCTGGACCTGGGACGACGTCCGGCCGGTGTTCGAGCGCGTCGAGAAGGACCTCCTGCCGGTGGTCCCGAACGAGCCGCTGCACCCGATCCAGCAGTCCATAGTGGACGCGGCGGTGTCGGTCGGCCTGCCCTTCAACCCGGACTACAACGGTGCCACCCAGGACGGCGTCTCGATCGAGCAGATCACCGCGCGCGACGGCCGTCGTGTCACCACGTGGAGTGCCTACGCTGCGCCGGTGGCGTCCCGGATGACCGTCCACACAGGAGCCTTGGTGCACCGGGTCTTGTTCGAAAGCTCGCGCGCCACCGGGGTGGTCGCGTCGATCGCGGGTGAGCCGCGGGAGCTGTCCGCCGACCTGGTGGTGCTGGCGGCGGGTGCCCTGACGTCGCCCGCGATCCTGCTGCGCAGCGGCGTCGGTCCGGCGGACGACCTGACCGCGCTGGGCATCAACGTCGTCGCCGACCTGCCCGTCGGCCGTAACCTCCACGATCACCTGCTCGCACCGGTGATCTTCGGGACGGATCGTGTTGTCGAGCCGCCGGTGGCGGGCAGGTCGGTCACGCAGGTCCACTGGTTCTGGCGCAGCCGCCCCGGGCTCGCGGTGCCCGACACGCAGCCGATCTGCTTCAGCGTGCCGATGTACGAGCCGTGGATGACCGGCCCGCCGACGGGGTTCTCGCTGATGGCGGGCATGGTGAGTCCGGAGAGCCGGGGAAGCGTCCGGCTGTCACCGGACGGCGAGCCGCTGATCGACCTGGGCGCGCTGTCCGCACCGGCGGACTTCGAGAGCCTGATGGCGTCGGTGGAGCAGTGCATCGCGGTCGGCCGTGCCCTGGCCGCCGACTGGGGCGCCCGGCAGCTGTACCCGGCACCGGACGACGACGTACGCGAGTACGTCCGCCGCACGGCGATCACGTACCACCACCAGGTCGGCACCTGCCGGATGGGCACGGACCCGGACTCGGTGGTGGGCCCGGACCTGAAGGTGCACGGCTTGGAGGGGCTACGGGTGGCGGACGCGTCGGTGCTGCCCCGGGTGACAACGGGCAACACCAACGCACCGGCGGTGCTGGTGGGGGAGCAGGCCGCGCGGTTCATCCTCGGCTCATAGTGTCGAGCAGCCACCGCAGCCGGGATGACCGGGCCGTCGGGGCTTGGGCTTCACCGAGGTCCCGGCCGGTGCTGCTTTTCGCCAGGCGGTGAGCCTCATTCCCGGGTGCCGAACACTCGCCGCAGCCGCGCTGCCGGGTCTTTGGGCCTTCTCAAGGCGCTGGCGTGCCGGTCTTCGCTGAGGTGGTGAGTCTCATGACCGGGTGCCGCGCAGCCGCTGTAGCCGTGACGACTGCGTCGCCGGGTCTTGGGGGTTTCACCGAGGCGCCGGCTGGTGCGCTCTTTGCCGAGGCAGCGAGCCTCATTCCGGGTGCCCAGTAGTTGCCGCAGCCAGGATGACCGAGCCGCCGGGTCTTTGGGCCTCTCTGAGGCCCAGGCCGGTGCCGGTCTTCGCCGGGGCGGCGAGCCTCATGTCCGGGTGCCGAGTAGTCGCTGTAGCCGTGAGGGCCGCGTCGCCGGGTCTTGGGGTTTCACCGATGCGTCGGCCGGTGCCACTCTTCGCCGGGGCGGTGAGTCTCATTCCCGGATACCCAGCAACCGCCGCAGCCAGGATGAGCGGGCCGCCAGGGCCGCGCGCGTCACTTCCGCCTCCGGGGCGAAGCGGTCGAACCCGTGGTAGGCACCCGCCCAGATGTGCAGCTCCGTCGGGACTCCCGCCTGGGCCAGCCGCTGCGCGTACGCCACATCCTCGTCGCGGAAGATCTCTGCGCCGCCCACCTCCACGAACGCCGGTGGCAGGCCGCGCAGGTCCGGCATCCGGGCCGGGGACGCGTACGGTGAGGTCTGTCCGGCCAGCAGACTCCGCCAGCCGAAGTCGTTGGCCGCGCGGCTCCACACCGCGCCCGGGAGGTCGGCCGTCGTGCGGTCGTCGAGCATCGGGCACAGCAGCAGCTGCCCCGCGAGCGCCGGGCCGCCGCGGTCGCGGGCCAGCAGCGCGCATCCGGCGCTCAGCCCGCCGCCCGCGCTGCCGCCCGCCACCACCAGGGGACCGTCGAACTCCGCGGCGAACCAGGCGAGACCCGCGTAGCAATCCTCCAGCGGCGCGGGATGCGGGTGCTCCGGCGCCAGCCGGTACTCGACGGTCGCCGCCACGAAACCGAACTCCTCGACCAGCGCGACCAGCCGGGGCAGGTCGGCGAACCGGTCGTCCATCACCATGCCGCCGCCGTGGATGCTGAACAGCCCGGCCCGCGGCACGCGCGGCCGCAGCACCGTGACGACCACGTCCGTCCCCGGCACGACGTGGTCCGACCACGTGATGTCCCGGTCGCCGACCGCCTCCGCGCACGTCGGGTTGCGCAGTGCCGCCCGGATCGCGGGCAATGTCGAAGCGGTCAGCGACGGGCCGGAGACCGGCGGCAGCTCCGGGTCGATCACGGCCCCTCCGGCGAGACGGCGTCCCGGTCGGCCCAGAACGGCTCCACCAGCGCCCGCAGCTCAGCCGCCCCCACTCGCGACACCAGGTCGACCGCGGCCAGGTTGTCCTCCAGCTGCCGGACGCTCGTCGCGCCGAACAACGTCGTCGTGAGCGCCGGGTGGGTGAGCGTGAAGGCCAGGCACAGCTGCGCGGCCGTCGCGCCGAGGCTTTCGGCGACCTTCCGGATTCCCTCGGCGGAGTCGGCGATGCGCTGCCGGACGTCACCCGGGTCCCGCCCCACCTGGCGCTCGCCCTTGCCCAGCAGCACGCCGCCCTCGAAGACGTCCGACGCCTGGAGCGTGACGCCCAGTGAGCCGAAGATCTCGCCGAACGGTGCACCGTCCGGAATGGACCGTCGCGCCACGCTGTACTTCAGCTGCGCGAGGGCGGGCCCGGGCACCCCGTCGGCGACGGCGAAGCCGTGCACCGCCCGGATCGTCGACGCCGACCAGTTGTTGACACCCCACTGCCCGATCAGCCCGGCCTCACGCAGTTCGGCCAGGTCCCGGACGAGCGCGTGCAGGTCCGTGTCGTCGCTGCGCAGGTCACCGAGGATCACCAGGTCCGCGTGCGAGACGCCGGCGCGGAAGAAAGCGTTCTCCAGCTGCTCGCGCAGGCCGTGCCCGGGATAGCCCTCGAGCCAGAGTTTCGCGGACAGCAGGTAGTCGTCCCGGCGCAGGCCCGCGGCGCGGACCATGGCGGAGAACAGCACGTCGGTGAACACCGGCGGGCTGCCGGGGAAGCCGTAGACGCCGACGTCGAACAGCGTGATCCCGGCGTCGACGGCGGTGCGCAGCAGCGTCACGGCCTCGCGGAAGTCCATCCGGTCGTAGGTGTGCCACGAGCCGAGCGACAGGACGCCGGTCTGCGGGCCGTCGCGGCCGATGCGGCGCTGGGGGATGCTCACGAAACGCTCCTAGGGCAGTCGGGGGTCGATGACGGCTTTGAGCTCGCCGAGCCGGGACATCGACTCGACGGCGTTGGACGCGCCGGACAGCCCGACGGGCGGGCTGAACAGCTCGCCCCAGGGCATCCGCCCGGCGAAGGCGCGGAAGAACTCGACCGAGTGGTGGTAGTCGGCGATGTCGCCGTTGAGCGAGCCCACGACGGTCAGTTCCTTGCCCATCACCGTGCCCAGCGGCACGGGCGACGGCGCCGGGCCGGTCGACCCGACGATCGCGACGGTGCCACGCTGCGCGGCGAACGCGACGGCCTCCTCGCCGATCGTCGGGCCGCCCGCGAAGTCGAAGACGTGGTCGGCGCCGCGTCCGCCGGTCAGCTCCTGCACACGCTCGATCCGTTCCTCCGGCGTGGTGTCCACCGAGACAGTCGCGGTGGCGCCGAATCGCAAGGCCGTCTCCAGCCGGCTCCCCGGACCGCCGACGGTGATCACGGTGCCCGCGCCGCACAGCCGCGCGACGGCCGTGGCGAACACGCCGAGCGCGCCGGCGCCCTGGACCACGACCGTCGCGTTCGGACGGATACCGCCGGACCGGGCGACCGCCCGCAGCACGGTCTTGCCCGCACAGCCCGACATCGACGCCCAGCTGTCCTCGACGTCGTCGGGCAGCAGCAGCTTCGCTGCGCCGGGCGTCACGTAACAGTGCCGCGCGAGCCCGCCGGTCGTGTAGGGGAACCGGTCGGCGCGCTGGAGGAAGCCGTAACCGCGGGACTCGCAGGCGACGGGCTCGCGCAGGATCGTGCAGCCGAAGCACTTCCCGCAGACCGACTCCGACCAGCCGATCCGATCGCCCGGCTTGATCTCCCGGCCCAGCGTGTCGGTGGTGCCGGGACCGATGGCGACGACCTCACCCACCATCTCGTGCCCGAGCACCATCGGGAGCATGCCGGGGAAGCTCATCTGCCCGGCCCAGAGGTGGACGTCGGTGCCGCACAACGTGGTGCACGTGAGCCGGACCAGCGCGGCGCCGGGTTCGGGCGCCGGCAGGGGTAGTTCGCGCAGTTCGAGCGGCGCGTGGTGGCCGGTGAGGACCGCGGCCTCGGTGTGGGTGGGCAGTGCCATCGTTTTAGTCTACAGTCGTGGAAGATAAAGTCCAGGTCCGGGAGGAAACCATGACGGCACAACGGATCCGCCCGGCCGACCTGGTCGTACGCGGCGGCACCGTCCACACCTTCGACCGGCTGGGCACGGTCACGGACGGCCTCGCGGTCCGTGATGGCCGGATAGTCGCGATCGGCGACGACCTGACCGGCCACATCGGACCGGACACGGAGGTGGTCGACCTCGCCGGGCGCACGGTCCTGCCCGGCATCAACGACGCCCACCTGCACGCGACCTGGCTCGGCGCCCGCTGGCCGCACCCGCTGCTCGGCCCGCCGCACGAAGAGGCACCGGTCACGACCGCGGCCGAGCGCCGCGCCGCCATTCTGCGCGCGGGCGACCTCTGCGCGTCGCTGGGCATCACCAGCTACACCGAACCCGGGCTCGGCCCCGGCGAAACCGGCTGCTTCTCGGCGGAGGTCCTCGACGAATACGCCGCGCTGCACCGGGAAGGCCTGCTGCGGTCCCGGGTCACCGTCCTGCGCCTGTTCGGACTCCTCGACGGCGCCAGCTCGCTGACCGACGTCGTGCGCGGCCTCGAAACGCCCGTGCCGCAAGCAGATCCGGAGTGTCTGGCGGTTACCGGCGTCAAGATCTTCGCCGACGGCATCCCGCCGATGGGCACCGCCTGGACGCACCACTGTTACGCCGACGGTGGCCACGGCGCCCTGCTCGTCGACGGCCCCGACGACCGGACCCGCGCCGCGAACCTGGGCGAGATGATCGTCGCGGCGCACGCGGCGGGCCTGGTCGTCGGCGTGCACGCGACGGGGGAGCGCAGCATCGAGACCGCGCTCGCGCACCTGCGCCGGGGTGACCACCTCGTGCACGGCGACCTCGTCACCCCGGCCCAGCTGCGGCGGATGGCGGCCCGCGGTGTCGGCCTGACCACGCAACCGGCCATCGCGACGGCCATGCGCCCGATGGTCGCCTCCGCGCTGGGGGACACGGTCGCCGCGAAAGCGTGGCCGTTGCGGGAAATCCTGGACTCCGGTGTCGTGCTGACCTTGAGCAGTGACGCACCCGTCGTCACCCCGGACTGGCGGGTACACCTGGCCGCGGCCGGGGATCTCCTTGGTGCGCACGGCGTGACGCCGGAGCTGACCGCGCGGCTGTTGCGCTGCTACACCACCGAAGCCGCCGTCCAGGACGGCTCCGCGAGCTGGAAGGGCACCCTCGCGGAAGGCATGGCCGCCGACTTCTGCGTCCTGGATGCGAACCCTCTCGACGTCGCTCTGGCGGCCCTGCCGTCGGTGGCAGTCGAACTGACCGTGACCGGCGGCCGGATCGTCCACAAGGGATAGTCAGGTGAGCAGCTGGCCGCCGTCCACGGCCAGGCTCACCCCCGTGATGTGCCCGGCGGCGGGTGAGGCCAGGAACACCACCGCCGGCGCGACGTCCTCGACGGAGGCGATGCGGCCCAAGGGGATCCGCGACTCCCAGGCCGCGCGGGCCGCGGTGTCGGCGGCGAACCCGGCGGTCATCGGGGTGAGCACCGGGCCGGGCGCGACGGCGTTCACCCGGATCCCGTGCGGCGCCAGTTCGAGGGCCGCGGACCTGGTCAGCGCGTCGACCGCCGCCTTGGTGGCCTCGTAGTGGCCCAGGCCGGGTGTCGGCTGGCGGGCGCCGATCGACGAGACGTTCACGATCGCGCCCCGCGTGCCCGCGTCGACCATGTGCGCGCCGATCGCCCGCGTCATCAGGAAGGTGCCGCGGAAGTTGACCCGCACGCAACGGTCGAACACCTCGACGCCCAGGGACGTCAACGGCCCGCCGCCGCCCGCCAGGCCGGCATTGTTGACCAGCACGTCGACCGGCCCGAACTGCCGCGTCACCAGGGAGATGGCCGCGTCGACCGACGCCGGATCCGAGATGTCGAGCTCGACGTGCTCCCGGCCGGATTCGTGCGCCGCGCGGGCGTCGACGTCGGCGACGATCACGCGGTCGCCCGCGGTGAGGAAGGCTTCGGTGACGCCTCGGCCGATCCCGCTGGCCCCGCCGGTCACCACCACGATGCGTTGTTTCATTCTACAATCGTAGACTAAAGAGGTGTTGTCGGAGAAGGGAAACAACATGATCGGCAGATCGGCTTTCGGGCTGGGCTCGTGGAACACGTGGGACCGGATGGACTTCGGGGACGCCGTCCGGCTGCTGCGGACGGCCGTCGACGCCGGCGTGACGTTGTTCGACGTCGCGCACTACGACATGGGCCCGCACGCCGAGGGCTCGCACACCGACGTGCTCTTCGGGAAAGCCGTGCGGGAAGCGGGAATCGCCCGCGAGGACTACGTGCTGTGCGGGAAACTCTGGCTGTGGGACTACCCACGGACCGGGTTCGCGCGGCAGCTGGAGACGTCGCTCGGCCGGGTCGGCACGGACCACGCGGACCTGGTCGTGGTGGGGGACTACCTCGAGCGCCCCGACATCCCGCGGGTCGTCACGGACGTCGCCGAGCAGATCGCGACCGGGCGGATCGGCGGCTGGGGTGTCAACAACTGGCGGGCCGACGACCTCGACGCGGCGCTGGCCTTCGCGGAACGGGAAAGCCTGCCGGCGCCGGAGTTCGCGCAGCTGAAGTACTCGATCGCCCGCCGGTCGATGGCCGAGGGCGAGCCGTACGGGCGGCACTTCGCGAGCGGACGTCTGGTGCTGCAGGCCTCAGACGTCTTCGAAGGCGGAGTCCTGCTGGGCAACCGCGAACCGCGGCGAAAGATCGGCGCGGACGTCGGCGGCATCCGAGAGTCCATTGCGGACACCGCGGACGAGCTGGCGGTGATCGCGGCGGAGTTCGGCGCGACGCGGGCCCAGCTGGCCCTCGCGTTCTGCCTGGCGTACGAGCCGGTGGCGAACGTCCTTTTCGGAGCAAGCCGCGCAGAGCAGCTGACGGACAACCTGCGTGCACTGGACCTGGCCGGGAAGCACGGCAAGGAGATCCGGGCGGCTGTCGACCACCTCCGGCGGGACCTCGACGTCAACCCCGACGGCACCTGGTGACCCCTAGGGCGGCACTTTCACGTGAAAGTGCCGCCCTAGGGTGCTTACAGGAAGGTCAGGACCGCCGTTTTGAAGGCCGCGCCGCGCAGGGCGCCGCCGTGGTCGCCGGGCACCAGGAGCAGGTCGCTGCCCGGCACCAGCGGGACCAGCGTCTCGATGCCCTGGCTGACCGGGTCGTCCCGGCCCGCGACGAACCGCGTCGGCACGCCGATCGTCCCCACCCGCGGGGCGAACGGCTCCCGGCGCAGACCCTCGACGCACCGGAGGAGGGCCAGCGGGTCACGCCCCGGCGCGGTGATCATCCGGGTGATCACCGCGGTCAGCGGGTCGGCCGGGACCCGCCCGCCCCGGACGAACGCCCGCGCCGCCTCGACGTCGACCGCGCCGAACGGCTCGTGCGGGCTGAGCCCGGCCAGCACCAGCCGCCGGACAGGCAGCACCGAAGGCAGCTCCCAAGCCAGCCGCGCCCCCAGCGAGTAGCCGACGACGTCCACTTCGGACACGTCACCGACCGCGAGCACGAGCTCCTCGGTAATGGCCTTCGGCGTGGCGTCGGCCGAAGCCGGGCTCGAGCCGTGGCCGGGCAGGTCCGGCACGATGACCGCGCGGCCGGCGGCCGTCAGCGCCGCGGGCCAGCCGGTGCCGATCCAGTCGGTCGGGCCGTCGGAGGCGAACCCGTGCAGGAGCAGCACCGGCGGGCCGGCGGGCGTGCCACCGGGGGCGAACCGGCGCACGGCCAGGGAAGTCTGGACGGTCAAGGAGATCCTCTCTCACGAACGGGAACGGGAACGGGCGGGACGTCGGACGCGCAAGCGCTGCAGCTCGCCGAGGGTGCGGGCCCGGGCGTCGACGGCGATCCGCAGCGCGGAGCCGATGAGGTTGAGCAGGAGCACGCAGAGCACGATCGTCACCCCCGGCACGAGCATCAGCCACGGCGCGACGACCAGGTACGACCGGCCCTCGGCGATCATGTTCCCCCAGGTCGGCGTGGGCGGGGCGATGCCGAGGCCGAGGAAGCTCATCGCGCCGTCGACCAGCATCGCCGCCGCGGCCAGGATGACGACCTGGACCAGCGCCAGCGGCAGCACGTTGGGGAACACGTGCACCAGCAGGATCTTGCCGCGGCTCATCCCGGACACCCGGGCGGCGCCGATGTACTGCCGCCCGGCGATGCCGAGCACGCGGCTCCTGATGACCCGGGCGGTGAACGGCGTGAAGATCACCGTCAGCGCGATCAGCTCGGTCCAGATGCTCGCGCCGAGCGAGATGGCCAGCGCCATCGCCAGGATGATCGCCGGGAACGACATCCACGCGTCCATCAGCCGCATCAGCACCGCGTCCGCCGCCCGGTAGAAGCCGCTGACCAGGCCGATCACCATGCCGGAGAACGCCGCGCACAGCGTGATCAGCGCGGACAGCCCGAGTGACGCCCGGCCGCCGGACACCAGCCGCGCGAGCACGTCCCGGCCGTAGGAGTCGGTGCCGAGCGGGTGCGCGCCCGACGGCGGCAGCAGCCGGTGCACCGGGTCGGTGGCGCTGACACTCGGCAGGAAGAACGGCAGCACCACGACCGCCAGCACGATGAGCCCGAGCAGCACCGAGCAGACGACCAGCGTCCGGTTGCGGCGGAACACGCGGGCCGCGCGCCGCGGCGGGGGAGCGTTCACCGCGCGCGCCTCTTCGGCGAGGGCGAGGCTCATGCGACACGCACCTTCGGGTCGAGCAGCGCGTACGACAGGTCGACCAGCAGGTTGACCACGACGAACAGCACCGCGACGAACAACGTCACACCCTGGATCAGCGGGAAGTCCCGGGTGGACACCGCGCCCATGAGCAGGTGGCCGAGCCCGGGCACGACGAAGATCGACTCGATGATCACGATCCCGCCGACCAGCATGGCGAAGTTGCTGCCCAGCTGCGTGACCAGCGGCATCAGCGCGTTCGGCAGCACGTGCTTCAGCATCACGCGGCGTTCCGGCAGGCCCTTGACGCGTGCGGTGCGCAGGTAGGCCAGTGGCAGCTCACCCAGCACGCTCTCGCGCAGGGTGAGCACGAACAACGCCGTCTGTCCGATGACGAGCACCGCCAGCGGCAGCACCAGCGCGGGCACCGCGCCGGCCGGGTCGGTCAGCAGGTCGTGGTAGCCGCTGGAGGGGAACCAGCGCAGCGTCACCGAAAACACCAGCACGAGGACCAGGGAGATCCAGAAGTCGGGCAGGGCCATACCGAGCGACGACAGCCGGTCGAGCGTGCGGGCCACCGGGTTGCGCGGCGACACCGCCTGCCACGACGTGATCGCCACCGACAGGAAGAAGCTGACGACCGTGGACAGCACGGCCAGCGTCAGCGTCGGCACGATGTGCCCGGCCACCACGCCCAGTACCGGCTGGTGGTAGGTGATCGACGTCCCGAAGTCGCCGCGCAGCACGTGCCCGGCCCAGGTCAGGTACTGCTGCCAGAGCGAACCGTCCAGGCCCATGCTCGCGCGCAGGGCGTCCACATCGGACGGCCGCGCGGTCGGGCCGAGGATGACCTGGGCCGGGTCGCCGGGGATGAGCCGGATGACGAAGAACATCATCGTGCCGACGATGACCAGGATGATCACCAGGTCGCGCAGCCGGCGCAGCAGGACTCCGGTCATGCCGCCGCCAGCCAGGAGTTCCAGAAGATCCGGTAGAAGTCGCCGTATCCCTTCAAGCGCGGGGTGTAGGCCGCGTACAGCTTGGACTGGCTCAGCGTGATCACCGACAGCTGCTTCCACGTGTACGCCTGCAGCTTGTCGATCACGGCCTTGGCCTGCTCCGGCGTCGTCGACGCGTTGAACTCGGCCAGCAGTCCGTCCATCTCGGGCGAGGACGAGCCGTTGAGCGTGCCCAGGGTCAGCGCGGGCATCTGGGCGGGCGAGGTCAGCGACGAGTCGAAGAACAGCGTCGTGATGTCCCAGCCGCCCGGGTCCTTGGTCAGCGTGCCGAGCATCGTGGCGAAGTCGTAGGTGTCGATCTTGGCCTTGAGCCCGATCTTCGACAGCTCGTCCTGGATGAGCACGGCCCACTTGCCGAACTCGGGGTAGGAGTTCGTGGTGACGATGTGGACGGTCGACCCGGCGGTGACCCCGGCCTCGGTGAGCAGCTGCCGGGCCTTCTCGGGATCGTGCTGCCGGTAGACGTCGTCGCCCGCGGTCGAGTAGGACGCCTTGTTGTCCGGCGAGGCGAACGCGCCGGTGTCGATCGTCAGGTCCTTGCTGCCGCCGGTCGCCGCGTTGATCGCGGGCTTGTCGAGCAGCAGGTTCAGCGCCTGCCGCGCCCGCGGGTCGGCGAACTTCGAACCCGGGTTGAAGTTCGGGATGATGACGTTCTCGTTGCCGCCGGGCAGGTTGTGCACCACGAGGTTCGGGTTGGCCTTGAGCTGCTCGTACTGGTCGTTGGCCGGCATCGCGTGGTCCCACTGGCCGGTCTGCAGGCCGTTGATCAGCGCGTCCTGGTCGCCGACGATCTTGTAGGTGATCGTGTCGAGGTAGGCGTGCTTCGCACCGGCCTGCCCGCCCCAGTTCTCCTCGGTCCGCGACTTGTAGCCGTCGTAGCGCTCCAGCACGAGCTGCTGGCCGATGTCCCAGCTCTTCAGCTTGTACGGGCCGGTGCCGATCGCCTTGTCCTGGCCGAACCCGGTCGCGGGCAGGCCGGCCAGGTTCTTCGCTTCGTAGATCTCGGTGCCCGCGCCGGCCAGTTCGTCGATCAGCGGGTAGCGCGGCCGCTTGAGGTGGATGCCCACGGTCGCCGGATCCGGCGCGGTGATCGTGTCGATGTCCGGGGTGACGAGCTGGCCGGTGCGGTGGCTCTTCTGCCAGCGCTGCAGGCTGGCGACGACGTCGTTGGCCGTCAGCGGGTTGCCGTCTTGGAACGTGACACCCTGGCGCAGCTTGAACGTGTAGGTCAGCCGGTCCGGGCTGGTCGTGAACGTGTCGACCAGCATCGGCCGCGCGACGAAGCCCTGGTCCACCTCGAACAGCTTCTCGTACATCATGTTGCCGATCTGGGCGGTCACCTGGCCGGGGTTGGCCACCATGTCCAGCGACTGCGGATCGGTCGGGACGGCGACGGTCAGGTTGCCGCCGCGGACCGGCGGGCCGTCCGCGGCCGCTGTGGTTCCGGCGCTGCCCATGCAGCCGGCCAGGAGCGTGGCCGCGGCGGCGAGGGCGGCGAGCAAAGGAGTTCTCTTCATGGGTGCGTCGATCCTGTGTGGGGGAGGGCGGGCAGGTCGGGGTTGGCGGCGAGGAGCCGCCGCGTGTAGTCGTGGCGCGGGGTGAGGCGGACGGCGTCGGGGTCGCCGACCTCGATCAGCTCGCCGCGGTACATCACGCCGACGCGGTCGGCGACCGACAGCACGAGGCTGAGGTTGTGGGTGATGAACAGCAGGCTGAGCGTGCGGGTGCGGCGCAGGTCGAGCAGCAGGTTCAGCACCTGGCCCTGCACCGAGACGTCGAGCGCCGACGTCGGTTCGTCGGCGACGATCAGCTCCGGCTCGGCGGCGATCGCGCGGGCGATCGACACCCGCTGCCGCTGCCCGCCGGACAGCTGCGACGGGAGCTTGCCCGCGGTGTCGCGGGGGAGACCGACCTCGTCGATCAGGTCGGCGACGCGCCGGTCCAGTGCGGCGCCCCGCAGCGGCGTCAGCTCCTTGAGCGGCTCGGCGATGATGCGCGCGGCGGTGTGGCGCGGGTCCAAGGAGCTTTGCGGGTCCTGGAAGATCAGCTGGACGCGGCGGCGGAACGCGCGTTCGCCGCCGGTGAGCCCGGACGCCGTGACGCTGTGCGGGCCGAAGGTGATCGCCCCCGACTCCGGCGGCTCCAGGGCCGTCACGAGGCGGCCGAGGGTGGACTTGCCGGAGCCGGACTCGCCGACCAGGCCGAAGAACTCGCCGGGCGGGATCACCAGGGAGACGTCCCGGACCGCGCGGACCTCACTGCCTGGCCGGCCGAACCGTCCTTTCCGTCCGTACACTTTGGACACGCTCGTGATGTCCAGTGTGGTGCCCGCCTCGGTGCGCGGTCTCGGCTTCAGCGTCCGGGTTTCCACGGCTTCGGTAGGTTCACCCGCCATGGCGGATTCGAGCAACGCCGGCGAGATGGTCGGAAAGCCCTCGCGTCGGCTCACGCCCAGCTGGGGGACGCAGCTCAGCAGGGCCCGGGTGTAGGGGTGGCGCGGGCGGGTGAGGACGTCGTCGCGGGAACCGGTTTCGACCAGGCGGCCGCGGTACATCACCGCGATCCGGTCGGCGACCTGCGCGGCGACCCCCATGTCGTGGGTGATGAACACGCACGCCGTCCCGTGGTCGCGGCGCACCCGGTCGAACAGCGTGAGGATCTCCGCCTGGGTCGTGACGTCCAGGGCGGTGGTCGGCTCGTCGGCGATGAGCAGGTCGGGGTCGGCCATCAGGGCCAGCGCGATCATCACCCGCTGCTGCATGCCGCCGGACATCTGGTGCGGGTAGAGCCGCAGGATCCGGCCGGTGTCGGTGAGCCCGACCTCGGTGAGCAGCTGCCGGGCCTTGGCTTCGGCCTTGCGGTGCAGCGGGCTGCCGCGCCGGGCGGCCTGTCCCGGCAGGGAACCGGGCTCGCGGTAGGCCTCGACCAGCTGCCCGCCGACCCGGCGGCCGGGGTTCAGGGAGTCGAGCGCCTCCTGGAAGATCATGCCGATCCGGGTGCCGCGGTAGGCGCGCATCGCGTCGGCGGGCAGCTGCGTGACGTCCACGCCGTCGACCGCGATCGCACCGCGGGTGCGGACCGGGGCGACGAACTCGAGCAGGCGGATGATCGACAGGGCGGTCACGGTCTTGCCGCTGCCGGACTCGCCGACCACGCACAGTGTCCGTCCTCGCCCGAGTTCGAGGGACAGCTCCCGCACGAGTTCGCGCTCGGTGTCGTCGGTGACGACGCCGACCGTGAGGTCCCGGATTTCGAGCAGCGTCATGGGTTCCCCTTCCTCGCGCCCGCCGCGACGGGCGGGCCGGACTGCCGGTGCCGGCAGGGGTAGTTCTACGCATGTTGACACTCCCGTCATACGCTGTCAATGGTTTTATTCTACGAATGTAGGAAGTTGAAATACGACGGGTTTTTGTTGCTGCGCGTGGGAAATCGGCGCTGGACTCTTTTGTCTACGAATGTAGAGTGTCCGGGTCGAACAGAAGGAGGGTCACCGTGACCGGGTCGGAAACACCAGCCACGCCCCAGCGCATCGTGGACGTTGCCGTGGGCTACATGGCGGCCGGGCAGTTGTTCGCCGCCAACCGCATCGGCCTGTTCCGCGCCCTGGCGGCCGGGCCGCTCGGGCCCGCGGAACTGGCGGAGCGAATGGGCGGGCCGGAGAAGATCGCGCGGATCCTCGGTGACGCACTGTCGTCACTGGGCCTGCTGTCCCGGGTGGACGGACGCTACGCGCTCACGCCGGACACCACCGCCTACCTCGGCGGCGCGGGGGAGGGGCCGGACCTCGCGCCGTTCCTCACCTTCCTCGAGACCATCAGCTACCCGCACTGGCTCCAATTCCCGCACACCGCCGACACCGGCGAGCCCGGCGAACTCGACCTCACCGGCGACCGCTGGGACACCTTCCTCGGCGGTGTCATGGTGTATAACGCCCTACACGCTCAGGCTTTGGGACGCGCTTTCGACTTCGGGTCGGCCAAGCGGCTGCTCGACCTGGGCGGCCTGTCGGCCGCCTTCGCCCTGGAAGCCCTGCGGGCCAACGAGAACCTGCACACGACGTTCGTCTACGACCCGCGTTCGGTGCCGTCGGTGACGGAGGCGGTGGCCGAGTTCGCGGACCGCACGAGCGTCGTCGGCGCGCCGACCCCGGACGCCGAGCCCGAGGGCGAGTTCGACCTGGTGATGGTGAACCACGTGGTGCACCGCTTCGGCGTCGACGAGAACCGCGCGATCCTCCGCCACGCCCGAGCCGCGGCGGCGCCGGGTGCGCGGCTGCTGCTCCTGGACTTCTTCCTGGACGACGACGCCGAGCCGCGAACCCTCGACGCGCTGCACGCGGGGGAGTACCTGGTCATCGACGGCACGGTCGTGTACCCCGAATCCGAGGTGCGCGGCTGGCTGGCCGGCGCGGGGTGGCGGCCGGTGGACCGCTTGACACTGCCCGGTTCGCCGCGGGTCATCGTGGCCGAGGCGGGGCAGGCATGACACTTGATCCGGCAGTCCGTGAACTGCTCGCCCTCGCCGCCACCGAACCCGCACCGGAACGCCCGCCGACAGCGGTCGAGCTGCGGGCCGCCTTCGCCGCGTCCCGGCCCAAGCCGGGAGCAGCCGCGGAGGTCTCGTCCGTCACCGAACACCGCGCGGGCGACCTCCGCGTTCGGCTCTACCTGCCGGAAGCACCTGGGCCGGTGCCGGTCTTCCTGTGGATCCACGGTGGCGGCTGGACGATCGGCTCGATCGACGAGAACGAGGTCGCGTCACGCGCGGTGTGCGCGCAGGCGTCGGTCGCGGTGGCCGCGGTCGAGTACCGGCTCGCTCCGGAAGACCCGTACCCGGCCGCGCCCGAGGACTGCTACGCCGTCCTGGAATGGATGTCCGGAGGTGGTGCCGGGGCGGCGGTGGACCCGGGAAGGATCGCCGTCGGCGGGGAGAGCGCCGGGGGCAATCTGTCCACTGTGGTCTCGCTGATGGCGCGGGACCGCGGTGGCCCGCCGATCGCGGCGCAGGTGCTGATCTGCCCGGTGTTCGGCCATCCCGACGACGGCTTCGCGTCCTACACGGACTTCGCAACGGGCTACGGCATGACGGCCGACGCGATGCGTTTTTTCTTCGCCCAATACGTCCCGGATCCGGCGCGGCTCACCGACCCGTACCTGCTGCCGTCACGCTCAAATGACCTGTCCGGCTTACCCCCAGCCCTGGTCCTGACGGCGGAGTACGACGTCCTGCGCGACGAGGGTGAAGCCTTCGCTCAGCAGCTGAAAGACGCCGGGGTGGCGGTCACCCGCACCCGGTACGCAGGCCAGATCCACGGCTTCTACGGCCTCTACACGGACCTGCCCGCGTCCCCCAAGTCCCACACGGAGGTGGCCGCCTACCTCCGCAGGATCTTCACTTGAAGTCCGTGAATGGCGCATTGAGGGACTCTAAGTCCCTCAATGGGCCATTCACGGCTTTGTGAGCCGGGCGAGGAAGGACTCCAGGTGGCGGTGCTGGAGGGCCACAGTCGAGAACTCGCCCGCGACCAGGCTCATCACGTTCGCACCCGCGTTGACGAGGATGACCTCGTCGACGAGCTGCTCGTCCGGTGTTTCGGTGACGATGTCGCCGTCCTCGCGGCCCTCGGCCAGGAAACGGTGCAGGAGCCCACGCCACTCGCGGACGTGCTCGAGGTACTTGTCGTGCATCCGCCGGTCCGACAGCGACATCTGCCAGAAGATCAGCAGCACCCGCCCGGCCGTGATGCGGGCTTCGTCGATCGGCATCGACGACACGCAGAGCTCGCGCAGCGCGGCCAGCCCGCGCAGGCCGTCGAGGGCGACGTACTCGCGCATCATGTCCAGGGCGCGTTCGTAGGTCGCCGCGATGATCTCTTCCTTACCGGCGAAGTACAGCTTGAGCGCGCCGTTGGCGAACCCGGCCGCGGCGGCGATCTCGCGCATCGTCGCGGCCTCGATCCCGCCGCGCACGATCAGGTCCCAGGTGACGTCGACGATGTCACTGCGCCGCTGGTCGTGGTCGATGATCTTGGGCACCCGGCACCTCCCGCACTGGTTTTCTCTACCAGTGTAGGAGAAAGTACCCGAAAGCACCGGATCGGGTCAGCGACCGAACACGCGCCGCCCCGCGAACCACGTCTCGACGACCTCCGTGGCCGCCACTTCCGCCGTCCGGAACGGGTCCCGGTCGAGCACGGCGAAGTCCGCCGAACGCCCCGGGGTCAGCGCGCCGGTGACGTCGTCGAGGCCGGACGCGCGGGCCCCGCCCAGGGTGAACACCTCGATCGCCTCGGCGAGGGTGATCGCCTGCTCCGGCCAGAGCGCGCCCGGCCGCCTGCCGTGCGGGTCCCGGCGCGTGACCAGGCCCGCGATGCCCTCCCACGCGTTGGGTGATTCGCTCACCGGCCAGTCCGACCCGCCGGCCACCAGGGCACCGCTGTCCAGCAGCGCGCGGTTCGGCTGCATCCGGCCCGCGCGGGACGCGGGCAGCACCCCGGCGATGGCGTCGGGGATCACGCCGGGCACCCAGAGGAACGGCGAGATGTCCGCCGCGACCCCCAGTTCGGCGAACCGCGGCAGGTCGCCGGGGTGGACGAACTGGCCGTGCGCCACCTGGAACCGGGCTTCGGTGTATCCCTCGGCGCGGAGCTTCGAGACGGCGTCGAGCAGCAGCCGCACCGACGCGTCGCCGGTGCAGTGCACCTTGGCCGACAGGCCCGCGGAAGCCGCCGTGCGCAGCCAGCCGGTCAGCTCCTCGCCGGACATCGTGGTGGCGCCGTGGAAGCAGCCGCCGTGGACGTCGTCGGGCAGGTACGGCTCGAGGAACGCCGCCGTGCGGGTCGGCGGGACGCCGTCGAGGAAGATCTTCACGAAGTCCGGCCGGTGGTGTTCGGTGCGGTAGCGCCCGGCGACCTCCAGCAGCGGCGCGCCGACCGGGTCGAACCCGAAGATCGGGTCGTTGACCAGCAGTGACGACACCACCCAGGCATCCAGCTCGCCCGCGTCGTCCAGGGACTTCAGCGCGCCGAGGATGTCGGTCGAGACACCCGCGTCCTGGAACGCCGTGACGCCGAACCCGTGCAGGATCTCGATCGCCCGCTGCGACGCCCGGCGGTGCTGTTCCGGCGTCAGGCTCCCGGCCACCCGCTCGACCAGCACGCCCGCCGCTTCGAGCAGCAGCCCGCAGGGCTCGTCACCGTCGCGGACGATCACGCCGCCCGGCGGGTCCGGTGTCGCGGCGGTGATCCCGGCCAGCTCCAAGGCCCTGGTGCTCACAAAGCGGTTGTGGCGGCTGTCGTCGGCCAGCACGACCGGGCGCCCGCCCGCGGCGACGTCGAGCGCGTGCCGCGCCGAGGTGTGCGACAGGGTTTCGACCAAGGTGGACGCCCACGCGCCGCCCGTCAGCCACTCGTCCGGGCCGAGTTTCCGGGCTCGCGCACGGACGGCGTCGAGGATGTCGCCGAGGCCGGCGTCCGCGCCGAAGGTGAGTTCGAACAGCTCCGCGCGCCCGGCCATCGCGTGGTGGTTGTGCACGTCCACCAGCCCGGGCAGCACGAACGCGCCGCCGAGGTCGAGCACCTCCGTCTTCGGGCCGCGCTCGACGTCCTCGAGGGCGAGGATCTTCCCGTCGGCGACGGCGAGCGAAGACGCCCACGGCCGCGCGCGGTCCACTGTGTACACGACGGCGTTGGTGAGGACCAGGTCGGCGGCCACGGCTCAGGACTCCGCCGGATCGAGACCTTCGGGGTGCACGGTGGTGCTCAGCAGCCGTCCGTGCGCGCCGAAGGTGAAGCAGCTCGTGGTCTCACCGGTGTGGTCGAGTCCGAAGAGGACACCGTGGGACCGCAACGCCCGGGCGTTGCGGTGGTCGGCGATCGTCACCGACGCGCACGAGATCACCTTCTCGCGCCAGGCGAACACGTGGATCCCGGGCCGGACCTGGTACACGGAGTTCTCGTCGGTGTCGGCCAGCCCGCGCTCGGGCCCGGCCAGGCACTGCCAGGTGTACCAGTGCGGGCTGAGGTAGACGTGCTCGTAGGCGTGGTCCTCGCTGTACACCCACACCACGCGGCGCCCGATCAGGGCGGTGCTCGGCGCCATCGCCTCGCCGCGCACCTCGATGCCGCCGATCGTGGCGGGCCGGAACTCCTGGGTGACGCGCGGCGTGCCGCCGTCGCCGATCCGGGTGGTGACGACCAGGGCCCGGCCGTCACGGACGTCGAGGATCAGCGACACGGCTTCGCGGGCGGCGCCGGGGTCGAGCTGGACGTAGTACAGGCCGTCGTCGACCAGGAACGTCTCGCCTTCGGCGCCGTCCCAGGTGAAGTCCGGGCGGCCGGCGTCGTCGTGCAGGACGAACTCGCGGCCGCGCAGGTCGCCGACGGCCGGTGCCTTGTTCGCGTCGAAGCCCGGCTCGAGGCCGTCCAGCGGCAGCCAGGTGGAGGTGTCGGAGAGTGTCATCGTGTCCTCAGTGTTCGCAGTGGTGGGCGCCCGAAGGCAGATCGAGGGCGGGGTTGCGGTCGCAGAAGCCGTACGGCCGGAACAGGAACCCGGACTTGTCGACCGGCATCACCGGCCAGTCCTCGGGCCGCGGCACGTGGGTCGGGCCGAACACGTGCCACAGCACGAGATCGGTGCCGGTCAGGTCGCGGTTCGCGGCCGTCCAGGCGGGCAGGCCGGCGCCGCCGGGGTGCGCGTTGGGCCGCTCGCCCGCGGGGAAGCGCTCGTCGTCGTGGTACGGCGTCGCCCAGAGGTGCTTCGTCGCGAAGGTCGCCCGGGCGTGCACGGACGCCTCGGGCTGGGCCATCAGCGTCGCCGACGGCCGCGGCACCAGCTGGTACGCGGTCGGCTTTCCGAGCCGGTTGACGTGGTCTTCGCTGCGGACCTCCCAGACGCGGGCGTGGGCCGGATCGGCCAGGCGCATCGCGTCGTGCTCGGTCCGCAGCGGCGTGCTGCGCCAGGTGAACGCGTTGCCGTACGGGTTCTCCGGGCCGGTCGGCACCCCCACGACGTCGACCTCGTGCAGGCTGTTGCGCTCGCCGTCGACCTCGACGTCCAGCCGGGCGCAGAACAGGTGCTGGTGCACCGGTGCGAACAGGCCGGGCGCGATCTCGGTGGCGTGCGGCTGCTCCTGGCCCGGGGTGCCGGCGCCGCAGAAGACGACGCCGGTGGCCTTCGCCTCGAACTCGATCGTGCCGTCGAGGTAGAGGTACCAGTAGTGGCCGTAGTCGTAGTTGCCGATCGTCGAGATCGACGAGACGACCAGCCGCCGCGAGCGGCGCACCTCGGGGTGCCCGCCGAGGTCGGTGTGCTTCCAGAGGATCCCGTCGTCCTCCTCGTGCAGGCAGATCGCGCGCGGGATCTCGACGGGCTCGCCGTGGTCGTCGGCGACCCACGCCGGGAAGTAGTGGATGACGCCCAGGCAGTCGCAGCCCAGGCGCAGGTTGTTGCCGTTCTTGCCGAACTGGTACTCACCGGCGTCGAAGTAGCTGATCCAGAACCGGCCGGGTGCGACGTCGCCGTACGGCACCACCATTTCGGGGACCGAGCCCCGGTACAGGACCGGCCGGTCCTGGAAGCTCACCTGGTGCAGGGTCAGGCCTTCGCGGGTGTTGAAGCCGGCGCGCAGCCGCCAGCCCTCCCAGGCGATCTCGGTGCCGTCGACGGTGAAGCTCGGGCCGTCGGGCTGGGTGATCTCGATCGGTTTCAGCGACGTCCGAGCCGGGACGTCGCCGTAACGGCCGTGCTCGGGCGGGACGGGCACGTCGCCTTCGTCCTCGACGCGCAGGACCTGCCGGGTCGTGAGGTCGAGGTGGACGATCAGGCCCTCGACCGGGCGGGCCCACGGGCTGTCGCCGGCGTCGTCGCGCAGGAAGGTCAGCGAGCGGATCACGCGGCCGGTCTCGTCGGCGCGGCCGAAGTGGCCGGGCGCGAGCGGCGCGCAGAAGGCGTGCTCGACCCGGTCGGCGAGACCGCGCCGCGTCATCGCGGCCTGCCAGTCGCCGGACGCCTTCGTGAGCTGCTCGGCGAGTGCGTACTCCTCGAACAGGTACGACGGCTGCCCGTCGGCCTCGGCCCAGTCGTCCCAGGCTTCGAGTTCATGTTTGGTCACCGAGACGACGGCCTCCCCGGCCCGGCCGGTGGCGGTGTCGAGCAGCGTGTAGCGGATGCGGCGGTCGCCGGTGCCGGCGCGGACGTCGTCCTTGGCGGGCTCGACCGGCAGCACCTGCGGGAACCGGATCGTCTCCCCGGTGAGACCGGCGTCGGCGAGGATCGCGCGGCCGGCGGACAGTTCGGCGGCGGTCAGCGGGTCGAGGGGGTGCGGGGTGCTCACCCCGGTCAGTCTCGGCTTGCCCGGCCCGGTCCGCGACCGCGCGTGCGGTCGCGGACAACAACGCTGCGCTCGTGGCCAACCACCCGGCGGGCACGCGCGGTGAGGATGGGCGCATGCGAACCGAGCTGGCCGGGAAAGCGGTCCTGGTGACCGGCGGGGCGTCCGGCATCGGGCTGGCCTGCGTCCAGGCGTTCCGCGCCGAAGGGGCCCGGGTGGCGGTCGTCGACCGGGCGCCCGGCGCCGACGTCCGTGCCGACGTCACCGACGAAGACACCCTGGCCGCGGCCGTGGAGACGGTCGCGCGCGAGCTTGGTGGCCTCGACGTCGTCGTCGGCTGCGCCGGGATCTCCGGGCCGGTCGGCAAGCCGCTCGCCGAGACGAGCGGCGCCGAGGTCGCCGCCGTGCTCGCGGTGAACGTCACCGGGCAGTTCCTGCTGGTCAAGCACGCACTGCCGTGGCTGGACGAGGGCGCCGCGGTGGTGCTGCTGGGCAGCGACTCGGCGTTCACGGCCGCGCCGGGCATGGTGCCCTACTGCGCGTCCAAGGGCGCGGTCGTGGCGCTGACCCGGGCCCTGGCGGTCGAGCTGCCGGGCATCCGGGTCAACTGCGTGTGCCCGTCGGTCGTGGACACGCCGATGGCGCGCGCCGACCTCGGTGACGTGCTCGACGACCCGGCGTTCCCGGTGCAGGCCGCCGCCGACGTCGCCCGGCAGGTGCTGTTCCTCGCGTCCCCGGCTTCGCGGCCGGTCAACGGCCAAGCCCTCCTCGCCGACTTCGGGCTGTCGGCCCGCTCGGCGTTCCCCGCCTAGGAAAGGATCCACTGTGGACTCAGTTGTCGCCATCACCGGCGGAGGCACCGGAATCGGCGCGGCGGTCGCCCGCCGCTACGCGAGCGAAGGCGCCCAGGTCGTCGTGCTGGGACGGCGTCGCGAACCCCTGGACGAGATCGCCGTCGAGATCGGTGCGCACGTCATCACCTGCGACGCGAGTGTGCGGGCGGACGCCGAGCACGCCGTCGCCGAGATCGTGGAGCGGTTCGGGCGGCTGGACGTCGTGGTCGCCAACGCCGGCGGGCACGGGTTCCGGTCGGTCGTCGACACCGGGGACGAGGAGTGGGAGCTCGCGCTGCGGGTGAACCTGTCGAGCGCGTTCGTGCTCTGCCGGGCGGCGCTGCCGTCGCTGGTCGAGACGGGCGGGCAGGTCGTCGTGGTGTCGTCGCTGGCCGGGTTGTTCGCCGGGCCGAACGTCGCCGGGTACACCGTCGCCAAGCACGCGCTGATCGGCCTGACCCGCTCGATCGCCCGCGATTTCGGGCCGCGCGGCGTGCGCGCGAACGCGGTCTGCCCCGGCTGGGTCCGCACCCCGATGGCCGACGGCGAGATGGCCGAGTTCGCGACGGCGGCCGGTTTCGACGGCGGCCACGACGAGGGCTACCGCCGCGTGACGGCCGAGGTCCCGCTGCGCCGCCCGGCCGAGCCGTCGGAGATCGCGTCGGTCGTGCGGTTCCTGGGCTCGGCCGAGTCGTCGTACATCACGGGAGCGGTCCTGGTCGCCGACGGTGGCGCCCACTGCGTGGACCTCCCCACGCTGGCCTTCGAACGCGCCGGCATGTGACCGCGGCAAAGCCGTGAAGGGCACCTTCAGGGACTCTATGTCCCTGAAGGTGCCCTTCACGACCCGAGGTAGGCGGCGTGCAGGGTGGTGGGGGAGTCCAGCAGGGGTTGGGCGTCGCCTGAGTAGGTGACGCGGCCTGACGAGACGACCAGGGCTTCCTGGGCGACGCCGAGGGCGAGGTGCGTGAACTGCTCCACCAGCAGGATCGCCGCGCCCTCGGCTGCGAAGCGCGTCACCACCGGCAGCAGGCGCGTGAACACCACTGGCGCGAGGCCCAGGGACATCTCGTCGATGAGCAGGAACGCCGGGCGGGCCGCGAACGCGCGGGCCAGCACCACCATCTGCTGCTCACCACCCGACAGCAGGGCCGCGGGGGAGTCGCGGCGCTTGTCCAGCTCCGGGAACAGCGCCAGGACCTCGTCTACGCGGGTCGCGGTGCGGGCCGTGAGCCGGAGGTTCTCGAGCACCGTGAGGCCGGGGAACACCGCGCGGCCCTGCTCGATGTGCGCCAGCCCGAGCCGGGCGCGGGCCACGCGCGAGTGCCGCGTCACGTTCACCCCGCCGAGGTGGACGCTGCCCGCGGACGGCGCCACCACACCCGAGAGCGCTTCGAGGAGGCTGGTCTTCCCGGCGCCGTTCGGCCCGACCAGCGCCGTGATGCGGCCCGGCTCGAGGACGAGGTCGACGTCCCGGATCACCGGGCCCGCCCCGCGCCGGACCGTCAGTCCGTGCACCCGCAACGCGTTCACAGCAGCTCCGTTTCGCCCATGTACGCCTTCAGCACGGCCGGGTCGGCCAGGACGTCCGCCTGCGGCCCGCTCGCCAGGACCTGCCCGAAGTCGAGCACCGTCAGGCTGTCGCACACCGACCGCACGAGGTCCAGGTCGTGCTCGATGAGCAGCACCGACACCCCAAAGCGGGCGGGTACCTGGCGCAGCCGCCGTCCGAACGCGACGTGCTCCTCGTGCGGCAGGCCGGCTGCCGGTTCGTCGAGCAGCAGCACCCGCGGCCGGGCCAGCAGGTGCCCGACGACCTCGACCAGCCGCCGCGCCCCGGCGTCCACCCGCGACAACGGCGTCCGCGCGGGCGGGCAGCCGAAGAACTCCAGCGCGCCGGCGACGTCTTCGCCGGTCAGGCGTCGTCTCGCGACGAACCGCACGTACGCCCCGACCGTCAGGCCGGGCGGGACGCGGTCCTGCTGGAACGTCCGCCGCAGCCCGGCGCGGGCCCGCCGGGCCGGGGAGCCGGTCAGCGGCCGGCCGTCCAGCGTCACGGTCCCGTTCGCCTGCGGCAGGAACCCGCTGATGACGTCGACCAAAGTGGACTTCCCGGCGCCGTTGGGCCCGATCACGCCCAGCACGCCGTGTTCCGGGACCGAGATGTCCACATCGGACAGTGCGTGCACGTGTCCGAAGGAGACGCTCAGGCCGCGCACCTCCAGCACCGGGTCGCCGGGCGGCAGCGGTTCGACGTCGGCGACGTCCGTGAGGCCGACCCCGGCCGGACCGCGGGAGCGGCGGCGGTACCAGAGGTTCCGCCAGGCCGTGCCGAGGTTGCCGCGCCCGGCCAGCGCCTGGACGCCGAGGACGCCGAAGATCACGAACCCCCAGTCCTGCGGCACGCCCCAGCGCTTCAGCAGCTCCGGCACGGCGACCCAGAGCAGGGCGCCGAACACGGCCATGTCGATGAGGTGCGCGCCGGACATGATGGCCAGGACGTACAGCGCGAGCGACTGGATCGCGGTGAAGCTGGCCGGGAACGCCAGCCCGACCTGCCCGGTGAGCAGCCCGCCGCTGATCCCGCCGAGGGCGGCGCTGACCGCGAACGCCGTCAGCTTCGACGTCCGCACGCCCGCGCCGACCGCCGCGGTGCCGCGCTCGGAGAAGGCGACGAGGTGCCAGCTGCTGCCCCAGCGCCCGCGGCGCAGGAAGTGCACGACCAGCCCGCAGGCGATGAGCACCAGCACGGCGAAGAGGAAGTACGAGCGGTCGTCGGAGAAAGCGTCGGGCCGCTCGACGGGCAGGCCTTCGGTGGCGCCGGGGAACTGGATCTGCACCAGCGTCAGGTCGGCGGCCGCGGCGAGCCCGAGCGTGACGACGGCGAGGGTGATGCCGCGCAGCCGCAAGGCCGGAAGCCCGACGAGCACCCCGGCCACGGCGGCGGCCACCCCGCCGAGCAGCAGCCAGACGACGAACCCGCCGGGCACACCGGCGACGTTGCACGCCGACACGACGAACGCCCCGACCGCGCCGAAGGTCAGCTGGCACAGCGAGATCATCCCGGCGGTGCCGGTGACGACGCCCAGACCAAGCAGCGCGATGGCCGCGACGACGGCGCTGACGCCGAGGTAGACGAAGTACCCGGCGAGCCCCACGCTCAACGCGTAACCCACGCCGACAGCGGCAGCTGCGACGGCGAACGGCAGGAGTCGTTCAGCGAGCCGCATGGGGTACCTCCTTCTGGTGTGGCGTGACGCCGCGGTGGGCTGTGCCGCCTTGCTCGGCGGACTCGGCCATGGCGAGAGGTGGCGATCCGAATCGTTCAGCGGGCGGCATGCGGCACCTCCTTGTGCGGTGGCGTGTCGCCGCGGTGGGCTGTGCCGCTTGGTGCGGCGGATTCGGCGGCGGGAAGTGACGGCCTGACTCGTTCGGCGGGCGGCATGCGGCACCTTCTCGTGCGGTGGCATGTTGCTGCGGTGGGCCGTGTCGGCTGGCGCAGGGGACTCGGCGGCGGGAAGTGACGGCCTGACTCGTTCAGCGGGCGGCATGCGGCACCTCCTTGCGCGGTGGTGTGTCGCCGCGGTGGGCTGTGCCGCTTGGTGCGGCGGATTCGGCGGCAGTGGGAAGTGGCGGTCCGAAACAGCGAGCGGCATCTAGCACCTCCTCGTGCTGTGGTGCGCCATTTCGCCTGGCGGACTCGGCCATGGCGAGAGGTGGCGGTGCGAACCGAGCTGCATCGGGCACCTCCTCGTGCCGAGATGGGCCGCGACGGCGAACGGCAGGATCCGTTCAGCGCGCCGCATCCCACACCTCCTTGCGCTGCGTCCACAGCAGCAGCGCGACGATGACCAGGAACGGGAGGAAGTACCGCAGCACCGACAGCCGGTCGGACTGGGCGACCGCGCCCTGGGCCATGCCCAGTACCAAGCCACCCGCCACAGCCAGGTCGAGACGGCGGAAGCCGCCTAACAGCGCGGCCGCGGCGGCCGGGACCACCAGCATGGCCAGGGACGTCGGGTCGTTCGACTGGGACGGCGCCACTATCGACACCGCGAGCGTGGCGATCACCCCGGTCGCCGTCCAGACGCCGACCGACAGGGGCCGCGCCGGGATGCCCAGCAGCTCCGCCGTCGTCGGTCGTTCCGACAGTGCTCGCAGGCGGACGCCGAGCGTGGTGCGGGCCAGCACCGTGCGGCAGGCCAGCGCCACCAGCACGGCCAGCGCGACCGTCACCACGGTGACCTGGCTGACCACCACCCCGCCGGCGGTGAACGCCGGGCCGGCCAGCAGCGGGTGGAACGGCTGCGGTTTGTTGCCGAACAGGATGAACGCAAGCGAGATCAGCAGCAGGAGCACGGCCACGGTGACCGCGGAGCGCGTCCCGGTGTCCGCCTCGGCGAGCCACGTCGACACGATCCAGCCGAGCACCGCGCTCAGCGCGCCACCCAGCACGATCCCGGCGAGCGTCGCCAGCCACTCCGGCAGTCCTAAGTGGACCGCGAGGAAGACGGCGACGTAACAGCCGAACATCCCGGTGGCCGACTGCGCGAAGTTGACCACCTGCACCAGCCGCGACATCAGGGTCAGGCAGACCGCGAGCACGGCGTACAGCCCGCCCGCGGCCAGCCCGGCCAGCGCACCCTGCAGCATCGACGTCCTCCTACGGGCGAGGGATCCGGAGCCAGTCCTGCCCGGCCAGCTCCCACTTGTTCGTGCCGGTGGCGAGCTTGATCGGCCAGCCGGCGGTGTTGTCGTGGTGCGTGGCGGCCGGGCCGAAGACGTACGGCGTGCCGACCATCGGGTCGCTGACCGGCTTCATCTCGCGCAGCGCGTTCGTCACCGACTCGCGCGTGACGTCACCCTTGATCCCGCGGACGACGTCGAGGAAGTACTTCGCCGCCAGGTAACCGCCCTGGCTGAACGACGTCAGCGGGATCTTGTTCTTCGTCATCAGGTCACGCCAGTCCTTGGTCTGCGTGCTGCCGGCGTCGGTGAACGGGTAGAACTCGGCGGGCACGTACACCCCGGCGCCGGCGTTGGAGATCGCCTTCGCGTAGTTCTCGCTGTAAACGCTGGTCAGCAGCAGCCACGTGACGTCGTTCCAGCCCTGCGCCTGCGCGGCCTTGAGCTGGCCGATCGAGTCGGGCTCCACGGGGTTGACCGTGATGGCCCTGCAGCCCGCGGCCCGCGCCTTGACGATGTAGGACGTGTAGTCCGAGCCGCCGTAGGGCACGGTCGCGTCGAGGTACTTCAGCTTCTTGCCGGTGATCTTCGTCCACTCGTCGATCGCGGCCTGGTACGCCGGGAGGGTGTTGCCCGCGATCTCGAGCAGCGCGCAGATGTTGTCCAGCTTCAACGTCTCCGAGCCGTAGAGCAGGGTGAGCGTCATGTCGTGGAACGGCCCGACGTTGACCGGCGCGATGTTCGGGCTGGAGAAGCACGCCGGGTCGACGCCGATGCCCTGCACCGAAAGGATCTTCTGCTGCTCGTAGTACTTCGCGTTGATCTCGCATTCGATGAGGCTCGACGACCCGACGAGCGCGACGGCTTCGTCCCCGCCGACCACCTCGCGTGCGGCGGCCGCGGCGGCGGCCGGGTCACCCTTGTCGTCGATGGCCTTGTACTCGATCTGCCGCCCGTTGACCCCGCCGGCCGCGTTGGCCGCGTCGAACACGGCCTTGGCGGCCTGCGAGGCCTCCGGGAAGGTGGCCGCGCCGCTCAGCGCGTTGACCGAGCCGACGACGATCGGGCCGCCGGCGCCGCTTCCGGACCCGGCGCACCCCGCGGTGACCAGGAGGGCGGCGAGGGCCAGGGGAAGGATCTTTCTCATGGGTGCTCCTGGGTGGCGGCCACGACGGGCGCGGAGTCGACGATCTGCTCGAAGGAGGTGACCTCGCCGCCGTCGAACCGCCACACGTGGGCGACGCGGGCGGTGAAGGATCGGCCGGTGCCGCGGTGGGTGCCGGTGTAGCTGCCGATACCGACCACGGTGCCGCCCGCGTCGAGGAGGTCGGCGAGGGTGAAGCGGTAGCCGTCCCAGTCGCGGCCGATGGCCTCGAAGACGTGCGCCCGGACCTCGTCCGGACCGGTGTACGTGCCGGCGTAGGGGAAACCGGCGGCCTCCGTCCACTTCGTACCGGGGCCGAGCGGGGCGAGCATGCCGGGCAGGTCACCGCGGTCGCTGGCGTCGTAGTGCGCGCGGATCACGTCCACATTGGACAAGGGTGGCTCCTTCAGACGGGCTGGGCGTCGGGGTAGCTGACCGAGCCGAGCGGGTACACGTGCCCGCCGGCGCGGGAGTGCTCGGACCGGCCGTCGCCGGTCAGGCCGAGGAACACGCCGGTGGTGCGCAGCGCGTACCCGAGGTCGTGCAGCCACACGCTGGCCACCGCGATCCGGAACTCGCGGAAGCAGAACAGGTAGAGCCCGTCCTGGAACTTCCACACCGTCGACAGGTCCATGTCGCCGTGGCCGCGCTGCACGCCTTCGAGGCACTGCCAGGCGTAACGCTCGGACGAGACGTAGACGTGCTCGTAGAGGTGGTCGGGGCTGTAGCGGTACAGGTTGCGCTTCCCGATCAGGTCCCGCGACGGCCCGGGCGCGGTGCCCGACGGTGCGCCCCCGTCCGTGACCCCGGGCCGGAAGCTCTGGGAGACCCGGGGAACGACGTCCTCCGCGCCGATCACCGAGCGGACGGCGAGTGCGCGATGGGTGGTCGTCGAGTAGACGACCGTCAGCGCTTCGCCTTCGACGCTGGTGAGCGGGAGGTTGACGAAGAAGACGTCGTCGCGGACGGCCACCGCGTCGTAAGGATCCTTTACGCCGTTGCAGAGGACGTGGTGCGCGTCGCTGAAACTCAGCGCGAGCGAGGCACCGCCGTCGAGGGTGACGGTGACCGAGCGGCCGCTGAGGTCGGCGTTCGGCAGGCGGTAGGTGGCGATCCCGGCGGCGAACTCGTCGTAGGTGCGCCAGCCGTCGGTGGGGGCTTCGGGCATGGGCTCATCGTCGGGCGGGCCCGGACGGCGGGCGAGCGGTCACGCGCTGGGGGGCAACTACCGGTCGCTGACGGTCAACTCGCGGCGCAGCTCGCTCGGCGCGCGCCCGAACGCCGTCTTGAACACCCGGCTGAAGTGCGCGGCGTCGACGAACCCCCAGCGCGCCGCGATCGCCGCGACCGGGCGCCCGGCGTGCACCGGGTCGAGCAGGTCCCGGCGGCAGTGCTCGAGCCGCCGGGTGCGGATCCAGCCGGCGACCGTGGTGCCCTGCTCCTGGAACAGCCCGTGCAGGTGCCGGGTCGAGATGAAGTGCTCGGCGGCGATCCGCGCCGGGTTCAGCTCGGGGGAGTGCAGGTTCGCGTCGATGTGCGCGCGGATGCGGCGCATCAGCTCGTGGTGCGGGTCGGCGCCCGCGTGCGCGAGGTCGAGCTCGGTCGCGACCATCGTGCTGAGCAGGTCGACGGCACTGTGTGCCAGCCGCGCACCCGCCGGGCCGCCCAGCTGCTCGAGGTTGCCGCCGAGCTGGGCGAGGAACGGCACGACGACGTTGCCGACGCCTTCCTTGCCCGACATCCGCACCGCGGTCAGCCGCCCGACGAGCTCGGCGGGCAGGTCGATGAGCCGCTGCGGGAACATCACCACCAGGGTGCGGAAGTCCTCTTCGAACACCAGCGAGTACGGCCGGTGCGTGTCGTAGAGCGCGACGTCACCGGGCCGCAGCACGGCCTGCCGGTCGTCCTGCACCAGCAGCCCGGTGCCGGCCAGGATCAGGCTCAGCTTGTAGTACCGGCGTTCCCCGCGCGCGATCAGCTCCGGTGTGCGCTCGACGACGTGCGGCGACGCGGAGATCTCCGAAACCTGCACCTCGTCGGCGGTCGAGGAGCGGATCCGGCCGCGGAAGGAGTCGCCGGGACCGGCCGTGACGTGCAGCGGCACGAAGGACTGCGTGACAGCGGCGCGGAACTCGGTGAAGTCCCGGGCGATCAGGGTCGTGGGGGCGGGCACGGGTCACCTCGCAGCGTCGGGAGTGTCGTATACGATAAGCGATACGATCTTGCTCGGCAATGGCTGTCCCGTACCAGTCCGGCTACCGCGCGTAGTGCCAGTAGTCCCGCTCGGGCAGCGCCGACCAGACGTCGGGCGGGCCGGTGATCGAGCGCGCGTCGACCGGGCGCAGTCCCGCGTACGCGCAGGCGTAGGCGGCCGCGTTTCCCAGGTGCAGATAGGAAAGCAGCACCTCAAGGCCGGACGAATCGGCGTACGGGGCCCCGCCGGGATGCAGGTCCGACCCTTCGACGACGCCGTCGCGGACGATGATGCCCTGGTTGCCGCTCTTCGGGTTCGAGTAGACGCCGTAACAGACCGTGCCCGCCGACAGGAGCCCGGTGACGACCGGCGTCTGCGGCAGGTAACCCCACGGCTGGGTGAGTACGCAGCCGCCGGGCACGTCGGTGAACCCGGCGATCAGGTCGATGCCCTCGGCCGACCACGGATCCTCGGACAGCCTCCGGCCGACGTCGGGATCGACGGGAGTGGCCTCCAGGCGTCGCGCCGCTTCCGCCGTGGTGATGCCCGCGACACACACGAGACCGGTGCCTTCGTGCAGGTTGGAGCGCAGCGCGTGGCTGAGCCTGGGCGCCTCGGCCACGATGGCGGCCTCGGCGTCGGTGAGCACGGCCCCGGCGGGCGGGGTGCCGAACAGGTCCGGGGTGGTCCCGGCGAGCGCGAGCCGCCCCGGCGACCAGCCGGACGGGTCCGGCCGCCACGGATCGGCGCCCGCGGCGGCCAGCACCCGGGCGTTCTCCGGGCGGTGGGCGTGCACGGCCCACCACAGGGCGGTATGGCCCTCGTCGGTGACATCGACGTCGGCCGCCTGGCGGGCCAGCTCGGCCACTTGTTCCGGCGTGCCGCGTTCGGCGGCGTCCTGCAGCGCGCTCATCGGTTCCCCCTCGTGATCGGTTCGCGGCGACCGTAGCGAACGGGACCGACAGTTCCGGCGGTAGCGCGCGACGCGGCCGGCGTGTGATGCTCGGAGCCGGAGGGGGAGGGGAGATGGACTCGTTCGGGGCGCGGTTGCGCCGTCTTCGGCGCGCCGCGGGGCTGACCCAGGAGGCGCTGGCCGAGAAGTCGGGCCTCAGCGGGCAGGCGGTCGGCGCGCTCGAACGCGGGGACCGGCGGTTCCCGCACCGCGCCACCCTCGACCGGCTCGCCGACGCCCTCGGCCTCGCCGGCGACGACCGGGACGCCTTCACCACCGCCGCCGCGCGGCCCACGAGCCCCAAGCCGGAACCGGGGGCCGTCCCGCGGGAGCTGCCCGGGGAGATCGCCGCCTTCACCGGCCGAGAAGCCGAGATCGAACGCGTGCTGGCCTGCTTCGAAGAGCGGCCGGGTGTCGTGGTCGCCGTCGCCGGGATGGCCGGGATCGGGAAGACGGCACTGGCGCTGCACGCCGGGCACCGGCTCGCCGGGCGCTTCCCCGACGGCTCCCTGCACCTGGACCTGCGCGGGCACGCGGCCGACCCGCCGGATCCGCTGGACCTGCTCGACCGGCTGATCCGCGAGCTCGGCGGGGAACCGCCGACACCGCTTTCGCTCGAAACCGCGTCGGCGCGGTTCCGGTCGCTGCTCGCCGCGAAACGCGTGCTGCTGGTGCTCGACAACGCCCGCGACGCCGCGCACGTCGCGCCGCTGCTGCCCGGGGGTGGCGGCTCGGGGGCGATCGTCACCAGCCGCACCGCGCTGCCCGATCTGCCGCAGGCGCACCAGGTCCTGCTCGACGTCCTGCCGGAGGCGGACGCCCTTCGGTTGCTGGCGGCGGAGATCGGCGCCGAGCGCGTCGCCGCCGAACCCACGGCCGCCCGGTCGGTCGCCCGGCTCTGCGGATACCTGCCGCTCGCCCTGCACCTGGCCGGGGCGCGGCTCGCGACCCGGCCGAACTGGCCGGTCGCCCACCTGGCCCACCGGCTCGACGACGAACGCCGCCGGCTCGACGAGACCGGCGTCCGGACGAGCTTCGAGCTCGCGTTCGGCCGCCTGGCGGCCGGGGATCCCGCCGCGGCCCGCGCGTACCCGCTGCTTTCCCTGCTGGACGTCTCCGAGCTGTCGGTCGCCGTCGCCGGCCGGCTGCTCGACGCGCCGGAACGGGAGACCGAGGAACTGCTGGAACGCCTCACCGACGAGCACCTGCTCACCACACCCGCGCCCGGGTGGTACCGGCTGCACGACCTGCTCCGGCTCTACGCCCGCGAACACGCCGAGCGGCTGACCGCGGCCGAGCGGGCCGCGGCGATCACCCGGGTCGTCGAGCTGTGCGCGGCGATGGCGTGGCGGAGCATGGCCCTGGTTTCGGCGGCTTCGCACCGGCACGAGTGGGCGGCCGGACGCTGGGCCGACGGGGAGGTCCCGGCCACCGTCGACGAGGTCTTCGGCTGGCTCGACGCGCACCAGCCGCACCTGGTCACCCTCGTGCGGCAGGCCGCCGCCACCCCGGGGGTGCCGCCCGAGGCGATCGCCGCCGTCGGGCTCGGGCTGTTCGAGTACCACCGGGCGCGGGCCCGCTGGCGCGACGCCATCCGCGTCGACGAACTGGCCTTGGACCTGGTCGACGGCGTCGACCGGGTGGCCGCTGCGACCCTGCGCAACGACCTCGGGGTCGCCGAGGCCGAGCTGGTCCACGGCGGTGAGGCGCCCGACTTCGGGCGGTCGCACGCGCACCTGCGCCACAGCCTCGCCGACTGGGAGTCGATCGGGGACCCGCGCCAGCTCGCGGGCATCCTCAACAACCTCTGCTTCGTGTTCGGCCTGGGCGAGGACCTCGACGCGGCCATCGACTTCGGCGAGCGCGGCCTCGCGCTCAACCGGTCGCTGGGCCTGCGCCACGTCGAGACGCTCAACCTCGTCAACCTCGGTGTGCTGTACGGCCGCCAGGGTGACCGGGAACGCGAGCTGAAGTACGCGACCGAGGCGGTGGCCGTCGCCGAGGACACCGGTGACGTGCGGGGCATGGCCTACGGCTGGATGCGGATCGGCCTGGTCCACCGCGACACCGGGCAGCACGCCGACGCCGCCGAGGAGCTGCGGCGCAGTGCCGGGCTGTGGCGCGACGCCGGCGTCCGGCTGTACGAGGCGATGACGCTCGCCGAGCTGGGTCGCGCCCACCTCGGGGCCGGCGACCACGAGCGGGCCCGCGAGGTGCTCACCGAAGCCCTGGCGATGATGCGGGAGTACGGGGGTGAGGAGCGCGCTGCAGCGGTCCGAGCCGACTTGGAGCTGGCGGAGCGCCGGTAGCGGCGACCGGCCCGGCGGTCAGGAACGGCCGTGGCCGGTGCACGGCGACGCAGGTGACCAGGTGCGGGGTCCGCGGCGCGCAGCTCAGCTCGACCGTGACGCGGACGCGCTGCACGAGCAGCAGCCGCGGGGCCTCGTCCGCGCCCGCGGTCCCGGGCACGGCGGCGAGCGCGGCCGCCGCGAGCAGCGCGGCCGAAAGAAGCCTCCAGGCGGTCGTCACCGATGCCTTCCTCGTCCGGGACTGCGGCACCGCCGATCTTCGCTGCGGGCCGCCGGACGCGACAGCGACAACCTCTACAACCGACCTCTACAACTCGCCCGGGGGACCGGATCGGCCGCGGCGTCCCGGTGCCGGGGGCCGATCATCCACAGTGGAGCCCACCGGAGTCCACAATGGACTGGCGGCGGCGGGCGCGACGACGTCGGCGGCGCGGTCGCACGCGTGCCGCCCGCGTTCAGCCGAACGGGTCAACGGGGCCGGATGGCCTGCAGGGGAACGGAAAGGTTCGCGAGCACCGCCTCGACTGCGCACACGGGTCCGGGCGCGGCTGGTTGCTCAACCGTTGCCCCTCAGCTTAAGGCACCTGCACTATGCTGGGCCATCCGGTGCGACTCCGGGCACGGCGCGCGGGGCGCCGACAACCGAAGAAACGGGTGGCGGATGGGTGGGGCAATGGTCGACGGCGTGCGCCCGGGTGCGGGGGCGGACGCTTCGGGTGTGGGCGAGGCGGGGGAGCAGGAGCTGCGCCGGCTGCTGGCCGGCCTGACCGCGGTCCGCGACGGCGACTTCGGCATCCGGCTGCCCGGCGAGACCGACGGCCTGCTCGGCGAGATCGCCACGGTCTTCAACGGCATGGCCGACCAGCTGTCCCTGTTCACCTCCGAGGTCACCCGCGTCGCGCGGGAGGTCGGCAGCGAGGGCCAGCTCGGCGGCCAGGCGAAGGTCCCCGGTGTGTCCGGCACCTGGAAGGACCTCACCGACTCGGTCAACGCCATGGCCGGCAACCTCACCACCCAGGTCCGTGACATCGCCCAGGTCGCGACGGCCGTCGCGAAGGGTGACCTGTCGCAGAAGATCGACGTCGACGCGCGCGGCGAGATCCTGGAGCTGAAGGACACCGTCAACACGATGGTGGACCAGCTGTCGTCGTTCGCCGACGAGGTCACCCGCGTGGCCCGCGAGGTGGGCAGCGAGGGCCGCCTCGGCGGCCAGGCGCAGGTCCCCGGCGTCGGCGGCGTCTGGCGCGACCTCACCGACTCGGTGAACTTCATGGCCGGAAACCTGACCGACCAGGTCCGCAACGTCGCCCAGGTGACCACGGCGGTGGCGAAGGGCGACCTCTCCCAGAAGATCACGGTCGACGCCCGGGGCGAGATCCTCGAGCTCAAGAGCACGATCAACACGATGGTCGACCAGCTGTCGTCGTTCGCCGACGAGGTCACCCGCGTCGCGCGCGAGGTCGGCACCGAAGGCCGCCTCGGCGGCCAGGCGGACGTCAAGGGCGTCTCCGGCACCTGGCGCGACCTCACCGACTCGGTGAACTTCATGGCGGGCAACCTGACCGACCAGGTCCGCAACATCGCCCAGGTCGCGACGGCCGTCGCGAAGGGCGATCTGTCGCAGAAGATCAACGTGACCGCCCGCGGCGAGGTCCTGGAGCTCAAGGACACGCTGAACACGATGGTGGACCAGCTGTCCGCGTTCGCGGACGAGGTCACCCGGGTGGCCCGCGAGGTCGGCACCGAGGGACGGCTGGGTGGGCAGGCGGACGTCAAGGGCGTCTCCGGCACCTGGAAGGACCTCACGGAGTCGGTCAACGTCATGGCCGACAACCTCACCGCGCAGGTCCGCTCGATCGCCCAGGTCACCACCGCCGTCGCCCGCGGCGACCTGTCCCAGAAGATCCGGGTCGACGCCCGCGGCGAGATCCTGGAGCTGAAGGACACCATCAACACGATGGTGGACCAGCTGTCCGCGTTCGCGGACGAGGTCACCCGCGTGGCCCGCGAGGTCGGCACCGAGGGCAACCTCGGCGGCCAGGCCACGGTCCGCGGCGTCTCGGGGACCTGGAAGAACCTGACCGACAACGTCAACGTGATGGCCTCCAACCTGACCGGCCAGGTGCGCTCGATCGCCCAGGTCGCGACGGCCGTCGCCCGCGGTGACCTGTCCCGCAAGATCACCGTCGAGGCCAAGGGCGAGGTCGCCGCGCTCGCCGACGTCATCAACACGATGGTCGACACGCTGTCGGCGTTCGCCGACGAGGTCACCCGCGTGGCCCGCGAGGTCGGCACCGAGGGCATGCTCGGCGGGCAGGCGCGGGTGCCGAACGTCGCGGGCACCTGGAAGGACCTCACCGACAACGTCAACTCGATGGCGAACAACCTCACCGGGCAGGTCCGCAACATCGCCCAGGTGACCACCGCCGTCGCGCAGGGCGACCTGACCCGCAAGATCGACGTCGACGCCCGCGGCGAGATCCTGGAGCTCAAGACCACGATCAACACGATGGTCGACCAGCTCTCGGCGTTCGCCGCCGAGGTCACCCGCGTCGCGCGTGAGGTCGGCAGTGAAGGCCGCCTCGGCGGCCAGGCCGAGGTCGAGGGCGTGTCCGGCACCTGGAAGCGGCTGACCGAGAACGTCAACGAGCTGGCCGGGAACCTCACCCGCCAGGTCCGCGCGATCGCCGAGGTGACCAGCGCGGTCGCCGAGGGCGACCTGACCCGCTCGATCACCGTCGACGCCTCCGGCGAGGTCGCCGAGCTGAAGGACAACATCAACTCGATGGTCGAGTCGCTGCGCGAGACGACGCGGGCGAACCAGGAGCAGGACTGGCTCAAGTCCAACCTGGCCACGATCACCGGGCTGATGCAGGGCCGCCGCGACCTCGCCGTCGTCGCCGCCGCGGTGATGGACGAGCTGGTCCCGCTGGTCAACGCCCAGTACGGCGCGTTCTACCTGGCCGACGACACCGCCGAGATCCCGGAGCTGCGGCTGGTCGGCGGGTACGGCCACCCGGACGACGGCGACGGGCCGGTGGTGCGGTTCCGGGTCGGGCAGTCCCTGGTCGGGCAGGCCGCGCGCAGCCGCCGCGCCATCGTGGTCGACGACGTGCCGCCCGGCTACGCCACCATCTCCTCCGGCCTGGGGCGCACCGCGCCGGCCAGCCTGATCGTGCTGCCGATCGTCGTCGAGGACCAGGTGCTCGGCGTGATCGAGCTGGCCTCGATGCAGGGCTTCACCGCGGTGCACCGGGCGTTCCTCAACCTGCTGATGGACCAGATCGGCGTCAACGTCAACAGCATCGTCGCCAACGCCCGCACCGACGAGCTGCTCGGGGAGTCCCAGCGGCTGACCGGCGAACTGCAGGCCCGCTCGCAGGAACTCCAGGCGCGCCAGGAGGAGCTCCAGTCGTCCAACGCCGAGCTGGAGGAGAAGGCGGCGCTGCTGGTCACCCAGAACCGCGACATCGAGACGAAGAACCTGGAGATCGAGCAGGCCCGCCAGGAGCTGGAGGCCCGCGCCCAGCAGCTGACCCTCGCCTCGAAGTACAAGTCGGAGTTCCTGGCCAACATGAGCCACGAGCTGCGCACCCCGCTCAACAGCCTGCTGATCCTCGCGCAGCTGCTCGCGCAGAACCCGACCCGCAACCTCACCGCGAAGCAGGTCGAGTACGCGGGCATCATCCACTCCGCCGGGTCGGACCTGCTGCAGCTGATCAACGACATCCTCGACCTGTCCAAGGTCGAGGCCGGGAAGATGGACGTCACCCCGGAGCGGGTGGCGCTGCGGCAGCTGCTGGACTACGTCGAGGCGACGTTCCGGCCGATGACCTCGCAGCGCAACCTGGACTTCCGCATCACGGTCGCGCCCGGCTCGCCCGCCGAGCTGCTCACCGACGACTCGCGGCTGCGGCAGGTGCTGCGCAACCTGCTGTCCAACGCGGTGAAGTTCACCGAGGTCGGCGTGATCGAGCTGCACATCGAGCCGGTGGAGCCCGAGCGGCTGCCGCGGCCGCTGCGCGCGCACGGCCCCGCGGTGGCCTTCCGGGTCGCCGACAGCGGGATCGGGATCGCGGAGCACCAGCTGGAGTCGATCTTCGGCGCGTTCCAGCAGGCCGACGGCACCACCAGCCGGAAGTACGGCGGTACCGGGCTGGGCCTGTCGATCAGCCGCGAGATCGCCCAGCTGCTCGGCGGGTTCATCACCGCGGAGAGCACGCCCGGCGAGGGCAGTACGTTCACCTTCTCGCTGCCGGTCGCCCGGCCGGACTTCGAGACGCGCCCGGCGGCCGACGAGACCAGGGCCGCCGTGACGGCCGGGGACACCGGAACCGGGCTGGTCGTGCCGGCCACCCGCCCCCACCGGCGGCTGCTGGTCGTGGAGGAGCGCCAGCACGGCCTGCTGACGCTCGTCGCCGAGAGCGCCGCCGCGGACCTGGCCGACAGCCGGGACATCGGCATCTCGCCGGCCGAGGTCGAGGTCGTCACCGCCGTCGGCACCCAGGAGGCCGCGGCCGCGCTGGCCACCGACGCCTACCACTGCGTCGTGCTGGACCTGGACCTGCCGGAGCGGTCGGCGTTCGGCTTCCTCGACGCGATGCAGGGGGACGCCGCGCTGCGGCTGGTGCCGGTGCTCGCGCACAACAGCCGGCGCCTGGACGTCGAGCTGGAGCAGCTGCTGCAGTCCCGGGCGGACGTCCACTCGCTGGAGGTCCTGTCCGGCCTCGACGAGCTGCGGGAGCGGATCGCGCTGCACCTGTCGGCCGAGAAGCCGGGCGCGGTGCTGCCGCTGGTCCGGCCGGACGAGGCCACCCCGGTGCGGGCGGCCGACGTCGACGCGACGCTGGCCGGGCGCACGGTGCTGATCGTCGACGACGACCCGCGCAACGTCTACGCGCTCACCGGGATCCTGGAGCTGCACGGGATGCAGGTGCTGCACGCCGAGGACGGCCGCAAGGGCGTCGAGACGGTGGCGACCCACCCCGGCATCGACCTGATCCTGATGGACGTGATGATGCCGGAGATGGACGGCTACACCGCGACCGCGAAGATCCGCGCGATGCCGGACCACGCCACGATCCCGATCGTCGCGGTGACGGCGAAGGCGATGCCGGGCGACCGCGAGAAGAGCCTCGCCTCGGGCGCCACCGACTATGTGACCAAGCCCGTGGACGCGGACGACCTGATCGCCCGCATCAAACGGCACGTGACGGCCTGATCGGGGAACCCGCTTGTCTTCCGAAGAACCGGGCGTGCCGGTGCTGGCCCCGCCCGCCGAGGTCTCGGCGAACCTCGCCCGGCTCGCCGACACCGTCGCCCGCCTGCGCGCCGAGGTCGACCACGCGCACGCCGTCGCCGACGGCCGCGCGCTGATCGAGCTGGCCAAGGGCGTGCTGATGGAACGCCTGCACTGCGCGCCTTCCGACGCCGCGATACAGCTGGATTCGCTGGCCGGACGGTCCGGTCTGACCCCGCTGGAGTTCGCCGCGGAGGTCGTCGGCGAGGCGGCCGAGGACCGCATCACCGACGTCGCACAGGAGTTCCTGGCCCGCGCGGAAGAGGACTCCGTCGCGGTCCGCCTGCGCACCGCGGAGAGCGGGGTGCTGGCGGCGGGGGACACCCAGCGCGTCGCGGAGTCGATCCTCGAACACGCGCTGCGCCCGCTCGGCGCGACGGCCGTCGCGGTGTGGCTCGCCGGGCCCGACGGCTCGCTGACGCTGGCCGGCTCGGCCGGGTTCTCGGCCGAGGAAGCCGCTCGCTGGCGCTACGTGCCGCCCGGCGTCGCGACGCCGGCGCGCACCGCGCTGATCGACCGCGACACGCTGTGGTCCACCACGCTCGCGTCGTCCGGCCTGCCCTCGATCGGGCAGCACACCCTGGCCGGCGGCGGCCGGGTGGCGGTGCCCACCGGCACCGGCGGGCGGATCATCGGCGTCGTCGAGATGTGCTGGCCCGAGCCGCTGCCCGCCGAGCCCGGGCGCGAACGCCGTCAGCTCGAGGCGCTCGCCGAGCTGTGCGCGCACACCCTCGACACCTGGGACGGCGTCGTCGCGCCGCTGGCCGCGGGTTCGGGGGACTTCCTGGGCGAGCTGGTGGACTTCGTCGACGGGCTGCACGACCCCGCCGTGCTGCTGTCCCCGTGCATCGAAGGCGGCGACCGGCTCAGCGACTTCCGCATCCACCACGCGAACGTCCGGTTCGCCGACCCGGGCGGGCGGCCGCGCAGCCTGCTCGTCGGGACCCGGCTGCTGGAGGCCTACCCGCTCGCCGCGGAGGAGAGCGGCCTGCTGGACAAGGTCCAGCGCGTGTACGCCACCGGCGAGCCGTTCCGCGCCGACAGCATGGCCGTCACCACGCTGGTCGACCAGGTGCCGCTGACCGTGCTCACCGACGTCAGCATCACGCGCTTCGCCGGGAACGTGCTGCTCATCCTGCGGCTGCAGGACGACGCCGCGAAGCTCGCCGTGCTGCTGCAGCACGCCCAGCGGCTCGGCCGCATCGGTGGCTTCGAGGAGAACGTCGTCACCGGCGCGATCACCTGGAACACCGAGCTGTTCGCGCTCTACGGCCTGCCGCCGAACGCCGCGCCGCTGTCGCTGAACCAGCTCACCGGGCACGCGCACGCCGACGACGCCCCGGCGATCGGCCGGTTCCTGCGCACGGTGCTGCACCACAAGCGGCCCGGGTCGACGGCGTTCCGGCTGGAGCGCTCCGACGGCGTCGCCCGGCACATCCGGGTGGTCGCCGAGCCGGTGGTCGACGGCCGTGGCGAGCTGGTCGCGGTGCGCGGGGCCTACCAGGACGTCTCGTCGCAGCACTGGACCGAGGTGGCGCTCGCGGCGACGCGGGACAGACTGGCCGAGACCGAGCAGGAGGCGATCGAGCGCAACCGGCTGACGCTGCAGCTGCAGCGGGCGATCATGCCGCCGGCCAAGGGCCCGATCGACATGCCGGGCCTGCGTGCCGCCGTCCGGTACCGGCCCGCGGAGAAGGAGCACCTCGTCGGCGGTGACTGGTACGACGCCGTCGCGCTGCCGACCGGCGAGGTCCTGCTGTGCGTGGGCGACGTCGCCGGGCACGGCATCGACGCCGCCACCGGCATGGTGAGCCTGCGCAACGCGCTGCGCGGCCTCGCGGCCACCGGCGCCGGGCCCGCGCAGCTGCTGACCTGGCTCAACCTGGTGGCCTACCACCTGACCGACCACGTCACGGCGACCGCCGTCGCGGCCGTGTTCGACCCGGCGAGCCGCAAGCTGCGCTGGGCCCGCGCCGGGCACCTGCCGCCGATCGTCCGCCACCGGGACGGCTCGGCGACGACCCTGCCGCTGATCCGCGGGTCGCTGCTCGGCGCGGTCCGGGACGTCGTCTACCAGGAGGAAGAGGTCCAGCTCGACGACGGGGACATCCTGCTGATCTACACCGACGGCCTGATCGAGCGCCGCGACGCGCCGGTGCAGGACTCGGTGGCGCGGCTGGTCACGCTGGTGGAGGGCCACCAGGGCGGGCTGGAGCACCAGCTGGACCGGCTGCTGACCTACAGCACGGCCGACACCGACGACGACACGTGCGTCGTCGGCATCCAGGTCACCGCCTGAAGACCTCGGCGAGGATCTCGGCGCCGTCGACCACCCGCGGCCCGGGACGGTTGAAGTACGCGGGCCCGTCGAGGACGTGGACCCGGCCGTTCCGCACGGCGGGGAGGTCGTGCCAGCCGGGGCGCTCCGCCAGCGCCGGGAGTTCTTTTCGGGTGCGTTCGGGCGTGAAGCCGCAGGGGAGCAGGAGCAGGACGTCGGGCCGGGCGTCGACGACGGCGTCCCACTCGATCGGCCGGGTGTGCTCGCCGGCCTTCGCCAGCAGCGGCTCGCCCCCGGCCAGCGCGATCTGCTCGGGCACCCAGTGCCCGGCGGGCCAGACCGGGTCGAGCCATTCCAGGGCGACCACGCGCGGCTTGTCGGAGGCTTTTCGGATGGAGTCCAGGCGTTTTCGCAGCTCGGCGATCTCGGTTTCGGCCCGGTTCGGGACGCCGAGGACGTCGCCGACGCGGCGGAGGCAGTCGAGGACACCGTCGATCGTCGCCGGTTCGAGGCTGACGACCAGCGGCCCGGTGTCCAGCGTCCGCACCGCCTCGGACACCCGCTGGTAGGAGACCGCGCAGACGTCGCAGAGGTCCTGGGTGAGGATGACGTCGGGGTTTGCCGCGGCGAGCGTGTCGCTGTCGAGGGTGTAGAGCGCGGACCCGCTGTGCCGCGCGCCGCCGACGGCCTCGGAGATCTCCCGGCTGGACAGCGCGTCCGGGTCGAACTCCGCCCGCGTCACGACGGGAACGTGCTCGACCTCGCCCGGCGGCCAGTCGCACTCGTGCGTCCGCCCGACCAGGCCGGGCAGCAGGCCGAGCGTCGCGACCAGGTCGGTCGCGGCGGGCAGCAGGGAGACGATCCGCACCGCCCCACGGTAACCGTGTCGACTCCGCAATCACGGGTGATGCCCCTTCAATCACGCGTGATGCCCGCTGGATCACGCGTGATGCCGGTTGGCGTCGGCGGCCGCCGGGTCGAACGGGGCATCTCGCGTGATTGAGGAGGCATCACGCGTGATTGAAGGGACGACACGCGGGGTCAGGGGTTCACGGCCAGGACCAGGAAGCCGGCCAGCAGGACCAGGTGGACGCCGCCCTGCAGGCGGGTCGCGCGGCCGGGGACGACCGTCAGGACGCTGACCACCACCGTGAGGGCCAGCAGCACGATCTGCGTCGAACCCAGGCCGAGCAGGAGCTGGCCCGGCAGCCAGATCGACGCCAGCGCGATGGCCGGGATCGTCAGGCCGATGCTCGCGATCGCCGAGCCGTAGGCCAGGTTGAGGCTGATCTGCATCCGGTCGCGCTGGGCCGCACGGGTGGCCGCCAGGGTCTCCGGGAGCAGCACCAGCAACGCGATCACGACGCCGACGAACGACTGCGGGAACCCGGCCGCGCGCACGCCCGCCTCGATCGCCGGGGACTCGACCTTGGCCAGGCCGACCACCGCGACCAGCGCCACCAGCAGCAACGCCAGGCTGCCGAGCGCGGCCTTGTTCGTCGGCGGGTCGGCGTGGTCGTCCTCCTTGACCTCGCCATCGGCGGCCACCGGGAGGAAGAAGTCGCGGTGCCGGACGGTCTGGTTCAGCACGAACATCCCGTAGAGGACCAGTGAGGCGAGCGCGGCGAACGTCAGCTGCGCCGACGAGAACGCCGGGCCGGGCGTGCTCGAGGTGAACGACGGCAGCACCAGGCTCAGCGTGGCCAGCGTCGCGACCGTGGCCATCGCGGCGCCGCTGCCTTCGGGGTTGAACAGCGTCGAGCCGTAGCGCCGGGCGCCGACGAGCAGCGAGATGCCGACGATGCCGTTGGTCGTGATCATCACCGCGGCGAACACGGTGTCACGCGCCAGCGACGTCGCCTCCGGGCCACCCGAGACCATCATCGTGACGATCAGCGCGACCTCGATGACGGTCACCGCGACCGCCAGCACCAGTGACCCGAACGGTTCACCCACCCGGTGGGCGACGACCTCCGCGTGGTGCACCGCGGCGAGCACGGTCGCCCCGAGCGCGATCGCGACGATCGCCACGAAGACCGGGCCGAGATCACGGCCCCAGGCCACGGCCAGCACGAGCACGCCGAGCACCGGGGTGACGGAGGTCCAGGACGTCAGGAAGGATCTCAGGGCGGCCATGCCTCCACCCTGTCACACCATCGGTCACAATGCGTGGTCGTAAGGTGATTCTCACATTTCCGGCACGGCCGTCGAAACGGTCCCTTGTGGACGGTCAGGGACGGCCGGTGTCGCGTGTGGACGCTCAGGGATCCACCACGATCAGGTCGGTGGCGACGAGGGACTCCAGGGCCGTGAGGAACCTCGCCCGGCGAGTTTCCCCGAGTTCCGCGGCGTCGAGCGCGTCGCGCAGGCTGGCGTGGGTCGCCAGCTCGCGGACGAACGCCACGAGGTCCGGCGACTTGAGGAACGACAGCTTGCGGTTCCCGAAGTGGTAGGCGAGCGCCCCGAACGGTTCGGGGCGCAACGCCACCTGCGGGTTCAGCCGGTACGCGACGTCGAGGTCCATTGTGGATTCTTCGGCCACCGCGGCTTCACTGCGCGTGCACGATCACGCCGCGGATGTTCTTGCCGTCACGCAGGTCCTGGTAGCCCTCGTTGACCTGGTCGAGGGTGTACTTGCGGGTCACCAGCTCGTCGAGCTTGAGCTTGCCGGCGTCGTAGAGCCGCAGCAGCCGGACGATGTCGTACTGCGGGTTGGCCGAGCCGAACAGCGTGCCCTTGATCGTCTTCTCGAACAGCGTCATCACGCCACCGGAGACGTGCACGGTGAGCTTCTCTGGGTTGGCGAGCCCGGTGATGACGACGGTGCCGCCCTTGCCGACGACGTCGAACGCCTGGCTGACGACGTCCTCCTCGACGGTGCCGACGGTGATCAGCGCCTGGTCGGCCAGCTGGCCCCAGGTGAGCTCGTTGACCTTCTCCGCGGCTTCCGCGGCGGTGGCGAACGCGTGGGTGGCACCGAACTTGAGCGCGGCCTCCCGCTTGAACTCCACCGGGTCGACGGCGACGACGTACTTCGCGCCGGCGTGCGCGGCACCCTGCACGGCGTTGATGCCGATGCCGCCGATGCCGTAGACGACGGTGGTGTCCCCGGCCCGCACGCCGCCGGCGTAGTTGGCGGTGGCCCACCCGGTCGGGACGCCGCAGCCGACCAGCACGGCGGTCTCCAGCGGCAGCCAGTCGTCGACCTTGACGACCGAGTGCTGCGAGATGGTGGCGCGCTCGGAGAACGTGCCGAGCATGCACATCGCGCCGAAGTCCTGGCCGCCGGCGTGGAAGCGGAAGGTGCCGTCCGGCATGTGGCCGTCGAGGATGGTGGCGCCCATGTCGCACAGGTTCTGGCGGCCGGTGGAGCAGTAGCGGCAGGTGCCGCAGTTCGGGATGAAGCTGCACACGACGTGGTCGCCGGGCGCGACCTTGGTGACGCCGGGGCCGACGTCCTCGACGATCCCGGCGCCCTCGTGCCCGCCGATGATCGGGAACCGCGGCACGAGGTCGTTGTCGATCAGGTGCAGATCGGAGTGGCACAGCCCGGCGGCGGTGTACTTGATCAGCACCTCACCCGGCCCGGGCCCGTCGAGGTCGAGTTCCATGATCTCGAACGGTTTCCCGGCATCGAACAGTACGGCTGCCTTGGTCTTCACGGCCATCTCCTCCACGTGCGGCGTTGCACCCCTGCGCAGCCGATTGTGGGCAGCGGGGAGGGCCGTGAAGTGTCCGGATCCCGGACAGTGGCGGCTCAGCGGACGTGCAGCGCGCGCATCGTTGGGCCGCTCATCGTCGGCCTGCAATGTATCGGTCGGGAATTCTTGAGCGGACGTAATCCGGTCGCTCGGTCGACAGGTGGCGAATTGCCGTAGCTACGCCAACGGTTTTGTGGTTGAAATCTGGACGGTCACGGCTTTTTTTAAACTTGATGCGCCGAGTAGTCGGCCGATTGGCTGCGAGGTCTGCGCTGTTGCGGCCGCCAGATGGGCACCGAACCAGGCAGTGATACCGTCACCAGCAACAACGCGGCCTGGTGGCGAGAACTTGGCGAGCCGAGCGGTTCACCACATCAGGTGCCACATTTGTCTTGAAGAACGGCAGACTCTCGAAACGTCATTGTGCGGGTTTGAACAGGAGCGTTCCGGGCTCAGCGGACGTGCAGCGCGCGCATCCGGTTGTAGAGGGTCGAGCGGCTGATGCCGAGTTGCTTCGCCGCGTGGACCTTGTTGCCGCCGCACGCCCGCAGCGTCCGGACGATCACGTCGTACTCCGCCTGTTCCCAGCCGCTCAGCGCCGCTCCGGGGGACGGCTCCGCGCAGCCCGGGGCGACGTCCTCCGCGGTCAGGTCGCCCGCCGAACGGCGGTCGGCCGCGGCCGACAGGACTCCCGCCAGCTCGCGCAGGTTGCCCGGCCACTGCTGCGAACCCAGCAGCTCCAGCGCTCCCGGCGTCAGCCGCAGGGACGCGCCGAAACCACGCAGCAAGGCGCGGGCGATCGACGGGATCTCGTCCCGTCGCTCCCGCAGTGGCGGCAGCTCGATCCGCCGGTGCACGCGCGCCGCGAGCGTCGCCTGCTCGCCGTGCAGCTCCGAGGCCGGGCCGCTGACCAGCGCGAACCACGCGGACGTCGTGTCCAGGAGCCGCGCCAGGCGCACCGCGGCCAGGGGCGGCAGCAGCTGGATGCCGTCGATCACCACCAGGCCCGGCGCGTCCGCGGCGGCTTCGACGGACGCGCACCAGGCGGCCGCGCCCGAGACGACGTCCGAGGCGTCGAACTCGACGACCGGCGCGTCCCCCGCGACGACCCGCGCCGCCGTGCTGCGGCCGGCGCCGGGCTCGCCGCAGATCAGCACGCGTCTGCTGGCCCGGCCGGCGTTGCGGAGGCGATCCTCCACCGCCGTGGGGAACAGCTCGCGCGCGCCGGGCGGCCGGGAGACCACCGGGCTCGTCGAACGCACCGGCGCCAGCTCGAACAGCAGGCCGGCGTTCGCCGACACCGCCTCGACCCGGACCTCGACCGGCGTGCCCGACGTCAGCCGGATCCGCCGCATCCCGCGGCGGGTGCGGCCCAGCTCCCGCAGCAGCCGGTGGTCGGAGGTGTCGACCAGCTCGGTCGCCGCGGTGTTGGCCAGCACGACGTCCTGGCCGAGCGCCAGCACCGCGCACGCCCGGTGCTGCACCGACTGGAACGCCGTCAGCAGCTGCTGTTCGGCGAGCTTCGCGCCGTCGAGCAGCCGCCGTTCGATGTCGGACACCGCGCGCCGCAGGAACGGCCCGAGCAGCGGGTTCGCGTCACCCGCGGGCCCGGTGATGTCGAGGACGCCCACCAGCCGCCGGGTCGCCGGGTGCGTCAGCGGGTGGCCGTAACAGGTGAACTGCTTCATCGCTTCGAGGAAGTGCTCACCACCGTCGACCGCGACACCACGGCGGGTCTCGAACGGCGTGGCCAGGGCGTTCGTCCCGGTCCGTTCCTCCAGGAACTGGCAGCCGGGCACCGCGCTGATGTCCTCGAGCGCCAGCTCCACCGACCGCTCGGTGAACCGCCGCGCCACGATCCGGCACTCGTGGTCGGCCAGCACGACGCAGAACCGCGTCCCGGCCAGCTGCCGGGCCAGCTCGTCGAGCACCGGGGAGGCCGCGCGCAGCAGCCGGCTGCGGCTGTCGACGTCGGCGACGTCCAGCCGGTCCAAGGTCGAGCCGGGGGAGAGCCCGGACAGCTCGGCCCGCCGCCACGACTGCGCGATCTCGGTCCGCAGGTCCACTTTCGCACTCCTCGTCGAGCCGATCGGGGTACCCGCCGCCCATCATCACACGGACCGCGCGCGGGGTGAACCGCTCGAACCGTCCCGCTCAAGGGTTCGGTGATCATCGGACCGGGTGGCCGTCTTCGCAGAGCAGCAACTCGCCGGACCGGACGGCGGCCAGCGCCGCCGCCACCCGGCGGGCGAGAACCGGCTGGAGCCCGGGTACCGCGTCGGCGAGCGGGAGCAGGCGGGCCGAGACGATCTCGTCGTCGGTGAACGTCAAGCGGGCGACGTCGTCCTCGGTCACCAGGCCGCCGTCGAAGACGAAGTTGAGGCCTTCGGGCAGCCGTCCCGCCGGCTGGTGGTCGAGCACGAGGAGGCGTCCCGGCGGCCGGTCGAGCCCGAGTTCTTCGCGCAGCTCCCGGACAGCGGTGTGCCACGGGGCTTCACCCGCCTCACCGGCGCCGCCCGGGATCTCCCAGAACGGCTGGTACGACGGCCGGACGAACAGCACCCGATCCGCCGTGTCGCGCAGGAGCACCCCGGCCGCCGTCCGCTTGCGGTCGAGGGAACGGACGTACTCGTCGAAGGGCAGCTGTTCCACCCGGGCAACCTAAACCGGTTCGCCCCATTCCGGCTGCCGGACGCCGTGCAGGCCGCGGTAGGCGGCTTTCGCCGGGGACGACCAGCCGTCGAGGAGGTGCGACGGCGGCTTGAAGACCTCGACGCCGATCGGCCGGCAGACGTCGATCGGGTCGCGCGCGTCCGGGCCCCACAGCGGCACCGACAGGTCGCCGCCCGGGCACGTCGAGAGCGCGCACAGCAGGTCGATCTCCGCGAAGAACTCGAAGTGGTCGCCTGGGCGCGCCGGGCAGGCCTTCATGAAGTAGCGATCCTCGTCGTTGAGGCCGGTGCACTGGAAGACGTTCAGGACGTCGTGCACGTCGAACTCGGTCAGCCCGAACGGCGCCACCGCGCGGACCAGGTTCGAGTGGCAGTGGAAGTCGAAGTCCTCGCCGGTGAGCATCCGGTTGACGTACGGGTCGCAGCGGGTGCCGAGCAGGTCGTGCACCCGGCCTCCTTCGCCGTCGACGCCGTGGTTCTCGAGCGTGTCGGACGTGATGGTGGCGAGCGGGCGGAGGAACGGCAGCGTCGACCACAGCCGGTCGAACGTGCTGACGTGCGCGCGCTGCAGCTGCCGGGTACGCGCGGCCCAGAAGCGCTCGCGCGGGTCGTCGGCGTTCCAGAGGTTCAGGTCGCCGACCTGCGGGCCGTCGATCGTCCGCAGGCGGCACAGGTGTCCGCGCGGCACCCGCCACGCGCGCCCCGAGCGGATCGGGACCTCGAAGCTCTCGACGAGCTCGCGCCTGGTTTCCCCGGTTAACCGCTGGTAGAACGGCCGGTCGACGTCGAGCGCGCCACCCGCGGTGGCCTGGTAGGCGGCTGGAGGTGAACCCATCGGCGGTCTCCCTGGTCGGTGTCCGGTGCCCCGCCCAGCATGCCTCGCTACGGACGGTGCCCGGTTCGTCGCAATCGACCACTCGTTCGGCGCCTGGGGCTGTGGTGGGTTCGCCTCTTACCGTCGAGGGACCGTTCGCCGTTCTCGTCATGGAGGTGTGACCGGCGTGCTCGTGGCGCAGCAGCGCGACCTGGTTCTGCCGGTCGCCGCGGAGCATCTCGTGGGGTTGCTGTATTCGTGGGGGCCGGATCAGCTGAAGGGCCTGGCCTTGGCGGGGATCAGCGTGCCGACCCCGGCCGGACCGTGTTTCGTGGACGCGCTGGTGTTCACGCGGTCCGGGGTGGTGGTGATCGCGGCGCACGAGCCGGGCGTGGTGACCGGCGCCGAACCGGGGCCGCGGGCGGGAGCCGCGGTGCGGGCGACGAAGCGTGCGCTTGCCGCGCTCGGCGGCGGAGCCCACGTGACCGGGCTGGTCGTGGTCGTACCGCCGAAGCCGGTGGATTCGGCTTGGGCCGCAAGCGATCCAGGACCGCGGCGCCCGTTCGCCGGTTCGCCTCCGGGCGTGGCGGTTGTGGCGGCGGATGGGGTTTCGGGTCCCGTGCCGGGGCCGGATGTTGAGACGGGACCGGCTGCCGGTTCGCAGCCGGGGATGGGGGTTCTTGCGTTGCCGGGCCCTGCTTCGGAGATGGGTTTGGTTCCCCGTTCGCATCCGGGCGCGGGGGTTGTCGCGGTGGATGCAGTTTCGGCTGCGTTGCCGAGCCTTGGTTCGCCAGCGGGCTTGGTTGCCGGTTCGCCCCCGACCGCAGGGGTTCTCGTGACGGATGCGGTTTCCGCTACGGGGCCGGGACCCGCACTGCCGAGCGCCGAGGCGAGGCTGGTTGCTGGTCCGCACCTGGTGGCAGGTGCTGCGTTGCCGGGTCTTGCTCCGGGGGTGGGTTTGGTTGCTGCTCCGCATCCGGAGGCTGGGGTCCTTGCCTCGGATGCGGCTGCGTGGTCGCGCCCTGCCTCGGAGGCGGGTCTGGTTGCCGGTTCGCCCCCGACTGCAGGGGTGCTCGCGGCAGATGCCGGTTCGGCTACGGGGCCGCGACCCGCGCCTCAGCCGGGTGCCGAGGCGAGGCTGGTCGCCGGTCCGCACCCAGTGGCGGGAGTTCTCGCGGCGGACCCGGTTCCGGCCGTGCTGACCCGACCCGCGCCGCAGCCGGGTGCCGAGGCGAGGCTGGTCGCCGGTCCGCACCCAGCGGCGGGAGTTCTCGCGGCGGACCCGGTTCCGGCCGTCCTGAACCGGCCCGCGCCGCAGCCGGGTGCCGAGGCGGGGGTGGTTGCCACATCCCACCCGGCCGTCGGGGTTCTCGCGGCGAATGGAGCGCCGCGACCCGCGCCGGACCCGGGCGCCGAATTGCTGGTGCGGCTGGCCGAAGCCGGGGCGCCGCCCGCGTGGCCGATGCTGCCTTCGCGTGAACCCGAGCCGGGGGTGGCCACCGTGCTCGCGGATCCGCGCGGGTTGCGGCGGATCATCGCGCAGCACAACCGGTGGCGGACCGTCTGGACCGCCGACGACGTCCTCGAAGCCTGCTACGCCCTGTCGCTCGCCCACCTCGCCCCGCCGCGGTCCGCGTTGCTCGCCGAGGGGTTTCCGCTGCGCCTTCCCGTCGCGGCCCGGGTACTGCCGCCGGCGCCCGACGCCCCCGAGGCGACGCCGCCGCCGGAGCCCGAGACGGAGATCGCCGAACCCGCGCCGCCCCGGGTGCGGGGGCCCGTGTCGGCCGTTTTTCCCCGGCAGCGGCCGATCCGGCAGGTTCCCTGGGGCCTGGTCGTGGTCCTGACGCTGCTCGTCACGATCGGTGTCATCGCCGCCGTGTTCGTCGCTCAGGTCTTCCACGGCGGCTGACGCGATCAGTTCGCGCCAACTAGGCCATCTGCACCGTTTCCCCGGCGCGTCTCCTGGGCATCAACCCGAGGTAGACGTGAAAGGGGCTCACGATGTCGCGCACCAGAGCGCTCTCCTTGGCCGTGCTGGCCGCCGTGGCGGGTACCGCGCTGGCCGGGTGCAAGCCGGAGGACTTCGCCGCCGGGGGACAAGGCAGCCAGCCGGGCGGGACGGCCGCCGCGGCGCCGGTCGCGCCCGGCGAGGCCAAGACGGAGCTGGCCGCGCTCAAGATCGCCGTCCGCGGCACGATGGACGGCTACTCCCGCGAGAAGTTCCCGCACTGGGACAAGGCCGACGGCACCTGCGACACCCGCGAGCAGGTGCTCAAGCGCGACGGCAAGAACGTCTCCGTGGACGCCCAGTGCGCGGCCAAGTCCGGGACCTGGGTCAGCGCCTACGACGGCGAGACCTGGACGAAGGCGTCCGATGTGGACATCGACCACATGGTGCCGCTCGGGCAGGCCTGGATCAGCGGCGCGAAGTCCTGGACGACCGAACGCCGTGAGCAGTTCGCGAACGACCTGGTCCGGCCGCAGCTGCACGCGGTGACCGACAACCTCAACGAGCAGAAGAGCGACAAGGCCCCGGACCAGTGGAAGCCGCCGCTCGTGTCCTACTGGTGCACCTACGCCACCGACTGGATCGTCGTGAAGACCAACTACGGCCTCACGATCACCGTGCCGGAGAAGACCGCACTGGAGACCATGCTCGCCAAGTGCTAACCCAGTGACCTCGCCGCGGCCAGTGCCTGCCCGGCGTAGGACTGTCCGAACAGGACGGTGTGCACCAGCAGCGGGAACAGCTGGTGCATGCCGATCCGGTCGCGCCAACCCTCGGCCAATGGCGCGGTCTCGTCGTAGGCGGCCACAATCCGGTCCAGGTGCGGGCAGCCGAACAGGCGCAGCATCGCCAGGTCCGTCTCGCGGTGGCCGCCGTGCGCGGCCGGGTCGATCAGCCACGCCTCCCGGCCGTCCCACAGGACGTTGCCGTTCCACAGGTCGCCGTGCAGCCGCGCGGGCGGCTCGTCCGGAACAGAGAAACGGCTGCACGCGCGCTCGAACGGCGCGGCCTCGAGCAGCCCGGCGTCCACGGCCGTCCGCACGTAGGGCAGGACGCGCTGCGCCGCGTACCAGGACGGCCAGTCGTCACCCGGGACGTTCGCCATCGGCGCCAGCCCGATCCACGCGTCGGCCGGCCCGTCCGGGGGAGCGGCGCCGAACGCCGGCGCGCCCGCGGCGTGCAGGCGCGCCAGCCCGCGGCCGAACCGCTCGGCGGCCGCCGCACTCGGACGTCCGGCCGGGACGCGGTCCATGACGAGCCGGTCGTCGTCGCAGCTGTGCACCTCCGGCACCGGGACCGCGGCCGCCGCGGCCAGCCAGCGCAGGCCCGCCGCCTCGGCCGCCGCCGCACGCGGCCCGGCGCCGCGTTTGACCACGACGGGACGGCCGTCGTCCAGCACGGCTTCGGTCAGGTCGGTCATGACAGGCACGGTACGGTGGAGGCGTGCAGGACTTCGAACGGGTACTGGGCGCGCTGGCGGACGTCGAACGGTCCGAGGCCCGCGACTACTCCTCGTTCAGCGTGCGCGGCAAGCGGTTCGGCTACTACTGGCCGCGGACACGGACCGTCGGCCTCAAGCAGACGATCTCCGAGCAGCTCGCCCTCGTCGCCGAGCGCCCGGACGTCTTCGAGGTCCAGTTCACCATGGGCGGCTTCGGCTGGGTCGTGGTCTACCTGGACGGCATCGACGCCGACGAGCTGGCCGAACTGATCTACGAGGCCTGGCGGCTCACGGCGCCCGACGAGCTGGTCGCCGAGGTGCCCTTCACCAAGATCGCCCGGGTGTAGAGCAGGTCGAACCCCTGCCGCTGCGCGTTCTGGTGCGACTTCGACCCCGGCTGCGTGGTGACGACGGCGACGTCGCACCCGGCTTCGGCCGCCGCGGCGAGCCGGGCCCGCAGCAGCGCCGTCTGCACCCCACGCCGCCGGTGGGCGGGCAGCGTGGCCGCGCCGGTGAACTGCGCGATCCCGTCCGTGGCGCGGAAACTGGCACCCCCGGCGAACTCGCCGTCGCGCACCGCGACGTACCGCCGGACCCCGGCCATGTCCCGCAGCGCCCGGACCAGCGCCTCCCGCGGGAAGTCGTCGTGCGAGGGCAGCCCCTCGGTGTCGGCGACGGCGCTCGCGTCGGCGACCATCGCCAGCCACCGCTCCAGCTCGTCGTCGCGGCACAACCGGACGTCCTCGGGGAAGTCCGTGTCACCGAGCCGCCGCCCGAGGACGTTCTCGAACGACTCCAGCCGGTAGCCGCGCTCGGTGAAGAACAGCCCGACCGCGGAATCGGCCAGCTGGCACAGCTCGACCTGGACCGGCGCGCCCAGCTCCGCGAAGGACTGCTCGATCTCGTCCAGCTCGGTGGCGGACGGCACGCCGCCGAACCCGAGCGCGGCGATCTTGGTGAACGGCGAATCGGCCTCGGCGAGGCTCGCGATCCCGCCGGCGAGCGGGCGCGCGAACCCGGCGGTGCGCCGCGCTCGTCCGGCCTCGTGGCACGACGCGATCAGCCGCGCTTCGGCGCGTTCGATCCGCGCGGCCAGCGCCGTGTCACAGAAAAGCCTGTCGCAGAAAAGCCGGTCCCCGCCCATGCGCCCAGCCTGCCGGACGCACGAGCGGGGACCAACCCGATTTAGCCTTCCACCCGGTGCGACGCCCAGAAGGACGTCAGGTCCGTCGACCCGGCCGCCGCCTGCGCCGCGGCCTTGAACTCGGCCGTGGTCGACACGCCGTACCAGTGCGACTGCGCGTACGACTTCAGCAGGTTCGCCATCGGCGTGTCGCCGATGAGCCGCCGCAGGTCGTGCAGGGTGCACTTGCCGTAGTTGTAGACCACGGTGGAGTACCGCGACGAATGCGCGTCCCAGTACGCCATCGAGTTGGTCAGCTTCTCCGCGCTCGACTGCCACGTGATGCCGCAGCCGCTGCCGGTGACACCCCGGTAGAGGTCCGTGGCGTAGTCGGTGAAGCTCTCGTCGAGCCACGGCGAGTTGTACTCGTCGTCACCGACGATCCCGTAGAACCACTGGTGCGCCAGCTCGTGCGGGAGCGCCGTGGTCGACACGAGGTCCATCACGAAGCCCGGGTACTCCATGCCGCCGAACCAGAAGTTGTTGTCCAGCACCACGTCCACCTCGCCGTACGGGTAGTCGCCGAAGCGGCCCGAGTGGACGTCGATGGAGTCGGCGGCGAGCGTCAGCATCTGGTTCGCGCTACTCGTGGAGATCCCGGTGACCGAGTAGACGTTGACCCGCACGCCCTTGCCGGAGGTCGTGCTGATCTTCGCGAACGGCCCGGCGCCCCACGCGAAGTCGCGCACCTTGTTCGCGACGGCGTGCGTGGTCGTCGTGCTCCCGCTGGTCGTCTCGGTCGAGGTGCCGGTGGCCGGGGTCAGCACCGACGTCGGGTGCACGAGGGTGACGTCGAAGTCGCTGATCAGGCTGTAGAACGCTTCACCGTTGTTGGTGTACGGGTCGAGGTGCCAGCCCGCGCCGTCGCGGACCGCCAGGATCGGCAGGGCGTTGCCGATCATGTTGAACGCGCCGTCGTGGCCGAACCGGTCGGCGCCGCTGGGCACGACGATCTTCAGGTCGAACCCGATCGACGCCGACTGCCCCTGCGCGAGCGGCGCCGGCAGCGTGATCTTCAGGGCGGTGCAGGTGACGCTCAGCGCCGACGGCGTGCCGCCGGTGACGTTGGTGACCGTGATCGGCGTGGTCGGGCAGGTGCCGTGGTAATTGTCCCAGAGCCGCAGGTAGACCTCGGGCAGCGCGGTCGGCGAGCCGTTGGTGAAGCTGACGGACTGGTGCCCGTTCCAGGTGTCGCCGGCGGTGTTCGAGGTCAGGTTCACGGTGTAGGCGGGGTTGATCGGCGTGCGGGTCGAGTCGCCCGGGGCCGAGCCGATCGTCCAGGAGAACGTCGCGCTGCCGCTGTTGCCGCCCGGGTCCTTCGCCGTGACGGTCACCGAAGAGGTGCCGGCGGTGGTCGGCGTGCCGGTGATCTTCCCGGTGCCCGCGCCGATGGCCAGCCCGGCGGGCAGGCCGGTCGCGGTCCAGGTCAGCGCGTCGTTCTGCGGGTCGGTGGCCTGGACCTGCAGCGACACGGCCTGGCCGGCGGCGGTGGTCTGGCTGCCGGGCGAGGTGACGACCGGGGACTGCGGGTTGGACGTCCCGGTCGTGGTCAGCGAGAAGTCGTCGAGGAGGAAGTTCGTGGCCAGGCTCGAGTCCTCGGTGCCGGTGACCTTGAGGGTCACGGTCTGCCCGAGGTAGCGCGACACGTCCACGGTGCGCTGGACGTACCCGGTGTTCTTGTCGAGGTTCGAGTAGCTCGCGAGGGTGTCCGTCCCGGCCTGCACCACGAGCTTGTCGTAGGCGGTGGTCGTCGACGTCTCCTTGGTGTCGACGTGCGACCACCAGGTCAGGCTGGCCGTCGCGCAGCCGGCCGGGAGCGTCAGGGCCTGGGACAGGGTGTCGGTGTGCGTGCTGCCGTAACCGTCCAGCCAGGCGACAGTCGAGCCGCCGTGGGCCGGTTCCGCGGCGGTCGCCGCGGAGATGACACCACTGGTCTGGGGCCACGGCGTGGTGCCGCTCTCGAACCCGCCGTTGCCGACGATCTGGTCACCGCAGACCGCGGCGGCGGCGTGGGCCGGCGCGGCGACGACGACCGTGCCCAGCAGGCCTGCGGCCACACCGAGCACAGCGGAAAGCACCCTCGATCTCATGAGGTCGTCCTTTCGCGGCCCCGCCTCTCGGAGCCTTGGAAAGCGTCCTCTGCGGGTCCGGTGGCAACAACCCGCCATGAGTCGGGTTCGTGCGGTTACGCCTGCTGGAGCACGTTGAGCAGAATGACCAGGAGCGCGACGGCACCGACGACCGCGATGGCGGCGCCGACCATGGTCCGGATCATCTCCCCGAAGCCCTTGGCCGTGCGGGCGCGGTAGGCGGAGTAGCTGGAGCGGGCCTCCTTCGCGGCGTGGACCCGGCCGCCCACGAGCAGCCCGGCCCCCAGCGCGAGCAGGACGGCGATGAAAACGGACACGATCTGTACCTCATTCCTCGGATTCGGCCGTCGAAGAACGACGACGGCCTCATTACTAGACCCGACGGACGGGCCGCGCCATGGCTTTAGGACTTTCCGTTCCCGGGCCGGTCGGCCCTGGCGTGCTCGCGGGCTGTCGTTCCCGCCAACCCGGGTGCTCTTGTACAGCGTTATCCGTGGTTTTCCGTGCCGGGTAAGGTGAATTCGGTCGTTCAGTCCCGTGTGGCCAGTCCGGCGTGTCGCTCCCGAAGTTCCCGCTTGACGATCTTTCCGCTGGGGTTCTTGGGAAGCCGGTCCGCGAACACGACGTACTTGGGACATTTGTAACCGGCCAACTGCGCTCTGGCATGGTCGATGACCTGTGCCGCGGTCAGTTCGACATCTTCGCGGGGCACGACCACCGCGGTGACCGCTTCGATCCAGTGTGGATGGCTGATCCCGAAGACGGCGACCTCGGCGACGCCGTCGAGCAGGTACAGGGCTTCTTCGACCTCGCGGCTGGCCACGTTCTCGCCGCCGGTCTTGATCATGTCCTTCTTGCGGTCCACGACGGACAGGTACCCGTCCTCGTCGACCACGCCCAGGTCGCCGGAGTGGAACCAGCCCGCGCGGAACGCGTCGGCCGTCTTCTCCTCGTCGCGGTAGTAGCCGAGGGTGGCGTGCGGGCTGCGGTGCACGATCTCGCCGACGACCCCCGGCGCCACCGGGTTGTCCTCGTCGTCGACGATGCGCGTCTCGACGTTGAGCGACGCCCGCCCGGCCGAGCCGGCGCGGGGCAGCTGCTCGTCCGGGCGCAGGATCGTGGCCAGTGGCGCCATTTCCGTCTGCCCGTAGAAGTTCCACAACGCGACGTCCGGCAGCCGGCGGCGCAGCTCGCGCAGGACCTCGACCGGCATCGCCGACGCGCCGTAGTAACCCTTGCGCAGGCTGGAGAGGTCGGTCCGGTCGAAGTTTTCGTGGCGCAGCAAGGAGATCCAGACCGTCGGCGGCGCGAACAGCTTCGTCGCCTTCTCCCGCTCGACGGCCGCGAGCAGCGCCGCGGGGTCCGGACCGGGCAGGATGACGCTGGTGGCGCCGAGGTAGACGTCGACGGAGAAGAAGCAGTCCAGCTGGGCGCAGTGGTAGAGCGGCAGCGAGTGCACCTCGACGTCATCGGCGCTCATCCCGCCGTCGATCACGCACGAGACGTACTGCGCGATCAGCGACCGGCTCGACAGCAGCACGCCCTTCGGCCGCGACTCGGTGCCGGAGGTGTACATCAGCCGCAGCGGGTCGTCGTCGGCGACGAAGACGTCGGGTGCCTGGTCGTCTCCTTCGGACAACCAGGCGCCGATGTCCTCCCACGCGCCGCCGGGGCCGATGCGGCCGCGGACGACGTCGTCCAGTCCGGACAGTTCGAGCGCCTTGGCGGCGGTCTCCTCGAGGGCGTCCTCGGTGACGAACGCGGCGGCCTCGGCGTGACGGAGGATGTAGGCGACCTCGTCGGCGCCGAGCATGAAGTTGACCGGGACCAGCAGCACGCCGAGTTTCGCGGTGGCGAAGGCCAGGACGCCGTACTGCCAGCAGTTGTGGCTCAGCAGCGCGAGCCGGTCGCCCTTGCGGAGGCCGCGCGCGGCGAGGGCGTGGGCGCAGCGGTTGGCGGCGGCTTCGAATTCGGCGAACGTGAGCCGCGTGTCCCCGGAGACGACGGCGAGCTTGTCCGGCAGCCGCAGCGCGGTGCGGCGGAGGAGATCGCCCAGCGCGTGCTGCCGGGCGCGGTCGACGAGGGCGGCGGTGACCTGGTCCATCCCGGCAGTCTCGATCGACGCGGCCCGGCCCGCAAGCCCCGGTTCAGCGTGCGCTGTCGTCGATCTGCACGGGGTAACCGGCGCGCAGCACGGCGATCGTGGCCGGGGGAGTGAGCACCGGGACGGTTCCGCCGGACGGGCGCGGCCGCCGGGTGCCGTACCCCGTGGCCGTCCACTCCGTGAGGTGGTCGCCGAGGACGAGCTCCGGACGGTCGCCGCGCCGGACGAACACGCCGTCCGGGAGGCCGGTCCAGCTCAGCTCGTGCACCCGGCGGGTGTGGGTGCCGCGGTGGAGGCGTTCGCGGTGGAGCTGCCGGTTCATCTCGGTCGCGGACGGCTTGCCGCCCCAGGCGTCGCGATAGGCCGTGTAGTCGGCGTGGCGGCACTCGCCGCACGGCCGGTGCCCGGCGGCGAACGAGACGGCCTCGTCGTGGAAGTACAGGTGCGTGTAGCGGCCCGGCAGCCATTGCTCGCGCCAGCGGCCGCGGAACTCGAGCACGCAGGTGATCCACAGGTCGCCGCCGTGGAAGCGGACGATCTCGCAGCCCTCGTGCAGCACGCCCCGGTTGCCGGTCCACGCGCCGCGCAGGGGGACGTCGACGATGTCGCCGGTCGGCGTCACGCGGTTGCGCACGGCGTTCTCCCTGGTCCGGAGTGGCGGCGGACGCGGGCGCGACGCAGAATGCGCGCATGCACCCCACGCCGGTCCGCGTGGCGCGCCTGACCGACCCGGCCGGGCCCGCCGACGGTACCCGTGTGCTCGTGGAACGGGTCTGGCCGCGCGGCGCGTCCCGGACGGTCGTGCTGGACGGCTGGTACCGCCAGCTCGCCCCCTCGGACGAGCTGCGCACCTGGTACGGCCACGACCCGGACCGCTTCGCCGAGTTCGCGGACCGCTACCGCGCGGAGCTGAGCGAGCCGGACCGGCTGGCGGCCCTGGCCAGACTCCGCGACCTGGCCGCAGGCGGCCCCCTGACCTTGCTGACCGCAAGCACCACACTCCCGCTCAGCCAGGCGGCAGTCCTGGCCGAGCTGCTCACCACTGCCCCCTGACCTGCGAACTCGTCGGTCCGTGAAGGCCACATTGAGGGACTCAGAGTCCCTCAATGTGGCCTTCACGGACATCGGGCGAGCGGTCATGGGCGGGTTGCGGACGTCGGGGCGGCGCCCGGGGCGCGGGCTGTCACCGTCGACGTGGCGACGCCCAGGGAGTCGTGGCGGGCCGTGAGGGTCAGGGTGCCTGATGGGCCCGCGAACGGGCGCAGCCACACCGCCGCCGCGCCGCCGGTCGCGGCCAGGTCCAGCGTCGTGTCGCCGACCAGCTCACCCGGGCCGGTCAGGGTGAGTGACACCTTCCCGGACGCCGACGCGCGCAGCGTGCCGTAGCGGTCGCTCACCGAAACGACCACGCGGGTTGCGTCGGCGCCGTCGGAGCGCAGTTCGGTGTCGTCCGGGACGCAGCTCAGCACGTCACGCGCCCGGTCGCCGCTGTAGCGCCGGGTCACGACCAGCCGGTCGCCCACGTAACCGTCGACGCGCAGCTCGGCCCGCGTCTGTGGGAGGTCGACGGCGAACGGCGGGTACCGCAGGTGCGGGAAGTCGGCCCGGCGACTGCGGGCCGTGCCGACGTGCCGGTCGGCCAGGAACACCTCGAGCCGGTCGCAGTTCGACCAGATCGTCGCGCCCGGACCCGGGAACCCGGCGCCGAAGTCCCACGCGAACCCGGCCTCCACCACCGCGCGCACCCGCGGGTCGCCCTGCGAGGCGTAGAACGCCGCGGCGGGCTTCGGGATCCGGAAGATGTCGGACACCCCGGCGAACTTCGACCCGCCCATCGAGCGCTGCCAGCCCGACGGGTAGTCGAACGCGCACCAGGCGAGCAGCCCGCTGTAGCGGTCGTCGGCCGCGGCGAGGTCGTGGGCCTTCGCGTGCAGCTCGGCCTGCTGCTGCCGGGTGGCGTTCGGGTCGGTCCGCCGGTACGCGCGGGCGCCGGCGAGCGTGCCGATCGACTCCGTCACCAGGTACGGCACCCCCGGCCGCGGCGCCTTCAGCTGGAACGGCGCCCCGCGGCGCGCGGTGTAGTCGTTGTAGGCGAGCACCTGCTCGTCGGTGCCGGGCGGCAGGGCCAGCCGGGCACCGGTGGTGCTGGCCAGCGCCCCGCTGGTCGGGCGCGACGGGTCGAGCTGTTTCGCGAGCTTGCCGGTCTTCAGGTACATCTCGGTGGTGCCGGTGGCCTCGTTGACCCGCGTACCCCACACGACGATGCTCGGGTGGTTGCGGTCCCGGACGACCATCGCCGACACGTCACGCAGGTTCTGCTGCTGCCAGGCGGCGTCCCCGACCCGGCCCCAGCCCGGGATCTCCTCCCACACCAGCAGGCCCAGCTCGTCGCAGGCGTCGAGGAACGCGCTCGACTGCGGGTAGTGCGAGCAGCGGACCATGGTGCAGTTCAGCTCGCGCCGCAGGATCTCGGCGTCACGGCGCTGGACGCGGTCGGGCATCGCGCCACCGGCGAACGGGTACCACTGGTGGCGGTTGAGCCCGAACAGCTTGAGCCGCCGGCCGTTGAGGAAGAAGCCGTCCGGCGTGAACCGGGCTTCGCGGAACCCGACGCGCACCACCCGCTGGTCGAGCCGCCGCGGCCCGGACCGCACGCTCACGGTGACGTCGCAGAGCGCCGGGTCCTCGACGTCCCAGAGCCGGACCGCGCCGAGCCCGCCCACCTCGAACGTGACGGTCTTCGTCCCGACCGGCATCGGCCCGACGGTCGCGGCGCCCTGGGCCAGCTCCCGGCCGGCCTGGCTCACCGACGCCGTGACCTGCAACGGCTCGGTGATCGCGGTGGTCGTGTCCAGTTCGCAGGTCAGGCGCAGCGAGCGCGTGGGGAAGAGAACGTCGGCAGGGCACGCGAAGACGTCGGTGAGGCGGGTGTGCGGCACCGTCCCGATCGTGGCCGGGCGGTAGATCCCGGCCGGCTGGTAGAAGTCGATCACCGACGGGCCGTCCATCCGCGGCAGGTTGGGCGGGACGTCGAGCTGCCAGCGCCCGTCCACCACCACGGCGAGGATGTTGTCGCCCGCCGTCACCTGCGGCAACTCCACCTCGAACGGCAGGTAACCGCCGTTGTGGGAGGCGACGAGCGTGCCGTTGAGGTACACGGCCGCGTTGGTCATGACGCCGTCGAACCGCGCCCGGACGCGCTCCGAGACCATCGCCGGGGACACCGTGAAGTGCTTGCGGTAGATCCACCGGTCCTGCCACGACGACGGCTGCCAGCCCGTCCACGACAACGGCGTCACGCAGTGGGGGAGCTGCACCGGCGAGAGGTCTTCCTCGTCGAAGTCGGCGTCCGCGCAGCCGTCCTCGTACCGCCCGAAAAGCCAGAAATCGCCCAGCCGCACGGCGTCCGGGTCCGGTTCGCCCATCCCGGCCGACCCGGCGACGGTGGTCCCGACGACGGCGGCGGCCAGCCCGGCACCGCTCGCGGCGAGGAACCCGCGGCGCGAGAGCCGCCGTCCGTCCGCCATGCCGACCTCCGTGCTCGGGCGAGCGCGCGTGGCTCGACGGCTCCAGTGTGTCCCAAACGGACCCACTGAGGCATCGCACCTGATCAACACGGCATTACGGGGGCCTGGTCAGCGCAAGGTAGAGGTGCGAACCACCAACTCCGGGGTGAACACGACCTGACGGTGTTCGTGGGCGGTTTCGGTCGTTTCGGCCAGCAGCAGCTCCGCCGCGGTGCGGCCGAGGCGGCGCCGGGGCTGGCGGACCGACGTCAGCGGGACCGCGGCCGCCGCAGCGAACTCGATGTCGTCGTACCCGACGATCGCCAGGTCCTCCGGGACGCGCATGCGCAGGGTGGCGCACGTCTGCAGCAGGCCCAGCGCCACCAGGTCGTTGGCGCAGAACGCCGCGGTCGGGCGGATCGCTGCGGGCAGGCCCGCCAGCCGTTCGCCCGCGCCACGGCCGTCGGCGACGGTCAGCGCGGTCGTCGTGAGGTCGACCAGGTGGTCCGGGCCCAGCCCGGCGGCCTGGAGGGCGCGCAGCGCGCCCTGGCGCCGGTCGCGCACCTGGCCGACCGTCGTGTGGTTGCCGATGAAGGCGATCCGGTCGTGGCCCTGCTCGATCAGGTGCCGCACGGCGATCTCGCCGCCGTAGACGTCGTCCACCGCGACGGAACAGTGCTCGGTGCCGTCCGGCGTGCGGTCCACGACGACCACCGGCGTGCCGCGGCGGGCGATCTCGCGCAGCAGCGGCGCGTCCGGGTCGACGGGCGTGATGAGAATGCCCTGCACCCGCTGCTGTTCGAGGCGCCCGAGGTAGGCCTCCTCCCGCGACGGCTGGTGTGCGCTGTTGCAGAGGAACAGCGAGAGGTCACCTTCGTCCGCGGCGTCTTCCATGCCGGCCGCGACGTCGGTGAAGAACGGGTTGCTGCCGTCGAGCATCACGTAAGCGAGCACGCGGCTGCGTCCCGCCCGGAGCTGCCGCGCGGACTCGTTGCGCACGAACCGGAGCTCGGCCATCGCGGCCTCGACCTTGGCCCGCGTGGCGGGGCTGACGCGGTCGGGCCGGTTGAGCACGTTGGACACCGTGCCGAGGGAGACGCCGGCGGCCGCGGCGACGTCCTTCATGCCCGCCGCTCTCGGCTCGGCGCCGGACTGCTGGACCGTCATCGGACCCCCTCTTACCACGCAGGTTGAAACGTAACATCGCCACGAACTACACGCTCTTGAAGCCGTTTGGCCACGGTTCAGCCGATGCATTGACTTGTTCTTCGGCTGCATAGTAGCGTCACCGCGCCAGGTTTGTGAAACCTTTCAATCCTTGAACCGGAGGTCGCGATGACGCGGCAGGACCCGGGCCGAGCCCCTCTGCTGGAGGTGCGCGGCGTGACGAAGTCGTTCGGCGCCGTCGCGGCGGTCGCCGGGGTGTCCTTCCCCCTGTACGCCGGGGAGGCCCACGCCCTGGTCGGGGAGAACGGCGCCGGCAAGTCGACGATCGTCAAGATGCTCGCCGGGGTGCACAAGCCCGACGACGGCACGCTGCTGATGGACGGTGAGCCCGTCTCGTTCGGCTCGCCCGCCGACGCGAAGGCCGCCGGCATCGCCGTGATCTACCAGGAACCCACGCTGTTCCCCGACCTTTCGGTCGCGGAGAACATCGTGATGGGCCGGCACCCGCGCAAGAGCCTCGGCCGCATCGACCGGGCCGCGATCCGCGCCGAAGCCGACCGGCTGTTCACCCGGCTCGGCGTGCGGATCGACCCGGCCCGCCCGGCGCGCGGGCTGTCGATCGCCGACCAGCAGATCGTCGAGATCGCCAAGGCCCTCAGCGCCGACGCCCGCGTGCTGATCATGGACGAGCCGACCGCCGCGCTGAGCCGCGTCGAGGTCGAGCGGCTGTTCACGGTCGCGCGGACGCTGCGTGAGGAAGGTGCGGCGATCATGTTCATCTCGCACCGCTTCGAGGAGATCACCGAGCTCTGCCAGCGCGTCACGATCATGCGCGACGGCAAGCACGTCTCCACCGACCTGGTCGCCGACGTCACGGTCGACGAAATGGTCCACCGCATGGTGGGCCGCGACCTTGACGCGCTGTTCCCCAAGCAGGACGTCGAACCCGGCGCCGTGGTCCTCGAAGTCGAAGGCCTGGCGCGGGAAGGCGTCTTCCGCGACATCTCGTTCTCGGTGCGCGCGGGGGAGATCGTCGCGTTCGCCGGGCTCGTCGGGTCCGGCCGCTCCGAGGTCGTCCAGGCCGTGTTCGGAGTGGACGAACGCGACGCCGGAGTCGTGCGGGTCAACGGGAAGAAGCTCAAGGCGCACTCGTCGCGGGCCGCGATGAACGCCGGGATGGCGCTGGTCCCCGAGGACCGGCGGCAGCAGGGCCTGATCATGGACCTGTCCATCGAGCGCAACGTGACGCTGCCGCGCTCCGGCGCCCTGGCGAACTTCGGGTTCCTCAGCGGCGGGAGCGAACGGCAGGAGGCGCGGCGCTGGACCGAGCGGCTGCGCACCAAGTACCGCCGCCTCGGCGACCCCGTCGGCACGCTTTCCGGCGGCAACCAGCAGAAGGTCGTGCTGGCCAAGTGGCTCGCGATGGCGCCGAAGGTGCTGATCGTGGACGAACCGACCCGCGGCATCGACGTCGGCACGAAGGCCGAGGTGCACCGGCTGATGTCGTCGCTCGCGGCCGAAGGCGTCGCCGTCGTCATGGTGTCGTCCGAACTGCCGGAGGTACTGGGCATGGCCGACCGCGTGCTGGTGATGCGGGAGGGCCGGATCGTGGCCGAGCTCCCGCGCGCCGAAGCGACCGAAGACTCGGTCATGTTCGCCGCGATGGGACAGGGAGCCGCCGCGTGAACGCGACCAAGGTGGCCGCACCACCCCGCGAACCCGTGACCGGGGAACGGCAGTCGTGGGCGGCGAACGTCTTCAAGGCCCGCGAGTCCGGGATCGTGCTGGCGCTGATCGTGCTGGTCGCGTTCACCGCGACGCAGAACTCCCGGTTCCTGTCCGGGCAGAGCATCCGCGACATCCTGCTCGGCACGGCGATCCTCGCGGTGCTGGCCGTCGGGCAGGCGGTCGTGATCATCACCCGCAACATCGACCTGTCGGTCGGTTCCGTGCTGGGCCTCTCGGCGTTCGCCGTCGGCTCGCTGATGCGCGACAACCCCGGCCTGCCGGTGATCGTGGCGGTGCTCGCCGGGATCGTCGTCGGCGCGGTCTGCGGCCTGCTCAACGGTGTGCTCGTCCGGTTCGGCCAGGTGCCGGCGCTGGTCGTCACCCTCGGCACGCTGTACGCCTTCCGCGGGGTGAGCTTCTTCTGGGCCGGCGGCCAGCAGATCAACGCCGACAAGCTGCCGGCGTCCTTCCTGGACTTCGGCACGGCGTCGATCCTCGGGATTCCGTGGCTGGTGCTGATCGCGGTGGTCGTGCTGGTGATCGCCGGGATCGTGCTGCGCAGCTACCGCGCCGGCCGCGAGCTCTACGCGATGGGCTCCAGCCCGCAGGCCGCGAAGCTGGCCGGCATCAAGGTCGGCCGCAACACCAGCGCCGCGTTCCTGGTCAGCGGCGCGCTCGCCGGCCTGGCCGGGGTCCTGTTCGCCGCGCGCTTCGGCACGGTGGACGCCGCCGCGGGCACCGGTTACGAGCTGAACGTCGTCGCCGCAGCCGTGGTCGGTGGCGTCGCGGTGTTCGGCGGCAGCGGCTCGGTCTGGGGCGCCGGCCTCGGCGCCCTGCTGCTCACGGTCATCGGCAGCGCCCTGGCCGTGCTCGACATCAACCAGTTCTGGCAGCAGGCGATCGTCGGCGCGCTGATCCTGCTCGCCATCGGCGCCGACCGGCTGGTCGCCGTTCGGGTGGCCAAGGCACTGAAGAAGAGGGATTCCCATGTCTGACAACGGGAACCGGCTCGGCAGGCTGTTCAGCTGGGACGCCGCCGTCGTGCTCGTGACGGTGGTCGTGGTGCTGGTCGCCTCCGGCGCCGTCGAGAACTTCGGCACCAGCCGCAACTTCACCTTCCTGCTGCTCGACCTGCTGCCGATCGCGCTGATCGCGCTGCCGATGACGTTCATCATCGTCACCGGCGAGATCGACCTCTCGGTGGCGAGCACGCTCGGGCTGACGTCCGCGGTGATGGGCTCGCTCTGGGACGCGGGCCTGTCGATCGAGACGATCATCCCGCTGTGCATCGTGCTCGGCGCGATCCTCGGCGCGGTGAACGGCTTCTTCGTCACCGTCCTGAAACTGCCCGCCCTCGCCGTCACGATCGGCACGCTCGCGCTGTACCGCGGCCTGGCCTTCGTCGTCCTCGGCGACGGCGCGGTCGCCGACTTCCCGCGTGACTACACGAGCTGGGTCACCGGGACCATCGGCGACGGCCCGATCCCGAACGTCCTGATCCCGCTGATCGTGGTGGCGGCCCTGTTCGGGCTCGTGCTGCACGCGACGCCGGTCGGCCGCAGCGTCTTCGCGGCCGGCGCCGGCGAGCAGGCCGCGCGGTTCGCCGGGATCCGCACCGGGCGCCTGAAGTTCTGGCTCTACGTCGTGAGCGGCGCGGTCGCCGGGGTCGCGGGCGTGCTGTGGACGCTGCGCTACTCCAGCGCCCGCGCCGACAACGGCTTCGGCCTCGAACTGGCCGTCGTGGCCGCCGTGCTCCTCGGCGGCGTGTCCATCTTCGGCGGCAAGGGCACGCTGCCCGGCGTGCTCGCCGGGGTGGTCCTGCTGGCGTCCCTGCAGAACGCGCTGCGCCTGCAGGACGTGTCGAACGAAGCGCTCAACATCGTGACCGGCGTGCTCCTGATCGTGTCGGTCCTGCTCCCCAACATCGTGTCCTCGGCCCGAACGGCGCTCCGGCGGCGGAACCGGGCCACAGCTTCCGGCGCGGTTTCCCCAGAAAGGTGACGAAGATGTCCCGACGGTTCATCACCGGCGCAGTGTCGGCCGGGCTGGTGCTCGTCCTGGCCGCCTGCAGCGGCACGACGAAGAACGACAGCACCGACTCCGGTGCGCAGCAGTCCACGGCGGCGGCGAACCCGAACGCCGCGGCCAAGGAGGGCGTCAAGATGGCGTTCCTCCCGAAGCAGCTCAACAACCCCTACAGCGACATCGAGGTCAGCGGCGGCAAGGCCGCGCTCGACGAGCTCAAGGGCGAGTACAAGCTGGTCGGGCCGAACGACGCGAGCGCGTCCTCGCAGGTCAGCTACATCAACACGCTGATCCAGCAGCAGCAGAACGTGATCGGCATCGCCGCGAACGACCCGAACGCGGTGTGCCCGTCGCTCAACCAGGCCCGCAGCGCCGGCATCAAGGTCGTCGCGTTCGACTCCGACGCCGCCAAGGACTGCCGCGACGTCTTCATCAACCAGGCCACCACCCAGGGCATCGGCGAGGCGCTGGCCAAGCAGGCCAAGGACCTCTCCGGCGGCTCCGGCGAGATCGCGGTCCTGTCCGCGACGCCGAACGCGACCAACCAGAACGCCTGGATCGACGTGCTCAAGAAGGAGCTCGCCAAGCCGGAGTACGCGAACATCAAGCTGGACAAGGTCGCCTACGGCAACGACGACGACCAGAAGTCGTTCCAGGAGGCCCAGGGCCTGCTGCAGTCGTTCCCGAACCTCAAGGTGATCGTCTCGCCGACCACCGTGGGCATCGCGGCCGCCGCGCGCTACGTCAGCTCGTCGAGCTACAAGGGCAAGGTCGCGGTGACCGGCCTGGGCACGCCGAACCAGATGCGCGCGTTCGTCAAGGACGGCACCGTGAAGCAGTTCGCGCTGTGGAACCCGGCCGACATCGGCTACCTCGCCGCCTACGCCGGCGTCGCGCTTTCCTCGGGCCAGATCACCGGCAAGGAAGGCGAGAAGTTCAAGGCCGGCAAGCTCGGTGAGTACACCATCGGCGCGAGCGGTGAGATCGTCCTCGGCCCGCCGACGACCTTCGACGCGAACAACATCGACAAGTTCAACTTCTGACGAGCTCCCGCGGCCGGACCGGATCGCCGCCCCGGTCCGGCCGCGGGGTCCACAAAGGATTCTCGACGATGCCCCGTTACTGCTTCTGCCTGCAGGTGAAGCCGGACCGTGCGGCCGAGTACGCCGAGCGGCACCGCGCGGTGTGGCCGGAGATGCAGCAGGCCCTGCGCGACAGCGGCTGGCACAACTACTCGCTCTTCCTGCGCGGGGACGGCCTGCTGATCGGTTACGTCGAAGCCGGCGACCTCGCCGCCGCACAGGCCGCGATGGCCCGCACCGAGGTCAACACCCGCTGGCAGGCGGAGATGGCGGAGTTCTTCACCGGCCTCGACGGCGGCCCGCCCGACGAGGGCTTCCAGCTGCTGCAAGAGGTCTTCCACCTCGAAACCACCTCCGTCCGGGAAGGACAGTGATCGTCTTGCGCGACATGACGGCCGTGAAACAGGCCCTGCGGGCGCAGCGCATCGAGACGCCGTCGTGGGCGTACGCCAACTCGGGCACCCGCTTCAAGGTGTTCCCGCAGCCCGGCGTCCCGCGCACGGCCGAGGAGAAGATCGCCGACGCCGCGACCGTGCACCGGTTCACCGGCATCGCGCCGAGCGTGGCGCTGCACATCCCGTGGGACCGCGTCGACGACTACGGCGCCCTCACCGCGTACGCGCGCGACCTCGGTGTCGAGGTCGGCGCCATCAACACCAACGTCTTCCAGGACGAGGACTACAAGCTCGGTTCGGTGACGAACCCGGAGGCCGGGATCCGCCGCAAGGCGACCGACCACCTGCTCGAGGCGATCTCCATCATGGACGCCACCGGGTCCCGCGACCTGAAGCTGTGGTTCTCCGACGGCATCAACTACCCGGGCCAGGACGACATCCGCGACCGCCAGGACCGGCTCGCCGCGGCGCTGAAGGAGACGTACGACCGGCTCGGTGACGACCAGCGGATCCTGCTGGAGTACAAGCTCTTCGAGCCCGCCTTCTACGCCACCGATGTCCCCGACTGGGGCACGTCGTACGCGCACTGCATGGAGCTGGGCGAGAAGGCCACGGTCTGCATCGACACCGGCCACCACGCGCCGGGCACGAACATCGAGTTCATCGTGGCGTTCCTGCTGCGGGCCGGGAAGCTCGGCGCGTTCGACTTCAACTCGCGCTTCTACGCCGACGACGACCTGATGGCCGGTGCGGCCGACCCGTTCCAGCTGTTCCGGATCATGTACGAGATCGTCCGCGGCGACGCGCTCGACCCGTCCTACGGCATCGCGTTCATGCTCGACCAGTGCCACAACATCGAGGCGAAGATCCCGGCGATCATCCGCTCGGTGCTCAACGTCCAGGAGGCGACGGCCAAGGCGCTGCTCGTCGACCGCGACGACCTGCGCGCGGCCCAGCAGGCCGGGAACGTCCTCGAAGCCAACGCCGTGCTGATGGACGCCTACAACACCGACGTCCGCCCGCTGCTGGCCGAGCTGCGCGAGGAAGCCGGGCTCGACCCGGACCCCGTCGCGGCCTACCACCGCAGCGGATACCAGGAGAAGATCGTGGCCGAGCGCGCCGGCGGCACGCAGGCCGGATGGGGAGCATGAGCATGACGGGCCCGTCCACGCCGGAGCAGCTCATCGCGCGCAGCAACGTGCTCGGAGCCGACCCGCGCAACACCAACTACGCCGGCGGCAACACCTCCGCCAAGGGCGACGTCACCGACCCGGTGACCGGCGCGCCGACGGAGGTGCTGTGGGTCAAGGGCTCCGGCGGCGACCTCGGCACGCTCAAGGAGTCCGGACTCGCCGTGCTGCGGCTCGACCGGCTGCGTTCGCTCGTCGACGTCTACCCGGGTGTCGAGCGCGAGGACGAGATGGTCGCCGCGTTCGACTACTGCCTGCACGGCCGCGGCGGCGCGGCACCGTCGATCGACACCGCGATGCACGGGCTCGTCGAGGCCCCGCACGTCGACCACCTGCACCCGGACTCCGGCATCGCCCTGGCCACGGCGGCCGACGGTGCCGCGCTCACCAAGGAGTGCTTCGGCGACCGCGTCGCGTGGGTCGACTGGCGGCGCCCTGGCTTCCAGCTCGGCCTGGACATCGCCGCCGTCAAGGAAGCCAACCCGCAGGCTATCGGCGTCATCCTCGGCGGCCATGGCATCACGGCGTGGGGTGCTACGTCGGAGGAGTGCCAGCGCAACTCGCTGGAGATCATCCGCACGGCCGAGGAGTTCCTGGCTTCACGGGGTTCCGCCGAGCCGTTCGGTCCCGTCGTCCCCGGCTTCGAGGCGCTGCCCGACACCGAACGCCGGGCCCGGGCCGCCGCGCTCGCGCCGGTGGTGCGTGGGCTCGCGTCGACCGACCAGCGCGTTGTCGGGCACTACACCGACAGCGACGTCGTCCTCGAGTTCCTGGCGCGGGAGAAGCTCGCACCCCTCTCCGCGCTCGGGACGTCCTGCCCGGACCACTTCCTGCGCACCAAGGTCCGGCCGCTGGTCGTCGACCTGCCTAGCTCGGCGTCCCTCGAGGACGTCGTCGCGCGGCTGAAGGAACTGCACGCCGAGTACCGCGACGAATACCGCGCCTACTACGACCGGCACGCGACGCCGGACTCGCCCGCGATGCGCGGCGCCGACCCGGCGATCGTGCTCGTGCCGGGAGTCGGGATGTTCTCCTTCGGCAAGGACAAGCAGACCGCGCGCGTCGCGGGGGAGTTCTACGTCAACGCGATCAACGTCATGCGCGGCGCCGAATCGGTGTCGACCTACGCGCCGATCGCCGAGAGCGAGAAGTTCCGGATCGAGTACTGGGCGCTCGAAGAGGCCAAGCTGCAGCGGATGCCGAAGCCCAAGCCGCTGGCCGGGCGGATCGCGCTGGTGACCGGGGCGGGTTCGGGTATCGGCAAGGCCATCGCGCTGCGGCTCGCCGCCGAGGGTGCCTGCGTCACGATCGCCGACCTGAACACGGCCGCGGCTTCCGAAGTCGCCGCTGAGATCGGTGGTCTCGCGGTGACCGCCGACGTCACCGACGCCGACGCCGTGCAGGCCGCGATCGACGCGACCGTGCTGGCCTTCGGCGGGATCGACCTGGTCGTCAACAACGCCGGGCTGTCCATCTCGAAGCCGCTGCTGGAGACCACCGAACGCGACTGGGACCTGCAGCACGACGTCATGGCCAAGGGCTCGTTCCTCGTCGCGCGCGCCGCGGCCAAGGCCATGATCGACCAGGACAACGGCGGCGACATCGTCTACATTTCGTCGAAGAACGCCGTGTTCGCGGGCCCGAACAACGTCGCCTACGGCGCGGCCAAGGCCGACCAGGCCCACCAGGTCCGGCTCCTGGCCGCGGAACTCGGCGCCTACGGCATCCGCGTCAACGGCGTCAACCCGGACGGCGTCGTCCAGGGCTCCGGCATCTTCGCCGGCGGCTGGGGTGCCCAGCGCGCCGCCGTCTACGGCGTCGAGGAGTCGAAGCTCGGCGAGTTCTACGCCCAGCGCACCATCCTCAAGCGCGAGGTGCTGCCCGAGCACGTCGCGGCGGCGGTCTTCGCGCTGACGGGTGGCGACCTGACCCACACCACCGGCCTGCACGTGCCGGTGGACGCCGGGGTCGCCGCGGCGTTCCTGCGTTGATTCCGGCTAAGGAGGATCGATGACCCTCGACCGCATCACGCCGCGCAAGACCCGCGTCGGGCTCGTCGCGGGCGGGCTCGGCGCGTACTGGCCGCAGTTCCCGAAGCTGCTGCCGCAGCTGCAGGCGTCGGCCCGGCGGGTCGCCGAGCGACTGTCCGGAATGGACTGCGAGGTCGTCGACGTCGGGTTCGTGTCGGACGCGTCCGAGGGTGCGGCGGCCGCCGAGAAGCTGCGGGTCGCCGGGTGCGACCTGATCATCGGCTTCCTCACGACGTACCTGACGTCCAGCATGCTGGCGCCGGTCGCCCAGCGGTCGGGGGCACCGGTGCTGCTGCTGAACCTGCAGCCCACCGAGGCGATGGACCACGAGTCCTTCGACACCGGCGCGTGGCTGGCCTACTGCGGCGCCTGCCCGCTGCCGGAGATGGCCAACACGTTCCGCCGCCTCGGTGTCGAGTTCCGCTCGGTGTCCGGGTACCTGGAGGACAACCGCGCCTGGACGCGGATCGAGCGCTGGATCAAGGCGGCGGGGGTGCGGGCGGCGTTCCGGACCGGCCGCCACGGCCTGCTCGGGCACCTCTACCCGGGCATGATGGACGTCTCGACCGACCCGACTCTCGTGTCCGCCCAGCTCGGCGGGCACGTCGAGATCCTGGAGATCGACGACCTGCGCGTGCGCGTCGAGAAGGTGACCGACAGCGAGACGGCCGACCGGGTCGCCCTGGCCTGCGACGTGTTCACGGTGGACGAGTCCGTTGTGGACGAAGACTTCGCCTGGGGCGCTCGCGTTTCGGTGGCCTTGGACCGGCTCGTCGAGGACTTCTCGCTCGACTCGCTGGCGTACTACCACCGCGGGCTCGACGGCGAGACCCACGAGCGGGTCGGCGCCGGGTTCATCCTCGGCGCGTCCCTGCTCACCGCCCGCGGCATCCCGGCGGTCGGCGAGTACGAGCTGCGGACGTCGCTGGCCATGCTGCTGATGGATCGCCTCGGCGCGGGCGGCTCGTTCACCGAGCTGCAGGCGCTGAACTTCCACGACAACGTCGTCGAGATGGGTCACGACGGCCCGGCGCACCTCGGCATCAGCGCCCGCAAGCCGCTGCTGCGCGGCCTCGGCGTCTACCACGGCAAGCGCGGCTGGGGTGTGTCGGTGGAGTTCGACGTCAAGCACGGGCCGGTGACGCTGTGCGGGCTGGCACAGGGGCTCGACGGCACGTTCTCGATCGTCGCGTCCGAAGGCACGGTCGTGCCGGGGCCGCTGCTGCGGATCGGCAACACGACCTCGCGCGTCGACTTCGGGTGCGACCCGGGGGAGTGGACCGACGCCTGGTCGGCCAGCGGCATCGCGCACCACTGGGCGCTGGGCACCGGCCACCGCGTCGCCGAGCTGACGGCCGTCGCGGACCTGCTCGGCCTGGAGCTGACCGTGGTGCGGGCGTGACGCGGGTCGCGGCCGTCGACCTCGGCGCGTCCAGCGGGCGCGTGATGGCCGGGACCGCGGGCCCCGGCCGCCTCGACGTCGAGGAGATCCGACGGTTCCCCAACGGCGGCGTCCAGGCGGGGCCGGTGCTGTACTGGGACGTCCTGGGCCTGTACCGGGAGACCCTCGCCGGGATCCGGGACGCCGGTGCGCTGGACGGCATCGGCATCGACTCCTGGGCCGTCGACTACGGGCTGCTCGACGAGTCGGGCGCGTTGCTCGGCAACCCGGTGCACCACCGCGACTCCCGCACCGACGGTGTGCCGGAGAAGGTGGCGGCGTCGGTGTCCGACCGGGAGCTGTACGACGTCACCGGGCTGCAGCAGCTGCCGTTCAACACGCTCTACCAGCTGGTGTCCGAACAGGACCGGCTGACCGCGGCGCGCACGATGCTGCTCGTGCCGGACCTGCTGAACTACTGGCTGACCGGCGAGATCGGTGCCGAGCGCACCAACGCGTCCACGACCCAGCTCTACGACGTCCGCGCGCGGACCTGGGCGTTTTCGCTGGCCACGCGGGTGGGCATCCCGCCGCGGCTGCTGCCACCACTGCGCGACCCCGGCACGGTGGTCGGCCCGGCGCGCGAGCTGTCCGGGGTGCCGGTGATCGCGGTCGGCTCGCACGACACGGCCTCGGCCGTCGTCGCGGTCCCGGCGTCACCCGGGAGCACCTTCGCGTACATCTCCTGCGGCACCTGGTCGCTGGCGGGTCTGGAGCTGCCGGAGCCGGAGCTGGGTGACGCGGCGCTGGCCGCGAACTTCACCAACGAAGGCGGCGTCGACGGCACGATCCGGTTCCTGCGCAACGTGATGGGCCTGTGGGTGCTGTCGGAGACCCTGCGGACGTGGTCCCGCACGGACCTCCCGGAGCTGCTGGCCGCGGCCGCCGCGGCCCCGGCGCTGGCCGCCGTGGTCGACATCGACGCCCCGGAGTTCCTGCCCCCGGGCGACATGCCCGCCCGCATCGCGGCGGCCTGCCGGGCCACGGGCCAGCGCCCGCCGTCCACACCGGCCGAGGTGGTCCGGTGCATTGTGGACAGTCTGGCCCTGGCCCACCGCCGCACCCTCCGCACGGCGGCCGAAGTCTCCGGCCGCTCGTTCGACGTGGTCCACATCGTCGGCGGCGGCGCACGCAACGAACTCCTCTGCCAGCTGACCGCCGATGCCTGCGGCGTCCCAGTCCTGGCCGGCCCAGTAGAGGCCGCCGCCCTGGGCAACGTCTTGGTCCAAGCCCGAGCCCTAGGCGAGGACCTCCCAGACCTGGCATCAATGCGAGCGCTAGTCCGCGAAACCCAGGTCCTCAAGCGCTACGACCCCACGACTCGCGCCGACTGGGCCGCCGCCGAAGCCCGACTCCCGTAGTCCGTGAATGGCCCATTGAGGGACTCTAAGTCCCTCAATGGGCCATTCACGGATGTGCCGGTGGGCGGGGCAGGAGTGCGCGTTCGTCCCCTTGCGACGGTTCTGGGCGGGCATACTCCCCGCAGGTACCGTTGCGGGACCCGGGTGACCTAGTGACGCTGACCGCGGAACAGTGACTGCCGTGACCGAGGGAGTACGTATGGCGCACCGATCCCGCACCCTGGCCGCCGTGGCCGCCGCCGTTTTGGGGCTGGCCGTGGCGTTTCCGGCGACCGCGTTCGCCGACCCGCCCGGCGCCCTGCCCGCCAACGCGAGCGACTTCGAGAAGACGTTCCAGCCCGCCTTCGACTACGACAAGGACGGCTGTTACCCGACCCCGGCGATCGGCCCGGACGGGACGATCGCCCCCGGTCTGTCCCTCGGCGGCGACACCAACGGCCACTGCCGCGACTCCTGGGACCTCGACAACACCAACTCCTACTCGCGCGAGAAGTGCAACAACGGCTGGTGCGCCGTGATGTACACGCTCTACTTCGAGAAGGACCAGGCCTCCCTCGGCCCCGGCAGCGCCGGGCACCGCAACGACTGGGAACACGTCGTCGTGTGGGTCAAGGACAACCAGGTCGAGTACGTGGCGACGTCGCAGCACGGCGGCTTCGCGGTGCACGACCGCGCCAGTTTGCTGTTCGAAAGCACGCACGCGAAGGTCGTCTACCACAAGGACGGCGGCTCGACGCACTGCTTCCGCTCCGCCAACGGCAACGACGACCCGCCGGAGAACCACAAGGGCGTCTGGCAGTACCCGACCCTGGTCGGCTGGGACGGCTACCCGGCCGGGCTGCGCGACAAGCTCGTCGCCGCCGACTTCGGCAGCGCGACCTTCGGCATCAAGGACGGCCAGCTCACCGGCAACCTCGGCAAGGCCAAGCCGGCCGGCATCCCGTTCGACGAGAACGCCTGACGCCCTCAGCTCGTGACCGGCCGGCCGCGGCCGCGCTTCAGCTCGGAGAAGCCCTCCGTGCCGGTCACGAGCACGACGCCGTCCCAGAGCCGCCCGGCGGCCTCACCGCGCGGAACCGGGGTGACGACCGGGCCGAAGAACGCGTTCACCGAGCCGTCCGGGCCGGGCAGGTGGAGGGCCGGGACGCCGAGGTCCTCGCCGATCGGGTCGAGCGCCGCGCGGTTGCTCTTCAGCAGGTCCGCGTCGAGTTCGGTGCTGTCGGCCGCGTCCGCGAGGTCCGCGGGCAGGCCGGCCTCGGCGAGGGCGGCTTCGAGAGTTTCCCGGTCGACGGGCGCCTTGTCGCGGTGCACGCGGGTGCCGAACGCGGTGTAGAAGTCCCGCAGCACCTCGTTCCCGTGCGCCCGCTCGGCAGCCAGCGCGACGCGGGCCGGTCCCCAGCGCTCGTCCAGCCAGCCGCGGTACCAGGCGTCCACTTCCCGGCCTTCGTTGTGCACCGACAGGCTGAACACGTGGAACCGCGTCCGGACGTCGCGCACCTGCTCCACTTCCAGCAGCCAGCGCGAGCCGATCCAGGCCCACGGGCACACCGGGTCGAACCACAGGTCGACGGTCTTCACTTCGTTCACGCCCGCACGCTAAGCCCGGCGACCGGCCCGGCAGAAGATCCAATTCCGGCCGCCCGGACCGGGCCAATCAGAGCCAGCCGCGGTCGTCGGCGATCCGGACGGCGTCTGCGCGGTTGCGGCCGCCGGTCTTGGTGATCGCGGCCGACACGTAGTTCCGCACGGTGCCCTCGGACAGGTAGAGCCGGGACGCGATCTCGGCGACGGTCGCGCCGGTCCGCGCGGTGATGAGGACGTCGCGTTCGCGCGCGGTGAGCGGCGATTCGCCCGCGGCGAGGGTCGCGACGGCGAGCGCCGGGTCGACCACGCGCTCGCCCTTCACCACCCGGCGGATCGCGTCGGCGAGGGCGTCGGCCGGGGCGTCCTTGACGACGAACCCGACCGCGCCGGCCTCCATCGCGCGGCGCAGGTACCCCGCGCGGCCGAACGTCGTGAGCATGACGACGCGGCAGTCCGGCACCTGGGCGGCCAGCACGGCCGCGGCGGCGAGCCCGTCGAGGCCCGGCATCTCGATGTCGAGCAACGCGACGTCGGGGCGATGCTCGCGCGCGGCACCGACGATCTCGTCACCGCGCCCGACGGACGCGACGACCTCGAAGTCGTCCTCCAGGTCCAGGAGGGTGCCGAGCGCCTGGCGGACCATCTCCTGGTCGTCGGCGAGCAGCAGGCGGACGGTCACGGCACCTCCACCGGGGTCAGGGACACGCACAGCCGCCAGCCGCGCGGGGAAACCGGCCCGGCCTCGACGCGGCCGCCCGCGGCGGCGACCCGTTCGCGGAGACCGGAGAGCCCGGTTCCCTCGGTGGCGGAGGCGCCGAGGCCGTCGTCGACCACCTCGACCGACGACGCGGAAAGCGTGACGGCGCAGCGGGTCGCGCGAGCGTGGCGCGCCACGTTGGTCAGGCCCTCCCGCACGACCCAGCCGAACAGCTCTTGGTGGTCCGGGCCGACGACGTCGACGGCGGTGGGCAGCTCGGCCGCGACCCCGCAGGCGCGCAGCAGCTCGCGGCCGCGGGCCAGCTCGCCGGCCAGGGTCACCTCGGCGTAGCCCGAAACCGCGGCCCGCACGTCGGTCAGCGCCTGGCGGGCCAGGGTTTCGACGGCGGTCATCTCCTCGCCCGCGCGTGCGGCTTCGGTGTCGAGGAGCCGGCGGGCGAGAGTGCTCTTGACCGTGATGGCGGTGAGCGAGTGGCCGAGCAGGTCGTGCAGGTCCCGGGCGATCCGGGCGCGCTCGGCCTCCGACGCCAGTCGCGCGACCTCCGCGCGGGCCTCGACGAGGGCGACGTTGGCGTGGACGGCTTCGGCGAAGGCGTAGACCACGAGCACGGTGAAGAAGAGGGCGATCGCCTGCGGCCAGCCCGGTTCGGCGCGCCACGACGGCACGGCCCACGGGACCAGGACCGCCGCCAGCGCGACGACGGCACCCAGCGCCGGGGCGTAGCGGCCGATGCGCGGCGCGACCAGCGAAACGACGACCGCGGCGAGGAAGAAGGCTTCCGCGTGCGCGAAGGGGAGCGCCGCGGCGAAGAGCACCGTGCAGACGCCGAAGGACACCCAGAACCGCCGCCACGCGCGGCGGGCGGCCGCGACCGCCCCCACGACGTAAGCGACGGCGAAGGCGGCCACGATCACGCAGCCGGCCACCGCGGCCGCGCCGCTCGAGTGCTCCAGCACGCCGGGCACGGTGACGATCGGGAAGGCGAGCAGGCCCGCGTCGAGGACCAGCCGCCGCCAGCCGTGCACCCACCGCTGCGCGTCGGCGGGTGCCGTCGAATCGTTCATCACCGGCACGCTACCGCGCCCGGCCTCAGCGAGCCGCGAAGCTCGACCGGAGCTCGCGGCCGTTCACCAGGACGGCGACACCGAGCAGCAGCAGCCCGCAGATCGCCTGCTCGACGCGCAGCCACACCGGGAACGCGCCCGGCAGCGCGACGATGACGGCGATCGCCACCAGCATCACGCCCGAGACGATCCGCAGCCGAAGGAACGCCTTCTTCGACCCGCGTGCCGCCCGGCGGGCGAAGGCGAGCGTCAGGAGCGCACTGCCGACGACGATCGTGGCGCGCACCCAGACGGCGTCGGTCACCATCGTGGGGTTGTCGCGGAACAGGACGATCACGCCGAGCGTGAGGACGCTGACGCCGAGGTAGGTGCCGACGAGGGCGAGCACGCGGCGGAAGGCCGGCGCGGCGGTCTGGACGGTCATGGGTTCTCCCCGGGGATGCGGATCGGAGTTGCTTGCCCCGGAAATGCTCGTCGCGCGGGCTCGGAGAGGGCAGTGCCGTCCCGCACCGGGCGCTCATGACATTTGTCATCGACGTTGGGGCCCGGCACTGGGAGAGCGCTCTCACAGCGTGCTACAAAGAACGGGTGACCACGTTTCCTTCGGTGCCGCCGACCCTCGAGGACGTCGCGCGGGTCGCCGGTGTCTCACGCGCGACCGTGTCGCGCGTGGTCAACAGCGTGCGCAACGTCGACCCGAAGCTGCGGGAGACCGTCGAACGCGCCATCGCCGACACCGGGTACGTGCCGAACCGGGCGGCCCGGTCGCTGGTCAGCCGGCACACCGGCGGGATCGCGCTGGTCGTGTCGGAGCCGGAGCGGCACGTCGACGCGGAGGCGTTCACGGGCGGGGTGTTCGGCGACCCGTTCTTCGGCCGGGTCGTCGAGGGGGTCGTCGCGCACCTGCGCCCGCACGGCCGGCACCCGCTGCTGATGCTCGTCGACAGCGACGAGGAACGCGCGAAACTGGTGGCGAAACTGCGGCAGGAGCAGGTCAGCGGGGTGCTGCTGATCTCGCTGGCCCCGGACCAGGACCCGCTGCCGCTGGTGCTGACCGAGGCGGGCGTCCCGACGGCGCTGTTCGCGCGGCCCGCCCGCCCGGCGCCGGTGTGCTACGTCGACGTCGCCCACCAGGACGGCGCGCGGCTCGCGGCGGACCGGCTCGTCTCCCGTGGCTGCCGGCGGGTCGCGACGATCGCGGGCCCGGGCGGCACCCCGGCGGGCCACGACCGGCTGGCGGGCTTCCGCGACGCGATGGCCCGCCACGGGCACGCCTACGTCGCGGTCGCCGAGGGCGACTTCACCCAGCACGGCGGCGAGCTGGCGATGGAACGCCTGCTGGCGACCGAGCCGGACCTGGACGGCGTGTTCGTCGCCAATGATCTGATGGCCTACGGCGCGCTGTCGGTGCTTTCGGAAGCAGGGCGCCGGGTCCCGGACGACATCGCGGTGATCGGCTTCGACGACAGCCGCGTGGCCCTGAGCTGCCGCCCCCGCCTGACGACGATCCGCCAGCCGGTCGAGGCGATGGGGGCGGCGATGGCGCGGATGGTCCTGGACCGCATGGCGAACCCGGCACTCCGCGCGGAGTCGGTGATCTTCGACCCGGACCTGGTGGTCCGAGACTCCGCCTGACCCCCGCCGCCCACGTACCCAGCCGGACGACACGCGTACTCCGCTGGACGACACGCGTACCCAGCCGGACGACACACCGCCCGACCCCGGCCGCCGCCGTGTCGACCCCTCAATCACACGTGTCGACCCTCCAGACACGCGAGTCGACCCTCCAATCACAGGTGTCGACCTTCCAGACACGCGAGTCGACTGTCCGGGTACGCGAGTCGTCCATGCAGGTACGCGAGTCGTCCGTCCAGGTACGCGAGTCGTCCATCCAGGGACGTGTGTCGTCCGTTCAGGTGCGCGCGTCGTCCGGCCGGAATCGGCGGGAAGGCTTGCTGCGACGGCAACTCGGCGACGAGTGGCGGGTTGCCGCCACTCGTCGCCGAGTACCTGCACCGGAGGACGCGCTCCCGGCCGGGCCGCTCCCAGGCCCCGCCGGGGCCCGGCAGTGGGGGCCGGGCGGTGTCTCCGGTCAGCTCGTCCGGTCCAGCACTTCCCCTTCCCGCGTGGCCGCCGCGCCGAGGTCACGGGCCAGTGACCGGGTCGCCGGGTCCGCACCCGAGGCCTGTTCGCCGTTCGCCAGCACCACGATCTGCTTCGCGTGGGCCCGCAGCAACGCGACGAGCCGCTGGTCGAAGTCGGCGCCGTCGCTGGTCCGGAGGGCGACCAGGTCGGCGTCGGTGATCATGCCCGGCATCTGATGTCCACTGTGGACGTTCCCGGCCGGGAGCCCCGCCCGATCGCGAAGAGCCCGCAACCGGGTGAGGAACCCGTCCTGGGACGGCTCGAGCGCCGACGCGGCGGACCGCACGGCGGGACTCGCCGCGTGGTCCGCCGCCAGGTGGGCCGCGGTGACCGCGTTCTCCGTCATCGGCACGGTCAGCTGCAACCACGCGACGTCGGTGGGATTGAACGCGGTGGACCCGGGGCCGGGCGGCGGCGCCGGGGCCGCCGGCGTGGTGGTGGCACACCCGCCCATGGACATCGCCACCACCACCGCGGCGAGCACCGGCGCCGTCCGCCTCACGGCCGGCCGGGCAGCCGGTAGTTCGGGCCGAGGACGGTGCCGCGGTCCGGTTTGTAGAGGTCGAACCCGCGCGGGTCGCACTGGAGCCCGCCGTTGATGCAGTGCGTGACCAGCGCGGCGAGGGTGGGCGGGTCCCACGCGTTGAAGAAGTCGTAGTGCCACGAGTACCCGCGCCCGCTGGCCAGGTGGACGCCGGACATGTCACCGCTGACCGGGAACGCGATCTTGAACTCCAGCATCGGCACCGCGACCGGGTGGTCGGCGGGACACGTCAGCGTCGTCTTGTCCGGGTACGCCATGTGGCTCTTGTGATCGGCGGAGTCCAGGTGGACGCCGTCCCAGCAGCTCGGGGCCTGGTACCGGATGTTCAGCTGGCTGCCCGGCGTGCACTGCACCGGGATGTCCCAGTTGTGGAAGCTGTCCCCGCACTCCCAGCCCTCGATCGCGCCGGGCGCGTTCTGGAACTGGTCCTGCGTCGCCGTGACCGTCCCGGCGACGTAGCGCAGGCCGGGCGGGAACGGCACGACCTTGGTGTAGTCGAGGATGCCGGACTTGTAGTACACGACCTGCGCGAAGTTCGGCAGGATCACCTGGTTCCCGTTGTAGACCGTCGGGAACCAGTACGCGGACAGGTCGTCCGGCGCCAGGCAGGTCGTGTTGCCGACGCCCGATTGCTGCAGCGAGGCCAGCGTCGTGTTCGCGTTGGTGGTCTTGTTGCCGATGAACGTGTGGTCGTGCGACGCGCCGGGCAGCCCGGGGAAGACGATCGGGTCGTCCGGCTGGTGGTGGCTGGGGGAGCAGTTGACCTGGAACTCGTGGTGCGTCACCAGGTTGTCGGCTACGGCCGGCGACGACGTCGCCGCGGTCAATAAGGCGCCTGCCAGCACGGTGGCGGCGGTGCAGGCGAGGAGCGCGGCTTTGGATACCAAGGGTCCTCCACGGTGAGGGTGCCTGAGGAATGGGAGAGCGCTCTCCAAGAGCATGCGCACCGCCCGGCCACCCTGTCAAGGAGCACCCGCATTCGGCGGCGGGCAGGCATTGTCCGTTTCCAGACGGGAACCTTGACAACGCGGGGCGCCGTGACGAACGATCGGCCGTGCCGGAGAGCGCTCTCCAATCTCCGTTCCCCATTTCGCGCGGGAGTCATCGTGGACCGTCCGTTGCCCCTTCGTGCCGTCCCGGCACTCGTGGTCCTGCTGGTGCTGGGCCTCCTAGCCGGCCCGACCCCGGCGCACGCCGCCACCCTGCTCTCGCAGGGCAGACCGGTGACCGCCTCGAGCAGTGAGGGCGCGGGAACACCGGCGTCCGCGGCCGTCGACGGCAACGCGGGCACCCGCTGGGCCAGTGCCTGGAGCGACCCGCAGTGGCTGCAGGTCGACCTCGGCGCGTCCGCCGACATCAGCCAGGTGACCCTGAACTGGGAATCCGCCTACGCGACCGCGTACGAGATCCAAGTGTCCGACAACGCGTCGTCGTGGACCTCGATCTACAGCACGACGACCGCGACCGGCGGTGTGCAGAACCTGGCCGTCAGCGGCCACGGCCGGTACGTGCGCTTCTACGGCACCCACCGCGTCGGCGGCTACGGCTACTCGCTCTGGGAGTTCCAGGTCAGCGGCACCCCGGGCACGTCGGCGCCGGGCGGCCCCGGTGTCACGAAGGTGACCGGCAGCCAGGGGAACTGGCAGCTGAGCGTCGACGGCCAGCCGTGGATCGTGAAGGGCCTCACCTGGGGTCCGCCGGTGAGTGAAGCGTCGGCCCGGATGCCGGAGCTGCACTCGATCGGCGTCAACACCGTCCGCACGTGGGGCACCGACGGCAGCAGCCAGCCGTTGCTGGACGCCGCCGCGGCCAACGGCATCAAGGTCGTCGCCGGCTTCTGGCTGCAGCCCGGCGGCGGGCCCGGCAGCGGCGGGTGCGTCGACTACACCACCGACACGAACTACAAGAACACGATGCTCGGCGAGATCCAGAAGTGGGTCAACGCCTACAAGGGCAACGCCGGCGTGCTGATGTGGAACGTCGGCAACGAGTCGATCCTCGGCATGCAGAACTGCTACTCCGGCACGCTGCTGGAGCAGAACCGGATCGCCTACGCCCGGTTCGTCGACCAGGCGGCCCAGGCGATCCACGCCATCGACGCCAACCACCCGGTCACCTCGACCGACGCCTGGACCGGCGCGTGGCCGTACTACAAGGCCTACACGCCGAACCTCGACCTGTACTCCGTGAACTCCTACGCCCAGGTCTGCCAGGTCAAGCAGGACTGGATCAACGGCGGTTACACGAAGCCCTACATCATCACCGAGACCGGCCCGGCCGGCGAGTGGGAGGTCCCGAACGACGTCAACGGCGTCCCGGCGGAGCCGACCGACCAGCAGAAGCGTGACGGCTACACCAACGCCTGGAACTGCATCCTCGCCCACCCCGGTGTGGCGCTCGGCGCGACGCTGTTCCACTACGGCACCGAAGGCGACTTCGGCGGCGTCTGGTTCAACATCACCACGGGCAACGAGAAGCGGCTCGCCTGGTACGCCGTCCGCAAGCTCTACAGTGGACAGACCGGCGGCAACACGCCCCCGGTGATCTCGTCGATGAACCTGAGCCGCACCACCGACGTCCCGGCCGGCGGCACGTTCACGGTGACGGCGAACGTGTCCGATCCGGACGGTGACCCGATCGCCTACACCATGGGCTACAACAGCAAGTACATCAACAACGCCGCGGGCCTGATCCCGGCGCAGTTCACCGGCAACGGCACGTTCACCGTCACCGCGCCGCAGGACCTGGGCGTCTGGAAGATCTACCTCTACGCCCGCGACGGCCACGGCAACGTCGGGATCGAGACGCGCTCCCTGCGCGTGGTCGCCCCGCCGGTGCAGGGGACCAACCTGGCCCGCGGCGCCGCGACCACGGCGTCGACCTACCAGGCCGACGGCCCCGGCGCGCCCTACCCGCCGCAGGCCGCGACCGACGGCAACCTGGCCACGCGCTGGGCGAGCGCGTGGGCCGACCCGCAGTGGGTGCAGGTGGACCTGGGCAGCCGTCAGGCGTTCAACCACGTCCAGCTGGTGTGGGAGTCGGCGTTCGGCAAGGCGTACGAGATCCAGGTCAGCGACGACGGGACGAACTGGCGCTCGGTCTACGCGACGACCACCGGTGACGGCGGCGCCGACGACCTCGCGATCTCGGCGACCGCCCGGTACGTCCGGATGAACGCGACCCAGCGCGGCACGGCGTACGGCTACTCGCTGTACGAGTTCGGCGTCTACCGGTCCTGACTCCGGCGGTGGCCCCTCCCGGTCGTGGGAGGGGCCACCGGCTCAGCTCGTGACCAGGCAGAAGAGATGGCCTTCGGGGTCGGCGAGCACGACCCACCCGCCATCACCGGGCTGGAAGTCCGGCTTGGCCGCGCCGAGCGCCGTGAACTCCTTGACGGCGCGCTCGAGGTCGTCGACCCGCAGGTCGAGGTGCGCGTGCTTGGCCGCGTCCGGCCAGCCGGGACCGCGGTAGCCCGCGACGCGCTGGAAGCCGAGCCCGACCGGGCCGCCGAGCTGGACGGTGTCGTCGTCGGAGTAGGTCACCTCCCAGCCGAGGGCTTCGCCGTAGAACGCGGCGAGCGCGGCCGGGTCGGCGCAGTCGAGGACGACCGTGGTGAGTTCCGCGAGCATGGTTTGCCTCCTGTGTCTGTGTTTCGTGTCGTTCGGCAGCCTGCTCGCCGGCCGCCCCGCGGTCTTGAAGATCCTTGCGCGGGCGGAATTGTCGTACCCCCGGCGTAGCGTGCGGCGGGTGCGTGAGGCAGTCGAAGTCGCGGCCCGGCCGGGCTACACGGTGAGCGTGGTGACGTGCGCCGACGACCACACCGGGTGGTCGCCGCCCGAGGTGTCGACCGGCTACCGCATGGTGCTCGTCCGCCGCGGCCGGTTCCGGCGCCGTGCCCGCGGCGGCGTCGCGGACGTCGATCCGACGTCGGCGTACCTGGCCGAACTCGGTGACGAGGAACAGTTCGCGCACCCGGCGGGCGGTGACGTCTGCACGTCGGTGACCTTCGGCCCGGACCTGTGGCAGCGCTTGGCGGGCGACCGGCGGGCCCGGTCCACGGTGTACGTCGACGGCGCGCTGGACCTCGCGCACCGCCGTGCCGTCGCGGCGGCCGCGGACCCGGACTACGCGCTGGCGGAGGAGTTGCTGACGCTGGTGGGCCGCGCCATCACCCAGGTCGGCACCGGCACGGGACGAGCCGGCGACCGGCTGCTGGTCGCGCGAGCCCGGGAAGCGATCGCGGCAGACGACCCGGCGGCGGCGGGGCTGTTCCCGCTGGCGGAGCTGCTGGCGGTTTCGCCGTACCGGCTGAGTCGCGCGTTCACGAGGGAGTTGGGGGTCTCGCTGACCCGCTACCGCAACCGGGTCCGGGTCGGCCGGGCGCTGGACCGCTTGGAGATGGGGGAGCGCCGCTTGGCGGTGCTGGCCGCGGACCTGGGTTTCGCGGACCAGGCCCACCTGACGCGAGTGGTGCGCGAGCACGCGGGCCGAACCCCGGCGGTGCTGCGGCGGTTGCTGACGGGGTAGCGGACCGACCGGCGGCGTGTGATGCCCGCCCAGTCACACGTGATGCCCGTGTAATCACGTGAGATGCCCGCCCAGTCACACGTGATGCCCGTGTAATCACGTGAGATGCCCGCCCAGTCACACGTGATGCCCGCCCAGTCACAGGTGATTCCCCTGCAATCACGTGAGATGCCCGCACAGTCACATGTGATGCCGTGCAACCACATGTGATGCCGTGCAATCAGGCACAGTGCCGACCCAGGTGCTGCCTGGGCCATCGTTCGTGTTGATCGGGTGCGTTGCCGACCCGGAGTCCCGGGTGGTGCCTGGCCCATCGTTCATCTAGAAAGCGTGAGCGAGTCTCGGGTGGGTCAGCAATCGTGAGCCGACGTCTCCACCAGTCGGCGCGAGGCCGCGGGGCTAGGCGCGTGGCCACCCCCAGCGGCCACGTGAGTCACCCCGCGGCCGTCGCACCGGCCGCGGGCTGGCGTTTCGTTTCCGAAACACCTACCGTCGGTATCGTAGTCTTTCCGGTACAGGCGCTGTCAAGTTTTCGGGACAGCTAGGCTGGGTGGTGTCACGTTTCATGGTTGAGGGTGGTGTGCGGTGAGCGAGGAGCGCAGTTTCGCCGAACGGCTGGCGCACTTGATCGCGACCGTGCACCCGCCGGACCGCAAGCCGTACTCGTACCGGGAGATCGCCCACGGCGTCGCGGAGCAGACCGGCGTCACGATGTCGGCGACCCACGTGCAGCAGCTCGCCGTCGGCGCCCGCAAGGACCCGAAACGCTCCCACATCCAGGCGCTGGCCCAGTTCTTCGGCGTGCCGGTGACGTACTTCTTCGACGACGAGGTCGCCGGCCAGGTCGACCGGCAGGTCGAGGACGTCGTGGCGTGGCGCGACACCGAGGCCCGGAAGATGGCGCAGCGGGCGATGCAGCTCTCGGCGCGCGACCGCGAGACCGTGACCGCGCTGATGGACCAGCTCGGCAGCTACGACGAGACCCGCCGCGGCGAGGGCCGGCGCCGGAAGCCGGAGTGACGTGCCCGCGGTGAGCGGTCGGCTACGATGATCTCGTCCGTGATCGCGCCCCGGTGCACCCGGCTGGCGCTCGCCCAGCGGGGAGGACCCATCGACGCGCACGGCCTCACGCAGCTGCGGGCCGGTGCCCGCTCGCGGGTGCGGACCGTCCTCGACGCCGTCCCGCTGCCCCGGCCGTGGTCGATGAATCGCTGGGTCGACGCCCTCGAGACCTGGCGCGGGCGCGAGATCGACCTGGTGCCGGTGGCCTACCGGCCCGGCCAGCCGTCCGGGGCCTGGCAGGCCCGCCCGGACTACGACCTGATCGCCTACACCGAGCACACGTCGGCGCTGCACCAGGACCACATCATCGCCCACGAGCTCGCCCACATGCTGTGCGCGCACACCGGAAACTGCCTGATGTCGGAGTCCGAGGCCGCCGAGCTCGCCCCGGATCTCGCGCCGCGCGCGCTGTCGCACCTGCTCACCCGCGTGACGAGCGGGCGTGACGAGTACGAGGCCGAGCTGATCGCCGTGCTGCTGATGAGCGCCGCGACGAGCGAACCGCTCGCCGTACAACCTGGAGCGTCCGGCCGGGCGGCGGACCAGGCGCGGCGCCTGGCGGCCCTGCTGGGATAGTCCGGTCCCGTGATCGACATTCTGTTCCTCGGGGTCGGGCTCTTCGCACTGGCCGTCGGCATCTGGCGCGCGGTGCGGGCGCGGCGGACCGGCGCCGGCGCGGGGCTGGCCGTTTCGCTCATCGCGCTCGGCGCGGCGTTCTGCTTCCTGTCCAACCGCGCGCAGGTGGCGGAGAGCGAGCTGTACCCGAGCCTCGGGCGCCTGCTCTCGAACCTCGCGACCATGGTCGCGGCCTACGGGATCGGGCTGACGGTCGCCGAGATCAGCGGCACCCGCGACCGCGGCCGGCGCACCCGGCTCGTCGCACTGGCCGCGGCGCTGGCCCTGCTGGTGGTGACGTTCTTCGGCACGTCGGACCTGCCGCGCGGCATCGGCGTGTTCGACGAGCTGTACGGCACCCACCCGACGCTCGTCGTGTACGTCTTCGCCTACACCGTCTACCTCGGGTTCGCGGTGGTCGACATCGGGATCGTGTCGGCGGTGACGATCCGGGCGAGCGGCGGCGCGCTGCGCGCCGGGCTCAGTTTGCTGCTGCTGGCATCCGCGTTCGCCGTCGCCTACCTCGGCGGGAAGGTCGTCGCGACGATCAAGGCGCTGCAGTCGGACCACCCGGCGAAGGCGTTGTGCGCCGGGCCGTTCTCGACGCTGCCGTGCGCGCTGGACGTCGGCTTCCCGGCGGTGTCGGTGCTCCTGATCGTGGTGGGGCTGACGATCCCGTCGATCCCGGGCCTGGTGGCCGGCCGTCGTGACGCGCGGACGCTGCGCCAGTTGCGACCGCTGCGCGAGCACCTCACCCGCCGGTTCCCGGAGATCGTCCGCATCGACCCCGGCGGCCCGTCGCGCCGCGAACGGCTGCTGACGGCGATGAGCGAGACCAACGACGGCCTGATCCTCGCCGGGGTGACGCCGGAGCTGGCGGCCCCGGCGGCGGCGAGGCTGGTGCGCGCCCTGCCGGACGAACCGGGGGAGACCGAACCGCCGGTCGCCGGCACGGAACCGTTCGCCGCGGACGTCGCGCGGCTGCGGGCGATCGCCCAGGCCTACCGGAAGTCGGCCGTCGGCTCGTCCCGCTGAGTCAGGCGCCGAACGGTGCGACGAGCCGGGTTTCCCAGCCTTCGTCGTCGAGCGCGACCAAGTGCAGTTCTTCCGCTCGGGCGTCCAGCGGGAGGAGCGGCCGGACCTGCTCGGCCACCCGCTCGTGATCGGCTTCGGCGCCGCCCATCGCGACCGTGAGGTGCGCGGCGGGAGTGGGGCCGAACCGGCCGCCGTAGGGCTGAACCTCGGGCCAGCGGGCGCAGACGGCGTCCGCGATCGGCTGCAGCGAAGGGGTGGCGACCGCCGAGAAACCCGGTGCGACGGCCAGCTCGGTGAGCCGGAGGTCGACCGGCCGGACCCCGGCGGCGAGCTCGCGCACGGCGTCGAGGACCTCGTCGGTCAGCTCGGGCGCCGGCAGGAACGGGTACAACGCCGTGACGTGCGCGGGCAGGCCGGGGCGGACCAGGGCGGGGGCGGTGCGCCGGGCCGCGGCGAGCACGGGCTCGGCGGCGGGCAGCAGGATCACCAGAGCGGAGGTTCCGGGTTCGGGCACGTCCGCATCATGGCAGGGACGTCAGGCCGCGGCGCTCTGCGGGAACCGGTTCGCGCGCGCCAGGGCCAGGCTGCGCCGGCACAGTTCGACCAGCTCGTCGTTCGCGCGGTTGCGCGGGCTGTGGCCGCAGAGCTCGCAGCGGATGGCGATGTCGCCGGTCAGCTCGTCCACCGCCACCAGGGCCTGGTGGTCGCACCGGCGGCACCAGCGGTAGCCGATCGCCGGGTTGGCGTGCACCGGCGAGGAGACGCAGTCGTGCAGCCAGCGGCGGTGGGTCCGGCACGTGACCCGGTCGGTCGGGTCGATCCCGCCGGCGTCCTCTACCCGGTCTTCACGCGCCAGCGTCGCGGCCAGCAGCGGCTGGCGCGGTGCGGCGGGCCGGTCTTCCGGGCTCGGGCCCGCCCATGCGTGGTGATCGCCGCATCGGCACTTCTCGGACATTGCGCCCCCAGTGGTCGGGTGGATCGATGGTTTCGAGTGTGGGCGCGGTCACGGACGGCCGACAACCGGTAAAACGCTCAGTTTCGGCCAGCGGCACACCGGTGGCGCCGGGCGGGCGAGCGGATTTCGGCCCGCGGATATGCGAACATATGTTCTATGACCGACGAGGGCCCCATCCTCCACGCCGACCTCGACTCCTTCTACGCGTCGGTCGAACAGCGCGACGACCCGGGCCTGAAGGGGCGGCCCGTGATCGTGGGCGGCGGGGTCGTGCTGGCCGCGAGTTACGAGGCCAAGGCCTACGGCGTGCGCACCGCGATGGGCGGGGCGCAGGCCCGGCGGCTGTGCCCGCACGCGGTCGTCGTGCGCCCGCGGATGTCGGCCTACTCGGCCGCGAGCAAGGCGGTGTTCGAGGTCTTCCGGGACACCACCCCGCTGGTGGAGGGCATTTCCATCGACGAGGCGTTCCTCGACGTCGGCGGGCTGGCGAAGATCGCCGGGCGGCCGAGCGTCATCGCCGAACGGCTGCGCCGGGCGGTCGCCGAGCGGGCCGGGCTGCCGATCACCGTCGGCGTCGCGCGGACGAAGTTCCTCGCGAAGGTCGCCAGCGGGGTGGCGAAGCCGGACGGCCTGCTCGTCGTCCCGCACGACGCGGAACTGGAGTTCCTGCACCCGCTCCCGGTGCGGGCGCTGTGGGGCGTCGGCAAGGTGACCGAGGAGAAGCTGCGGGCGCGCGGTATCACGACGGTCGGCCAGCTGGCCGCGTCCGAGCCGGTGGACCTCGCCGGGATGCTGGGCCGCGGCGCCGGGCGGCACCTCTACGAACTGGCGCACAGCCGGGACCCGCGGCTCGTCGAGACCGGCGTCCGGCGCCGGTCGATCGGCGCCCAGCGCGCGCTCGGCCGCGGCCGGCGGACCCCGGCCGAGCTGGACGTCGTGCTGGTGGCGCTGATCGACCGGATCGCCCGGCGCCTGCGCGGGGCGCACCGCATCTGCCGCACGGTCACCCTCCGCCTCCGCTTCGCCGACTTCACCCGCGTGACGCGCTCGTGCACCCTGAACGAGCCGACCGAGGGCACGGGCGCGATCCTCGCGGCGGCGCGGGAACTCCTGGAAGCCGCGCTCCCGCTCATCTTCGACCGCGGGCTCACGCTGCTGGGCGCGTCGCTGTCCAACCTGACCGGCGACGACCACGTCCAGCTGGCGCTGCCGTTCGAACGCCAGCGCGCGACCCAGCTCGACACGGCGCTGGACTCCGTGCGGGACCGCTTCGGGAAGGCGGCGGTCACCCGCGCGGTCCTGCTGGGCCGTCCGGACGACATGGAGATGCCCCTGCTGCCGGATTGACCGGAAGATCGTCGCCGCGACGGGAAATTGTTCAGCTTTCGTGGCCCGGTTTTCCGGCCGGGTGCGGAATGCGCGCGTGGGTCAGGTGGGAAAGCCGGCTCGGCTTCAGCGCGTCGTCGCGGTTCCAGCCGCCCGGGCCGCCGACGTCCTGCTGACCGGCTTGTTCGACCACTTCGAATCCGGTGTCCCGCAGGAGTGCCGCCATGGCGGCGGGGGAGAGGAACGTGTGCCACGGCTCACCCTCTTCGGCGGCCATCGGCGCGACGGCCTCGGCGTAACCGTTTCCGGCGTCGTCGCGCAGTTCCGGGGGCAGCAGGTGATCCGCCACGATTTCCGAGCCGGGGGCGAAACCGGCGAGATCCGTCAACGTGGCGAGAATCGCCTCCCGCGTCAGGTACATGGTGACGCCGAGCCAGCTGACGAACACGGGCCGGTGCGGGTCGAGTCCACTCTGGACGAGCCGGTCCCGGAGCCGGTCGGTTTCGAAGTCGACGGCGACGAAGGTCACCGACGCCGGCGCGGTGATCCCGGCGGCTTCCAGGAGTTCCCGTTTGGCCGTCTGGGTGGCCGGCCGGTCGACTTCGAACACCCGGAACCGGCCGGGCGGTGTGCGATAGGCGAACGAATCGAGTCCGGCGCCGAGAATCAGATACTGGTCTATACCGGAATTGGCACGCAAGAGGCGCTCTTCGGTGAACCGGCTGCGGCAGACGGCCTCGGCCCGGGCCCCGGCGAGAACCGGGTGGGTACCGTGGAGCCGGTGATATGCCAGCAGTTCTTCGGCGCGGGCGCCGAGCAACGGCGCGGCCAGCGGGTCCGAGAAGATCGGGGGAGCGGCGTCGACCAGCAAATGTGCCGCCCGTGCGGCGGCCGCTGTGAACGCCGTGCGGCTGACGCCGGGCGCATTACCGGGAAAATCGGGTGAGGTCATCCCACAACGGTACCGATCTGATTTCGAGCATATCACGAATACAAAAACTTTACAAGATCACGCGCATTCCGACTCGGTTGCGGTCAGGCTGTAGGGGGCGGCCCCGTCGCCCGGGCGGCCATTGTGGACGCTTCACGGGTGTCGCGCGTGCCGGACGTGATTCGACAGGTTAGGGTCTGTCCGACCGTGTTCTGGAGAAGATGAGGAACGACGAACCATGGCGCAACGGGTGCACGTCGAGATGGTGGACGACCTCGACGGGAGCGAGGCGAACCAGACCGTCCCCTTCGCCCTCGACGGGGTGAGCTTCGAGATCGACCTCTCCGAGGAAAACGCTTCGGCACTGCGGGACGAGCTCGCCCGCTACGTCGGTGCCGCGCGGCGCATCGGCGGCCGCAAGGTCCGGCTCGCGACCGGGCAGTCGCTGACGGGCTCGTCGAGCTCGGGCACCGACCGCGAGCGCAACCGGCAGATCCGCGAATGGGCGCAGGCCAACGGCTACGAGGTCGCCGAGCGAGGCCGGCTGTCCAGCGAGATCATCGCCGGTTTCGAGGCCGACCAGGCCGCGGAGGCCGAGCCGGCGGAGGTCAAGCCGGCCCGCAAGCGCACGGCCCGCAAGAAGTCCTGACGAAGAACAGCCTGCCGCGCAACGGGTCCCGGTCCCCGGGGAGGGGGAACCGGTCACCCGGAGCGCGCCCGTGCCGTCGGCGGCTCGACGGGCCGGGGTTGCACGCCGGCCTTTCCGGTTGCGCCACTCGGCGGATCCCTTTGCCTGGTTGACAAGCCACCTAAGTGCAACTTGCAGTTTCCTGGCCGGCCAGCTGGGCCGGTCGGACGATCGCCTTGCTTGACAAGACGTGCGAGCGACTCGACTCGCGAGTTCTGTCGCACGGCGATCGCGTTGTCCGGTTGGCGACCTCGTGACAGCACCTTGCTGTGTGTCCCGGTTGGCTGCTGCGCCACTCGGCGGATCGCTTTGCCTGAATGGCAAGCCCCTTGAGTGCAACTTGCAATTGCTCGGCCAGCCGGCTGCGCCACACTGCCGAGCGACTCCTTTGCCGGGTAAGCCGTGCGACTCGCGCTGTGTCTCGACCCGCCAGTTGTGTCGCACAGCCGATCGCTGGCGCGTAACAGTACCTTGCCGTGCACGCGGCCCGCTCCCGATCGCCTCGCCTGATTGGTATGGCGCGCGGTTACATCCCGGGCCATTGTTCGATTGCCGGACTCGGTCGCCAGATCGCCTTGTCCGGTAGCGATGCCGTGTATGGGCAACTGGTTGTGCGTCCGGGCTTCCTGGGCGGCTCGCCTTGTCCGGTCGGCAAGTCACGCAAGTTCTCCCGGCTGTGGTTGGTGCGATGTCGCCATGGTGCCGAGCTGAACCGTTGGCCGGTAACCATGTTCGGCCGGCAGTCCGCACGAGCCCGTCGCTTCGGGTCCCTCTGGGTGACCACATCGGACCCCGGAACCGGCCAGGTCGGTCCGGCCTGGGGCGATCGCCGGAAAACGGACACTTCCCGGCTTGCCGAAAGGCTTGTCGGAGGGGGTCTCCGCTGGCCAGACTGTCAGTGCTCCGCGCGGCCGGTACCGCGCCGGAGCACTGGCCCGGTGGCCGCCTCCTCCCTCGATGGCCACCGGGCCGCCTTCCCCGGCCCGCCCCGATCCGTGCGCCGTGACGAACCCGGCGCCGGCATCCGAAGCCGCTGCGCTTTCCGTGGCGCCCTCGCCGATCCGCGCCTCGATCCGCCGGGCCGCCACCCCGTGAATCCTGCCTGTGGACATCCAGGCCACCTGAGCGCACACTCGGACTACTCCATACTGCATACAATCTCCAGCGAACAGCGAAGGGGAGGCGGTCGTGATGCCCGAGGTCCGTGAGCTCCGGGACGTCTACGGACGGCGGTACCGGGTCGGGGAGACCGACCTCGAGCTGCTCGGCCGGCCGCGCGCCCGGATCACCTGGCTCGCCGCGGCCGCCATGCTCGCCGCCGGCGTGCAGCAGTACGGCTTCGGCGCGATCGTGCCCGCGCTGAGCCGGGCGCACGGGTGGACGTTCGGCGGGATCGTCCTGTCCTTCGCCCTCTGGGCGATCTGCCAGGCAGGTACCGCGTTCCCGGCGGCGTGGCTGCGCGAACGCGGTGTGCTGCCCGCCCCCGCCGCGATGGCGCTCGGCGCCGTGCTCTGCGCCGCCGGCCTGGTCACCCTCGGCCACGCGAGCACCCTGCTCACCGTCTACCTCGGCTACTCCGTGCTCGGCGGGCTCGGCACCGGTCTCGTCTACGCCACCTGCGTCGGCGCAGTGCTGGCCTGGTTCCCGGACCGCTCCGGGCCCAGCGCCGGGGTCGTCAGCGGCGCCTTCGCCTGGGGCAGCGTGCCGTTCGTCGTGCTGGCCGCGCTGCTCCCGGACGCGCGGGCGGCGCTGCTCGACGGGACCGCCGCCGTGGTGCTCGCCGTGATCGCCGGAAGCGGCGCCCTGCTGCGCTACCCGCCGCGGCACTGGTGGCCCGCGACGCCGGAGCCGCGCGCCTGGGCGCTGGACAAGACGCACAACCGGCGCCGGGCGATCCGGCACTACCGGCCCGCCGAACTGTTCCGGTGCGGTACGACCCTGGCGCTCTACCTCGTCGTCGTGCTCGCCGCCGCCGTGCTGCTCTTCGATCTCGCGTACCTGGCGACCTACGTGGCCGGGCGCAGCGGGCCGGGGCTCGCCGCCGCCGCGCTGGCCCTGCTCGCCGCGGCCACCGGGAGCGGCCGGGTCCTCATCGGACGGCTCGCCGGCCGGCTCGGCCGCCGCCGGATCCTGCGGCTGGCGCTGCTCGCCGGCGGGATCGCGCAGTTCGTCCTGTACTACTCGGGTGAGCACCGGCACGCCGTCGGCCTGCTGCTGGGTGTCGCGCTGGCCGGGCTCGGCAACGGCTGCTGCTACACGCTGCTGATCGACCTGGTGCGCGAGTACTTCGGGGAAGAGTCGGCCCTGCAGAACTTCGGCGTGCTCTACAGCGCCAAGGCCGTCGGAGCGGTCGTCGGGGTCGGGCTCGCCGCGTTCGGCTTGGTGGGCGCCTTCGCCGCGGCCGGGATCCTGAGCCTCGCCGGGGCCGTGGCCACCGGGTGGCTCAGCCAGCCCGGCCGGCCGAAGTCGTTGCTGCCCACGGCGTAGCGGCCGGTGGGCGGGACGCCTCCCGCCCACCGGAACCCGCTCAGCGCGTCGAGTAGGAGTGCGCGCCGGTGCCGGCGAGCTTGCCGCCGTCGACGATCAGGTACTCGTCGCGGATCGGCGACCCGCCGAAGTAGTCCTCCAGGATCTCGCGCGTCCCGGCCGCGTACCGCGCCTGCGCCGAGAGCGACGACCCGGAGATGTGCGGCGTCATGCCCTGGTAGGGCATCGTCCGCCACGGGTGGTCGGCCGGCGCGGGCTGCGGGTACCAGACGTCGCCCGCGTACCCGGCCAGCTGCCCGCTCTCGAGCGCGCGGACCACGGCGTCACGGTCGGCGATCTTCGCCCGCGCGGTGTTGATCAGGTACGCGCCACGCTTCATCGACGCGATCAGCTCGTCCCCGAACAGTCCCTCGGTCTCCGGGTGCAGCGGCGCGTTGATCGTCACGACGTCGCAGTGCGGCATCATGTCCGCGGCACTCTCGTGGAAGGTCAGGTTCAGCTCCCGCTCCACCTCGGCCGGCAGCCGGTGCCGGTCGGTGTAGTGCAGGTGGACGTCGAACGGGGCCAGCCGCCGCAGCACGGCGGTGCCGATCCGCCCGGCCGCGACCGTGCCGATGTGCATGCCCTCGACGTCGTAGGAGCGCGCGACGCAGTCGGCGATGTTCCAGCCGCCGTCCAGCACGACCTGGTGCGACGGCAGGTAGTTGCGCACCTGCGAGAGGATCATCATCACGACGTGCTCGGCCACGCTGATGCTGTTGCAGTAGGTGACCTCGGCGACCGTGACACCGTGGGCGATGGCCGCGTCGAGGTCGACGTGGTCCGAGCCGATCCCGGCGGTGACGGCCAGTTTCAGCTTCGGCGCCCGCGCGATCCGCTCGGCGGTGAGGTAGGCGGGCCAGAACGGCTGGGAGATCACGATCTCGGCGTCGGCGAGCTCGCGGTCGAACTCCGAGTCGTCGCCGTCCTTGTCGGAGGTGACGACGAGCGTGTGTCCCTGTGCCTCCAGGAACTTCCGCAGCCCGAGCTCACCGGAGACGCTGCCGAGGAGCTGTCCCGGCGTGAAGTCCACAGCCTGCGGGGTGGGCAGCGTCTGGCCGCCGGGGTAGCCGTCCAGGTGCGGCAGGCCGTCACGCGGGTAGGTCTTCGGGTAGCCGTCCACCGGGTCGTCGTAGAGCACGCACAGCACCTTTGCCACAGCGTCACACTCCAGGTTTGTCGCGAGGTTTTTGTTGCGGGGTAAGTACTTTCACCGTCCTCCGCGCGCGCGAGGCGGTCAACGTGAAGGTTTCTATCCCGGGATAGGCACCGGCTATCAGGCCTGTTCGGCGAGGTGCCGGTGCAACAACGCGTCGAGCGTGCCGCGGACGTCGACGCCGCGGACGACTTCCAGCAGCGCGCGGGCGAGGATCGGCTCGGGCGAACCCGCCGTCACCACCAGGCCGATCCGGTGCGACCGCGACGGCGTTTCCAGCGGCACCACGCGCATGCCCGGCGGCACGCCGAACAGGTGCAGCCAGGCGTGGGAGATGACGCTGGACCAGTGGTGCGTGGCGACGTGGGAGTAGAGCGCGGAAACGGTGTCCGTCTCGATCGCCGGCACGACGGTGGCACCGGCCTCGGCGAACAGCGCGTCGAGCACCCGGCGGTTGCGCATGTGCGGCATGAGCAGGCACAGCGGCAGCGTGGCGACCTCGGCCCAGCGCACCAGGCGGCGCCCGGCCAGCACGCCGTCGGACGGGGTCAGCAGCAGGTACCGCTCCTCGTAGAGCGGGACGCACCGCAGCCCGTGCGGGGTCTCGTCGTCCACATAGGTCAGTCCCGCGTCGAGCTCGAACGCGGACAGCCGGCGCGCGATTTCGTCGGAGGACAACGACTCCAGCGTGACGCGGGCGTGCGGGTGCCGTTCGCAGAAGGGCGCCGTGAGCATCGACATCGCGGTGAGCGCGGTGGGGATGGCGCCGACGCGCAGCACTCCCGAGAGGCTGTCGCGCATCGTCGAGAGGTCTTCGTTGAGCGCGTCGCGCTCGGCGAGGATCCGCTGCGCCCACAGCAGGACGCGCTCACCTTCGGGCGTCAGCCCGGCGTACCGCGCGCCGCGCTGGACGACCTGCGTGCCGAGCTCGCGTTCGAGCTTCCGGATCCCGGCCGAGAGCGACGGCTGGGACACGTGGCACGCTTCGGCGGCCCGGGCGAAGTGCTTTTCGCGGGCCAGCGCGACGAGGTATTCGAGCTGGCGCAGGAGCATGGCTTCAGCCTAGGTGAGCGAGCACCGCGGTGACGGCTCCCGACGGATGCGCCCGGTGGATCGCGGCGAGCTGCCAGCGCGGGGAAGCGGCGAACCGCCGCACGGTGACCTCGGGAAACCGCGCCGCGGCGGACGCCGGCAGCACACAGGCGGCCAGCCCGGCCCGCACCAGCGAGGCCGCGGCGGTGAGGTCGTCGGCCTCCAGGCTGACCCGCCGGCCGGCGAACGCGCGGTCGACGACCTCCCGGATCGCCCACCCGGCCGGGAAGTCGACGAGCGAGAGCCCGGAGAGGTCACCGGGTGCGGAACGGGAGCCGCCGGGCGCGGTGGCGAGGACGAGCTCTTCGCACGCCAGGGGAGTGGTGACCAGGCCGCCGGAGTCCGGCACCGGCGCGAAGCCCGAGCCGGTCCCGGTGTGAGGATCCGGGGCTTCGCCGGCCGGGCTGGGATGGCCGCCGGAGTCCGGCGGCGGCGTGGAGCTGACCCGACCCGACCTGGTCTCGGTGCGGGGATCCCCGGCCGGGCTGGGATGGCCGTCGGAGTCCGGCAGCGGCGTGGATCCGAGCCGAGCCGAGCTGGTCTCGGTGCGGGGATCCCCGGCCGGGCTGGGATGGCCGTCGGAGTCCGGCGGCGGCGTGGATCCGAGCCGAGCCGAGCTGGTCTCGGTGCGGGGATCCCCGGCCGGGCTGGGATTGCCGCCGGAGTCCGGCGGCGGCGCGGAGCCGAGCCGAGCCGAGCTGGTCTCGGTGCGGGGATCCCCGGCCGGGCTGGGATTGCCGCCGGAACCCGGCGGCGGCGCGGAGCCGAGCCGAGCCGAGCTGGTCTCGGTGCGGGGATCCCCGGCCGGGCCGGGATTGCCGCCGGAACTCGGCGATCCCGGCCCGGCGCCGGCCGTATCCCGAGGATCGGCCAAGCCGGACCCGGTGTCGGCGAACACCCCCACTGCGATGTCCACAGTGGACTCCGCCAGCGCGTCCCCGAGGCTGTCCGGGGTCAGCTGGCGGACCTCGACGACCAGGCCCGGATGCGCGTCCCGCACCGCGGTGAGCACCCGGTGCAGGTCGAGCAGCAGTCCCGGGACCAGGCCCAGCCGGACCCGGCCGTGCACCGGCGAGATCGCCGCCCGTGCCCGTTCGACCGCTTCGAGGGCCGCCCGCGCGGCGGGCACGAAGGCCTCGCCGGCGGGCGTCAGCGCCACGCGGTGCGTGGTGCGGTGGAACAGCGGCGTGCCGAGGTCGCGTTCCAGAGCCCGGACGACGGTGGAGACCGTCGACTGGACGGTGTGCAGCCGCTGCGCGGCCGCGGTGAAACCGCCTTCCTCGGCGACGGCCACCACGGCCGCGAGCTGGCGCAGGTCCATCACGTCACCTCGTCCAGCGCGCCGGTCCGCTCGTCGAGGACGAACCCGCGCACCGCGCCGGTGTGCGGCAGGAACGGGCTGGCCCGCAGCCTCGCGATGCACTGCCGGACGTCCTGGACCGGGTCGGTGAACGTCTCCGCGGCCCAGCCGGGCCGGATCCCGGTGCGCTCCTCCAGCCGCCGCGCGAACTCGGTGTCGGTGAACGTGCGCATCCCGCAGTCGAGGTGGTGCAGCAGCACGATCTCGCGGGTGCCGAGCAGGTGCTGGCTGACGGTCAGGGAGCGGATCGCGTCGTCGGTGACGGCGCCGCCGGCGTTGCGGATGACGTGCGCGTCCCCTTCCTGGAGCCCGAGCAGGCGGTAGACGTTCATCCGCGCGTCCATGCACGCGAGCACCGCCAGTCCGAGCCGCGGTTTCGCCGGCATCAGCCGAGCAGCTCACGGGCGAGCGCCGCGGTTTCGCTCGGCGTGCGCCCGACCCGGATCCCGGCCGCTTCCAGGGCCGTCTTCTTCGCCTCGGCCGTGCCGGACGAGCCGGAGACGATCGCGCCCGCGTGCCCCATGGTTTTGCCCTCCGGCGCGGTGAACCCGGCGACGTAGCCGACGACCGGCTTCGACACGTTGGCGCGCACGAACTCCGCGGCCCGCTCCTCGGCGTCGCCGCCGATCTCGCCGATCAGCACGATCAGGTCGGTGTCCGGGTCCTTTTCGAACGCCTCGACGGCGTCGATGTGCGTGGTCCCGATGATCGGGTCGCCGCCGATCCCGACGCACGTGGAGAACCCGATGTCGCGCAGCTCGTGCATGAGCTGGTAGGTCAGCGTGCCGGACTTGGAGACGAGGCCGATCCGCCCCGGCCCGGTGATGTCGGCCGGGATGATCCCGGCGTTCGACTTGCCGGGCGAGATGACGCCCGGGCAGTTCGGCCCGATGATCCGCGTCCGCCCGCCCGCGGCGACGGCGTGCGCCCACAGCCGCGCGGTGTCGTGCACCGGGACGCCCTCGGTGATCACCACCACGAGCCCGATCCCGGCGTCGACGGCCTCGACCACGGCGTCCTCGACGAACGGCGGCGGCACGAACAGCACGCAGACGTCGGCGCCGGTCCCGGCCATCGAGTCGGCGACGCTGCCGAAGACCGGCAGCGTCGAAGCGCCGATCTCCACGTGCTGCCCGGCTTTGCGCGGGTTCACCCCGCCGACGACGTTCGTCCCGGCGGCCAGCATCCGCCGCGTGTGCTTCGCGCCTTCGGTGCCGGTGATGCCCGAGACGACGATGCGGCTGTTCTTGTCCAGGAAGATGGCCACGGTTCAGACCTCCGCGATCGCGAGCTTCGCCGCTTCGCGGGCGGCGTCGTCCATGGTGGCCACCACGGTGACCAGCGGGTGGGCGGCTTGTTCGAGGATCCGCCTGCCCTCGGCCACGTTGTTGCCGTCGAGCCGCACGACCAGCGGTTTCGTGGCCCGGTCGCCGAGGACCTCCAGCGAGCGCACGATCCCGGTCGCCACCGCGTCGCAGGCGGTGATGCCGCCGAAGACGTTGACGAACACGCTGCGCACCTGGGGATCGCCGAGGATCACGCTCAGTCCGGCGACCATCACCTCGGCCGAGGCGCCGCCGCCGATGTCGAGGAAGTTCGCCGGGCCGCGCGCGCCGGCCTCGGCGGCGGCCGCCGCGACGACGTCCAATGTGGACATGACGAGCCCGGCGCCGTTGCCGATCACGCCGATGTCACCGTCGAGCTTGACGTAGTTGAGGCCTTTTTCCCGGGCCGCCCGCTCGAGCGGGTCGCCGTCGTGGGGGTCGTCGAACGACGCCGAGCGGCGGAAGTCCGCGTTGTCGTCGAGGGTAATCTTGCCGTCGAGGGCGACGATCCCGGTCGCCGTGCGAGCCAGGGGATTGACCTCGACCAGCGTGGCGTCCTCGGCGACGAAGACGTCCCACAGCTTCCGGACGACTTCCGCGGCTTCGTCCCTTACCTCGGGCGGAAAGGCCGCGGCGACGGCGACGGCGTCCACTCCGTGCAGGGGGTTCACCGGAACCCGTAGCAGCGCCTCGGGTTTCGTCGCGGCCACTTCTTCGATCTCCATGCCGCCTTCGGTCGACGCCATGGCCAGGAACGTGCGGCCGGCGCGGTCGAGCAGGAACGAGACGTAGTACTCCTCGGCGATCTCGCTCGCCTCGGTGACGAGCACCCGGTGCACGGTGTGCCCCTTGATGTCCATGCCGAGGATGTCGTCGGCGGCCTGCTCGGCGTCGTCGGCCGTGCGCACGACGCGGACCCCACCCGCCTTGCCGCGGCCGCCGGTCTTCACCTGGGCCTTGACCACCACCGGCCCGCCGAGCGACACGGCGGCGGCACGGGCGGCGGCGGGATCGGCGGCGACGCGGCCGCGGGGGACCGGCACGCCGTGTTTCTCGAAGAGATCTCGGGCTTCGTGTTCGAAGAGGTCCATGCGGGGGCGTCCTTTCCGCGGCGCTGCAGGGCAAGGAGGTCCGCCGTGTCCGGGCAGGCGATCGCGCCCCTGGGGGCTGGGGAAAAACCCTGCGGATGGGCCTGGACACGGGCTGCTAGAAGGGTGACTATATGCCTACCCCATACGGTATGCAATCTACAGTCTGCCGCGAAGAGGCCGCTGACCTCGACGGACAGGGGAGCGGCGACGAGCGACAGCCCGGGCCAGAGAGACCCGGCGTGGACCAGAGGAGTCGAGCGAATGACAACCACAGGCACCACCGCGGGGGGCAGCACCCAGGCGACGAACGGCGCCGAACCGGCGCCGGCGGAGATCTCGGGCGGGCACCTGGTGGCCAAGGCCCTCAAGGCCGAAGGCGTCGACACCATCTTCACGCTCTGCGGCGGCCACATCATCGATATCTACGACGGCTGCGTCGACGAGGGCATCAAGGTCATCGACGTCCGGCACGAGCAGGTCGCCGCCCACGCGGCCGACGGCTACGCGCGGATCACCGGCAAGCCCGGCTGCGCGGTCGTCACCGCCGGTCCCGGCACGACCGACGCGGTCACCGGTGTCGCCAACGCCCTGCGCGCGGAGAGCCCGATGCTGCTCATCGGCGGCCAGGGCGCGCTCACCCAGCACAAGATGGGGTCCCTGCAGGACCTCCCGCACGTGGACATGATGACGCCGATCACCAAGTTCGCCGCGACCGTGCCGCACACCGCCCGCGTCGCCGACCTGGTGTCGATGGCGTTCCGCGAGGCCTACGCCGGTGCGCCCGGGCCGTCGTTCCTGGAGATCCCGCGCGACGTCCTCGACGCGCGGGTCCCGCTGTCCCAGGCGCGCATCCCGGAATCCGGCCGCTACCGTGCGTCCACGCGCAACGCGGGCGACCCCGCCGACATCGAGAAGCTCGCGGACCTGCTGGTACACGCCAAGAAGCCGGCGATCCTGCTCGGCAGCCAGGTCTGGACGACCCGCGCGACCGAACCGGCCGTGGACCTCGTGCGCACGCTGAACATCCCGGCGTACATGAACGGCGCCGGCCGCGGCACGCTGCCGCCGGGCGACCCGCACCACTTCCAGCTCTCTCGGCGGTACGCCTTCGACAACGCGGACGTCATCGTCATCGTCGGCACCCCGTTCGACTTCCGGATGGGGTACGGCAAGCGGCTGTCGCCGGACGCCACCGTCGTCCAGATCGACCTGGACTACCGGACCGTCGGGAAGAACCGGGACATCGACCTCGGCATCGTCGGCGACGCCGGCCAGGTGCTGGCCGCGGTCGCCGAGGCCGCGTCGGGCCGCAACGACAACGGCTCGGTCGGGCGCAAGGTCTGGCTCGAAGAGCTGCAGGCCGTGGAGGAGAAGGCGAAGCAGAAGCGGTTGCCGCTGCAGCACTCCGACGCGACGCCGATCCACCCGTACCGGCTGGTGCACGAGATCAACGAGTTCCTCACCGAGGACTCGATCTACATCGGCGACGGCGGCGACATCGTCACCTTCTCCGGCCAGGTCGTCCAGCCCAAGTCGCCCGGCCACTGGATGGACCCCGGTCCACTCGGGACACTCGGCGTCGGCATCCCGTTCGTGCTGGCCGCCAAGCACGCCCGGCCCGACAAGGAGGTCGTCGCCCTCTTCGGCGACGGCGCGTTCAGCCTCACCGGCTGGGACTTCGAGACGCTCGTGCGGTTCGACCTGCCGTTCGTCGGGATCGTCGGCAACAACTCGTCGATGAACCAGATCCGCTACGGCCAGGCCGCGAAGTACGGCCTCCCGCGCGAGCGCGTCGGCAACACGCTCGGCGACGTCCGCTACGACGAGTTCGCCCGGATGCTCGGCGGGTACGGCGAGGAGGTCCGCGACCCGGCCGACATCGCGCCGGCGCTGCAGCGGGCCCGCGAGTCGGGCAAGCCGTCGCTGATCAACGTCTGGGTCGACCCGGACGTGTACGCCCCCGGAACCATGAACCAGACCATGTACAAGTGAGCGGAGACAAGATGGGTAAGGCACTGGAGGGCGTCCGTGTCCTCGACATGACGCACGTGCAGTCCGGTCCGTCGTCCACGCAGCTGCTCGCCTGGCTCGGCGCGGACGTGATCAAGCTGGAGACCCCCGGCCGGGGCGACATCACGCGCGGGCAGCTGCGTGATCTGCCCGGAGTGGACAGTCTCTACTTCACGATGCTGAACGCCAACAAGCGCAGCATCACCCTCAACATGAAGAGCGACGAGGGCAAGGAAGTCTTCGAAAGGCTCGTGTCCGGAGTGGACGTCCTGGTCGAGAACTTCGGCCCGGGTGTCGTCGACCGGTTCGGCTACCCGTGGGAGAAGCTGGCCGCGCTCAACCCGCGGCTGATCTACGCCTCCATCAAGGGGTTCGGCCCCGGCCGCTACGCCGACTTCAAGGCCTACGAGGTGATCGCGCAGGCGATGGGCGGCGCGATGAGCACCACCGGCTTCGAGGACGGCCCGCCGACCGCGACCGGCGCGCAGATCGGCGACTCCGGCACCGGCATCCACCTGGTGGCCGCCATCCTCGCCGCGCTGTACCAGCGCACGGGCACCGGCCGCGGCCAGCGCGTCCAGGTCGCCATGCAGGACGCCGTGCTCAACCTGTGCCGGGTCAAGCTGCGCGACCAGCAGCGGCTGGCGCACGGGCCGCTCGGCGAGTACCCGAACGACCACTTCGGCGAGGAGGTGCCGCGCTCGGGCAACGCGTCCGGCGGCGGCCAGCCGGGCTGGGCGGTGAAGTGCGCGCCGGGCGGCCCGAACGACTACATCTACGTCATCATCCAGCCGGTCGGCTGGGCCCCGCTCACGAAGCTGCTCGGCAAACCCGAGCTGGCCGACGACCCGGCCTGGTCCACCCCGGAGGTCCGGCTGTCCAAACTGGACAAGGTGTTCGCGCTGGTCGAGGAGTGGACCGAGACGCACACCAAGTGGGAGGTGATGGAGGCGCTCAACGCCTACAGCATCCCCTGCGGCCCCATCCTGTCGACGCAGGAGCTGATCGAGGACGAGACCCTCGCCGCGCTCGGCTCGGTCGTCGAGGTCGCGCACCCGGAGCGCGGCAGCTTCAAGACCGTCGGCTGCCCGCTCAAGCTGTCCGACTCGCCCGTCGAGATCGAACGCTCGCCGCTGCTGAGCGAGCACACCGACGAGGTGCTCGGCGAGCTGGGCTACGGCGAAGCCGAGCTGGAGAAGCTCCGTTCGGCCGGGGTGATCTGAGTGGCGGATCACGCGGCGGTCGAGAAGATCCTCGCCCAGGCGGCGGCCGAAGGCCGGTCTTCACTGACCGCGCCCGAGGGACGTGCGGTGTGCGAGGCGTACGGCATCCCGACGCCGGCCGAGCGGCTCGCGGCCACGGCCGAGGAAGCCGTGACCCAGGCCCTGGAGATCGGGCTGCCGGTGGTGCTCAAGATCGTCTCGCCGGACATCCTGCACAAGACCGAGGCCGGCGGGGTGCTCGTCGGGCTCACCGATCCCGAGGCGGTGTCGGCGGGCTTCACGAAGATCGTCGAAAACGCCAAGGCGTACAACGCCGACGCCGAGATCCTCGGCGTCCAGGTGCAGCGGATGCTCACCGAGGGCCAGGAGGTGATCATCGGGTCGGTCACCGACCCGACGTTCGGCAAGATCGTCGCGTTCGGCCTCGGCGGCGTGCTCGTCGAAGTCCTCAAGGACGTCACGTTCCGGCTCGCGCCGACGAGCACCGAGGAAGCGCTCTCCATGCTCGACGGCATCCAGGCCGCGGAGATCCTGCGCGGCGTCCGCGGCGCCGAACCGGTCGACCGGGACGCGCTGGCCGGGGTGATCCACGGGCTCGGGGAGCTGGTCACCGACTTCCCGCAGCTGTCCGAAGTGGACCTCAACCCGGTGCTCGCGACGCCGTCCGGCGCCACCGCCGTCGACGTCCGGATCCTGATCGACCCGGACGCGGCGAAGGAGCCGGTGCGGTTCACCCAGGAGGAGATCCTCGCGTCGATGACGCGGATCATGAGGCCGTCGTCGATCGCGGTGATCGGGGCGTCCGCCGAGGCCGGGAAGATCGGCAACTCGGTGATGAAGAACCTGGTCAACGGCGGGTACGCGGGGGAGATCCACCCGATCAACCCCAAGGCCGCCGAGATCCTCGACCGCAAGGCCTACGCGAGCATCACCGACGTCCCGGGCGACGTCGACGTCGCGGTCTTCGCCATCCCGGCGAAGTTCGTCCCCGCGGCACTGGAGGAGGCGGGCGCGAAGGGCGTCGCCGGCGCGATCCTCATCCCGTCCGGCTTCGGCGAGACCGGCAACATCGCGCTGCAGGACGAGGTCGTCGCGATCGCGCGCAAGCACGGCGTGCGCGTCCTCGGGCCGAACATCTACGGCTACTACTACACGCCGGTGAACCTGTCGGCGACCTTCTGCACGCCCTACGACGTCAAAGGAGGCGTGGCGCTCTCGTCGCAGAGCGGCGGCATCGGGATGGCGATCCTCGGGTTCAGCCGCTCGGCGAAGATGGGCGTGTCCTCGATCGTCGGCGTAGGGAACAAGGCCGACATCGACGAGGACGACCTGCTCACCTTCTTCGAGCAGGACGAGCACACCGAGCTCATCGCCATGCACCTCGAAGACCTCAAGGACGGCCGGACGTTCGCGGAGACGGCGAAACGGGTGTCCCGGCGCAAGCCGATCGTCGTGCTCAAGGCGGGCCGGACGTCGCAGGGTGCCAAGGCGGCGAGCTCCCACACCGGCGCGCTGGCCGGGAACGACAAGGTGTACGACGACATCCTGCGCCAGAGCGGCGTGATCCGGGCGCCCGGGCTGAACGACATGCTCGAGTACGCCAGGGGCATCCCGCTGCTGCCGACGCCGAAGGGCGAGAACGTCGTCATCATCACCGGCGCCGGCGGGTCGGGTGTGCTGCTCTCGGACGCCTGCGTCGACAACGGCCTGAGCCTGATGGAGATCCCGCCCGATCTCGACACGGCGTTCCGCAAGTTCATCCCGCCGTTCGGCGCGGCGGGCAACCCGGTGGACATCACCGGCGGCGAGCCGCCCTCGACCTACCGCAACACGATCGCGCTGGGCCTCGAGGACGACCGCATCCACGCCCTGATCCTGGGCTACTGGCACACCATCGTCACCCCGCCCATGGTGTTCGCCGAGCTGGTTTCCGAGGTCGTCGCCGAGTACCGCGCGAAGGGCATCCACAAGCCCGTCGTCGCGTCGCTCTCGGGTGACGTCGAGGTCGAGGAAGCCAGCGACTACCTCTACCAGCACGGGGTCGTGGCCTACCCGTACACGACCGAGAAACCAGTCGCGGTGCTCGGCGCGAAGTACCGCTGGGCGCGGGCGGCCGGACTGCTTTGAAGTACCTCCACAGGGGCTGTTCCACCGACGAGGAAAGGACGAAGATCCACCGCACGACGGCAACAGAGGGACACGAGTCAACGGTGACGAAAGAGAACTCTTATGACCGCAGCGACGTACCAGGAGATCGTTGACGAGAACGGACGGGTATATCGGGTAGGCGAAACGCCGCAGGACATCATGGGGCGTTCGCGAAGCTGGATGGTGTGGCTGCCCTGGATCGCCATGATGGCGGTCAGTGTCTTCGAATACGGCTGGGGCGCCGTCGAAGGCACGCTGGAAGAGAAGTACGGCTGGTCGCTCAGCGACGCGTTCTGGCTGGCCAGCATCTGGGCCGTGTTCCAGGCCGGGGTCGCGTTCCCGGCGGGCCGGCTGCGCGAGAAGAACATCATGTCGGCGAAGACGGCCATGCTGGCCGGGGCGGTGTGCAGCGGCATCGGCTACTTCACCATCTCGCACAGCGGCAACCTGGCCGTGGCCTTCATCGGGTACGCCGTGCTCGGCGGGACCGGGGCCGGGCTGGTGTACGCGACCTGCATCAACATGGTCGGCAAGTGGTACCCCGAGAAACGGGGTGCGAGGACGGGCTTCGTCAACGGCGGGTTCGCCTACGGCGCCGTCCCGTTCATCTACGTGTTCGCCGCGTTCCTGACACCGACGAACTACACGGTGATCCTCGACATCATCGGCGTCTACATGCTGCTGGTCGTCGGGGTCTGCGGGTTCCTGTTCAAGGACCCGCCGAAGAGCTGGTGGCCGAAGGAGGTCGACCCGAAGAACTGGGCCGCGAACCGGCGGACCAAGAGCGGCGGGTTGGCCAAGAACCCGCCCGCGGTGAAGCAGTTCTCCCCGATGGAGGCGATCCGGACCGGCATGCTCCCGCTGATGTGGGTGTGCCTGGTGATCATCGGCGGCGTTTCGCTGTTCGGCATCAACTTCCAGGTGCCCTTCGCCAAGGAAAGCGGTTTCGGGGCGTTCGTCGCGGCGTCGTCGGCCGGCGTGCTGTCGATCGTCAACGGCACCGGGCGCGCGGTCGTCGGCTGGGTCTCGGACCGGATCGGCCGCCGGCAGACGCTCACCATCGTGCTCGTGATCGCGGGTGGCGCGCAGTTCGGCGTGATGTACGCCGGCAACACGCACAACCTGTTCCTGTTCATGGTGTTCGCGTTCCTGACCGGGTTCGGCGGCGGCGCGTTCTACCCGCTGTTCGCGGCGCTCGTGCCGGACTACTTCGGCGAGAACAACAACGCGTCGAACTACGGCCTGGTCTACAGCGCGAAACTGATCGGTGGCGTCGGCGGTGGTGGCCTCGCCGCGGGGGTCATCAGCGCGTGGGGCTACACCGGCGCGTACATCCTCGCCGGGTGCATCGCGCTGCTTTCCGCGGTGCTGACGCTGTTCCTGCGCCAGCCCGGCCGGCCACGCAACCAGCTCGCCGAAACCGAGCTGGTTGCGCGACCTTCCGCCGCTACCGGCGGCTGATCCGGGTATCTCGCGCCCCGGCCCTGGGGAAATCAGTGCCGGGGCGCGTCCGGACGTTCGTGGTAGGCCTGGCGGGTCTTTTCGGTGTGCCGGCTCATGATCTGCTCGGCGGCGTCGGCGTCCTGGTCGGAGATGGCGTGGATCAGCTCGTCGTGCTCGTTCCACGCGTCGTGGCCGCGGGGTCGGGCGATCGGCGTGTAGTACCAGCGCACCCGCCGGTCGACCAGGCCGATCAGCTCCGCCAGGACGGCGTTGCCGGACAGCTGCGTGATGAACGCGTGCAGGGCGGCGTTCGCGGCGACGAGCCCTTCGGTGTCTTCGTCGGCGAGCGCCTTGACGCCGGTGTTCTGCAGTTCCCACAGGCGTTTGACGTCGGCCGCGGTGGCCCGGCCGGCGGCGAGCTTCGCGGAGTGCGTCTCCAGCACGCTGCGGACGCTCAGCAGCTGGTCGGCCTCCTCGTCGGTGGGCAGGTGCACGAACGCGCCCTGCGCGGGCCGGAGGTCGACCCAGCCCTCGCTCTGCAGGCGCTGCAGGGCTTCGCGGACCGGCTGGCGGCTGACGCCCAGGTACTCGGCCAGGTCGGCCTCGACGAGGTGCTGCCCGGGTTCGAGGGTGCGGTTGATGATCAGCTCGGCGAGGGCCTCGTAGACGACCTGGCGCAGCGGCGCCGGCCGCTCGACGCGCTTGCCGGCGGTCGAGCTGAGCGAGCCCTTGGCCGTGCGCCGGCCGGTCGGGCCACGGTCGGGGAGCGGGGAAGCGGGCTGGCTCACGGGACACCTCGAGACGGAGTGGAGCGCGACTGTCGAGCTTCAGGATACAGGTTTTGGTATGCAAAATCCCGGCGGCTCACCCTCGTGTGGGCGGTTGCTCCCGATGCGGATCAACGACTACCAGGCGAAATGGCCCTGAGTGTCGGATTTATCACTCCTCGCTGCGCCGCCTGGGTGGCGTCGCCGGGGGGCGCTGGTCTCGAGTGTGGATTCAGGATACTGTATGCAATCACGTGCTCGACCGAAGTGAGAGGCACATCATGAAGGTGGCTGTTCTCGGGGCCGGGGCGATCGGCGCCTACGTCGGGGCCGCGCTGCACCGCGGCGGGACCGAGGTGCACCTGGTCGCCCGCCGGGCCCACCTGAGCGCGATGCGCGAGCACGGCGTCCGCGTGCTGAGCCCGCGTGGCGACTTCACCGCGCACCCGCACGTCACGGACGACCCCGCCGAGATCGGCGAGGTCGATTTCGTGTTCCTCGGCCTGAAAGCCAACTCCTACGCCACGTCCGGCCCGCTCCTCGCGCCGCTGCTGGGCCCGGAGACGGCGGTCGTCGCCGCTCAGAACGGCATCCCGTGGTGGTACTTCCACGGCCTGGCCGGACATCCGCTGGAGGGCCGCCGCGTCGAGACGGTCGATCCCGGCGGCGCGGTGACCGCCGTGCTGGCGCTGCGCCGTGCGATCGGCTGCGTCGTCTACTGCTCGACGGTGATCGAGGAGCCCGGCGTGATCCGGCACCTGGAAGGAACCCGGTTCTCCCTCGGCGAGCCGGACGGCCGGATTTCCGCGCGCTGCGAGGACTTGAGCGCGGCGATGGTCGCCGGTGGACTGAAAGCGCCGGTGGAACCCGAGCTGCGCAACGACATCTGGGTCAAGCTGATGGGCAACGTCGCCTTCAACCCGCTCTCGGCCCTGACCCGGGCGACGATGGCGCAGATGTGCGAGCACGACGACACCCGCGCGCTCGTCGCCACGATGATGACCGAGGCCCTCGCCATCGCCCGCGCGGCGGGCAGCGACCCGCAGGTCTCGGTCGAGAAGCGCATCGACGGCGCCTGGCGCGTGGGCCACCACAAGACGTCGATGCTGCAGGACCTCGAAGCCGGCAAGCCCCTGGAGATCGACGCGATCATCGGCGCGGTCGTCGAGCTGGCGGAGCTGACCGGCGTCGCGGCCCCCGCACTGCGCCACGTCCACGCCGCCATCGGCCTGCTCGACCGCACGGTGAACACCCCGGTCCCGGTCGGATGACGCTCGAGTTCCCCGACGTCCGGCAGGCGCGCGAGGAACGCGAGGTGATCGGCCGGTTCGCCGGGCGTGACCACCTGCTGCCCGTCCTGCACGCGGTCCACGACCGGATCGGCTGGATCAGCCCGGACGCGCTGGGCCTCATCGCCTCGACGCTGGGCGTGCCGCCGGCCGAGGTGGCGGAGCTCGCCCGCTCGCATCCGCGGTTCTCGCTGGAGGAGCGTCCGGGACGGCAGCTGCGCGTGTGCACCGGCGAGGCCTGCCGGGACGCCGGGGCGGACACCGTGTGCGACGTCCTCACCGAGCACGTCGGCGCCGCGGGGAAGGCGGTCGCCGGGGTCATGTGGCTGCGCGGCCCGTGCCTCGGCGCCTGCGACCGAGCCCCCGCGGCGCTGGCGTTCCAGGCCGGCGACCCGGCCGTGGCCGAACTGCTCGCCCCGGCGACCGGCGCGTCGGCGGTGCTGAGCACCCGGCGCCCGCTGGCTCCCGGATCCGGTGTGGACGGTCTCCAGGCGTAACGCGCGCCGCGATCGAGGGTGGATGGCCACCCGTTGACCTCAGCGCAGGTCGCGGGCTATTCTCGATATGCGAAAGAAAGATTCCGGATAGCGAAATTTGAGGTCGCGATGCCTGAAGAGGCTCACACCCTGCCGTACGTCGCCAACCTGTCGATCCTGTTCAAGGAGGTACCGCTGCTCGAGCGGGCGGGGGCGGCGCGCGCGGCGGGCTTCACCGACGTCGAGTACTGGTGGCCGTTCGACGTGGCGGTCCCGGCGCGCGACGACGTCGACGCCTTCGTCGCCTCCCTCGAGCACGCCGGGGTGGCGCTGCGCGGGCTGAACTTCTACGCCGGGGACATGGCGGCGGGGGAGCGGGGCCTGGTCTCGTGGATCGGCCGCGAGGCCGAGTTCGCCGACAGCCTCGTCGTCGCGCTCGGCATCGCCGAACGCACCGGCTGCCGCAGCTTCAACGCGCTCTACGGCAACCGGCTCGACGGCGAGGAACCCGCCAAGCAGGACGACCTGGCGCTGGTCAACCTCGCGAACGCGGCCGAAGCCGCGGCGAAGATCGGCGCGCAGCTGGTCCTGGAACCGCTCTCCGGCGCGGACCGCTACCCGCTCAAGACCGCCGCGGACGCCGTGGCCGTGCTCGACGACCTCGGGCGCGGCAACGTGCGATTGCTGGCCGACCTGTACCACCTGGCAGTCAACGGCGACGACCTGGACGCCCTGGCGACGACGCACCTTTCCCGGATCGGGCACGTGCAGATCGCCGACGCGCCCGGGCGCCACCAGCCCGGCACCGGGACCGTCGACCTCGACGGGCATCTCGCGAAGCTGCAAAAGGCGGGCTACGACGGGTTCGTCGGGATCGAGTACGTCCCGGAACCCGACACCCTCACCTCGCTGGACTGGCTGCCGATCACCCGAAGGGGACGAGCATGAAACTGGGATTCATCGGACTGGGCGTGATGGGCGCGCCGATGGCCGCGCACCTGGTCGCGGCCGGGCACGACGTCAGCGGCTTCGACGTCCACACCGCGGCCGGCGAGAAGCTGCAGGCCGCCGGTGGGCGCGCCGCCGCCGACGTGGCCGACGCCGTGGCCGGGGCGGAGGTCGTGATCACGATGCTGCCCAACCACCCGCAGGTGGAGGCGGTCGCGCTCGGCGAGGGCGGGGTCCTCGCCAATGCCGCGCCCGGCACGCTGCTGATCGACATGAGCACCATCCGGCCCGAGACGTCGATCGAGGTCGCGAACCTCGCACGGGACAAGAAGATCCGAGTCCTCGACGCGCCGGTGTCCGGTGGGCAGGCCGGCGCCGAACAGGCCGCGCTGTCCATCATGGTCGGTGGCTCAGAAGAAGACTTCGAAGCAGCGAAACCGCTGTTCGAGGTGCTCGGCAAGACCATCGTGCACGTCGGCCCGCACGGCGCCGGCCAGGTCGTGAAGGCCGCCAACCAGCTCGTGGTGGGCGGGATCTACGGCCTCGTCGCCGAGGCGATCGTGCTGCTGGAAGCGTCCGGAGTGGACGCCGCGACGGGTCTCGACGTGCTCGCCGGCGGCCTGGCCGGCAGCCGGATCCTCGAGCTCAAGCGCCGGTCCATGGTGGACCGCCAGTTCGCGCCCGGGTTCCGGATCGACCTGCACCACAAGGACATGGGGATCGCGCTGGCCGCCGCGCGGCAGGCCGACGTCGCGCTCCCGCTGACGGGCCTGGTCGCCCAGCTCGTCGCCGCCGGCCGTGCCATGGGGTACGGCTCCTTGGACCACTCGGCCTTGCTGAAGGTCGCCGAACAGTTGTCGGGCCGCGTCCCGGCGGAGGTGTGACATGCCCCGGATCCCCGTCATGCAGGCGGTCGTCGACGTCCTGGAGAGCGAAGGCGTCGACACCGTCTTCGGCTGCCCCGGCGCCGCGATCCTCCCGCTGTATAACGCCCTGCAAGGCCGCGCGATCGAGCACCTGATCGTCCGCCACGAAGAAGGCGCGACGCACATGGCCGACGGCTGGGCCAGGACGAACGGCAACGTCGGCGTCGCGATCGGCACGTCCGGCCCGGCCGGCACGAACATGATCACCGGTCTCTACACCGCGCAGGCGGACTCGATCCCGATCATCTGCATCACCGGGCAGGCCGCGTCGGACAAGCTGCACACCGAGGCGTTCCAGGCGGTCGACATCGTCGAGATCGCCAAGCCGGTGACGAAGTGGGCGGTGCAGGTCAAGGAAGCCGCGCAGCTGCCGTGGATCTTCCGCGAGGCGTTCCGCATCGCCCGCTCGGGCCGCCCGGGCCCGGTGCTCATCGACCTGCCGATCGACGTCCAGAAGCAGGAGATCGAGTGGGACTCCTCGATCGACTCGGCGCTGCCGGTCCCGACCATCAGCCCGGCGCCCGCGCGCGTCGAGCGGGCCCTCGACCTGCTGCTGGCGGCCGAGCGCCCGCTGATCCTGGCCGGCGGCGGGGTCGTGCTCGGTGAGGCGAGCGAGCAGCTGCGGGCCGCGGCCGAGCGGCTCGACGTCCCGGTGCAGGTGACGCTCATGGGCAAGGGGAGCTTCCCCGAGGACCACGAGCTGTTCGCCGGGATGGCCGGCATCCAGACGTCGCAGCGGTACGCCAACGCCGCCTTCCTCGAGGCCGACCTGGTCCTGGCGCTGGGCGCCCGGTTCGGCGACCGGCACACCGGCGAGCTGTCGGTCTACCGCGGGGACCGGAAGTTCATCCACGTCGACATCGAGCCGACCCAGCTGGGCAAGGTGTTCGGCCCGGACCTCGGGATCGTCTCGGACACCGGCGAGTTCCTCGACGCGCTCTTGAAGGCGCTGGACCACCGCTCGCCGGAGCCGAGGCGCGAATGGGTCGGGCGGATCGCGGAGCTGAAGGAAGCGCTTCCCCGGCGCGAGGACTTCGACACCCTGCCGATCAAGGCGCCCCGGGTGTTCAAGGAGATCAACGAAACCTTCGGCGAGGACACGTACTTCGTCACCGCAATCGGGCTCTACCAGATCTGGTCGGGCCAGTTCCAGAAGGCGCACAAGCCCCGCCACTACCAGGTCTGCGGCCAGGCCGGCCCGCTCGGCTGGGAGATCCCGGCCGCGATCGGCGTCAAGAAGGCGCGGCCGGAGGCCGAGGTCGTCGGCGTGGTCGGTGACTACTCGTTCCAGTTCCTGGTCGAGGAGCTGGCCGTCGCCGCGCAGTACGACGTCGGGTTCGTCCTGATCATGCTCAACAACGAGTACCTCGGCCTGATCCGCCAGGCCGAGACCGGGTACGACATGAACTTCGAGGTCGACATCCACTACGACGCGATCGGCACGGACAACGTGAAGATCATGGAGGCCTACGGCTGCTCGGGCACCCGCGTGCACGAGCCCGGCGAGATCCGGACGTCGCTGGAGTGGGCGCGCAAGGAGGCCGAGCGGACCAGCCGCCCGGTCCTGGTGGAGATCATGATCGAACGCGAGGGCAACGCCGCGATGGGCGCCGCCCTCGACTCGGTCCGCGAGTTCGAACCGGCGGGCTGAGCAGGCAAGACACCCGCGTGACCCCGGCCGCCGTGCGAGGACCCCGACCTCGCACGGCGGCTTTTCCGCGTCCGCGCGAAGGCGCTTGTCGGAAAGTACAAACGCGGGCCCGAAATTCACCCCTCTTTCAGGGGTTTTGCCGTGGTCCCGGCCACAGCCGAGCGTGTGTACTTCTTCACGAAGCACCCCCGAAAGGACGTCCACAGTGGAATTCCTCCGACCCGCCTCGCTGGCCGACGCGCTCGCCGCGAAGGCCGCGAACCCCGGCGCGGTCCCCCTCGCCGGCGGTACGGACGTGATGGTCGAGATCAACTTCGACCACCGCCGTCCCGAAGCGCTGCTCGACCTCGGCCGCGTGGCCGAGCTGCACGAGCACGGCACCGACGGCGGCCGGATCCGGATCGGGGCCGCCGTGCCCTACACCCGGATCATCACCGAACTGGGCGCGAAGCTGCCCGGCCTCGCGATGGCTTCGCGGACCGTCGGGTCCCCGCAGATCCGCAACCGCGGTTCCGTGGGCGGCAATCTGGGCGCGGCTTCGCCGGCGGGCGACTCGCACCCGGCGTTGCTCGCGGCCGACGCGGAGGTCGAAATCGCGTCGGTGCGCGGTACCCGGATCGTCGCGGCGAAGGACTTCTACGTAGGGGTCAAGAAGAACGTCCTGGAGCCGGACGAGCTCATCACGGGCGTGCTGCTGGCCCCGGCCACCGGGCCCCAGCAGTTCAGCAAGATCGGCACCCGCAACGCGATGGTCATCGCGGTCGCCGCCTTCGGGCTGGCGCTGCACCCCGCCGAAAAGCGGGTCGGCACCGGTGTCGGCTCGGCCGCGCCGACACCCCGGCGGGCCCTCGAAGCCGAGGAGTTCCTGGCCGGCGAGCTGGACTGGGACGCTCCGAAGGCCCTCAACGACTCCGTCAAACGCCGCTTCGGCGACCTGGTCGCGTCGGCCGCCGCGCCGATCGACGACGTCCGGGGGAGCGCCGCCTACCGCCGGCACGCGCTGAGCGTGATGGCCCGGCGGACGCTGACCTGGGCCTGGGGCGAATACTGCGAAGGGAGCGCGAAGTGCGCGTGAACGTCACCGTCAACGGCGAACCCCGCCGGGCGGACAACGTCTGGGAAGGCGAAAGCCTGCTCTACGTGCTGCGCGAGCGGCTCGGCCTGCCGGGCTCGAAGAACGCCTGCGAGCAGGGCGAATGCGGCTCGTGCACGGTCTACGTCGACGGCGTCCCCGCCTGCGCCTGCCTGGTCGCGGCCGGGCAGGCCGAGGGCCGCGACGTCGTCACGGTCGAAGGGCTCGCCGAGGGCGACGCGCTCGACCCGGTCCAGGAGTCCTTTGTGGAGCAGGGTGCCGTCCAGTGCGGCTTCTGCACCCCGGGCCTCCTGGTCGCCGCGCACGACCTGATCGAGCGCGTCCCGGACCCCAGCGACGTCGAGATCCGCGAGGCGCTGGCCGGGAACCTCTGCCGCTGCACCGGGTACGAGAAGATCCTGGACGCCGTCCGCGACGCCGCCGCGAAGAAGGCGCTGCGATGAGCGCCCCGGCCCGCTCCCCGCAGGAGCTGCACGACACGATCGCCGGCGGCATCGGCGAAAGCCCGCTGCGCCCGGACGGCACGCTCAAGGTCCGCGGCGAGTTCGCCTACTCCTCGGACCTGTGGCACGAGGACATGCTGTGGGGCGCCACCCTGCGCAGCCCGCACCCGCACGCCCGGATCGTCCGCCTCGACGTCTCCCGCGCGCTGGCCCAGCCGGGCGTGCACGCGGTGCTCACGCACGAGGACGTCCCCGGTGAGAACGTCTACGGCCTCAAGTACCAGGACACCCCGGCCCTGGCCGGTGACCTGGTCCGGTTCCAGGGTGAGCCGGTGGCGATCCTCGCCGCGGACCACCCGGAGATCGCGCGGCAGGCGCTCAAGGAGATCGTCGTCGAGTACGACGTCCTCGAGCCCATCACCGACCCCGAGCGCGCCGCCCACGACGACACGCTCCCGAAGCTGCACCCCGGCGGGAACCTGGTCCGCCACCAGCGGATCGTCAAGGGCGACCCGGCCGCCACCGCCGACGTCGTGGTGTCCGGCGTCTACGAGATCGGCATGCAGGACCAGGCGTTCCTCGGCCCGGAGTCGGGCCTCGCGGTGCCGGCCGAGGACGGCGGTGTCGACCTCTACCTCGCCACCCAGTGGCTGCACGTCGACCAGCGCCAGACGGCCAAGGCCCTCGGCCTGCCCCTGGAGAAGGTCCGGTTGACGCTGTCCGGGGTCGGCGGCGCGTTCGGCGGCCGCGAGGACCTGTCGATGCAGATCCACTCGTGCATGCTCGCGCTGCGCACCGGGCGCCCGGTGAAGATGAGCTACAACCGCCTGGAGTCGTTCTTCGGGCACGTCCACCGCCACCCCGCGAAGATGTACTACGAGCACGGCGCCACTCGCGAGGGGAAGCTCGTCTACGTCAAGGCGAAGATGTACTTCGACGGCGGCGCGTACGCGTCCAAGACCCCGGTCGTGGTCGGCAACGGCACCACGCTGAGCGTCGGCCCGTACGACGTGCCGAACGCGCACGTCGAGGGCTGGGGCGTCTACACCAACAACCCGACCTGCGGCGCGATGCGCGGGCTCGGCGCGGTGCAGCCGACCTACGCCTACGAGTCCCAAATGGACAAACTCGCCGCCGCGCTCGGCCTGGACCCGGCGGAACTGCGGATCCGCAACGCGCTGAGCGAAGGGTCCACTGTGGTCACCGGCCAGGTGGTCGACTTCCCGGCGCCGGTGGCCGAGCTGGTGCAGCGCCTACGGGACCTCCCGCTGCCGCCGGAGCCCACGGGCGAGCGCGACATCCGCGACCTGCCCGGCGGCGCGTCCAACACCACCCACGGCGAAGGTGTCGTCCGGGGCGTCGGCTACGGCGTCACGATCAAGAACATCTCCTACGCCGAGGGCCTCGACGACTACTCGACCGCCCGCGTCCGCCTGGAGGTGATCGGCGGCGAGCCGGTGGCCATGGTGCACACCGCGGCCGCCGAGGTCGGGCAGGGCCTGGTGACGCTGCAGCAGCAGATCGCCCGCACCGAACTGGGCCTGACGCGCGTGAGCGTGCACCCGGCCGACACGAGCGTCGGCGACGCGGGCTCCAGCTCGGCGTCACGCCAGACCTACGTCACCGGCGGCGCGGTCCGCAACGCCTGCCGCGCGGTCGCCGACGCGGTGTACGGCCTGGCCGCGCTGCGCCTCGGCCGCCCGGCCGACGGCCTGACCCTGGCCGGCGGCAAGATCGTCGCCGCCGACGGCGAGGTCCTCACCGACCTCGCCGACCTGCTCGGCGACACCGCCGTCGAGGAGACCCGCGAGTTCCACCACCGCAAGACCTACCCGCTCGACCCGGAGACCGGCCAGGGTGACGCCCACGTGCAGTACGGCTTCTCCGCCCACCGCGCGGTCGTCGACGTCGACCTGGACCTCGGCCTGGTCAAGGTGGTGCAGCTCGACTGCGCCCAGGACGTCGGCAAGGCGATGAACCCCGACGCCGTGATCGCCCAGATCCAGGGCGGCTCGGCCCAGGGACTCGGGCTCGCCGTGATGGAGGAGATCCAGGTCGTCGACGGGAAGGTGCGCAACCCGTCCTTCACCGACTACCTGATCCCGACCATCCTCGACATGCCGCCGATGCGCGTCGACGTCCTCGAACGCCCCGACCCGCACGCGCCCTACGGCGTCCGCGGCGTCGGCGAACCGCCCACGATCTCCGCCACCCCGGCGATCGCCAACGCCATCCGCGCGGCCACCGGCCTCGAGCTGCCGCGCGTCCCCATCCGCCCCGAACACATCACTGGAGTCTGAGATGACCACGTCGATTTCCGCCGAGACCGAATGGCTCGGCGAGGCCATCCGCATCGCGGAGACCAACGTCGCGAACGGCGGCGGCCCCTTCGGCGCGCTGATCGTGAAGGACGGCGAGATCGTCTCCACCGGCGTCAACCGCGTCACCGCGAACCTCGACCCGACCGCGCACGCCGAAGTCGTCGCCATCCGCGAGGCCTGCCAGGCGCTGGGCGTCTTCAAGCTGGACGGCTGCGTGCTCGTCTCGAGCTGCGAGCCGTGCCCGATGTGCCTGTCCTCGGCGCTGTGGGCGCGCGTCGACAAGGTCCTCTTCGCCGCCGACCGCGACGACGCGGCCAAGGCCGGCTTCGACGACCGCGTGTTCTACGAGCTCTTCGACCGTCCCCGCGACACCTGGACGGTTCCCGTCACGCGACTGTCCGCAAAGGACGGTTTCGCGCCGTTCGCGGCCTGGCTCGACAAGAGCGACCGCACCGACTACTGAACCCGCCGCTTACTGACCCACAAGGCCAGCTGACCGGAGCATTCCCCAACAGATCGTCCCGCTCGCCCAGGCACGGTGTTGTGCCTTGGCCTGGCCGAGCACACCCACCGGCAAGGGCAGGACGCATGACTCAGGTAGAAACCCAGGACCCCGTACGCGACGAAGTACCCGAACCCCCGGGCCGCAGGACGCTGCTCGACCGGCTCTTCGAGATCCGGGCCCGGCAGAGCACGATCGGCCGCGAAGTCCGCGGCGGTCTCACGACGTTCGTCGCGATGGCGTACATCGTGCTGCTCAACCCGCTCATCCTCGGCGCCGCCACCGACATCACCGGCGCCCGCCTCTCGGCCTCGCAGGTCACGACGGCGACCGCGCTGGCCGCCGCGGTGATGACCATCCTCATGGGACTGGTCGGCAACGCGCCGCTCGCGCTGGCCGCCGGCCTCGGCATCAACGGCATCGTCGCGTTCCAGATGGCACCGACGATGACCTGGCCGCAGGCGTTCGGGCTGGTCGTGCTCGAAGGCGTGTGCATCGTGCTGATGGCCGTCAGCGGCGTTCGCGAGCGGATCATGAACGCCATCCCGCGGCCGCTCAAGACCGCGATCACCGTCGGCATCGGGCTCTACATCGCGCTGGTCGGCCTGGTCAGCGCCGGATTCGTCACCCGGGTGCCGGACGCGGCGGAAACGACGGTCCCGGTGCGCCTCGGCGCGAGCGGGCACCTGCACGGCTGGCCGATCGTCGTGTTCTGCTTCGGCCTGCTGCTGATGATCGTGCTGATGGCCCGCAAGGTCCCGGGCGCGGTGCTGATCAGCATCGGCGTGGCGACGGTGTTCGCCGTCGTGCTGCACGAGGGGTTCGGGGTCGGCGGCTGGGGCCTCACCTCCCCGGCCCTGCCCGACCACGTCGTCGCCGCGCCGGACTTCGGGCTCTTCGGCCACATCGACCTGTTCGGCGGGTTCGCCTCGGCGGGGGCGCTCGCGGCCACGGTGTTCCTGTTCACGCTCGTGCTGTCCGGGTTCTTCGACGCGATGGGCACGATCACCAGCGTCTCCGACGAGGCCGGGCTGTCGAAGAACGGCAAGGTCCCGCGGATGGGCCGGATCCTGCTGGTCGACGGCGCGGGCGCGATCGCCGGCGGCGTCACCGGTTCGTCGCCGAACACGGTCTTCCTGGAGTCCGCGGCCGGCGTCGGGGAGGGCGCCCGGACCGGCCTCGCGAGTGTCGTCACCGGACTGCTCTTCGCCGGGACCCTGCTGTTCACGCCGCTGGCGGGGGTCGTCCCGGCCCAGGCCGCGGCGCCCGCGCTGGTCGTCATCGGCGGCATGATGGTCGCCCAGTGCCGCAACATCCCCTGGCACGACCCGGACTACACGATCCCGGTGTTCCTGACCGCCGCCCTGATCCCGTTCACCTACTCGATCACCAACGGCGTCGGCGCGGGCCTGATCGCGTTCGTGCTGATCAAGATCGGCCGCGGCAAGTGGCGCGAAGCCGGCTGGCTGCTTTCGCTGCTGGCGCTGGTGTTCGCGGTGTACTTCGCCGTCGACGGCGTCGAAGCCCTCTTCCGTTAGGAGTTCCCGGTGGCCTTGATGTTCTTCAACGGTGGCGCCATGCGTGGCGAGCCCCTGCACCACCTGCTCGAAGGCTCGCCCTTCGTGACGAGCGCGAGGACCGCGCCGAAGTACCGGTTCTACGCCGTCGGCGAGCAGTGCCCGGCGCTGTACCCGGTGTCGCACGGCGGCGCGGAGGTGACCGGCGAGGTGTACGACGTCTCGCTGGACGCGTTGCGGGACAAGGTCCTCCCGTCCGAACCGCACGAGCTGGAGCTGGGCGTGGTGGAGCTGGCCGACGGCAGCTCGGCGTTCGCGATGCTGCTGCGGCGGCCCTACACCTCGCACGTCGCCCTGCGGGACATCACCGAGATCGGCGACTGGCGCGCCTACAAGGCGAGCGCGTGAGGGTGCTCGTCGCGCCGGACAAGTTCAAGGGGTCGCTGACCGCGGCCGAGGTGGCGTCGGCGGTGGCCCAGGGCCTCGCCGACGTCCACCCCGGACTCGCGGTGCAGTGCCTCCCGGTGGCCGACGGCGGTGACGGCACGGTCGACGCGGCCGTCGCCGCCGGGTTCCGCCGGGTGCGGGTGCCGGCACGCGGGCCGACCGGATGGCCGCTGACCGCGTGTTACGCGGTCCGCGGCGACACCGCCGTCGTCGAGCTGGCCGAGGCGTCCGGGCTGCACCGGCTGCCCGGCGCGCCGGCGCCGCTCGACGCCACCAGCGCGGGCACCGGCGACGCCATCGCGGCCGCCCTGCACGCGGGCTGCCGCCGGATCGTGCTCGGCGTGGGCGGCAGCGCCTGCACCGACGGCGGCGCCGGGATGCTCGCGGTGCTGGGCGCCCGGCTCTTGGACGGCGCGGGCCGTGAGCTGCCGCCCGGCGGCGCGGCCCTGGCCCGGCTCGCCGCCCTCGACCTGTCCGATCTGGACCCGCGGCTGTCCGAAGTGGACATCGAGCTGGCGAGTGACGTCGACAACCCGCTGTACGGCCTGAATGGTGCCGCGTTCGTCTACGGCCCCCAGAAAGGGGCTACGGCCGACGACGTCGAAGTGCTCGACGAGGCGTTGCGGCACTGGGCGTCGTTTGCCGGACCCGAGTTCGCCGAACGGCCGGGCGCGGGCGCGGCCGGGGGAGTGGGCTTCGCCGCGATGGCGGTGCTCGGCGCCCGGATGCGGCCCGGCATCGCGCTCCTGCTGGAACTGCTCGGCTTCGACGACGCACTGAGCGGGGTCTCGCTGGTCGTCACCGGCGAGGGGTCACTGGACCGGCAGACGCTGTCGGGCAAGGCCCCGGCGGGCGTCGCCCGTGCGGCGGCGGACAAGGGCATTCCGTGCGCCGCCGTCGCGGGCCGCTCCCAGCTGTCCGCCGAGGAGCTCGCGGGCGCGGGCATTTCGGCCGCGTACGCGCTGACGGACCTCGAACCCGACCCGGCGCGCTGCATGGCCGACGCGGCGCCGCTCCTGCGCCGCCTCGCGCACCGGGTCGCGGTCGACCTGCTCTGAACACTTGTTATCCGGATTTTGTTATCATCGTAACCATGGTGGCGAAGACGGCTGCGGACACCCGCGAGCGGATCCTCGAGGCAGCGGCGGCTCTGCTGGTCGCGGAGGGCCGCGACGGCCTGTCGACCCGCGCGGTGAGCGCCGCGGCGGGCGTCCAGCCCCCGGCGCTGTACCGGCTGTTCGGCGACAAGGACGGGCTTCTCGACGCGGTCGCCGCGTACGGCTTCGACGAGTACCTGACGAGCAAGCGCGAGCTGGGCTCGACCGGCGACGCGGTCGAGGACCTGCGGCGCGGCTGGGACCTCCACATCGAGTTCGGCTTGTCCCGCCCGGAGTTCTACGTCCTGATGTACGGCGACGCCCGCCCGGGCCGCACCTCTCCGGCAGCGCGCGAGGCGGAGGCGATGCTGCACGGCATCGTCGCGCGCGTCGCGGAAGCGGGACGTCTGCGGGTGAGTGTCGAACGTGCGGCGAAGCTGGTCCACGCGACCGGCATGGGTGTGGTGCTGACCCAGATCGCGACGCTTCCCGAAGAGCGCGACGCCGAGCTGTCGGTGACGGCCCGGGAGACGGTCCTGGCCCGGATCCTGACCGAGACGACAGCGCCGTCGGGCGCCGACGACCTCCCGGGCCGGGCCATCGCCCTGCGAGCCGGCCTGGCCGGGGCGACGGCGCTGACCGGCGCCGAGCGGGTGCTGATGGCGGAGTGGCTGGACCGCATCGCCGACGCCTGACGGCCGCTGAATCATCGTGTCGTCCTCCCAATCACACGTGTCGACCCTCCAGACACGCGTGTCGGCGCTCTGATCACGAGTAATCCGGCGAACCTCGTGATGGGAACGCCGACACGCGTGATTGGGAAGCCGACACGCGTGATTGAGGGGACGACACGGCGTTCGGATGGCTTGGGCTGGATCGGTTCAGAACGATCGGACATTGCCTGTCATCCCCCCCGTGCCCCAATATGTTGCGGCCCGCAACATATTGACGACAACGACGTCGGAGGGTCCCGATGAACAGGTGGAAAGCCGTCCTGGCCTGCGCCGGAGCGAGTCTGCTGCTCGCTGGCGCGGTGCCCGGAACGGCGCTGGCGAGCGGCACGGCGACCGACTGCTGCGGCGGTGGTGCGTCCTGGGCCACGGGGAACAAGTCCGCCCTCGGCACCTCGACGACGACGGCGAGCCCGGTGTGGTTCACCGTGGCGAACGGCGTCACGTCGGAGGTGTTCTACCCGCGTGCCGACGTGCCGAACATGCAGGACCGCCAGTTCGTCGTCACCGACGGCGCCACCTTCGTCGACCTGGAACGCGACGCCACGAACCACGTCGTCACGATGCCCGACGAGAAGGCGCTGCAGTACACCGTCACCAACACCGCCAAGAGCGGCAAGTACCGGATCACCACCGACTACGTCACCGACCCGGCCCGCGCCACACTCGTCACGAACACCCGGTTCCAGTCCCTCGACGGCGGCAGCTACCGGCTCTACCTCCTGGCCAACCCGTCGATGGCCGGCGGCGGCGCCAACGACAACGCCTGGTGGGACGGCAGCGGCCTGATGGCGAGCGGCACCGAGACGCTCTTCGGCGGCGCGGCCACCACCGTCGTCTCGGCCATGCGCGTCTCGACCGGTTTCACCGCGCACGACAACGGTTACAGCGGTGCGGGCAGCGACTGCCTGACCGACCTGCGCGCCGACAGGACCCTGAACAACCAGTTCGACAACGTCTCCGGCACCGGCAACGTCGTCCAATGTGGACAGATTCCCGTCGGCACGGACACCACGTTCACCGTCGCCCTCGGCTACGGCGACACCGCGGCCGCCGCGTCTTCGGCGGCCAGCGGGTCGCTGAGCAGCGGGTTCAGCGCGTTGTCAACGTCCTACCGCAGCGGCTGGAATTCCTATGTGGGCGGTCTGAAACCCGCTCCCGCCAGCGTTTCCGGGGACACCCAACGGCGTCGCGCCTACTACGTCGCGGCCATGGCGCTCAAATCCGCCGAGGACAAACAGCATCCGGGCGCGAGCGTCGCCGGCCTGGCGACCCCGTGGGGTGACTACACCAACGGCGACCAGCTCAACGACGGTTACCACCGCGTCTGGGGCCGCGACCTCTACCAGCAGGCGACCGGCCTGCTCGCCGCCGGTGACAGCGCGCAGGCCAAGCGGATGGCCCAGTTCCTCTGGAACTCCCAGTGGATCGGCAGCCCGACCGCCGGTGACGGCGTGACGTACCCGGCGGGCTCGTTCCCGCGCTACAGCCCGGTTTTCGGCGTCGCCGGGGCCAGCGCCCAGCAACTCGGCTGCTGCGAACAGCTCGACCAGGACGCCGACGCGATCCTGCTGGCCTGGCTGACCGGCGTCACCGACGCCTCGACCTACGCCAAGGTCAAGACGACGGCCAACCACATCGTCGCGACCGGCCCGGACACCACCGAGCGGTGGGAGGAGCAGTACGGCAAGTCGCCGTCCTCGATCGCCGCCGAGATCGCCGGGCTCGTCGCCGCGGGCGCGATCGCGCGGGCCAACGGCGACACCGCGAGCGCGACGTCGTGGGAGTCCACAGCGGACTCGTGGCGCAACTCCCTGGCGGGCTGGACGGTCACGACGTCCGGCTACTGGGGCGGCCACACCTACTACGAACGCCTCGACCGCAGCGGCAACCCGAACGACACCGGCACGATCTGCTTCGACGAGGGCTGCTTCTACGAGCACGACGTCACCGACTTCGGGTTCCTCGACCTGGTCCGGCTCGGCATCCGCCCGGCCGGTGACGCCACCATCGCGAACTCGGTCGCCCCGACGGCGGCCGCGTCCGACGGCAACTCGACCGTGCAGGTGACCTTGCCCAACGGCGACATCTACTTCCACCGCTACGCCCACGACAACTACGGCGAGAGCACGGCGAACTGCACGGGCTGGCCCGCGGGCGGCGCGCAGCGGTTCGGGCGGCTGTGGCCGGTGCTTTCGGGGGAGCGCGGCCAGTACGAGCTGGCCAACGGACGCTCGGCGGCGGTCTACCTCAAGTCGATGGCGGACTCGGCCAACGACGGTTATTTCGTCCCCGAGCAGGTCTGGGACCGTGCGGACGCCGGCTGCTTCGGCCTCGGCCGCCCGACCGGCAGCGCGGGCCCGCTGATGTGGGCCGAAGGCCAGTACCTCCGGCTCGCGCAGAGCATGGACGCGGGCCACAACCTCGACACACCGTCGATCGTGAAGGCCCGCTACGGTACCTGAGTGCCCAGCTTCCGGGCCCGGGTCAGCAGTTTCTCGACCCGGTCCCGCAGCTCGGGCGTCTCCCGGCCGAGGTCAGGCAGCAGGTTCGCGTAGTCCGACACGAGACTCCGGTAGCCCCGGGTGAACTTGTTCGCGCCCTTCTGGCGCGCGTACCGCTTGTCCAGGTCGATGATCTCCTGGGCCAGCACCGCGGCGGCCGCCGACAGCTCGGTCCGCTCGTCGGCTTCGGCGTCCCGGCGTTCGCGCCGCGCCGCCGACGTCCGCCCGGCCCGGCGGGCGGCGAGGTAGAGCGCCAACGATCCCAGGACCACCGCCGCCACCGAGGCGGAGGCGACCAGGTAGCGCGGCAGCGACGGGCTGACCGTGCGGCCACCGTCGGGGATCGCGCCGCTCTTCACCAGCAGGTCGTAGTTGACGACCATCACCTTCAGCGCGTCCACCGGCTGCCCGGTGAAGCCGTCGATGCCGTTGCCGATCATCGACTCCGCGACGACGGCCTTGCCGAAGTTCTCGTCCTCGCTCCCGGGCAGCCGCGAGCAGCCGTACTTCTCGTAGTCGTCGCCGTCGCGGCTGAGCATCACGGCGAGGGTGCCGTCGGCCGCGCTGCCCAGGCTGTCGCAGGCGTCGCTCAGGTCCGTGCCCGGCTGGAGGAACGCGACGGCGAGGCGCCGGTTGCCGATCACGCGTTCCGCGGCCGGCTGGTCGAGGGTGACGCCGGGCGCGACGTACACCGACGCCGACCGCAGCTGGCGGGCGACCGGACCGTCGAACACCCCCGCGGACCACACCGCCCAGCCCGCCAGCACGAGGCAGCCGAGCACGGCGATCCCGAACGCGGAACGGAAAAAGCGCTTCACGCGAGCCTCCCCTGCAGGTACTCGGCGGGCCGGTAGTCCGGGCGGCCCAGCAACCCGGCCGTGGTGTCCAAATCGGACTCGGCCGCGTCGAGCAGGCCGTGCACGTGCTTGTCCGGCAGCTTCTTGCCGAAGGCCTCCCGGGCCGCCGTGAGCTGGGTGATCCCGCGGGTCAGCGACGCGGACGACGCGCCGTCGGTGAGCCCCGAGATCTCGACGGCGAGCGCGGTCAGCCCGGCCAGGCGCGCCGGCACACCGGCTCCGGAGGGACGGCCCGGCCGCACCATCCGGCGGGCCGAGAGGGCGAGGAACCCGACCGCGCAGGCGGCGAACAGCCACGGCAGCGCGGGCAGCGCGACCCGCAGCGGGTCGAACGGGGTGTAGGGCAGCGGGCGGTCGAACAACCCGGCGTAGCGGATGGCCGTGACCCGGTCGAGCCAGGCGCCGAGCACGTTGTGCTGCGGGTAGGCGTACGTGCTGAGGCGGTCGCCGAACTGGCCGTAGAAGCTCGCGGTCGCGACGTCGGCGAACGCGGCCGCCGACGGCCCGTCGTACTCGACCCACTGGCCGTACAGCACGACGATCGGACGGCCGGGGAACTCCTTCGCGAGCGCCGGTCCGAAGTGGACAAGCGGCTGACCGGCCGGCTGCTGCGGCAGGGCGACGTACAGCGGCTGTGCCCCGGGGAACGCGGCCGTCGTCGCGGGCGGGTCCTTGAGGTTCGCGCCCGGGGCGATGTACCGGCCGCCGGCGCGGAGTGCCGCGGTGACGTCGGCGAGCTCGCCGGCCGTCGGGTCGCGCCGGGCGAGGGCGGGCTGGTCCGGCGCGTCCGGCTGGTGGTTCAGGTGGGCGGCGAGCGTGGTCAGCGACTCCGTGACGTCACCGGTGGCGAACTCGCGCAGCCACTCGGACGCGCGGTCGGGCGAGGCCTGCAACGCCCCGCCGGTGACCTCGGTGCCGATGACCTGGACGGTCGCGTCCTCGACGTCCTTCACGCGGGTGCGCGCGTCCTCCGGCAGCCCGGGTGGCGCCACGATCACGCGGACCCCGGCGCTGCCGGCCGCGGCCTTCACCGCCTGGTCGTCCCAGGTCGCGATCGCGCCCGGCAGCCGGACGACGGGGGAGTCCTTGACCATCGCCGTCAGCTGCTCGGCCGACGGGACAGTCGCCCCGCTCAGCTCCCCGGCCGAACCCTCGGGGATCGGGTCCTTCGCCGCGGGCGCCTGCCCGTAACTGACGTCGGTGCTCTGCTGCTGCACCAGGAGGAACGTGACGAGCACGGCGCCGGCGACGGCGAGCAGGATCCAGCGAATCCGGTCAGCCACGGGCGGCCGCCTGCCAGAGCGCGTCGGCCCGCGCGGCGTGGTCGCGGGCGGTCTCGGCGGCCCGCGGCCCGCCGTGCGCGGCGGCGATGCTCTCGGCCTGGGCCAGCAGCTGCTCGGCTTCGGGCAGGGGAGCGGTGGCGGCGTCCCGGCTCACGGCGGCGCTGTCGATCGCCGCCCGCGCGGCCGACCACGCGGTCCGCGTACGCAGCTCCCGCTCCCGCCACCGCGGCACGGCGACCACCCCGAACCCGGCGGCGGCGATCACCACCACGCCGAGCACCCACACGAGCCACGTCATCCCGGTCACCTTCGATCCTCCGCGAGGAGATCATTCTGGCGGCCGCACCCCGCGAATGTGACAACGTTGCCGCATCGTGTCCCAGAAGATCACCGGACCAAGTGGACGAACGCCGCAGACCGGCACGCCCCCTCGGCGTGCCGGGCCCGGGTTGCTGCCATCGGACCGAGTGGACAGTCGTCGCGGACTGCTCGGGTCCGGCACGCCCCCTCGACGTGCCGGCCTCGGCCGCTGCCTTCGGACCGAGCGGCTGGTCCGGCACGCCCCCTCGGTGTGCCGGGCCTGACCGCCGTCACCGGTCCGAGTGGTCTGTCCTCACGTCCGGAACGAACGTCGCGGACTGCTCAGGTCCGGCACGCCCCCTCGGCGCGCCGGGCCCCGACCGCCGTCACCGGACCAAGTGGACGGTCTTCGCCGCCGGCACGAACGTCGCCGACTGGCCACGAGTGAGGGTGACGCTGTCCGACTCGAGTCCGTCGCCGAACGCGACCAGGCGGTCCGACTCCACCTCCACCGTCAGCGGCGCCGACGTCAGCTCGCCTTCGGTGTGCGCCGTCCCGGTCCACGGGGATGGCCACGCCTCCCGCACGAACCAGACCAGCCGGGTCTCGCCGGGCGCGGGCAGGCGCAGCGGGCTGCGGCGTTCCTGCCACACCGAGCCGCACCAGCCGGTCGCGCCCGTGCCCGTCCCGACCAGGATCCCCGACGACGCCTGCCGTTCCGGCGGCCCGCCACCGACCCCCAGCCGGTAGCGGGCCGTCTGGTGCCCGGCGTGCCCGAGGTAGATCTCGTTGAGCGCCAGCAGCCGCTGGCCGTCGTCCGAGGTCAGCTCGGCCATCGTCCGGTGTTCGACGTTCCCCGTGGCCCGCACCAGGTCCGCCACCGCGGCGGCCGGGTGGCGCACCAGCACCCCGGGTGCGCCCGGCGTGATCCCGACGACCGGCTGGCCGTCGAGGTACTTGGCGACGTTGGCGATCAGCCCGTCCTGCCCGACGACCACGACCACGTCCTCGGGCGTGAACAGGAACCGCGAGAGGTCGGCGCGTTCGACCTCGCCGCGGCGCCAGTCGAGCGGGATCGCCGCCGACGCCGTCGCCAGAGCCGCGCGCACGGCCGCGTCCGCCTCGGTGACTTCGGCCAGGTCACGGCCCCGCGTGCGCAGGAAGAACTCCGCCTGGCCGCGGGTGCCTTGCCGGGCGAGCAGCTCGTCCAGCTCGGTGCGCCGGTGCACCAGCACGACGCGCGGGGCGAGGCTCACGACCGCACGCCCAGCTTGGTCAGCAGCGGCGTGAGCAGGTCCGGCGTGAGCACCAGGCTGTCGATCCGCGGCAGGTTCCCGGCCAGCTCCTTGAGCGCCAGCCCGGTGAGCACGCCTTCCGGCAGATCGCGGTACGCCGCCAGCCGGGCCGCCTCGCCGGCCGCTTCGGCCTCGCCGAGAGCGCGAGTCCCGTCGGCCTTGACCTGCGTCAGACGTTCTTCCCGCGACGCCTGCGCCTCGGTGTCGATCCGGTTCGCCGCCGCGGCTTCTTCGGCCTGACGCCGGGCGTTGGCCCCGCGCTGCGCGAGCAACTGCTCCTCGCGGCGGGCCAGCTCGATCTTGCTCTGCAGCTCGTTTTCGCTGATCGCCCGCTCGCGTTCGACGGCCAGCGCGCGCCGCTCGAACGTCGCCCGGTCGGCCTCCTGCTGCACCTTCTCCCGCGCGGTCGTCTGCAGCGCCTTCTCGACCTCCGGCTCGGCGCGGATCGAGACGACGCGGACGTCGAGGACCGCCGAGCCGGTCTGGGAGAGGCGCGTGTCCTCGACGGCGAGCCCGGCCCGGATGCGGTCGCGGACCGCGCCGACGCCGTCGACGAGCGCGGTGGCCAGGGGAGTGCGGGTGAGCACCTCGACCGCGTACTGCTGGACGTTCTCGGTGAGCAGCCCGCTGATCTGGGCGAGCGGGTCGCTTCTCCAGCGCCCGGTGTCGGGGTCGATGGAGAAGTCGATCCGCTGCGCGGCCAGCGCCGGGTCCTCGATCCGGAAGGTCAGCGCGAGCTGGACGGTGACGTCCTGGAAGTCGGCCGTGCGGGCGTGGAACAGCAGCGGCAGCTCGCGGTCGTCGACCGGGACCTCCGAGACGACCGCGGTCAGCGGCCGGTACCAGAAGGACAGCCCGAGACCGTCGTGCGCGAGCTTGCCGCGGCGGTAGTGGCGGATGTGCACGGTGGGTGCGCCGCGCAGGTGCCGGAAGCCGAACCGGCGGTTGATGTCGGCCATGAGGTCCTCCTCTTATCGTCGAAGTGACGATATGACGCGAGAGGTCTAATCGTCAAGCTGACGATTAGCCGGTAGGGTAGTGGCATGGGTCACCCGCCGTTCGCCGTCACCGCCGACCTCGTCGTGCTCACCCTGACCGGGGAGGAGCTGTGCGCGCTCGTGGTCCGCAGGGGAGTGGAGCCGTTCCTCGGCGGCTGGGCGCTGCCCGGCGGCTTCGTCCGCGCCGACGAGGACCTCGAGGACGCCGCCCGCCGCGAACTGGCGGAGGAAACCGGTTTGCCGCCGGGCACCGTCCACATCGAACAGCTCGCCGGCTACGGCGCGCCGGACCGCGACCCGCGGATGCGCGTGGTGACGGTGGCCTACCTGGCGCTGGCCCCGGACCTCCCGGTGCCGCGAGCGGGCACCGACGCGGCGGAGGCGCGGTGGGCCCCGGTGCGTTCCCTGGCGGCCGAGCGGCTGGCGTTCGACCACGACCGGATCCTCGCGGACGGCATCGAGCGCGCCCGCGCGAAACTCGAGTACTCGCCGCTGGCGACGGCGTTCTGCCCGCCGGAGTTCACCGTCGCGGAGCTGCGGCGGGTGTACGAGCTGGTCTGGGACACGCGGCTCGACCCCCGCAACTTCCATCGCAAGGTGACCGGCGCCGACGGGCTGCTGGAGCCGACCGGCCGGACGACCACGCGCGACGGCGGCCGCCCGGCACAGCTGTACCGGCGGGGCGAGGCGGCGCTGCTGTACCCGCCGATGCTCCGCTCGTGAAGTTCAGCTCCGGCGTTAACTTGGTGAGGTGAGCGATGACGCCTGGGCCGGTCTGGCCGACAAGTTCGCCGACGAGGCCTACGCCACGGTGAAGGGCCACGTGCGCACCCACGTGCTGCACCAGCAGCTGCTCGAACACCTCCCGGCGCCGCCGGCGACGGTGCTCGACGTCGGCGGCGGCGCGGGTCACCAGTCGTTTCCGCTGGCCGAAGCGGGCTACGACGTGACGCTGCTCGATCCTTCACCCGCGATGCTGGACAAGGCGCGGCAACGCCTCGAACGGCTGCCCGCCGACGTTCAGCGGCGGGTGACGCTGCTGCGCGCCGACGGAGAGGCCGCCGGCGAGGCGGTCGGCGGCCGGCGCTTCGCCGCCGTGCTGTGCCACGGTGTCCTCGGCTACCTCGACGACCCCGGTCCGCTGCTCGACCAGCTGGCCGGGTGCGCCGAGCCCGGCGGCGTGGTCTCGATCATGACGGCCAACGGCCACGCGATGGCGGTCCGCCCGGCCATGGAACAGCGGTGGGCCGACGCCCTGGCGTCGTTCGACGCGACTGGCGAGATCGGGGTGCTGGGCGTGCCGGGCCGGGCCGACACGGTGGAGGAGCTCAGCGAGTCCCTGCGGAACCGGGGCGTCGAGCCGGTGAACTGGTACGGGGTCTGGCTGTTCGTCGACTGGCTCGAGTTCGGCGGGACGAAGCTGAACCTCGGCGACGCGGACCAGGTGGCGGCGGTGGAACTCGAGGCGAGCCGCCGGGACCCGTACCGCGGGCTGAGCCGCGTGTTTCACCTGGTGGGGCTCAGGGAATCGAGCTGACGACGCCGGCCGGACCCTGCACCTAGCGGCCTCTCCCCGCAGGCCGCCGCCACCGACTCCTCACCGCGCGCACGACCGGATTCGCCGCGGGATCCGCACCTCGCTTCGGGCGAGCGTGGCCCTAGGCGGCGCGCGCGGGCACCAGCCGCCGGGCCGCCGACACCAGCGGCAGCAGGCGCGTGCCCAGGTTGCGCGCCACCAGGCCTCGGCGCGTGGCCGGGATCAGCATGGCCGCGGCCGTCGAGACGTTGCGCTGCTTGGGTTCCACCAGCTTCCGGTGCGTGGCCTCGTATCGCCGGAACGCCGCCGCCGGGTCCTCCGGAGTCCGGGCCAGCTCGTTCGCCAGGGTGTAGCCACCCGCCATCGCCAAGGTCGAGCCGTCGCCGAAGAGGGAGACGCACGACGCCGCGTCGCCCGCCAGGACGATCCGGCCGGTCGCCCAGCTGTCCATCCGGACGCGGCTCACCGAGTCGAAGTAGAGGTCGTCCGCCGCGCGCGCCTGCTCCAGCAGCTCGGGGACCCGCCAGCCCGCGCCGGCGTACGCCTCGGTGAGCATTTCCTTGTGCCGTGCGGTGTCCCGGTAGTCGAACCCCGGCTCCTCGGCGCCGCGGAACATGAACGCGGCGATCCCGTGGCCGCGCGACGGGTGGACGGCGACCGCCCGGCCCGGCGAGTTGTACATGACCATCTCGGTGCGGTCGGCCGGCGGCTCGGCCAGCGGCATCGTCGCGATGTAGACGCCCATGTGCTCGACGAACGCGTGCTCCGGCCCGAACGCCAGCCGCCGCACGCCCGAATGCAGGCCGTCGGAGCCGATCACCAGATCGAAGCGCCGCGGGGCCCCTCGCTCGAAGGTGACGTCGACGCCGCCGTCGTCCTGGTGCAGCTCGGTGATCGAGTCGTGGAAGACGAACTCGGCGCGGTCGGCGGCGGCCTCGTACAGGATCGCCGCGAGATCCGTGCGCGACAGCTCGACGTCTTCGCTGCTGCCCAGCGCGTTCGTGGCCACGCGGCCGGTGCGGCGGCCCGCGTCGTCGACGAACTTCAGCGCCGTGACGTCGGTGCTCGCCTCGCGCAGCTTCGCGGTGATGCCCATTTCGGCCGCGACGTGCGCCGCGGGGCCGCGGACGTCGACCGGGCTGCCGCTCGAACGCAGGCCTCGGGCGCGTTCGACGACGGTCGGCCGGTAGCCCGCGCGGGCCAGCCAGTAGGCCAGCGTCGGCCCGGCGACGCCCGCGCCGGAGATCAGTACGGTCTGCTCGTTCATGGTGTACCCCCTGGATGAAGTTCCTGACCATCGGTCAGTCGTGACGGTACGCCACTGTCCAGCGGTCAGGCAAGCGGCTAGGCTCGGCGCATGACGGAGGCCGACACCCGCGCCCGGATCCTGCGCGCCGCGCTCGAGGAGTTCTCGGAGCGCGGCTACCACGCGACGTCGGTGCGTGAGCTGGCCGAACGCGTCGGGGTGACCAAGACCGCGGTGCTCTACCACTTCCCGGGCAAGGCCGACATCGTGACGGCGCTGGCCGAGCCGCTGCTCGCAGACCTCGAGGCGACGATGGAGAAGGCTGCGGCCGCCCCTGACCCGCGCGCCGCGGCGATCTCCGGTCTGCTCGACGTCTGGCTGGGGCACCGATACCTGCTGCGGATGAACCTGCGCGACCTGGGCCTGACGGCGTCGAAAGTGGTGTTCGAGCGGTTCCGCGACGGCATGCTGAAGGCGAACGTGCTGGTCGCGGGCCCGGACGCCGACCTGGCCGGCCAGGTCCGCGCGGCCCAGGCGATCGCGATGCTCAGCGACCCGGTGGTCCTGTTCGCCGACGCGCCCCTGGACGAGCTGAGAGCCGCGGTCCTGGACGGTGTGGCCCGCCTGTTCGGCACGCCGTCGCCGTCACGCGGCCGCCGCGGCCGGCCGAGTGTGATGAGCCCGGAGACGATCGAGGCCGCGCAACGCCTGTACGACGCGGGCCACTCGGCGGCCGACATCGCCACAGCACTGGGCGTCTCCCGTGCGACGATCTACCGCCACCTGCCGGACGCGGAGTAATGAGACGGCCGGGAGTGGGTTTTTGAGACAGCGCCAGGGCGCTGGGGTGCGATGTGGGCTTGGCCGGCGATGCGGCCGGAGACCGAGCCAGCGGTGCAATCCCTGCTCGAGCGCGCGGGCCAGACCTGCAGGTGGCTCTGGTCGGCTGCCGCCGTCGGCTCACCTGCCGGTGGCCGACGTCGCGACCTCGCGGAGCATGACCACCGGCGGGGCGCTCTGGATTCTGGGCGTGACACGCCAGTAAGCGGCCGCGGTCGATTCGGCCAGTGGCGGCCGACATCGCAGCCGCGTCGAGGGTCAATGCCGCCGAAGCGATGGAGGTGACTTGCCCTTGAGTGGCGGTCGCCGCCGATTCGATAACCCGCGGCCCGACATCGCAGCCGCGCCGAGAGTCACCGCCGCCGAAGCGATGGAGGTGACTTGCCCTTGAGTGGCGACCGCCGCCGACTCGACAACCGGCAGCCTGACATCGCGGCTGCGCCGAGAGTTTCCGCGACCGCCGCCGGAGCGATGGGCGTGACTTGCCCCTTGGGCTGCGGCCGCCGCCGACTCGCTACCCGCGGCCGACATCGTGTCCGCGAGGCGGAGTAATGAGACGACTTATGAGACTTATTGAGACTCAGGCTCCGCGGCAACCTCAATCGCCGGCAACGCGGAGAGCTGCTCAGGCGTCATCCGCTCGGCCGCGGTGAAGACCGTCTGCTGGTGCTCCTTGATCCGCTCGTCGACCAGGCGGCTCAGCTCGAAGGCCAGGCGCCCGGTCTGGCGGACCGTCACGTCGTCGACCAGCGGGCGCACGGCCGAGGTGATCACGATGCCCGCGGCCTGACCGGATTCGGTTTGTGAGACGCCGACCGAATAGTCCTCGCGCGGGTTGACCGGGCCGTCGATCGAGAAGTCGCGGATCCGGCCGAGCAGCTCGTGCCACTCGGCGATCTCGCCCGGCACCTCGGTGGCCTTGACGTCCTCCACGGTCAGGCCCATGCCGCGGTCACCGGTGCGGAAGCAGCGCGCGTAGGAGTTCAGCGCGGACACCCACAGCGATTCGATCAGCACGGCGTCGAGCCGCGCCGGGGGCCGTTCCAGCTCGGCCACCAGCCGTTCGCAGCACTTCAGGGTGAACTGGAGGTCGTCGAAGATCGCGACGAGGTCGGCCAGGCCCAGCGCACCGGGGGTCGCCAGCAGCCGGGCGCTCGAAGGGGCGGTCGTGGGCTGGGTCATCCGGGACGCTCCTGTCGGTCTGAGCCTCCACCACACCGCATCCGGAGCGCCCCGGCGGTCTCAATTTGCGACACCGAACCGCAGGGTGAACTCCGTCTTCTGCGCCACCAGCCGGTACCGCGGCAGCACCCCCGGCCCGCAGGACGCCGAGCCGAGGCCGTGCTGGGCGACGTCCAGGGTCAGGTGGACCAGGTCGCTCGCGTGCAGGTCCGGCGTGTGCCGGGCGGCTTCCAGGTCGGCCGACGTCCAGCGGCGGGCCGTGAAGTCGAACGCCGGGTCGCCGTCGACGCGGATGCCGGTGCCTTCCGCGTCGGTCAGGCGCAGCCAGCGGGCGTCCGCGCGGTTGCCGTTCTCCTGCGGGAAGACGTACGGCGTCTGCAGCCCGTCGACACTGCGGGAGAACCGCCCGATCCGCGCCGCCTGGCGGCTGTCCGGGTACGCCTCACCGGGGCCGGCGCCGAACCACTCGGCCGTGCCGAGCGCCCCCGGGACCGCCATCGCCAGGCCGAGCCGGGGGAGGGTGCCCTCCAGGCCGTCGGGCGTGATCTCGACGCGCAGCTGCAACCCGTCCCCGAGAGCCGTCCACGTGTAGTCCGTGAGCAGCCCGGACGCCAAAGCCGGCGGCGCGACCCGGGTGCGGACGACCAGTTCGTCGCCATCGGCGTCGACGGTGATCACCCGGTGCTGCAGCCGGTGCAGCCCCGCTTCGCGCCACTGAGCGGCCGACTCGGCGCGGTCGTTGTCCGTGGTCGCCCGCCAGACGTCCAGCCGCGGCCCCTGCACCGGGTGGCCGCCGAGTGAGGTCAGGCGGCCGGTCACCGGGTCGAACTCGCCGATGCCGAGCAGCAGGCGGCCGGCGGTGCGGAACACCGGGCCGCGCCGCGCCGGACGCTCGGCCACCCGCGCGGGCGACACCGGCAGCTGACCCCAGCCGACGACGTGCCCGGCTGGTGCCCAGGACGAAGGCGACGTCAGCGACGCCGAAACCGTCAGCCACGACTCGCCTCCGGTCGCGGGCAACCGCGGGAACGGCACCGAAGAACTCTGTCCGGATTGGACGGTCGGGACGTCAAGAACGCCGTCCGCGACGGCGATCCCCTCGTCCTCCAAGACCCAGGTGAACGTCAGGTGCGCGGTGCTCACGACGTCGTAGTGGTTCGACACCCGGATCCCGTCGGCACCGGCCTCGATCCGGACCGGCTCGATGATCTTGGCGTACTCCAGGAGCCCCGGTGACGGCGTCCGGTCCGGGAAGACGAGCCCGTCGATGACGAAGTTGCCGTCGTGGATCGGCTCACCGAAGTCGCCGCCGTAGGCGAAGTGGTCCCCGGCGGCCAGCCCGTGGTCGAGCCACTCCCAGACGAACCCGCCCTGGCAGTTCGGGTACCGCTCGAACAGCTCCCGGTACTCCAGCAGCCCGCCCGGGCCGTTGCCCATCGCGTGCCCGTACTCGCAGAGCAGGAACGGCAGGTCACGCCGCCGCTCGTTCGGATCGGAGCGAAGCCCGATCGACTCGACCTCGGCGTGGGAGGCGTACATCCGGCTGTGGACGTCCACATAGGAGCACTCGTGGTCACCCTCGTAGTGCACCGGCCGGGTCGGGTCGCGGTGGCGCGTCCACTCGGCCATCCGCTCGAGGTTGGGCCCGGTGTGGCTCTCGTTGCCCAGCGACCAGAGGATCACGCTCGGCCGGTTCTTGTCCCGCTCGACCGTGCGCCGCATCCGGTCGAGGTAGGCGTCGGCCCACATCGGCTCGGCGCTCGGGTTGCCCCGCCACTCCAGCGGCCCGAAACCGTGGGTCTCCAGGTCGCACTCGTCGATCACCCACAGGCCGTACTCGTCGCACAGCTCGAGGAACGCCGGGTCCGGCGGGTAGTGGCTGGTGCGGACGGCGTTCACGTTGTGCCGCTTCATGAGCAGGACGTCGGCCAGCGCGACGTCACGAGGCACGGCCCGGCCGGTCCGCGGGTGGTGCTCGTGCCGGTTCACCCCGCGCAGCAGCAGCCGCCGTCCGTTGACCTTGAGCTGACCGCCGTCGATGGTGACGGTCCGGAAGCCGATCCGCACCGGCACCCGTTCGGCCACAGTGGACAGCTCACCGGCGTACAGCCGCGGTGACTCCGCGCTCCACGGTTCGACCGGCAGCTCCAGCGGTACCCCGGCCGGGTGACCCGACACCCCCAACTCGGGGATGCTCAGCACCGCGCCGGGCACGGTCTCGACGCGGACCGTGCCCAGGCCGGTCTGGTGGTCGTAGTCCGCGCGGAGCCAGTAGTCCTCGATCCCGCCCTCCGGCCGCGCGAGCAGGGTGACGTCGCGGAAGATCCCGGACAGCCACCACATGTCCTGGTCCTCGAGGTAGCTGCCCGCCGACCACTGGTGCACGCGCACGGTCAGGACGTTGTCCCGCGGCCGCAGCAGCGGACCGACCTCGAACTCCGAGGGCAGGCGGCTGCCCTTGGTGACGCCGAGTTCGACATCGTTGAGCCAGATCCGCGCGCACGAGTCGATCCCGTCGAAGCGCAGCACCGCGGGCCCGGCGGGCCACGCCGCGGGCAGGTCGAAGTGCCGCCGGTGGTCGCCGGCCGGGTTGTCCGACGGCACGTGCGGCGGGTCGACCGGGAACGGGTAGTGCACGTTCGTGTAGGCGGGTTGGCCGTACCCGTGCAGCTGCCACATCGAGGGCACCGGCAGCTCGTCCCACGCCGAGTCGTCGAAGTCGTCGCTTTCGAAACCGATAGTGGAAGAGAGCCGGAACCGCCAGGTGCCGCTCAGCGAGAGCGACGCGGCGTCGGAGGCGAAGGCCGCGCGCGGGGGCAGCGAACCGTAACCGGGGCCCGGGTCTTCGACGTACGACATGGAGTCCTTTCAGCCCTTCAGGGCGCCGGCGGCGATGTTGCGGATGAAGTGGCGGGCGCCGAACAGGAACACGATGATCAGCGGCACGATCGCCACGAGCGTGCCCGCCATGACGACGCTGTAGTCCTTGACGTACAGGCTGTTCAGCTGCGAGAGCGCGACCTGCAGCGTCACGTGGTTCGAGTCGATCAGCACGACCAGCGGCCAGAGGTAGTCGTTCCAGGCGTTGACGAAGGTGAAGATCCCGAGGAACGCCAGCGCCGGGCGCAGCACCGGCAGCGCGACCGTCAGGTACGTCCGGAAGAAGCCGCAGCCGTCGATCCGCGCCGCTTCCAGCAGCTCGTCCGCGATGGCGGTCTGCGCGTACTGCCGCATCCAGAAGATGCCGAACGCGTTGGCCGCGGCGGGCACGATCAGCGCCTTGAGGTCACCGACCCAGCCCAGGTGCGCCATGATCGTGAACTGCGGGATCGCCGAAAGCTGCGTCGGCACCACGAACGTCGCCAGCACGATGCCGAACAGCAGCGAGCTGCCGGGGAAGCGGTACTTGGCGAAGGTGAACGCGGCGAGGGAGTCGAAGAACAGCACCAGCAGCGTCGTCACGATCGCGACGACCAGGGTGTTGAGCAGCGAGCCGAAGAAGTCGATCTTCGCGAAGACCTGGCCGACGTTGTGGAAGAACTCGCCGCCGAACGCCCAGGTCGGCGGGGACGAGTAGATGTCGGCGGTGGTGTTGGAGGCCATCACCACGAGCCAGTAGTAGGGGAACAGCGTGATGAGCGCGCCCAGCGTGAGGGCGGTGTAGGTGACGATCCGGCCGGCGCGCGTGGTGGTCATCGGCCCGCCTTGAGGAAGCCGGGGCGCTGGATCAGCCGCCAGTTGAGGATCGCGAACAGCACGACCACCACGAAGATGCCCCACGCGATCGCCGCGCCGTACCCGAAGTCGTTGTTCACGAAGGCGTTGTTGTAGAAGTAGAGCACCATGGTCATGCCCGCCTCGTCCGGTCCGCCGCGGTTGCCGAGCAGGATCTGCGACTCGGTGAAGATCTGCAGCCCGCTGATCGCCGACATCACCATGGAGAACAGCAGCACCGGGCGCAGCAACGGCAAGGTGATCCGGAAGAACGTCCGGACCGGCCCGGCGCCGTCGACCTTCGCGGCTTCGTAGACGTCGGACGGGAGGGCCTGCAGCCCGGCCAGGAAGATGATCGCGTTGTACCCCACCCACCGCCAGACGATCATGATCGAGATCGCGACACGGATCGCCCACGGATCGGTCAGCCACGGCACCGGGTTGATGCCGACCAGGCCGAGGAACCAGTTGAGGATGCCGAACTCGCTGCTGAAGATCGAGCCGAAGACCAGCGACATCGCCACGATCGACGTGACGTTCGGCAGGAAGTAGGCGACCCGGAACACCCCCTTGAACCGGATCGAGGAGTGCAGCCCGACGGCGATGAGCAGGGCCAGCGCGGTCATCGGGATGGTCGACATCACCCAGATGACCAGGGTGTTGCCGATCGAGTCCCAGAACGTCGGGTCGCTGACCAGGAACTCGAAGTTGCCGAGTCCTACGAAGGTCATCGGCCCGACGCCGTCCCAGCGTTGCAGCGCCAGGAACAGCGAGTACAGCACCGGGTAGAGCCCGAACACGGCGAACAGCACGAAGAACGGCGCCACGGCCAGGTACTGCGGCAGGTAGCGCCAGCGTTTCCGGCGCGTCGGAACCGGTGTCAGGACCGGTGTGGCGGGCCGGGTGAGCGTCGCCATCAGAGCACCCCCTGCCGGGTCAGCAGCCGTTCGACGGTCCGGCGGGCGTCGTCCCACGCCTGCCCGGGATCCTTTCCGGCCAGTTCGACGTTGGTCAGCTCGTCGGTATACGTGTCGCTGATCGCGATGTCCCACGGGCTGAAGTAGGCGGGCTTCACCTCGCGCGCGGCCTTGCCCAGCACGGACATCGTGGCCTGGCCGCCGAAGAACGGTTCCGGCGCCAGCAGGCGCGGGTCGTCGAAGGCGGCCGGGCTGGTCGGGAACAGCCCGGCTTCGAGGTAGGAACGCGGCTGGTTCTCCGGGGAGAGCAGCCAGCGGACGACCTCGTACGCGCGGTCCGGGCGGGGGCAGTACTTCGTGATCGCCAGGAACGAGCCGCCCTGGTTGCCCGCGCCGCCCGGGCTGCGGCAGACGCGCCACTTCCCGGCCGTGTCCGGCGCGGACTTCTTGAGCTCGCCGACGATCCAGGACGCGTTGACGAAGCTCAGCTCCTTGCCGGAGTTCCACGCGGCGTGCCGCTCGACCGAGCTGCCGGGGTCCTGCGAACCGGCGTACCCCGCGGTGAGCCCGAAGCGGAACGCCGTCAGCGCGCGGTCCCAGGCGCGGCGCACCTGGGGCGCGTCGCCCAGGTAGGTGTTGCCCGGCTTGAAGTACTTCACCGGCTCCTGCGCCATCGAGTACGTGTAGACGGTCTTCGTGTCGGTGATCAGGTGCCGGCCGGGCAGTTTCTCCTGCAGCCGGCGGCCGAAGTCGAAGTAGGCGTCCCAGGTGGGCACCGCGGCGGCGACGTCGTCCGGTTCACTGGGGAAGCCGGCCTGGGCGAACAGGTCGTGCCGGTAGTAGAGCGCGGCCGGGCCGATGTCGATCGGGAAGCCGAGCTGGAACCCGTCGGGCGCCGTCCCGGCCTGCCACTTCCACGGCAGGTACTGGTCCTTGACGGTGTCCGCACCGAAGTTCCGCAGGTCGGCGAAGCGATCGCTGTCGGCGAAGTAGGTCGCGATGTCGTCGCCGAGCATCGTGATGTCCGGCAGGTACGCCTCACCCGAGAGCGCGGCCAGCAGCCGCTGCTTGAGCTGGCCGCTGACCTGGGACGGGTAGAGCTCGCCGAACCGCCCCTGGGCGTCGGCGACGACCTGGTCGGCGAGCCCGCCGCTGGTGTACCAGAGCGTGAGCTTGCCGGGGTTGGCGGTGGTCGGGCTCGTGCAGGAAGCGGCGGACCCGAGCGCCGCCACGCCCAGCCCCGCCGCCGTCAGGAAGCTACGTCGAGTCAGCGTCATCGAGGACCCTTCGGCTGCCCGTGAACGCTCCCGTGAACGTTCACGAATTGCCCGGAAGTGTGCGTCCGGTGGATCTCGCTGTCAAGAGATCAGGCGGATTCGCGCAGGTGAAGGGCGGCGCGGACGACCAGCCGGCCGGGTTCGGCCGCCCCGGTCGCCAGCCGCGCGGCCTCCTCGACGGCCAGTGTGCCGAGCGAGCGCGTGTCGAGCGCGACGCTGGAGAGCTCCGGCTCGACCAGGGTGCCGAGCGCGAGCCCGTCGAAGCCGATGACGGCGAGGTCGGCGGGCACCCGCAGGCCGAACCGGCGGGCCTCGCGCAGGGCGCCGATGGCGATGACGTCGTTGAAGGCGAAGACGGCGGTGACCTCGGGGTGCGCGGCCAGCAGGCCGGCCAGGGCGGCACCACCGCCGTCGACGGTCTGGGCGGCCCGGGTGATCCAGCCGGGCTCCACGGCGAGCCCGTGCTCGGCGACCGCCCGGAGGAACCACTGCTGCCGGACGCTGGGCTCGGGCCGGCGGTCGTGGTCGAGCATGCCGATCCGCCGGTGCCCGCGTGAGACGAGGTGGGCGATCGCCTCCCGGACGCCCTCTTCGCCGTCGATGCCGATCCCGCTGAACCGGGGTGTGCGTGGCTCGCGGCCGACGAGGACGACCGGGATGCCCGGGGTGAGCCGGTCGAGGTCCTCTTCGGACCGGCTGAAGTAGCCGACGACCGCGTCGACCTGGGCGCCGATCACCTGCAGCGTCGCGAGCTCCTGCTCGAGGTCGTCGGCGGTGTCGTAGACGACGACGTGCCAGCCGCGGGAGCGGGCCGCCTCCAGTGCGCCGGAGGCGACCTCGGTGAAGAACGGGTTGAGCAGGTCGGGCACCACCAGGCCGACGGTCGTGGTGTCCTGCCGGACCAGGCCGCGGGCGAAGCGGCTCGGGCGGTAGCCGAGCTCACGGGCGGCGTCGAGGACCCGTTGCTTGGTGGAGCCGTCGATCTCGGCCTTGTCGTTGAGCGCGCGCGAGACGGTCTGCCGCGAGACGCCGGCCGAGCGCGCGACGTCGTGGATCGTCACCCGCCGGGGTTCCGTGCTCGAAGACACCGCGCACCTCCTGTTCGGAGGTCCGAGTATGCCCGCCGGAACGCGTGAAGGCCTCCTCGAGGCTCGGGGTTGCCGTCGAGGAGGCCTTCACTCACCCGGCCGCTATTCGGCCGGGACGCGTTCGCGGCGCTTCGAGATGACCCGCCAGCCCACCGCGAGGACGATCGCCAGCACCGGGATCGAGTAGAACGCGATCTTCTCGGCGCCGTCGGAGAAGCCCATCAGCACCACCACCAGGGCCAGGAACGCGAGTGTCGCCCAGCCGCTGTAGGGCGCCCACGGCATCCGGTACGACGGCCGTTCCACCTCGCCGCGCATCGCTGCCTGGCGCAGCCGCATCTGGCAGAAGATCAGCGTGGCCCAGGTCGTGATCACGCCCAGGGACGCGATCGCGATGGCGATGTCGAACGCCTCCTTCGGCACCAGGTAGTTCAGCACCACGCCGAGCAGGTAGGCGATCGAGGTGAACATGATGCCGCCGTAGGGCACGTGCCGGCTGTTCATCCGGCCGACGAACGCCGGCGCCTCGCCCTTGTCGGCCAGCGAGCGCAGGATGCGGCCGGTGGAGTAGAGCCCGGAGTTGACGCTCGAGAGCGCCGCGGTCAGCACGACGGCGTTCATCACGTCGCCGATGCCCGGGATGCCGAGGCGGCTGAACACCGTGACGAACGGGCTCTCGTCGCCGTTGTAGAACGGCCAGGGCAGCAGCATCGCCAGCATCAGCACGGAACCGACGTAGAAGACGCCGATCCGCCAGACGACGCTGTTGATGGCCTTCGGCAGGATCTTGCGGGCGTCCTTGGTCTCGCCGGCGGCGATGCCGACGACCTCGATGGCCGAGTAGGCGAAGATGACCGCCTGCAGCGTCATCAGCGCGACGCCGATGCCGGCCGGGAAGAATCCACTGTGGTCGGTCAGGTTGTGCACGCCGGCCGGGGTGCCGCCGATGTCGGCGCTGGTGAACACCAGCCCGAGCGCGGTGATCAGGAAGACCACGATGGCCAGCACCTTGACCACCGAGAACCAGAACTCCAGCTCGCCGAACAGCTTCACCGACAGCAGGTTCACGGCCAGCAGCACGCCGAGGGCGACCAGGGCGGTGATCCACTGGGGGACGTCCGGCAGCCACTTGTGGACGTAGATCGCGACCGCGGTGATCTCCGCGATCCCGGTCATCGCCCAGTTGACCCAGTACATCCAGCCGGAGGCGAATCCGGCCCACGGGCCGATGAACTTCCGGGCGTAGGTGACGAAACTGCCGGAGCTCGGCTCGTGCAGCACGAGCTCGCCGAGCGCGCGCATCACGAAGTAGGCGGCCACCCCGCAGATCGCGTAGGAGAAGATCAGCGACGGGCCGACCTGGTGGAGCTTGCCGCCGGCGCCGAGGAACAGCCCGACACCGATCGCGCCGCCGATGGCGATCATCTGCACTTGGCGGTTGCCGAGCGCTTTCGAGTAGCTTTCACCTTTTTCGGTGAGCAGCGAGGAATCCATGGTTGCCAGACGCTAGAGCGTTAGCCGCAAGTGACCAAGCACACTAAGGAAGACTTAAGGTGTGCGAGAGATCACCTTGGTGGTTTTCCCAGTATCTCCCGTTTCGATTTGACAAGATCATCGGCGACCCCGGTGACCGCGCGCGAGGCCGGGCTTCTACGCTACGGCCGTGGATCTCGCGGCGCTGCTGGACCGGATCGCCGACGACGTCGCGCCCGAGGTCGGCCGCGGCGCCGTCGCGGACTACATCCCCGCCCTGGCCCGGGTCCGGCCGGGGTTCGGCATCGCGGTGGCCGATGTGGACGGTGCCGTGCACGGCGCGGGCGACTGGCTGCGGCCGTTCTCGGTGCAGAGCATGTCGAAGGTCTTCACCCTCGCGCTGGTGCTCGCCCGCGGTGACGACGTCTGGACGCGCGTCGGCCGCGAACCGTCCGGCGACCCGTTCAACTCCCTGGTGCAGCTGGAACACGAGGACGGCATCCCGCGCAACCCGTTCATCAACGCGGGCGCCCTGGTGGTGACCGACGAGCTCACCTGCCACGGCGACGCGGTGGGCGCGCTGCTGGCGTTCCTGCGCACGGAAAGCGGCCGCGCGGACATCGACGTCGACGCCGAGGTGGCCGCGTCCGAGGCCGGGCACGCCGACCGCAACCGCGCGCTCGCGTACTTCATGGCCTCCTACGGCAACATGCGGAACCCGGTACCGTCCGTTTTGGACCAGTACGTCCGCCAGTGCTCGATCGCGATGTCCTGCCGGGACGTCGCCCGCTCGGCGCTGTTCCTGGCCCGCCACGGAATCCGCAACGACGGCACCCGGCTGCTCGGGCTCAGCTCGGCGAAGCGGATCAACGCGGTGATGCTGACGTGCGGTACGTACGACGCGGCGGGCGAGTTCGCCTACCGCGTCGGCCTCCCGGGCAAGAGCGGCGTCGGCGGCGGAATCGTCGCGATCGTCCCGGGCCGCTGCGCGGTCTGCGTCTGGAGCCCGGGCTTGGACGCGCGCGGCAACTCGGTGGCGGGTGTCGCGGCCTTGGACCGGTTCACGACGTTGACCGGCTGGTCGGTGTTCTAACGCAGGTAGTTGTAGACGCTCGCCCGGGAGATCCCGAGCAGCTCGGTCAGCGCGGGCACCGCGTTCTTCAGCTCCAGGAACCCGCGGGCCTTCAGCAACCGGACGAGGTCCTTCTTCCCGGTCGCGGGCAGGGTGAGCGGGGTGTGGCCGCGCTCGGCCGCGTAGTCCTCGACCAGCGCACGCAGGTCGTCGGCCGTGCGGGCCTGGAGGGTCTCGGTCAGGGGCGCCGGGTCGTCGGTGCGGGTGAGGCGGGTCAGGGCGTGGGCGGCCGAGCCCAGCAGGGAGACGTCGAGGTTGAGGCACAGCGCCGCGACGTACTCGCCGTCGCGATTGCGGATGCCGATCGACGTGCTCTTCGCCGGGCGGCCGTCGGCGAAGCGGTTCGGGTAGTTCTGCAGCACGTCGGGGAAGCCCGGGTCGGCGATGCGCGCCAGGCCCAGCTCCGTCGCCGGGTCGCCGACGGCCCGCCCGGACAGGCCGCCTTCGATCGCGCGCACCGCGTGGGCCGGGTCGCGCAGGTCGTGCAGCACGACCTCGCACAACCCCGGGAACATCCGCCCGACCGCGTGCGCGATCTTCTCCGCCTCTCGCAACAGCAGCTCGTCCTCGGTCATCCGAGCAGCTCCCGCAGCTTGCCGGGCGCCTTCAGCCCGGAGCCGGTGAGCACGACGACGGTGGTCTCACCCGGCCGGATCGCCCGGCGTTCGCGGAACACGTCGATCGCGGCGGCGGCGCTCGCGCTGGTCGGCTCGGCGTAGAGGCCGAGGGCCGCGAGCCGCCGGGCGGCCGCGGCGATGGCGTCCTCTTCGACGGCGGCCGTGTCACCGCCCGAGCGCCGGATCGCCGCGATGACCTCCGGAAGCCGGATCGGGTGCCGGATCGCGGTGCCCTCGGCGACGGTCGGGGCGAACGGCGGCGGCTGCCGGTCGTGGAACGCCGCGTCGATCGGGGAGCAGTTGCGGGGCTGCGCGACGAGCAGACGCGGCCGTCGCGCGATCGAACCGGCGGCCAGCAGCTCGCCGAACCCGAGGTCGAGGCCCAGCACGATGCTGCCCGCGCCGGCGACCGTGACGACGGCGTCCGGCACGCGGAATCCCAGGTCCTCCCACAGCTCGTAGGCGAGGGTCTTGGTGCCCTGCAGGAAGAACGGGTGCCAGTTGTGGCTGGCGTACGTCGTGGTCGCCGACCGCCGGACCGCCTCGGCGGCGGTGTCGTCGCGGGTGCCGGGCACCAGTTCCACGGTCGCGCCGTACGCGCGGGTCTGCAGGACCTTCGCGGCCGACGTCCCCTCGGGCGCCAGCACGGTCGCCGCGATCCCGGCCGCGGCGCTGTAGGCCGAGACGGACGAGCCGCCGTTGCCCGAGCTGTCCTCCAGTAGCTCCGTGACACCGGCCCCGGCCAGGGCCGCCACCATGACGCTGGACCCGCGGTCCTTGAAGCTGCCGGTCGGGCTGAACCACTCGAGCTTGAACCGGACCTCGGCGTCGCCCCACGGCCGCGGGACCAGGGGAGTGCAGCCCTCGCCGAGCGAGAGCGGGCGCAGGTCGCCGGGCAGGGCGGCGCGGTAGCGCCAGAGCGACCGGACCCCGGTGTCGACGTCGCCGGGGGCCAGGCCGGGCAGCGGCGCGACGGTGAGCGGGGCGCCGTCGTCACCCCGCCAGCGCAGCGGGTCACCCGGGTAGCGCGTCCCCGAGCGCTCGTCGGCGTACCAGTACTCCACGGCACCTCCATGCTTGGACAGTGCGTCCAAGGGTAGACGATGTGTCCACCGTTACCGACGGGTATGCGAAATGTTTTCAGCTTTTTCTCAGGAAAGATCCGTAACGCGCGCGGCGAGAATTTCGATCTAGGCCGCCCGGTGGCCGGTACTCGGAGATACCGAAGGTGCCTGGTCGAATACCGGGAGTCGCCCAGGTCGCCGGGCTGTCCGACGTCGGGCTCGCCGTCCCGGGTCGTGTGAACACGCGGAACCCGGGCGTTCGGGGAATCCACAGTGGACCGGAGCGAAGGTGCCGGACCGGCCCGGCGCATTCCGGGTGATTCTTTCCGGCGTCGGGAAAAATGCCGGGGGAATAGTTGCCGCATCATTCGGTATTCCGCTCCGCGTTAATGCCGTGACGGGCCGGGTTATGTGGTCGATTTTACCGTCACGACACTTGGTGTTGGCGTCCGGGAAACGGCGCACCCGCCGGACGGAGTGGTCCGGTGCGGGCAGTCCCACTGCGTCCACCGGGTGAGATGGCTTGCCCCGTCCGGAGGTGTGGACCACTGCGACCAGGGTGTATGGCCGTCGTGGCGGGCTATTGGCCGCTGTACAACAGATATCCCGTGCCCGATCCCGGCCCGTGGTACGTGACGGCCGCGTTAAATTCTTGCGTCTCCAGCCTGGTCCATCCCGAATTTTCTGCACCGCCGCGACGAATTCGCGGTGGGTTGTTGACGGAACGGGGTGAACGCGCTTAAGTACTCCCCGTTACCCCATCACCCTTTCGGTTGTAGCGGGAGTTCCCATGCGTGTCTCGAAAGACGACCGCGAACCGGCGCTGCCGGTCGTCGCCGTCTCGCCGCTCGCGTGGCCCTCGGCGCGCGGGGTCGCGGCCGCCGCGCGCGGTGGCGGGCTCGGCGTCCTCGACCTGACCGGCCCGGCGAACCCGGCGTCGGAAGAGCTGGCTTTGCTGGCGGAATGGGGGATCCCGGCCTTCGGGGTCCGGCTCGCGCGCCCGCCCGCGGGCGCGGAACTGCCCGAAGCCGCGGGCACCGTCCTGCTGACCGAGGACTCGCCGTGCACCGCGCGCGACTTCCCGGGCCGGCGGGTGCTGGCCGAGGTCACCAGCCGCGCGTCGGCCGCGCGGGCGGTCGCCGGGGGCGCCCACGGCTTGATCGCCCGCGGTCACGAGTGCGGCGGCCGGACGGGTGAGCTGAGCACTTTCGTGTTGCTGCAAGCGTTGCTGGCCGACGACACCGTCCCGGTCTGGGCGGCGGGCGGGATCGGCCCGCACACCGCGGCCGCCGCGATCGCGGGTGGCGCGGCCGGCGTGGTCGTCGACACCCAGCTCGCACTCCTGCCGGAGGCGGAACTGCCCTCGGCGCTCACCACCGCCGTCACCGGCCTCGACGGCTCGGAGACCGTGGTCGTCGACGGCGTCCGCGTACTGTCCCGCCGCGGCACGGCCACGCCGATCGAAGCAGGTCAGGACGTCTTTCTCGCCACCCGCTTCCGCGACCGCTGGGGCACGGTGACCGCGGCCGTGCGCGGCGTGCGCGAAGCGATCGGCGACGCGCTGCGCGCGGACGTCACCGTCCTCGGCCCGGACACCGCGGGCAGCCGCGCGTTCGGCACCACCCTGCCCGTCGCGCAGGGCCCGATGACCCGGGTGAGCGACCAGGCCGCGTTCGCCGCCGAGGTCGCCGCGGGCGGCGCGCTGCCGTTCATCGCGCTCGCGCTGTCCGGTCCGGAGCAGACCCGCGAAGTCCTGGAACGCACCCGCGAAGCGGTCGGCGGTGCGCCGTGGGGCGTCGGCGTGCTCGGCTTCGCCGCCGACGACGTCAAGGCCGCGCAGCTCGAGGTGATCCGCGAGCTGCGGCCCACGCACGCGATCATCGCCGGCGGCCGCCCGGCCCAGGCCACGGCACTGGAAGACGTCGGCATCAGCACCTTCCTGCACGTGCCGGCACCCGGGCTGCTCAAGCAGTTCCTCGACGCCGGCGCCCGCAAGTTCGTCTTCGAAGGCTCGGAGTGCGGCGGCCACGTCGGCCCGCGCACCAGCTTCCCGCTCTGGGAGGCCCAGCTCGGTGTCCTCGGCGACTTCCTCACGACGACCCCGGACGCCGCCGCGGAGCTGCAGATCCTGTTCGCGGGCGGGATCCACGACGAGCGCTCGGCCGCGATGGTCGCCGCCCTCGCCGCGCCGGTCGCGGTCCGCGGCGCCGCGGTCGGTGTCCTCATGGGCACCGCCTACCTCTTCACCCACGAGGCCGTCGACGCCGGGGCCGTCCTCCCGCTGTTCCAGCGGCAGCTGCTCGAAGCCCGGCACACCGACCTCCTCGAAACCGCGCCGGGGCACGCCACCCGGTGCGTCCGCAGCCCGTTCACCGAGGAGTACGCGGCGCTCAAGGCGGAGCTCGCCGAGCGCGGCGTGCCGAGCCGGGACGCCTGGGAGCAGCTGGAAACGCTCAACGTCGGGCGGCTTCGCCTGGCGAGCAAGGGCATCGAGCGCGTCGGCGCCGAGCTGCGCGAGGTCGGCGAGGACCGCCAGCTCACCGAAGGCATGTTCATGGCCGGCGAAGTCGCCGTCCTGCGCTCGGCCGTCACCACGATCGCGGACCTGCACACCGCGGTCGGCGAAGGGGCGAACGCCTTCCTGCGCGAGCGGGCCGCCGCGTTCGGCGTCACGACGACGGAGCCGCCCGCACCCGAACCGCTGGACGTCGCGATCATCGGGATGGCCTGCATGTTCCCGCAGGCGCCGGACCTGGCGTCGTTCTGGGCGAACGTCCTGGCCGGCGCGGACGCCGTCACCGAGGTGCCGCCGCAGCGCTGGGACACCTCCCTCTACTTCGACCCCGAGGGCCAGGGCGAGAAAACGCCGTCACGCTGGGGCGGGTTCCTGCCCGAGATCGGCTTCGACCCGCTGCGCTACGGCATCCCGCCGTCGTCGCTGGCCAGCATCGAGCCGGTGCAGCTGCTGGCCCTGGAAGCCGCGCACCGCGCGCTCGCCGACGCGGGTTACGGCGAGCGCGCCTTCGACCGGGCGCGGACATCGGTCGTGTTCGGCGCCGAGGCGGGCAGTGACCTGTCCAACGCGATGACACTGCGCTCGGTACTCCCGTCCTACCTGGGTGAACTGCCGCCCGCGCTGGACGAACGGCTGCCGACGATCACCGAGGACTCGTTCCCCGGTGTGCTCGCCAACGTCATCGCCGGCCGGATCGCCAACCGCCTCGACCTGGGCGGGGCGAACTACACCGTCGACGCGGCCTGCGCGTCCTCGCTGACCGCCGTCGACGTCGCGTGCAAGGAACTGACCGCCGGCACCAGCGATCTCGTCCTGTGCGGCGGCGCGGACCTGCACAACGGCATCAACGACTACCTCCTCTTCGCCTCGGCCCACGCCCTTTCCCCGACGGGACGCTCGGCGACGTTCGACAGCGCGGCCGACGGCATCGCGCTCGGCGAAGGCGTCGCCTGCGTCGCGCTGAAGCGGCTGGCCGATGCGGAACGCGACGGCGATCGCGTGTACGCCGTGATCAAGGGTGTCGGCGCGGCGTCCGACGGGCGCGCGCTCGGCCTGACGGCGCCGCGGCCCGAAGGCCAGCACACCGCGCTGACCCGCGCGTACCGCAACGCCGGCGTCTCGCCCGCGCAGGTCGGGCTGGTCGAGGCGCACGGCACCGGGACCGTCGTCGGCGACCGGACCGAGCTGGGCACGCTGACCAAGGTGTTCACCGAGGCCGGCGCGGCCCCGGGCGGCTGCACGATCGGCTCGGTGAAGTCCCAGATCGGCCACACCAAGTGCGCCGCGGGCCTCGCCGGCCTGATCAAGACCGCGATGGCGCTGCACACCGGCGTCAAACCGCCGACCCTGCACGTGAAGTCGCCGAACCCGGCGTGGGACCCGTCGACCAGCCCGTTCGTGTTCCAGGCGGCGCCACAGCCGTGGGTCGCGCCGCCCGCCGAGCGGATCGCCGGGGTCAGCGCGTTCGGCTTCGGCGGCACCAACTTTCACGTCGTGCTCGGCGCGCACGACGGTGTCCCGCCCGCCCACGTCGGCGACGAGTGGCCCGCCGAGCTGTTCACCTTCGCCACGGACGCGGCGGTGCGGGACCTGCTCGCGCTGGCCGAGGACGTCCCCGCCGGGAAGCAGCCGTGGCGGCTGCGGGACCTCGCGCTCAGCGCGTCCCGCCGGGCCTCGGGGAAGGTGCGGCTCGCGGTCGTGGCGTCCACTGTGGACGAGCTGACCGGGTTGCTGCGTCAGGCGTTGTCCGGCTCCGACGCGCCTGGGGTGTACCGCTTTGAGGAGTCGGGCGAGGTCGCGGTGCTGTTCCCCGGCCAGGGGAGCCAGCGGCCGGCGATGTTCGCCGACCTGTTCGTCACGTTCCCGGAGCTGCAGCGCTTTCTGCGGCTCGACCCGGCCACCGCGTCGACGGTATTCGGTCCCGCTGTGTTCGGCGAACCGGCGCGGCAGGCTTGTGCGGATCGCGTCACCGACACCCGGGTCGCCCAGCCCGCGCTCGGCCTCGCCGGGCTGGCCGCGTTCCGGCTGCTGACCCGCGCCGGCGTCCGGCCCGCGATGGTCGGTGGCCACAGCTACGGCGAGTTGACGGCCCTGGCCGCGGCCGGCGCCCTCACCCCGGAAGCGCTGCTGCACGCCAGCCACGCCCGGGCCGAAGCCATCCTCGGCGCGATCCCGTCGTCGGACCCGGGCGCGATGGCCGCGGTCTCCGCGCCCGCCGACGAGGTCGGTGCGGTCGTCGCGGAACTGGGCTCTGTGGTCCTGGCCAACCACAACTCGCCCAAGCAGACGGTGATTTCCGGGCCGACGGCCGACGTCGAGAAGGCGGTCGGGCTGCTGCGGGCCGCCGGGCTCGGCGCGAAACGGATCCAGGTCGCGTGCGCGTTCCACAGCCCCCTGGTCGCGGCCGCGGGGGAGACGTTCGGCGAGGCGCTCGACGCGATCGGCGTCGTGCGGCCGTCGATCCCGGTGTACGGCAACCGCACGGCGGCGCCGTACCCGGACGACGTCCGCAGCGAGCTGGCCGCGCAGATCGGGTCGCCGGTCCGGTTCGTCGAGCAGATCGAAGCGATGTACGCGGCGGGCGCGCGCGTCTTCGTCGAGGCGGGTCCTGGCGCGGTGCTGGCGAAGCAGGTCACGGCGATCCTCGGTGACCGTCCGCATCGGACGGTCGGCTTCGAGCAGCCGGGACGCCGTGGACTGCCCGGGTTCCTCGACGCGCTCGCCCAGCTGGCGGCGTCCGGCGTGGCGATCGAGACGGCTTGGCTGTTCCGCGGCCGCGACGCCGTCGACGCGGCCTCCGTGCCACGGCCGAAGCGTCCCGGGTGGACGGTGGACGGCCACCTGCTCCGCACCGCGGACGGCACGATCCCGGCGGGCGCCCTCCAGCCCGCGGAACGGCTCCCGCAGGTCCTGGCGCCCGTCTCTCCGACGGCGGGTACCTCGGACGCGATGGTGGCGGACTTCCTGCGCACGAGCCGCGAGATGATCGCGGCCCAGCGCGACGTCCTGCTCGGTTACTTCGGCACCGACGTCCCAGCCCCCTTGGCCGCCCCGCCGGTGGTCGCGACGGTCGTCGAGGCGCTCCCGGTCGTGGTCCCGGAGGCTCCGGTTCTGTCGGTTTTGGACACGGTGATCGAGGTGATCGGGGAGCGAACGGGATACCCGGTGGACATGATCGAGCCCGGCCTCGATCTGGAAGCCGACCTCAGCGTCGACTCGATCAAACGCGCCGAGATCGCGGGCGAGCTGGCGTCGCGGCTGGGGCTCGACGCCGGTGCGGACGTGGAGACGTTCGCCAAAGCCCGGACGGCCGCGGCGATCGCGGAGCTGATCGGGCCGGGTGCGCCGCAGCCGGTCGTCGTGGCTGCGCGGTCCGTGCTGGACACCGTGATCGAGGTGATCGGGGACCGGACCGGCTATCCGGTGGACATGATCGAGCCTGACCTCGATCTGGAAGCCGACCTCAGCGTCGACTCGATCAAGAGGGCCGAGATCGCCGGGGAACTGGCCACCCGGCTTGGGCTCGACCCGGACGGTGACGTCGAGGAACTCGCCAAGGCCCGGACCGCCGCCGCGATCGCCGGGCTTGTCGGCGGGGCGGCCGAACCGTCGCGAACCGAGTCTGTCGGCAGGACCGCCGAACCGCCGCAGACCGCGCCGCTGCCGGTCGTCGGTGGGCCGGCCGAGCCGCGGCCGGTGATCGTCGCGCCGAAGCGCCTGGTCATGGCCGAGGTCGACCTCGCGCCCGCTGCCGCTCCCGAGGTCACCGGACGGAAGTTCCTGGTCCTCGGCGCCGGGCCGCTGGCCGACGCCGTCCGAACGCGGCTGATCGAGCTGGGCGCGACGGCCGAGATCGCCGACACGGTCCGGCCGGGGTTCGACGGTGTGCTCGACCTCGCGGAAGACGGGTCCGTGCTGCCCGCCGCGTTCCCCCGCTACCGTGACGCCCTCGCCGGGAACCCCGCCTGGCTGCTCACCGCCGGGCCCGGCGAAGGCCTGCGTGGCTTCTACCGCAGCGTCTCCCGCGAGTACCCCGACACGATCGCCCGGGTCGTCGAGCACCCGCGCGGCACCACCGTCGACGAACAAGCCGAAGGACTCGTCGCCGAGCTGTCCGCTGTGGACCGCGAGCCCGTCGTGGTCCGGGACGGCGAGCAGCGCCGCGGGTTCCGGATGACCGAACAGGACCTCGGCCTGCTCGGCAGCAGCGGCGCGGGCCCGGCCGGCGACGGGACCGCCGAAGCCACCGCGGCCGGGCTGGACCGCGACTCGGTCGTCCTGCTCGTCGGTGGCGCCAAGGGCATCACCGCCCGGTTCGCCGCGACGCTCGCCGCCGCGTCCCACTGCCGTCTCGAACTGGTCGGCCGGACGCCGGTGCCGACTGCCGAGGACGAATATCCGCAGGCCCGGGACGCCAAGGCGCTCAGGGCCGCACTGATCGCGAGCGGACTCAAGAGCCCGGCCGAGATCGAACGCGCCGTGCGCCGGATCCTCGGCGAACGTGAGGTCCGCGGGACGCTCGAGCGGCTCGAAGCCCTCGGCAGCCCGGTGCGTTACCAGTCGGTCGACATGCTCGACGCCGAGGCCGTGCACCGCGCGGTCAAGGAGATTCACGCCGAGCACGGCCGCCTCGACGGCATCGTCTACGCGGCCGGTGTCATCGAGGACAAGCTCGTCACCGAGAAGACGCCGGAGTCGTTCACCCGTGTCTACGGGACCAAAGTGGACGGCGCGAAGACCCTGCTGGAAGCGACGGCCGACCTGCCCGACGAGCCGAAGTTCGTCGTGCTCTTCGGCAGCATCGCCGCGGCGCTCGGCAACCGCGGCCAGTCGGACTACGCCGCCGCCAACGACGCCCTCGAATCCCTCGGCCACCGCTGGCCCGCCGGCCGCGCGGTGACCGTCCACTGGGGACCGTGGGCGCCGACCGGCACCAACGACGGCATGGTCACCCCCGAACTGATGCGCGACTACGCCCGCCGCGGCATCGGGCTGATCGACCCGGAGGAAGGCACCCTCGGCCTGCTGCGCGAGCTGGCCTGGGGCCGTCCGGAGACGTCCGCCGTCGTCTGCACCGCGTCGGGCTGGTGACGCGGATGCCGGATCCCGTGGCGATCGTCGGCATGTCGGTGCTGCTGCCCGGCGCGCCCGACCTGGACACCTACTGGAACAACCTCGTCGGCGGGGTCGACGCGATCACCGAGGTGCCGGCGGGGAAGTGGGACGGCGCGCACTACGCCCCGGACGCCGAGCGCCGCGCGGACCGGATCTACTGCCGGCGCGGCGGGTTCGTCGACGAACTGGCCGAAGTGGACGTCACCGGGTTCGGCATCATGCCGAACTCGATCCCCGCCACCGAGCCCGACCAGCTGATCGCGCTGCGCGTCGCCGCCCAGGCTCTCGCGGACGCCGGTGGCCCGGACCGGCTGCCGGCCGACCGCTCCCGGGTCGGCGTCATCCTCGGCCGTGGCGGTTACCTGACACCCGGCCTGGTCCGGCTCGACCAGCGCGTCCGCACCGCGAGCCAGCTCGTGCGCACCCTCGGCGAGCTGCTGCCGGAACTGGACGCCGACCGCCTGGACGCCGTCCGGCAGGCCTTCACCGACCAGCTCGGCCCGGAGGCGCCGGAGTCCGCGATCGGGCTGGTGCCCAACCTGGCCGCGTCCCGGGTGGCCAACCGCCTCGACCTGCGCGGCCCGGCGTACACAGTGGACGCCGCGTGCGCGTCCTCGCTGATCGCCGTCGACCACGCCGTGCGCGAACTCGCCACCGGACGCTGTGACGTCGTGCTCGCGGGCGGCGTCCACCACTGCCACGACATCACGTTCTGGAGCGTGTTCACCCAGCTCGGCGCGCTGTCGCCGACCGAGCGCATCCGGCCGTTCCACCGCGACGCCGACGGCGTGCTGATCGGTGAGGGCACCGGCGTCGTCGTGCTCAAGCGGCTCATCGACGCCCAGCGCGACGGCGACCGGGTTTACGCCGTGGTGACCGGAACCGGCGTCGCCTCCGACGGCCGGACCGCCAGCCTCGCCAACCCGGACTCCGGCGGCCAGGTCCGCGCCGTCCGGCAGGCCTGGGCCGCCGCCGGGCTCGACCCGGCGGAACCCGACTCCCTCGGCCTGCTCGAAGCGCACGGCACCGCGACCCCGGCGGGGGACACCGCCGAGCTGGCCACCCTCGCCGAGGTGTTCGGGGAGGCCGGGAGCGCGGTCATCGGCTCGGTGAAGTCGATGATCGGGCACACGATGCCCGCCGCCGGCGTGGCCGGGCTGGTCAAGGCCGCGCTCGCCGTGCACCACGGCGTGCTGCTGCCGACCCTGCACTGCGACGACCCGAACCCCGCACTCGGCAAGACCCGGTTCTCCACTTTGGACACCGCCCGGCCGTGGGAGTCGGCCGTGCGCCGCGCCGGGGTCAACGCGTTCGGCTTCGGCGGGATCAACGCGCACGTCGTGCTGGAGCAGGCTCCCGACCGCGCCACCCCGGTCGTCGTGCGGGAGGCCGAACGCGTGCTGCGGCTCGCCGCGCCGACCGTCGACGCTCTGCGGAACGTCCTTTCCGGACCGGACCGCGCGGTGCTCACCGCGCCGGAGGGCGCCGGGCCGGTGCGGCTCGGCATCGTCGATCCGACCGAGAAACGCCTGGCGCTGGCCCGCAAGGCGGTCGGCCGTGGACGGCCGTGGCGCGGTCGCAACGACGTCTGGTTCACCGACCAGCCGCTGCTCGGCCCGGGTGGCGGCAAGGTCGCGTTCGTCTTCCCCGGGCTGGAGGCGGAACTGGCCCTGAACTGCGGTGACGTCGCTCGCCACTTCGGGCTGCCCTGGCAGCACTCCGATGCCGAGGTCGGTGACGTCGGCCGCCAGGGCGCCGCCGTGTTCGAACTGGGCCGGCTCCTGGAAGCCGCGCTGCGCCGGATGGGCGTGACGCCGGACGCCGTGGCCGGTCACAGCCTCGGCGAGTGGACGGCGATGGCCGCGGCGGGCGTGTACGCGCCGGACGAGATCGACGCCTTCCTCGCCCGGTTCGACCCGGACACCCTGGTCGTGCCGGGCCTGGCCTTCGCCGCGATCGGCGCGTCCGCGCACCAGGTGCTCGCCGAGCTCGGCCGCCGCGACGACGTTGTGCTCTCCCACGACAACGCCCCCAACCAGGCGATGATCTGCGGACCGGCGGCGGCCGTCGAGGCCCTCGTCCAGATGTTCCGGGCCGCCGGGATCGTCTCCCAGGTCCTGCCGTTCCGCTCCGGCTTCCACACCCCGATGCTGCGGCCCTACCTCGGCCCGATCCGCGCGGCGGCCGAAGGCTTCACCCTGCACCCGCCGCAACTCCCGCTTTGGTCGGCGACGACGGTGTCGGAGTACCCGGCCGCCGAGGCCGGCGTCCGCGAGCTGTTCGTGCGGCACCTGCTCGAGCCGGTCCGGTTCCGGCCGCTGGCCGAGACGCTGCACGCGGCCGGGTTCCGGGCGTTCGTGCAGGTCGGCGCCGGTCAGCTCGGCTCGCTCATCGGCGACACCCTGCACGGCCAGGACCACCTGGTCGTCGCGGCGCACTCGCCGCACCGGCCCGGGCTCGCCCAGCTGCTGCGTGTCGCGACGGCGTTGTGGGCCGACGGCCTGGCCGTCGACGGCACGGCGCTGCCGGGACAGACCCGGGCTACGGCCCGCAAGGCCGTGAAGCTCGACCTCGGCGGGCACGTCATCAGCCTCGACGACCGGACCCGCGCCCAGGTCGGCGCCCGGCTGGGGGCCACGGTGGACGTCCTGGCCGGGAAGGGCCCGCTCGCCGCCGAGTTCGCCGCGCTGCTGCAGGACACCGCGAACCTGGCGTCCACTGTGCTCGGTGGCCGGAAAACGCCGCCGGTCGAGCTGAACACCACGTGGGACGTCTCGATCGATTCGATGCCGTACCTGCTCGACCATTGCTTCTTCAAGCAGCCACCCCGGGCCGACCCGGCGGACCGCTGGCCCGTGGTCCCGGCCACCACCGTGATCGACCGCCTGATGGGATTCGCCGAGCAGGCCGCTCCCGGCCGCCGCGCGGTGGCAGTGCACGACGTCCGGCTCAACCAGTGGATCACCGCGATCCCGGCGGTCACCGTGCCGGTGCGCGTCGTCCCCCAGGGCCAGGACCGGGTACTGGCTGCGCTGGGCAGCTACTCCCAGGCCGTCGTCGAACTGGCCACCGCGTATCCCGCCGGTGCCCCGGCGCCGTGGCGGTTCGCGGCCGAGGAAGTGCCCACGACAAAGGCGGCCGAGCTGTACGACGACCGCTGGATGTTCCACGGCCCGCGCTTCCACGGGGTCACCGAGCTGACGGCCGTCGGCGAACGGCACGTCCGCGCGGTGCTCACCACCCCGGCCGCGCCTGGCGCGCTGCTCGACAACGTCGGCCAGGTGCTCGGCTACTGGATCATGTCCCGGCTGCCGGAACGCACCACCGTCTTCCCGGTCGCGATGCGCGAGATCCGGTTCCACGGCCCGCACCCGGCGCCGGGGGAGCGGCTGGAGTGCCTGGTCAAGATCACGTCCCTGACCGAGGAGTTCCTCGACGCCGACATGCAGCTCGTCTGCAACGGACAGGTGTGGGCCGAATTCACCGGCTGGCGCGACCGCCGGTTCGACAGCACCCCGCACATCCGCCAGGCCGACCGGACGCCCGAGCGCTCGACCCTGTCGAAGGAACAGCCCGGCGGCTGGGCGCTGGTCCACGAGCAGTGGCCGGACCTGGCGACCCGTGAGCTGATCATGCGGAACTACCTCGCCGGGCCGGAACGCGACGCCTACGACCGGCGGCCCCCGCGGGGACGTCGTCAGTGGCTGCTCGGCCGGATCGCGGCGAAGGACGCCGTCCGCCAGTTCCTCTGGGCCGGCGGGGAACCCGAGATGTTCCCGGCCGAGCTGCGCATCGGCAACGACGACGCGGGCCGTCCACACGCGACCGGAGCGTACGGCCGGGAGCTGCCGCCGGTGACGATCTCGATCGCGCACCGGGCTGAGGCCGGGGTCGCGATCGCGAGGTTCGGTCCGTGCGGGATCGACGTCGAAGAGATCGCCCCGCGGGCCGAGTCCACTGTGGACGCGGCCTTCGGCCCGGCTGAACGGGCGCTGTTCGAGGCGCAGGACGGCGATCCGGACGTCTGGTTCGCCCGGTTTTGGACCGCGAAGGAAGCCGTCGCGAAACTGCGCGGCACCGGGCTGCGGGGCGAACCTCGCGACTTCGAAGTCGTCGCTGCGGCTTCGGGGGAACTGACCGTCCGGGTGGCCGGGCACGACCACCACGTCCACTGCACCGAGACCGCGAACCCGCCGGGCGCGCCGCCGCGCCGGTACGTCGTGGCCTGGACCGAGGAGACGAAGGAGACCGCGGAATGAGCATCGAGACGACGGCCACCGGCGAGGCGGCGGTGCTCGCCCAGCTCAGTGGGATGCTGCGTGAGCTGCTTGAGGAATACGGCCTCGACGACGCGGAAATCACGATGGACACGACGTTCCACGACGACCTGGAGCTGGAGAGCGTCGACCTGGTCGCGCTGTCCGGGCAGCTGCGCGAGCACTACGGCGACCGCGTCAACTTCGCGACGTTCATCGCCGAGCGCGACCTGGACGAGATCATCGCGCTGACCGTCGGCGAGCTGGTCCGCTACATCGTCGCCTCGCTGCGGGAACGGCCATGAGCCGGATCCGCGCCGGTGAACTGGACGTCCACGTCCAGCGCCTGACCCCCGACGTCCCGCTGGACGGCGACGCGCCGATCGTCGTGTGCGTCCACGGCCTGCTCACCGACAGCCTCGCCAGCTACTACTTCACCCTCGGGCCTGCCTTCGCCGAGCGCGGTCTCGACGTGCTCATGTACGACCTGCGCGGGCACGGCCGCACGACCCGCCCCGAGAGCGGCTATCGCCTCGAATCGTTCGTCGTCGACCTGGTCGACGTCCTCGACGCGCTCGGGATCACCCGGCCGGTGCACGTCATCGGCAACTCGTTCGGCGGTTCGGTGGCCTTCGGGCTGGCCGCCGCCCGGCCGGACCGCGTCGCCAGCGTCATCGCCATCGAGGCCGAGCCGCCGACGGCCGACTGGACGCGGCACATGGCCGACGGCCTCGCCGACGCGAAGACCCGCCTCGCCATCGACGAGGTGATCGGCTGGATCAAGGACAACCACGGCGCGCACACCGCGCGACTGTCGAAGGCGGCCAACCGGATCCTGCAGACGACCACGATGGCCGAGGACATCCCGCGCAGCGCGACCATCGCCGCGGACCTTTCGGACGTCCACTGCCCGGTGTTCGCCCTGTTCGGCGGTGACTCGGGGCTGGCGGCGCAGGTGCCGCACTTCGAGGAGCACCTTGACCACTGCCGCACCGTCGTGCTGCCCGACCAGGGGCACTCGGTGCTGGTCGAGCGGACCGCCGAGACCATCGAGCTGATCTTCGAGTGGGTCCGCGACGTTTCCCGGCTCCCGGCCCGGGTGCGGTAGTGGCCCGGTTCCTCTTCGTCGTCCCGCCGCTGGTCGGGCACGTCAACCCGGCCGCCGGGGTGGCCGCCGAGCTCACCGCGCGCGGCCACGAGATCGCGTGGGCCGGGCACGACGAACTGCTGTGGCACCTGGCCGGCCCCGACGCGCTCGTGTTCTCCTGCGCCGTGCCGCCGGACGCGCCGGAGCGGCCACCCGAGCTGAAGGGGCCCGCCGCGCTGCGGTTCCTCTGGCAGGACTTCCTGATCCCGCTGGCCGACGCGATGGCACCCGGCGTCGCCGCAGCGATCGACGCGTTCGGACCGCACGTGGTCGTCGCCGACCAGCAGGCCCTCGCGGGCGGCCTGCTCGCCGACGCCCGCGGCCTGCCGTGGGTGACCTCCGCGACGACGTCCGCGGAGCTGGTCGACCCGCTCGCCGGCATGCCGAAGGTGGCGGAGTGGGTGGCGGACCTGCTCGACGGGCTGCGCGCGCGGATCGGCGGCGGCCCGGCGGACCCCCGGTTCTCGCCGCACGGCGTGCTCGCCTTCACCACCCGCGAGCTGCTCGGCGCGGCGGTGCTGCCGCCGAACGTCCGGCTGGTCGGGCCGTCGATCACCGGTCGTCCGTCCACAACGGACTTCCCGTGGGAGTGGCTCGACCCGTTGCGCCCCACGGTGCTCGTCTCGCTCGGCACCGCCAACACGGACGCGGGCACGGGATTCCTCGCCGCGACGGCGGAGGCGTTCGCCGGCCTGGAAGCGCGCGCGGTGGTCGTGGACCCGGGTGGCGTGCTCGGTGCCGTCCCGCCGAACGTCCTGGTGTGCCCGCGGGTCCCGCAGCTCCCGCTGCTGGAGCGGGTCGACGCGGTGCTGTGCCACGCGGGGCACAACACGGTCTGCGAGACGCTGTGGCACGGGCTGCCGCTGGTCGTCGCGCCGATCCGCGACGACCAGCCGATCGTGGCCGCCCAGGTGGTCGCGGCCGGCGCGGGCGTCCGCCTGCGGTTCGGCCGGGCCGACGCCACCCGCATCGCGGCGGCGGTCGAAGAGGTGCTGACCGAAGCGTCGTACCGCCGGGCCGCGGAGAGGCTGTCGGCGTCCTTCCGCGCCGCGGGCGGCAGCCCGGCCGCGGCCGGGCACCTGGAGCAGCTCGCGCTGGAAAGCCTGGCGCATCTGCGGCCTTGAAAGTTGTTATTTACACGAAAAAAATGGCCGGGTTACGGTGTCCGGCATGACTGTTTCCGTATGTACCGCCGAGGAAGTTCCCCAGTTCGTCGTGTCGGTGGCGGGGTTGTTCGCCGAGGACGCCGGCCGCCACGACCCGTTCATGGACACCGGCTGGCCGGCCCGTGAGGGCGAGGCCTACTACGCCGACCTCGTCAAGGATCCGGCCGCCCTCTTGCTGCTGGCGCCGGGTGGCGGTGGCCACCTGGTCGGGCGGCTGCGCCCGCCGAACCCGCTGCGGCCGGGCGCGGTGACGGCGGAGCTGGAGAGCCTGCGGGTCGACGCCGGCCACCGGCGTGCCGGGATCGGCGGCGAGCTGGTGGCCGCGTTCTTCGCCTGGGCGAAGGAAAACGGGGCGAACGAGCTGCGGGTCAAGGCCTTCGCGGCCAACGCGGGCGCGCTGGAGTTCTACCGCGCGCAGGGCTTCGAGCCGTTCGACGTGACGTTGCGGCGCACCCCCTGAGCGGTACTCGGGCCACGGGAATCGCCCGGCACGCGGCGCGTCGGTTCGGTCGCTGACGCGGACTACGGCCGGGCGCCGATCAGGCGGTGCTACAGCCGGTTCGGCGCGGTCGACGGCCTGGTGAACAACGCGGCGGTGGGCTACCACGCGCCGCGGCCGCGAAGGTCATGCACGCGCAGCGGCGGCGTCATCGTGAGGTCCGGGTCCATGGCCGGGCAGCGTGGGGCGGCCGCCTACTCGGCGTCCAAGGGCGCGGTCGCGTCGATGACGTACTCCTGGGCCGCCGCCCCGCGAGCGCTGGACGCTCACCGATCACCGGAACGAGTGACGATCCACAGTGGACCCCGCGCCGGCCGCTCGCGCGCACTAGCTTGGGAGGCCGAGCGAGGGAGGGTGCCATGACGGCCACCGCGGAGGTCGCCCACGAGCCGGCACCCCCACAGCTGAGCAAGGGGCGGGTCAACGCCGTCTTCGGCGCGGTGCTGCTCGGGATGCTGCTGGCCGCGCTGGACCAGACCATCGTCGGGACGGCGCTGCCCACCATCGTCGGCGACCTCGGCGGTGCCGGGCACCTGTCCTGGGTCGTCACGTCCTACCTGCTGGCCGAGACGATCATGACCGTCGTCGTCGGCAAGCTCGGCGACCTCTTCGGCCGCAAGCTGATGTTCCAGCTGTCGGTGATCGTGTTCGGCATCGGCTCGTTCTGCGCCGGGTTCGCCGACAGCATGGTCTGGCTGATCGTCTGGCGCGCGGTGCAGGGTCTCGGCGGCGGCGGGTTGATGGTCACCTCGACCGCGCTGATCGCCGACGTCGTCCCGCTGCGCGAGCGCGGCAAGTACCAGGGTGTGCTCGGGTCGGTGTTCGGCGTGGTGACCGTCGCCGGCCCGATGCTCGGCGGGTTCTTCGTCGACCACCTGTCCTGGCGCTGGGCGTTCTACGTCAACCTCCCGCTGGTCATCGTGGTGCTGATCGTCGCGACCTCGGCGATGCCGAACGCGCGCGCCGCGGTCAAGCCGGTGATCGACTACCTCGGCATCCTGCTCATCGGCCTCGCCGCGACCGGGCTGACGCTCGTCACGAGCTGGGGCGGCACGCAGTACGCGTGGGGCTCGCCGACGATCATCGGGATGGCGGTCGGCTCGCTGATCCTCCTCGCGGCGTTCGTCTTCGTGGAGCTGAGAGCCGAGGAACCGATGCTGCCGATGCGGCTGTTCCGGAACCCGGTGTTCACCGTCGGCGGGATCATGAGCTTCGTCGTCGGCTTCGCGATGCTCGGCGCGCTGTCGTACCTGCCGACGTACATGCAGTACGTCCAGGGCACGTCGGCGACGACGTCGGGGGTCCGGCTGCTGCCGATGGTGCTGGCGCTGCTGGTGGCGTCGATCGCCGCGGGCAACGCCGTCAGCAAGACCGGCCGGTACAAGATCTTCCCGCTGGTCGGCGCCGCGGGCATGACGATCGGGCTGTACCTGCTCTCGCGGCTCGACACCGACACCGGGTTCTGGGAGGCGTCGGCGTACATGGCCGTGCTCGGCCTGGGCATCGGGCTCGGCATGCAGGTGCTGACCATCGCCGTGCAGAACACCGTCGACTACGCGGACCTCGGCGTCGCCACGTCCGGCGTGACGTTCCTGCGCTCGATCGGCAGCTCGTTCGGCGCGGCGATCTTCGGGACGGTGTACGCCAACCAGCTGGCCCCGAACCTGGCTGCTGCGGCCGCCGCCCATCCGCTGCCACCCGGCGTCGATCCACGGGTGACGCAGATCCCGAGCGCGCTGCACGCCCTGCCGGACGCGGTGTCGGCGCCGGTGATCGAGGCCTACAGCGACTCGCTGCACGTGGTGTTCCTCGCCGCCGCCCCGGTCGGGCTGGTCGCGTTCGCGCTGGCATTCTTCCTCAAGGAGGTCCCGCTGCGCGACACCGCCCGCGCCGCGGCGCCCGACCTCGGTGACGGGTTCGCGATGCCGGAGGCCCGCACGGACGACCGTGAGCTGGAACGCGCCGTCGCGACGCTCTTCTTCCGCGAGCGCCGCAAGGTCGCCCCGGCGATCGTCGAACGGGCCGGCAGCGACCTCGACGAGGGTGGCATCTGGTGCCTGCTGCAGGTCCACCTGCGCGAACGCCGGGGCGAGCCGGCGACACTTCGGGCGATCGGCGAGCACTTCGGTGTGCCGGCCTCGGTGCTCGAACCGGCGTTCAACCGGCTGGAGCTGACCGGGCACCTGCGCTACAACGCGGGCTGGGCCCTCACGGACGCAGGCCGCGAGGAGTTCGCCAAGGTCGTCCGGGCGTGGCACGACTGGCTGGCCTCACGGCTGGGCGACTGGGGCACGGGCGACCGCGCCGAACTGGACGCGTCCAGCAGCCGGGTGGCCACCCGCCTGCTGGACCAGAGCACGGAGGTCCGCGCCTACGGCCGCCACGCCCTGGCCTGACGCCCACCCGAGTGACGCTTTGCGCCGCAAAGCCGCACTTTCGCTAGGAAAGATGCGTCCAGGCGGCCTTCAGACGCATCTTTCTCAGCGAAAGTGGCGTCCGGGCGGTCACCGGGGGCGGCGCATTCGGGTGACAGCCCGGACGTCACTTTCACGTGAAAGTGCCGTCAGCGGCGCCAGAAGTCGTGCGGGGTGTGGCCGGGGCGGAAGCCGCAGGACTCTGCCATGGCCGCCGCTGTCGTGAAGCCGTGGCCGACCAGGGCCGGCTCGTGGGCGTCGCTGCCGAACGCGACGGCCTCGCCGCCCAGCTCGAACCACCAGCGGACCACCTCGCCCGGCAGTGGGACCTTCGTGTTGACCTCCAGCGCGCGTCCGCTGCCGGACAGGGCCCGCAGCACGGTGCGGAACTCCTCTTCGAAGTCGGCGACCACGAACGGCGGGCCTTCGGCGGGCCAGGAGCGCAGGGCGTAGTCGATGTGCGCCAGCACGGCGAAGTCGGCCGTCGACTCGGCCAGGCCCAGCACTTCCGTCAGGTACGCGCGCAGGATCTCGCCCGGCGGGCGGTCCGTCACCACGGTCAGCTCGTGGTGGTGTCCGTCGTCGCCCGGCAGGGAGTGCACCGACCCCAGCACGCGGTCGAAGGAGTGGGACGCGAGCAGGGCGTCGGCACGCGAGCGGTGCCAGTGCGGTTCGCTCAGCTCCACTCCGGACAGGATCCGCAGGTCCGGGAACCGGTCGCGGCATTCCTCGACCGCCGCCAGGTAACCCGGGACGTCGAGGTCGGGCGGCTCCAGGACACCGTCCGGGCGCAGGCGCACCCGGAAGTGGTCCGGCAGCAACGACCGGATCGGCTCCGGCATCAGCCACGGCGTGAGGTCGGCGTGCTCGGTGAACGCGACCGACGGCAATCCCAGCTCGAGCGCCCGTTCGCAGGAGCCGGTCATCGACCCGGTGACCGTGTCCCAGGACCATTCGGTGTGGACATGACCGTCCGTCGGCAGGCTCACCGGATCACCGTAACGCCGAATTTGGGCTAGCGTCTGGTGCTATGGCGCAGAAGGCGGTGGAGCTGGAAGTCGGGCCGCACACGGTGCGGATCTCGAACCCGGACCGGGTGTACTTCCCGGCCCGCGGCGAGACCAAGCTCGACCTGGTCAACTACTACCTCTCGGTGGGTGACGGCATCGTCAACGCGCTGCGCGAGCGGCCGTGCATGCTGCACCGCTTCCCGTCCGGCGTGGCGGGGGAGAAGGTGCACCAGAAGCGTGTCCCGAACGGCGCGCCGCCGTGGCTGGAGACCGTGCGGGTGACCTTCCCGCGGTACAACCGGCACGCCGACGAGCTGTGCGTCACCGAACTGGCGCACGTGGCCTGGGCGGTGCAGATGTCCACAGTGGAGTTCCACCCGTGGAACTCCCGCCGCGCCGACACCGAAAAACCCGACGAGTGGCGCATCGACCTCGACCCGATGCCCGAGTGCGGTTACGACCGCGTCCGCCGGGTCGCGCACGTGGCGCACGAGATCCTCGACGAGCTGGGCGCGGTCGGCTGGCCCAAGACGTCCGGCGGGCGCGGGCTGCACGTCTACGTCCGGATCGAGCCGCGCTGGGGGTTCCAGGACGTCCGCCGCGCCGCGCTGGCCTTCGCCCGGGAGGTGGAGAAGCGCGCCCCGGACGAGGTGACCACGACCTGGTGGCGCAAGGACCGCGACCCGCGCACGCTGTTCGTCGACTACAACCAGAACGCGCGCGACCACACGATCGCCAGCGCCTACTCGGTGCGCGGCAACCCGGAGGGCACGGTCTCAACCCCGATCCGATGGGACGAGATCGACGACGCCGAGCCCGGCGACTTCACCATCGCGACCGTCCCGGCCCGCTTCGCCGAGCTGGGCGACCTCCACGCGGGCATGGACGACGCGGTGTTCTCCCTCGAAACGCTGCTGGAGTGGGCCGACCGAGACGGGGTCGAAGAACCACCCGAAGACTGACGTATTTCCGGGCCGGCTCGCGGCTCCGCCCGGTGTGAAGATCGTGCTGTCCGGTGTGGACACCGGCGCGTGGAGCCTGGTCGCGCTGCAGGTGATCCTCGAACGCGAAGGCCACGTCGTGCGCGTGTCGGCCGACCCGCTCGGGGCCTGCCGCCGGGAACGTCCGGACTGCCTGGTGCTGTCGACCGCGCTCGGCGATCCGGGGCTGGACGTGCTTCGCGGCGTGCGCGCCGACTCCGCACTGGCCGGGATGCCCGTGGTGATCGGCGGCCGCTTGCGGACCACCCGCGAGGCACTGCTCGCCCTCGGCTACGACGACGCGTTCCCGGTCGCCGCCACGGATCCCGGGGGAGCCGTGGCGGCGTTGCGGGCCTATCTCGCGTGTCAGTCGAGGCGCTCGATGATGGTCGCGTTGGCGAGGCCGCCCGCCTCGCACATCGTCTGCAGGCCGTAGCGGCCGCCCGTCTCCTCCAGCACCGACAGCAGCGTCGTCATGAGGCGGGCGCCGCTGCCGCCGAGGGGGTGGCCGATCGAGATCGCGCCGCCGTGGACGTTGACCTTCGCCAGGTCGGCGCCGATCTCGGCCTGCCAGGCCAGCACCACACTCGCGAACGCCTCGTTGACCTCGAAGGCGTCGATGTCGGACACGCTGAGCCCGGCCCGGTCCAGGACCTTGCGGGTCGCCGGGATGACGCCGGTGAGCATGTACAGCGGGTCGTCGCCGACGACGGCGAAGTTCCGGATCCGGGCGCGCGGGCGCAAGCCGAGCGCCGCGGCCGTCTCGCTGCTGGTGATCATGAGGGCGGCGGCGCCGTCGTTGATCGGCGAGGAGTTGCCCGCCGTGACGCGCCAGTCCAGCTCCGGGAAGCGCTGCTCCCACACGTCGGCGCGGAACGCGGGCTTCAGCCCGGCGAGGATCTCCGGCGTGGTGCCAGGCCGGACGGTCTCGTCGGTCGTGACGTCGACGAGGACGCCGTCGGGACCGAGTGCCTTGAGCGGCGCGACCTCGCGGGCGAACTTGCCCTCGGCCCACGCCTTCGCGGCGCGCTGGTGGCTTTCGGCGGAGAACGCGTCGAGCTGTTCCCGCGTCAGGCCCCACTTCGCGGCGATCAGCTCCGCGCTGATGCCCTGCGGCACCAGGCCGTCCGGGTAGCGCGCGGCGACCTGCGGGCCGAACGGGTCGCGCCCGGCGACCTGGCTGCCCATCGGCACCCGGCTCATCGACTCGACACCGGAGGCGATCACGAGGTCGTAGGCGCCGGCGAGGACACCCTGCGCGGCGAAGTGGACGGCCTGCTGGCTGCTGCCGCACTGGCGGTCGACGGTCACCGCGGGCACCGACTCCGGCAGGCCGGCGGCGAGCGCGGCCCAGCGGGCGGTGTTCATGCTCTGCTCGCCGATCTGGCCGACGGCGCCGCTGATCACGTCGTCGATCCGGGCCGGGTCGACGCCGGTGCGCTCGACGAGCGAGCGGAGGGCGTGGGCGTGCAGGTCGACCGGGTGCACCCCGGCCAGCTTCCCGTTCGGCTTGCCCTTGCCGATGGGGGTCCGTACCGCGTCGACGATCACCGCGTCCGTCATGGCGTCTGCCTCCTCGCAGATCGGGGGATGTGTCCGGTATACGCGGGGTGAGTTGGATTGCACAACTCGCTTGTCCGGTAGGTCACACACCTTGACGTGCTAGGTTGGATTTTCAACCCCAGGAGGTGACGTCGTGCGGCGTGGTCGTGAGTGCTCGGTGGCGGAGGCCCTCGAGGTCGTCGGCGAGCGGTGGAGCCTGCTCGCCCTGCGCGAGATCATGCTGGGGGAGCGGCGGTTCAACCAGATCGCCGAGAACACCGGCGCGAGCCGCGACATCCTGGCCGCGCGGCTGCGCAAGCTCGTCGACGCCGGCGTGCTCGAGAAGGTCCAGTACGAGGCGCACCCGCCGCGCCACGAGTACTACCCGACCGAGGCCGGCCGCGCGCTGCAGCCGATCCTGCTGGGCCTGATGGCCTGGGGGGACAAGTACGTCCACCAGGGCGAACCGCCCACGCTGTGGCGCCACGCCTGCGGTGCCGAACTGCGCGCGGTGACGGTCTGCGAGCACTGTGGCGAGCCGGTCAACGCCCCGGGCACCCACGCGATCCGGCTGGGCGCCGTGCACTGACGTTCCGACCTCCGGTTCCCGGAAGGCCCCCTCGCGCTCGCGAGGGGGCCTTCCGACGTTTGGGCGTTGACTTGAGACCCTCGTCACTGTAACTCTTGAACGAATCAGTGCAAGAACCTGACAACCGCGCGAGAAATCTCGGCAGGAGTCAGGAAGATCCCGCCCAGCTCCTCAACGCCGAGGTGTCCATGACGGCTGCTTCGTCCTGCCCGCGCGCGCCACCGGCCCCGGCCGCCGCGTCTCCCCGTTCCCTGGTCTCGCACCGTCCCGCCCCCGCGGGCCGGTGCTCGCACGACGCGTCTCCCCTCCTCCCCGGATCCGAGGAACCCCATGAGAACGAAGCGACTCCTGTCGCGCGCGGCGACCTTCGCCGCCCTGTCCCTCCTCCTGGCGGCACCCGCCGTCGCGGCGAGCGCCGTCCCGGCCGCGACCGCCCCCGCCGCCGTCCAGGCGGTCCAGCCCGCGGCTCAGGCCGCCTCCGCGACCTACACCGCCAGCAGCCAGCTGGGTGAGTACCCCGCCGCCAACGTCGGCGACGGCAACCAGGCCACCTACTGGGAGAGCGTCAACAACCAGCTCCCGCAGTGGGTCCAGGCCGACCTCGGCGCGACCACGGACGTCGCGCAGCTCGTGCTCAAGCTGCCGACGGGCTGGGAAGCCCGCACCGAGACGCTCACCGTGCAGGGCAGCACGAACGGCAGCAGCTTCAGCACCCTCGTCGCCTCCGCCGGCTACCGGTTCGACCCGGCGACGGCCAACACGGTGACGATCAACCTCACCGCGAGCACCCGCTACGTCCGGCTGAACGTCACGGCCAACACGGGCTGGCCGGCCGGGCAGCTGTCCGAGTTCGAGGTGCACGGCAGCACCTCCGGCGGGGACACGCAGCCGCCGTCCGCGCCCGGCAACCTCGCCTACACCGCGCCCGCGAGCGGCCAGCTCCGGCTTACCTGGTCGGCCTCGACCGACAACATCGGCGTCACCGGCTACGACGTCTACGCCAACAACGCGCTGCGCGGCAGCGTCGCCGGGAACGTGCTGACCTACACCGACAGCCAGCCCGACGGCACGACCGTGTCGTACTACGTCCGGGCCAAGGACGCCGCGGGCAACGTGTCCGGAAACAGCAACACCGTGACGCGCAACGGCACCCAGGTCGGCACCAACCTCGCGGTGGGCAAGCCGATCACGGCGTCGTCGACGGAGTTCACGTTCGTCGCGACCAACGCGAACGACAACTCGACCAGCACCTACTGGGAGGGCGGCGGCGGGACCTACCCGAACCTGCTGACCGTCGGGCTCGGCTCCAACGCCGACCTCAGCCAGGTCGTCGTCAAGCTGAACCCGGACGCCTCGTGGGGCCCGCGCACGCAGACCATCGCCGTCGAAGGCCGTGAGCAGGCGTCCTCGGCGTTCACCACGCTGGCCGCCGCGCAGTCCTACAGCTTCAACCCCAGCACCGGGAACACCGTCACCATCCCGCTGAGCGGCCGCGTCGCCGACGTCCGCCTGCGTGTCACCGCCAACTCCGGGGCCGGCGGCGGGCAGGCCGCGGAGTTCCAGGTCATCGGCGTCCCCGCGCCGAACCCGGACCTCACCGTCTCGGGCGTGTCCTGGTCGCCGCAGAACCCGGTGGAGACCGACGCCATCACCGCGTCGGCGACCGTCCGCAACGCCGGCACGGTGGCCGCGGGCGCGACGAACGTCAACCTCTACCTCGGCACCACGAAGGTCGGCACCGCCGCGGTCGGCGCGCTGGCCGCCGGGGCGTCGACGACGGTGTCGGCGAACATCGGCACCCGCGACGCGGGCAGCTACCAGCTCACGGCGAAGGTCGACGAGGCCAACACCGTGATCGAGCAGAACGAGAACAACAACTCGTTCACCGGTTCGACGGCCCTGGTCGTCAGCCCGGTGCAGAGCTCCGACCTCGTGTCGGCCACCGGCTGGTCGCCGAACAACCCGTCGGCGGGCAACACGGTGACCTTCAGCGTGACCCTGCGCAACCAGGGCACGATCGCGTCCGCGTCGGGAGCGCACGGCGTGACCGTGACGATCACCGACGCGAACGGCACGGTCGTGAAGACGCTGACCGGCTCGTACTCCGGTGCCATCGCGGCCGGGGCGACAGCGTCGCCGGTGAACGTCGGCACGTGGACCGCGGCCAACGGCAAGTACACCGTGAAGACGGTCGTCGCGAACGACGCCAACGAGCTGCCGGTGAAGCAGGCCAACAACACCACCACGCAGTCGCTGTTCGTCGGCCAGGGCGCGAACATGCCCTACGACATGTACGAGGCCGAGGACGGCGTTCTCGCGGGCGGCGCGGCCGTGGTCGGCCCGAACCGCACCATCGGCGACCTCGCCGGTGAGGCCTCCGGGCGCAAGGCCGTGACGCTGAACTCGACCGGCTCCTCGGTGGAGTTCACCACGCGGGCGGCGACGAACACGCTGGTCACGCGCTTCTCCATCCCGGACTCCGCGGGTGGCGGCGGGATCAACTCGACGATCAACGTCTACGTCAACGGCACGTTCCTCAAGGCGATCGACCTGACCTCGCACTACGCGTGGCTCTACGGCGCCGAAACCGGCCCGGGCAACTCACCGGGCACCGGGCCGCGCCACATCTACGACGAGGCCAGCGCGCTGCTCGGCACCACCGTGCCGGCGGGCAGCAAGATCAAGCTGCAGAAGGACGCGGCGAACAGCACGAACTACGCGATCGACTTCGTGAACTTCGAGCAGGCCACCGCGCAGGCGAACCCGGACCCGGCGCACTTCGCCGTGCCGGCCGGGTTCACGCAGCAGGACGTCCAGGCCGCCCTGGACAAGGTCCGGCAGGACACCACCCTCACCGGCGTCTACCTGCCGGCCGGGAACTACTCGCTGTCCAGCAAGGTGAACGTCTACGGCAAGGCGATCACGCTGACTGGCGCCGGGCCGTGGTTCACGAAGTTCTCCGCGCCGTCCGGGCAGGAGAACACCGACATCGGCTTCGACGTGCAGTCGACCGCCAACGGGTCGACGGTCAGCGGGTTCGCCGTGTTCGGGAACTACACCTCCCGCATCGACGGCCCCGGCAAGGTGTTCAACCTGGCCAACGTCTCGAACCTGACGATCGACAACATCTGGGTGGAGCACCAGGTGGTCATGGTGTGGGGCACCAACGTGGACAACACGACGATCAAGAACTCCCGGATCCGCGACACCTACGCCGACGGGATCAACCTCACGAACGGGAGCACCGGCAACCACGTCGTCAACGACGAAGCCCGGTCCACCGGTGACGACAGCTTCGCGCTGTTCGCCGCCACGGACATCAACCAGGGCAACCAGTACGACAACGTGTTCGAGAACCTGACCGCGCTCACCCCGTGGCGCGCGGCCGGGCTGGCGGTCTACGGCGGGTACAACAACACCTTCCGCAACCTCTACATCGCGGACACGCTGACGTACTCGGCGATCACGATCAGCTCGCTCGACTTCGGCTACCCGTTCCTCGGGTTCGGGCCGCAGCCGACGACGGTCCAGAACGCCTCGCTCGTCCGGGCGGGTGGCCACTTCTGGGGCCAGCAGACCTTCCCGGCGATCTGGATGTTCTCCGCTTCCAAGGAGTTCCGCGGAATCCGGGTGTCCGATGTGGACATCCAGAGCCCGACCTACAGCGGGATCATGTTCCAGACGAACTACGTCGGCGGCCAGCCGCAGAACTCCGTGCAGGACACCGTGTTCACCAACGTGAACATCAGCGGTGCCCAGCGCAGCGGTGATGCCTTCGACGCGAAGTCCGGGATCGGCATCTGGGCCAACGAGCTGCCGGAACCGGGCCAGGGCCCGGCCGTCGGCTCGGCGACGTTCACCGGGCTCACCCTGAGCAACAACGCCCAGGACATCCGGAACACGACGAGCACGTTCACCATCGTCCGCAACTGATCGAACTAGTGCCGTCGAGGCCACCTTACGGGCGACAGACGCCCGTAAGGTGGCCTTGACGGCGTGATGGCGGAGGTGGGCTCGTGCGGATCCTGGTCACCGGCGGCACCGGGCAGCTCGGCAGGGTGGTCACCGAGCGGCTGCGCGCGGCGGGCGAAGAGGTCCGCGTCCTGAGCAGGCGGCCCGGCCCGGACGTGGTGCCCGGCGACCTGCGGACCGGCCGGGGGATCGACAGCGCGCTGGCCGGCGTCGACACCGTCGTCCACTGCGCCACCGACTTCCGGCACGAGACGGCGCTCGCGCGGACCCTGGTGGAGGCCGCGCGCTGGACCGGCGGGCCGCACCTGGTCTACGTCTCGATCGTCGGCGTCGACCGTGTCCCGCTCGGCTATTACCAGAGCAAGTTCGAGGCCGAGAACCTGATCGCCGCGTCCGGTCTGCCGTACACGATCCAGCGGGCGACGCAGTTCCACGCGCTGGTCCGGACCCTGTTCGCGGGCGCGTCCCGGCTGCCGGTGCTGCCCGTGCCGCGGGTCCGGTTCCAGCCGGTGGACGTCCGGGACGTCGCGCCGCGCCTGGCCGAACTGGCCACCGGCGACCCGGCGGGCCGCGTCGACGACTTCGGCGGACCGGAGATCCTCGCGGCGGCCGAGCTGGCCCAGGCGGTCGCCGAAGCGAGCGGGCGGCGCCGGAAGATCGTCTCGGTGAAGGTGCCGGGGGAGACGTTCCGGGCGTACGCCGACGGCGGGCACCTCGCGCCGCACCACCTCGACGGCCGGATCACGTTCGCCCAGTACCTGTCCGAGCAGGCCGACGCCGGGGTGCTGGGCTACCGGAAGCGCTAGCTCGGCAGCCAGTTGCCGTGGAAGCCGACCGGGACCCGGTCCGGCAGGTGGATCGCGGCGACCGTCTCCAGCGTGGCGGCGTCGAGCAGCGTGAGCTCGCTGCGCTCGGTCGCCGCGTCGTGGACAAAACCGGCCAGGACACCGTCGTCCTCGGCGGCGTCTTCGGAACGCGGCACGAAGACGAACTCCGCCGGTGAGCGCCCGGCGCCGAAGGACCGCACCTGCGTCGAGCCGTTCGAGAAGTCGTGTTTGTACAGCGCGTCCGAGGGGTTCGCCCCGGTGGTCACCGACGGCGCGTAGCCGTAGCGGTGCGGGCGGCCGACGAGCCGCTCGTCGACGCGCGGGAACTCCTGGCCGCGGTCGTCGAGGCGCTCCTCGATGACCTTGCCGGCGGAGAGGTCGACCGTCCACCGGTCCAGTGTCGGCACGCCCTCGTCGGGGCCGCGCAGCTGCCGGTCGAACATCCGGGGGTGGCGGACGACGTCGAGCACGACGCTGTCGCCGTCGTCGTAGGCGTTGAGCGGGTGGAAGACGTAGCACGGTTCGACGTCGAACCAGCGGACGTCGCCGTTGCCGCCCTCCCGCGGCATCACGCCGATCCGCGCCGGGTACTTCGGGTTCCAGTGGTAGGGCAGGCTGCCGTTGGCGGAGATCTTCGACGCCATCCGCGCGGTGATCGGGTCGGGGATCCGCACCCGGCCGATGACCGCGGAGAGCACGAGCCGGGTGGTGGCGCGCAGCACCGGGGACGGGATCGAGGCCGTCGCCAGGCCCGCGTCGAACGTCACGGGCAGGTCGTAGAAGACGACGTGCTGTTCGGTCAGGGAGAAGTCGTGCATCATCGGCGCGCCGGTGACCTCGACGGGCACCTCGCGCCGGACCCGCCCGGCCGTGTCGATCACCGAGTAGGTGACCTTGTTGCCGCCGGTCAGCGAGTAGGAGACGGCGTGCAGCTCGCCGGTCCGCGGGTCGCGCTTGGGGTGGGCGGTGTACCCGCCGCTCAGGGTGCCGTCGAAGTCGCAGCGCCCCACCGTGTCCAGCTCGTCGGTCAGCTCCCACAGGTTCGCGCCGGCCTCCATCAGCGCGAGGGTCTTGCCGGCGTGGCCGATGACGTTGGTGTTGGCGCTGAGGTTGTGCGGGGTGGTGCGCGGCAGGCCGCCGTCGAGGATCGCGTCGATCGAGGGGTTGCGGACCCAGCGGTTGCGGTACCACTGCGCCTTGCCGTCACGCAGGCGGACGCCGTGGACCATGCCGTCGCCCATGAACCAGTGGTAGGCCGCCGGGTCCACTTCGGACAGCGGGTTGGGTCCGTTGCGCAGGTAGCGGCCGTCGAGGAAGTCCGGGATCGTCCCGGTCACCTCGAGCTCGGTGAGGGTGTGCTCCCGGCTGATCGGGGCGAAGCCGCCTTCGAGGAAGGGGTTGGTCGGCACCGTGGCAGGCCTTTCGTCGGTGGTCAGCGTGGGGTCACGAGCAGTTTGAGGACGTCGCTGAAGAGCCCCGGCGGCACCGCGTCCGGCTCGACACCGCGTTCGACCGCGAGGCCGTTGGACAGCGCCAGCACGACCACCGCGAGGTGCTCGGGCGCCAGGGGGAGCTCGAGGCCGTGCTGGGCGGCGGCCTTCCGGATGGCCGCGGTGATCGCCTCCCGCAGCCGGGCGCGGCGCTCCGCGAGTCCCTTGTGGACGGCCGGGTTCCGCATGGCCAGGCCCCAGTACTCCAGCAGCAGCCGGTGCCACGTCGCGTCCGAGTCGATGCCGGACAGCAGCCGCGCCCCGGCCTCGGTGGTGGCCTCGTCGAGGTCGGCCAGCTCGGCGAACGCCGTCGTCGCCGCCTCCATGCGCTCGACGACGTGCTCTTCCATGATCGTCAGCACCAGGTCGTCCCGGCCGGCGAAGCTGGAGTAGACCGCGCCCTTGGTCAGGCCAGCCTCGGCCGCGACGTCGTTGAGCGACGTCGCGGCGATGCCCTGGCGCGCGAACACCGCGGTGGCCGCGTCGATGATCCGCCGCCGGGTCTCGGCGCGGGTCGGGCGGCGGCGGGGTGCGGTCATGGAGCGCCACGCTACCGCCTCCCTCACCTGGGCGTCCTTCGTTGACTGTGACGCAGGTCATCTGGTAAATCGGACACACGATACCGGTCGGTATCGAAACTGGGAGGTCCCGTGCCTGTCAACGCCGACATCCGCCGCATCCTCACCGTCGCGGTCCTCGCCGCGGCCGCCCTGGTCGCCACGCCCGCCGCCGACGCGGCCGGCCTGCCGCCGAACCCCGCCGCCGATCCGTTCTACGCCCAGCCGTCGCCGTTCCCCGACGTCGCGCCGGGCACCGTGCTCGACTCTCGCCCGATCACGATCCGGGCGCTCACCCTGCCGGTGCCGATCCGGGCCTGGCAGGTCAAGTACCGCTCCTCGGACACCCGCGGCGGCGCGATCGCCGACGTCGCGACGATCATGCAGCCGGTGTCTTCGCCCGGCCCGAAGACGCTGGTCTCGTACCAGACCGCGCAGGACGGGCTCAGCCTCGACTGCGCGCCGTCGTACGTGCTGGCCACCGGCACGGCGCTGCCCGCCGAGGAGCTGGCGCTCATGGTGCCGCTGCTCGCCGCGGGTCACACCGTCGTGACCGCCGACTACGAGGGCCCGCGCTCGGAGTGGACGGCCGGGCTCAACACCGCGCACGGCGTCATCGACGGCATCCGCGCGGCCCAGTCGTTCGCGCCCGCCGGGCTGTCCGGGACCGCGACGCCGACGGCGCTGATGGGCTACTCGGGCGGCGCGCTGGCCAGCCAGTGGGCCAACGAGGTCCAGCCGTCCTACGCGCCGGAGCTGAAGTTCGCCGGGGTCGCCGCCGGCGGGGTGCCCGCGGACATCGAGTACGTCGCCCGCCGCATCGACGGCGGGGTGTTCGCCGGGATCTACATCGGCGCGGCGGTCGGGCTGAGCCGCGCGTTCCCGGAGATCGACACGGCCACGCTGCTCAACGCGCGAGGCAAGCAGGCGTTCGAGGACGTCGGGAAGCAGTGCATCGCGCAGTTCAGCGTGACCCAGGCGTTCCACCGGATGAGCGACTACACGACCGTGCCGCAGCTGCTCGACGTGCCGGCGGTGCGGAACGTGATCGCCCAGAACGTGATGGGCACCCGGAAACCGGGCTCGCCGACGTACTTCTACCAGGGGATCTTCGACGAGCTGGCGCTCACGCCGCCGGTGGACGCGCTGGTGAAGAAGTACTGCGCCGAGGGCGTGACCATCCAGTACCGGCGGATCCCGGTCGGGGACCACGTCACGGTCGCGGTGCAGGGCGCGCCCGGCGCTCTTGCCTACGTCCACGACCGGCTGGCCGGGAAGCCGGCGCCGTCGAGCTGCTGACTGTTCGTATTATCGGATTAATTACGAAGAATCTTGACCTCGGATCCGGATAGGTCATATGTTTGGCGGGCTTCAAGCCGGTCCCCGCCTTCAACGCCGAACGGATCCGACATGTCGAACCCTTCCCTCCCGCCCTCGCGCCGCACCTTCCTCAAGCTCGGTGGCGCGGTCGGCGCCGGGATCGCCCTGAGTGGCGTTCGTCCTTTTGTCGCAAGCGCAGACGTCGTGCGCCCGGCTGCCGCGGACCTCGTCCCCGACGGCCGGGCGACGACGCTGTGGTACCCGTCGCCCGCGGCCGAGGACAAGATCATCGAACAGGGCCTGCCGATCGGCAATGGTCGGATCGGTGCGCTCGTCGGCGGTGACCCGGCCGCCGACTTCCTGTACCTCGCCGACGCGTCGCTCTGGACCGGCGGCGCCAACGACGTCCTCGAAGACGACGGCCAGTTCCCGTACGAACGCGAGAAGTTCGGCACGCTCGGGCTGCTGGCGAAGGCGCGGATCTCGGTGCCCGCGCACACCGGCGTCACGAACTACCGGCGGACGCTCGACCTGAGCAACGGCCTGGTGACCGTCACCTACACCAGCCAGGGCACGCGGTACCGCCGCGAGGTCTACGCGAGCCACCCCGACGACGTCGTGGTCGTCCGGCTGACCAGCGAAGGCCGGGGGACGCTGACCGGCACGGTCACCTTGGAGCCGACGCGGGACGAGGTGCTGAGCGGGCCCGCCTTCGCGGCGACCTTCGCCAACGGGCTGAAGTACGCGTGCGCGGCGGCGGCGTCGAGCCAGGGCGGGAAGGTGTCGCAGCAGGGGACCACCGTGGTGTTCACCAGCTGCCGCGAAGTCGTCATCGTGCTTTCGGGTGGGACGAACTACGTGCCCGACGCGGCGCGGAAGTTCCTCGACGCTGGTCTGGATCCTTTGGTCCTGTCGAAGCAGAAGGCGTCCCGGGCCCTGCGGGCCGGCGGTGGCGCACTGCTCGCCACGCACGTCGCCGACTACCGGCGGCTCTACGACCGGCTGAGCATCGACCTGGGCTCGTCCCCGGCGTCGAAGCGGTCGCTGGACTCGTGGTCGCGGCTCGTGGCACGGCACGACGACCCGGCCACGCCCGACCCGGAGCTGGAGGCGTCCTACCTCCAGTACGGCCGGTACCTGACGATCACCGGCTCGCGCGACGGCCTGCCGATGGGCCTGCAGGGCCTGTGGCAGAACAACAACACGCCCGACTGGATGAGCGACTACCACACCGACATCAACGTCCAGATGAACTACTGGCTGGCCGACCGCGCGGCCCTGCCGGGCAGCTTCACCGCGCTGGCCGACTACTGCCTCTCGCAGCTTCCCGTGTGGACGGACACCACGAAGAAGCTGTTCAACGACCCGAGAAACCGCTTCCGCAACACCAGCGGCAAGATCGGCGGCTGGGCGATCGCGTTCTCCACCAACATCTACGGCGGCTCCGGCTGGTGGTGGCACCCGGCCGGCAACGCGTGGCTGTGCAACTCGCTGTGGGACCACTACGCGTTCACCCAGGACAAGGCCTACCTCGCGCGGATCTACCCGCTGCTCAAGGGCGCCGCCGAATTCTGGGAGGCCCGGCTGGTCACGACGACCGTCGACGGCCGCGAGGTCCTCGTCGACGACCACGACTGGTCACCCGAGCACGGCCCGCAGGACACCCTCGGCAACACCTACAGCCAGGAGATCGTCTGGGACCTGTTCGAGCACTACCGAGCGGCGGTCACGACCCTGGGCCGCGACCGCGCGTACGGCGACCGGATCGCCGGGCTGCAGCGGAAGCTGTACCTGCCGAAGGTGAGCCCGACGTCCGGCTGGCTCGAGGAGTGGATGTCGCCCGACAACCTGGGCGAGACCACGCACCGGCACCTGTCGCCGCTGATCGGGTTCTTCCCCGGCGACCGGATCGCGACGGACACGTCACCCGCCGAGCTGCTCGGCGGCGTGCGTGCCCTGCTGACCGCGCGGGGGATGGACAGCTTCGGCTGGGCGACCGCGTGGCGGTCGGCGTGCTGGGCGCGGCTGAAGGACGCCGACAAGGCGTACCAGCTGCTGCTCACGGTCATGCGGCCGTCGGTCGGCAACGGCAACGGCACCGCGGCGAACTTCTTCGACATGTACAGCCAGGGCAGCTACACGATCTTCCAGATCGACGCGAACCTCGGCGCGCCGACGGCGATGCTGGAGATGCTGCTGTACTCGCGGCCGGGTGTGCTGGAGCTGCTGCCCGCGCTGCCGTCGGCGTGGGCTCGCTCGGGGAGCGTGAGCGGGATCGGCGCGCGCGGCGGGTTCGAGGTCGACGTCGCCTGGCGCGACGGCAAGGTGACCCGGGCGGTGATCCGCAGCGTCGGCGGCACGCGGACCGAGGTGCGCGCCGGGGCCTGGAAGCGCGTCGTCACCCTGCGGCCCGGCGGGTCGGTCACGGTCAAGCCAAGTTGAGGTCTACTCTCCGGAAAGAGATGTAGTGTTCAATCATCTTTTCTGGCACCTTTCCGGACCTGGGAGTGACCGTGAACATCGCCCTGTGGATCGCCGCCATCGTGCTGGCCGCGCTGTACCTCGGCGCCGGGGGCATGAAGCTCGTGACGCCGCGGGAGAAGCTGCTGGAGAACCCCAACATGGGGTGGACGGCGGACTTTTCCGCGGCGGCGATCAAGGGGATCGGCGCGATCGAGATCGTCGGCGCGATCGGCCTGATCCTGCCGTGGGCGCTCGACATCGCGCGGGTGCTCACCCCGCTGGCCGCGGCCGGACTGGCGATCGTCCAGATCGGTGCGATCATCGTCCACGCGCGCCGCAAGGAGACCAAGGCGCTGCCGATGAACGTCGTGCTGCTGGTGCTGGCGGCGTTCGTCGCCGTGGGCCGGTTCGCCGGCTGAGTTCCCTTCCGGAGGATCGATGACGCTCCCCGCCTTCACCGACGACGGCGGCCCGGGCCCGGCGGTCGTGCTGCTGCACAGCTTCCTGATGGACGGCCGCATGTTCGCCCCGCAGCTGCCCGCGCTGGACGGCTTCCGCCGCATCACGATCGACGAGCGCGGCCACGGCGGCACCCCGGCGGAGGGCCCGTTCGACTACTGGGACGTCGCCCGGGACGTCCTGGCGGTGCTGGATCACCTGGGCGTGTCCAGAGCCGCGGTGGTCGGCACGAGCCAGGGCGGGTTCGTCGCGCTGCGGCTGGCGTTGCTGGCGCCTTCCCGGGTGTCGTGTCTGGCGGTCCTGGGCACGTCGGCCGCGGCGGAGGACCCGGCGGTGGCGGCGGGCTACCGAGCGGTCCTCGACGCCTGGGTCACGGGCGGCGCCCCACCGGAGGTCCTCGACGGCGTGGCGACGATCTGCTTCGGCGCGTTCGAGGTGGGGGAGTGGAAGCAGCGCTGGGCGTCGGTGGCGCCCGACCAGCTGACGTGGACGATGACGGCCCTGGTGGACCGCGACGCGGTGCTGGACCGGGTCCCGGAGATCACGTGCCCGGCCCTGGTCCTGCACGGAACGGCGGACCTCGCGTACCCGGTGGAGCGGGCGGCCGAACTGGCGGCGGCGTTGCCGGGGGCGGCGGAGCCGGTGGTGGTCGAGGGCGGGGCGCACTTCTTGAGCTACACCCACGCGGATGAGGTGAACCCGCACTTGGCGCGGTTCCTGAAGGCTCACGCGTAGGCGGGCCGTAATACCCTGAAGGTCTCAGACCTCGGGAGGCCGCCGGTGGACGTCGATCTGCGGAAGCTGCGGTACTTCGTCGCCGTGGCCGAAGAGCTGCACTTCGGGCGCGCGGCCGCCCGGCTGCACATCGCGCAGCCGGTGCTGTCGCGCCAGATTCGCGCGCTCGAAGGCGAGCTGCGGGCGCAGTTGTTCCTGCGGGACAGGCGATCCACCGAACTCACCGACGCCGGCCGTCAGCTGCTCGAAGACGCCCGGCCGCTGCTGGCCTCGGCCGAAGGCCTGCAGCGGCGCGTCGCCACGGCGGCGCGGGGCAATGCGGCCTTCACCGTCGGGTTCATGCCGGGCATCACGGTCACCGAGGCCGTCCGCGCACTGACCGCGCGGCACCCCGGCCTCGCCGTCGACCTCGTCCGGACCACCTGGGACGACCAGGTCGACGTCCTCCACGACGGCCGCGCCGACGTCAGCGTGGTCCGGCTGCCGATCGACCGGCGCGGGCTGACCGTGCGGCCGCTGTTCCGGGAGCCGCGGGTCGCGGTGCTGCGGGCCGACCACCGGCTGGCCGGGAAGGACGCGGTCCTGGTCGGCGACCTGGCCGACGAGCACCTCCTCAACGACCCGGACGCGGTGCCGGAGTGGCGCGACATCGCGGTCGAGTTCCGTGAGGGCGCCGCTCCGTCACGGCGCGGGTTCGGGAGCGTCGAGGAGAAGCTGGAGCACGTCGCGGCGGGGCGCGGGATCGCGGTCGTCCCCCTGTCCACTTCGGAGTACTACACCCGCGCCGACGTCGCGCACGTGCCGGTCGAGGACCTGCCGCCCAACGAGGTGTGCCTCGCCTGGATCGCCGCCCGGCGCTCCCGTCTCGTCCACGAGTTCGCGGAGATCTTCGCGACGCTCACACCGGCTGACCGAGAGGACGCGTAATGCCGCGCTGGGCGACCTTCGACTGCTTCGGCACGCTCGTGGACTGGCGCCACGGCATCGCCACCGGGATCGAGCTGCTGTACCCGGGCCGCGGCGCCGAGCTGCTGGAGGTCTACAACCGGATCGAACCGCAGGTCCAGGCCGAGGTGCCGGTGCGGCGGTACCGGGAGGTCCTGGCGGAGTCGGTGCGCCGGACGGCGGCCGAGGCGGGACTGGACCTGGTCGCCGACGACGCGTCCGTGCTCGGCACCGGGCTCCCGTACTGGCCGGTCTTCCCGGACACCCGCGCCGCGCTGACGGGCCTGCGCGAGGCGGGCTGGCGGCTGGCCCTGCTGACGAACTGCGACCGTGACCTCATCGGCGAAACCCAGCGACGGCTCGGCGTGCCGATCGACGCCGTGGTGACCGCAGAGGACGTCGGCTCCTACAAGCCCGGCCACGCCCACTTCGAGCGGTTCGCCGCGTCGTTCGGCGCCACCCGCGAGAACTGGGTGCACGTCGCGCAGAGCCACTTCCACGACATGGTCCCGGCGCGGGCGCTCGGCATCCCGCGGGTCTGGATCAACCGGCACGCCGAACCCCACGACCCGGCGGTCGCCGACGCGGTGCTCCCCGGACTCGCCGGCCTGGTCCCGGTCGTCGAACAGGTCCACGCCGCGGCTCAAGAGGATGGCCGGACCCCTGGCCACCTGAGCCGCTAGCGGGCGGGGTCCCCCGCAAAGCCTTAGGACACCGAACTCCCGTGCGGCACCCCGACCGGCCGCTGCCCCGCGAACAACCCCGCCCACAGCGCCCGCCAGTGCCGGGCCGGCTTGCGCTCGGTGCGCCGGGGGGACACCGGCCGTGGGCCGGCGCGGTAGTCCATCTCCACCCGCACCCAGTCGTACATCCAGTCGCCTCGCATGGTCTCCTTCTTTCGTCGGAGTCCACGTTCGGCCTGAGGCCGGGGCTGCCGCATCGGGCGTTCACGCATCCCTCGAAGGACGAGCCCTTACCCCCGCAACTCGGTCAACACGTCCAGGTGCCGGGGCGTCCAGCCGAGTTCGCGGCGTGCGCGGGCCGGGGTCAGCCGCTGGTCCAGGGCAAACGCCTCCGCGATCGGCCCCATCCGCTCGGACGCCTCGGCGTAGGTCAGGCGGGTGACCTGGTCCGGGCAGCCCGCCGCGTGGGTAAGGGCGGTCACGATCTCCGCCAGCGGGACGTTCTGCCCGCTCACCCCCGCGTACACCGACTTCGGCGGCGCCTGCAGGGCGAGCGCGTACAGCTCCGCGATGTCGTCGGCGTGCACCACGGCCCAGTGGTTGGCGCCGTCGCCGATGAGGGGGACCGAACCCTCTTCGCGGCCCGGCGCGACGAAGAACGTCTCGGCGAGACCGCCGCCGTGGCCGTAGACCAGGCCGGGCATCACCAGTACGGGGTTCCCGCCGCGGGACAGGACGCGCTCTTCGTTCGCGCGGCGCCACGCCGTGATCGCCGGCGGGCGCTGCGGGGCGTCCTCGCCGACGACGCCCTCGGTGTCGCCGTACACCCAGACGCCGCCGGTGTGGACGTAGGTTCCGCGGTCGCCGAGGCCGTCCTGCAGCGCGTCGGCCGCGGCGCGGTCGACCTCCGCGGTGTCGGGACCGTAGTGCTGGCCGAGGTGGATGACGCCGTCGGCTTCGGCGGCCGCCGCGCGGAGCACGTCCGTGTCGGTCAGGCCGCCGGGCACCGGACGCGCGCCGAGGCCGGTGAGGACGGACGCCGCCGCGTCGCTGCGGGCCAGGGCGCTCACCTCGTGGCCGTGCCGGACGAGCGCCCGGACCGTCGGGCGGCCGACGTAGCCGGAGCCGCCGGTGAGGAAGACCTTCATCGTGGGACCTTTCGTGGTCGGGGTGGTTCCCCTCCGACTCTCCGCGAGGCCCGGTCCCGCGTCCAAGACCCTTCCCGTCCGCTGTGATGCCCGCGGGGTATCACGCCGCGAGCGGCTCAGACGCGCGGCTGCTCCAGCACCGAACGCGGGTCGTGGTGTTCGTACCAGCCCAGGAAGGGCGGGCAGAGGTCGTAACCCAGCAGGCGCTGGACCTCCTCCGGGTACTCGCGCACGATCTCCGGTGGCACGGCGAGGTACTGGTTCTCCTCCTGCCGCAGGTTCGCGCGGGTCAACCCGATCGTCAGGCCGGTGCGCGCCTCGCCGGTGCGGTTCGCGCCGCCGCCGTGCAGGAGCCCGCCGACCCAGAGCACCGCCGAACCCGGCGTCATCTCCGCCGCCGCCGCTTCGCCCGGCCGCGGGTCGCGCTCCGGCTCCCACCGGTGGCTGCCCGGCCGGAACACCGTGGCGCCGTTGTCCTCGGTGAAGTCGTCCAGCGCCACCATGATCTGCACCCGGCTCGGGTGCCCGGTGCCGCGCAGCAGGTGCGCGACGTCGTCCCGGTGCGCCGGCTGCGCGGTCTCGCCCGGCCGGATCTGGACCACCTGGGTGCTGCTCACCTGGACGCCCGGCGCCACCCCCGCGAGGTTCGTGCCGAACCACTCCGGCGACGGCCGGGAGATCTGCCTGCGGGCCGCGCCGAGGAACAGCGGGTGCAGCAGGACGTCGGCCGTGTGGCGGCTCCGCGCGAACAGCGAGCACAGCCGTTTGGTCCGCTGGCCGGAGAAGATGTTGTCGCCGTAGACGACGTCGTCGAGCGCCGGGCCGAGGTCCGCCCACAGGCCCTCGAGGGTGGTCGCGTCGACCAGGTCCTCGACGACCACCACGCCGTCCCGGTCGAGGACCTCGCTCACGTCCTCCACAGTGGACTTGCTGGTCAGCCGGGTCAGCAGGGCCATGGCGCCTCCTGGTGCCTCGCGGTGTCCGTGACAGCCACCGTCGCACCACGCGGCTCGGGAAAACCCCAGGGTTCAGCGAAGAACGTCGAGGTGCCCGGCGATCTCCGCGGTGACGTCGGCCTGGTGGTCGGCGAGGAAGAAGTGCCCGCCCGCGAACACTCGCAGCGTGAAGGCCCCTTCGGTGTGCTCGCGCCAGGCCTCGGCTTCGGCGAGCGTCGTCTTCGGGTCGCTGTCGCCGGTCAGGACGGCGATCGGGGCCGCGATCCGGCGGCCGGGCTCGCAGCGGTAGGTCTCGATCGCGGTGTAGTCGCCGCGGATCGACGGCAGCGCCAGCTGCAGCAGCTCGTCGTCGCCGAAGACCGCCGAGTCCGTGCCGTTGAGCAGCCGCAGCTCGGCGATCAGGCCCTCGTCGTCCCGCTCGTGGACGCGGTCTTCGCGGCGGGTCGACGGCGCCCGCCTGCCCGACGCGACGACGGTGGCCGGTGCGTTCGTCCCGGCCTGCTCCAGCCGGTACGCGGTCTCGAACGCGAGGACCGCGCCCATGCTGTGCCCGAAGAACACGGTCGGCTTGGCGCTCAAGGTGGCGAGCCGGTCGGCGATCTCGTCGGCGAGCTTGCCGAGGTCGTCGATGCAGGGCTCGCGCCGCCGGTCCTGCCGGCCCGGGTACTGCAGCGCCACGACCTCGGTGCCGGGGGAGAAGCGCGCGGAAACCGGGTGGAAGAAGCTCGCCGACCCGCCGGCGTACGGGAAGCACACCAGGCGGGCGGTGCTGCCGGTGGCGTCGTGGAACCGGCGGACCCAGGCCGCCGTGCCGCCGTCGTCGCTGCGCAAGTCGTCCGTCCTCCGCGGTCGGGATATCGTCGTCGAGACCAGTGAAACACGGCCGGTCCGGTGCTTTCGCCAGTTTCGCCGGACTGCGCCCGACAGGAGAGGCGCCGGTGGCCCGGAAGACGCGGCAGGTCGGCCTGCGCCAGCCCCGATCGGGTGACGACGAGTTCTGCTTCCAGCTGCACCGCGCCGCTCTCGGCGAGTACGTCGAGGCGGTCTGGGGCTGGGACGAGCCGACGCAACGCGCGTATCACGAGGAGCACTTCGACGCGGCGCGCACGCAGATCATCACCGTCGACGGCCACGACGCCGGCGCGCTGGTCGTCGACGACACCGGGGCCGACGTCGTCCTGGGCCGGATCGAGCTGGAGCCGCACCACCAGGGCCGCGGCATCGGCGGGCACGTCGTCCAGGCGCTGACCGCCGAAGCCGCTTCGCGTGGCCAGGACGTCGTCCTCGAGGTCCTCGACGTCAACACGCGCGCGAAGGCGTTCTACGAACGGCTCGGCTTCCGCGAGACCGGCCGGCCGCGGCCGCACAAGATCGCGATGCGCTACACCGCACCCTGACGCCGCAACGCTTCCGCGTCGAACCCGAACTCCGTCAGCACGGCGTCGGTGTGCTCGCCGAGGCCCGGGACGGCGTCCATCCGCGGTGCCCGGCCCGGCACGGTGATCGGCGGGAGGGTCGCGCGGATCGGCCCGGCGGGCGTGCCGACCTCGGCGAACCGGTCCCGGGCGGTGAGCTGCGGGTGTGTCAGCACGTCCGGCAGCTCGCGGCGGCGCGCGTGGGCGATCCGGCCGGCCGTCAGGCGCTCTTCCAGCTGCGGGCCGGTCAGGGCGGCGAAGATCGCGGCGATCTCCTCCTCCAGCTCGGCGCGGTGCGCGACCCGCGCGCTGCCGGTGGCGAACCGCTCGTCGGTCACCCAGGCGGGCCGTGCGACGGCGTGCTCGCAGAACGCCGCCCACTCGCGGTCGTTCTGCACGGCCAGCACGAGTTCCGTGCCGTCGCCCGCGGTGAAGGTGCCGTAGGGCGCGATGGCCGGGTGGCTCGTGCCGGTCCGCGGTGGCGGGGTGCCGCCGTATCCCGCGTAGTACAGCGGGAAGCCCATCCACTCGACCAGCGAGTCGAACAGGCTCACCTCGAGCTCGGTGCCCACACCGGTGCGTTCACGGTCGTAGAGCGCGGAAAGGATGCCGGAGAAGGCGTACATCCCGGCGCCGATGTCCGCGGCCGGGATGCCGCTCTTGGCCGGCTCGGCCTCGGTGCCGGTCACCGACACCAGCCCGGCCTCCGACTGGATGAGCAGGTCGTACGCCTTGGCGTCGCGATACGGGCCGCTGGAGCCGTAGCCCGACACCGAGCAGGTGATCAGCCGTGGCCGCGTCGCGCGGATCCCGGACGCGCCGAGGCCGAGCCGTTCGGCCACGCCGGGCGCGAAGTTCTGCACGAACACGTCGGCCTCGTCGAGCAGCCGGGCCATGATCGCGGGCGCGGCGTCGCTCTTCAGGTCGAGCGTGACGCTTTCCTTGGACCGGTTCAGCCAGACGAAGTGGCTGGAGAGGCCGTGCACGGTTTCGTCGTAGGCGCGGGCGAAATCGCCACCGCCGGGCCGTTCGATCTTCAGCACCCGCGCCCCGAGGTCGGCGAGGTGCCGGGTGGCCAGCGGCGCGGCGACCGCCTGTTCGCAGGACACGACGGTGACGCCGTCGAGGGGCAGCTGAGGCATTTCCGCATCCTGCCATCCGGGTGAAGCCGGGGCCCGGACCCTGCCCCGGCCCCGGCGCGGGGGAGAACACTGCGGGCACCGAACCGCGACTGGAGGGAACCCCCGTGTCCGCAGCTGCCGACGAAGCCCTGCTGTCCCTGGCCACCCCGGCCGGGCTCGCCGATCCGTACCCCGTCTACGCGAAGCTGCGCGAAGAGGCGCCGGTCTTCCGCAGTGAGGTCTACGACAGCTGGGTGCTCAGCCGGTTCGCCGACTGCCAGCCGATCCTCGCCGACGGCGCGAACTTCCTGGTGCTGGACGCGCAGTGGCGCGACGAGCACCGGCCGGGCTGGCGTGACAACCCGGCGATGGTGCTGCTGGCCGAGCTGCTGCCGTGGAAGAACCCGCCGGAGCACACCCGCGAACGACTGCTGCTGATGCGCGACTTCACCGTCCGGCGCGTGCAGGCGCTGGAACCCGCGGTCCGCCGGGCCGTCGACCGCGTGCTCGACCGGTTCGCCGACACGACGGCGGACGGGAGCGCGGCCGAGTTCGTCGACACCGTCCTGTACCCGCTCGGCATGGCGGTGATCGGCGACCTGGTCGGGGTGCCCGAAGCCGACCACGACGAGCTCCGCCGGGTCACCGACCTGATCGGCAGGCAGGTGAACCCGGCGATGTCGGCGGATCTGCGCGCCGAGGTCGACGCGGCCGCCGTCGAGTACCGCGCCTACTTCGGCGGCCTGATCGAGCAGCGGCGCGCTGAGCCGCGTGACGACCTGACGTCCGCGTTGCTCGCCGGGCCCGATGCCGACACCGAGGACGTGCTCAGGTCGCTGGTCGTGCTGTTCGGCGGCGGTTACGAGACCACGGCCGGCGCGCTGGGCATCGGGATTCACGCCCTGTTGACCCACCCCGAGCAGTTCGCCCTGCTCGCCGGGGATCCCGGGCTGGCCGCCGGGGCGGCCGAGGAGATGCTGCGCTGGGACGGTTCCGCGCAGATGAGCCAGCGCGCGGCTGTCCGGCCGGCGGTGGTCGGCGGTGTCGAACTGCCGGCGGGCGAGGCGATCGTGGTGCTCATCGGAGCGGCCAACCGCGACCCCGCGCGGTTCGCCGACCCGGACCGCTTCGACATCACCCGCGACGGCGGCCGGGGCCTGTTCTTCGGCCACGGCCTGCACCTCTGCCTGGGCGCGGCGCTGGCCCGCCTGGAGATGACCGTCCTCTTGGAACAGATCGGCAAGCGGTTCCCGTCACTGGCGATCGGCGGTGAGGTGCGGCGCCGCCCGAACCCGGCGCTGCGCGGGATGGCCGCGCTGCCCCTGACGCGGTGACCCGGGCCAGGGCAGCGCCGCCGGATGATCTCGCACGTGGGGCGTCCACAGCAGCGTGAGCACGGGAATACCGGGAAGTCCCGGGTAACCGTGTGAAACCGTTGTGGACGAGCGCGGGCGGTGGGTAGCGTGCGGACCTCGGGAAACCGCGAGGGAGACGTGCGACGATGTACGCCGAGGAGCGCCATCAGGCCATCCTGGACATGGCCCGCACGAACGGCCGGGTGGACGTCGCGACCCTGGCGACGCGGTTCGAGATCACCACGGAAACCGTCCGGCGCGACCTGACCGCGCTCGAACGGCGCGGGGTGCTGCGCCGCGTGCACGGCGGGGCCATCCCGGTCGACGCCGGGGTGCCGGACTTCGCACTGCCCCACCGGGATCCCGCGATGGCCGTCGAGAAGCGCCGGATCGCCCGCGCCGCCCTCGACCTGGTGCCCGACGAAGGGGCGATCCTGCTGGACGCCGGCAGCACGGTCGGCGAGCTGGCCGACATCCTCCCGGTGGACCGCGAGCTGACGGTCGTGACCAACGCCGTGACGATCGCGCTGGCCCTGTCCGGGCGCGGCAAGGTGACCGTGATGCTCGTCGGCGGCCGGGTGAAGGGCCGCACCCTCGCCGCGGTGGACAACTGGGCGCTGCGGGCACTGGGCGACACCTACGTCGACGTCGCGTTCATGGCGACCGACGGCATCTCCGTGGCGCGGGGCCTCACGACCCCGGACTCGTCGGAGGCGATGGTCAAGCGCGCGGCGATCGCGGCCGCGCGGCGCACGGTCGTGCTGGCCGACCACAGTAAGGTGGGAAACGACCATTTCGCCCGATTCGGGGACGTCGAGGACGTCGACACCCTGATCACCGACGACCGCGTCGACCTCGTGGCCGCCGACGAGATCCGTCGCGCCGGCACCCGGGTGCTCGCGGTCTGACGTCGCGGTTCCCGCTCCCCGGGACTCCGCCGGGCCAGGTCGCCGCCGCCCTGGCAGGGTGGGCGCCGACCGGACCACGCGCTGGGGCCGGTCCGGGAGCGAGGACGGGAGACACGGTGGCTCTGCGGAGTGGCCTGCGGGCGGTGCCCGCGATGGAACTGGCCGGCCGGGACTGGGAGCTGCAACTGCTCGTCGACCGGGCCCGCGCCGCGGCGCTCGGCGAGGGGCAGGCGGTGCTGCTGCGCGGCCCGGCCGGGATCGGGAAGACCAAGCTCCTGGCCGCCGCGCTCGACGAGCTCGACGGCGTCGCCCCGACCGTGCTCACGGTCGGCTGCCCGGAAAGCGGTTCCGCCGCCTACGAAGCCGTCCGCGCGCTGTTCGAACCGCTGAGGCTCGACGGCGACGACCCGGAGGGGCTGCTCGCGGGCAGCGCCCGGCTCGCATTGCCGGCGCTCGTTCCCGAGCACGGCGCCGCCGACAGCGCCGACACCTACTCCGTCATGTACGGCCTGCACTGGCTCACCGCGGGCCTGGCCGCGCGGGGTCTCGTCGTGCTGGCCGTCGACGACGTCCACTGGTGCGACGAGACGTCCTTGCGCTGGCTGGGTTTCCTGTTGCGCCGCGCGGAGAACCTGCCGCTGCTGGTGCTGATGACCCAGCGCACCGGGCCCGACGAACCCAGCCCCGAGGTGCTCGGCGAGATCGGCGCGACGCTGAACTGCCTGACCGTCGACCTCTCGCCGCTGCCCGCCGAAGCCGTCGCGGACGTCCTGCGCGAGCGCTTCGGCGTGCCGCCGGACCCGGGGTTCGTCGCCAAGTGCGCCGAGGTCACCGGCGGCAACCCGTTCCTGCTCGACCGCGTGGTGGCGCGGCTGCGCGGCCAGGTGGTGCCGGACGCCGCGCACGTGGGGACGCTCGAGGAGCTGGGGCGCGAGGTGGTCGCGCGCTCGCTGCTGGACCGGCTGCCGGCCGACGCGTTCGCGGTGGCGCGCGCGATCGCCGTGCTGGGCGGGGAAAAGCTCGAGACGATCGCCGCGCTCGCGGGCACCCAGCCCGGCCCCGCCGGTGGCGCCGTGCGGGCGCTGCGGGCGAACGAGCTGCTGCAGCCGGACCGGCTCGACTACGCCCACGACCTGATCCGCTCGGCGGTGCTGGCGGCCGTGCCGCCCGCCGAACTGGCGGCGGTGCGGGAACGCGCGGCCACCCTGCTGAACGACAGCGGCCGTCCCACCGAGGACGTCGCGATCCTGCTCCTGCAGCTCGAATCGGTGCCGCAGCCGTGGATGGTCAACGTGCTGCGCGACGCGGCGGTCGCGGCGGAGAGCCGGGGCGCGCCGGCGGCGGCCGCGCGGTACCTGGCGCGGGCGCTGCAGGCCGACGAAGACAGCGTCCAGGTGCTGGTGCAGCTGGCCCGGGTGCAGGGGCAGGTCGACCCGAAGTCGTCGCTGCGGCACCTCGAGCACGCCCTCGACCTGGTCGCCGACCCGCGCCGCCGGGTGCCGATCGTGGTGCTCTACGCCTTCATTTCGCTGACGTCGCAGAACTCCTTGCGCGCCTTCGCACTCGCCAGTGAGGTGCTCGACGCCCTGGAGGCGGAGCTGGGGCCGGACCCGTCACCGGCGGACCGGTCCCTGCGCACGCTCGCCGAGTCGGTGCTGCTGATCTCCGGCATGGACGAGAAGTCCACGGTCGGGCAGGTCGGCGCGCGCTTCCGCGACGTCGTCCCGCCGGACGGCGACACCGCGGAGGAACGGCAGCTGCTGGGCATGCTCGCGTCGCTGGGCACCCTGCAGGGCCGTCCCGCCGCCGAGGTCGCCGCCCAGGCTGGGCAGGTGCTGCGGATCGGGGACGTCGCGCCCGGGGGCTGGGCCGTGCTCGGCGCGGTGCTCGCGCTGTACCTCGCCGACCACGTCGGTCCGGCACTGGGCGCGATCGACGAGCTGCTGGCCCACGCCCAGCGCCGCGGCGAGGCCTGGACGTACACGCTGGGGGCCAGCACCCGCGCGCTCATCCACCAGTTCACCGGAAACCTGCCCGAGGCGCTGGCGGACGCGCAGTTCTCCTTCGACGTCGTGACGCAGGAACGCTGGGCGCCCGGGGTGACCATGCCGCAGGCCGCGCTCGGCGCGATGCTCGTGCGCCAGGGCGACCCGGTCCGCGCGGAGGAGGTGCTGGACACGGTCGTCCGGCCGCGGCTGGAGAACTTCACGCTGGAGTACCACTGGTTCCTGATGGCCAGGGCCCGCGCGCGGGCGGCGCTCGGCGACCCGGAGGGCGCGCTGGGGTACCTGCGCCGGTGCGGCGACAGCCTCGCCGACGCCGGGATCGAGAACCCGGTGATGGCGCCGTGGTGGTACGACACGACCGAGCTGCTCGCCGGTCTCGGCCGGGTGAGCGAGGGCGTGGCCACGATCGAGGCCGTCGAAGAGGCGGCCGCCCGGTGGGGTACCGCGCGGGCGGCCGGCATGGCCCGGACCGCGCGTGCCCTCGTGACCGACGGCGACGCGGGCGTCGAGCTGCTCGAAGAGGCCGTGGAGCTGCTGGCGGGCTCTCCGGCGAAACTGGAGCACGCCAAGGCCGAGTACCTGCTCGGCCGGCGGCTGCTGCGGCGTGGTGACGCCGAGGGCGCGCGGGAACGGCTGCGGCGGTCGATCGACCTGTCCGTGCTCAGCCGGGACAAGCAGCTGCTCGGCCTGGCGCTGCCCGCGCTCGCCGAGGCGGGCGGGCGGATGCGCAGCGGCACGGCGTCGCCGGCCGACGCGCTGAGCGGCAGCGAACGGCGGGTCGCCGAACGAGCGGTGGAGGGCGTGACCAACCGCGAGATCGCGGAGTCGCTGTTCCTGACCCAGCGGACGGTCGAGCTGCACCTCACGAGCGTCTACCGGAAGCTGGGCATCAAGGGGCGCGGGGAGCTGGCGCAGGCGCTGCGCGCGTGGTGAGCGGTCACGAATGGTGAGGTCTTGCCCGCGTTTGCATACGGGACTGGTCGTGCGGGCAGAGATTCACCGGCCGGGTGCTTGCCCGACGGCGGTGTTCGGGTACGAGTTGTAACCTTCGGTGCAGAATCGCTCGTCTGAGCGTCACCGATCGAGACGGTGGGAGGTCGCCGATGCCCGACCTCCAGACACGCCGGGTAATCGGGCGCGATCGTGAACTGAGGGTCATCACCGCACTGGTCGACGACGTCGCTGCGGGGCGCTCGTCCCGGCTGGCGTTGTCCGGGGTGTCCGGCGTCGGCCGCAGCACCCTCCTCCACCGCGTGGTGGCCGCGGCGCACGCTCGTGGGGTGGCCGCCGCCGTCGCGTCCTGCTCGCCGGTCGAGGCGGAGGTCCCGTACGGCGCGGTGTCCCAGCTGATCGCCGGGCTCTACCCGCCGGCCCGGTTCGCGGAGCTGGCGACGGCGTGTTTCGGCGGCGACTGCGCGACCCCGGTGGCGCTGCTCTGCGACGCGTTCACCGAGCTGGCCCGGGAGCGCCCGGTGGTCCTCGCGATCGACGACCTGCAGTGGGCGGACTCCTGGTCACTCGCCTGGTTCGACGCGATGGCCCGCTGCGCCCACGAGGCGCCGGTCCTGCTCGTCTCGGCCGCCCACGACCGGCTTTCCCGGTACCTGGACCAGCCCTCCTCGGTGCGCGAACTGACCTTGGACCCGCTCGGCGCCGCGGAAACCACCGAGCTGCTCGAAGGAGCGCTGGGTGTGCCGGCCGGCGAGGCGTTCGCCGCCGCGGTGCTGGGGGTCACCCGCGGCCGCCCGGCCGTGCTGCGCGAGCTCGCCGACCGGTTCACCGAGCGCGGACTGCCGCCGGGGCCCGAGCAGATCCCGGAACTGGTGACGCTCGCCAGGGCGGTCACCACCGAGCGGGCCGCGCGGCTGGTCCGCGGCCTGCCCGCCGACTCGCTCGAACTGCTGCGCATGCTCGCCGTCTGCGGGACGGAGCTGGGCTTCGAGGTCGCCGGTTCGCTGGCCCGCCTCCGTGCGGAAAGCCTGCCGGACGCGCTGGCCCACCTGGTCGCGAGCGGCCTGGTGACGGCGTCCGACTCGCCGCGGCTGGCCGACCCGCACCTCGGCGCGGACGTCCTGGCCGCGATGGACCCGGACGCGCGCGCCGAGCTGTACCTGCGGGCGGCGGAGCTGGGCCGGCGCGCGGGAGCCGGCGCACCGGCCGTCGCCGACCTGCTGTGCGCGGCGCCGCCGGTCGGCCGCTCTTGGGCAGCGGCGGTGCTGACCGAGGCTTCGGCGCAGCGATTCCGGCAGGGCCGTCCCGGCCCGGCGGCGGAAGCCTTGCGGAGGGCGCTGGCCGAGCCGATGGAACCGGGCGACCGCGGCGCGGTACTGACCCGCCTGGCGGCGATCGAGGTCGCGACGGCCCCGGACGCGAGCGACGGCCGGTTGCGGCAGATCCTCACGTCGCCGGAGCTGCGTTCGCTGCCTTCGGTGGTCACCGCGGCGGACCTGCTGCTGGCCCGGGGCGACGCGGAGACGACCCGGCAGGCGGCTTCGGAACTTTGCACGGCGCCGGAGGCCGACCTGCGGCCTGGCCGAGGTGACGCTGAGGCCGGGCAGGCGGTTTCGGGACTTCGCTCGTTGCCGGAGGTGGGTTCGCTGCTGCCCGCGGCGGACTTTCCGCCCGGGCGGGGTGCCTTGGAGACGACCCACCCGGCCACTTCGGAGCCCCGTACGTCACCGGAGCTGAGCACCGCGGTTGCGCGAGGCGAGGTCGAGGCGGCTCGCTACGCGCCTTCCGAACTCGAGTCCTCGCGGGAGGTGGGTTCGCTGTCCATCGCGGCGCATCTGCCGCTTGCCCCAGGCGAGGTCGAGGCGACTCGCGAGGCGGCTTCGGGCTTGGAGTCGTCGCCGGAGGTGGGTTCGCTTTCCGCCGCGGCGCGTCTGCCGCTTGCCCCGGGTGAGGTTGAGGCGGCTCGCGAGGCGGCTTCAGGTCTGGGGTCCTCGCGGGAGGTGGGCGCGTTGCCCATCGCGGCGGATCTGCCGCTTGCCCCAGGCGAGGTCGAGGCGACTCGCGAGGCGGTTTCAGGCGTTAGCTCGTCGTCAGGGATGAGCTCACACAAGTTTGCGGCGGACCTGCCGCTTGCCCGTGGTGATGCCGAGACAACTCGTCCGGTCGCGTCGGAACCCCGGGCCCCGGTGCCGGCCCTGCCGCGCTCGGCTGCGGCGGCCCTGAGCGCCCTCGGCTGGCTGGCCCAGGAAGAGGCGTCGGCCGAACCCGAACTCCCGGTCACCCCCCTTCCCGAGCCCGCGCCAGGACCGGCGCAAGCTGGGGTCGCCGCCTGGCGGCTGGCCACTCGCGCCGAACACCGGGACCGCGTCCGGGAACTGGCGCGGACCGCGCTGGCCGCTCGCGACGACGCGCCGATGATGCCGCGGGTTGCCGCGTGCCGGGCGCTGATGTGCTGTCACGACCTCGACGAGGCGACCGCCGGGCTGACCGAGCTGGTCACCGATGCCCGCCGCCGGGAGGCGCGTCCCGTTGCCGCTCAGGCGTTGCTCTACCGGGCCGTGGCGGCGGTCCACGGGGACCGGCCGGAGGAGACCGTGCTCGATCTCGCCGCGGCCGAGCGGGAACTGCCGCCGGGCAGCTGGCATCCGTCGCTCGTCTCGCGCCGGATCGCGGGGGAGCTGACCGCGCTGGTCCGGCTCGGGCGGCTCGACGAGGCCCGGCATCTCGCCGCCGCGCCGGTGCCGCACGGGGCGGAAAACGGCGTGGGCTGGGCGTTCCTGCTTTACGCGCGCGCCGAGCTGGCACGCGCCACCGGCGAACCGGAAAGCGCTCTCTCCGCGTTGCGCGAGTGCGGCCGGATGCTGCGGTCCCGGCACTGGGTCAACCCGATGCTCGTGCCGTGGCGCACGATGGCCGGGATCGCGCTGTGGCAGCTGCGCGAGCCGGACGCCGCCGAGACGCTCTTCGCCGAAGAACTGGCGATCGCCCGGCGCTGGGGGACCGGGGACGTGCTCGAAGCCGTCCGGGAACGGGCGCTGGCCGACGCCGGGCTCGGCGTCCCGGCCCAGGCGAGCCGTCCTGTCGAGCCGGTGCGGAACCCCGGCAGTAGCGTCGACGGGCTTTCCCCGGGCGAGCGGGACGTCGCCGCCTTGGCCGCGGACGGGCTGGCCAACCGCGAGATCGCGGAGCGGCTGTCGATCGCCCTCCGCACGGTCGAACTGCGGCTGACGAAGGTCTATCGCAAGCTCGGCGTCAAGGGCCGGTCCGGGCTCGCCCAGCGATGGGCCGCCACGCGGCGGGAGGGGTGATCGCGTGCTCCTGGAACGCGAAGCCGAACTCGCCGTGCTGGAGACGGCCGTGTCCGAAGTGGACGCGGGGACCGGCGCGCTGCTGCTGATCGACGGCGCCGCCGGCGCGGGCGGCACGGCCTTGCTGCGGCACCTCGCGATCGTCGGCGGCCGGCACGGGGCCCGCGTGCTGCGGGCCGGCGGCGCGCAGCTCGAACGCGGATTTCCGCTGGGGGTGGTCCGGCAGCTGACCCTGCCGCTGCTCGCCGCGCCCGACGACGGTGACATCCCGGTCGTCGCCCGCAAGATGCTCGGCGCGCTGCTGGGCGGGTCCGCGCAGGACCCGCCGCCGGAGATGCCGGCCATCGCGACCGTGCTCCACGGCCTGCACACGCTGCTGGTGGGGCTCGGCGAGGCCCGGACCGTGGTCCTGCTGGTCGACGACCTGCACTGGGCCGACGAACTTTCGCTGCGCGCGCTGGCGTTCCTCACCGCCCGGCTGCGCGGGATGCGCGTGCTGATCGGCGTGGTGCTGCAGGACGGCGCCGGCACCCGCGACCCGCTGGTCCAGGAGATCGTGCGCGCCGCCCGGTACCGCGTGCGCGCCGAGCCGCTTTCCGTTGCGGCGACCGGGAAACTGGTCGGCGCCCAGTTCGGCTCCGGGTACGACCCGGAGTTCGCCGAGGCGTGCCACGAGATCACCGGCGGCAGCCCGAAGGAACTGCGCACCCTGCTCGGCCGGGCGTTCTCTCACCGCCTCGGCGGCCGGGCGGGGGAGTGCGAGCGGGTGCACGCCCTCGGCGGCTCGTTCCGGCAGGAACGGCTGCGGTTCCTGTTCCGGCGCGACCCCGCGGTCGAGGCGTTCGGCCGGGCCGTCGTGGTGCTCGGCGCCCACGCGCGGCTGAACCTGGCCGGGCGGCTGAGCGGGATCGACCCCGGCGGGTGCGCCGCGGCGCGCGCGGCCCTCGAAGGCACCTGGGTGACGGTGACCCCGGAACGCACGGTCGTGCCCGAACCCGGGCTCGTGCGCGTCGTCGAGGAGTCGATGACCGCGGCCGAGGCGGCGGCCGCGCACCGGGCCGCGGCCGAACTGCTGACCGAGTGCGGCTTCCCGCCCGAGGACGTCGCCGTGCAGCTGCTGCAGGTCGACACCCTGCGCGACGGCCGCGAGATCGAGCAGCTGCGTTCGGCCGCCGTCGCCGCACGTCGCCGCGGCGCCCCGGACGCTGCCGCCCGGTATCTCCGGCGGGCCCTGCTGGACCTGCCGCCGGGCAGCGCCGGGCGCGCCCGGCTGCTCGTCGAGCTGGCCGCGGCGGAGCTGGACCTCGACCCGGGCTCGGCCGTCCGGCACCTGGCCCAGGCCGCCCCGCTGCTGCCGACGGTGCGCGACCGCGCCGCGGCGGTGTCGTGGATCCCCCTCGCCGTCGCGGCGAGCGGGCCCCTGGTGTCGGAGCTCGTCCGCGACGTCGCCGAGCACCTCGGCCCGGCCGGCTCCCTCGACGGTTACGACCGCGAGCTGGCGCTGCGGCTCGAAGCCCGGACCTGGTACGCGGGCCTGGACGATCCCGGCCGGCTCGCGGATGCCCACCGCCGTCTCGCGGAGCTGCGCAACGGGCCGTTCGGGCCGGACGCGGCGGAGCGGGAGCTGCGGTCGGTGCTGCTGCTGGCGGGCATGCTGACCGGCCGGGCGGACGCCACCGAGACGGTCCGGCACGCCACCGAGATCCTCGACCACGAACCCGCGCATTCGGGCCGGGCGTGGTCGGTGCTGCGGATCGTGCCGTTGCTGCTGGCCGTGGCCGAGCGGAGTGACGTCGCCCGCCCGTGGCTGGCGGCCGCTCGCGAGCACGCCGGACGCGCCGGGTCCCCGGCGGCCCTGGCGCAGGTCGACGCGCAGCAGGCGCTGGGCCTGCTTTCCCGCGGCGACCTGACGGCCGCTCGGGACTACGCCGTGCGGGCGTTCGAAGCGGCCGACCCGGGCCGGCCGGACACGCTCGTGCTGCCCGCGATGGCGCTCGGTTCGGTGGCTTTCTCGGCGCGGGACAAGGTCTTGGCGGTGCGCGTCCTGGAGGCCACGGCCGGGGCGGGCGACCTGTCGCTGTTCGCCGTCCGCCGGTCTCTGCGCGGCATGCTGGCGGCCGGGCGCGGTGACGTCGAGGCCGCGCTCGCGCAGTTCCTCGACTGCGGCCGGCGGCTCGACCGGGCCGGCTGGCAGAACCCGGTGCTCTACCCGTGGCGGCCCGCGGCGGCGGTCCTGTCGGCCCGGCTCGGTCGCCTCGACGAGGCCGCGCGGCTGGCCGAGGAGTACCACCAGCGGGCCGCGGCGTGGGGATCACCCGTGTTGCTGGGTCGCGCACTGCGCATTCAGGCTTTCGTGACGGAAGGCGAGCACGGAATCCGCCGGCTGCGAGAATCCGTCGAACTGCTGGACACCGCGGAAAACGGTTTCGAACTGGCCAAGTCGTGTCTCGAACTGGGGGAGCGGCTCCGGGAAACGGACCCCGGCGAAGCGGAACGGCTCCTCGCGCGGGGGCACCGGCTGGCCGAACAATGCGGCGCGGCCTGGCTCGCCGACCACGGGGACGGGCTGTTCCTGCCCGCCGAACGGACTCGCGTGCCGGCCCGGCGCCCCGAACTGACCCGCGGCGAAGCCACCGTGGCCGAGCTCGCGGCCCAGGGCCGCACCAACTCGCAGATCGCCGTCGAACTGCGGATCAGCCGTCGTGCGGTCGAGAAACACCTCACGAGTTCTTACCGTAAGTTGCGGATCGAAGGCCGTCCCGACCTCGCGGGCGCGCTGGGTGTCGGGTCCGGCACGCGCTGATCCCGGCCGCCGCGGCGAGCCACCTCGATGCGCAGCCCGGCCGACGGGCTCCCTAAATGTTTCTTAAGTCCGCAGGTTACCCGCTCGCATTGTCTTGCGACACCCTTCTTGTGAACCTATTTCAGGTTTGCGGTGGCGTTTGGTACGGACCTTTCACGAGGATTTCCGATGGAGAATGAAGGTGCTCGCGGCCCGATGTTGGTATGTGTGGGTTCGCGTGGGAACTCACGCAGAGTGGTCCTGTCGGACAGGTCCGGCCGTCGTCCGCCGTCGTGACCGGTTCCGAGGGTGTTTTCCCAGCTCAGCGGGTACCGCACCACAACGGACCGCACCGTACCGTACCGGTCCGTGCGGGTACCGCAGGCTTAAGGCGCACGCCGCCGCACTGTTGACTTGGTTGTTTTTCGCTCCATAGACTGCAGATAACAAAGCATCACCGGTTTCAGATCCCGGGCGGAATTCCGCTTCGTGTGACCTGAGAGGAATGGTCGACAGCCATGAATTCGAGCACCGTCATCGACGAGAAAGCACCGCCCGGCCGCGTTTCGAGCGAATACCGCGACATCTATTGGTCGCTCTTCGAACAGTCCGGGATGTGCATGGCGAACCTCGATCTCGGACTGCGGGTGGTCGAGGCCAACCAGTACTTCACGCGCCAGTTCGGCTGCAGCACCCAGCACGTGCGCGGCAAGAGCTTCTGCGAGTTCCTCCACCCGAGCGTGCAGGGCCGCGTCCAGCACCAGCTGACCCGTCTCGCCGAAGGACGGCACCCGCGCTTCGCCGAGCAGATGGTCGCGGTCGGCGCGAAGGAGGCCGCCTTCGCCGGCGAGCTGACCGGCATCGGCGTCCGCGGCCGCGCCGGCCGCGTCGACACCCTGCTCGTGCTGGTGCAGCCGGACCGCGCCGAGGCCGCGCCGAAGTTGGCCGCCGGCAACCAGAAGCTGCTCTCGCCGGTGGACGCGCGCATCCTCGAGGGCGTGGCGGCGGGGGAGTCGACCGTCCAGCTGGCCGCGAAGCTGTTCCTGTCCCGCGGCGGGGTCGAGTACCACGTCACGACGTTGCTCCGGAAGCTCAAGGTGACCAACCGGCCGGCCCTGGTGTCCAAGGGCTACTCGATGGGCATCCTCGGCATCGGCCAGTGGCCGCCGCGGGTGCGTCCCGAGTACATCCGCTGAGCCGTCCCGGGTCAGATCGCGCGGGCGATGGCGATGTTGCCCGCCAGCCGTTCACCCGCCTCGTAGATCATGTACTCGTGCCCCTGGTAGGTGCCGAAGCTCGGCGCCGCGCTCCGGCCGTTGTCCGGGGCGCCGCTGAGCGAGTCGTGGAACACCCCGAGGTGGTTGCGCTTGGAGAAGTCGTTGCCCACCTCGGTGATCATCAGGTTGCCGCCGTGCGCGATGTCGGTGTTGTAGACGACGTAGGTGCTGTTGTTGCGGGACAGCAGGTGCGGCCCGCCGATGTCGTTCGCGCCGACGTCGGTGTGCTTGACGAGCGGGGTCTGCGAGAACGTCCAGTTGAGCGCGTCGGGTGACCAGCCCCAGCCGATGTCGCGGTGGTTGGTGGTGTTGTTGATCATGAAGACCATGACGTACCGCGCGTTCTTCGACGGCAGGTCCTGGCGGAACACTCGCGCATACGACGTCTCGGTTGTACCGGCGGGCTGCAGCCGGGTGGACAGGACCTCCTTCTCGTAGCTGAAGTGGATGCCGTCGGCCGAGCTCGCGAGCCGGGTCACCGTGTTCTCGCCGTGGAAGTACAGGTAGATCCGCTTGACGTCGTCGTTCCACAGCGCGTGCGGCGACGAAACGTGGCTGACCGAGTACTCGCCGGGCCACGAGTTCTTGATGATCGGGTTGCCGCTGTACTCGGTGAACTCCTCGTCGAGGGTGTTCGCGTAGGCCAGGCAGATCCCGCCCGGCGCGTCGTGCGGGGCGTAGTAGAGGTAGTACGCGCCGAGGGCGTTCGGGATCCGGCCCGCCGTGCCGCGGATGCAGGGGAAGATCAGCTCGCCCGTCGGGTTGTACTTGAGCTTGCTTTTCACCAGTGCGAGCCGCTGGTAGCGGTAGTCGGGGAAACCGGCCGGTGCGGCGCTCGCCGTCATCGGCAGGAAGGCGCCCGCGCCGAGCGCGGCGGCCCCGGCCAGCAGGCCGCGTCGGGTGAGGGACATGAGCCGCTCCTTCGTCTTCGAAGTCTTCGCGTTCCGGCGACGGTGGCACGCGCTGAACAACGAAGTCAATGGAGTAATACGTATTAGTACGGTCGGGACAGAATGGCTGGAGTTTCGGGCAAAACGGTTGACGGGTCCTGAGGCGGGCTTCACCCTGACGACTGAACCGAGTCAGATGACCGAAGGTGGGCGACCCGAGCGAGGTACCCGATGAGCAGGGCGCGGCGGACGCCGAGGCAGGCCGACATCGCGCGCGTCGCCGGGGTTTCGCAGGCGACGGTCTCGGTGGTGCTGGGCGGGAACCGCACCGGCGTCCGGCTCTCGGAACGGACACGCCTGCGGGTGCTGGAGGCCGCCGAACGGCTCGGGTACGTGCCCGACCCGGTGGCGACGCGGCTGGCCTCGGCCCGCAACAACCTGCTCGGCGTCTACACCTTCACCCCGGCGTTCCCCATCGACGTCGCCGACTCCTACTACCCGATCCTGGCCGGGATCGAGGCGGAGGCGGCCGCGCTCGGCCAGGACCTGATCATGTTCACCGGGTCCAGCGGCGTCCCCGACCACACGCGGATCCGCCGGACGCGCCTCGCCGACGGCTGCCTGTTCCTCGGCCGGCACGTCCCGGTGGACGCGGTCGGCGAGCTGCTCGCGAGCGGCTTCCCGATCGTCTACATCGGACGCCGCACCGAGCTCGACGGCACGATCCCCTACGTGGGCGGGGATTACGTGTCGGCGTCGGCCGAGGTGGTGGCCAGGCTGGTCGGCGCGGGCCACCGGCACCTGCGCTACCTGCGCGAGCCGGACGAGGCCCCGTCGTCGGACGACCGCGAGCGTGGCGTCCGCACCGCGGCGGCCGACGCGGGCCTGCCGGTGGCCGATCTGGTGGTGCGCACGGACGGCACCGACCTCACCGCGGCGACGCTGGCGGCGTGGCGCGCGGAAGGCGTGACGGCGCTGGTGGTCGAGGAGACGGACACGGGCGCGGTGTTCCACGCGACGCAACAAGCGTTGCGCGCGGCGGGAATCTCGGTCCCGGACGACGTCTCCCTGGCAGTCCTCGGCCGCCCGCCCGGCGACCCGCCGGGTCCGGAGATCAGCGGCTTCGAGGTGCCCCGCCGCGAGATGGGCCAGGCGGCCGTCCGGCTGCTGGCGTCCCTGCTCGACCCGGGCCTGGGCGACCCCGCGGCGCACCGGCTGCTGACGTGCCCGCCGGTGGCCGGCGCGACGATCAGCGGGGTACGACGGTGAACCGCCGCAGTGCCGAGGCCGGGTTCTTCGCCCGCACCTCGCTGATCCGCTCCGGCGACACCTCACCGACGGCCACGCCCGTCTGCTCCCCGAGCGACGTCACCACCACACCCATCGGGCCGACGAGCAGGCTCGTCCCGAGTTGGGCGGCGCTGAGGTGGAACTCCCGCATCATCTCCGGCCCGGCGATGGAGAGGTTGACGCGGTCGACGTAGGTGACGAACGACCCGACGCCGAGCACCCCGGCGATCGTCCGATCGTGCGCGTCTTGGTGCGCTCCGCCCGCGCACGGGCCTCGGTGTCGCCCGCTGCGCGATGAAGCTGGGCGGCATTGCTACGGAGGACTTCGTGGGCGCCGGGATGCGCCTGTACTTCGGCCGCTCGCAGAACCCGAAGGTCCCGTACCCGAAGGGCGCGGTCGCCGACTTCGGCTTAGGCCGGGCGTTGAGCGACGCGGAGGCGCGAGAGCTGAACTCAGAAGTCGGTCTCGGCCGCGCTCGCCTCCTGGGGCTCGATCTGGGCGAGACGGTCGCGCAGCGCGGCCGTGACCGCCCGGTACGAGTCGCTGCCCAGCACCAAGCGCAGCGGGGCCGGCTCCTGCGCCGCGCTCGCGATGACGCGCGCGGCGATCTTCGCCGGGTCGCCGGCGAGCGGGAGGTCGGCGTCCTTGAGGCCGTGCACCATCGCGGCGGGCGTTCCGGCGTAGGCGTCCAGCGGCGTCCCGAGCCGCAGGCTGCCGCGGGCGAACGCGGTGCGCGCGCCGCCCGGCTCGACGAGCGTCACGCCGATGCCGAACGGCGCGACCTCACCCGCGAGCGCCTCGATGAAGCCCTCGATGCCCCACTTGCTCGCGTGGTAGAGCGAGGCGCCCGGGTGGGCGGCGAGCCCGGCGACCGAGGAGAGCTGGATGACCCGGCCGCCGCCCTGAGCGCGCAGGTGCGGCAGCGCGGCCCGGACGGTCTGGATCGAGCCGAGCAGGTTGGTGGCGATCTGGTGCCGGACCTGCTCGTCGGAGAGCTCCTCGGCGGCGCCGAACAGGCCGTAGCCGGCGTTGACGACCACGACGTCGACGCGTCCGAGATCGGCGAACGCCGTGTTGACGACTTCGCGGACCTTCGGCAGGTCGGTGACGTCGAGGTGGCCCACCCAGAACCGGTCGCCGTACTTCGCCCGGAGGTCGTCGACCGAGCCTTCGCGCCGGACCGTCCCGGCGACCCGGTCGCCGCGGCCGAGCAGCTGCTCGGCCAGCTCGCGGCCGAAACCGCTGTTGACGCCGGTGATGAACCACGTGGTCACTGTCATGCTGTCGATCTTCACCGGGTCGGGCGAGGGGTGGCAGTCCCGGTCGTTCCTGGTAGCGGGAGGGACACCTACGCTGGGTCCATGGACAACGCGCTCGGGGAGTTCCTCCGCGCGCGGCGCGAGCTGGTCACGCCGGCGGAGGCGGGCCTGCCGGCCGGCAACGGCCTGCGCCGCGTGCGCGGACTGCGCCGCGAAGAGGTGGCCACGCTGGCCGGGATCAGCGTCGAGTACTACCTGCGGCTCGAGCAGGGGCGGGACCGCAGCCCGTCGGCCCAGGTGGTCGACGCGATCGCCGGGGTCCTCCGGCTCGACGCCGAGGGCACGGCGTACCTGACGGCGCTGGCCGGTCCCAAGCCGCGCCGCCGCGTGGCCCGGCGGGAGCCGAGCGTGTCCCCGGGCCTGGCCATGCTGCTGGCCACGATCAACGTGCCGGCGATCGTCTTCGACAAGTACGGCGACGTGCTGGCGGCCAACCCACTGGCCCGGGAGCTGGCCCCGGACCTGGCCCCGGGCGTCAACCGGCTGAGGATGCTGTTCACCGACCCGGGCGCCCGGCGCTACCACCCGGACTGGGAGCAGTACACGGCCGCGGTCGTGGCCCACCTGCGCGCCCAGATCGGCGCGGACGTCGAGGACGAGCGCCTGCAAGCGCTGATCGACGAGCTGTCCCGTGCCAGCGAACGCTTCCGCGAGCTGTGGGCCCGCCACGACGTCCGCACCGCCCGCCCGGGCCCGTTCCTGGTGCGCCACCCACGGGTGGGCGACGTGGAGCTGCGGGTGGAGAAGTTCGCGGTGACGGGCGCGGACGGCTTGGAGACGCTGCTGCTGCACGCCGAACCCGGCAGCCGGTCGGCCGAGGCCTTGGCGGAGCTGGCTTCGCTGGTCGAGGCCCACGGCTGACGGTCACAACCGCCCGCGGGGCGCGTCTTAGGGCGGCAAGACCAAGATCCGGAAGGACGTCACCTCGCCGGGCGACTGTCCCGCACCGACGGCGCCGAGCCTCCAGCGCCCTGGATGTCGCGCGAGCGAGTCCTCCACGGCAGGTGATCACCCGGCTCGCCCGGGGCTTGCCACGGAGAGGAGCGTGGTGCGGTCGTTGCGCGCCGTCGTGGGTCGACGTCTCCGCCGAGGCCCGCGACCGTCTCAGCAGACGCGCGGCCAGCGCACCCGGCCATCCGGGTGATAGGAATGGCCGGGTGACCGAACCGAACACCATCGAAGCCGCCGCGGCCGAGGCCGTCACGCTGACCAGCGAGCTCCTCCGCATCGACACGACCAACACCGGCGACCCCGACACGCTGGTCGGCGAGCGGGTGGCGGCCGAGTACGTCGCGGAGAAGCTGACCGACGCCGGCTACGAGATCACCTACGTCGAGTCGGGCGGCAAGAACCGGCACAACGTGATCGTCCGGCTCGAAGGCGCCGACCGGTCGCGGGGCGGCCTGCTGATCCACGGCCACCTCGACGTCGTGCCCGCGGATCCGTCCGAGTGGTCGGTCCACCCGTTCTCCGGTGCGGTCCAGGACGACTACGTCTGGGGCCGCGGCGCGGTCGACATGAAGGACATGTGCGGGATGGCGCTCGCGCTGGCCCGCCACTACAAGATGAACAACATCGTCCCGCCGCGCGACCTGGTGTTCGCCTTCCTGGCCGACGAAGAGGCCGGCGGCAAGTACGGCGCGCAGTGGCTGGTGGAGAACCGGCCGGAGCTGTTCGAGGGCGTCACCGAGGCGATCAGCGAGGTCGGCGGCTTCTCGATCACGCTGAAGGACGACGTCCGCGCCTACCTGATCGAGACGGCGGAGAAGGGCATCCGCTGGATGAAGCTGCGCGTGCGCGGCACCGCCGGGCACGGCTCGATGATCCACCGCGACAACGCCGTGACGAAGCTGGCCGAGGCCGTCGCGAAGCTCGGCAACCACCGCTTCCCGCTGGTGCTCACCGACTCCGTCAAGGAGTTCCTCGCCGGGGTCACCGAGATCACCGGATGGGACTTCCCGGAGGACGACATCGAGGGCTCGGTCGCCAAGCTGGGCAACATCTCCCGGATGATCGGCGCGACCCTGCGCGACACCGCGAACCCGACGATGCTCACGGCCGGCTACAAGTCGAACGTCATCCCGTCGGTCGCCGAGGCGTCGGTGGACTGCCGGATCCTGCCGGGCCGGCTGGAGGCGTTCGACCGCGAGCTCGACGAGCTGCTCGGCCCGGACATCGAGAAGGAGTGGATGGAGCTCCCGCCGGTCGAGACGACCTTCGACGGCGCGCTCGTCGACGCGATGACCGCGGCGGTGCTGGCCGAGGACCCGGGCGCGAAGACGTTGCCGTACATGCTTTCCGGCGGCACCGACGCGAAGTCCTTCCAGGACCTCGGCATCCGCAACTTCGGCTTCGCGCCGCTCAAGCTGCCCGCGGACCTCGACTTCTCGGCGCTGTTCCACGGCGTCGACGAGCGCGTCCCGGTCGAGGCGCTCAAGTTCGGCACCCGCGTGCTGGACCGGTTCCTGCGCACGTCCTGATGCCCGGCTTCGCGCTCGCCGACGGCACGCCCCTGCAGGTGATCCGCAGGGGCGACCCGGCCGCGCCGGTGACGGTGGTGTTCGTCCACGGCTACGCGCTCGACCAGCGCAGCTGGGGCCGGATCGCGCCGCTGGTCCCGGACGCGGCCGAGGGCCCGGTGGCCGTGCTGACCTACGACCAGCGCGGCCACGGCGGCTCGGGGCGGGCGCGGCGCGGGACGGCGTCCATGGCCCAGCTCGGCGACGACCTCGCCGAGCTGCTGGAGCGCGAGGTCCCGGACGGCCGGGTGGTGCTGGTCGGGCACGACATGGGCGGGCTGGCGATCATGTCGCTGTCCCAGCGGCACCCGGAGCTGTTCCGCGCCCGCGTGTCCGGGCTGGCGCTGCTGGCGACGTCGTCGGGCACGCTGGCGACGGAGGTCTCGGCGACCTGGCCGAACGCCCTGGGCCGGCTCGCCCGCGACCTCGAGGCGGTGCTGGGCTCGAAGCTGTTCGGCGTGGTCCGTGAGCGCACGAGCCGGGCGGTGAGCGCGGGCCTGCGGTGGTGGCTCTTCGGCGACGACCCCGAGCCGGACCTGGTCGAGCTGACCGTCAAGATGATCCGCGGCAACTGGCCGCACGCGGTCGCACTGTTCCGCCCGGCGCTGGACGCCTACGCTCGCGAGGCAGCGTTGACGCAGGTCAGCGGCCTGCCGGTGACGGCGATCGTGGGGGAGCGGGATCGGATCGTCCGGGCCGGCGACGTCGAGCAGTGGGTCGGCGGACTCGAAGAGGGGACGGCCGTGGTGCTGCCCGGAGTCGGGCACGTCGTGCCGCTGGAGGCCGCGCCGCAGGTGCTGCCGCGGGTGGTCGCGCTCGTGAACCGAAGCTTCCGACAAGACGAGAGTTCTTGACAACTTCTCTGTTCGGAAGCATCCTGGGCGCATGTTCTCCGTGGCGGTGATCGAAGACCCGGCGGCGGCCGAGGTGTCGCTGGACCCCATCCGGGCCCGGCTCCTGGCCGAGCTGGCCGAACCCGCGTCCGCGACCATGCTGGCCGGGCGGGTCGACCTGCCGCGCCAGAAGGTCAACTACCACCTGCGGGCGCTGGAGGCGCACGGCCTGGTGGAGCTGGTCGAGGAGCGGCGGAAGGGCAATGTCACCGAGCGGATGATGCGGGCGACGGCCTCGTCGTACGTCATCTCGCCGACGGCGCTCGCGGCCGTGCAGCCGGACCCGGCGCAGTCGCCCGACCGGCTCTCGGCCCGCTGGCTGCTCGCCGTCGCCGGACGGCTCGTGCGGGACGTCGGCCTGTTGATCACCGGCGCCGCCAAGGCCAACCAGCGGGTCGCGACCTTCGCCCTCGACGGCGAGGTGCGGTTCGCCTCGCCGGCCGACCGGGCCGCGTTCGCCGAGGAGCTGGCGACCGCCGTCACCACGCTGGTGGGGAAGTACCACGACGAGACGGCCGAGAAGGGCCGCAAGCACCGGGTGGTCGTCGCCGTGCACCCGAGCGTTCCGGAGGGATCCTGACATGGGGCACGAGTTCGAGCTGACCGACACCGCCGAGGTCGACGCGACGCCGGAGCAGCTGTGGGAGGCGATCGCCACCGGGCCGGGCATCGACTCGTGGTTCATGGGGCGCAACGAGGTCGAGGGCGGCACCGGCGGCGTGATCCGCGGCGCTTTCGGCGGTTACCAGCCGGAGTTCGGGATCCGCGAGTGGGATCCGCTCGAACGGCTGGTCTACGGCACCGAACCCGCGCCCGACGGCCGTCGTGTCGGGTACGAGTTCCTCATCGAGGGCCGCGAAGGCGGCAGCTCGGTGATCCGGTGCGTCACGAGCGGCTTCCTGCCCGGCGACGACTGGGAGGACGAGTTCGAGGCGATGACCACCGGCGGCGCGCTGTTCTTCCGCACGCTGGTCGAGTACGTCACGCACTTCGCCGGCCGCGCCGCGGTGCCGATCACGGTGTTCGGCCCGCAGATCCCGGACTGGGACGAGGCCTGGACGAAGCTCGGCACGGCACTGGGCCTGCCCGCGCGGCCCGCGCTCGGCGATCGGGTGCGGCTGGACGTGGACGGCCGCGTGCCGGCCGAGGGGGTCGTCTACGCGGTGAACGACCAGGCCGTCGGGATCCGGACGGCCGACGCGATGTACCGGTTCATCCGGGGCTTCCAAGGCGCGATGGTCGCGGGCCACCACGTCTTCACCCCCGGCGCGGACGCCGAAGTCGAAGAAAAGGCCTGGAGCGGCTGGCTGGTGCGCGTGTTCGATTGACATTCGAGCGGTAGGCATCGAATATCGATACATGCCTCGAATACTCGTCGCCGCCCTGCAGGCCATCGTCGCTTGTGCGTTCCTGGTCGGCCTGTACGCCCAGATCGTCGTGATCCCGACTTCGGCGGCCGACCAGGTCGAGCTGTTCCCGCCGCTCGCACCGCACCGGATACCACTCGTGGCGGCGGCGATCTTGTTCGTCGTCTGTGGCCAGGTCGCCCTGGTCGGCCTGGGAATGCTGCTGCGCCGGGCGGGCCGAGGTGCGGTCTTCGAGCGTGCGGCGCTGCCGTGGGCGAACGTCGTGGTCGGCGCCGCGGCGGGGGCGACCGTCGTCACCGCCGGGGTCTTCGTCTACGTGACCCTCGCCGACATCCCGTCACCCACCGACGGCATGGATGTCATCGGCGTCTGGCTCGGCACGGCCGCGGCAGCCGCGGTGGGCACGGCGGCGGTGCTCCTCCTGCTCGCCGGCCGGCACCTGCTGGTCAAGGCGATCGGCCTGCGCACCGAACTGGACGGGGTCGTCTGAGGGGGTTGAAATGTCCGTGAAGGCCACATTGAGGGACTCAGAGTCCCTCAATGTGGCCTTCACGGACTTGCCGGGAATGAGATCAGGTGGGCAGACCAGCTGGCCAGGCTCAGCGCTCGGGCTGGTCGGGGAGGTTGCCGATGGAGGAATCTGGACGTTCGGCGGCCAGGACTCTCCAGCGAGCGGTGGAGGCGATCGGCCCCGAAGCGGCCGAGCTTCAATCCCTCGGGTGCGTCCACCCGAGGTCGGCCGGAGCCCGTGGGATCAGGTGGGCAGGCCCGCGGGCAGGGTTTCCGCCGTCTTCTTGCGGCGCAGCCAGACCCTGCGGGTGCCGTCGGCGTAGAGCCGGACGTTCCGCAGTTCCCAGCCCGCGAACTCCGCGTGGATGGAGAGCTGGATCGCCGCCGCACGCCGGGACACGCCCGGGGGAAGGTGCAGGCGGCGGTACTCCCAATCCCCTTCGACCACCGCCTCGCTGACCGTCGTCATGGCTGGATCACCTGGGTCCCTTCTCCGGCGGCGGAGCCGATGATCACCCGGCCGCTCTGGTCGTCGACCCCCACCGAGTCCGGTTGGCGGACGGTGGGGAACCGGTACTTCTCCACTGGTTCGCCGCCGCGGACGTCGAACCCGACCACTTCGTTGCGTTCCGTCAGCGTCACCCAGGCGAGGCTCCGCTTCGCGTCGTAGGCGATCCCGTACGCGCCACCCGGCACCGGGAACCGCTGCCGCATGATCAGCGGTGACGCCGAGAACGCGATCAGCGCGCCCGCGCGCGCGTCCGTCACCAGGATCCGGCCGTAGGAGTCCGCGACCGCGTTGGCGGCGCCGTCACCCGCCCGCAGGCCCTCGTTGATCTTGCCGCCCGCGACGTCCACGGAGAACACGGCCGTCCGCAGCCGGTCGAGCACCACGACACCGTTCCCGGACGCCAGCACGTCGTCGGCGCTGTAGATCTGCCCGCCGATCGTCCGCGCGGGACCGTTCGCGGGCAGCACCTGGATGTCCTTCGCCGCGCCCATCGCGACCAGCCGATCGGCGCCGTAGGCGATGCTCGACGACGGCTGCCCGCCCGTCTTCGTCTCCGTGAGCTTCCGGTCCGGCAACGTCAGCTGCTGCACGACACCCTGATCCGGCTCGGCGATCTCCACCCGTCCCGGCGCCACGGTCAGCCGCGTGGCCTTGCCGTATAACGGCATACTCACCGGGGGTGACGCGAGCGCGTTCAAGTCGTAGAGCTGCAAAGACGGCTGCTGAGCAAGAGCGACGACCAGGGTCGATCCCGAAACGGCCACCGCGGAAACGGCGGCGCCGGGCAGCACCTGGCCGGCGGGCTGCACCGTGACGGCGGGGGAGACGGCGGCCTGCGCGGCCACCGGGTTCGCGACGATCTGCAGGTCGTCGCTGTCCGACTTGGCCGAGGAGCAGCCCGAGAGCACCAGAACACCGGCGAGCGGGATCGCGATCCGCGACGCGGCGGTGAGCCGACGCACGTTGGGGCCTCCGGTTTTTCCTCGGCGGACAGTCCTCACCAGCATCCTCCACGATCGTTCTGCCGTCACGTGCATGTCACCCAACAGACACCTGCCGTGGTGTTGATCACCGTGTCGATCATCGGGGCCAGCGTTCCGGGTACCCGACCTCGATCGCGCTGACGTCGTCCAGCGCCGACCGGATGGCGGGCGGCAGGGTGATCTCCTCCGCCGTCAGCGAGCCGGTGAGCTGGCCGGTGTCGCGGGCGCCGACGACCGGGGCGACCACGCCGGGCCGGTCGCGGACCCAGGCCAGCGCGACCGCGAGTGGGGACGTCCCGAGCCCGTCGGCGGCGGTCGCGACCGCCTGCACGATCCGCGCGGCGCGGTCGGTGCGGTGGTGCTCGACGTACCCGGCGAACACGCTTGAGGCGCCGCGGGAGTCGGCCGGCGTGCCGGTGCGGTACTTGCCGGTCAGCACCCCGCGCCCGAGCGGCGCCCAGGGCAGCAGCCCGATGCCGTGGTGCTCGGCGGCGGGCACGACCTCGCGGTCCACCCCGCGTTCCAGCAGCGAGTACTCGACCTGGGTGGAGACCAGCGGCGCGACCGCGGCGGCCCCGGCGGCGGCCGTGGCCAGCTGCCAGCCGGAGTAGTTGGAGACGCCGACGTAGCGGGCCTTCCCGCTGTTGACGGCGTACTCGAGCGCGGCGAGGGTTTCGGCGACCGGCACGGTCGAGTCCCACGCGTGCAGCTGCCAGAGGTCGACGTGGTCGGTGCCGAGGCGTTTCAGCGAGCCGTCGAGGGCGGAGAGCAGGGCGCCGCGGGAGGCACCGCCGCCGAACGGGCCGTCGGTGCGGCGGGCGACGGCCTTCGTCGCGAGAACGACGTCGTCGCGCGGTACGAGATCACCCAGAAGTGAGCCGAGCACCCGTTCGGCCTCACCCTCGCCGTAGATGTCGGCGGTGTCCACCAGGGTGCCGCCGGCGTCGACGAAGGCGACCAGCTGGCTCGCCGCTTCCTCCGCGTCGGTGTCGCCACCCCAGGTCATGGTGCCGAGCGCCATTCGCGAGACCCGCAGTCCCGAGCGGCCCAGCTGTCGCTTTTCCACGACCGCCGAGCCTAGTGGGCCGCCCCGCTCCGACCTGACCAAGGTGAGTCGTGTCGCCCACAAGGGCCCCCGTTAGGGTCTGGCCCCGTGCGACTCGGACTGAATCTCGGCTACTGGGGAGCGGGGAACGACCCCGCGAACCTGGCCCTGGCGAAACAAGCGGACGACCTGGGTTACGCCGTCGTATGGGCGGCTGAGGCCTACGGCTCGGACGCGGTGACGGTGCTCTCGTGGATCGCGGCGCAGACGTCGCGGATCGACGTCGGCGCCGCGGTGCTGCAGATCCCGGCCCGGACCCCGGCGATGACGGCGATGACCGCCGCCACCCTCGACACGCTCTCGGGCGGCCGGTTCCGCCTGGGCCTCGGCGTGTCCGGACCGCAGGTGTCCGAGGGCTGGCACGGCGTGCGGTTCGCCTCGCCGCTGGGCCGCACCCGTGAGTACGTCTCGATCGTGCGCTCGGCGCTGCGCCGGGAACGGGTGAAGTTCGAGGGGGAGCACTTCACGCTCCCGCTGCCGGACGGGCCCGGCAAGGCGCTGCGGCTGACCGTCCGCCCGGCGCGCAAGCACATCCCGCTGTACCTGGCCGCGATCGGGCCGAAGAACTTGGCTCTGACCGGCGAGATCGCCGACGGCTGGCTGCCCGTCTTCTTCTCGCCCGCCCACGCGGGGGAGCAGCTGGCGCAGATCCGGGCCGGTGCCGAGGCGGCCGGGCGGTCGATGGACGGCTTCGACGTCGTCCCGACCGTGCCGCTGGTCGTCGGCGACGACTGGCGGGCCTGCGCGGACGCCGTCCGCGGGTACGCGGCGCTCTACCTCGGTGGCATGGGCAGCCGGGAGAAGAACTTCTACAACCAGCTGGCCTGCCGCATGGGCTTCGAGGCCGAGGCGGCCGAAGTGCAGGAGAAGTACCTGGCCCGCGACCGGGCGGGGGCGATGGCGGCGGTGCCGCTGGAGTTCCTAGACGCGACGTCGCTGCTGGGTCCCAAGGAACGGATCGCGGAGAAGATGAGCCAATTCGCCGAAGCCGGCGTGACGACCCTGTCGGTGTCGCCGTTCAGCCCCGACCCGGCAGCCGCGCTGACCACGGCCGTCGAGGCGCTCGAGCTGGCGGGGGTGGCCTGACGTGGGGTGGTTCGAAGCGCTCGTCCTGGGCCTGGTCCAGGGGCTGACGGAGTTCCTGCCGATCTCGTCGAGCGCGCACCTGCGGATCGTCGCGGCGCTCGTCGGCTGGGACGACCCGGGGGCGGCGTTCACCGCCGTCACCCAGATCGGCACCGAGCTCGCGGTGATCCTCTACTTCGGCAAGAAGATCGGGAAGATCCTGCAGGCCTGGTTCTTCTCGCTCTACAAGCCGGACTGGCGCCACGACCCGGACGCCCGGCTGGGCTGGCTGATCATCGTCGGCTCGCTGCCGATCGTGGTGCTTGGCCTGCTGCTGCAGGACGCCATCGACAGCGCGTTCCGCGACCTGCGGATCACCGCGACCGTGCTCATCGTGTTCGGCCTGATCCTGCTGGTCGCGGACCGGATCGGGAAGCAGGACCGCGGCCTGGACGACCTCAACGTGCCGCACGGGCTCGGCTTCGGCTTCGCCCAGGCGCTGGCGCTGATCCCGGGCGTCTCCCGTTCGGGCGGCACGACCAGCGCGGGCCTGCTGATGGGCTACACCCGCGCCGACGCGGCCGAGTACTCGTTCCTGCTCGCGCTGCCCGCGGTGTTCGGGTCGGGGGTGTACAAGCTCAAGGACATCGGCTCGGGCGCGGTACCGGCCCAGTGGGGCCCGACGATCCTGGCCACGCTGGTCGCCTTCGGCGTCGGCTACATCGTGATCGCCTGGCTGATGGCCTACATCAAGAAGCGCAGCTTCGTCCCGTTCGTGATCTACCGCCTGGTCCTGGGTGTGCTGCTGTTCGTGCTCATCTTCACCGGCGCCCTGGACCCGAACGCGGGCCCGGTCGGCAGCTGATCCGGTCGGCGGCGCGAGGGTCTCCCCGCGTTGCCGTCCCGGGACCTTCGGCGCGGGTTCCCCCGCGTTCCCGCGCCGGAGCTGTGACTTCCCCAGGAACGGTCGGCACGCCGCGGTCCTCCCGCGTGTCGGCCGTTCCGGTCGGGGTGGCGGGCGGTGTGTCGTCGCCCACCGACTGGGGAGCCGGCTCACGAACCGGAGCGGTCAACGCACTGTCCGCAACGACCGCCGCACCGGTAGCCCGTGGCGCCTGGCGAGCGGGCGCCGTTGTCACCGGCCGATCGCCGCGGGTCGGCTGTGTTGCCGCCCATCACCCGGGAGGATGATCGGCGGCAACGTAGGGTGGGGCCTGTGAGTACGGTCATTCTGGTCAGGCACGGCAAGTCGACGGCCAACGGATCCGGCGTTCTCGCCGGCCGGTCCCCGAAGGTGAACCTCGACGACACCGGCCGGGGCCAGGCCGAGAAGCTCGTCGAGCGGCTCGACGGCGTCCCGCTGGCCGGTGTCGTCGTGTCGCCGATGCTGCGGTGCAAGCAGACCGTCGCGCCGCTGCTGGCGGCGCGGGGGATCGAGAAGGTCGTCGAGCCCGGACTGTCCGAAGTGGACTACGGCGACTGGACCGGCAAGGAGCTCAAGCACCTCGCCAAGGAACCGCTCTGGCGCGTGGTGCAGGCGCACGCGTCCGCCGCGGTGTTCCCCGGCGGTGAGGGGCTCGCGCAGATGCAGGCCCGCTCGGTGGCCGCCGTCCGGGCCCACGACCGCCGGATCGCCGCCGAGCACGGCGACCACGCCGTGTGGCTGCTGTGCAGCCACGGCGATGTGATCAAGTCCATCATCGCCGACGCCCTCGGCCAGCACCTCGACGCCTTCCAGCGGATCGTCGTCGACCCGTCGTCGATCTCGGTCGTGCGCTACACCGAGACCCGGCCGTTCGTCCTGCGGGTCAACGACCACAGCGCCGACTTGAGCGGCATCGTGCCGCCGGCGCCGAAGCCCGCGAAACGGGGCAAAAAGGCCGGCAAGGACGCCGCGAGCAGTGACGCCGTGGTCGGCGGTACCACCGGCCGGTGACCCGGGCCACCTACGGAAAGCGCTGACATCGTCACCGGGGGAGCCCGTAGGGTGGCGAGACCGAGTGTTTCCCCGACCAGGAGCCTGCCCCGATGATTTCGCCGGACAATCCGTTCGCCGCACCGAGCGACCTGCCCTACGCCCTGCCGCCCTTCGACCGGATCTCCGACGAGCACTACCGCCCCGCGTTCGAAGCGGGCCTGACCGAGCACGCGGCCGAGATCGAGCAGATCGCGGCGCAGGACGCCGAGCCGACGTTCGACAACACCGTGGTGGCCCTCGAACGCGCCGGTGAGCTGCTCAGCCGCGTGGCGAGCGTGTTCTACAACCTGGCCGGCTCCAACAGCACCGACGAGCTGCAGGCCATCCAGGCCGAGTTCGCGCCGAAGCTGGCCGCCCACCACGACGCGATCCACCTCAACCCGCGGCTGTTCGCCCGGATCGACGCGCTCCACACGCGGCGTGCGGAACTGGGGCTGGACACGGAGTCGCTGCGGCTGCTCGAACGCCGTCACACCGACTTCAGCCGCGCCGGCGCCGGGCTGGGCGAGGCCGAACAGGCCCGCCTGCGCGAGCTCAACGGGCAGCTTTCGACGCTGCAGACCAAGTTCCAGCAGAACCTGCTCAAGGACACCAACGAGCTGGCCGTCGTCATCGGCGACCGCGCCGAGCTGGCCGGCTTCGGCGACGGCGCGGTCGCCACCGCGGCCGAGGCGGCGACCGCCCGCGGCGAGGCGGGCAAGTACGTCATCAACCTGACCCTGCCGACCAGCCAGGCCTCGCCCCTGGAGACGCTGAGCGACCGGGACGTCCGCGCGCGCATCCACACCGCCTCGATGGCGCGGGGCAACCGCGGCAACGACTTCGACAACAACGCCGTCGTCGCCGAGATCGCGCACCTGCGGGCCGAACGCGCCGCGCTGCTGGGCTACCCGAACCACGCCGCGTACATCATCGCGGACGAGACGGCGAAGACCGCCGAAGCCGCCGCAGGCCTGCTCGAGCGCCTGGCGCCCGCGGCCGTCGCGAACGCCCGCACCGAGGCCGCGGAACTGCAGCAGCTGCTGGAGGCCGACGTCCCGGGCGCGAAGCTGCTCCCGTCGGACTGGCCGTACTACGCCGCCCAGGTCCGCCGTGAGCGTTTCGACGTCGACACCGAGGCGCTGCGGCCGTACTTCGAGGCCGACCGCGTTTACCTCGACGGCGTCTTCTACGCCGCGAACAAGCTGTACGGCCTGAGCTTCACCGAACGGCACGACCTGCCCGTCTACCACCCGGAGGTCCGGACCTTCGAGGTCTTCGACACCGACGGCAGCCCGCTGGGCCTGTACCTGCTCGACCTCTACACCCGCGACGCCAAGCGCGGCGGCGCCTGGATGAACACCTTCGTCGACCAGTCCGACCTGCTCGGCGACCGCACGGTCGTGGTGAACGTCCTCAACGTGAACAAGCCGCCGGCGGGGGAGCCCACCCTGCTGACCTTCGACGAGGTTGTCACCGCGTTCCACGAGTTCGGGCACGCACTGCACGCCCTGCTGTCGGCGGTGCGCTACCCGACGTTCTCCGGCACCAACGTGCCCCGCGACTTCGTCGAATACCCGTCCCAGGTCAACGAGATGTGGATGCTCTGGCCGGAGGTCCTGGCCCACTACGCCAAGCACCACGTCACCGGCGAGCCCCTGCCCGCCGACCAGGTCGAGAAGCTCCTCGCCGCCCAGCAGTACGGCGAAGGCTTCTCCACCACCGAATACCTCGCGGCGTCCCTGCTCGACCAGGCCTGGCACGGCCTCGGCGTCGACGACCGCGTGGCGGAGGTGCAGCGCTTCGAGACCGACGCCCTCGTGAAGGCCGGTGTCGCGCTCGAAAGCGTCCCGCCGCGCTACCGCACCACCTACTTCGCCCACATCTTCAGCGGCGGCTACAGCGCCGGGTACTACTCCTACATCTGGAGTGAGGTCCTCGACGCCGACACCGTCCAGTGGTTCCGGGAGAGTGGTGGCCTGACCAGGGAGAACGGCGACCACTTCCGCCGCACCCTGCTGGGGAAGGGCGGCAGCGTCGACCCGATGGACGCCTTCCGCGCCTTCCGAGGCCGCGACCCCGAGATCGAGCCGCTGCTGACCCGCCGGGGCATCAACGGAGTCTGATTCTCAACTGTATAACGCCCTATACTGCCGGGCGACTTCGTGAAAGTCGCCCGGCAGTACTGCTTCAAACCGGCAGGGCAGGGGAGGGGCGGCGCCGGTCGCTCGACGAGAGCCCATCGCGATGCGCCGGGACGCCGTCGAGGATCAAGTGGCCGCCGACGGTGGCGAGGAGATGGCGGCGGCCCGCTGCAAATGGTCTCGCCGGACCATCGCCGCTATCCGATCTTTAAGTGTATAACGCCCTATACTTCGGCCCGGTTTTGAGAAACCCAGGGCCAGCCACGAAAACAACGCACAGACCGGCGGGTGTCAGTCCACCAAGCGGAGCCAGGCTTCCGCGAGTGCGGCGTGGCCCGCCGGTGTCGGATGCACTCCGTCCGCGGACCAGTGTTCCGGTTCGGTCGTCCGGGCGAGGGTGGTGAACAACCGGTCGGCGTCGAGCAGGTGGGCGTCGTAGGCGGCGGCGAGTTCCCGCACGGCCTGGATCTTCGGGTCGAGGGTCGCGCGCCAGTCCGCTCGCTGGTCCGGGCCGATGCGCACGCCGCGGGGTTTGCCGTCGTGGTGGACTCCGGCCTCGATGACGCCGTGGACCGGCAGGAGGAACGGCTCGATGAGGACGACCTGCGTGCCGGTGTTAGCGAGGGGTGCGAGGAGGCGGTTGTAGCCCGCGGCGAACTCGTCGGCGGAGATGACGCGTCCTCGTGGGTCGAGGGTGTGCCAGGCGTTGTCGTTGGTTCCGACGAGGATCGAGACGACGTCGGGGCGGGCGTCGAGGACGTCGGCCTGCCAGCGGGCTTCGAGGTCCTGCACCTTGTCGCCGGCGTGCCCGGTGTTGAGCCAGGTGAGGGGCCGGCCGGGGTGGCGGAAGCACCATTCGCCGGCGACGAGGGCGGGGTAGCCGCAGCGGTCGGCGCCGTCGGGTCGCCAGAGGTCGGTGATGGAGTCGCCGGTGAACATCACGGTGCTGTCCGGCTTCAGGGTGATCGTCATGGGTCGAGCCTGGTGGGGGCCGCTGGCGGGGGACGCACAGCGCGCTGGCGTCCCCCGCCAGGGCGTGTCAGTGACTCTCAGGCGGTGACGATGCGGTCGACGAAGCCGTAGGCGAGGGCTTCGTCGGCGTCGAACCAGCGGTCGCGGTCGGCGTCGGCGGTGATCCGTTCGACGGTCTGGCCGGTCTGCTGCGCGGTGAGTTCGGCCATGCGGCGCTTCATCTTGCCGAACACTTCGGCCTGGATGGCGATGTCGGCGGCGGCGCCGCCGATGCCGGCGGAGGGCTGGTGCATGACGACGCGGGTGTTGGGCAGCAGGTAGCGCTTGCCGGGGGTGCCGGAGGAGAGCAGGAACTGGCCCATGGACGCGACGAAGCCGAGGCCCCAGGTGGAGACGTCCGGTTTGACGAGCTGCATGGTGTCGTAGATGGCCATGCCGGCGGTGACGGAGCCGCCGGGTGAGTTGATGTAGAAGGTGATGTCCTTCGCGGGGTCGTCGGCGGCGAGCAGGAGCAGCTGGGCGACGATCCGGTTGGCGACTTCGTCGGTGACTTCGGTGCCGAGGAAGACGATGCGGTCGCGCAGGAGCTGTTCGCTGACGGAGTCGTTGAAGGACTGGCCGGGTGCCTGCATGTCGGGTACGGCGAGAACGGTCATGGGGCCGACCGTAGGGTGCTGGGGGTGTGGTGGTGATCGTCGTTCGCTGTGGGCGTGCGAGTTTCGCTCCGGGCGATCACCAGGATGGGGGTGCGGTATGCCGTCGATCGAGGAGTTCCCGGTGCCGGGTGCGGGGCCGTACGGGATCGTGACCGGGCCCGATGGCGCGTTGTGGTTCACGCTGGTCCACAGCGGACAGATCGGCCGGCTGGGTGCTGACGGCACGACGACGTCGTTCCAGCTGGAACCCGCGTCGACCGGGCCGACGGTGATCACGGCGGGGCCGGACGGTGCGTTGTGGTTCACGGAGTACCAGGGGCACCGGATCGGGCGGATCACGACGTCCGGTGCGGTGTCGTCGTTCGCGGTGCCGACGCCGGAGTCCGGGCCGTACGGCATCGCGGCGGGGCCGGACGGGGCCTTGTGGTTCACGGAGATCAACGCGGGCCGGATCGGCCGGATCACCGTGGACGGTGAGGTCACGGAGTTTCCGCTGCCGGTCGAAGGTGCTTACCCGTCGATGATCACCACGGGTTCCGACGGGGCGTTGTGGTTCACCCTGAACCAGGCGAACGCCATCGGTCGCATCACGACGGACGGCGAGGTTTCGGTGTACCCGGTGCCGACCGAGGCGGCGGCGCCGGTGGGTCTCACGGCCGGGCCGGACGGTGCGCTGTGGTTCGTGGAGATCGGTGCCGGTCAGGTGGGCCGGATCGACGTCGACGGCAGTGTCGTCGAGTTCCCGTTGCCGGACCGTGCTTCGCGGCCGCACGCGATCGTCGCGGGTGGGGACGGCGCGTTGTGGGTGACGTTGTGGGGTGCGAACCGGGTCGCCCGCGTCGCGGTGGACGGCGGGGTCACGGAGCTGGAGCTGCCGACGCCGGGGTCGGAGCCGCACGGGATCGCCGTGGGGCCCGACGGTGCACTGTGGACGGCGCTGGAGATCGGAAAGCTCGCGCGGATCCCGTACTGACGCGAAAAGGGCCGCCGTCCACACGGGACGGCGGCCCTTTTCACACCACGGCTCAGATGAGGCCGAGCTTCTGCACGGTGTCGCGCTCCTCGACGAGCTCCGCGACGGAGGCGTCGATGCGGGCGCGGGAGAACTCGTCGATCTCGAGGCCCTGGACGATCTTGTACTCGCCGCCCGCGGCGGTGACCGGGAACGAGGAGATGATGCCCTCGGGGACGCCGTAGGAGCCGTCGGAGACGACCGCGGCGGAGGTCCAGTCGCCGTCGGCGGTGCCGTTGACCCAGGTGTAGACGTGGTCGATGGCGGCGGACGCGGCCGAGGCGGCCGAGGAGAGGCCGCGGGCCTCGATGATCGCCGCGCCGCGCTTGGCGACGGTCGGGATGAAGTCGCTCTCGAGCCAGGCCTGGTCGACCTCGACGCTCTTGCCGGCGACTTCGGCGTGCTGGACCGAGGGGTACTGGGTGGCGGAGTGGTTGCCCCAGATGGCGAGCTTCTTGATCTCGGTGACGGAGACGCCGAGCTTCTTGGAGAGCTGGGCGAGTGCGCGGTTGTGGTCGAGGCGGGTCATCGCGGTGAAGCGGTCGGCCGGCACGTCGGGGGCGTGCGACTGGGCGATGAGGGCGTTGGTGTTGGCCGGGTTGCCGACGACGAGAACCTTGATGTCGGAGGCGGCGCCGGCGTTGATGGCTTCGCCCTGGGGCTTGAAGATGCCGCCGTTGGCCTCGAGGAGGTCGCCGCGCTCCATGCCCTTGCTGCGGGGGCGGGCGCCGACGAGCAGGGCGATGTTGGTGCCTTCGAAGGCCTGCTTGGGGTCGTCGAAGATGTCGATGCCGGCCAGGAGCGGGAAGGCGCCGTCGTCGAGCTCCATGGCGGTGCCCTCGGCCGCCTTGACCGCCTGCGGGATCTCGAGGAGCCGCAGCTTCACCGGGACGTCCTGGCCGAGGAGCTGACCGGACGCGATGCGGAAGAGCAGCGCGTAGCCGATCTGGCCGGCGGCGCCGGTGACGGTCACGTTGACGGGGGCTTGGGTCATAGCGCTACTCCAGCTTGCTTTTGAGACGACTTTGGCTTGTGCCTTGGAGCCTATCCCTCTCCGTGGTGGCCGTACGGGTGCGTCCAGTCACTCTCGCTGGATCGATTCACGGGGTGGGTTCGTCGGTGACGTTGGCGGCGAGGCGGTGCAGGAGGCTCGCGAGGAGGGTGATTTCGTCGTCGGTGAAGCCGGCGCGGAGGCGTTTGTCGTGGGCGATGGCGGCGGTGGCGAGGTGGTGGAAGAGCTGCTCGCCCTGGTCGGTGAGTTCGACGACGTGGATGCGTCGGTTGCCGGGGTCGCGGCGGCGGGTGACGAGGCCGGTGGTCTCCATGCCGTTGAGGTGGTGGGTGAGGGTGGCGCCCTGGATGCCGACGGCGTTGGCGAGTTCGCGCTGGTTGGCGACGGTTCTGGTCTTGAGGGAGATGAGGATCTGCCAGATCGGCTGGGAGCTGCCGGCGGTGGCGAGGACGTGGTCGAAGGCGCGCGCGGCGGTTTTGGCGGTGCGGGCGAGGACGACGCCGATGGGGGCGGTGGTGGGTGGTGGCACGGGGTGACCGTACCGCAGAAGACGAGAGGTCTAAGCGTTTGACATCTAACGGTTAGACTTCTAACGTTTGCTCCATCAAGTCACCGACGGGCGGAGAGCGAGATCATGAGCAGCACCGAAGAGCAGGTCAAGGCCTTGGGACGCCGCTGGGCGGACGCCGAGGTGCGCGGGGACACCGAAGCGCTGGGCGCCTTGGTCACCGACGGGTTCCGGCTGGTCGGGCCGGTCGGGTTCGTGCTGGACCGGCCGCAGTGGCTGGCGCGCTACCGCACCGGCGAACTGGTCACGAAGTCCCTCGACTGGCACGACGTCGAGGTGCGGGAGTTCGGCGGCACGGCGATCGCGATCGGCGTCCACGAGCAGACCGCGTCCTTCAAGGGCAACCCGGCGGACGGGAAGTTCCGCGCCACGCACGTCCTGGTGCGTGAGGGCGGCGAGTGGCGGCTGGCCGGCATCCACCTCAGCGCGATCGGCGGACCGCCGCCGTTCACGCCCGCCGGGAAGGGTGCCGCGTGATGAGCGTGGAACTGAATCACACGATCGTGTGGGCGACGGACCGTGAGGCGTCGGCGGAGTTCCTCGCCGGGATCCTCGGGCTGCCGGTGGGCCCGGTGGACGGGCCGTTCCGGCCGCTGCCGGTCGCGAACGGCGTCACGCTGGACTTCGCGACCGCCGAGGGCGAAGTGCACGGGCAGCACTACGCGTTCCTCGTGGGCGACCGGGAGTTCGACGCGGCGATGTCGCGGCTGCGGGTGGCCGGGGTGCGGTTCTGGGCCGACCCGTTCCACCGCGTGCCGGGCGAGATCAACCACGAGTCCGGGGGCCGGGGTGTCTACTTCGCCGACCCCGACGGCCACAACATGGAACTGCTCACGCGGGCCTGAGAGGGGAGTGTTATGCGGTTCAGCGTCGGGATCACGGACTTCTCGTGGCCGGACAAGCTCACCGAGGAGCTGGCGGGGGTGACCGTGGCGGCGGAGGACGCCGGCCTGGACACCGTGTGGGTCGCGGACCACCTGCTGCAGGCCGACCCGAACAGTACGGCGGATTCGGCCATGCTCGAGGCGTACACGACCTTGGGGTTCCTGGCCGCGCGGACCAGCAGGGTCGGGCTGGGCACGATGGTGTCGGCGGTGACGTTCCGGCCGCCCGCGCTGCTGATCAAGGCCGTCTCCACGCTGGACGTGCTGTCCGGCGGCCGGGCGCGGTTCGGGATCGGCACCGGGCACCACGACGGCGAGGCGCGGGCGATGGGCCTGCCGTTCCCGCCGGTGGGGGAACGGTTCGAGCGGATGGAAGAGACCGTCCGGCTGGCGCTGCGGATGTGGGACGGCGACACCTCGCCGTTCGAGGGGACGCACTACCGGCTGGAGCGGCCGATCGGCAACCCGCGTCCGGCGCGGCGGCCGAAGCTGCTGATCGGCGGCGCCGGGGAGCGGAAGACGCTGCGGCTGGTCGCGCGGTACGCCGACGCGTGCAACGTCTTCGACATCCCGGACGGCGGGCGCACGGTCCGGCACAAGCTGGCGGTGCTCGCGCGGCACTGCGAGGAGATTGGGCGGCCGTACGGGGAGATCGAGAAGACGATCAGCACGCGGCTTGCGCCCGGCGAGACGGCGGAGTCGTTCGCTCACCGGTGCACGGATTTCGCCGCGTGGGGCATCGATCACGCGGTGGTGATCACGGCCGGCCCGTGGTCGGTGGCGGGGGCCGAGACGCTGGGGCGGGTCGCGGGCTTACTGGACTGACCGGACGTCGTGGGGGTGATCGTTCCGGGTAAACGGTGATCCACCGGCGCGAAATCGTTTTCCGGATATGTTTGAGGTTGTACCGGAATCAATAGACTCGCAGGTTGTCGGAATGTGAGCGATTTGCGCGTGCTGGGGCGACTACGCAGTGTTGCTCCGTTCAGCGGGGTTTCGGACCATGATCCTTTCGCTACCATGGTCCGGCCCCGGTCCCCAATCGGAATGAATTGGGAAGGATTCTGATGCTTTCTGCGGTCGTTGCTGCCGTAATGGCGCTGTCCTCTGTGGTGACTCCCCATTCCTGGAACACTCCTCCGCCGCCCGACAAAATCGTCATCGACGTCGTCAACGCCAACGGCACGGGCTGCCCGATCGGCACGTCGGCGGTGGCGGTTTCGCAGGACAACACGGCGTTCACCGTGACCTACAGCGCCTACACGGCGTTGGTGGGCGTCGGTGCCGGCCCGCTGGACGGGAGGAAGAACTGCCAGATCGGCCTGCGGGTGCACGTCCCGCAGGGGTTCACCTACGGGATCGCGCAGGCCGACTACCGCGGTTTCGCGCACCTGGAACGCGGCGCGACCGGTCTGGAGCGGGCGAACTACTATTTCCAGGGGAATTCGCCGACGGCCTACATCCAGCATCCGCTGACCGGTGCGTTCGAGGACGACTGGCATTTCACCGATTCGACGGAGGTCGGTGCCATCGTGTTCAAGCCGTGCGGTGAGGAACGCAATCTGAACATCAACACGGAATTGCGTGCGGCGGCGGGGACGTCGGATCCGAAGAAGACGACCAGTTTCGTCACGATGGACTCGACCGACGGCAGCATCACCACGACGTACCACTTCGCGTGGCTGGTCTGCCCGTAACGCACCGATGAGCCGGGGGGCGCGGGGGGGGGGGGGCGCGCCCCCCCCCCGGGGCTTTTAAGGGGGCGCGGGGGTCGGGGGGGGCGACCGGGGAGAGCCCCCCCCGGGGGGCGCGGCCGGCGTGGAGGGGGGGGTTCTTCCAACGCCCCCCCCCCCCCCCGGGGGCCGCCCCCCCCCCCCCCCCGGGGCGGGGGGGGGGGGGGGGGGGGCCCCCCCCCCCCCTTCCGGTCATTTCACGGGGACGCGGGGATCCGTGGCCTCGACGTGGAAGACACGCCCGAGGGAGACGAGGCCTTCGTCGAGGTGGCTGAGGCTGGAGAGGACGGCCCGGGTTTCGGCCTGCTCGACGCGGTCGGACACCGGGGTGCCGTCGTCACGCACGAGCGTCCCGGCTACCGGGCCACCCGGGTTCTCGAGGGCCTTGCGCAGGACGTCGATGTTGGCCAGCAGTCGCCCGGTGAACTGCCGGAGCCGCTCGACGTCGCCGCCGGCGAGCTGCCCGGGCTGGGCGCGCGCGGCGACGTGCCGGGCCCGGAAGGCGATGGTCTCCAGGGTGGTGAGCACGTGCCAGCCGTAGTCGCGGCGTGCGCTGCGGAAGTTGACCGGGTGGGTGAGGGGTTCGATCGTGGTCCGGACCTGTTCGACGGCGCGGTCGAGGTCGCGGGAGAGTTCGATGATGTTGACGTTCTCCTCGCCGGCGAGCAGGCCCTCGGTGTGTTCGAGGAACTCGGCGAGCTCGTCGAGGACCTCGGTGATGTCGTCGAGCATGACCGAGCGGGTGCGGACCGGGACGATGACGATCGCGGCGAGGATGCCGGCCGCGGCCCCCACGGCGGTCTCGGCGACGCGGATCCAGAGGACCGCGAAGCTGAACGTGCCGAGCAGGCTGTAGAGCAGCCCGAGCATGCTGGTGACGAAGAACGCCATCACGACCTGCGAGACGCGCGCGGTGTAGACCATCCCGAACACGCAGACCAGGATCAGCGCGAGCGTGGCCGGGGTGCTGCCGGCGACCAGGAAGGCGAGCAGGACGCCGCCGAAGATGCCGATCAGGGTGCCACCGAGACGGCGGACGCCCTTGACGAAGGTGGCACCGGCGCTGGAAGCGCCGATGAAGACCACGAACACCGTGAGCACGGCCCAGTACCAGCGCTGGTGGGACACCAGCTCCCCGCCGAGCACGGCGAGACCGCCGCCGACGACGGCCTGGATGGCACTGCGGGTCTGGTTGTCGTAGGCGAACCTCGGTGTCGGCTCGTCCTCTTCGTCTTCGTCGAGGAGGTCGGTCGTGGCCTCGGGGACGGCGGCGCGCTGGGCGCGGTCGTCGGCCAGCGCCAGCTCGGCCAGCGCCTTGCGGACGCCGTCGCCGGGGGCGGCGTGCTCGTCGATGCGGCTGCCCTCGACGAGCATCCGGCTGTACTCGCCGGTCTGGCTGATGAGCGGCAGTTCACGCGGGTCGCGTTCCATGAGGGCGCGGAAGCGGGCGAGCCGGGCGATCAGGTCGTCGCGGACCTCGGCGGTCAGCTCGTCGGAGCAGGTGCGCTGCACGGTGCTGGTGAGCCAGCCGACGGCGAGCTCGACCTCGATGGCGCGGCGGCGCAGCACGTCGGCCGCGCGGGCGTCGACGACGTCGGGGGCGGCGTCCTCGATGAGCAGGACGCACTCGTGCAGCCGGCTGATCGAACGGCGCAGCTGCTTGCGGGTGCGTTCGCTGCCGTTCACCGCGAGGTAGGCCTCGGTGGCGCGGACGACCTCGGCGAGCCGGGCGCGGAAGGCGCGGCGGACCCGGAGGAACTCCGCCTCGGGGTTGTGCCGCAGCAGCACGAACCGGACGACGGCGTTGGCCAGCACCCCGACGACCAGCGCGAGCAGCAGCTGCGGGACCTGCTTCAGGTGGGTCTGCAGGAACATCGGGAAGAAGAACAGGAAGAACCCGATGGAGCCGAGCGCGGTGCCGCGGGGGCCGAAGCGCTGGGCGTAGACCGCGACGAAGATCAGCATGACGAACACGATGCTGTCCATCGGCGGCAGCGCCGAGCCGAGGCTGGCCACGGTGATCGACGCGGTGCCGGTCAGGAACGCGAGGCCGAGGGTGACCGCCTGGCCGCCGGGAGTGGCGTCGTTGACGGTGAACGCCGTCATCATCGCGGCGATCGCGCCCACCAGCATCACCGTGAGCGGCAGGTGCGCCGGGAGCAGCGCGCCCACGGCCAGGATGATGCCGAGGACCGCAGAGCCGGCCAGGCGCAACCGGACCAGGCCGGGGTCGGCCGCCGCCAACCGGTCGAGCACGGCGGTGCGGAGGCGGTTCATCGGGCGAGCAGCTCCCATTGGGCGAGGGTGGCCCGGCGGCCGCCGGCGGCGGTGATCCGCAGGCGGTAGCGCGCGTGCGCGGCCGGGGTGGCGAGGACGAACGGGCGGGTCTGGCGGCGCCAGCGGAACAGCTCGCCGGTGCGTTCGTCGAGAGTCTCCCAGTCGGTGCCGTCGGCCGAGCCTTCCAGTACCCACGCGCTCGGGTCGCCGGAGCGGGTGCCGGAGGTGAGCGTGTACATCGTGACCTCGCGGGGTTCGCCGGTGACGGCGAACTCGATCGACGGGGTGGCGCCGCGGAAGGTGACCTGGGTGCCGGTGGTGTCGTCGAACAGGGCGTCGACGCCGGTGCCGTCGGAGCTGGTCGCGGTGCCGGTGAGGTCGGTGATCGGGTCCGGCTGCTGCGCTTCGGGCGGCGGGGCGCCCCAGGTCGTCGGCTCGGTGGTGAGGTCGAAGACGAGTTCGGCGCCGCCGGCGAGGGTGGCGTGGGAGATCGTCGTGGACTCGTGCGGTTTCCCGTCGACGGTCAGGCCGCGGACGTAGACCGTCTCCTCGGTGTTGCCGGGGGCGTGGACGACGAGCTTCTTGCCCTCGCCCAGGTGCACGGTCGCCTTTTCGAACAGCGGCGAGCCGATCGCGTAGCGCGGGCTGCCGACGGCCAGGGGGTAGAAGCCCAGCGCACTGAAGACGTACCAGGCGGACATCTCGCCGTTGTCCTCGTCGCCGGGGTACCCCTGGCCGAGCTCGCTGCCGAGGTAGAGCCGCCGCAGCACCTCGCGCACGACGCGCTGGGCCTTCGCGGGCGCGCCGGCGAGGTTGTAGATGTAGGGGATGTGGTGCGAGGGCTGGTTGGAGTGGCCGTACTGGCCCATCCGGACGTCGCGGGCCTCGGTCATCTCGTGGATCAGCCCGCCGTACGCGCCGGGCCGCTGTCCGGTCTCCGGGGTCGCGAAGAACGTGTCGAGCTTGGCTTCGAGACCTTCGTTGCCGCCGTGCAGCGCGGCCAGGCCGGGGCCGTCGTGCGGGGCGGTGAAGGCGGTGTTCCAGGCGTTGGTCTCGACGAAGTCGCCGCCCCACGCCGCCGGGTCGTACCCCTCGGGGGCGAACTTGCGGCCGCCGTCGCGCTTGCGGCCCTGGAAGAAGCCGATCTTCGGGTCGAAGTGGTGGACGTAGTGCTTCGCCCGCTCGCGGAAGTAGGCGGCGTACTCGGCGTACATCCGCGCCCGCGGCCCGTCGCTTTCCCGTGAAAGGGCCATCGAGAGGTTGGCCAGGCCGAAGTCGTTGACGCAGCCCTCCAGCGCCCACGACAGTCCTTCGTGGACGGACGTCGGCGTGTAGCCGAGGAAGATCGACTGGTCCAGGCCTTTCCGGCCGACCGCGCGGTGCGGCGGGGTGACGGTGGCGTTCTTCAGCCCGGCGTCGTAGGCGGCCTCGACGTCGAAGTTGCGGACGCCCTTGAGGTAGGCGTCGGCGAACGCGACGTCGGAGCTGGTGCCCGTCATCAGGTCGGCGTACCCCGGTGAGGACCACCGGGAGACCCAGCCGCCCTCGCGGTACTGCTGGACGAACCCGTCGATCATCCGGCCGCAGTGGGCCGGGGTGAGCAGCGCGTACGCCGGCCAGGTGGTGCGGTAGGTGTCCCAGAAGCCGTTGTTGACGAACATCTCGCCGTCCACGACCTTCGCGCCGGTGCGGCGGCGGGTGCTCGGCCACCGGCGGCGGATCACCGGGCTCGCGTGCCGGATCCCCTTCGGCGTGTTCTCGTGCGCGCTGTTCGGGTACAGGAACAGCCGGTAGAGGTTCGAATAGAGCGTGGTCCGCTGATCCTCGGTCGTGCCCTCGACCTCGATCCGGCCGAGCTGCTCCCGCCACAGCTCCCGCGCCTGCGATCGGACCTGCTCGAACGTCGTCCCGGCCGGGATCTCCAGCTCCAGGTTGCGCTTGGCCTGGGCGAGGCTGATCAGCGACGTCGCGATCCGCAGCGTCACCTCGGGCCCGTCGAACTCGAAGTACCCCGAGACTCGCCGCCACGGTCGGCGGTACTTGGTGCCGCGCGTGGCCGGGGCGTCGGTCTGGGCGTAGACGAACATCCGGCGCGCGCCGGCCGACAGGCGGCTGCGCACCCAGGTGTGGCCGGTGACGACGCCGGTGTCGGCGTTCAGCCGGAGGCCACCGCGGTGGCCGACGTTGTCGAACAGCAGCCAGCCGTGCTTGTCGGGGAAGGTGAACTTCAGGATCGCCGCGTGGTCGGCCGGGGCGAGGTCCGCGGTGACGCCGTTGGCGAAGCGGACGCCGTAGTGGTGCGGCGAGTCGGTCTCGTCGTCGTGGGAGAAGGCCAGCGCGCGCTTGCGGCGGTTCGGCTCCACCGGGCCGGTGCCGGGCATGACGTGGAAGGTGTGCCGGTCGCCCATCCACGGGCTCGGCTGGTGGCTCAGCGCCAGGGCCTGCAGCGCCGGGCGGTTCTGGTCGTCGTTGTGGCGGTGGTAGGAGTAGATCCAGTTGGTGACTTTCGCGTCGGTGACCGGGGTCCAGAAGTTGAACCCGTGCGGGACGGCCGTCGCGGGGAAGTTGTTGCCCCGGGAGTAGTCGCCGCTCGAGTGCGACCCGCGGGTCGTGCGGACCAGGTCGACGGGCTCACGCGGCGCCTCGGCCCGCTCGCCGACGCGGACGTCGTCGACCCAGCCGGTGATCTCGCCCTCCGGTGCCGCGGTGAGGAGCACGATCCGGCTGATCCGGCGCCCGGCGAACGCCCCCAGCGGGCGGCGCACGAGGTTCCACTGGTCCACCCAGAGCGTCTTGTCGTCCACCGGGGCGAACCCGGCCGACGTGCCGTCGGCGAACTCGACGTCCAAGCTCACCCAGGTGGCGTGGTACGCCGGGACCTCACCGTCGGACTGCGGGAAGACCACATAGGACAGCTCGGTGCGGCCGGTGACCGGCACGTCGAGTTCGAACAGGACACTGCGCGGCCGCTCGCTGTAGCGCAGCGCACGGGCCCCGGTGAAGCCGACGCCGGTCTTGGCCGTGGGGGAGCGGTCGGGGCCGCTGTCGACCCGCAGCGCGGGGTCCGCGGGCTGCGGCTCACCGGTTTCGAAGGACGAGAAGAACACGGCGTCGGGCATGTGCCCACCGTATCCGCCGATCGGCGTAGCGTGTGGCCCGGCAGACTCGGACGTGGGGGGAGGCGGCGGTGAGCACGCACACCGTCCGGCACGAGGGTGCCGAACTCACCTACGACCTGCGGGGTGCCGGCCCCCTTCTGCTCCTGATCGCCGGGCAGGGCGGCGAGGGCGCCCGCTTCGCCGGCCTGACGCAGCAGCTGGCGGACGAGTTCACCGTGCTGACCTACGACCGCCGCGGCACCGGGCGCAGCGCCGGCCGTGACACCGACTTCGACATGGCCCAGCAGGCCCGCGACGCCGCCGCGGTCATCCGCTCCGCCCGCCCCGCCGCCGCGCGCGCGGCGGTGTTCGGCCAGGGCGGTGGCGGCTCGATCGCGTTCGAACTGGCCGCGCACGTGCCCGACGTCGTCGCGGAGCTGGTCGTCCACGAAGCACCGAGCATCCCGCTGCTGCCGGACGCCCCGCAGCGCCTGGCGTTCGCCCGCGAGATCCAGGCCACCTACGAGAGCCGGGGCGTGGTGGCGGCACTGGCGCAGTGGGGCGCGTCCCCGGCCGACTTCGCCCGCCCCGAGGCCGCCGACCACTTCCTGCGCCGCGAGTTCCTGCCGATCGCGTGGCACAACCCGGACCTGGACGCGGTCCGCCGCACCGGCATCCCGGTGGTCACGGCCACCGGCGCCGAAAGCCGCGAGGAGTACTACACCCGCGGCGCCCGGGTCCAGGCCGAGCACCTGGCCTGCCGCTGCGTCGAGTTCCCCGGCGACCACTTCGGCTTCGTCGCCGAACCGGCCCTCTTCGCCGACGTGCTGGCCAAGGAGCTGACCGGCCTGCGCCGCGCTTGACCGCTGTCGTCGGCGACTCGCTCAGGACGGCCGGCCACCGAACTGCCAGGTGTGCACCTCGATCGCGGCGTAGCGGTCCGCGGTGAGGAGGGCGCGCGCGGCGTCCGGGTCCGGTGCCCGCAGCAGCGCCGCCGTGCCCAGCCACGCGGTGGCGTCGTCGGACAGCAGCGGCCCGTACGCGATCAGCTCGTCCCGCCCCGGCGGGACGTCGAGGTCGGCCGGTTCCCCGGCCCCGAAGCCGAGCACCAGGTACCCGTGACCGCCGGTGCGGCCGCCCGGGAAGTCCCACATCGTGCGGCCCAGGGTGTTGCGCCAGCGGCGCAGCAGCACGTCCCGGTACACCCCGGCCTGGTACCCGGGCTCGTCGAAGGCGAACGCCCGGGCGGCCGCCGGATCCGGCAGATCGACGACGTGCACGCTGCCGGTGGGCGTATCGCCGTCCATCGTGGGGCCGCGGGCGATCATCGTGAACCGGTCCATGTAGGACCAGTGCGCCGCCAGCAGCTCCCCGCGCAGCCCCGCCGACCCGGGCCGGTCCCGGTGGTAGCAGAAGAACTCCATCTCACCTCCGAAAGCCGTGAAGGCCACCTTGAGGGACTCAGAGTTCCTCAAGGTGGCCTTCACGGACCAAACTGGCGAACTAGATCTTCGCGCACTGCCCGGCGGACGGGCCGCGGACGGTGTTCGGCAGGTCGTAGTCCGTCGGGGCCGGCGAGTTGATCGCGCAGGCCAGCGGGCCGCCGATGGTGCTCGACGTGAGCACCGGCCCGTGGTTGCCGGTCAGCGCGACCGGGCCGCCGACCGTCGTCAGCTCGATCGACACCTGCCCGGTCACCCCGGTGATCGCCACCGGGCCGTCGACCTTGGTGCGGTTGAGCACCACCTGGGCGGCACCCGTCGCGGCGAGCGGTCCCTTGATCTCACCGCCGCGGACGATCAGCGAAGCGCCGCCGCCCACGGTGACCGGGCCCGAGACCGTCGCGTCCTGCAGGCACACCGTGCCGGACGAGACGTTGAGCGGCCCGGACGACGCACCGGTGATCGTCTTCGTGCAGGAGGCGTCCGGCTTGCCCAGCAGCTCGAACTCGGCCAGCTGCGCCGGGGCGCCGGTGCTGGTCGCGGTGACTTCGAGCTTGTAGTAGGCGTAGTGCGCCGGGTTGGCCACCTTGAACGCGCGGGTCTGCTGCCGCCAGGCGAAACTCTGGTTCGTCTGCTGGTCCGCGACCGCCCACGTCTTGCCGTCGTAGGAACCCTTCAGCGTCCAGCTCTTCGGGTCACCCGCACCGGTCTGGGACGTCAGCGTGTAGTGGCTGACGGCTTCGTCGGTCGAGTTGAGCTGGTACTGCAGGGCGCCGGTGACGGCGGCCTGGGTGCGCGAGGTGTTGTCGAGCAGCGCACCCGCGTTCGAGCCGTCCGAAGTGGACAGCGTGCCCCTGCCGTCACCGGTTTCGTCGTGCAGCGGTGTCGGAACGGCGTTGTCCTTCGTGATCGACGCCGGGGCGTCGTTCGGGGCGGTGCCCCACTTCGACGGGTTCGGGCCCATGTCGAAGTCGATCGTCCCGCCCTTGGCGATGACGTCCTGCGGCAGCGACGTGGAGCTGTACGCCTTGCCGTTGACCTTCACACCCTGGACGTAGACGTTCTTCGCGCTGTTCTTCGGCGCGTTGATCACCAGGTTCTTACCGCCGGCCAGGTGGATCGTCGCCTTCTTGAACAGCGGCGACCCGATCGCGTAGTTCGGGCTGCCCATCTGCAGCGGGTAGAAGCCCAGCGCGCTGAAGATGTACCAGGCCGACATCTCGCCGTTGTCCTCGTCGCCGGCGTAACCCTGGCCGATCTCGGCGCCGTTGTAGAGGCGAGAAAGGGCCTCACGGACCTTCGCCTGCGTCTTCGACGGCTGACCCGCGTAGTCGTACATGTAGAGCAGGTGGTGCGAAGGCTGGTTGGAGTGGCCGTACTGGCCCATCCGCACGTCCCGCGCCTCCCGCATCTCGTGGATCACGCCACCGTACGAGCCGGGGTAGTTGGCGGTCTCCTGGTCGGCGAAGAACTGGTCCAGCTTGTTCGCCAGGCCCGCCTGCCCGCCGTAGAGGTTGGCCAGGCCCTTGCCGTCCTGCGGCACGGTGAACGCCATGCCCCAGCCGTCGGTCTCGGTGTAGTCACCACCCCACGAGCGCGGGTCGTACTCGTCCTTCGTCTTGGTGAACTTGCCGTTCGCGTCCTTGCCCTGGAAGAACCCGACACTCGGGTCGTACAGGTTCACGTACTGCTGGGCGCGGCTGGTGAAGTACTCGTAGTTCTCCTGGTACTCCGCCTTGCGCGGGTCGTTCGGCGCGGCTTCGTCGGCCAGCTTCTTCGACAGGTTGGCGATGCCGAAGTCGTTGACGTAACCCTCGATCGCCCACGAGAAGCCCTCGCTGGCGGTGTTGGGCGTGTAGCCGAGGAAGATGCCCTGGTCCAGACCCTTGCGGCCGACCGCCGAGTTCGGCGGCGTCACCGTGGCGTTCTTCAGCGCCGCGTCGTAGGCCGACTTGACGTCGAAGTTCTTGACGCCCTTGAGGTAGGCGTCGGCGAACGCGACGTCGGAGCTGGTGCCCGTCATCAGGTCCGCGTAGCCGGGGGAGGACCAGCGCGCGATCCAGCCGCCGTCGCGATACTGCTGCACGAACCCGTCGACCATCTTCCCGGCCATGTCCGGCGTGAGCAGCGAGTACGCCGGCCAGGTCGTGCGGTAGGTGTCCCAGAACCCGTTGTTGACGTAGGTCTGGCCGTCGACCACCTTCGACCCGGTCTGGGTCGCGGTGTCCGGGCCCGCCTTCGGCGACACCGGGCTCGCGTACTTGTACACGGGCTTGTCGGCGGTGCCGGTGTTCTCGAACCCGGAGTTCGGGTAGAGGAACAGCCGGTACAGGTTCGAGTAGAGCGTCGTGAGCTGGTCCTTCGACGCGCCCTCGACCTCGATCACCTTCAGCTGGTCGTCCCACGCCTTCTGCGCGGCGGCGCGCACGGTGTCGAACGTCGCGGCCGGCGCGATCTCCATCGCCAGGTTCTTCTTCGCCTGGTCGAGGCTGATCAGCGACGTCGCGATCTTCATGTTCACCGTCTTGTCGGCACCGGCGTCGAACCGCAGGTACCCGGTGACGTTGTCGCGGCCCTGACCGGTGAGCTTGCCCCCGGCGCTGACGGGCTTGTCGAACGTCGCGTAGACGAACATCCGGCCCGCACCGGCGGACACGTTGGTCTCGGTGTAGCCCGAGAGCGTGCCGGTGGCGGTGTCGAGGGTCAGCCCGGCCGAGTTGTTGACGCTGTCGAAGATCAGGCTCGAGTCCGCGCCCGGGAACGTGAACTTCATCATCGCCGCGTGGTCGGTCGGCGTGATCTCGGTCTTGATCCCGTTCTGGAACTGCACCCCGTAGTAGTGCGCCCGCGCGACCTCGTCGCTGTGCTTGAAGGCCAGCGCCCGCGCGTCGCGGTTGGCGTCGGGCACCCCGGCGGCCGCGGACGGCATCACCTGGAACGCCTCGCGGTCACCCATCCACGGGCTCGGCTCGTGGCTCACGCTGAACGCCTGCAGCTGTGGCAGGTTCTGCGCGTTGTTCTGGGTGCTGTAGTTGTAGAGCCAGCTGCTCGACCCGGCGTCGGTGACCGGGGTCCAGAAGTTGAACCCGTGCGGCACCGCCGTGGCCGGGAAGTTGTTGCCACGGGAGAACGTGCTGTTGGCCATCGTGCCCCGCGTGGTGACCACGTTGTCGCTCGGGCGGGTGCTCGCGGGCGGGGTCGGGGTCGCCGACACCTTCACGTCGTCCAGCCAGCCCTGCAGCGAACCCGGGCCGTTCGGGTTGTCGTACCCGACGAGGATCCGGTCGATGGTCTTGCCCTTGGCGACCGAGCCGATCGCCGAGCGCACCAGGTTCCACTGGTTGGCGTAGAGGACCTTGCTCGCGCCCTGGCCCTCCGGGGTCAGCGGGAAGCCGTACTGGTCGGTCGCACCGAGGTTGCGCAGGTACGTGCCGTCGGTGAAGGCCAGGTCGATCGCGACGTTCGTGCTGGGGTACTTCAGGTCGCCGGTGATGAACTGCGGCTGCACCTCGTACGACAGCTCGGTCGAAGCCACGACCGGCACGTTCACGTCGAAGATCTTGTTGTACGACCAGCCGTGGCCGGCCTCGGTCTGGCTGCCCGAGTAGCGGAACGCCTTGAGACCGGTGAAGCCGACGCGGTTCTTGTTCGTGTAACCGCTGGTCGGGCCGGAGTCGGTGAAGCTGCGCATGTTCGGCAGCGGCGGCGGCGCCGGGTCGTCGTTGGCCAGCAGCAGCTCCGAGAGCTGCAGGATGTCCCCGCCGTTGTTGCGGGTCACGTTCAGCCGGAAGTACTTGTACGCCGCGGTCGGCGCGGCCAGCTTGTAGTCCTTCTGCTGGAACCGCGCGGTGAACGCCTGGTCGGCCTGCTTGTCCACGTCGGTCCAGGCGAGGGCGTCGTTCGAGCCCTGCAGCGTCCAGTCCTTCGGGTCGCGGTTGTCGAAGTCGTTGGCCGACGACAGCGCGTAGTGCGTGATCGAGGTGGGTTCCGACAGCGTGATCTGCGCCCACGCGGTCGGGTCCCAGGACAGCCACTTGGTGTCGGTGGTGCCGTCGACGAGGTTCGACACCACCTCGCCACCGTCGGTGTTCTCGCTGCTCGCGCTGGTCTCGGTGACCTTGCCGCGGATGTCACCGGGGATCGCGGTGCCGTTCGCGCCGTTGACGCCGAACGCGCGCGGCTTGCCCGCCGCGTCGGTGTCCACGGTGTCGGTCCACGTCGGCTGGGTGTCACCGGCCTCGAACGAGGAGGAGAAGTCGGCGGGGAGGGCGTCCTCGGCGGCGTAAGCGGCCGCCGGGAGGGCGACCAGGCCGGCGGCGACCACGGTGGCGGCCAGCATCATGGCGACCGGTGGTCTGGCGCTTCGGGGCATCATTGCTCCAAGCTCTGGAGGGATGAACTCGAGGCACCGTCGGTTCCCGACGGGCGGGACCCGGCGGCGCCCAGGAAGACAAACGCGCGGGTGACATCGATGTCAAGACCGGTCGGCAAACCTGGCCAGAACTGGACAACCCAACCAACGGGGGACCTGGTGGGAACCGTCCGGAGCCACGGCACACCCGCCGCCACGGAGGGATCGGCGACCGCTCCGCCGTCCGGCCGAGCACCGCCTGCGGCGACCTGGCCCGCGGGTTCACCCTGCCGGGCGCCGACCTCGCGCGAAAAAGCGGTCTCGCGGCTCGTGGGTCGTCGCTAGGGTCGCGATCATGACCCCGACGCCGGAGCCCGCTGACCGAGTCCTCGCCCGCGCCTCCCTCGCCGAAGGCAACCCCACAGGGTGGTTCGACCAGCTCTACACCGCCGCTTCCCGCGGGGAGGCCACGGTGCCGTGGACGCGCGGCAAGCCGAACGCGGCGCTCGCCGGCTGGCTGCGTCCCGGCGAAGGCCGCCGCGCGCTGGTCGTCGGCAGCGCGCTCGGCGACGACGCCGAGCTGCTCGCCTCGGCCGGCTGGGCGGTGACGGCCTTCGACGTCGCCCCGGCCGCCGTCGAGGCCGCCCGCGCCCGCTTCCCGGAGACGGGGGTCGACTACGTGGTGGCCGATCTGCTGAACCCGCCGGGGGAGTGGCACCAGGCGTTCGACCTGGTCGTGGAGATCATCAACATCCAGGCGATGCCCCGCGACTTCCGCGCGGCGGCGATCACGGCACTGGCCGGGTTCCTCGCCCCCGGCGGGACGGCACTGGTGTCGGAGGTGGCGGAGGAGAACGTCGCGCCGGAGCCGGGCCCGCCGTGGCCGTTCAGCCGCGCGGAGATCGAGTCGGTCGCCCAGGGCGGCGTGCGGCTGCTCAGCCTGGAGACCATCCACGACGGCCTCCGCTACTGGGCCACCTTCACCCGGTAACGCGCTCGGCCGGCCCGCGACTCACGGGGCATGTGGGCCGTCATCGGAGTCTGGGACATCGCGCCGGAGAAAATCGGCGAGCTGCGCGCCCAGGTGCCGCTGATGGCCTCGAGCAAGGTCGGCACGCCGGGGTTCGTCCACGGCACCTGGACCCTCGACGGCCACATGATCCAGGTCTACGCCGACGAAGCGAACGCCCGCCGCTACCACGACGACATGCTCGCCCAGGGGTTCACCGACCAGCCCGGGGTGCGGTGCGTCGTGTGGGCCGTGGCCGAGGTCGGCGCGGAGTCCCAGGTCTAGCAGCTCTCCAGGAACCGGGACAGCACCCGCGTCCCGAAGTGCAGGCCGTCCACCGGCACCCGCTCGTCCACCCCGTGCGCCATCGCCCGGTACGGGAAGCCCGCCGGCAGCCACAGCGGCGCGAAGCCGTAGTTCACGATCCCCAGCTGGGCGAACGCCTTCGCGTCGGTGCCGCCGCCCATGCAGTACGGCACCACCACCGCCTCGGGGTCCTCGGCCTGCAAAGCGGCAGCCATGGAGGAGAACCACGGCGAGTCCACCGGGGCCTGCACCGGCGGCTGGTGCGCGACGAACTCCCGCGTGACACCCTCGCCGAGCAGCTCGTCCAGCTCCGCGAACAACGCCTCCTCGGTGCCGGGCAGCACCCGGACGTCGACCTGCGCGGTCGCCGTCGACGGGATCACGTTCACCTTGTAGCCCGCATCGAGCATCGTCGGGGTGGTGCTGTTGCGGACCGTCGGCACCACCAGTGACCCCGCCGGACCCAGCGCCGCGACCGTCGCGTCCACTGTGTCCTCTTCGGACAAATCAACCGGGACACCGAGGGCGGCACCGGTCCGTTCCAGGAACGCCTGGACCGTCGGCGTCAGCGACACCGGCCAGCGGTGTGCCGCGATCCGGTGCAACGCGTCCACCAACCGGGTGACGGCGTTCTCGTCGTTGGGCCGCGAGCCGTGCCCGGCCCGGCCACGCGCGGTCAGCCGCAGGTGCGCGGTTCCGCGCTCGGCCGTCCCGACCGGGTAGAGGTGCACGATCCGGCCGTCCGCGGCCGGCACGTGATAGGTGTAGCCGCCCGACTCGCTGATCGCCGCGGCACAGCCCTCGAACAGCTCCGGGTGCGTGGCCACCAGCCAGTGCGCGCCGTAGTCCCCACGGTCCTCCTCGTCGGCGACGAACGCCAGCACCACGTCACGCCGCGGCCGCACCCCGCCGGCCAAGGCGGCCAGCACCATCGCGACGAAGTCCTTCATGTCGGTCGCGCCGCGGCCCCACAGGAACCCGTCGCGCACCTCGCCGGAGAACGGCGGCACCGACCAGTCCGCGGCGTCCGCCGGGACGACGTCCAGGTGCCCCTGCACCAGCAGGGCCGGCAGCGACGGATCGGTTCCCGCCACCCGCGCGATCACACTGGCCCGGCCCGGCGCGGCCTCGTAGATCTTCGACGGGATGCCCAGCCCCTCCAGGAACGCGGCGACGTACTCCGCCGCCGGCCGCTCGGGCTCGGCGTCACCCCCGCCGCGGTTGGTGGTGTCGAACCGGATCAGGTCCGCGCAGAGCTGGACGACGTCAGCCATAGATACCCTGCACCGCCCCCGCCGCGATCGCCGTCACGACCTTGAACGCCTTCATCGCCTCGGTCATCGTCGCCGCGTCGAACCCGACGCGCCGCACGCCGATCTGCTCCACGGTCGGGATCACCGCCGTCGCCTGGGCCAGGTGGCTCGCGTCGAACTCGACTTCGATCCGGTGCGGCCCCACCCGGCGCTCGAGCCGGCCGGCCTGCGCCATCGAGTCGGCGGCCGCGGTGGTCAGCAGCTCCGCAGTGCGCGCGGGCGGCAGGCAGATCGCCGCGTACCGGCTGACGCACTCCTTCACCTGGACCAGCTCCGCGTCCGGTGCGTAATCACGGGCGTCTTCGCATGTTTCGTCGTCACCCGAAACGAGCAGGACAGGCACGCCGTACTCCGCGGCCATCGCCGCGTTCAACCGGCCCTCGCTGGCCGGCACGTCGTCCAGCCACACCCCGGTGATCTGGTTCTCCAGGTAGGTGTGGGAAAGCACACCGTCGAACCCCGCACCGGCGTGGTAGCCGAGGAAAACGACACCGTCCACACCGGAGTCGACCCCCTGCATCATCGACAGCGGCTTGTGCCGCCCGGTCAGCATCCGCGCCCGCGGATCGAGGTCCTCCAGCAGCAGGTTCCGCTGCGAGGAATGCGCCTCGTTCACCAGAACGTCGCTGGCCCCGGCCTCGAACAGCCCGGCGAGCACCGCGTTGACGTCGCCGGTGAACAGCCGCCGGAAACGATCCCACTGCGGCGAACCGGGCACGACGTCGTCGGTCCAGGTGACGCCGGTGGCGCCCTCCATGTCCGCCGAGACCATGATGCGCATGCGGGGCACTCTAACCAGCCCGCGCGACCCGCGAGCACCGAATCCCGCCTTCCGAATGTCACGCTGAGTGACAATTGTCCGGTCGATAACGATCGGACACCTGCCGAGGCGGCAACATATTGCGCGGTTGTCCGGGTATGTGGTTACTTCTCGTCCTTGGGGAGGCTCACAGCGAGACGATGGGGTGGTTTTTGGTGCATTTCCACGGCAGAGTCGGCCGGTTCGGCCGCGTGGCGGCGGTACTGGCCGCGGCGACCTTGGCGGCGATCCCGCTGGCCGCGCCCGCACAGGCGCAGCAGGGCAAGGTGCTCCGGGTCGCCCTGACCACCGGCATCGACCACCTGAACCCGTTCACCGCGTCACTGGCCGCGGCCACCCAGGTCGGCCGCTTCGTCTACGAGTTCCTGACCATCCCCTCGGCCGAGACCGCGCAGGCCTCGCCTGCGCTCGCCGAGTCGTGGACCCCCTCGCCGGACAAGCTGACCTGGACGTTCAAGATCCGCTCCGGTGCCAAGTGGAGCGACGGCCAGCCGGTCACGGCCAAGGACGCCGCGTTCACGTTCAACCGGATGCTGCAGGACGAGAACGCCCGCACGGCCAACGGCAGCTACGTGACCAACTTCGACACGGTCACCGCCCCCGACGACACCACGCTGGTCATCAAGACCAAGACCGTGCAGTCGGACATGAACCTGCTCGACGTCCCGATCGTGCCCGAGCACGTCTGGGCGCCGATCAAGGACCTCAACGACCCCAAAACCGACGACATCTCGGTCGTCGGCGTCGGTGACGGGCCCTACCAGCTCACCGAGTACAAGCAGAACGAGTACGTGAAGTTCAAGGCCAACAAGAACTACTGGCGCGGCGCGCCGAAGGTCGACGAACTGCAGCTGCTCATCTTCAAGGACGCCGAGGCCGCGGTGAACGCGCTGCGCCAGGGCGAGGTCGACGTCATCAACCGGCTCACCCCGACCCAGTTCGACTCGCTCAACGGCCAGCCGAACATCACGACCAACGCCGCCCCGAGCCGCCGCTACGACGAGATCAACCTCAACTTCGGCGTCCAGAACAACCAGAACCAGCCGATCGGCAACGGCAACCCGGTGCTCAAGGACATCCGGCTGCGCAAGGCGATCGTGCAGGCCATCGACAAGCAGACGATCGTCGACCGGGTCGCCGGCGGCCACGCCGAGCTCGGCACCGGCGTCGTCCCGCCGATCTACCAGGCCTACCACTGGGAACCCCAGGGCGCCGACCAGGTCAAGTTCGACACGGCCGCCGCGAACACCGCGCTCGATCAGGCCGGCTACGTCAAGGGCGCCGACGGCGTCCGCACCGCCCCCGGCGGCGCGAAGCTGGAGCTGCGCCTGACCGGCCACTCGAACCGGCCCTACGACCAGCGCCTCGCGCAGTACGTCTCGGGCTGGCTCAAGGACATCGGCATCACGGTCAAGCAGGAGCTCGTCTCCGACGACGAGCTCAACGACCGCACCACCGCGGGCAACTACGACCTGGCGATCTCCGGCTACGCGACCAACCCGGACCCGGACTCCGCGCTGCAGCTGCACACCTGCGCGGCCCGGCCGAACGCCCAGGGCAAGGGCGCCACGACCGACACGTTCTTCTGCGACCCCGAGTTCGACGCCCTGCGCGCCAAGCAGCTCACCGAGACCGACGACGCGCAGCGCGCCACCACGGTGAAGCAGGCCCAGGCCCGCCTCGCGAGCCAGGCCGTCAACGTCGTGCTCGACTACCAGAACGCGCTCGAGGCCTACCGCTCCGACAAGTTCTCCGGCTTCACCACCCAGCCGCAGCCCAAGGGCGCGATCCTCGAGCAGTCCGGCTACTGGGGCGTCTACGGCGCCACCCCGGCCGGCACCGAGGCCGCGGCCGACTCCGGAAGCAGCGGCACGGTCGTGTGGATCGTCGTCGGCGTCATCGTCGTGGTGATCGTGGTAGGCGGCCTGGTGATCATCAGCCGCCGCAACAAGACCTCCGAAGACCGCGAGTAACGATGACCGCCCCCGAACAAGCCGCGGTGCTCGTCGATCCCGACGAGCACCGCGGCGGGACCGGCACCGCCCGGTTCGTCCTCAAGAAGGTCGTCGAAGCGCTCGTCAGCATCCTGCTGGTGATCGTGCTGTTCTTCTTCCTGTTCCGGATGCTGCCCGGCGACCCGGTCGCGACGATGATCCGCGACCGGCCCACCGACCCGAGGCAGATCGCGGAGCTGCGGGAACGCCTCGGCGTCGACAAGCCCGTGTTCCAGCAGTTCGGCGACTACCTGTGGAAGCTGCTGCACGGCGACTTCGGCACGTCCTACCTGGAGCAGCGCCCGGTCGCCGACATGATCGGCGAACGCCTCTGGCCGACGATCCTGCTGGTCGGCAGCGCGACCGTGCTCGCCGTCGCGCTCGGCCTGTGGCTCGGCACCCGCGCGGCCTGGCGCCGCGACAGCGCGTTCGACCGCACCCAGACCGGCATCGCGCTCACGCTGTGGTCGGTCCCGCAGTTCTGGCTCGGCCTGATCCTGCTGGTCGCGACCAACGGCCTGTTCCCCAGCCGCGGCATGCACTCCCCGGACGCCGCGCCGGACTTCTTCTCCCAGACCCTCGACGTGCTGCACCACCTGGTGCTGCCGTGCGTGACGCTGCTGGCGGTGTTCTACGCCCAGTACATGCTGATCATGCGCTCGTCGCTGCTGGGGGAGATGAACGCCGACTACCTGACCACCGCGCGCGCCAAGGGGCTGAAGGACGACCTCGTCCGCCGGCGCCACGCCGTCCCGAACGCGCTGCTGCCCACCACCACGCTGGTGTTCATGCAGTTCGGCATGGTCGTCTCGGGCGCGGTGTCGGTCGAGGCCGTGTTCAGCTGGCCCGGCCTCGGCCAGCTGACCTACCAGGCCCTGCACGGCCCGGACCTGCCGGTGCTGCAAGGGGTCTTCGTCGTCCTCGCCGGCGCCGTCGTGCTGATGAACCTGCTCGCGGAGCTGCTCTACCGCGTGCTCGACCCGAGGGTGCGCACCTCATGACGACCACCGAGACGATCGAATCGCCGCGGACGATCGCCTGGCGCCGCCGCCGCCACGCCGTGGCCCGCACCTGGACCGAGTTCGCCACCCAGAAGGGCGCGCTGGCCGGGCTGATCCTGCTCGCGATCACCGTCGTCATGGCGCTGCTGCTGCCGCTCATCAGCGACGAGGGCGGCCTCGACGTCACCAAGGCGGACGGCGGCGCGCTGCGCCCGCCCAGCGGCCAGTACTGGCTCGGCACCGACATCGACGGCCGGTCCGTGCTGCTCATGACGCTCTGGGGCACCCGGATCTCGCTGCTCGTCGGGTTCTCCGCGACCGTCCTGTCGGTGCTGATCGGCACGCTCATCGGCATCACCGCCGCGCACTTCGGCGGCTGGACCTCGACGATCCTGCTGCGGTTCACCGACTTCTTCCTGGTGCTCCCGTCGCTGGTGCTGGCCATCGCGCTCTCGGCGGTCCTCCCGCAGGGCACCACCACGGTCATCGTCGCGATCGGCCTCACCGCCTGGCCCACCACCGCGCGGCTGGTCCGCGCGCAGACGCTGACCATCGAAAGCCGGCCCTACATCGAGCGCGCGCGGGCCCTGGGCGGGGGACACCTGCACGTCGTGGGCAAGCACGTCCTGCCCGGCGTGCTGCCGCTCGTGCTGGCCAACACCACCCTGGTCGTCGGCAACTCCGTCATCGCCGACGCCACCCTGGCCTTCCTCGGCGTCGGCGACCCGAACGCCGTGTCCTGGGGCGCGATGCTCGAAACCGCGCTCAACAACGGCGCCGTCACCCGCGGCGCCTGGTGGAACCTGCTCCCGCCGGGCATCGCCATCGTGCTCGTCGTGCTCTGCTTCACCCTGGTCGGCCGGGGACTGGAGACCGTGCTCAACCCGAGGTTGAAGAAGTGACCCCGCTGCTGCAGCTCAAGGACCTCACCGTCACCTACGAGACGGCTGGCGGCGACATCCCCGCCGTGCGCGGGGTCGGCCTCACCCTCGACCCCGGCGGCACGCTCGGCGTGGCGGGGGAGTCCGGCTCCGGCAAGTCCACGGTCGCGATGAGCGTGCTGCGGCTGCTGCCGCGCACCGCGAAGATCAGCGGCGAGATCCTCCTCGACGGCGAAGACGTCACCGAGATGAAGTGGGGACGGCTGCGCGCGGTCCGCTGGGCCGAGGCGTCCGTGGTGTTCCAGGGCGCCATGCACGCCCTCAACCCGGTCCGCCGGATCGGCGAGCAGATCGCCGAGCCGATCCGGCTGCACCCGCCCGAGGGCCGGACCCCCACCGACGCCGAGGTCGACGCCCGCGTCGCCGAGCTGCTCACCCAGGTCGACCTGCCCCCGGGCCGCGCCGGCGCCTACCCGCACGAGCTGTCCGGCGGGCAGAAGCAGCGCGTGATGATCGCGATGGCCCTGGCCTGCTCGCCCCGGCTGATCATCGCCGACGAGCCGACCACCGCCCTCGACGTCATCGTCCAGGCCCAGGTCCTCGCCCTGCTCTCGCGGCTGGTCGCCGAGCAGGACATCGGGCTGATCATGATCAGCCACGACCTGTCCGTGCTCGCCGCCACCTGCGAGCGCATCGCCGTGATGTACGACGGCGAGATCGTCGAGGAACGCCCCAGCGCCGAGCTGATGTCCGACCCCCGGCACCCGCACAGCCAGGCCCTCGCGGCGGCGTTCCCGACCGTCGGCGACCCGGTGTCCCGGTTCGCCCCGGCCACCAGCACCCCACTGCCACCCGAACCGGCCTCCCGCGGTGCCGGCACCGAGCCGCTGCTGGAGGCGGAGAACCTGCGGGTGTCCTTCCGCGACCGCACCGGCAAGCGGATCGACGCGGTCGCCGGCGTCGACCTCACGGTGTCGCGCGACGAGATCGTCGCGCTGGTCGGCCAGTCCGGCTCCGGCAAGACGACACTCGCCCGCACCCTGCTCGGCCTGCAGAAACCCGACTCCGGTGTGGTCCGCTACGCCGGGAAGCCGGTCCCGTCCGGCGGTGCCGGGCTCAAGGCCTACCGCCGCCAGGTCCAGCTCGTGCTGCAGGACCCGACCAGCGCGCTCAACCCGGCCCACACCGTCTACGAGGCCGTCGCCGAAGGTCCCCGGATCCACGGCCTCGCCGACGAGCGCGCGGTCGTCCACCGGGCACTGGAGGCCGCGGAGCTGCGGCCCGCGGAGAGGTACGCCGACCGGCTCCCGCACGAGCTGTCCGGCGGCCAGCGCCAGCGCGTCGTGATCGCCGGGGCCCTGGCCCTGGATCCGTCGGTGGTGGTGGCCGACGAGCCGGTCGCGTCGCTCGACGCGTCCGTCCGCGGTGAGATCCTCGGCCTGCTGCTGCGCCTGCGGCGCGAACTCGGCCTGGCCGGGCTGGTGATCACCCACGACCTCGGGCTCGCCTGGAACATCGCCGACCGCGTCGCCGTGATGTACCGCGGCGAGCTCGTCGAAACCGGGACCGTCGAGCAGGTCCTGCTCGATCCGCACCACGAGTACACGAAATCCCTGCTGGCCGCTCTGCCCGGTGGCACCGCGGCCGGGAAACCCGGCACTGCGGGAAGGTCACCCAGGCCGGTTGTGTAACCTCCGAACGGAAATGGCGACCACCACCGACCCCGCGCAGACGTCCTCGACCGGACTGGCCGAGCGACTCCTCGTGCCCTCGCGCTTCCCGTACCGCACGATCGCGATGGGCACCGTCGGCAGCACGCTGCTCATGCTCGCCGCCTTCGGCGCCGGCGGCATCCTGATCAAGGACCCCGTGCTCGGCCACGGCCCGCTCTCGTGGATCCGCTACGGCCACGGGCGCATGCTGGCCAACGCCGTGCTCTACACCGGCTTCGGCCTCGTGGTGTGGGCGTGGGTCCGGCTCGGCCGCTACGTGCTGGCCGGCCGCATCGGCAGCCGGCCCATCCTGGTCGCCGCCGGCTGCTGGATGGCGCCGCTGCTCATCTCGCCGCCGCTGTTCACCCGCGACGTCTTCTCCTACCTCGGCCAGGGCGCCCAGCTGCTCTACGGCCTCGACCCGTACGCCAACGGGCCCGCCGAGCTCGACGTGCTGCCGAACGTGGTGCAGAACGTCCACCCGCTCTGGCAGACCACCCCGGCGCCGTACGGGCCGCTGTTCCTGCTGATCTCCAAGGGCGTTGTCGCCACCACCGGCGACAACATGATCCTCGGCGTCATCCTGATGCGCCTGGTCCTGCTGGTCGGCCTGGCCGGCACGCTCTGGGCGCTGCCCCGGCTGGTCAAGCACCTCGGCGGCAAGCTCCCGGTCGCGCTGTGGCTCGCCGTGGCCAGCCCGATGATGGTCATCCACCTCTTCGGCGGCCCGCACAACGACCTGATGATGCTCGCGTTCCTCACCATCGGCGTCCTCGCCGCCCTGGAACGCAAGCACGTCGTCGCCGTCGTCCTGGTCACGATCGGCATGCTGATCAAGCCAACCGCGGCGATCGCGCTGCCGTTCATCGTCTGGATGTGGGCCAACCACATGACCGGCGAGTCGAAGGTCCGCAACTTCCTGCGCGCCGGTGCCGCCTCGGTCGGGCTGTTCCTCCCGGTCTTCGTCGCGGGCACGTGGATCTCGCTGGGCTCGCTCAACCTCGGCTGGTGGTCCGGGCTCAAGGCCCCGCAGCTCATCGCCAACTGGCTGAACATCCCCACCGGCATCGGCGAGGTCTTCTACAACCTCGTGCACCTGATCGTGGACGTCCAGGTCTCGCCGTTCGTCACGGTCGCCCGCGCCGCCGGCATGCTCCTGCTGATCGCCATCGGCGTCCGCCAGTGGTGGCTCGCCCGCGGCGGCGGCAACGAGGCCGTCTACCGCGCCGGGATCTCGCTGCTGGCCGTCGCGATCCTCATGCCGCCGACGCTGCCGTGGTACCTGACCTGGGGTTTTGTGCTGCTGTCGGCGTTCAAGTGGCAGCCACGGCACCTCGCCATGGTGGTGGCGGTCGTGGTGTTCGTGACGCTGGTCTACTACCCGACGGGCGAGCAGGCCCTCTACGACTGGTGGTTCATCGCCCTGGTCGTGGTGGCCAGCCTGTACTCGGCGGCGTCGCTGCTGCGCCCGGACCCGCTCGGTCTCATCGACGCGTGGCGGCGCCCGGAGAAGTTCCTCCGCGACTGACCACTCACGACCCGGTCCAGCCCCGCCAGGTGTGCACCAGCGTCGAGACCACCGCGTGCTCCGGCGGCCGCTCGGCGTACTGGTCGTACTTCGCCACCAGCCACGAGACCGGTTCCTCGCGGTCCTCTTCCGACAGGACCCGGGCCACGCCGTCCGCGCGGGCCCACCACAGGCGTGACCAGTCCTCGTCGTAGCCGTCGGTCAGGAAGCACACCGCCGGGTTCTCCGCGATGTTCGCCAGCCGCCGCAGAGACGTCGTGGACTTCGGTTTGTGGTCCACGGCGAACACCACCTGGTCGCCGTGGACCGCGAACGTCACCGGGACCAGGTGCGGCACCCCGGAAGCCGACGCCGTCGCGAGCCGGGCCACCCGGGCCGCGGCGAAGCGGGAGCGCGCCTCGGCAGGAGACAGCCTCATGTCAGCACGGGGGAGTCGAACGTCAGCGTCCCCAGCTCCACGTCCAAGGTGACCGGCACGCCCAGCGGCAACGTCGGTGACGACGCCACGTGCCCGAACCCGAACTCGCCCAGCATCGGCACCCCGAGCGGCCCCAGGCGCTCCAGCAGCAGCGCCTCGACGTCCTCCGGTGCGCCGCACGCGGCCCACGAGCCCAGCACGATCCCGCGCACGCCCTCGAACCAGCCGCTGCGCAGCAGCTGCGTCAGCATCCGGTCCAGCCGGTAGATGCTCTCGGTGACGTCCTCCAGCAGCACCACCGCGTCCCGCGCCGACCCGTGCTCCGGTGTCCCGATCCCGCCCGCCAGCAACGAGAGGTTCCCGCCTGCGAGGGTGCCCGAGGCGCGGCCGGGCACCAACGGCGAAGCCGCCGCGCCCCGCACGACCAGGTTGCGCTCCGGCTCGAACAGCGTCCGCCGCAGGTGCTCCACCGCGAAGTCGTCGAACAGCACGCTCGCCGGCATCGGGGAGAACAAAGTGGACAGTCCCAAGTGGACGTCCACGGCCTGGTGCAACGCCGTGATGTCGCTCGACCCGGCCAGCACCTTCGGCCCCGCCTCGCGCAACGCCGCCCAGTCGACCAGGTCCAGCATCCGCTGCACGCCGTACCCGCCGCGCGCGGCCAGCACGCACCGGACACCCGGGTCGCACCACGCTTCGGTGAACTCCGCCGCCCGCGCGGCGTCCGAACCGGACAGATACGGCGGCGAACCCGCCGAAGCGCGCACGCACGGCCCGATCCGCAGCTCGACACCCCAGCCGCGCAGCACCGGGATCGCCTTCTCCAGCAGGTCGGCGGGCACCGGACCGGCCGGCGCCACCAGGGCGATCGTGTCGCCCGCCCGCAACCGCGGCGGCCTCATCGCGACAGCTCCAGCCGCGCCACACCCGGCGCCTCGAACCCGAAAACCTGGCCGTAGAAGGACAACTCGGCCTCCATCGCCGCGACGATCGTCTCCGCGCGGCGGAACCCGTGCTGCTCGCCGGGGAACCGCTGGTAGGCGTACGGGATCCCGCGCCCGGCCAGTCCGGCCACGAACCGGTCGGCCTGCTCCGGCGGGCAGATCCGGTCCTCCAGGCCCTGCTGGAGCAGCACCGGCCCGGCCAGCGCCCCGGCGTTCGCCAGCGGCGACCGGTCGACGTACCGCTGCCGGTGCTCGGGCAGCTCACCGACCAGCCCCTCCAGGTACCGCGACTCGAAGTCGTGCGTCTCGCCACCGTCGCCGGTCCACCCGGCGAGGTCGAGGATCGGGTACTGCACGGTGCCCGCGCGGTAGGTCGTCGTCGTGGTCAGCGACGCCGCCGCGGTGAACCCGCCGGCGCTGCCACCCCGCACCGCCAGCCGCTCGCCGTCGGCCAGCCCGGCCGCCACCAGCGCCTCGGCCACCGCGACGCAGTCGGCGACGTCGACCACGCCCCACTGCCCGCGCAGCCGCTCCCGGTAGGCGCGGCCGAACCCGGTCGACCCGCCGTAGTTGACCGCCGCGACGGCGAACCCGCGGCTGGTGAAGTACGCCAGCTCCAGGTCCAGCACCGGCAGGTGCTGACCGGTCGGCCCGCCGTGGACGTGCACCAGCAGCGGCGGCAGCTCACCCCCGGGCGCGGCGAACTCCGGGTTGGACGGCGGGTAGAGCACCACCGGCACCGTCTCGCCGTCCGCTGTCGTGAAGACCCGCTCGTCCGGCACCGGCACGTGCGACACGGCCAGTTCCGGCTGCTCGGTCAGGTCGGTCAGCAGGTCCGCGCCGATCGCGTAGTGGACGACCGCGGCCTCGCGGATCGGCCCCGACGCGACCCCGGCGACCCCGCCGTCGTGCGCGGCGAACCCGTTGCTCGACCACGCCGTCAGCTGGTGCGCCACGGTCGTCACCGAGCCGTCCGCCTCGTCGAGCACCGCCAGCCGCCCCGACACCAGCACCGCGTGCCGGCCGCCGCCCAGCGGGACGAACCAGCGCGCGCCCACCTTCCACAGCGGCCCGCCCAGCTCCTGTTCCACGGGCGCGAGGTTGGTCAGCGTCCCGTCGAGCCCGACGCGGTGGAGGTTCCACCAGCCGTCCGGGTCCAGCAGCGCCAGCAGCGTGTCCGCCGACTCCCACTCGACCTGGCAGACGGCGACGTCCGCGCCACCCGCGACCACCCGGTGCGGCCCGAACGTCCCGTCGTCGTGCACCGGAGCGACGCACAGCTCGGTGCCGTCCCACGGCATCGCCGGGTGGTCCCAGCCGAACCAGGCGGCGTGGCGCCCGTCCGGGGACAGTTTCGGCACGGTCAGGAAGTGGTGGCTCGCGCCCAGCACCCGCTCGGCACCGTCGGCCACCGCGATCGCGACCAGCTCGCGTTCGATGTCGGCCGGGCGCTCGCCGACACTGCGTTCCCGCACCGCCCACACCTCACCGGGCAGCCCGGGACGCAGGTCCCCGTACCGGACGCCCTGGGGTTCCGCGGGCTCCGGAGTGAGCGCCACCACACCTTCGGGCCGCTGGGCGTACACCCGCTGGTCGGCCCAGTGCGTGAACACCACCACACCCCCGGCGACGGCCCACGGCCGCCCGCCGTACTCGTGCAGCCGGTTGCGGACGTTCCACGGCGCCGGGAGCACGTCCTCGGTCCCGCCACCCGGAAGGGCCCGCACCAACGCCACCCGACCCTGCTCACCAGGCCTTGCTTCGGCCCACCACACCTCGTCCCCGACGACGTCGAGCCACTGCGGGCCACCGCCGGCGGCGGCCACGTCGGCGGCGGTGATGGGCGAGGACCAGGTTCCGTACGGCGAGATCCGAGACACCCCCAGAGGCTAGCGGCCCGCGAAGGGTGGGGCGGCGGATGCCGATCATGCGCCGGTGGCCTAGGGTCGTTGGTGCTATGTCTCGCGTAATCCACGTCTTCCGCCAGCCGGATCGCTTCGTCGCCGGCACCGTCGGCGAGCCCGGCGACCGCACCTTCTACCTCCAAGCCTCGGAGGACGTGCGGACGATCAGTGTCACCATCGAAAAACAGCAGGTCGTCGTCCTCGCGGAACGGCTGGGCTCGCTGCTCGAGGAGGTCGCCAGCCGCTTCGGCGCCGACGTCCCCGAAGACGCGCCCGACGACCTCGTCGACCTGGAGCCGCTCACGGTGCCGGTCGAGGAGGAGTTCCGCGTCGGCACCATGGGCCTCGGCTGGGACGCCGACAGCAGCGCCGTCGTCATCGAGCTGCTCGCCATCACCGAGGGCGAGGTCGACGAGACGGTCGTGCTGGACGACACCGAAGAGGGCCCGGACGCCGTCCGCGTCTTCCTCACCCCGGCCGCCGCGCGGGCCTTCGCCGAGCGCGCCGACCGCGTCGTCAACGCCGGCCGCAAGCCCTGCCCGCTGTGCGGCGAGCCGCTCGACCCGGCCGGGCACATCTGCCCCCGGCAGAACGGCTACCGGCGCGACACCGACGCGAGCGAAGACTGACCATGGCCGACACGCCGGCGGAACAGCCGGACCCGGCCGACCCGGCGTCCCGCGAGCTCGTCACCCACGGCCGCATCGACGTCGAAGGCCGGCTCGTCGACGCCTCCAACGTCACGCTGTTCTGCGCCATCGAGCTCGACGGCGTCACCGGCACCGTCGTGTACAAGCCGGTGTCGGGGGAGCGGCCGCTCTGGGACTTCCCCGACGGCACGCTCGCCGGCCGCGAGGTCGCCACCGCGATCATCGCCGAGGCCAGCGGCATCGGCTCGATCCCGCCGACCGTGCTGCGCGACGGCCCGTTCGGCCCCGGCATGGTCCAGCTCTGGATCGAGACCACCGAGGACGACCTGGTCGACGTCCGCGCGCCCGAAGAGGTCCCCGAAGACTGGCGGGTCGTGCTGCACGCCCACGACCGGGTCGGCGAGCCCGCGGTGCTGGCCCACGCCGACCACCCCGGGCTGCGCGACCTCGCCGCGCTCGACATCGTCGTCAACAACACCGACCGCAAGGGCGGGCACCTGCTGCCCGGCGTCGACGGCCGCGTCTACGGCGTCGACCACGGCATCTGCCTGCACACCGACCCCAAGCTGCGGACCGTGCTCTGGGGCTGGATCGGCGAGCCGGTGCCGCCGGACACCGTCGAGAAGCTCCGGAAGCTGCGCTCGGAGCTCGACGGCGGACTCGGCACCACGCTGTCCGAGCACATCACGAAGTTCGAGATCCGGGCGCTGGCCGAGCGCACCGACCTGCTGCTGGCCGAAGGGATCTTCCCCGAGCCCGGCGACGACTGGCGCGCGGTCCCCTGGCCGCTGTTCTGATGACAGCGGTCCTCGACGACGACGCGCGCGCCCGGCTCGTGACCCGCTTCGGCGCGGACGTGGCCGGACCGTGGTGTGACGCGCTCCCGGACCTGGTGGCCCGGCTGAGCGCCCGCTGGGGCCTGGCGGTCCGCGAGGCGCGGCCCGGCAACACCGGCCGCACCCTGCTGTGCACCGGCCCCGGCGGTGACCTGCAGGTCCTGAAACTGACCCCGGACCCCGAGATCGCCCGGCTCGAGGCCGCGGGGCTGCGCGCGTGGACCGGCTGCCTCCGGGCCGTGCAGCTCCTCGACACCGATCTCGACGCGGGCGCGATCCTGCTCGAAGGCCTGGTCCCCGGTACCGAACTGCGCGGCCGGGACGTCCCGTGGGCCGGGATCGGCGACCTGCTCACCCAGCTGCACAGCGTCACACCCCCGGACGGCCTCCCGTCGCTGACCGACCGGGTGACGTTCATGTACGACATCACCGGCCGCACCGTCCCCGGGTCCGCGGCCGAGCCCCACCTGACCCGCGAAGTGCTGGCCAGGGCCCGGGACCGGGCGCTCTCCCTGGCCGCAACCAGCGGTCCGGTCGCGGTCGTGCACGGCGACCTGCACCCCGGCAACGTCCTCGACGCCGGCCCCGAACGCGGCGTGGTCGCCATCGACCCCCGGCCCAGCGTCGGGGACCCGGCCATGGACGCCGTCGACTGGGCCTTCCTGCCGATGGCGGCGGGCGGCACGATCGACGACGGCATCAGCTTGCTCGCTCCGCACGTGCCGCACCTCGACGCCGAGCGCGTCCACGCCTGGTGCGTCGCGCTGGCCCCGCTGCTCGCGCACGGCCCGCTGCGCCGCGGTGAGCACACGCCGTTCACCGACGCCCTGCTGGAGATGGCGCGCTGACCGGCGTGGCGTCACCCACCGGAGTCACTCCGGCCACTACCTTCGCTGGTCGTGCGCTCCCACTCCTATGACGACGTGCTCGCCGGCCGACGCCGCAAGAAGGTGCCGGAAGTCCCCGCCGAGCCCGGCCTGGTCGTCGAAGACCCGGCCAGCGGCTACTGCGGCGCGGTGGTGAAGATCGAGTACGGCAACGTCGTGCTCGAAGACGCCAAGGGCCGCCACCGCGTGTTCCCGCTCGAGCCCGCCGGGTTCCTGCTGGAGGGCAAGCCGGTGACGCTCGTGCCGGTCAAGACCGTGAAGGCGCCGGTCAAGCAGGTGTCGGCGTCCGGCTCGGTCAAGGTGCAGGGCCTGCAGGCGCGCGTCGCCCGCGACTCGCGGATCTGGGTCGAGGGCAAGCACGACGCCGAGCTGGTCGAACGCGTCTGGGGACACGACCTGCGCGTCGAAGGCGTCGTCGTGGAACCCCTCGACGGGGTGGACGTGCTCTCCGACCGGATCGCCGAGTTCGGCACCGGACCCGGACGGCGCCTCGGCGTCCTGGTCGACCACCTCGTTCCCGGCAGCAAGGAGTCGCGGCTCGTCGAGGGCGTCCGCGACGAGAACGTGCTGGTCACCGGGCATCCCTACATCGACGTCTGGGAAGCCGTGCGGCCCGAGGCGGTCGGCATCAGGGCGTGGCCGAAGATCCCGCGCGGCACCGAGTGGAAGCAGGGGATCTGCGACGCGCTCGGCTGGGGGCAACCTTTTGAAGGCTGGCAACGTGTGCTGAGCGGGGTGAGCAGTTTCCGCGACCTCGAGACCCCGCTCATCGGGGCCGTGGAACGGCTCATCGACTTCGTCACGGAGCCGGCGGAAGAGGGCTGAATGTCTGATTTGTCCAAGGTCACGCGTGGGTCACGTCGAGTCACTACGCCGGTGCTAACCGGCACGATCTGAGAGCATGAAGCCATGGCATGGGCAGTGGTCTGGTTGATCGTCGGCATCGCCCTGATGATCGCGGAAGTCGTCTCCGGCGACTTCGTGCTGATCATGCTGGGCGTCGGCGCGCTGTTCGGCGCCGGAGCCGACGTGCTCACCGGGAACATCTTCATCGACGTCGCCGTGTTCGCCGTCGCCTCGGTCGGGATGCTCGTGCTGGTCCGGCCCGCGCTGAAACGGCGGTTCCTCGCCGGCACCGGTCACCGCACCGGCATCGAGGCCCTGATCGGCGCCCGCGCCGTCGTCGTGTCCACAGTGGATTTCGAGGCCGGGCAGGTGAAGCTGGCCGGCGACGTCTGGTCCGCGCGCAGCCTTTCCGAGGCCCACGAGCCGATCGCGCCCGGCACGTCCGTCACCGTCGTCGAAATCGCCGGTGCCACCGCCGTCGTGTCGGCCGAGCCGTGAGCCTCGGGATCGTCATCGTCCCCGAGGGCCGGGCCGCGGTGATCGAACGCGGCGGGCGGTTCCGCACCGTGCTCGGCCCCGGCCGGCACTTCGTGACGCCGTTCGCCGACAGCGTCCGGGCCCGCGTCGACCTCGGCGACCAGATCCTGTCGTGCCCGCCTCGGACCCTCGAAGCGGGCGACGGGCAAGAGGTCCTCGTCGGGTTCGAGGTCACTTTTGCCGTCACGGACCCGCGGCTGGCCACCTACGAAATCGGCAACCCGGCCATCGCGATCGAACAGCTGGCCCTGACCGCGCTGCGGCGGGACACCGGCCTGACGACCGCCGAGCGCGCCGTCGCCGCACCGGAGGACCTGCACCGTACAGTGTGGACGGTCCTGCACGAGACCACAGGACGCTGGGGGATCACCACCAAGGAGCTCGAGCTCACGGTGAGCCCGCCCGCGGCGCCCGGAACGCCGTCAACCGCGCAAGAATGGTACTAGGTAAGGGGAAGATCTCTTGACCACCACAGTAGCGATCGTCGTGGTCGTGCTACTGGCCCTATTCGTGATCATCACGGTAGCCAAGGCGATCATGGTCGTGCCGCAGGCGCAGTCGGCCGTGATCGAGCGGCTGGGCCGGTTCCGCACGGTGGCGTCACCGGGCCTCACCTTCCTGGTTCCGTTCCTGGACAAGGTACGGGCCCGGATCGACCTGCGCGAGCAGGTCGTCTCGTTCCCGCCGCAGCCCGTCATCACCGAGGACAACCTGACGGTCTCGATCGACACCGTCGTGTACTTCCAGGTCACCGACTCGCGTGCCGCGGTCTACGAGATCTCGAACTACATCGTCGGTGTCGAGCAGCTGACCACCACCACGCTCCGCAACGTGGTCGGCGGCATGAGCCTCGAGCAGACGCTGACCTCGCGCGACTCGATCAACACCCAGCTGCGCGGCGTGCTCGACGAGGCGACCGGCCGCTGGGGCATCCGCGTCGGCCGTGTCGAGCTGAAGGCGATCGACCCGCCGCCCTCCATCCAGGACTCGATGGAGAAGCAGATGCGCGCCGACCGTGAGAAGCGCGCCATGATCCTCACCGCCGAAGGTCAGCGGGAGTCCGCGATCAAGACCGCGGAAGGTCAGAAGCAGAGCCAGATCCTCTCGGCCGAAGGTGCCCGCCAGGCCACCATCCTCGCCGCCGAGGCCGAGCGGCAGTCGCGCATTCTGCGGGCGCAGGGTGAACGTGCCGCCCGGTACCTGCAGGCGCAGGGCCAGGCGAAGGCGATCGAGAAGGTGTTCGCCGCGATCAAGGCCGGCCGCCCGACGCCGGAGGTGCTGGCCTACCAGTACCTGCAGACCCTCCCGCAGATGGCGCAGGGCGACGCGAACAAGGTCTGGATGATCCCGAGCGACTACGGCAAGGCCCTCGAAGGCTTCGCCCGCGCCCTCGGTGCCCCGGGCGACGACGGCGTCTTCCGCTACGAGCCGGCGAAGGACGACGACGTCCCGGCCAAGCCCGACCTCGAGGACGAAGAGGTCTCCAGCTGGTTCGAGACGAAGAGCGACCCGAAGGTCGCCGAGGCCGTCGCGGCCGCGGAGGCCGTGGCCCGCCAGGAGGTCCCGGCACTCGGCGTGCCGAGCAGCGCCCCGCCGTCGCGGCCGCAGATCCCGCGTCCCGCGCAGCAGCAACAGCAGCAGGCACCGGAGATCGAAGCGGACGAGGACCGCGGCACCGAGGTCGCGCCCGCACCGCCGAAGCCGCCTTCGACGCCGCCGGCCGGCCTGCCCCAGCCGCAGTCGCCGCTGCAGTCCCAGCAGCCGCCGCAGGGTGGCTCGTACCAGCAGGGCCCGCCGCCGCAGACCCCGCCGCCGGGTCAGTTCGGCGGCCCGCAGAACCCGGGCAGCGGGCCGTTCCCGCAGCAGCCCCCGTTCGGCGGCCCCCAGGGCGGCCCGCGCCGCTGACGTCTGGTCCGTGAAGGCCTCGTGCCGGCCGCATCCGGCTGGCACGAGGCCTTCTTCGGTGACTGGCCCCTAGCCGCCGAGACCGCGTCCAACCACGGTTGCGGCTCGGGCCCGGGCACCGCGGAGATGGTCCGTGAAGGCCACCTTGAGGGACTCAGAGTCCCTCAAGGTGGCCTTCACGGCGTTTCAGGCGCGGGCGCGGCGGTAGACGCTCGCGTCGTCGATGTCGGCGTGGGAGCGGTCCTTCAGCCCGATCACGCAGAACACCGAGACGATCGCCGACAGCACGATGTAGCCCGAGATCGAGTACGGCGTCCCGGTCTGGTGCAGCAGCCACGTCGCCAGCAGCGGTGCCGGGCCGCCCGCGAACACCGACGCCAGCTGGTAACCCAGGCCTGCGCCGCCGTAGCGCAGGTGCGTAGGGAAGCTCTCGCCGATGAGCGCCGCTTGCGGCCCGTACTGCAGCGCGTGCGGGATGAACGACACCACCACGATCACGAACACCAGCGCGTGCCCGCCGCTGGTCAGGATCGCGAAGTAGGGGAACGCGATCAGCCCGGTGAGCACCACCCCGGTCAGGTAGACCTTTTTGCGGCCGTACCGGTCGGACAGCTGCGAGAACAACGGGATCATCAGCAGTTCCAGCGCGGCGCCGACGAGCACCGCGTTGAGCACGAACGTCTTGCTGAACTCGTGCCGCGCCACGACGTAGATCAGCACGTAGCTGGTGAACAGGTAGAACGGCATCTGCTCGCTGAACCGCACGCCGGAGGAGAGCAGGATTTCGCGCCAGTGCTGGCGGATCGCGTCGAGCACCGGGGTCTTCGCGGTTTCGCCCTTCTCGACGAGCTTGGCGAACATCGGCGTCTCGAGGATCTTCAGCCGGATCACCAGGCCGATCGCGACCAGGATCAGGCTGGCCAGGAACGGCAGCCGCCAGCCCCAGGAGTCGAACGCCTCGGGGGAGAGCGTCGCCGAGAGCAGCGTCATGCCGCCAGTGCCGAGCACCAGGCCGACCGGGACGCCGATCTGCGCGAAACTGCCGAGCAGCCCGCGTTTCTTCTGGTCGCCCCACTCCATCGCGAGCAGCACCGAGCCGCTCCACTCGCCACCGATCGCGATGCCCTGGACCAGCCGCAGCAGCACCAGGATCAGCGGCGCCGCGAACCCGATCGCCGACGTCCCGGGCAGCAGCCCGACGACACCGGAGGAGATGCCCATCAGCAGCAGCGTGACGATCAGCGTCGTCTTGCGGCCGATCCGGTCACCCCAGTGCCCGAAGATCGCGGCGCCGACCGGTCGGGCCGCGAAGCCGACCGCGTAGGTCGCGAAGGACTGCATCGCCCCGGCGTACGCGCTCGACGCCGGGAAGAACAGGTGCGGGAAGACCAACGCCGCGGCGGTGTTGTAGAGGAAGAAGTCGTACCACTCGATGGTCGTGCCGATCGCGCTCGCCAGCGCCGCACGCCGTACCTGCACCCGTCCCGATTTGCTGTCCGGTTCCACCTTGTGAGTGATTCCATTGTCTCCGAGGACCATCTCGCAACACCTCCGGTGACCGACGTCACACAACAGTGTGACGGTTCTCGACGATTTCGGCGATCGATGGCTCGGAAGTTGTTCACTCCGTGAAGAACCGACGCGTCGCCGGCGGGGCCCACAGCAGGACCACGACGGCGATCTGGACGGCGCCCACGAGCGGGATGACGACGTGGAACATCGCCGAGGACGACCACGAGAAGACGCTGAACACCACCGACAGCAGCTGGGAGACGGTCGTCAGCCGCCGGGTCCACGGCCGCCCGCCCGCGAGCTTCCACGTCAGGAGAAGGCACACCACCAGCAGGACGCCGTGGAAGACCGCACCCGAGGTCACCGCGATGGCGGCGGACCGCGCGACCTCGTCGGCGCCGAAGTCCGGGTGCTGGGCCGCGATCTCGTCGCGGAGCGTGCCTTCGCGGGCGAACATCACGATCGGCACCACGAGGTGGCTCGACGCCACCAGTGCCAGCAGGCCCCGGGCCCACTGGACGGCGGCCGGCACGCGGGTGGTGGTCATGGTCATCTAGCTCTCCTCGATCCGGTGAGCCCGGCGCCAGCGCGGGCCGGGTGTCGGTGTGGGCGGGTCGACGCGCCCGGCCCACGCCTCGTTCAAGCGGGTGATCAGCAAGCGCGCGGTGGTGACGTCCTCGGCCGGCCAGTCGGCGATGACCTCGGAGAACACCCGGGCGCCCGCTTCGACGGTCGCGACGATGTCCGCGCGGCCGGCTTCGCTCGAGCGGACGAGGAACGTGCGCTGGTCGTCCGGGTCCGGCTCGAACGAGACCTGCCCGGCCTGTTCCAGTGCGGTCAGGTGCCGGCTGGTGGCGGACGCGGTGAGCCCGAGCTCGGCCGCGATCGTGCCCGGCCGCACCGGTTCGTGGTCGCCGACCAGGCGGAGGATGCGCACTCGCGTCAGGTCGAGGCGCCGGGAGATCCGGCGGTGCCCCTGGTCGATCAGCTCCATCACCGCCAGGGCCAGTTCACTGCTTTCATTTCGTTGCGACACGAAACGAGTCTACCGCACTGGAAACTTGCCGAATCGGCAGGTTTGCAGATTCGGCAAGTTTCTGTACCTTGGAGTCATGGACCTCGACCACGGCGGGCTGCGTGAGCGCAAGAAGCAGGAGACCCGCATCGCGCTGAGCTGGGCGGCCATCCGGCTGACCGTCGAACGCGGGCTGGACAACGTCCGGATCGAGGACATCGCCGCCGAAGCCGGGGTGTCCACCCGGACCTTCAGCAACTACTTCGGCAGCAAGGGCGAGGCCATCGCGGCCCGCCAGTACGACCGGTCGCTGGCCATGGCGGCGGCCCTGCGCGAGCGGCCGGCCGGGGAACCGCTCTGGGAGGCCATCACCCACGCCGTGTTCACCGGGTTCACCCTCGGCGAGCCGGTCACCGAGCGGCACACGTCGGACCGGGCGTGGATCGACGGCGTCCGGCTGATGGTCGCCGAGCCCGCGTTGCAGGGCGAGATGCACAAGGCGATGGCCGCGGGGGAGGCCGAGTTCGCCCTCGCCGTCGCCGAACGGACCGGTACCGGCGCCGGTGACGTCTACCCGCAACTGGTGGCGGCCGTGGTGGCCGCCGCGCATCAGGTCGCCGTCAAGCAGTGGCTCGGCACCGAGCCGCCGCCGTCGATGGAAGCCCTGCTGCGGGACGTGTTCGGCCGGCTCTCCGCCGGCCTGCCCGAACCGCGCTGATCTCTTCGCACCACCTGGGGCGCCCGGCACCCGCCGGGCGAGTTCGTCGTGCCCTTTTCCTTCACACGCAAGGAGTTTTGCCATGGAAGACGTCGTCATCGCCGGAGCCGGACCCAATGGGCTCATGCTCGCCTGCGAGCTGGCCCTGGCCGGGGTCCGCCCGGTCGTCCTGGAACAGCTGCCCGAACCGAGCCCGGTGCCCCGCGCCAACGGGCTCGTCGGCCAGGTCGTGCGCCTGCTCGACCGCCGCGGCCTGCACGAGCGGCTGGCCGGCCCGATCGGCCCGCCCGTGCCCGCCTTCGTGTTCGGCGCGATGCGGCTCGACCTCACGCTCACCGAGCCCAACCCGCTGAACATCCTTCCCGTGCCGCAGCGGCGGATCGAAGCCGCGCTCGGCGAGCGCGCGGCCGAACTCGGCGTCGAGGTCCGCCGGGGCCACGCGCTGACCGGTCTTGCCCAGGACGACGAGAAGGTCACCCTCGATGTCGCCGGTCCGGAGGGGCCGTACGAGCTGACCGCGCGGTACGTCGTCGGCGCGGACGGCGGCAAGAGTGTCACCCGCAAGCTCTCCGGGATCGGCTTCCCCGGCGTCACCGAGGACCGCACGATCTCCTACAGCGCGAGCGCCACCGTGCCCGCGGACCTGATCGACGCCGAGACCGGCGGCCTGCGGGTGCCGGGCCACGGCGTGATCCCGCCGCTGTTCCACTACCGCACCGAGCACGGCCTCTTCGTCTACGCGACGCTCCCCACCGGTACCGGCGTCACCGCCATGGAGTGGACCGACGACGACGAGGACGACGACGACCGCCCGGTGACGCTGGACGAGGTCCGCGCGAGTGTCCGCCGGGTCCTCGGCTTCGACCTGCCGATCAGCCCGCCCGAAGGCGACGGCCCGCACCTGCTGCGCCGGCTCAAGGGCCGCAACACCCGGCTCGCCGACCGGTTCCGCGACCGCCGGGTACTGCTGGTCGGCGACGCGGCGCACGTCCACTCGGCGATCGGCGGGCCCGGGCTCAACCTCGGCCTGCAGGACGCCGCCGGCCTCGGCTGGAAGCTCGCCGCCGAGGTCAAGGGCTGGGCGCCGGAAGGCCTGCTCGACACCTACGAGGCCGAACGCCGTCCGGTCGCCGAGCGCGTGGTCATGCACACCCAGGCCCAGTCCGCGCTCATCGCGCCGGGCGGCGAGGTCACGGCGCTGCGGCAGCTGTTCGGCGAGCTGCTGCGGCAGCCGGGAACCGTGCAGCACATCGCGGACCTGATGTCCGGCGCCGACGTCCGCTACGAGCCGGGCACCGACCACCCGCTCGACGGCCGGTGGGCCCCGGACCTGGTGCTGGACAACGGAACCCGGCTCGCCGAGCTGACCAGGACGGCCCGGCCGCTGCTGCTGGACCTGACCCCGGCGGCCTCGCTCGGCGACGAACTGCGCGGCTGGACCGACCGCGTCGACGTCGTCACCGGGAAGGCGGCTCCGGAGGCGACCGCGCTGCTGATCCGGCCCGACGGGTACGTGGCCTGGGCGACGAGCGCGGCGGAGCCCGACGACGCCGACCGCAAGGCGCTGCGCGCAGCGTTGGAGCGGTGGTTCGGCACCCCCGTTGACATGTAGGAGATCTCCTACGTATTGTCGCCGCATGACGATCACCCACGTGCAGTTCCTGACCCTGCCCGTCGCCGACCACGCCCGCGCGCGGGACTTCTACGTCGGGAAGCTCGGCTTCGAGGCGCTCGTCGACCGGCGCACGCCCGAGGGCGGCCACTTCGTGATGGTGGCCCCCCAGGGCGCGCGGACCGGCTTGGTGCTCACCGACCAGCAGGTCACCGGGATCGAGGCCGGGCCGCGGCACTTCCAGCTGCAGACCACCGACCTCGACGCGGACGTCGCCGCGCTGCGGGCGGCCGGGGTCGAGGTCGCCGAGCCGGAGGAGCGGCCGTGGGGCCGGGCCACCTCGTTCCACGACGTCGACGGCCACAGCGTCGGCCTGCTCGAGGCGTCCGACTTCGGCAACTGGCCGCGCTAGTGCCGGTCAACGACGACGTCTTCGCCGCGCTGGCCAGCCCCGCGCGCCGGGAGGTGCTGCGGCTGCTGCTCGACGGCCCGATGGCCGCGGGCGCGATCGCCGAGCGGTTCGCGATGGCCCGGCCCAGCCTCTCGGAACACCTTCGCGTGCTTCGGGAGGCCGGCCTGGTCGACGAACAGCGGCAGGGCCGCAACCGCGTCTACCGTCTGGAAGCGGCACCGCTCGAAGAGGTCGCGGACTGGCTCACGCCGTACGAACGCTTCTGGCGGAGCAAGCTCGCCAACCTGCGTGACCTGCTCGACGAGGAAGAGGACCTGTGACCGACGACGACCCGACCGCCATCCACGTCGACCAGTTCCTCGCCCACCCGGCCCGCAAGGTGTGGCGCGCGCTCACCGAACCGGACCTGCTGGAACGCTGGATCAACATGCCCAACGACTTCGAACCCGTGGTGGGCCACCGGTTCGAGCTCTTGGCCGAGCCGGTGCCCGCGGCCGGGTTCGCCGGCGGACCGGTGGCGTGCGAGGTGCTGGAGGTCGAACCGGAACGCAAGCTCAGCATCCGCTGGGGTCCGCAGTGGACGGTCACCTGGCGGCTCGAGCCCGAAGGCACGGGCACCCGGCTCTTCCTCAGCCACGAGGGCTTCGACCCGGACGACGAGTTCCAGCGGATGTCCCGGCGGATCATGGGCAGCGGCTGGCGCTCCCACGTGCCGCGGGCCCTCGCCCGGCTGCTGGACACGCTGCCGGAGGACACACGGCTACCATCGGGTGGTGACCCCCGCCGCCGCTGACCCCCACGCGTCGAAGCCGCTGCGCGCGGACGCCCGGCGCAACCGGGCGCGCGTGCTGGACGCCGCCGAGACCGTGTTCGCCACCAAGGGCACCGGCGCGCCGACCGAAGAGGTCGCCCGCGCGGCCGGCGTCGGCATCGGCACCGTCTTCCGGCACTTCCCGACGAAGGAAGCCCTCCTCGAAGCCGTGCTCTACAACCGGCTGCAGCGGTTCGTCGACGAGGCCGAAACCGTCGTCGCGGCGGACTCCGCCGACCCGGGTGGCGCCTTCTTCACGTTCCTGACCAGCTGGATCGAGATGTCCAGTGCGAAGAACGCCTACTTCGAAGCGCTCACCGCGGCCGGGGTCACCGTGCCGAAGACCGAGTCCGACGTCGGCGCCCGGCTGATCGAATCGCTGGGTGTGCTGCTCTCGCGGGCCCAAGGCGCCGGCGCGGTCCGCGACGACCTCGTCGTCGGCGAGCTGATCACGGTGATCATCGGCACCGCGCGGGCCGCCGAGTACGCCGGCCCGGACGCGCGCCTGCGCGACCGGGCCGTGGCGATCCTCTTCGACGGGCTGCGCCCGCGCGCGTCAGCGGGGGAGAGCCGCTGAGCCGACCGGCTCGAGCGTCGGCCGCTTCGCGGTCATGGTGTCCCCGGACGACTCGCCACGCAGGCGCCGCCGCACCCACGGCACGGCGTGCTCCTGCGCCCAGCGGAGGTTCTGGCTGCGCCGCTCGGCCGGGCTGAGCACCTCACGCGGGCCCAGCTCGGCCGCGGTGAGCGGGTGCGGCACACCCAGGACGTCCAGCACCGCCATGGCGACCTCGGTGTGCCCGGAAGCGTTGAGGTGCAGGCGGTCCGGGGCCCAGCGCCGCCGGTCGCGCAGCTGCCGCATGGCCCACATGTCCACCAGCAGCGCGCCGTGGCGGGCGGCGATGCCGCGGACGTTCTCGTTGTAGATCGCGACCCGGCCGCGGATCGTGCGGAACAGCGGGTCCTCGACCCCGTCGACCCCGGTGAACAGCACGAGCCGGGCGCCGGTCGCGCAGATCCGGGCGACGGCGGCCTCATAGGCGTCCGTCAGCGCGTCGACGTCGACCTTCGGCCGCATCAGGTCGTTGCCGCCCGCGTAGAGCGTCACGAGGTCGGGCTCCATCGCCAGGGCCGGCTCGAGCTGCTCGGCGAGCACCTGGCCCAGCAGCTTCCCGCGGATGGCCAGGTTGGCGTACCGGAAGCCCGGCTCGTGGGCCGCGAGCTCCTCGGCGACGCGGTCGGCCCAGCCGCGCACGCCGTTCGGAGCGGCCGGATCGTCGTCCCCGACGCCTTCGGTGAACGAGTCCCCCAGTGCCACTAAGCGCTTGCTCATGTGATCCAGTCTAAGCAGCGACGCCGATCACCCTCGGACCCGGTTCCGCCCGTCGCGGAATCCCTGGCTCGGCTCCGGCCCGGGCCGGTACACGGGAAGCATGACGGCTTACGACGCGATCGCCGAGTGGTACGAGACGTCCTTCCTGGCCGGGCAGCGCGAAGATCCCCTCGCCATCCGGCCTGCCGTGCGCGAACTGCTCGGGCCGGGCGACGGGCCCTGCCTCGAGGTGGGCTGCGGGACCGGCGTGCACGCCGAGCTGATCCGGTCGCTCGGCCGGACCCCGCTCGGGGTCGACGTCTCCGAGGGCATGCTGCGGTACGCGTCCGGCCGGCTGCCGGTCGCGCGTGGGGACGCCGTGGCCCTGCCGTTCGCTTCCGGGTCGCTGCCCGCCGTCGTGGCCGTCATGGTGCACACCGACATGCCCGCCTACCCGGCCGTGCTCCGCGAAGTCGCCCGGGTCCTGGCGCCCGGCGGGGTGTTCGTGCACGTCGGCGTCCATCCGTGCTTCTGCGGCGGGTTCGCCGACCGCTCCGACGAACGCGCCGTCGTGATCCGGCCCGGTTACCGGGAGGCCGGCTGGACGACGGCGTCGTGGACCGACCAGGGCCTGCGCGACAAGGTCGGCGCCGCCCACCTGCCGCTGCCCGACCTGCTGCACGCGGTCCTCGAGGCGGGCCTGACGTTCGAGCGCTTCGCCGAGGGCGGCGAACCCAGCCCGATGGTTCTCGCCTGGCGCGCGGAAAAATCTCCTGGCCGATTGTCGAATGCCGTCGCGCCCGGATGACGCCCTCGTAAGAGACACGAGGGAGCTGGACATCATGGGCAAGGAATTCGAAGTCGGGTTCGAAGGCACGCTGGCCGCCACGCCGGAGGACTGCTGGCGCGCGGTCACCGTCGACGCCGGGAGCTGGTCGTGGCCCATCCGGTACGAGCCGCGTGTCGGCGGCGCGGAGACCGGGCTGACGTTCTACGGCGGCGAGGTCACCGTGTGGGAACCGGGGGAGCGCTTCGCGACCCGCTGCGAGAAGGACGGCTGGTTCAACCAGCTCGACTACACCTTCGAACGCCGCGGCGACGGCACCCACCTGAAGTTCGTGCACCGCGGGGTGTTCCTCGAGGACTGGGACACCAACTACGACGCTTGCCGCCGGCACACCGCGTTCTACTACCACTCGCTCGGCGAGTACCTGAAGCACTTCAACGGCCGCCCCGCCGAGTACGCGATGACCGAGGCGCCCGCGTCGTCCGCGAGCCCGGACGGTTTCACCAAGCTGAAGAACGCGCTCGGCGTGCCCGGTGACGTCGCCGTCGGAGACCACGTGGCCGACCTCGACGGCGTCGTCGACTACGTGACGCCGGCCTTCCTCGGCGTCCGGACCGCGGACGCGCTCTACCGCTTCTACGGCCGCAACGCCTTCGGCTGGCCGATCGGCGTCGGACGGCACCTCTTCGGCGGCACCGACGTCCGTGACTGGGAAGAATGGCTGGAGGGGGTGTTCGGCTAGGCCGTGAGCTGCCGGGCGCGGTGGTCGGCGACGTGGACGCGGGTCGCGCAGCGGGTCGAGCAGAACCGGCGGCGGCCGTTGCGGGACGTGTCCACGTACGCCGTTTCGCAGCCTTCGCGGCCGCAGATGCCCAGGCGGTCCGGCGCCTCGCACACCAGGTGGGCGAGGCCGCCGGAGGTGTAGGCGCGGACGCGGCCGACCGGACCGGCGTCCTCTTCGGAGTAGTGCAGATGGGGCGGTTTGCCGTCGTGGCTGGTGATGTACGGCCGGCACGCCGACTCCGCGAGCAGCTCGTTCACGAGCCCGACGCGGTCGGCGGGGGTCGCGGCGAACACCGGGCGCAGCCGGGCGGCCCAGGCGCCGATGCGCGTGGCCTCGTCGTCGGTCAGCGCGGTGATGGACATGCCGTTGCGGACCATGGCGTCGAACAGATCGCCCGCAGGCCCCGCGTTGACCAGTGCGGCGGCGACCTGTGCCGCCGGCCCGCCGTAAGGGTTGAAGTGCACTAAGTCATTACAGCACGATCGGGGCATGGACACCAACCGCTGCCCCCGCTGCGGCTGGCCGCTCGCCGAACTGCCCGCGGCCCAGCCCGTTTCCCGCCGGCTCGAGTACGTGCACTGCGTCTGCGGCAGCTGGCTCGCCCGCCTCGACGGCCAGGTCGTCGGCGCGACCAAAGGGCAGCTGACCCGGTGACTCAGAGGTCGAGCACGCCCGCCGCGTTGTCGTCCCACTGGTCGACGCGGCGGATGTACTCGTACAGCGCGCGGCTGCCGCGCACCCAGCGGCCCTGGTCGGCGATCGCGAGGTCGTCGGCCCCGGCCCGGCGCGCCTCCGTGGCGAACCCGGACCGCAGGGAGTGCCCGGTCACCGGGTACGGCAGCCCGGCGCGGACGCCGGCCCGGGTGAGGATCTGGTTGACGCCGGTCGTGCTCAGCGCCGGCACGCCGACGTTGCCGTGCCGGTCGACCCGGCGGAACGCGGGCCCGTCGCTGATCCCGGCACCCGAGCGCCACGCGTGCCACGCCCGGACCGGGTCGGTGTCCGGGCTCTCCCGGCGCGGCACGACCATGTCACCGGTGCTCTTGCCGTGCCGCACGGTCACCGACAGGCCCCGGCCGTCGACCGGCTCGACGTCGGTGACCAGCAGGTTCGCCAGGTCCGAGCACCGTGCGGCGATGGGGAACCCGATCAGCAGCATCGCCCGGTCACGCGCGCCGGCGAGGGTGTCGGGGCAGGCCCGCGACATCGCCCGCAGGTCGGGCAGCGTGACCATGGTGGCCTTGCCGCGGCCGCGCTTGACGCCTTCACGCGCGAGCCGCTGCCGATAGCCCTTCAACGCCCGCCAGGCCGCGCGGCTCGCCTCGGTGTCGATGACGACCTTGTGGTGCCGCAGCCCGGCGAGCGCGCCGGTCAGCCGCCGTTCGATCGTCGACGGCGCCGCCGGGGCCGCCCGCTCGGGCACCTCGGGCACGGCACGTTCGTCCGGCCGCAGCGTCCGGCCGCGTTCGAGCCACACGACGAACCCGGTCAGCGCGCCGATCGACGCCGACAGCGGCGGGATCCCGGTCTCGGCGGTGTAGTCCTGCCACACCTGCCAGTCCTGCGCGTACGCCTTGAGCGTGTTCGGCGGCCGCTGCCCGTCGACGTGCCGCGCGGCGGCTTCGTCCAGCAGCGCGAGCCGGTCTTCCGGGCTCGCGGCGGCCAGGGCCGCGTCGGTCACCGGTTCCAGGTCGCCAGGCACGCGCCGAGGTTACGGGATGTCGATCTCCGCGGGCAGGAACCCGCCGAGGGCGTCGGCCACCGCTTCGGGGCATTCCAGCGTCTGGATGTGCGGCGCGCCGGCCAGTACCTCGAACCGCGCCCCGCCGCCGATCCGGGCGGCGATGGCGGCCATGCCGTCGACCGGGATCGACGCGTCCGCGCCGCCGGCGATCGCCAGCGCGGGCGCCTTGAAATCGCGAAAGCGTTCGTAGACGTCGAGGCCGCCGTAACCGCGCCAGATCGAGGCCCAGGTGGCCGGATCGAACGAGGCGACGCACTCACGGGCGTACCGCACGCCTTCGGTGTCGGCGTCGAGCGCGGCCGCGGTGAACCACCGTTCCAAGGTCGGCTCGATCAGCGCGGCCATGCCCTCGGTCTCGGCGATCCGGGCGCGCTGCTCGAACGCCTCGGGCACCGGCCGGTCGGGCGCGGCCATCAGCGTCAGCGACGCGGCCTCCGCGTGCGCCCCGCCCAGCGACAGCCCGGCGATGTGCGCGGTCTCCACCTTGAGCGCGTCCAGCACTGCCATTAGGTCGGCGGCGGTGCCGTTCATCGTGAACGGCTTCGGCCGCTGTCCCGTGGCCGCGGACGTCGTACGCGAACACCCGGCGTCCCTCGGCGAGCCGGTCGAGCACGGATCCCACATCCGCCGGTGCAAACCGAGGGAGTGCGTGAATCCTCATGCCATGATCCTGCCGTGACGCGCTACCTGCTCAGCATCTACCAGCCCGACGGCCCGACCCCGCCGCCCGAAGTACTGGCCGAGGTCACCAAGAAGCTCGACGCGCTCAACGCCGACCTCAAGGCGGCCGGGGCCTGGGTGTTCGCCGGGGGACTGCACCCGCCGTCGTCCGCCACCGTCGTGCGGGCCGGGGAACCGCTGCACACCGACGGGCCCTTCGCCGAAGGCCGGGAACACCTCGGCGGGTTCACCATCATCACCGCACCCGACCCCGACGCCGCCCTCGCGTGGGGTCGCCGGCTCGCCGACGCCGTCGCGCCGCTGCCCGTCGAGGTGCGGCCCTTCAACGACGGCGCATGAGCGTCGAACGCGTCTTCACCGAGGAGTACGGCCGGGCGGTGTCCGTGCTGGTGCGGGTCTTCGGGAGCATCGACATCGCCGAGGAAGCCGTCCAGGACGCGTTCGCCGAGGCCGTCCGGCGCTGGCCGGACACCGGTGTGCCGCCCAGTCCGGCCGGCTGGATCATCACCACCGCCCGCAACCGGGCCATCGACCGGCTGCGCCGCGAGGCCGCGCGCGAGGACAAGCACGCCCAGGCCGCGCTGCTGCAGGCCGAGGCCGAACCCGTCGACGAGGGCGTCGTCCCCGACGACCGGCTCCGGCTGATCTTCACCTGCTGCCACCCGGCGCTGGCCCGCGCCGGTCAGGTCGCGCTGACCCTGCGGCTGCTCGGCGGCCTGACCACGGCCGAGATCGCGAGGGCGTTCCTGGTCGGCGAACCCACGATGGCCCAGCGCATCGTCCGCGCGAAGAACAAGATCCGCGACGCCGGCATCCCGTACCGCGTCCCCCAGGACGCCGACCTGCCCGACCGGCTGTCGGCGGTGCTCGCCGTGCTCTACCTGATCTTCACCGAGGGCTACACGGCCAGCGCCGGCGACGAGCTGGTCCGCGAAGACCTGTGCCGCGAGGCGATCCGCCTCACCCGCGTGCTGAGCGGCCTGATGCCGGACGAACCCGAGGTCTGGGGTCTGCTCGCGCTGATGCTGCTCATCGACTCCCGGCGCGCCGCCCGGACCACCGCCGACGGCGACCTCGTTCTCCTCGCCGACCAGGACCGCTCCCGGTGGGACGCCGGCCTGATCGCCGAGGGGCAGGAGATCGTCCGCCGCTGCCTGCGGCGGAACCAGCCGGGCCCGTACCAGGTCCAGGCGGCGATCAACGCCGTGCACAGCGATGCCCCCACGGACTGGGCGCAGGTCAAGCAGCTCTACGACCAGCTCCTCGCGCTCGCCCCGACCCCGGTGGTGGCGCTCAACCGGGCGGTCGCCGTCGCCGAAGTTGACGGGCCCGCCGACGCGCTGGCCCTGGTCGACGCCCTCGACCTCGCCGCGTTCCCCCTGTTCCACGCGATCCGCGCGGACCTGCTCGACCGCCTGGGCCGAGCCGGCGACGCGGTCGCGGCGTACACGACGGCGATCGAGCTGACCGGCAACACCGCGGAAAAGGCGCTGCTGGAACGGAAACTCGCTCAGGCCGCGGCCACACCCCAGAGGTGACCCCGCGGGTCGCGGAACCCGCCCCGGCCCGCCCCCGCGGACTCGGCGTCCCCGCCGTGGTCCCGGACCGCGTCGAGCACGCTGTCGACGTCCTCGACGGCCAGCACCGGGCTCGTGTAGTCCACCGGCGACTCGCACAACCGTCCACACCGGACGCCCTCGGCCGTGATGCCGTCGTCGAACCGCCAGCCGAACAGGCCGCCGTAGAACTCCTCGGTGGCGGCGACGTCGGTGCTGCCGATCTCGAAGAACCGCATGACGTTGGTGCTCGACGGTGCCGGCTCGAGTGTCCCCTGTGGACGTTCCCGCAGCGTGAGCGGGTTGCCGAGCACGTCGGCGACCATCGCGTCCGCGCCGCCGCCGGGCGTCTCGGCCACCGGTCTCAGCACGTCGGCGCCCAGCTCCTCGGCCCGCTCGGCCGACGCCGTCACGTCCTCACACGGTACGCTCAACGCGAGCGCGTCGCGGTGCCGGTCGGCGCGCAGCGCGCCCATCACCCCGGCCGAGTCGTGCGGGCTGATGCGCTCGTAGCCGGGCGCGCCGATCACCACCGGGAAGGCCCAGTCGAACACCTCGCGGTGGAACCGGCGGCTGGCCCACGGATCGGTGCTGATGATCTCGAACCAGTCGGGTGCCCCGGCCATCGTCACCAGCTCCAGCCGCGTTCGGCGGGCGGGGTCCAGACGTTCGCCTTCTGCAGGTACGGGAAGACCTCGCCCATCAGCTGGATCTGCTCGGCGTCGTACATCACCGGCAGGAACATGAACCCGCGGACGCCGGTTTCGCGGTGCAGGTCCAGCAGCTGCTCGGCGACCGTCTCCGGCGAGCCGACCAGCACCTTGCTGCCGCAGGCGAGGCCGAGCGTGCGGGCGATGTCGTCGAACTCGCCCTCGTAGTTCTCCTGGTAGGTCTCGCTGCCGCCCATCAGCTCGGTCGCGATGTCGCGCGCGGCCCCCATGTCGAGCGAGTCGCGGACCCACGCGAACTTCTCCTGGGCGTCGGCGTCGGTCCTGCCGAGCAGCACCCCGACCGCGCCGGCCATGTTGACGTCCACCGGGGACCGCCCGGCCGCCTCGGTCCGCTCGGCGAGCGAGTCGACGGTCTTGCGGACCTTCGAGTAGTCGTCGGGCAGCGGGGTGAACGCGAAGTCGCAGGTGCTCGCGATCAGCTCCTGCCCGGCCGCCGACACCCCGGCGTTGAACAGGCACGGCCACGGCTGCTGCTCGATGTGCGGGCCGATCAGGCTGCCGCGCAGGTCGTGGTACTCGCCGTGGAACTCGACGTGCTCACCGCGCGCCGCCCACAGCGTCTTGACCGCTTCGACGGCCTCGGCGGTGATCTTGTACCGCAGGTCGTGGTCGGTGTCGGTCGGCGCGCCGAGCAGCTCGGCCTCCGGCGTCTTCCAGCCGGGCACGATGTTCCAGCCCCAGCGGCCGCCGCTGAGCGCGTCCAGGTTGGCGCCGAGGCGGGCGATGACACCGGGGGAGAGGTAGCGGGTGTGCATGGTGGTGACGACACCGATGTGCTGCGTCGCGGCCATCACGACCGGCGCGTAGATCGGCGCCGAGATGTGCGGCTGGGCGTGCCCGATCCGGGCGCTGTTCTCGCCGTGGGTGATGTAGCCGTCGGCGAAGAAGACGTAGTCCATGCCGATGTCTTCGACGCGGCGGGCCAGGTCCATCTGGGTGGCCGGGTCGAGCGAGTCCGGGTTGCGGTCGGCGACGGCTTTCGACGTCGCGGTGGGGGTCGGCGAGCTGAGCCACATGAAGCCGAATCGCAGCTGCCCGTCGGGGAGGCGGTCCTTGGTGGTTCCACGGGACATGCGCATCTCCTGTCGGATAGTTGTTCTTCTTTCAGGTCAACGGGAAACGCCGAAATCACTTGGCGTGGTCGAGATCCGCGCGCAGATATTCGGCGGTGTAGGACTTCTTGTCCTTGAGCAGGTTCTCCGGGGTGCCCTCGAACAGCACCCGGCCACCGTGCCGGCCGGCCTCCGGGCCCAGGTCGATCACCCAGTCCGCGTGCTTGACGACGTCGAGGTCGTGCTCGATCACCACGACCGTGTTGCCGCCGTCCACCAGCCGGTCGAGCAGGTCGAGCAGGTGCCCGATGTCGGCCATGTGCAGGCCGGTGGTCGGTTCGTCGAACAGGTACACGTTGCCGGTCTCGCGCAGCCGGTGCGCGAGCTTGACCCGCTGCCGCTCACCACCGGACAGCGTCGACAGCGGCTGCCCCAGCGTCAGGTACGACAGTCCGACCTCGGTCAGCAGCTCCAGCTTCTTGGTGATCGGCTCTTCGGTGAAGTAGCCGAGGGCCTCCTCGACGGTCAGCGCCAGGACTTCGACGACGTTCTTGCCCCGCAACGTCTTGTCCAGCACCTCGGGCCGGTAGCGCCGGCCGTCGCAGGCCTCGCAGATCGTCGTCACCGGGTCCATGTAGGCCAGGTCGGTCTCGATGACCCCGCGGCCCTTGCACTCCGGGCAGCCGCCTTCGGAGTTGAAGCTGAACAACCCCGGCTGCGCGTTGTTGGCCTCGGCGAACAGCTTCCGGATCACGTCCATGACGTCCAGGTAGGTCGCCGGCGTCGATCGTGTCGAAACCCCGATGGCCGACTGGTCGATCATCACCGCGTCCGGGTGCTGCCGCCGGAAGGATCCCGAGATCAGCGTGCTCTTGCCCGAGCCCGCCACCCCGGTCACCACGGTGAGCACGCCGGTGGGCACGTCGACCGACACGTCGTGCAGGTTGTGCAGGTCGGCCTTCCGGATCGGCAGCTGCCCGGTCGGCTCGCGGAAGCCCTCCTTGAGGCCCGGGATGTGCGTCAGGCACTTGCCGGTGAGCGTCGACGCGCGGCGCAGCTGCTTGACGGTGCCCTCGAACACGACCTCGCCGCCGTGCGTGCCGGCGCCCGGGCCCATGTCGACGACGTGGTCGGCGATGTCGATGACGTCGCGGTCGTGCTCGACGACCAGCACGGTGTTGCCCTTGTCCCGCAGCGCGCACAGCAGCTCGTTGAGCCGGTGCACGTCCCGCGGGTGCAGCCCGACGCTCGGCTCGTCGAAGACGTAGGTGAGGTCGGTGAGGCTGCTGCCCAGGTGCTTGACCGTCTTGAGCCGCTGGCCCTCACCGCCCGACAGCGTCGAGGTCTCGCGGTCGAGGCTGAGGTAACCCAGCCCGATCGACTCGACGCGCTCCAGTGCCGCGAGCGCGCCCGCGAGCACCGACTTCGCCGCCGGGATCTCGATCGCCTTCAGCTCGGCGATCAGCTCGCTGACCTCCAGCGCGCAGTGGTCGGCGATGTTCTTGCCGTTGATCTTCGACGCCAGCGCCGCCTTGTTGAGGCGGCCGCCCTTGCAGACGGCGCACGGGCCGGCGACGACGATCTTCTCCACCTCGCGGCGGTCGCGTTCCTTGAGCGTGTCGAGGCCGTTCTTGAGGTAACGGCGGTTGAGCTTGACAACGACACCCTCGTATTCGTTCGAGTAGTTCTGCCGCTTGCCTGAGCGGTCCACCCGGAACCCGCCGCCGTGCAGCAGCAGCTCCCATTCCTTCTTGGTGAACTTCTTCAGCGGTTTGTCCGGATCGAACAGTCCGGACTGCGCGTAGAGCTGCCACATGTAGGTGCCGATGGCGAACAGCGGGGAGTCCAGCGCGCCTTCGTTGAGCGTTTTGTCCTGGTCGATCAGCAGGTCCAGGTCCAGCTTGGTGGTCTTGCCCAGACCCTGGCACTCCTCGCACATGCCCTGCGGGTCGTTGAACGAGTAGAGGTTGGACGACCCCGCGCTCGGCTTGCCGTACCGGGAGAACAACACCCGCAGCATCGCGTGGATCTCGCTCATCGTGCCGACCGTGGAGCGGGCGTTGCCGCCGATCGGCTTCTGGTCCACCACGATCGCCGTCGACAGGTTCGACATCCGTTCCGCGCGCGGGCGTTCGTGCTTGGGCAGCCGGTTGCGGACGTACCAGCTGAAGGTCTCGCTGAGCTGCCGTTGGGACTCGACGGCGATCGTGTCGAACACGATCGACGATTTCCCTGAGCCCGACACGCCCGTGAACACGGTGATCTCGCCCTTGGGGATGCAGAGCGACACGTTCTTCAGGTTGTTCTCGCAGGCACCTTCGAGCACGATGTGGCCGCCGGTGCGCCGTGTCTGCTGGTTGGCCATGACCTGCGCCTCCTCGTCCCGGGGCCGAAGCCGCGCGACCCGGTGGTCGGCTGGACGATTGATTGCCGTTCGGCAATCACTTTACCATCCCGAGTCCTCCGCGGCAGCGCACGGACGACCGGTCGCAGGCCGGGACCGGCGCGTGGCCTGCGGGCGAACGGAAGGTGATATCCTCGGATCTTCCGATTGCGGTGCGCTTTCCCTCGAAAGCGGAGGTGGGTTATGACCAAGTTCCACGGTTCCCCGACCGCTCCGCCGGGCCCGCCCGGCGAACTCGAGAACGCGTTGTCCTACCTGCAATGCGTGCTGGTGGCGCGGCGCACGCGCGCGACGCCGGAGAAGATCACCTGGTCGCAGTACGACGTGCTCGAAACCCTGCGGATCCACGGCCCGATGACGCCTTCGGCGATCGGCGAGTCCCTGGGCATTTCGCGGCAGAGCACGTCGAAGGTGCTGCGCGTGCTCAAGGACCAGTACCTGATCGAGCAGGCCTCCCGCGGCACCGACCGGCGGGAGCAGACGACCTCGCTGACCGCGGAGGGCGAGGAGTTCCTGATGCGGGCCGCGCAGGGCCGCCGGGAGACCGCCAAGGTGGCCGACGTGGCGCTGACCTCGGGTGAAGCCCAGATCTTCGCCGAGCTCTGCCAGAAGGTCGCCGACGCCCTGCACTCCACACCCCAGCCTTTCCCGCTTCGCGACGTCTGAGCCGCGCGGTCACGCCTGGCCCCCAGACGCTCACATCCCGTTACGGGTTCCCTGCTGCTCGGCGGCCCAAACGCGCCGTTCGCCGCCGTCACCCGGCGTGCACGCGGCCGCGTTCCGGGCTGCCTCTGGCACGCCTCCGCCGATCGGGTCAACGCGCACCGCTGTCTGCCGTCAATCCTCAATGGATCCGCGCGCTCGGGTTGCGGGCACCACGGCCGCCGGTACGGTACGCGCGCGAAATGAAATGATTGTTTTCCTATTATCCGGTAAACGATTTCAGGCTGCGAATATCGACGCTGGGTGATCTCGGGATTTCCTTGACCGAAGTCGCGTACGGTGGCATTTTTCTTGCCGCGCAGACATTTTCGCGGCGGGTTGACAGTCCTCGGAGCCCTTTGCATACTGGTTGCTGAAAAGAAATCATCTCGCCTGAATTGATCATAACCGCCACTGCGTGCGGTGAAGGCGATCGCCATCGGCACCGAACAGGGGGATCCATGCCCGTCGACGGAAACCCGGCCGTGCCCGGACTCGTGCTGCCACGGCTGTTCGAACGCGCCGCCGCGGACCATCCACATCGGACGGCGCTGAGCGGCGACGGTCCCGAGGTGTCCTACTCGGACCTCAACACCCGCGCCAACCGCCTGGCCCGGACGCTGCGCCTGATGCAGGTGCGCGACGGTGCCTCGGCCGGCCTCTACCTGGACCGCTCGGCCGACCTCGTCGTGACGCTGCTCGCGGTGCTCAAGGCCGGCGGCTGCGTCGTCCCGCTCAACCCGGCCTACCCGGCCAAGATGATCCGCCACATCGTCGAGGAGACCGGCCTGCGCACGATCGTCCACCAAGGACAGCCGTCGCTGGCCGAGGCGGACCTGCCGGTGCGGCAGGCGCACGTCGCCGACCTGCTGAAGGAAAGCGCCACCCAGGACGAACACGACCTCGAGCAGGCGCCGGCCGCCGAGGACGACGCGTTCGTGCTGTTCACCTCCGGTTCCACCGGCCGGCCCAAGGGTGTCCGGCTCGCCCACCGCGGCCTCGCCCGGCTCGCGGTCGCGGACCCGAAGCTGACGATCACGCCGGACGACTGCCTGGTGCAGCTGGCCGCGTTCTCCTTCGCCGCGTCCGGCAACGAGTTCTGGCTGAGCCTGCTCAACGGCGCCGAGCTCGTCCTGATGCCGCCGGGTCTGCCGTCGCTGTCCGACCTGCGTGACGTGATCACCAAGCACGGTGTCAGCGTGCTGAGCCTGCCTTGTGGACTGTTCAACCTCTTGGTCGACAACGAACTCGACGCCCTGCGCGAGCTGCGCGTGATCATGGTCAGCGGCGACTTCCCGTCCCCGGCCCACCTGGCGACCGCGGCCGAGAACACCACCGCGGCGATCTTCAACGGCTACGGCTGCACCGAAAACTCCGCGATCTCCTCGCTGTACCCGATCACGCCCGAGGTCCGCGACCTGGACCGCGTCCCGGTCGGCAAGCCGCTGACCGGCGTCACCATGGACGTGCTCGACCAGGACCTCGCGCCGTGCCCGCCCGGCGACGTCGGCGAGCTGTGCATCGGCGGCACCGGCGTCGCCAACGGCTACCTGAACCTGCCGGACGCCCAGGCCGGGAAGTTCGTCGACGGCGGCACCCGCTACCGCACCGGTGACCTCGCCCGGCTCACGCCCGACGGCGACGTCGTCCTCGTCGGCCGGTCCGACAGTCTCGTGAAGATCCGCGGCTTCCGCGTCGAAACCAGCGCCGTCGAACTCGCGCTGAAGTCCTTCGACGACATCGAGCACGCCGTCGTCAAGGCGTTCGGGAACGAAGCGAACGAAAAGAGCCTCGTCGCGTTCTACACGACTTGGAGCGGACAGGAAATCGGCACCGGCGAGCTGATCGCGCAACTCGCCGACTCCCTGCCGGACCACATGATCCCGTCGGACTTCCGCGCGCTCGACGCGATGCCGGCGAACCTCAACGGAAAGATCGACCGGGCCGCACTGCACGACCCGCGCGCCCGGCCAGTAGAAGAAAAGGAGCAGCGCATGACGAACCCCCTCGAAACCGTCATTCTCCAGATGTGGCGCGAGATCATCGGCAGTGACGACTATTCGGTCACCGACCCGTTCGTCGGGCACGGCGGCAATTCCCTGCACTTCGTGAAGTTCGCGTCGGGCTTGCAGTCGGTCTTCGCGGTCGAGGTCCGGCCCGAGGACGTCTTCCGGCACGGGACCGTCCGCAAGCTCGCCGAACACGTCGAATCCCTGCGAACCGGCGCCGCCGCCCGGTGAGCGGCAGACCGAACCGACGCACGGGGGGCCGCGATGATCGGAGAGGTACTGACACCATGGAGAACCCACTCGAGTCGGTGATCCGCCGGGCCCGCTCCGGCGTCACCGTCGACGGTGTGGCCGGCCACGAGCAGTTCGCCGGGCTGCTCAGTGCGCTGCTGGGGATCACGCTGGGGGCCGACGACGTCCGGCGCCACGAGGACCCCGCGGACCTGGCCCGGCACATCGACGACCTGCGCGGCGGCCCGCCCGGGCTCACCGCGACCTGCGACAGCGGCCCGGCACCCGCCTCCTACGGGCAGCGCGGCATCTGGTTCATCGACCAGTACTCGCCGCGCCCGGCGGCCTACAACGCGCCGTTCGTGTTCACCGTCAAGACCCCGCTGGACACCGGCGTGCTGCACGAGAGCCTGCGCGCGGTCCTGGCCCGCCACGAGATCCTGCGCACCACGTTCTCCGCCGAGGACAGCGAGGTGTTCCAGCACGTCACCCCGGAACCGGCCGGCGACTTCTCGACCGTCGAGCTGAGTGCCGAGCGGCCGCTGGACGACGTCGTCGCCGAAGTCGTCGACACCGAGTTCGACCTGGGGACCGGCCCGCTGGTCAAGGTGGTCTGCGCGGCCGAGCCCGACGGGCCGACGCACGTCGTCTGCAGCATCCACCACATCGTCTTCGACGCGGCCTCGGCCGGGGTGTTCCTCACCGAATGGTTCACCCGCTACCACGCCGCGCTCGCCGGGGACCCGTTCGACGAGGGCCCGGCCCGGCCGCAGTACCGCGACTTCGCCCGCCGCCAGCGGGAGACCGTCCGCGACGACAAGCTGAACGACCTGCTGGGGTACTGGGAAGAGCGGCTCGCCGGGCCGCTGCCGCTGCTGGACCTGCCGACGGACCGGCCGCGGCCGCTGGAGCAGTCGCACCGCGGCGACATCGTCCGGTTCGACCTCCCGCCGGAGCTGACCGAGCGGGTCCGCGCGCTCGCCGCCGACGAAGGCGTCACGCTGTTCATGCTGCTGGAAGCGGCGTACGCGGCGTTCCTGCACCTGCACACGCGCCAGGACGACGTCCTGATCGGCAGCCCGGTCTCGCTGCGGGACCTGCCCGAGACGGCCGAGATGCTCGGCTACTTCGTCAACATGGTCGTCTTCCGCCACGGCCTGCGACACGACCTGCCGCTGCGGGAGCTGTACGCGCAGGCCGGCACCGAGGTCACCGAAGCGCTGCGGCACAAGGACGCGCCGTTCGAGAAGGTCATCGAGCGGGTCAACCCGCCCCGCAGCCCGAGCCACGCCCCGGTCTTCCAGACCATGTTCGTGCTGCCGGACTCCGACTGGGCGGCGCTCGACCGGCTCGGCCTGGACGCTGACCTCGACCTCTACGTCAGCCGCAGCTCGAAGTACGACCTTTCGCTGATCGTCGAGCAGGACGGCACCGCGCTGCGCGGCGTGTTCGAGTACGACACGGCGCTGTTCGACCGCGAGACCGTCGAGGAGTTCGGCGACCGGTACGTCCGGCTGCTCGAAGCCCTCGTCGCGCACCCCGGTGGCACGGTCGGTGAGCTGGGGCTGCTGTCCGCCGAGCAGGAGCAGGAGGTCCTCGCGTGGTGCGCGCCGCCGGCGGAGGACACCACCCGCCGCCCGGTCGCGGAGCTGTTCGAGACGCAGGCCGCGGTCACCCCGGACGCGCCCGCGCTGGAACACGGCGACCGCGTTCTCACCTACCGCGAGCTCAACGGCCGCGCCAACCGGCTGGCCCGCGACCTGCGGGCGAAGGGGGTGGGACGCGGTGACCGCGTCGGGATCCACGTCCCGCGCTCGCCGGAGATGGTCGTCGCGCTGCTCGGCGTCCTGAAGGCGGGGGCCGCGTACGTGCCGGTCGACCCGTCCTACCCGGCCGAGCGGATCGAGTACATGCTGGCGGACTCCGGCGTCGCGCTCGTGCTGGAGTCGGTCGAGCCGGAAGCCACCGACGAGACCGACCTGGGGCGGTTGAAGAGCGGCGACGACGAGATCTACGTGATCTACACGTCGGGCTCCACCGGACGACCAAAGGGTGTCGTGCTCACCGAAGCCACCGTCACCAACCTCGTCGAGTACATGCGCCGGACCTCGCCGATCGGCGCGACCGGGCGGACGCTGCAGTACATGACGCTGTCCTTCGACGTCTCGGTGATGGAGATCCTGGGGACGCTCTGCGCCGGCGGCACGCTCGTGCTGATCGACGAGGACCTGCAGAAGGACCTGCACCGGCTCAGCGGTTTCCTGCGTGAGCACCGGATCTCCCGGACCTACCTGCCGTACGTCGCGGTGCAGCAGCTGGCCGCGGTCGCCGAGGACAAGCCGTTCCCGGATCTCGTGGAGGTCGCCTCCGTCGGCGAGCAGCTGGTGATCACCCCGCAGATCCGTGCGTTCTTCGCGCGGCGGCCGGAGATCCGGTTCCTGAACATGTACGGGCCGTCCGAGACGCACCTGGCGTCCGCGCACGAGCTGAGCGGCGACCCGGCCGGCTGGCCGGAGGCGCCGTCGATCGGCGGCCCGATCGGGGGCCTGTCGATGCTGGCCCTCGACGACGGCGGCCGGCTCGTCCCGCCCGGGGTGCCGGGGGAGCTGTACCTCGGCGGCGACCTGGTCTCGCCGGGTTACCACGGGCTGCCCGAGCAGACCCGCGAACGGTTCGTGGAGACGCCGTTCGGGCGCCTCTACCGCACCGGCGACCTGGTCCGCTACGACCGCCACGGCGAGTTCGACTACCTCGGCCGCGCCGACACCCAGATCAAGATCCGCGGCTACCGCGTCGAACCGGCCGAGGTCGAGGCGGCGCTGAACGAGCTGCCCGAGGTCAGCGCGTCCGCGGTGGCCGCGGTGACGTTCGGCGCCGGCGACCGCCGCCTGGTCGGCTACCTCGTCACCGAGCGGGAGCCCGACCCGGTGCAGGTGCGGTCCGCGCTGTCCGGGTCGCTGCCGGACTACCTGGTGCCGTCCCACTTCGTGCGGCTCGCCGCGCTGCCGATCGCGCCCAGCGGCAAGATCGACCGCAAGGCCCTGCCGGACCTGTTCGTCGCGGGCACGACGACCACGTCCCGGCCGCCGGAGACCCCGACCGAGCAGGCGATCGCCGAAGCGTGGACCGAGCTGCTGGGCACCGGCGGCGTCGGCCTCGACGAGGACTTCTTCGCCGCGGGCGGGCACTCGATCCTCGCCACCGAGCTGATGTACCGGCTGCGCAAGCGGTTCGACGTCGACGTGCCGCTGCGGGTGTTGTTCGACAACCCGACCGTGGGCGGCATGGCCACGCGCATCGACGCGCTGCGGTCCGGCGAGGACACCGGCGACCGTGTCGACCTGCGGGCCGACGTCCGGCTGGCCGACCACATCCGCGTGCCCGACGGCGCCCCCGTGGCGACCGCCGAGGACGTCCTGCTCACCGGGGCGACCGGGTTCCTGGGGATCCACCTGCTGCGCGAGTTGCTGGCCGAGACCACCGGCCGGGTCCACTGCCTGGTCCGGGCCACCGACGCCGACGCCGCGTGGGACCGGATCGCCGCGACGGCCGACCGTTACGGCATCGGGAAGTCCCTCGACCGCGACCGGATCACGGCCGTGGCGGGTGACCTGGCCGCCGACCGGCTGGGACTGTCCGAAGCGGACTACGACTGCCTTGCGCACCGCGTCGGCACGATCCACCACACGGCGGCGCACATCAACTTCGTCGCGCCGTACGCCTCGGTGAAACAGGCCAATGTGGACGGTCTCGCCCGGATCGTCGAGTTCGCCGCGGCCGGGCCGGTCAAGCCGGTGCACTACACCTCCACGGTGGCGGTGTTCTCGCCGAAGCCGCGGCCCCAGGCGATCACCGAGGACGACGTCCCGGACGACTCCGACGACCTGACGATCGGCTACACCCAGAGCAAGTGGGTCGCCGAAGAGGTCGCGCGGCTGGCCCGCGACCGCGGGGTGCCGGTGGCGATCTACCGCATCGGCCGGATCGCCGGCGACAGCGAGACCGGCGCGCTGCAGTCCGAGGACTTCCTCTGGCGGCAGGTCAAGAGCTTCCTTGAGCTCGGCGTCGTCCCGCCGCCCGAGGAGCACGACACCGACCTCCTGCCGGTCGACTTCGTCGGCCGCGCGCTGGTCCGGCTGGCGAAGGCCCGGCCCGCCGGAAACGACACCTGGCACCTGTTCAACCCGGGCATCAAGACCTTCGACGTCGTCTACCGGGCCATTCGCGAGCTGGGGTATCCGCTGCGCGAAATCCCGGTCGGTGAATGGCGCGCCGCGCTGGCCGACGGCGACAACCCGTTGTCCGCGATGGCCCCGCTCTACCAGGAGGGGGCGCTCGACATCGGCGACAACGTCTACGGCAACGAGCGCACCGGGCGCGAGCTCGCCCGGCTGGGCCTGCGCTGGCCGGAGATCACCCCGGCCGTGTTCACGAAAATGATCGGCTATTTCCGTGAAACGGGCGAATTCACCGGCTGACGCCGATTCGCCCCCGTGCTCCCGATATCCGGCTCAAGCAAGGAATGCGTGATGAGGAAGACGCTGCCCGCACGAGCCCGGCCGGTACTGCACCGCGCCGCCGATCCGTGCGACGAGACCCTGTCCGACTACCCCGCGGCCCAGCAACCCGACTGGCCCGACCGGACGGAGGTCGCCGACGTCCGCGACACGCTGTCCGAGCGTGAGGACGTCGTCGGCCCCGCCGAGGTGCTGCAACTGCGGTCCCTGCTGGCCCGCGCCGCCGAAGGCGAGTTCTGCGTGCTTCAAGCGGGCGACTGCGCCGAGGACCCGGCCGACACCGGCGTCCGGGCCGTGGCCCGCAAGATCGGCATGCTCGACACGCTCGCCGAGATCATGCGGGTCGGCTCCGGCCGCCCGGTGCTCGAGGTTGGCCGGATCGCCGGCCAGTACGCCAAGCCGCGCTCGCAGAACGTCGAGAACGTCGACGGCCACGAGCTGCCGGTCTACCGCGGGCCGATCGTCAACAGCCCCGAACCGACCGCCGAGGCGCGCCGGCCCGACCCAGGCCGGATCCTGGACGCGCATGAGGCCGCCCTCGGCGTCCGCGCGTCCATCGGGCGGCTGGGCCGCGGCACCGGCGCCGACCCGGCCGGCCGGATCTGGACCAGCCACGAGGCGCTGCTGCTGGACTACGAGGTCCCGCTGGTGCGCCGGATGCCCGGCGGCCGGAGCTACCTCGCCTCGACGCACTGGCCGTGGATCGGCGAGCGGACCCGGCGCTCGGACGGCGCCCACGTGCACCTGCTGTCCACTGTGGTCAACCCGGTCGCGGCGAAGGTCAGCGCGAAGGCACCGATCGAGGACGTCCTGAAGCTCTGCGAACAGCTCGACCCCTACCGCACACCCGGGCGGCTCACGCTGATCCCGCGGTTCGGCGCGGCCCGCATCGGCGAGCTCGCGCCGCTGGTGCGGGCGGTGCGCGACGCCGGGCACCCGGTGCTGTGGCTGTGCGACCCGATGCACGGCAACACCGTCGTCGCCGACGACGGGCTCAAGGTCCGCTGGCTCGAGGACATCATGAACGAGCTGCGCCAGTTCGTCCGGATCGTCACGGGGGAGGGCGGCGCCTGCGCCGGCCTGCACATGGAGGCCTCGCCCAGCGAGATCTCCGAGTGCCACGGCGCCGGCATCACGGCGTCCCGCGGGCCCGGTTACACCACGCTGTGCGACCCGCGGCTCAACCTCACCCAGGCCGTCGCGCTGACCGCGCACTGGCAGCCCGAGGCGGCCCACGAACTCAGGACGGAGCTGGCGTCATGACCGTGACCCTGGTGACCGGCGCGGGCAGCGGCATCGGCGCCGCCACCGCGACCCTGCTCGCCGAGCGCGGGCACACCATCGCGTTGTTCGACCGGGACGAGGACGCCCTCGCCCAGGTCGCGAAGCCGCTGCTGGACGAAGGCCGCAGCGTCGAGACGCACGTCGTCGACGTCACCTCCAGCACGGAGGTCGACGCCGCCGTCGAGCGCGTCGAGACCGGCTTCGGGCCGATCAGCGGACTCGCGAACGTGGCCGGCGTGCTGCGGCTGGGCCGGGTGAGCGAACTGTCCGACGAGGACTGGAACGCGACCTTCGCGGTCAACGCGACCGGCGTGTTCCACGTCTGCCGGGCCGTGTCGCGCCGGATGGCGTCGCGCAAGAGCGGCTCGATCGTCACCGTCGCGTCGAACGCCGCCGGGGTGCCCCGCAGTCACATGGCCGCCTACGCCGCGTCGAAGGCCGCCGCGACCAGCCTGACCCACAGCCTCGGCGTGGACCTCGCGCCGCTCGGCATCCGCTGCAACGTCGTCGCGCCGGGCTCGACCGACACGCCGATGCTGCGTTCCATGTGGACGGACGATTCCGGGGCGGCCGCCACCATCCAGGGCGACCCCGGTCAGTTCCGCCTGGGTATCCCGCTGGGCCGGGTCGGCGCGGCCGAGGACGTCGCCCGCAGTGTGGCGTTCCTGCTCTCGGACGAGGCCCGGCACGTCACCCTGGCCACCCTGCTCGTCGACGGCGGCGCCGCACTGGGCGCGGTCTGAGGAGGCCCTGATGACCGGCATCACGATCGAACCGTACGACCTGCCCACCACCGTCCCGGCCAGCACCGCGGACTGGCGGGCGCACCCGTCCCGCGCGGCCCTGCTGATCCATGACATGCAGCGCTACTTCGTCGGCTTCTACCCCGAGGACGGCGAACTGCGGCGCACGCTCGTCCGCAACGTCGTCCAGGCGCGGGAAACCGCCGACCGCCTCGGCATCCCGGTGTTCTACACCGCCCAGCCCGGCTCGATGACCAGCGAGGACCGGGGGCTGCTGCACGACATCTGGGGTCCGGGCATGAAGGCCACTCCCGCCGACCGCCAGGTGATCGACGAGCTGACGCCGACCCCGTCGGACGTCGTGCTGACGAAGTGGCGCTACAGCGCCTTCTTCCGCACCGACCTGCTCGACCGACTGCGGGCCGCCGGGCGGGACCAGCTGATCGTCTGCGGGATCTACGCGCACGTCGGCTGCCTGGTCACCGCCGTCGAGGCGTTCACGCACGACATCGAGACGTTCTTCGTCGCGGACGCCGTCGCCGACTTCGGCCCGGACGAGCACCGGCTCGCCGTCGGCTACGCGGCCGCCAACTGCGCGGTCGCCACGACCACCGCGGCGCTGGTCGGTGAGCTGGAAGGCGCGGTGGTCGCGTGAGTCCCCTGCCCATCCGCGCGGGGTCGCCGTACGCGATCCTGCACCGGCCCGGCAGCGGCCGCGGCGACCAGGTCGAGATCGTCTCCGGCCCGGTCCGCACGGCCGAGCGGCTGGCCGACCTGACCCTGGACGACGGCTCGTGGGAAGGCCGAGGCCGGCACACGAAGCTGGTCCTGCTCCCGTACCGGCAGCTCGCCGAACGCGGGTACGACTGCCCGGACGACCAGGTCCCGTTGCAGGTGATGGACATCGAGTCCCAGGCGACGCTCACCGTCGCCGAGACCCTCGAGGCACTGCCCGACACCGTCCCGCCGCTCGAAGACCGCGCGTTCGACCTCGGCGACGACGAGTACGCCCGCACCGTCGAGCGGATCCTGGACGACGAGATCGGCGCCGGCGAGGGCGCGAACTTCGTGCTCTCCCGCAGCCTGCGCAGCCGGTTTCCCGGTTTCGACGACGACGTCGCGCGGGCGGTCTTCAAGCGGCTGCTGGGCGCGGAAGCCGGCGCGTACTGGACGTTCCTGGTCTTCACCGGCGAGCGCTACCTGCTGGGCAGCACGCCCGAGCAGCACGTCCGGCTGTTCGACCGCACGGTGACCATGAACCCGATCAGCGGCACCTACCGCTATCCCGAAGGCGGCGCCGACGCCGAAGGTCTCCTCGAGTTCCTCCACGACGAGAAGGAGGCCGACGAGCTCTGCATGGTCGTCGACGAGGAACTGAAGATGATGGCCGAGCTGTGCGACCGCGGCATCCGGGTGTCCGGGCCGCGGCTGCGGCGCATGTCGCGGCTGGCGCACACCGAGTACTCCCTGGAGGGCGAGACCGGCAAGCCGCTGACGGAGGTGCTGCGGCACACGCTGCTAGCGCCGACCGTCACCGGCAGCCCGCTGGTCAACGCCTGCCGGGTGATCCGCCGGTACGAGCCGCAGGGGCGCGGTTACTACAGCGGCGTCATCGGGCTCGTCGGCAGCGACGACGACGGCCGCCGTTCCCTGGACTCGGCGATCCTCATCCGCACCGCCGACATCTCGCCGGGCGGCGACGTCCGGCTGGCCGCCGGGTCGACCATCGTCCGCGAGTCCGCGCCGCTGTCGGAAGCCGCCGAGACGACGGCGAAGGTGTCGGCCGTCCTGAAGTCTCTTTCCGGCGAAGCCCGCCGGTCCGCGGCACCGCCGCCTTCGACGTCGTCCGAGGAAGTGCGTTCGGCGCTGAAGGCACGCAACGACGGGAAGTCCCGCTTCTGGCTCGACGGCGCCCGGCCCGGCACCGGGCCCCGGGTGCGGATCACCGTCGTCGACGCCGAAGACGCGTTCACCTCGATGCTGGCCTACCAGCTGAAGTCGGTGAACTGCGACGTGACGACGGTGCCGTGGGACGCGGGGGAGCTGCCGGACAACGACCTGGTGCTGCTCGGCCCGGGACCGGGTGACCCCAACGACGTCGAAGGCGCGAAGGTCGGCCGGCTGCGCGCGCTGGCCGCGGACCTGCTGCGCGAAGGCCGTCCGCTCGTCGGCGTCTGCCTGGGCCACCAGGTGCTCTGCGCCGAACTCGGGCTCCCCGTCCAGCGGCTCGCGCGGCCCAACCAGGGCCGTCAGGCGCACGTGACCATCGACGGCACGCGCCGCGCGGTCGGGTTCTACAACAGCTTCGCCGCACGCACGGCCGACGACCGCGTCGCGGTGCCCGGCCGTGCCGACGCGGAAGTAGTGCGAGGCCTCGACGACCAGGTCATCGGCCTGCGCGGGCCGGGACTGGCGACCATCCAGTTCCACGCCGAGTCCTTCCTCACCGAGGACGGCCCGGCGATCCTGCGCGACGTCGTCGACCACGCCACCACCGAAGGAGGCAGCTCATGACCACGATCGCCCCGGCGTTCGACCGCGCCCGGCTGAGGACCTTCCTCGGCCACTTCACCACCGGCGTCACCGTCGTGACCTACCGGCGGGGCCCGGAGGTGCGCGGCGCGACCGTCAACGCGTTCACGTCCGTGTCGCTGGACCCGCCGCTCGTGCTGGTCTCGCTCGACCGGCGCAGCCGCTCGGTCAAGCAGCTCGACAGCGGGCCGTTCGTGGTGAACATCCTCGCCGAGGACCAGCAGGACGTCGCGATGCACTTCGCGGGAAAGCCGCTGGCCGACGACGAAGTGCCGTGGGTCGACCTCGAGTCGCCGGTGCCGCGGCTGGGCGGCACGGTCGGGCACGTCGAGTGCACCCCGTGGCGCGCCTACGACGGCGGCGACCACGTGCTGCACGTCGGCGAGGTGACCGGCCTCGACCTGGCCGGCGGGCGTCCGCTGCTGTTCTTCGGCGGCGAGTTCCCGCGGCTGGCCGAAGACCCCGAAGCACCGCACTGGTCGTGGTCGCTGGACGACCCGACACCCCAACGATGGGAGGCAGGCAAGTGAGCGAGACGACGACCCGGCCGTTGACCGGGGACGAGTACCTGGAGAGCATCCGCGACGGCCGCGAGATCTGGGCCTACGGCGAGCGCGTCGACGACGTCACCAAGCACCCGGCGTTCCGCAACACCGCCCGGATGACCGCGCGGCTGTACGACGCGCTGCACGACCCGGCGAAGAAGGACGTCCTGACCACGCCGACCGACACCGGCAGTGGCGGGTTCACGCACAAGTTCTTCCGCGCCCCGAAGTCCACACAGGACCTGATCGGCGACCGGGACGCGATCGCCGAGTGGGCGCGGATGAGCTACGGCTGGCTCGGCCGCAGCCCGGACTACAAGGCGAGCTTCCTCGCCACCCTGGGCGTCGACCCGGGTTACTACGGCGAGTTCGAAGGCAACGCGCGCCGCTGGTACGCCGAGGCGCAGGAGAAGGTCCTCTTCTGGAACCACGCGATCATCAACCCGCCCGTCGACCGGCACAAGGCGGCCGACGACGTCGGGGACGTGTTCGTGCACGTCGAGGAGGAACGCGACGACGGCCTGGTCGTCAGCGGCGCCAAGGTCGTCGCGACCGGCTCGGCCCTGACGCACGGCAACTTCATCGCCCACTACGGCCTGCCGGTGAAGAAGCGCGAGTTCGCGCTGGTGGCGACGCTGCCGATGGACTCGCCGGGGCTGAAGCTGATCTGCCGGCCGTCCTACGCGCTGCAGGCGGACACGACGGGCAGCCCGTTCGACTACCCGCTCTCGAGCCGGCTCGACGAGAACGACACGATCTTCGTGCTCGACAAGGTGAAGATCCCCTGGGAGAACGTGTTCGTCTACGGCGACCAGGCCAAGGCGGCGACCTTCCTGTCGGCGTCCGGGTTCCTGAACCGCTCGACGTTCCACGGCGTGACGCGCCTGGCCGTGAAGCTGGACTTCCTGGCCGGGCTGCTGCTCAAGGGCGTCGACGTCACCGGCACCAAGGACTTCCGCGGTATCCAGACCCGCATCGGCGAGGTCATCGCGTGGCGGAACATGTTCTGGGGGCTGAGTGACGCGATGGCGCTCAACCCGGACCCGTGGAAGGACGGCGCGCTGCTGCCGAAGCTCGACTACGGCATGGCCTACCGCTGGTTCATGACGATCGGCTACCCGCGGGTGCGGGAGATCATCCACCAGGACCTGGGCAGCGCGCTGATCTACCTGAACTCGCACGCGAGCGACTTCCAGAACCCGGAGCTGCGGCCCTACCTGGACAAGTACGTCCGGGGTTCGTCGGGCTACGACGCGGTGGAGCGGGTCAAGCTGATGAAACTGATCTGGGACTCCGTCGGCACCGAGTTCGCCGGCCGCAACGAGCTCTACGAGCGGAACTTCTCGGGCAACCACGAGAACGTCCGGATCGAGATGCTCACCGCGCAGCAGGTGTCCGGGCAGGTCGACGGTTACAAGGGCTTCGCCGAGCAGTGCCTGGCCGAGTACGACCTCGACGGCTGGACCGCGCCGGACCTGATCAACCCCGATCGGCTCTGACATGGGCCACGACGTGACGGAGGGCCTCCCCGCGGTGCGGGAAGGCCCTCCGGTCATGCGTTGCTCAGCTCTCCACGAGCATCAGGCAGAACCCGTCGTGGCCACGGCTGCCGACGGTCTGCACGGTCGTCGCGGTGACGCGCGGCTCGTCGGCCACCAGCTGGTTGAACCGCCGCACGCCCTGCACCGCCGGGTTGGGGCTGTCGGCCTCGACGACGAGCCCGTCGAGCACCACGTTGTCCACGACGATGACGCTGCCCGGGCGGGTGAGCTTCAGGGCCCAGCCGAAGTACTCCGGGATGTTCGCCTTGTCGGCGTCGATGAACACGAGGTCGAACGGCTCGCCGCCCGCCAGCTCCGGCAGGGTGTCGAGCGCCTTGCCGACGCGCAGGTCGACCACGTCGGACAGGCCGGCGTTGTCGATGTTGCGCTGCGCGACCTCGGCGAAGGACGGTTCGGCCTCCAGCGTGGTCAGCGTGCCGCCCTCGGGCAGCGCCCGGGCCAGCCAGATCGCGCTGTAGCCGCCGAAGGCGCCGATCTCGAGGATGCGGCGCGCACCGTGGGTGCGCGCGAGCAGGTGGAGGAACTTGCCCTGGTTGGGTGCCACCGCGATCTCCGGCAGCCCGGCCTCGGCACTGGCCTTGGCCGCGAGGTCCAGGGCGGCGTCGTGCTCCACCATCAGGTTCGAGGTGTAGGTGTCGATTTTCGTCCACTGGTCTTCGCTCATGTCTCCCGATGCTACTTGAGGAACGCGCTCGGCTATAGGGATAATGGAACTATTTTTCCCGCCAACTTGATTTCCTGAAGGCAACCACTGTAGTCTCGAAGGAGATCGGGCGGTTGTTTCCGCCGCCGCCCCCGGTAATCGATCAAGCCACTCTCCAAGGCGCCGTCTGGGAATTTCTCCGGCGCCGGAAGAAAGGATGGCGACATGTCCGAGAACGCCGTGGCGACCCTCGAGTCGCCCCGCCTTGCCCCGCTCCGCGCGGCCACGTTCCACCACCTGGGGATCCAGACCGCCGACCTCGCCAACTGCGTGTCCTGGTACCAAGAGTTCTTCGGCTGCAAGGAGAACTGGTCCCTTGACGAGTTCTCCGAGCTGACCACCAGCCGCCTGCCGGGCATCGTCAAGCTCGTCGAGCTGCGGGCCGGCGGTACCCGGTTCCACCTCTTCGAACGCGCAGGCAAAGGCACCGAGGCGCCCGATCCCGGCGACGCGCAGTTCCAGCACGTCTGCATGGAGGTCGGCTCGCCGGAAGAAATGTCCGCTTGGCAGCGGCACTGGACCCGGCTGTACGAATCGGGTCGATTTCAATTCACCCGCGACGAACCGGCGACGGAGATCGTCACCGACGACGACGGTGTGCAGAGTTTCTACGCATTCGACGTGAACGGCCTGGAATACGAGTTCACCTGGATTCCGGAGGCCGCGTCATGACCGTTCCCGTGCTGACCGAGGTCCCCGTGCGCGAGGGGTGGGACTTCGGTGACTTCCCCTACGGCCTCGAACCGCTGACCATCCCCGGCGCGGGCACCGAACCCGGCGGTGACGGCCCGTGCTCCCGCTTCGCCGGGCTGTGCACGCACCTGGAGCACATCTCCCACAGCGGGGTGCCGGGCCCGGTCGAACCCGTCGAGTCGTCCGACCGGCTGTACTGGTTCCGCTGGATCACCGGCCACCAGGTGACGTTCGTGCTGTGGCAGCTCGTCGCCCGCGAACTCGCCATGGCCGAGCGCGGCGAACGTGACCGCGAGGCCGCACTGGCCTCGGCGGCGCTGTTCACCCGCGGTTTCAGCGCGATGCTGCTCTACACCAGCTCGACCCCCATCGCCGTCTACCACGAGGTGATCCGGCCGAGCATGTTCCTGCAGCACCGCGGGTTCAGCGGCACGTGGGCGCCGGACTTCGCCCCGGTCCGCGACCTCTACCGCGGCAAGGGCCTGCCCGACGACGATTCGCCCGGAGTCAAGGCTCTACGCGACGAAGTCGGCTTCTACCAGCGGGTCCACGGCGGGATCGCGGCCAAGCTGGTGCCGAGTGGACGGTCGCTGCTGCAGGACGCGGCGGGCGCGGCCGAGGCGCCGCACCCGGACGTGCTCAGCGCCGTCTACGACAACTACTTCATGACGCTGCGGGCGCCGACGTCCCTGCCGGACGTCGTGGCCCAGCTGCTGCGGCGGCTCAACGCCGTGGCGCTGGACGTGTCCGAGAACGGCGTCGACTCCGTGTCCGACGCCGAGGACCCGCCCGCCGAGCTGACCAGTCCCGAGGTCCGCTCGTGCGAGGCCGGGTTCGTCGGCCTGCTCGCCGACGTCGCCGCGTGCGCCGCCGGCTCCCCGGCGGACTGAGCCGTGCGCCACGGCATCGTCCTGCTGCCCGAGCAGCGCTGGTCCGCCGCGCGGGACCGCTGGCGCCGCGCCGAAGAGCTCGGGTTCGACCACGCCTGGACCTACGACCACCTGATGTGGCGCTGGCTGCGCGACGAGACCTGGTTCGGCTGCCTGCCGACGCTCACCGCCGCGGCCGGGGTGACGTCGAAGATGCGGCTCGGCTCGCTCGTCGCGACCCCGACGTTCCGCCACCCGGTGTCCTTCGCCAAGGAGCTGATGACGCTCGACGACATCTCGGACGGGCGGCTGATCTGCGGCGTCGGGTCCGGGGCCGGTGGGTACGACGAGAGCGTCTTCGGCGCGGAGCCGGAAGGCGGCCGGGCCGGGCGGTTCGCGGAGTTCCTCGAGCTGACGGACCTGCTGCTGCGGCAGCCGGTGACGTCGTACGAGGGCCGCTACTACCGCTGCGAGGGCGCGCGGATGGTCCCGGGCTGTGTGCAACGCCCGCGGCTGCCGTTCGCGGTCGCCGCGACCGGCCCGAAGGCGATGGGCCTGGCCGCGCGGTACGCCGAAACGTGGATCACCGCGGGCGCGCCGGGCCGGTTCGACGCGCGGCGCTGGGACCTGGTCGTGCCGGAGCTGAAGGACCAGCTCCGGGCGTTCGAGGACGCCTGCGCCGCGGCCGGCCGCGATCCGGCGTCGGTGGGAAAGCTGCTGGTGACCGGCGCGACCGTCGGGGGCGTGCTGGACTCGGCGGAGTCCTTCCGGGACGCCTCGGGCACCTTCGCCGACCTGGGGTTCACCGATCTGGTCGTGCACTGGCCACGGCCGTCCGAGCCCTATCAAGGGGACGAGCGCGTCCTCGACGAGTTGGACCTCGCCTGAAAGGAGCAGCATGCCCGCGTACGAGATCGTCAACATGTTCGCCGACCACGTTTACGCCGGCAGCGCGCTCGGTGTCGTCCCGCGGGCCGGTGACCTCGGCACCGCGGGCATGCAGGCGCTGGCCCGCGAGATCAACCAGACCGAGACGGCGTTCGTGCTGCCGCCCACCGGGACCGGCGCGGACTACCGCGTCCGGGTGTTCACGCCCGAGGCGGAGTCGCCGTTCGGCGGGCATTCGAGCGTCGGCACCGCGGTGACGCTCGCGCGGCTGGGCCTGGTGCCCGCCGGGCGGGTCGTGCAGGAGTGCGGGCCGAAGCTGCTGCCCCTGGACGTCTCCGCCGAAGCGGGCAAGATCACCGCGAAAGACCCCCTGGAGAGCGAAAAGCTCGATGCCGGGGTGCTGCTCGGCGCCGTCGGCCTGCCCGCCTCCGCGGTCGACGGCGCCATGCCCGCCGCGTGCGGCTTCGGCCCGGCGTTCCACTTCCTGCCGGTGCGCGCCGACGCCGTCGCCGCTGCGAAACCGGACTTCGCGCGGATGGCCGACACCGACCTCACCGACGTCCTGGTGTTCAGCTGGGACGCCGCGACGAACACCGCCCACGGCCGCCTGTTCGCGCCCGGCTACGGGATGCCCGAAGACCCGGCCTGTTCCTCGGCCGCACTCGGCCTCGGCGTCTGGCTCGTCGAGGCGGGGTGGTTCCCGGGCGGCGACTTCACCCTGCGCCAGGGCCGTGAGCAGGGCCGTCCGTCCACTTTGCACTGCTCGGTCCAGGTCACCGACGGCCGGCCGGTGTCGGCGTCGGTCTCCGGCGCCGTGCTGTCCGCCGGTGCGGGCGAGCTGGCCGATCCGGACCGTGAGAAGGGAAGCTGACGTGCTCGACCGACCCGAACTGCTCGGCACCCGGGGTGCCGTCTCCTCCACGCACTGGCTGGGCTCCGCTGCCGGGACCGCGATGTTCGACCTCGGCGGCAACGCCTTCGACGCCGCCGTCGCCGCGGCGTTCGTCATCCAGGTCGTCGAACCGCACCTCAACGGACCGGGCGGCGACGTCCCGATCCTGGTCCACGACGGCGCGACCGGCGAGGTCGAGGTGATCTGCGGGCAGGGCCCGATGCCGGAAGCCGCCACGCCGCAGGCGTTCCGCGACCGCGGGGTCGACGCGATCCCCGGCTCCGGGCTGCTGCCGGCGGTCGTTCCCGGCGCGTTCGGCGCGTGGCTGCGGTTGCTGCGCGACCGCGGCCGCCTGGACCTCGCGACGGTGCTCGCCCCGGCCATCGCCTACGCCGAGGACGGGTATCCGCTGCTGCCGAAGGCGGCGGACATGATCGACGTCCTGGCGCCGCTGTTCCGCCAGGAATGGACCGGTTCGGGCGAGGTCTACCTGCCCGGCGGCCAGCCGCCGAAGGCCGGGGCGCGGCTGTGCAACAAGCCGCTCGCCGCGACCTACCGGCGGATCGTTGCCGAGGCCGAAGCCGCCGCGGGTGGGCGCGAGAACCGGATCGACGCCGCCGTCAAGGTGTTCTACCAAGGGTTCGTCGCCGAGACGATCGACAGGTACCTCGCCACGACCGAGCCGCTGGACTCCACCGGCCGCCGCAACGGCGGCCTGCTGACCGGGCACGACCTGGCGTCGTGGCAGGCGACGGTCGAGCCGACGGTCTCCGCTGGCTACCGCGGCCACACCGTTCACAAGGCCGGCCCGTGGTCGCAGGGCCCGGTGTTCCTCCAGCAACTCGGCCTGCTCGAAGGCTTCGACCTCGCCGCGATGGACCACGGCGGCGCCGAGCACCTCCACACGGTCGTCGAGAGCGCGAAGCTCGCCTTCGCCGACCGGGAGGCCTTCTACGGCGACCCGGCCCACACCGACGTCCCGTTGAAAGATCTCCTGGATCCGGCGTATGCCGCCGCGCGTCGTGAGCTGATCGGACGGCGGGCGTGCGGTTCGTTGCGCCCAGGCTTGGACGGCTGGTTCCCGGAACCCCCGCTGCCCGGTTCGCCGGACCCGGATTGGCGCGCCCAGCTGGCGGACGGGATCCCCGCGGTCGTCAAGCTGACCGCGGCCAAGGGCGACACGTGCTGCATCAGCGCGTCGGACCGAGACGGCAACATGGTCGTCGCGACCCCGAGCGGCGGGTGGCTGAAGAGTTCCCCGGTCATCCCCGGGCTCGGGTTCCCGCTCGGCACGCGCGGGCAGATGGCGCTGCTGGACGAGGGGCACCCGAACACGGTCGCGCCGGGCAAGCGCCCGCGGACCACGCTGAGCCCGACCCTGGTGACCAAAGACGGACGGCCGCACCTGGCGTTCGGCACCCCGGGCGGTGACCAGCAGGACCAGTGGACGCTGAACTTCTTCGTCAGCCACGTCGACGGCGGCTTGCGGCCCCAGGCGGCCGTGGAGCAGCGGGCGTTCCACACCGACCAGGTTCCGTCGTCGTTCGCGCCGCGTTCGGCCCGCCCGAACCGCCTGGTCGTCGAGAACAGCTGCCCGCCCGAGGTCGTCGAGGAGCTGCGTTCTCGCGGTCATGACGTCGCGCTCGCGCCCGACAAGTCGCTGGGCAAGGTCTGCGCGACGGGGTTCGACGGCGACCTCGTCCTGGCCGCGGCGAGCCCGCGCGGGCAACAGGCCTACGCCGTCGCCCGCTGATTTTGGAGGTGCGCTGTGCAATCCGTGCTGGAACTGTTCCCGAGCCGGCAGGCGCTGGCCGAAGTCACCGACGAGCTGGGCCGCGGCCGCCCCGCGATCGTCCACAACGGACGTGAGGCGGTGTTCGTCCTGCCCCTGGCGGAGGTTTCCACCGCGGCGGTGGCGTTCCTGGTCCGGCACGGCTCGGGCCTGCTCGTCGCGGCGTTACCCCGGCGACGCTGCGACGACCTGGGCCTGCCACGGATGTGGGGCGCGTTCGAGCAGCCGTCGGACTACTGCGTGACGGTCGACGCGGCCGAGGGCGTCACCACGGGCATCTCGGCCGCCGACCGCGCGACGACGTTGTCCCGCCTGGCCGACCCGTCAGCGGGACCGGCGGACTTCCAGCGGCCGGGCCACGTCCTGACCCGCGCGACCCACCCGGACGGCGTCACCGGCCACGCGGGTTTCGCCGAAGCGGCGGTGGACCTGGCGGAGCTGGCCCACTGCGGCCCGGCGGCGGCGTACACGCACGTCGTCAGCCCGGTCGACCCGACACGGCTGGCCAGGCCGGGGGAGCTGGACCCCCTGCGCGGGAAGTGCGCGCTGCCGGCGGTGAGCCTGGCGATGCTACGCGGGTTCCGGACGCAGCTGGCCGCGGTCAGCGGTTCCCGGGGGACAGGACGTAGGAGAACCGCCGCACCCGCGGCACCCAGGCCTGGAAGACGCCGACGTCCGGCAGGGTGATCGCGTCCGACAGCTCCGCCAGGGTGTGGTGCAGGTGTTCCCACTGCGGCACTTCGGCGGCGGGCACCGCGCCGACGGCCGGGCTCTCCCAGTGGCCTTCGGCCTCGAACGGCCGCAGGTCCCCGACGAAGTCCGGCCAGGACGCCTCCGCGGGCCGCCGGAGCAGCGCGTCGGCGAAGCGGCCGAGCAGGCGTCCGTGGGCGGTGAACGTCGCGAGCAGGACCACCACCGCTTCGTACTCGCCACCGAGGAACGCCGAGGCGTCCGAAAGATCGCGGGTCGAACGCAGCATCCGGTAGAGGTTGATCAGGCGCTTCGCGTCGCACGGGGTGTCGATCAGCCGGTCCAGGCGGGACAGGAGTGCGATCTCCGGCGCGGTGAGGGGCCGGGGGATCTCGGGCCGTACCGTCGGATCGAGCTGAGCGGCCACCTGCGAGCCCGGCTCGACCGGGATGGCGGTAGGAGACTCGACGACGAGGGTCTCCGGACGGTCCGCGGGCTCGTCACGGCTTTCCGCGGGCCGGGCGGTCTCGACCATGCTCAGCAGCAGCCGGTTGAGGCTGCCCTTCGGCATCCGGGGTAGCACCAGGGGGATGTTGAGGATCTTCTCGAGGTAGTCCTCCGGCGTCACGTGCCAGCCGTCGGGCCGTGTGCCGGCGTCGGCTTCGATCAGCCGGTCGTAGTGCGTGCTGAGCGAACGCAGCAGCCAGCGCGGATCCACGCCGACGACCACCACGAACAGGTCGAAGGCGAGCAGCAGGTGCACCGCCTGCAGGACGTCGACGACCTGCTGCGGGCTGCAGCGGTCGAGGTCGTCGATGTAGAGCACGATCCGGTCCATCGGCCGCGCCGGGTCGCCCGGCGCCACCGGGGCCGTCATCAGCGCGACGAGCTTCTCGAAGTCCTTGCGGATGGTGGAGATCAGCCCGAGGTTGCCGCGGTAGTCCTCACCGCGGGAGCGTTCGGCGAGGAAGGCGTAGAGGCGGCGTCCGGGTGTCAGCTCGGCCAGCTGCCGGCCCAGCTCACCGGTCCGGGCGACGACCTCCTCCAGCTGTGCTTCGGCGAGCCGCTGGTCGGCTTCCGCCTTGCGCAGCGCGACACGCTCCCGCCCGGCGTCGCCGTCCCCGCCGATCCGCAGCTCGTCGGCCAGCGTGCGCAGGCGCCGCAACCCGCTGCGGGCGAAGCCCAGCAGCGTCAGGCCGACGCCGGTCAGGGCGGTGAAGAGCCCGACGGCACCCGCCAGCACCTCCTTGACCTGCGGGACGAACGCGCTGACGCACACACCCGCCAGCAGCACGAGCGCGGCGAGGGCGATCGCGCCCTTGCCGGCCCGGTGCATCGACGTCCGGCGCAGCTCGGCGGCTTCGTCCAGGGTGCCGCGTACCTCGTCGGCCAGCAGCCGGCCCTGCTCGGCCGGGTCGGTGACGCCGAGCTGACGCCACAGGCCGTCGTACTGCGCGCGGAACGTCGAGGACCGGCGCAGCGCGCGCAGCAGGTCTCCCGCCCGGACCCGGCGGTCCTTCTCGGCGTCGCCGATCTTGCGCTTGAGCTCGGCGGCCTCGGCTTCGGCGCGTTCGGTCACCGCGGTCAGCTGCTGACGTTGCTCGAGCGCCGCGGCGAGCTGGTCACGCAGCCGGGCGCCCTCCCGCAGCCGGGCCTGGTGTTCGGCCTCCGGCTCGCCGGTTCGGCGGGCGGGCTCGGCGAGCTGGCGGAAGATCTCGTCACCGAGGCTGGCCCAGAGGTTCGCGTCGGCGTAGTGCCAGGCGTTGAAGCCGACCTGCGCGATCTTGCCGCAGTGGCCGGGTGTTCCTTCGAGGGCTTTCACCTGGCCGCGCAGCATGCCCATGAAGAAGCTCTTGCCGGAGCCCCATTCGCCGAACACCCCGATCGACAGCGGCAGCGGCGTGTCCTGGGCCGCGATCACGGTGGCCAGCATCGAGACGTAGGGCTTGACGCCGAGGTGGTCCCGCTCGAGCGGGATCGATTCGTTGGGGTCGACCAGGTCCCGGGTCATCCCGCCGGCCAGTTCGACCGAAGAGAACACCGGCCGGCGCAGGCGCTGGTTCTCCCAGGCGGTGCGGATGGCGTCCACGTGCTCCTGCGACCGGGCGAAGAAGAAGACCTGGAAGACCGAGGTCTGGGTGGCGAGTGCGCCCTTGATCATCGCGGCGGCGGACACGAGCGGGGTGATGCTCAGCATCCCGGTGCCGAACAGCGGCAACCCGACGGAGGTGGCGCCGCGTTCCGCGGCGGCGGTGATGACCGCCGCGGTGGCCGTGGTGATCGCGGCCGGGGTCGGGTCGTTGTTGCTTTCGGGGTCGTGGAGCGAGGCCAAAGCCGCCAGCCGCAGCGGGAGCTCGCCGGTGTGCGCGGCCAGGTCGACCAGAGTGGGCGAGTCCGGCGTGATGGAGCCGAGCTGGACCGAGTCCCATGCCGCTCCGGGGAACTCGTTCAGCAGCGCCGCGGCGACCCCGCCGAAACTGCCGCCGACCGAGGCGGCCAGCACTTCGACGGGCAGCTCCCACGGCCGGTCGGTCAGCGCGACCTCGTAGTGGACGCCCGAAATCGCCTCCAGGGGCGTGGCGCCGGGGTGCGTCGGCGAGGGCATCGCTGATTCGGACATCGCCGCTCTTGATACCACGGGGGGTGAGCCCGCGTCCTAGGATCGCCTCGCGCACGGGCAGGCACGGCGAAAGACGGGGGCAGCACATGACTTCCACCAGGCACGACGGAGACACCTGGGACTTGGCGTCCAGCGTCGGGACGACCGCCACCGCGGCGGCCGCGGCCCGGGCGATCGCGACCCGCGAGGATCGGTCGCTCATCGACGATCCGTTCGCCGAGCCGCTCGTGCGGGCGGTCGGGGTCGACCTGCTGACCCGGCTGGCCAGCGGGGAACTGCCTCCCGGCGACCTGGTCGAGCAGTCGGCGATCGACGTGGCCAAGGTCCGGACCAGGTTCTACGACGACTTCTTCCTCGACGCGGCGAACGCCGGCATCACGCAGGCCGTGATCCTGGCCTCGGGGCTGGATTCCCGCGCGTACCGGCTGGCGTGGCCCAGCGGGACCGTGGTGTACGAGCTCGACCAGCCGCAGGTCATCGAGTTCAAGACCCGCACGCTGGCCGAGCTGGGCGCCGAGCCCACCGCCGAGCGGCGGGTGGCCGCGGTCGACCTGCGTGACGACTGGCCCGCCGCGTTGCGCACCGCCGGCTTCGACCCGGCCCGGCCGACCGCGTGGAGTGCCGAAGGCCTGCTGGGCTACCTGCCGCCGGAGGCGCAGGACCGCCTGCTGGACACCATCACCGAGCTCAGCGCGCCGGGCAGCCGGGTGGCCACCGAGAGCAGGCCCAACCCGAAGCCGGGGGACGAGGAAGCGACGAAGGAGAGCCTGAACCGCACGGCCGAACGCTGGCGTGCGCAGGGTTTCGAAGCCGACATGGCGAAGCTGCGCTACTACGGCGAGCGCAACGAGGCGGCTCCCTACCTGACCGGCCTCGGCTGGACGCTGGAGGGGAGGACCATCCGGGAGCTGCTGGCCGCCCATGGCCTCCCGCTGAAGGACGACGACCTGCGCATGGGCGGCGTGCTCTACGTCAGCGGATCTCTCACCAAGTAAGCGATCTACCCCCTCCGGAAGCCTTCCGGAGGGGGTACCCAGTTTTTGAGGGCCTCTTGGCGCCCCTCAAGTCGCCTGCGGATCTCCCGGCCCATCTGAGTTCGGATATGTGACCTTATCCAAACTCAAGCACGTCATTATCTATCTTCTAATTTTGAACAGATAGTTCTAGTTCTAATTAGAAGATTTGATAGGCTCTCGATCATGACGGAAGACGCTGGTCAAGCCCGGGTTTGCGAGTACCGCCGCTGCGGAGCGGCTCTGCCGCCCGCCGTGGGCCGGGGGAGCCGCGCCCGGTTCTGCCAGGACGGGAAGACCTGGGGACGGCGGAACCTCACCTGCCGCGACGCCGAAGCTGTCCTGGCGGACGCCGAGTCCCTCCGAGAGAGCGACACCGCGCTCGACGACACCGCCGTCACGGCGCTGGCAGGGCAGGTAGACCGGGTGCTGGAACCGGCACGCGGGCTCGTCGAGACGCTGACGACCCTGCGCCACCAGCTCGAGGCGACCACCACCACTGCCCTCGCCGAGCGGGACGCCGCCCTGGCCGAGGCCGACGAGCACCGTCTCCAGCGCGGCCGGGCCAACGCCGAAGCCACCCAGGCCCGCGAGATCGCCCAAGAAGCCGTGCAGCGGGCGGGTGTGGCGGAGAAGGAGAAGACGACCGCGGTCCACGAGCGCGATCAGGAACGCGCCGTGCGGAAGGCCGCCGTCCAGGAGCAGCAGCGTGCCGAAGGTCAGCTGGCCGCCGTCCGAGACGAACTCGCCCGGGTCGCCGAACGGGCCGAGTCGGCCGCGACCCTCGCCGGGGAGCGGGCCACGACGATCGCCACCCTCACCGCCGAACTCACGGCCACCCGCACCGCGCTCGACGAAGAACGCGGCCGTGGTCAGGCCGCGAACCTCCGAGCGGAAGCCGCGACCGTCCGCGCCGAGTCCGCCGAAACCCGAGCAGAAGCCGTCTCACAGAAGCTCGACGCCGCGCGCGAGGAGCACGCGAAGGCGCGCGAAGAGGCTGCGAAGGCCCATCAGGAGGCCGCGGACCGTGCGCAGGCTGAGGCTGGACGTCTCCGGGCCGGCTTCGACCAGCGGCTCGCCGAGCTGCAGGCGTCCCACGAGCAGACGGTCCGATCCATGCACGAGACCACCACGAACCTGGGTGCCGAGCTGCGCACCTGTACTGCCCGGGCCGACGCCGCCGAGCACCGGATGAGCCAGGTACGCGCAGCCTTGAAGGGCGAAGACGTCCCGGCAACACTTAAGCAGTTACTTGACCAATGAGCCGAGCGAGCCTAACTTAAGTACATGCTTAACCATGACGAGGCGCTGGACCTGGTGTTCCGCGCCCTGGGGGACCGCACCCGGCGGGCCCTGGTGGAGCGGCTCGTGCGCGGTCCGGCGTCGGTCAGTGAGCTGGCCGCGCCGCTGACCATGTCGCTCGCCGCCGTCGTGCAGCACCTGCAGGTGCTCGAAACGGCCGGGATCGTGCGCTCGGAGAAGGTCGGCCGGGTGCGCACCTGCCGGATCGAGCCCGAGGCGCTGCGCACCGGCGAGCACTGGCTCGGGCACCAGCGCACCGCGTGGGAAGGCAGGCTCGACCGGCTCGGCGACGTCCTCGGCGAGCCCGGAACCTCCGAAGGGAGCACGACATGACCGTCACGCACGCCACGTTCACCCTGGAACGCACCTACACCGCCACACCGTCGCGGGTGTTCGACGCCTGGGCGGACCCCGCGGCCAAGGCCCGCTGGTACGGCGGGGAAACCCACGAGCTGGACTTCCGCGCCGGCGGCCGCGAGGTGACCACCGGAACCGCGCCGAACGGCACCAAGCTGGCGGCGACCTCGACGTATCACGACATCGTGCCCGGCGAGCGGATCGTCTACTCCACCACGCTGACCGGCGGCGACACCCTCGCGACCGTCTCGACGACCACCGTCGAGCTGGTCCCCGACGGTGCCGGCACCCGCCTGGTCCTCACCGAACAGGGAACCTTCCTCGACGGCGCCGAGGAACCCGCCTGGCGTGAGCAGGGCACCGGCGACTGGCTGGACAAGCTCGGCGAGGAGCTGAAATGACCCCCGCGGCGCTGATCGAAGCCCGCGTCGCGGCCGTAGCGGCGAAGGACTTGGACGCGCTTCTCGCCTGCTACGCCGAGGACGTCACCCTGTTCGACGCGGTCGGCCCGTTGCGCGACGCGGGCCGGGAAGCGGAACGGACCCGGCTGCGGGAGTGGTTCGGCGCCTACCGGTCGGCGATCGAGCTGGACATCCGGGACCTGGAGGTGGTCGCCGACGGCGACGTTGCCTTTGCGTCCTACCTGTTCCACGTCAGCGGCACGATGCTCGACGGAACCGACGTGGCGATGTGGGTGCGCTCGACCGCCGGTCTCCGCCGCGGCGACGACGGCTGGAAGATCGTCCACGAGCACAGCTCGGTCCCGTTCGACGGCGCCACCGGCGAAGCGCTCACCCGGCTGCGGCCCGGGTCCGGTACTGCTGCGGGCTGACGCCGAACTCGCGCTTGAAGGCCGTGCTGAGGGCGAACGCGCTGCCGTACCCGACCTGGTGGGCGACCGCGCCGATCGTCGCGTCCCGTTGCTGGCGCAGGAAATCCGCGGCGAGTGCGAGCCGCCAGCCGGCCAGGTAGGCCATCGGCGTCTCGCCGACCGTCGTGGCGAACCGGCGGGCCAGTGCCGCACGCGAAACGCCCGTGTTGGCGGCGAGCTTGGCGACCGTCCACGGCTCGGCGGGCTGGTGCTGCAGCAACCGCAGCGCCTGGCCGACGATCGGGTCGTCGTGGGCGCGGTACCAGGCCGGCGCGCTCGTGTCGGGCCGGTCGAACCAGGTCCGCAGCGCCGCGATGAGCAGCAGGTCCAGCAGCCGGTCGAGGACGGCTTCCTGACCGGGGACGTCCTTGCCGATCTCCCCGGCGAGCAGGCCGACCAGCGGGGTCGGCCAGTCGGTGGCGCGCAGCACGATCAGCACCGGCAGGGCCGCCAGAAGCCGCTTGCTGAGTTCACCTTCCATGCCGTAGGTGCCGGTCAGCAGCACGACCGGGCCGTCGGTGCCGTGACCCCAGGTCCGGACGCCGAGGTCGGCGTAGTCGGTGAGGTGCCCGCCGTCGGGCGTCCGGCATTCCTGCCCGGGCAGGATGATCGCCTGCGGCGGCGTCCCGGGGTGGTCGGCGACGAGGTACGGGTCCGGGCCGCGGGCGATCGCGACGTCACCTTCGCGCAGCAGGACGGCTTCGCCGGTATCGGGCACGATCCACGCTTCGCCGCGCACCACCGAGACGACGGTCAGCGGCGCCTGATCCTCGATCCGCAGCGACCACGGCGGGGTCAGCACCGACCGCAGCAGGAACGCGCCGTGCGCGCGGGGGCCGTCGAGCAGAGCGGCGAGCGGATCCATGCGCCCGAGTGTAGACGATGAAACATGCTATCGAGTCTCTGAACTATGGAGAGTCTCACCGTGGGCCGGTTGACTCTGTGTCATGACGAACGAAACGAAATTCCTGGTGGTGGGCGGCACCGGCAAGACCGGCCGCCGGGTGGCGGACCGGCTGCGGGAGCGCGACCTGCCGGTGCGGATCACCTCGCGGCGGGGCGCGCCACCGTTCGAATGGGCCGACCGTGACACCTGGGCGCCGGTGCTCAAGGGCGTCGACGCGGTGTACCTCACCTACTACCCCGACCTGGTCGTGCCCGGCGCGGCCGACGACATCCGCGCGTTCACCGAGCTGGCCGTCGCCGAAGGCGTGCGGCACCTGGTGCTGCTTTCCGGCCGCGGCGAGGAGGAAGCCGAGGCGTGCGAACGGATCGTCGCCGACGCCGGCACCGGCTCGACGGTCCTGCGCTGCAGCTGGTTCGCCCAGAACTTCAGTGAGCACTTCCTGCTCGACGCGGTCCGCGGCGGCGAGATCGCCCTGCCCGCGGGGGCGGTGACCGAGCCGTTCCTCGACGTCCGTGACATCGCCGAGGTGGCGGTGAAGGTGCTGACCGAGCCCGGGCACACCGGTGAGCTGTACGAGCTGACCGGGCCGCGGCTGCTGAGCTTCGCCGACGCCGCCGCCGATATTTCGGCCGCGTCGGGGCGGGATGTCCGCTATGTTCCGGTTTCCGCGGAGGACTACGCCGCCGCGGCCGTCGAGTACGGCGTCCCGGCGGACGAGGTCGGCGCGCTGACCGAGCTGTTCACCCGGGTGCTCGACGGGCGCAACGAGTCGGTGACGCACGACGTCGAACGGGTGCTGGGCCGTCCGGCGACGGATTTCGCCGAGTTCGCGCGGGACGCGGCCGCGACCGGGGTCTGGGCCCGGTGAAGGGGAAGGTGACACCGATGTCGACGGTGGTGCTGGTGGCCGCGGTGATCGCGGCCGGGTTGATCGCCGGGCTGTTCTACGCCTACTCGTGCTCGGTGATGCCGGGGCTGGCGCGGGGTGACGACAAGACGTTTGTCGAGGCGATGCGCGGGATCAACGTCGCGATCGTCAACCCGGTCTTCATGCTGACGTTCCTGGGGGCGCCGGTGCTGGCGGGGGTGGCGATCTTCCTCGACCCGGGGCCGCGGCCGTGGGTGATCGCGGGGTTCGTGTGCCTGGCGGCGATGCTGGTGATCACCGGGGCGCTGAACATCCCGCTCAACAACGCGCTGGAGAGCGGCGGGACCGACTACGCGGCCCTGCGGGCGCAGTTCGAGACGTCGTGGGTGCGCTGGAACGTGCTGCGCACCGTCGCGAGCACGGCGGGCTTCGGCTGCCTGGTCGCTGCGGTGCTCACCCGCCGTGGGTGAGCACCGCGACGACGTCAATCCGCGAGGCGGAAGAGCAGGTCGGTGACCCACTGCGCCGGGTCGGGAACCTCCAGGGGGTTGGTGCGCAGGACTTCCAGACGGCAGCCCCACTCCTCGCCGTCGGGTCCCTCGGTGCGGTCCCACGTGACGCCCTGCTCGGAGCCCCAGGTCAGCACCGACTGCGTCGCGGCGGCCAGGCCGTCCGGAGCGCCGACGTAGGTGTCGAGGACGTACTTCCCGGCGGGCAGCTCGTCGCTGAACGCCGGTTCCGCCGGGGTGAAGTCACCCTCGATCGGGACGCCGGCCTCGACCGTGAAGCGCATCCCCGGGTGGATGACGCGGTAGCGGAAGAACGGCGTCCCGGCCAGGGTGATCCCCTGGGCGGCCAGCGTGCCGATCAGCGGCGGCAGCCGGTCGGCGATCCGGGGGAACTCCGGGATCCTGAGGGTGGCGCGCTCGGCGACGTACCGCTGGGCGGGCCGGTCCACGATGGACGGCATCAGGCGAACTCCTCGGGTGGCCGGATCGGGCGGACCTCGATACTGCCGTAGGTGGCCGCCGGGTGCTTGGCCGCGATCTCGAGGGCTTCGTCGAGGTCGTCGCAGTCGAGGACGACGTACCCGCCGACCTGTTCCTTGGCCTCGGTGAACGGCCCGTCGGTGAGCAGCACTTCGCCGTCGCGGACGCGGATGGTGGTGGCTTCCGACGGCGGGCGCAGGCCGCCCCCACCGCGGATCTTGCCGCGGCGTTCGAGGTCCTCACCCCAGCCGTCGCAGCCGTCGTACTGGTGTTCTTCGGCGGTCTCGTCGCCGCAGATCATGAGCAGGTACTGCACGTCAGCTCTCTTTCAGGACTTCGCGCAGGCGCGCGGCGAAGGCGGCGGGCTCGGCGAGGAACCCGCCGTGGTCACCCGGGAACGGTTCGGCGGTCAGGCCGAGGTCGGCGGCGAGGCCCAATCCCGCCTCGTGAGCGGGCAGGCCGGCGGCTTTCCCGCCGACGCCGACGACCAGCCGGGTGCGCACCGCGCGCAGGGCGTCGAGGTCGGGGTCGTAGGCGCCGATGGCGGCCATGAGGTGGCCGAAGAAGTAGGCGAAGTTGCCTTCCATCACCTTCATCTGGGCCAGTTCCCCGGGCGTGGGGTCGGCGGGCGGGCTGATGTCGAACCCGCCCATCTCCGAGAACGCGGCGATGGCCGCGCCGACGCCGTGCTCGCGGTAGATCGCGGGGATGTCCGGGCTGTCGAGCACCGCGGGACCGAGGTGACGCGTGACCGGCGGTTCGTGCAGGACGACGGTGCGGACCTGGCCGTGGTGGTGCACGACGTACTCGAGCATGGTGATGGCGCCGCCGCTGTTGGCGAAGACGTCGGCGGGGCCGTCGCCGATCTCGGCGAGCAGCCGGTGGACGTCGTCGGCGTGCTCGCGGAGGGTGTCGCCGCCGGGTTCGCCGTCGAGGGGGCTGCGGGAGATGCCGCGGGGGTCGTACGTGACGACGGTGTGGTCCTCGGCCAGCAGCGGTCCGATCGCGGCGAACATCGTCGAGTCGGCGGCGCCGCCGGGGATCAGCAGCAGGACGGGGCCGCTGCCGGTGACGTCGTAGGTGATGCGGGCGCCGGGGACGGCGAGGGTGGTCATGGCGGTTCCTCCGGGGGTCGGGGTTCGCCTACCCGACGGATGGGATCGGCCGGAACAGACACCGCTTCGGAAATTCTTCGGGTGAGGTAGCTGCGCTCGGCAGCGGTCGTGGCCAGCTCGCGGGCCGTCGCGTACCACTGGGCGGCTTCGGCGTGGCGGCCCAGCCTGCGGAGGAAGTCGGCGCGGGTGGCCGGGAGCAGGTGGTAACCCTCGAGCGGGCCGGCCAGCTCGTCGAGGAGCGCGAGCCCGGCCAGCGGCCCGTCGGCCATGCCGACGGCGACGGCCCGGTTGAGCTCGACGACCGCGCTGGGGACGAACTTGCGCAGCTCGCGGTAGAGCCCGGCGACCTGGGCCCAGTCGGTGTCGGCGGGCGTGACGGCGGTGGCGTGACAGGCCGCGATGGCCGCCTGGATCTGGTACGGCCCGGGGTGGCGTCGCCGCAACGCCGTCTCGAGCAGCTGCGTGCCCTCGGCGATCAGGGTGGCGTCCCAGCGCGTGCGGTCCTGTTCCTCCAGCGGGACGAGCACGCCGCCGGGGCCGACGCGGGTCGCGCGGCGGGTGTGCTGCAGCAGCATCAGGGCGAGCAGGCCGAGGACCTCGGGTTCATCGGGCATCAGCCGGGCCAGGACGCGGCCGAGCCGGACGGCTTCCGCGGCGAGGTCGGGTCGCAGCAGGTCGGGTCCGGCGCTGGCGGAGTAGCCCTCGTTGAACGTCAGGTACAGCACGCCGAGCACGGCGGCGGTGCGTTCGGGCAGCAGGTGCGCGGGCGGGACGCGGTACGGGATGCGCGCGTTGCGGATCTTGCGTTTCACCCGCACCAGCCGCTGCGACATGGTCGCTTCCGGGACGAGGAACGCCCGCGCGATCTCGGCGGTGCTGAGCCTGGCCAGCGTGCGCAGGGCGAGCGCGACCTGGGCTTCGGTGGCCAGCGCCGGGTGGCAGCAGGTGAAGATCAGCCGCAGCCGGTCGTCGGGAACACCGCTGTCGTCGTGGTCAGGGCCTTCGGGTATCTCGGGGACGTGCATCAGGCCGGCCTCCCGGAGCTTGGCGGCGCCGAGGGTTTCGCGCCGGAGCCGGTCGGTGGCGCGGTTGCGCGCGGTGGTGGTGAGCCACGCGCCGGGCCGCTTCGGGACGCCGTCGCGGGGCCAGGTGCGCAGGGCGAGCGCGAAGGCCTCCTGGGCGCACTCCTCGGCGAGGTCCCAGTCGCCGGTGATCCGGATGAGCGTGGCCACGACCTGGCCCCACTCCTCACGGAACGCCTCGGCGACCGCGTTCTCGACGTCCACCACCACTCCTCCCGGTTGCTGTCACCGTCCCGACGAACGGCCCGGCCCCGATTCGACAGCTACGGCGTGGCAGGCGCCGAACCCCTCGGCGCGCGCGACGATCCGGCCGCCTTCGACGCGGACGGCGGTTTCGGTGGCGTCGCTGACGGCGGTGACCCCGGCGGCCGCGGCCAGCGCGCCCCCGGCGTCGGAGACGATCCGCAAGCGCGGTTCCCGCGGCGCCGGGAACGCCTGGTCGAGGCAGACGCGCAGGTCGGCGACGGCGAGCCGGGCCAGCGGGGCGAGCTCGCCGGGATCGCTGGTGACGAGCGCGACGGTGACGTCGGCCCCGGCGCGGACGGCCTCCTCGAAGGCGGCGGCGCGGTGCAGCCCGAGGACCGTGACGACGCCGTCGCCGGGACGCACGGTGTCGCCGGTGAGCAGGTCGAGCGCGCCGGGCGGGTTCCACGGCTCGTCGGCGGCCCGGGCCTGGGACGTGATCGGCGGGGTGTCCGGCCAGTCGTCACCGAGGTCCAGCTCCAGCAGCCGGGCGCACGCGGTGACGATGTGGAACGGCTCGCCGAAGCCGGGCGCGGCGGCGGCGAGCTGGCTCGCGCCGTGCAGCGTGGTCAGGGCGGCTTCGGCGACGCGCACCAGGCGCCGCCCGGGCCGGAGGCGTTCGAGGGCGAGACCGAGCAGGATCGCGTCGATCCGCATGAGCTGCGCGAACGGCCGGCGGGTGTGCTCGTCGGCGAGGATTTCCGGCAGCAGCTCGCGGGTGAGCCGGGCTTCTTCGCTGTCGCTGTCGGTGGCCAGGGGGAGGCGGGCGACCCAGGCGCGGGCGAACGCGGCGAGGGCGTCCGGCGCGCTGGGGTGTGACGCCGGGGTGGCGGGCCGGGGTGCGTGTTCGGCGAGCTCGGCCAGGACGGCGAAGTAGAGCGCGCGTTTGCCGGGGAAGTTGGAGTAGACCGCGCCGCGGGTGAGCTCGGCGCGTTCGGCGATGACGTCGATCTTGGTGTCGCGGAAGCCGCGCCGGGCGAACTCGTCGCGGGCCGCGGCGAGCACCTTCGCGCGGTTGCGTTCCTGGGTTGCCGCCCTGCTGAGTCCGGCCATCGTCCTCCTTGCCCCGGTGTTGCCGATCAAGATACCGTGACCATCCAGATGATATGAACATCTGATCTGAACATGTGGAGTTCCTGATGATCCCCGAGATCTACCTGACCGACATCAAGGTGCTCACCGACCCGTTCACCGCCTACGACCAGGCCCGCGAGGCGAGCGCGGTGGCCCAGCTGGTGATCCCCGGCTTCGGCCCGTTCTGGGCGCTGACCCGCTACACCGAGGCCCGCGCGATGCTGGCCGACCCGCGGTTCGAGGTAAAGCCGGAGAGCTTCCTGCGCCCGCCGGGCATCCCCGAGCACTGCCTCGAGTACATGCGGACGATGGCCGAGCAGGACGGCGCCGAGCACCTTCGGCTACGGCGCCTGGTGGCGCCCGCCTTCACGCCGAAGCGCGCCGCGCAGTTCCGCCCGCGGCTGGCAGCCATCACCGGGCGGCTGCTCGACGAGCTTCCTTCGCACGCCGAGGACGGTGTCGTCGACCTGATCCCGCATTTCGCCCGGCCGCTGCCGATGGACGTCATCTGCGAACTGGTCGGCATTCCCGCCGCGGAACGGCCGCGCTGGCGGGAGTACGGCGCCGCCGTCGCCGGCGGGGTCGGCCAGGACTTCGCCGCGGCGATCCCGGTGATCATCGAGGGTGCGAAGGACGTCGTCGCGCGCAGCCGGGCCGAGCCGGGTGACGACCTCATCGGCGACCTGGTGCGTGCTCAGGCGCAGGACGGTGACCGGCTCACCGACACCGAGCTGGTCACCCTGGTCTGGCACCTGGTGCTGGCCGGGCAGACGCCGGTGAACCTCATCGCCAACGCCGTCGAAGCCCTGCTCACCCACCCGGACCAGCTCGCCCTGCTGCGCGCCGATCCGGCGTTGTGGCCGGGTGCGGTGGAGGAGCTGATGCGGTGGTGCAGCCCGCAGTTGCTGACCACGCCGAGGTTCGCGCGTGAGGACGTCGAGATCGACGGCACGCTGATCCGGGAAGGTGAGCGGGTGACCGCGGCGATGGTGGCCGCCGACCGTGACCCGCGGGTGTTCGACGGCGCCGACCGGCTCGATATCACCCGGTCCGGGCCGGCGCAGCTGGGGTTCTCGCACGGGCCGCACTTCTGCCTGGGCGCGTCGATCGCGCGAGTGCAGACGGAGGTGGCGCTGTCGTCGCTGTTCGGCCGCTTCCCTGACCTCGCGCTGGCCGTCGACGACGTTCAGCGCACACCGGACGGCGGGACCTGGCGGCCGTCGGCGCTACCGCTGACGCTCTGACACCAGGGCCTCGATGCCGTCGAGGACGCGGGCGAGACCGAAGCGGAAGCTGTGCGCGGCGTCGGACGCGGCGTTGTGCGTCTCGCCCGCGGCCTGGCCGACCCGGGAAGCGAGGGGGAAGTTCGCCGCGTCGGCGGCCGGGATGCCGGCCAGCACCGGCGCGGCGCGCTCCCACCACTGCAGGTCGGTCAGGCCGCTGGCGCGGACCAGGCGGGCGGCGTCGACGGAGGTGCGCGCGGTGGCGCGGACGAGGCCGTTGACGATGGTGATCACGGAGTCCATCTCGACGTCGTCGAGGCCGATGCCGTCGATCGCGCGCAGTTCGTGCTCGTACTTGGTGAAGGTGTGCGGGCCCAGGACCGAGCGGGTGGTGGCGGCCTCCAGTAGCCACGGGTGCCGGTGGAAGTGCGCCCAGGCCGCTTCGGCGATGGCGGTCAGCGCCGCACGCCAGCCGAGGCCGGGTTCGGGGACCGGCAGCTCGCCGCGGACGTGGTCGATCATCAGCTCGAGCAGCTCGTCCCGGCCGGGGACGTAGGTGTAGAGCGACATGGGGGAGACGCCGAGGTGCTCGGCGACGTGGCGGATGGTCACCGCGTCGAGGCTGTCGGCGTCGGCGAGGGTGATGCCGGCCCGGACGACGTCGGCCGTGGTCAGCTTGGGTTTCGGGCCGCGTCGCGGGGGCCCGGAGACGCCCCAGAGCAGCTCGATCACCCGTCGCGGGCCGGTGCCGCCGTCGTCCTCGGTGCTCACGCCGCTCATTCTGCCCACCGGTTCCTCGTACGTTGTACAGAGTTGTGCTAACCTCTTCTTCGTACACAGTACAGAGTTAAGGGGGAAGATGACTCTGCAGATCCAGGCCGAGGGACTTCGCAAGCGCTACGGCGACGCGTACGCCCTCGACGGGTTCGATCTGTCGGTCCCGGCCGGCACGCTGCACGGCCTGCTGGGACCCAACGGCGCGGGCAAGACCACCGCCGTCCGCATACTGAGCACGCTCCTGCGTCACGACGGCGGCGTCGCGCGCGTGGCCGGGTTCGACGTCGCCACCGAACCGGCGCAGGTCCGCTCGGCGATCGGGCTGGTCGGCCAGCAGGCCGCGGTCGACGAACTGCTCTCCGGACGCCAGAACCTGGTGCTGTTCGGCCGCTTGCACCACCTCGGCCGCCGCGAGGCCACCCGCCGCGCCGACGACCTCCTGGACCGCTTCGACCTGGCGGACACCGGTGCGAAGCCGGTCTCCGCCTACTCCGGCGGGATGCGGCGACGGCTGGATCTGGCCGCGTCGCTGCTCGCGGCGCCGCGGGTGCTGTTCCTCGACGAGCCGACGACCGGGCTCGATCCGCGCAGCCGCACCGAGGTCTGGAAGGCGGTGCGGTCCCTGGTCGCCGACGGCACGACCGTCCTGCTCACCACCCAGTACCTGGAGGAGGCCGATCGGCTGGCCGACCGGATCTCGCTGGTCGAGCACGGCCGCGTCGTCGCCGAAGGCACCCCGGCCGAGCTGAAGGGTTCGCTCGGCGCGACCCGCATCGAGCTGGTCCTGACCGATCCGGACGTCGTGGGCGCGGCGACGGCGCTGCTCGCTCGCGTCACCGGAACCGAGCCGGTCACCGAAGAACTGCGGGTGAGCGCGCCGGCCGAGCCGTCGATGCTGACCGACGTCGTGCGCGAGCTGGCGGCGACCGAGCTGACGTTCGCCGATGTGGCCCTGCGGCACCCGACACTCGACGAGGTCTTCCTGCAGCTGACGGGGGTGGCGCGGTGAACTGGGCGATCACGGACGGCTGGACGCTGACCCGGCGCTACCTCGCGCACCTGGCGCGGCGCCCGGCCCGGCTGGCCACGGTGGTGGCGTTCCCGATCCTGATGGTGCTGATCTTCGCCTACCTGCTCGGCGGCGGGATGACCGTGCCGGGCGGTGGCTCCTACCGCGAGTTCCTGATGCCGGGGATGTTCGGCATGACCATGGCGTTCGGGCTGTCGGGGACGATGATCGCGGTGCTCGACGACGCCACCAAGGGCGTCACCGACCGCTTCCGGTCGCTGCCGATGGCGCCGTCGGCGGTGCTCACCGGCCGGGTGGCCGCGGACCTGGTCAACGCCGTGCTCGCGCTGGCCGTGCTGCTGGGCTGCGGCTTCGCGGTCGGCTGGCGCCCGCACGGCAGCTTCGGCGAGACGCTCGCCGCGTTCGCGCTGCTGCTCCTGCTGCGGGTGGCGCTGGTGTGGGCCGGGATCTACCTGGGCCTGCTGACCACGGACCCGTCGATGGTGACGCTCGCCCAGACACTCGAGTTCCCGTTCGGGTTCCTCTCCAGCGCGTTCGTCGCGACGGCGACCATGCCGGCGTGGCTGGGAACCGTGGCCGAGTGGAACCCGTTGTCCTCGACGGTGACGGCCGCGCGGGTGCTGTTCGGCAACCCGGGCGCGGCGGGGACGTCCTGGGTGAGCACGCACCCGGTGCTGCTGGCGGTGCTCTGGCCGCTGGTCCTGCTCGCGGTGTTCGTGCCGTTGTCCGTGCGCCGATACGGGAGGCTGGGGAACTGAACGCCGATTTCCTGCCCGGGGAACCCCCTCGGGCCGGGCACATCCTGCTCGACTCACGACCACTGTCCATAACGGACGGTCTACGCGAACTGCTCACCACCGCGGACGTCGAACCGTCCGTGGTGTTCTGGGCGACGGCGGCGAAGGCCGCACTGCGGCTGGTCGCCGCGGGACGGCTGCTGCCGGGCGTCACCGACGCCGGGCACGACGCCTGGCGCGTCGGACCGCTCGAACCGGCGGAAGCCGCGTGGCTGCGGGACCTCGCTGCCGCGATGCCGGTGGACGACCGGGCGCCGGGTCCGCTGCTGCGGGCGTTCCTCGACGCCGTCGCCGACACCCTGCCCCGCACTCCCGCCGCGGCGAAGGCGGCCGGGACGAAGTTGTTCGCCGCGGTCGCGCCCCAGCGGGCCGACGCCGTCCGCGACTGGGCGGACGAACTGGCCGCGGGCCTCGACTCCGGCATCCGCGTGTCGCTGCGGGTCGAGGCACCCGACGGGTTCGACGCCGTCCGCTACCGGGCCGTCGTCCAGGTCCGCAGCCTCGCCGACCCCGGGCAGGTCGCGGACGCCGCGGAGCTGTGGGAGACCGGCCGGTTCGGCCCGCGCGCCCGCATCGACGTCGTGCTGGCGTTGCGGCGGGGCGCGCAGGTGTGGCCGGCGCTGAGCCCGCTGCTCACCTCGGCCGTCCCGGACGAGCTGGCGCTCGCCGGCGACGACCTGACCGAGCTGGTCACCGCCGCCGCCCCACGGCTGACGGCGACCGGGATCGACGTGCACTGGCCCGCCGAGCTGGCCGGTTCACTGAGCGCCCGTGCGGTGGTCGTCGCCGGGGACACCCCGGGTGACCTGCCGTCGTTCTTCGGCGGCGGCCGGGCGCTGGCGTTCGACTGGCAGCTCGCCCTCGGCGGCGAGGTGCTGACCGAGGCGGAGCTGGACGCGCTCGCCGAGGCACGGCGTCCGGTGGTGCGGCTGCGGGACCGCTGGGTGCTCGTCGACCCGGCGCTCGCGGCGAAGGCCCGCGAGCGGACGCTCAAGCCGCTGACCCCGGTGGACGCGCTCGGCGCCGTGCTGACCGGCACCACCGAGGTCGACGGCGAACCCGTCGAGGTCGTCACCGAGGGCTGGCTGGCCGACCTGCGGGAACGGCTGTCCGCGCCGCCGGAACCGCAGGTGCCGCCGTCCGGGCTGGCCGCGTCGCTGCGGGACTACCAGCTGCGGGGGCTGCAGTGGCTGGCGACGGTCACGGAGCTGGGGCTCGGCGGGTGTCTCGCCGACGACATGGGGCTCGGCAAGACCGTCACGCTCATCGCGCTGCACCTGCACCGGGCGGCCGGGCCGACCTTGGTGGTGTGCCCGGCTTCCCTGCTGGGCAACTGGGAACGCGAGATCCGGCGGTTCGCCCCCGGTGTGCCGGTCCGGCGGTTCCACGGCTCAGCCCGGTCCCTCGATAACGTCGACGGGTTCGTCCTGACGACCTACGGCACGCTGCGCACCGATCCCGCGCCGCTGGCCGACGTCCGGTGGGGGCTGCTGGTCGCCGACGAGGCCCAGCACGTCAAGAACCACCGCTCCAGCACGGCGAAGGCGTTGCGGCTGGTGCCGGCGTCGGCGCGGGTGGCGCTGACCGGCACGCCGGTGGAGAACACGCTCTCGGAGCTGTGGGCGATCCTCGACTGGACGACCCCGGGGCTGCTGGGGTCGCTGACCGAGTTCCGGGCGCGCTGGGCGAAGCCGATCGAGGCGGGTGACCCGGCGACGGCGGAACGGCTGGCCCGGCTGCTGCGGCCGTTCCTGCTGCGGCGGCGCAAGTCCGACCCGGGCATCGCGCCGGAGCTGCCGGCCAAGACCGAGACGGACCGGCCGGTGGCGCTCAGCCCGGAGCAGGTGGCGCTGTACGAGGCGGTGGTGCGGGAGATGATGGCCGACATCGCCGCGAGCGACGGGATGGCGCGGCGCGGCCGGATCGTGAAGCTGCTGACCGCGTTGAAGCAGATCTGCAACCACCCGGCCCAGTACCTCAAGGAGCCGGGCGGCCGGTCCGGGAAGCTGGAGCTGCTCGACGAGCTGCTGGACACGATCCTCGCCGAGGGTGGCGCGGTGCTGGTGTTCACCCAGTACGTCGCGATGGCCCGGTTGCTGGAGCGGCACTTGGCCGAGCGTGGGATCGGCACGCAGCTGCTGCACGGTGGCACGCCGGTCCCGCGCCGGGAAGAGCTGGTGCAGCGGTTCCAGGACGGCGCGGTGCCGGTGTTCCTGCTGTCGCTCAAGGCGGCGGGTACCGGGCTGAACCTGACGCGCGCCGACCACGTCGTGCACTTCGACCGCTGGTGGAACCCGGCCGTCGAAGACCAGGCGACCGACCGGGCGTACCGGATCGGGCAGACCCGCCCGGTGCAGGTGCACCGGCTCGTCGCCGAAGGCACGATCGAGGACCGGATCGCGGCGATGCTGCGGGAGAAGCGGGCTCTGGCCGACGCGGTGCTGGCCGGGGGCGAGGCGGCGCTGACCGAACTGTCCGACACCGAGCTCGCGGAGCTCGTCGAGCTGAGGAGCCGCGGATGAGCGACGACCGTGTGCGGGGCTTCCCCGCGTTCGGGGCGACCGGGACGCGCGGGCGGTTCGCGACGTCGTGGTGGGGCCGGGCGTGGGTGAGCGCGATGGAGGACACCGCGCTGGACCTGCGGCAGCTCAAGCAGGGCCGCCGGTACGCCGCGGCCGGGCTGGTCGGGCCGATCACGGTGAGCCCGGGCCGGATCGCGGCAGTGGTCGATGACGTGGACGGTGGCCCGTACCGCACCCAGCTCACGCTGGCGGAACTGTCCGAAGAGGACTGGGTGCGGTTCCTCGACCGGGTCGCCTCGCGAGCCGGGCACCTGGCGGCGCTGCTGGACCGGGACATGCCACCGGACCTGGTGGCGGCGGCCGACGACGCCGGCGTCCACCTGCTGCCGGTGATCGGCGACCTGGACCCGGAGTGCGACTGCCCGGGCTGGGAGCTGCCGTGCAAGCACGCCGCGGCGCTGTCGTTCCAGGCGTCGTGGCTGCTGGACGCGGACCCGTTCGTGCTGCTGCTGATGCGCGGCCGGGGCGAGCGCGAGATCCGGGAGGAGCTGGAGAGCCGGACCGCGCCACCGCCGGACTTCTCCGCCGACGTCGACCGGACGCCGGGGGAGCTGCCCGACCTGGCGGAGTTCCGGCCGTCCGGCGCGCCGTCGATCCCGGCCGCGCCGGGGGTGCCCGCCGAGGCGTTCGCGCTGCTGGTGGCCAACGCTTCGGCGCAGGCCGGCTCGGTGCTGGCCGGGGATCCGTGGCCGGGCCGCCGGCAGGACACGGTCCGGTTGGCCGCGCGGTTCCCGTCCGCGCCGCTGGGCGACGGCCTGGAGTTCGACCGGGCGGTCGCGGCGTGGTCGCACGGTGGCCGCGCCGGGCTCGACGTCCTCGACACGACGTGGACACCGCCGAAGCCGGTGGTGGCGGCCGCGCGGGCCGCCCTCGCCGACGTCGAGCCGGTGTTCGAACGCAACCACTGCACGCTCGGCGAGACGCAGCTGCGCCTGGACCACCAGGGCCGATGGCACCCGTACCGGCTCGAAGACGGCGTGTGGTGGCCGGCCGGAGCTCCCGAGACCGACCCGGGTCTGCTGCTGGGCTGAAATTCCCGGTATCCAGCGCGGACCTCGCTGTCTCCTGTCCCGTGACGGCGGGTTCCGCCGGGCCACTGGGGGTGCGGGGGCCCGGGGGCCCGCCCCGGGGCCCCCCCCGGGCGTTTGTGGGGGCCCCGGGCGAGCGGGCGCGGGCTGGGCCACACCGCCCCTATGCCACGCGACCCACCCGCCGCGCGGGGAAGCCGGGGCGCGCCCCGCGCCGGCCGGGGGGGGGGGGGGGGGCCCCCCGGGGGGGGGGGGGGGCGGCCGCCCCCCCCCCCCCCCCCCCCCCCCCCGCCCGGTCCTTTTGTCGGTGCCCGGCGCTAGCGTGCGCGGCATGGACCTCTCCGCCGATCTGCACCGCTACCTCCAGGCGTCGCGGGAAAGCCTGCTCGCGACGCTCGACGGGTTGAGCGAGTACGACGTCCGCCGCCCGATGACGCCGACGGCGACCAACCTGCTGGGCCTGGTCAAGCACCTCGCCGGGATCGAGTTCGGGTACCTCGGCGACTGCGTCGGCAGGCCGGCGCCCGTGACGCTGCCGTGGGTCGAGGACGAGTCGGTCTGGGACAGCGCGGACATGTGGGCCACGGCCGAGCAGACCCGTGCGGAACTGGTCACCCTCTACCGCCGGGCGTGGCAGCACTCCGACGAATCGATCGCCGAGCTTCCCCTGGACGCGCCGGCCTCGGTCGAGTGGTGGCCGGAGGAGCGCCGGCAGACGACGTTCGGCTCGCTGCTGGTGCGCGTCGTCGACGAGACCGCGCACCACGCCGGGCACGCGGACATCCTCCGGGAGCTGATCGACGGCCGCCCGGGCGGCGACCACGACTCCGCCGGGGACGCAGGCTGGTGGACCCGGCACCTGGACCGCGTCCAGCAGGCCGCCGACCGGCATCGGGAAGCGGGACCGGTCCCCGGGGGATCTTCATAGGGTTCGTGGCACCACGAACCGAGGAGGATCCATGGGGGACCGGTCCGGAACGATCGTCCTGGTGCTCGTCCTGGTGCTGGTGTTCGCGGTCCCGGCCGTGATCACCGTGTTCAAGGGCAAGTACGGTTTGGTCCTGCTCGGGCTCCTGTTCCACCCGTGCTGGTGGTTCGGCGCGATCCGGCTCGCGAAGCCGGACTCCTTCTGGGCCGGGTACTTCTACGACCTGCGGAAGCTGCAGCGCGCCCAGGCCCGGTACGCGCCGCGGCAACCTGCCCCTAGCCCACCGGCGTGACCGCGTAGTCCTTGACCGGCATCGAGTCGTGCATCCGCACGCCGCCGGTGTTGAGCTTCGCGATCGCCCGGGTCACCCCCGCAGGCAGCGCCGAGATCAGCTGCCCGCCGCGCGCCAACGCCCAGACTCCGGCGCGGGAACCCGGGATCAGGCTCCGGGCCGCACCCAGCGCGAAGGCGCGGCTCTTCCGCACCAGATCACCCATCTCCTGTTCGTAGGCGGCGAACGCGCGGGAGTGGTCGCCGCCCGCCGCCGCCAGTTCTCCGGCGAGGACGTACGCGCCGAGGACCGCGAGGCTGGTGCTGCCGCCGACGGCCGGGCCCGGGCAGTACCCGGCGTCGCCGACCAGGGTGACGCGGTCCTTCGACCAGGTGTCGCGCTGCAGCTGCGTGATCGAGTCGAAGTAGAAGGTGCGCTCGCCGTCCAGCTCGGCCAGCCAGCCGTCGACCTGCGGATGCATCCCGGAGAACGCTTCCCGGAGCAGCTGCTTCTGCCGGAAGGTGTCGCGGTGGTGGTAGTCGAGCGGCTCGTCGCGGCGGAAGAGGAACACCGCGCGGGCGTCGTCCATGTGCCGGGCGCTGTAGATCGCCGCGGTGCGCCCGGCACCGAGGTGGGCGACGGTCCGGCCGTCGAGGCCGAGGGTGTCGGGCAGGGACAGGACCGCGAGGTAGGCGCCGATGAACCGGGTCTGCCCGGCTTCCTCGCCGAAGGTCAGGCGGCGGACGTTCGAGTGCAGCCCGTCGGCCCCGACGACGACGTCGAACTTCCGCGGCGCGGCGTGCTCGAAGGTCACCGAACCGTCGGGGGAGACGGCCGTGATCGAGTCGCCGAACAGGTACTCGACGTCGTCGCGGCCGGCTTCGTAGTAGATCTCGCTGAGGTCGTCGCGCATGATCTCGACGTGCCGGTCCGAGGTGGCCTGGAAGATCTTCGACAGGTCGACCCGCGTCGGCCGCCGGGTGCCTTCCCGGTGCAGCGTCATCCGGGTGGTACCGGTGGCGAGCGCCTCGACCTGCGGCAGCACGCCCATCCGTTCGGTGATGTCCATGGCCGGGCGGAAGAGGTCGACGGCGTGGCCGCCGGTCTTGCGCAGCGCCGGCGCGCGCTCGACGACGGTGACGTCGAAGCCGTACTTGGTGAGCCAGTAAGCCAGCACCGGACCCGCGATGCTGGCGCCCTGGACGAGTATCCGCATGAGTACCTCCCTGACTTAACGGTAGGTAAGTTGTACCACGAGTCCTTACCTATCGTTAAGTCAGTTATGCTGTGACGGTGCCGAAACCCTCCGACACCAAGCAGCGCATCCTGGCCACCGCACGCGACCTGTTCACACAGCAGGGCGTCCAGCGCACCAGCCTCCAGGACATCGCCGACCGCCTCGGCATCACCAAGCCCGCGCTCTACTACCACTTCCAGTCGCGCGAAGACCTGGTGCGCAGCATCGTCCAGCCGCTGCTCGACGACGGCGAGAAGTTCCTGGTCGAGCAGGAGGCCCGCGGCGACGCACCCGTCCGGGAGCTGATCGAGGGCTTCTTCGACTTCAACTACCGGCACCGCGAAGACGTCATCATGCTGCTCACCGAGACGCCGACCCTGGCCGACCTCGGGCTCATCGACAAGGCCCTCTCCTGGCGCACCCGGCTCACCGAGCTGATCTCCGGCCCCGAACCCACGCTCGAGCAGGCCGCCCGCGCGATCCTCGCCCTCGGCGGCCTGCAGGACGTCTGCATGCAGTTCCCCGACGCCCCCGTCGACGAACTGAGGGCCGCGGCGACCGCGGCGGCCCTCGACGCCCTCGGCCACTAGCGCACCGCGGCGCGCTCACCCGCCGAAACCCCGCCGGCGGTTCCGCACGAGCGGCGCATGGCGGGCCGTGGACAACTAGCCCCTGTCGTCAGCCGAAAGACGCTGCGGCGCACCCGCCAGGGTTCCATGCGGAGCGCATGGCAGGCCGCCCGTCAACGAGCACCCTGCCTGCAGTCAGAAGACAGGGCGCACTTTGCCGGGTGCTCGCCCGCCGAGGGTTCCACGTCGAGCCGCCGTCAACGAGCGCCCGCCGCCAGCCGGAAGATGCCGCTAGCGCACCGCGGCGCGCTCGATGATCGCGCCCGTGTCGACGCCCGCCGGCAGGGTGCCGAAGGCGATGCCCCAGTCGCCGCCGAAGCGGGACGCGCAGAAGGCGTCCGCGACCGCCGGGTGGCCGTGGCGCACCAGCAGCGAACCCTGCAGCACCAGGGCCAGCGACTCGACCAGCCGCCGCGCGCGGTACTCGATGCCGTCCAGGTCGGTCAGCTCCTTGCGGACCCGGTCGACCGCGTCGTCCAGCCGCGCGTCGCCGCCGGCCGCCAGCTCGACCTCCTCGAAGAACGCCGCCACCGACTCCGGCTGCCGGCCCATGGCGCGCAGCGCGTCCAGCGCCGCGACGTTGCCCGAGCCCTCCCAGATCGACGTCAGCGGCGCCTCGCGGTAGAGCCGCGGCATCCCGGACTCCTCGACGTACCCGTTGCCACCGAAGCACTCCAGCGCCTCCGCCGCGTGCGACGGCGCCCGCTTGCACACCCAGTACTTCGTCACCGCCAGCCCGAGCCGCCGGAACGCCTGCTCCTGCGGGTCGCCGGGCCGGTCGCCCGCGGCCGCGAGCCGCATCGCCACCGTCGTCGCCGCTTCGGACTCCAGCACCAGGTCGGCCAGCACGTTCGCCATCAGCGGCTGGTCGACCAGCGCCTTGCCGAAGGCGTACCGGTGGGTGGCGTGGTGCACCGCGCGCACCGCACCCAGCCGCATTCCCGACGCGCTGCCGAGCGCGCAGTCCAGCCGAGTGTTGTTGACCATCTCGATGATCGTGCGGACCCCGCGGCCCTCCTCGCCGACCAGCCAACCGACCGCGTTGTCGTACTCGACCTCCGACGACGCGTTGGACCGGTTGCCCAGCTTGTCCTTCAGCCGCTGCAGCCGGATCGGGTTGAGCGAGCCGTCCGGCAGGACGCGGGGGAGCAGGAAGCACGAGAGCCCGCCCGGCGCCTGCGCCAGGGTGAGGAACATGTCCGACATCGGCGCGGAGGTGAACCACTTGTGCCCGACCAGGGTGTAGCTGCCGTCGGCCGACGGGGTCGCCGTCGTGGTGTTCGCGCGGACGTCCGAGCCGCCCTGCTTCTCCGTCATCGACATGCCCGCGATCAGCCCGCGCTTGGTGGTCGGCTCGCGCAGGCCGAAGTCGTACTCGGTCGCCGCCAGCAGCGGCTCGTACCGCGCCGCCAGCTCCGGGTTCGCCCGCAGCGCCGGGATCGCGGCGTAGGTCATCGAGATGGGGCAGCTGTGCCCGGCCTCGGCCTGACCCCAGACGTAGAACTTCGCCGCGCGCGCCGCGTGGACGCCCTCACGCGAGTCACGCCAGGGCGTCCCGTGCAGCCCGTGCTCCACCGCGACCGTCATCAGGTCGTGCCAGTGCGGGTGGAACTCCACCTCGTCGATCCGGTGGCCGTACCGGTCGTGCGTGTGCAGCACCGGCTCGTTCTCGTTGACCAGCCGGCCCCAGTCCTGCACCAGCTCGGTGCCGGCGAGGCGGCCCAGCTCGTGCACTTCGGCCGCGGCCCACCCGGCACCGGCCCGTTCGAGTCCGTCGAGCAGCGCCGGGTCGTCGGCGACGTCGTGGCCGTTCAGCGGCGGGACCTGGTTGACGACCTCATGCGTGGCGGGCATCGGAACCTCCTAGAGCGCGAATGACGAACGTGCGCAGCGCGGCGACGTCCTGTTCGTTTCCACTGGTCAACGGGCCGATCAGGACCTCGGCGGCGGCCCCGACCAGCGCGGCGGCGGTGAGCCGGCCGTCCTGCGGCGGCAACGAGCCGTCGCGGACGCCGGACGCGACGTGCTCGGCGACGACGTCGGTGAACGCGCGGCGGAACTCGAGCCGTTCGGCGTCGATGAGGGCGTCGACCGGCTCGGCCAGCAGGGCGTAGGCCTGCCGAGGTGCCTTGAGCGCCCGCTGGGCGAACGTCTCGAACACGGCCAGGACCCGCTCGGCGGGATCCCCGAGCCCCGCCGACGCCGCCCGGACCGCCTCGACCTCCCGCGTCACGACCTGCCGGAACACGTGCACGACCAGCTCGGCCTTGGTGGGGAAGTGGCGGTACACACTGCCGACGGCCACCCCGGCCCGGTCGGCGACCGCGGCGACGGAGCACCCGCCGTAACCGTGCTCGGCCAGTTGCTGGGTCGCGGCGGCGACGATCGTCTCGCGCTGCGCGTCGAGGCGTTCCTGCACCTTCGGGGTGCGGCGGTAGGGCACGTCAAGAAGTGAAGCACTGATTCATTGCTTCAGTCAACGCTCCAGGAGCCGCTTCGCGCCCCGTACCTCGTCCTCGACGTCGGCCCGCAGCTTCCGCCGCAGGATCGGCTCGAGCAGCCGGCGCAGGGGAGCGGCGAACCCGAACGCGATCCGCCGCGTCACCCGGATCCCGCCGTCCACCGGCACGCAGGAGAAGGACGCCTCGAACGTCGACACCCGGCGCGCCAGCCGGTTCTCAGGCCGATCGGGGAGTCGGACGTCGACCCGCTCGCCGGGGGTCAGCGTCATCCGCGACACGATCTTCGGGCCCGGTCCCAGCCCGGGCAGCGCCGAGCGGAACCGGAACTCGGTGACGTCCCCCTCGCTGCGGACCCAGTCGATCCGGCCCAGCTTGCGGTCGACCTCCGCGTACCGCCGCGGGTCCATGACCAGCGCGAGAAAGGCCTCCGGCGAGCACGACACGAACTCTTCCACGGTCACTTCAACCATAGAAAGAGAGTAGTTTCTCACTATGGCTCGAACAACCCCCGGTGTCACCCGCCGCCGCATCCTCGACGAGGCCGTCCACCTCTTCGCCACCCGCGGCTACGACACGACCTCCGTCGCCGACATCCAGACCGCCTGCGGCCTCAACCCCGGCTCCGGCGCGCTCTACAAGCACTTCCCGTCGAAGGCCGCGCTCCTCGAAGCCGCCGTCCACGACAACCTCGAACGCCTCACCGCCCGCACCGCCGAAACCGCCGACGCGCAGCTCCCGGACGACCCCCGCGAAGCCCTGCGCGTGCTCGCCGACGTCGTCTGGGCCTTCATGGCCGCCGACCGCGACCTCATCCGCCTGATGATCCGCGAGTTCACCGGCTTCCCCGAGCTGTTCGAGCGCATGTGGCAGGGCGTCGTCGCCACGGTCTACACCCGCGGCACCGCCTGGATCACCACCCTGCGGGACCAGGGGCGAGCCGACGTCACCGACCCCGAAGCCACCGCCGCCGTGCTCGTCGCGGCCCTGACCTACTACCCGATCCTCGACGTCCTCATCGGACACACCCCCGGCGACCTCGAACCCGGCCGCTTCCTCGCCGCCTGGACCGACCACGCCGTCGCGGCCCTCAACCTGCGGTACTGAGGAACCGTTCCGCGGCCGCGGGGGAGCGCAGCTCCACGACGTCCACATCGGACGCCGCCAGTGCGCGCCGCAGCCCGGGCAGCGACCGCCGCCGGTAGCCCAGCACCCACCACCAGAAATCCGCCCGCTCCCGGCCCCGCCGCACCGCCCGCCACCCACACCGCACCAGCGAGAAGTTCAGCAGCACCACCGTGTCCGCCGCACCGAGCCGGACCTCCAGCACGTCGTACGGCCCCAGGTCGCCGTCCAGCACCCACCGCGGACCCGCCACCAGCTCCCGCTGCCGCGCCACCCACTCCGCCCGCGACAACCCCGCGAGCCCGGCCGCCCAGAACACCGCGTCCAGCTCCACCACCGGCGCCCCGATCACCACACCGAGCCGCCGCGCGAACACCGACTTCCCGGCCCCACCACGCCCCAGCACCAGTACCCGATCCACCCCGCCATCATTTCCCGGTGATGACGCCCACCGCGATACCCAGGATCGCCGTGTTGTAGACGAACGACAGCACGCTGTGCGTCAGCACCGTGTACCGGATCGGCCGCGCCCGGACCTCCACATCGGACGTCGCGAACGACGTCCCCACCGTGAACGCGAAATACGCGAAGTCCAGCAGGTTCGGCCGCTCGGTCGCCGGGAACCGCAACCCCGGCCCGGGAGCAGCCTGGTAGTGCAGGTGCGCATAACGGTCCGCGTACCCGAAGTGCAGCAGGATCCACGCCGCCAGCACCGCCGGCACCCCGCTGATCTGCAGCACGGACGCCATCTCGTCGTCCTCTTCGGCGATCGTGTTCGCCACCAGGATCAGCCCACCCGCCGTCATCCCGACCACGCTCACCACCAGCGTCGCCGCGAAATTCCACCGGCGCCCCAGAAGACTGTGCAGCCACGACGGCTCGGCCTCGTCCGCCACCAGCCGGTACCGCCGGATCCGCACCCACCGCGCCACGATCGCCACCAGCGCGAACACGTCCCACGCCAGCAGGAAAACCACGTCCAGCCCGGTGTTCGGCGCGATCAGCCACCCCAGGCCCAGCAGCACCAGCAGGAACTCCGCACCCTGGATCCAGACCCTCCGCAGACGCCGCATCGCGCGAAGCTAGCGGCCCCGCGCGCCGACGGCACCCGGGATCACCTGGTCAGGTGGCCCGGGGGACCAGCGCCACCAGGTACCGGCAGGGGAGCGACCCCGGGTTCGCGAACACCCGGTCCCGCGCGGACCCCAGCACCAGGCAGTCCCCGACGTCCAGCTCGTGCACCTCGGCACCCTCACGCATCCGCAGCCGCCCGTCCAGCACCCAGATCTGCTGGTGCAGGAACGTGCTCGCCAGCAACGGCACCTCCGCACCCGCCGGCAGCTCGATCTCCACCAGCTCCAACGGCCGCCCGGACGCGGGGGAGAGCGACCGCCGCCGGTACCCGCTGTCCGGATCCACCCACACCGGCTGCTCCGCCGCCCGCACCACCCGCCGCTCGTCACCCTCGGCGCGCGCGATCAGCTCCGACAACGTCAGCCCCAGCGCGGACGACAGCTTCGCCAGCAACGCGGCCGTCGGCTGGACGTCACCCCGTTCGATTTTCCCGATCATCGCCCGGGACACCCCGGAATTCTCGGCCAAGGCGGCGGAGGAGAGGCCTCGCGACGTCCGCGCGGCGTGCACGGTCGCCGCCAGGCGAACGGTTAAGGGATCAGTCATGGGGTTGATACTATACGACTATCTATGGCTACCATATGAGCCATGAAGATTCGAGACGCCACCGAAGACGACGCGGCCGCCTGCGCCGCCATCTACGCGCCGTACGTCACCGACACCGCCATTTCCTTCGAAACCGAACCACCGGACACCGACGAGATGGCCCGCCGCATCGCCGACGCCCACGCCTGGTTCGTCCTCGAAGAAGACGGACAGGTAGCGGGGTTCGCCTACGCGCGCCCGTTCGCCGAGCGCGCCGCGTACCGGTGGTCGTGCACGACGAGCATCTACCTGGAAGCCGGCCGACGCCGTACCGGCGCGGGTCGTGCGTTGTACGAGACGTTGTTCGAGAGACTGCGGGAGCGCGGGCTCCGGCAAGCACTGGCCGGGATGACGTTGCCGAACGACGCGAGCGCCGGACTCCACCGCGCACTGGGCTTCGAACCCGCGGGCGTCTACCGCAGGGTCGGCTGGAAGCACGGAGCCTGGCGAGACGTCGCCTGGGTCCAGAAGGACCTCTCGGACGACGAGGGAGCCCCGGATCCCGATTGCTTGACATAATGTACATTATCGGCACTAAGGCACACGCTGCGAAGATCACCCAAGAGGGGTGAAAGATCCGGAGTGCGCGGGAGTTCTTCGTCAGGACGGCTTCTCCCGGGAGAACACTCGGGAGCGGACGCGTCGCCCGGGCGCATCGCAGGACGGGAACCCTCAGGGAGCCAGGCCAGGAGGCTGACGGAGGTCCCGGAGAACATCCCCTGGAGCTGCGGATTCGAGGTCCTACCACTCGACCTCAATACGTCACGGTGACGAAACTAGATGGTGCAAGATGCGCCGAACGCGAGCCGACAGAGCTTCGACGCCGCCACCACACGACGCCTCAGCTTCCGGCCCGCCTGGAGTCGTCCTAGGTAGCCACTCGAACATGTGTGCGCATGCCCCGCCGCGCGCCGGTTGGACACCCAAAGGCCTCAAATGGCCGTCAGGCGGGATCCCGGATCCCCCGGGAGTGGATTCCCGGCGATTCCGACATTTCATGCATAATTGCCATTATGCATGAAACCGGCCGGTACCCGGTGAACGGAATTGTCGGTGCCGTACGGTACAAGATCCACCATGAAGGTTTCCGAGGCCCAGCAAGCCTTCTTCGCCGCGCGCCGGCCGCGCAAGGACTCGCCGCACACCACTGACGCCTACCGGCGGGATCTGGCCGGGATCACCACTCTCCTGGTTTCGGAGCTCGGGCGTCCGGCCGAGGATCTGGAGGTGGCGGAGCTGACCGGGCAGGCGCTGCGGTCGGTGTTCGGGGTGTTCGCGGACGGGCACGCGAAGAGCTCGGTGCTGCGGGCCTGGTCGACGTGGAACCAGTTCCTGACGTTCTGCGTGGCGGACGGGCTGCTGGCGGGCAATCCGATGGGTGCGGTGGCGCGGCCGCGGACGCCGGCGTTGACGCCGAAGCCGTTGCGGGGTGAAGAGACGCCGGAGCAGCTGCTGTCGGCGGCGGCCGCGGGCTCGCGGAAGGCGCGGGACCCGTGGCCGGAGCGGGACGTGCTGGTGATCGCGCTGGGGCTGGTGGCGGGGTTGCGGGCGGCGGAGATGCGGGCGCTGACGCCGCGGTCGCTGGTGGGGCGCGCGGGTGAGCTGCGGTTGCACGTGAAGGGGAAGGGCAGCCGAGATCGGTCGATTCCGGTGCAGCAGGTGCTGGCGGAGCTGATCGAGCGGTACCGGGAGTCGTGCCGGGTGCGGTTCCCGAGTGTGCGCTTCTCCCCTGGTTCGCCGTTGCTGCTGGATCGGTCGGGTGAGCCGATCGGGCGGGGTGCGCTGGAGTACCTGGTGAAGTCGTGTTACCGGGGTGCGGGGTTGCACGACCGGGTGCCGGCGGGGGCGAACCTGCACGCGTTGCGGCACACGTTCGCGACGCGGCTGGCGGAGGACGGGGCGACGGCGTCGGAGATCATGGCGTTGCTGGGGCACGCGAGCTTGGCGACGAGCCAGAACTACATCGAGGCGACGGGGCGGGAGCAGCGGGCGGCGGCGGCGAGCAACCGGACGTACCGGGCGCTGGACGGGCTGGGGTGAGCGGGGTCGCGTGCGACTTCGGTCACGGTCAGCGGAGTTGTTCGAGGTCCTTGGCGGCGCGGGCGATGTCGTCGGCGAGGCCGCGCAGCTCGGCCGGGTCGGCTCCGTCGTCGGCGGCGGTGACGATGTCTTCGGCGGCGCAGCGGAGCTGGAAGAGGCGGTCCTGGAGGGCGGCGATCTCGGTGTCGGAGAGGACGACGGCGTCTTCGGGGAGGCCGCTGCGCTGCAGGGCGGTGCGTCGTTCGTAGGCGCGCTGGCGGCAGGACTGGCCGCAGTAGCGGCGGCGGCGGCCGACGTTGCCGCCTTCGGGGAGGCGGCGGCCGCACCAGCCGCAGTGCTTGGGTGCGCCGCGGCGGGCCGGGACGAGGTCCTCGGCGGGCGGTGCTGGCTGGGCTAGTTCGGCGGCTTCCCTCACCCGGGAGACCCTAGCTGGCCACCGCTTGCTCATGCCGGGGCCATGCCGGGCGTGCACACTTGGGGCATGGGCTCGTCTTTTCCGTATCTCGCCGATCCGCTCCCCCGTGCGTTCGCCCACCGTGGGTGGCACCTGGACGAGCTGGCCGGGCTGGAGAACTCGTTGCCGGCGTTCCGGCGGGCGTTCGCGGAGGGGTACCGGTACATCGAGACGGATGTGCACGCGACGGCGGACGGTGTCGTGGTGGTGCACCACGACACGCACCTGGACCGGACGACGGACGGGTCGGGGGCGATCGCGTCGCAGACGTGGGAGCAGCTGAAGGGCGTCAAGATCGGCGGGAAGGCCGCGCTTTCGCGGCTGGAGGACGTCCTCGAGGAGCTGCCGGAGGCGCGGTTCAACATCGACGTGAAGGCCGATCAGGCGACGGCGCCGTTCGTGGAGGTGCTGGAGCGGACGGGGGCGCACGACCGGGTGGCGGCGGCGTCGTTCTCGGACGCGCGGCTGGCGCGGTTGCGGAAGCTGGCGGGGCCGAAGCTGGTGACGGCGGTCGGGCCGCGGTCGGTGCTGGCGCTGTGGGCGCGCGGGAAGCTGCCGGTGCTGCCGTTGCGGCGGCTGGTGGCGGGGGTGATGGCGCAGGTGCCGGTGCGCCAGGGTGCGTTGCGGGTGGTGGACAAGGCGTTCGTGTCGATCGCGGGGCGGTCCGGGATCGAGGTGCACACGTGGACGATCGACGACCCGGCGGAGATGCGGGCGCTGCTGGACCTCGGGGTGCACGGGATCGTGACGGACCGGCCGGACCTGCTGCGCGAGGTGCTGATCGAGCGGGGCACCTGGCAGCAGGCCTGACGGGCCGGTGGGTCAGCGGGGTGGTTTGCCGCTCCAGGCGGCTTCCCAGGTCTTGGGGCCGAGGAGGCCGCTGTCCTTGATGCCGTTGGCGCGCTGGAGGGCGAGGACGGCTTCCTTGGTCTTCTCGAGGTAGCAGCCGGTGCCGGTGAAGCCGTAGCCGAAGGCGTTCATGCGGAGCTGGAACGTCTTGAGCGGGGCGGCGCAGTCGCCGTAGGCGTAGACGACGCCGGGCCACGGCGGTTTGCCGCTCGGGGGCGGCGGGGTGGGTGCGGGGGCCGGTCCCCCGCCGATGTAGGCGGATTCGGCGTAGGTGGGGACGCGCTTGCTGCGGGCGTCGCCGTCGCCGGAGAGCTTGAGCATGCCGGCGCATTGCCAGGGCTGCCAGCCGCGCATCCGGTAGAGGTAGAGGGCGCGGTAGTCCTGTTCGCGGGGCGCGGCCTGGTCGGGGCGGCCGGCGCCGCCGACGCTGCGCCAGGTGGAGAGGTCGAACTGGTAGGCGCCGTAGTAGCCGTTGCCGGTGTTGGTGGCGTAGCGGCCGCTCGACTCGCACATGCGGAGCTTGGCCCAGGCCGTCGTCGCGGGGTCCGCGGAGGCGACGGCGGGGACGGTCAGCTGCAGACCCAAAGCGGCGATGGCGAGGAGCAGGAGCCTCGCGACGGTACGTCTCCGGTTGTGGATCATGCGAGCACAGTAGGAGTGCGTCCCTCTGACCACAAGAGACACACTGCGCGCTCCAGTCTCACACGAAACACTGTTCACGCTTGTCAGCGACACGCGGCGAGAACGTGAACCGTGATTGACCACGGAAGTGGCGGATGACCACGATGCGACAAACCGGACAGTTTCGGTGTTGCGGTGATCGTCGGCGCCTCCTCCCCGTAGTCTCCGCGCTGACCTGGACGTTCTTGACCTCGAGGAGCCGTGGATGACGCTGGCCGGGACGCGCTCGACGAAGCGCGAGCGCTGGGGCTGGTATTTCTACGACTGGGCGAATTCGCCGTTCTATTCGTCGACGACGACGGTGTTCGGCGCGCTCTCGATGAGCACCATCGCGGCCTCGGACGCGAAGTCGAACATCACCCTTAACGGGGACCGTGCGTGTCTCGACGCGTCGGGTGCGGCGGACACCCTCCACCACTGCGACGTGACGTTGTTCGGGCTGCACTTCCCGGCCGGGTCGGTGTGGGGTTACCTGCTGTCGGTCGCGACGGTCGTGCAGGTGCTGGTGCTGCCGATCGCCGGCGCGGTGGCCGACCGCAGCCGCAACAAGCGGCGGATCCTGGGCGGGTTCGCGTTCCTGGGCGCGGCCGCGGCGGCGGCGATGTTCTTCTTCGCCGGGTCGGACTGGCAGCTGGGTGTGGTGCTGTTCATCGTGGCGAACATCGGTTACGGCGGTTCGCTGGTCGTCTACTACTCGTTCCTGGTCGACATCGGCGGGCCGGACGAGCGGGACGACATCTCGGCGAAGGGCTGGGCGTTCGGGTACCTGGGCGGCGGGCTGGCGCTGGCGTTGCAGCTGGGGTTCTACCTCGGCCACGACGCGTTCGGCGTGTCGAAGGGCCTGGCGGTGCAGATCTGCTTCCTGACCTCGGGACTGTGGTGGGCGCTGTTCACGTTCCCGGCGGTGCGGGCGCTCCCCCGCGACCACACGCCGGTGGACGTGGCGCCGGGGAGGTCGGTGCTGCGGGCGGGGTTCGGCGAGCTGCGGCAGACGATCGTCGCGGCGAAGGCGTATCCGTTGACGCTGGCCTTCCTGGGCAGCTACCTGGTCTTCACCGACGGCATCAACACGGTGGTGACGGTGTCGGCGCAGTACGGCAAGGACGAGCTGAAGTTCGGCGACGAAATCCTGATCGTCACGATCCTGGTGATCCAGTTCGTGGCCTACCTGGGCGGGACGCTGCACGGGATGGTGGCGCGGCGGATCGGGGCGAAGCGGACGATCCTGGGCAGCCTGGTGCTGTGGATCGTGGTGCTCGTGGGGGCGTACTTCGTCCAGCCGAAGCAGATCGTGCAGTTCCTGGCGGTGGCCGTCGGGATCGGGCTGGTGCTGGGCGGGACGAACGCGCTGTCGCGGTCGCTGTTCAGCCAGATGATCCCGGAGGGCAAGGACGCGCAGTACTACTCGCTCTACGTCGTGGGCGAGCGCGGGACGTCGTGGCTGGGGCCGCTGCTGTTCGCCGGGGTCGGGCAGGCGACGGGGTCGTTCCGGCTGGCGATCGTGGCGCTGGTGATCTTCTTCGTGGCGGGTCTGGTGCTGGTCCGGCTGGTCCCGGTGCGGCGGGCGATCGAGGCGGCGGGCAACCGTCCGCCCGCGGTGCTGTAGCTCCCCGATAGGGTCGGCGGTCGTGACCTTGCTGAACGACCGGGCCGCCGGCCCCGACCCCACCGATGCGCTCTCGTCGGTCCCCGCGGCCGGCTCGCGCCGCGGTACGCCGCCGGTGGGCAAGCTGAAGTTCTGCTACGGGCCGATGGACTGCGGGAAGTCGACGCTGGCGCTGCAGATCGACCACAACCACGCGCGCCAGGGCAGACGGGGACTGGTGCTGGTGCGCCACGACCGCTCGGGCGCGCCGCAGATCTCCAGCCGGATCGGGCTGAGCCGGCAGGCGGTGGAGGTCGGCGAGGAGACCGACGTCCGGGACCTCGTGCGCCAGGAGTGGTCGCGCGGGCAGCACGTGGACTACGTGGTGGTGGACGAAGCGCAGTTCCTCTCCCCCGGGCAGGTCGACCAGCTGGCCGAACTGGCCGACGAGGTCGAGATCGACGTCTACTGCTTCGGGATCGCGACGGACTTCCGCAGCCGGCTCTTCCCCGGAGCCGCTCGTCTGTTCGAACTGGCGGACGAGCTGCAGCCGGTTCAGGTGGAGGTGCTGTGCTGGTGCGGACTGTCCGGGCGGTTCAACGCACGGGTGCTCGACGGCGAGGTTGTGCGCGAAGGCGATACGGTGGTCGTCGCAGATACCGAACAATCCGTAGTTGAAACTTCAGCTTCAGCACGTTTTGAGGCCGAATCTGCTACTTTGCGTTATCAGGTATTGTGTCGCCGCCACTATCGAGCGGGTGACCTGGGGCCCGTTACGGCTCATCACGGTCAGTTACGGTTGACCTGAGCGAGGCGCGAGTAGCCCATCCGGGGGATATCAGCACTAAGAAGGCCGTATTGACGTCACGCCGGAGCGCGAAACGCCTCCTACTAGAGGAAGCTGATCCCGGCGGGTGACGCAGCTCATCGTGAGCAACGACATGGTGAACCGGGAATCCCCGGAGCCCCTGAGTCGTTGCATAGGGTGAGCACCACCCTGGCTCCACCCCGGAGCTGACTGAAAGGACCCCATCATGGCCGACCGTGTTCTTCGTGGAAGCCGGCTGGGAGCGGTCAGCTACGAGACCGACCGCAACCACGACCTCGCCCCGCGACGCACCGTGCGCTACGCCTGCCCCAAGAACCACGAGTTCGAGGTGCCGTTCTCCGACGACGCCGAGATCCCGACGGTGTGGGAATGCCGGCTGCACGGCAGCGAGTCCGAGATCGTCGATGGCGGGCAGCCCGAGCAGAAGAAGGTCAAGCCGCCGCGGACCCACTGGGACATGCTGCTTGAGCGGCGCACCATTCCCGAGCTCGAGGACCTGCTGAACGAACGTCTCGCCGAGCTGAAGGGCCGCCGGACCTCCCGGTCCGCGTGACCCCTTCGGGACTCGGCTCGTAGCCAAGCTCCCACCACAACGGAAAGGCCCCCGCGACCTCCCCCCGCGGGGGCCTTTCGTATGCCCTCACTCCGCTGCCCGGCCTTCGCCGGTCGTGAGGGGCACCCTCATGCCTTTTAGGACCATGAGGGTGCCCCTCACGACACCGGTGCCCCTCCTCGGCCGCCTGCGCGCCGCCGGGTTGGCCGACAGCTCACCTGACGTCCTGAGGATGCCCCTCACGGCGTACGGCTATCGGCTGAACGGGCCCTCCAGGGCCGCCCACTGCAGCAGCATGATGGTCTTGGCGTCGGCGATCTCCCCCGTGCTCACCATGGCCAGGGCCTTCTTGAACGGCAGCTCGACCACATCGATGTCCTCCCCCTCCTCCGCGAGCCCGCCGCCCGCGCCGCGCTCGGACGGGCGGTAGGGCGCGGCGTAGCAGTGGAGGCGCTCGGTGACCGAGCCCGGGCTCATGAAGACGTCGAACACGTGCTCCAGCTCCCCGATGCGGACGCCGGTCTCCTCCTCGGCCTCGCGGCGGATGGCCGTCTCCGGGTCCTGGTCGTCCAGGAGCCCGGCCGCGGCTTCCAGCAGCATCCCGTCGGGGTGGTCGTTGACGTAGACCGGGTAGCGGAACTGCCGGGTCAGCAGCACTGTTTCGCCCTCCAGGTCGTAGAGCAGCACGGTGGCGCCGTTGCCGCGGTCGTAGGTCTCGCGCTGCTCGGTGGTCCACTGCCCGTCGCCGTGCTCGTAGTCGAACGTCGTGCGGCGCAGCACGTGCCACCCGGCCGCCAGCAGCTCGACGCCGGTGACGCGCACCCGCGGGTTCCGGTCCAGGTCGTGGCCGGCCCGGTCGAGGCCGGTGCGGCCGCGGTGGTCCGGGACGTCGATCCCGGGAACGCTTGTCGAAGTGGTCATGCCGCGACCATAATGTGCACGACTCGGCAGAAACAAGGAGGACCGTGCATGCTGGTCGGGGAACGACGGGAACTGCTACTCGGCCGCCTGGCCGCCGAGGGCAAGGTGCTGGCGAAGGACGTCGCGGCCGAGCTCGGCGTCTCCGAGGACAGCATCCGCCGCGACCTGCGGGACCTCGCCGCGGCCGGCCTCTGCCAGCGCGTCTACGGCGGGGCGCTGCCCGTCTCCCCCGCGGTCGCCGACTACACGAGCCGGACCTCGATCGCGGTCGGTGGCAAGGACCGGGTGGCTGCCCTGGCCGCCGGGCTGGTCCGGCCCGGGTCCACCGTCATCCTCGACGGCGGGACCACCACCCTCGCCGTCACGAAGGCCCTGCCCCGCGACCTGGAGGCGACCGTCGTGACGCACAGCCCGACCGTCGCCGCCGCGCTGCTGGACCACCACGGCATCGACGTCTTCCTGCTGGGCGGACGCCTGTTCCGCCACTCCGCGGTCACCTGCGGCGCCGCCGCGGCCGAAGCCGCCCAGGCGATCAGCGCCGACGTCTTCCTGCTCGGCGTCACCGGCGTCCACCCCGAGGCCGGCCTGACCACCGGCGACGCCGACGAAGCCGCCATGAAACGCACGCTGGCCCGCCGTGCGGCCGACACGTACGTGCTCGCGAGCGCGGAGAAGATCGGCGCGGCCTCCCGCTTCACGGTGTTGCCCTTCACCGGCGTCGCCGGAATCATCACCGATGCCGACGAGCGCGACCCGATCGTGCAGAAACTTGCAGGCATGGGGGTCGACCTGCGAACCGGCTGAGGAGGGGCATGAGCGAGCACCGGGTCAAGTTCGCGGCGTTGTTCGACGCCGAGGTCCGCCCGCACAACGAGCGGTTCCGGGTCGCCGCGGCGATCACGCGGGGCGAGGACGTGCTGGACGTCGGCTGCGGCACCGGGGAGTCCACCCGAGAGGCGGCGCTGGCGTCGGAGACCGGGCACGTCCTAGGGGTCGACGTCTCGGGGGCGGCCATCACCCGGGCGCGCGAGCTGGGTGGCGCGGCGTTCGAGGTCGCCGACGCGCAGACCCACCCGTTCCCGGCACGAGGGTTCGACGTCGTGCTCAGCCGGTTCGGGGCGATGTTCTTCGCCGACGCGCCGGCCGCCTTCACCAGCCTCGCCCGCGCCCTGCGGCCCGGTGGGCGCCTGGTGCTGCTCGTCTGGCAGGAACGTGCCCGCAACGAGTGGTACGCCGTCCTGCACGACGCGGTCGCGCCCGGCACGACGCCCCCACCCGCCGGACCGCACTTCTCTCTCGGCAACCCGGAGGCGACACGCGCGCTGCTCGAGGGCGCGGGCTTCACCGGCGTCACGTTCACCGACGTCGACGAGCCTGTCTGCTACGGACCCGACAGCGCGACCGCCACCGAGTTCGCCCTCGGCCTCAAGGACGTCGAGGAACTGGCCGGCACCACAGACGCCGCAGAACGGCTACGCGTGGCGTTCGCCGCACACGAGACCGACGACGGCGTCCTTCTCGGCTCCCGAGCGTGGATCGTGACGGCGGTCAGCCGCGGTTGAACAGCCGCTTCAGCTGCTGAGTGCGGCGCTGCACGCCCCACGACGCCACGCGCAGGAACGCCTCGCGGATGATCGAGCCGTCCATCTTCGACTCGCCGATCTCGCGCTCGGTGAACGTGATCGGCACCTCGACGATCTCGAACCCGGCGTCGGCCGTGCGCAGCGTCAGGTCGATCTGGAAGCAGTAGCCGTGCGAGTTGACCTCGTCCAGCGCCAGCTTCTCCAGCACCGGACGGCGGTAGGCGCGGAACCCGGCCGTGATGTCCCGGGTCCGCATGCCCAGCGCGAGCTGCGAGTAGACGTTGGCGCCGCGCGAGAGCACCTGGCGCTTGAGCGGCCAGTTGACCACGCTGCCGCCGGGCACGTACCGCGAGCCGATGGCCAGGTCCGCGTCGCCGACGGCGTCCAGCAGCCGGGGCAGGTCCTCGGGCGCGTGCGAGCCGTCGGCGTCCATCTCGACGATCGTGTTGTACTCCCGCGCCAGGCCCCAGCGGAACCCGGCGATGTAGGCCGCGCCCAGCCCGGCCTTCTCGGTCCGGTGCATGACGTGGACGTTCTCGTTCGCGGCGGCCCGCTCGTCGGCGAGCTCACCGGTGCCGTCCGGGCTGCCGTCGTCCACCACGAGCACGTGCACGTCCGGAAGTGCCTTGTGCAGGCGGTCCAGGATCGGCCCGAGGTTCTCCCGCTCGTTGTACGTCGGGATCACCACCAGCACCGGCTCGATTCCCCGGGCCCCCCGCGGCGCCTGCGACATCCGTGCTCCTCCGATATCCCCGGCGGTCAGTCCGCCGTGTCCCCTGCCGTGCCGGCGCTGGTGCGCCGGGTGCGAAAACGGAGTACGAGCCCGCCGGCGACCCCGGCGATCGCCAGTGCCAGCAACCCGTACTCCGTCCACGCACCGAGTCGATCCGACAGCGTAGTCTGCGTGCGCAGCGGCACGCGCCCGACCAGGGAGTCGGCGGTGAAAAGGCCGGTTGAGCTGGTGATCGTCCCGTCGGGTGCCACCACGGCGCTGACGCCTGAGACGGCGGACACCACGACCGGGCGGCTGTGCTCGACCGCGCGCAGCCGGGACATGGCCAGCTGCTGCACGCTCATCTCGCTCTCGCCGTACCAGGCGTTGTTGGTCGGCACCACGAGCACCTCGGCGCCGTCGCGCACGGCGTCGCGGGCCGGGTAGTCGAACGCCGCCTCGTAGCAGACGAACACGCCGACCTTGGTGCCCGCGGCGCTCAGCGTCTGGTTGGCGCCGTCGCCGGGGACCATGTCGACGGTCTCCTGGTCGACGAACGGCGTGACGAGCGCCGCGAGCTTGCGGGCGGGCACGTACTCGCCGAAGGGCACGAGCTGCTGCTTGGCGTAGCGCTGGCCCGGGCCGGTGCGCGGGTCCCAGACGATGACCGAGTTCTGGATGTGCCGGTCGGGCAGCACGTAGAGCGCGCCGACCAGGGCGGGCACGCCGAAGTTCGCGACGAGCTGGTCGACCTGCGGGTCCGGCCCTTCGACCGTGGTGGCGCTCTCCGGCCACAGGACCAGGTCCGGCTTCGGGACCTTCCCGGCGCGGATCGCGTCCAGCAGCCGCTGGCTCTCGGCGAGGGTGTTGCGGCGCAGCAGGTCCCGCTCGCCTTGCAGGGCGAGCCCGATGTTGGGCGCGTTGCCCTGGACGGTGGCGATCGTGCGCTCGCCGTCCTGCGCGGCGGTCCCGATGGTCGGCCACAGCGCCAGGCCCGCGACGACGGGCAGCACCGTGCCGAGGGCGGCCAGGACGGTCCGGCGGGCGCGCAGAGCGGGCCTGAGCGCGCCGCGGGCGTCCCAGAGCCGTCCGGCGAACGCGGCGAGGCAGAACCCGCTCAGCACGACCGCGAGGCCGACCAGGGGCGCGCCGCCGATCGAGGCGAGCGGCAGGAACGCGCCTTCGGGCTGGCTGAACGCGACGCGGCCCCAGGGGAAGCCGCCGAAGGGGAACCACGCGCGGGGTGTCTCCATCGCGATGAAGATCAGCGCGCCCCACAGCGGCGCGAGCGGCAGCCGGGACACCCAGGTGATGAGCCCGCCCGCCAGGCCGTAGTAGAGCGCCAGCGCGAACGACAGTCCCAGCCACGGCCATGGGCCGAAGTCCGGGCCGAGGAAGTCCAGCAGCCAGGTCAGCAGCGGCAGGAAGAACACGAACCCGAACGCGAAGCCGTACCCGAACGCGCCCCGGAAGCTGCGGCCGCGCAGCACGAGCGCGAACCCGGCGAACGCCAGCGGGGCCAGCCACCACAGCGGGCGGGGCGCGAAGCTCAGGTAATAGGCGAACCCGGACACCAGCGCCGCGGCCAGCCGCAGCAGCCACATCCGGGGGAAGCGCCTGGTACGGGCGGGTTTGTGCGAAGCGCCCGGTTCGGGGTCCGCCACGGTGACTGCCACAGGTGATGACTCTAGGTGCCCGGCGTGAAGTCGTCGTAGACGACCTCACCCGCGCGCACCGTGCGCAGGCAGCGCGGCAGCTCCGCACCGGGCTCGAGGCGCGGCAGCGGCGGCACGCCGGCCCGCGGATCGGTGGACCAGCGCTGCACCCGGGTGTCGGGGGTGGCGACGACGAGGTCCGTCGCGTCCCAGATCGCGTAGTGCGCCGGCGCGCCCGGGGCGAGGCTGCCGGTGACACCGTCGTTGACGCCGGCGGCGCGGTGCCCGGCCCGGGTGTGCGCGGTGAACGCCGCGCGCGGGGACAGGCCCGCGCCCGGCGTCCGGTGGTAGGCGGCCGCGCGGACGCTCGCCCACGGGTTCAGGGGTGTCACAGGCGCGTCGGAGCCGAAGGCGAGCATGACGCCTTCGGCGGCCAGCGCGGAGAACGGGTTGAGGCCGGCCGCGCGGCCGGTGCCGAGCCGTTCGGCGTACATGCCGTCCGCACCACCCCAGGCGGCGTCGAACAGCGGCTGCATCGAGGCCACGACGCCCCAGCCGGCCAGGATCTTGGCCTGCTCGGCGGTGACCATCTCCAGGTGTTCCAGCCTGTGGTGGCAGGCGGTCAGGGCGCGCTGCCCGACCTCCTTCTCGGCCAGGCGGAAGCCTTCGAGCACCTCGGCGGTGGCGGCGTCGCCGATGACGTGGAACCCGGCCTGCAGCCCGGCCTCGGTGCACGTGGCGAGGTGCTCGGCGATGCCGTGGGCGTCGAGGTAGAGCGTGCCGGATCCGTCGTGGTCGGCGTACGGCGTGGTCAGCGCGGCGGTGCGGGAGCCGAGGGCGCCGTCGACGAAGAGGTCGCCGGCCAGGCCGCGCGCGCCGAGCTCGCGGGCGGTCTCGACGGCGCCGAGCTCACCCCAGTAGCCGACGACTTCGGGGTGGCCCGGTCCGGCGAGGGCCAGGAGCGCGGCGAGGTCGTCGCGGCCGGAGATGTCGGGCCCGGCGCACTCGTGGACGCTGACGATGCCCTGTTTCGCGGCCTCGGCGAGGAACGCCCGCTGAGCGCGGTCACGCTGCTCGGGGGTGACGGCGGCGCGCACGGCCGCGCGGACGGCGTGGTGGGCGGCGCGGGTCAGCGGGCCGTCGGGCGACCAGCCGTCGGCGCCGCGGGCGGCCGGGGCCAGCTCGACCAGCGCGGTGGAGACGAGCGCGGAGTGGACGTCGACCCGGCTCAGGTAGACCGGGGCACCGCCGGCGGCGTCGTCGAGCTCGGCGCGGCTGGGCAGCCGCGGGTCGGTCCAGGCGGTCTCGTCCCAGCCGTGGGCGAGCAGGACCTGCCCGGGGACGACGGCCGCGCGGACGCGGCTCAGGAGCTCGGCGCGGTCGTGGACGGCGGTGAGGTCGAGGCCGGTCAGGTGCAGGCCGGTGGCGGTGGCGTGGACGTGCGCGTCGACGAACGCGGGAGCCACGAAGGCGCCGCCGAGGTCGACGATCTCGGCGCCGGGGTGCAGCGCGCGGGCCGGGCCGTCCTGCCCGGCCCAGACGACGGTGCCGCCGGTGATCGCGAGGGCCGTGGCGTCCGGGCCGGCGGGGGTGTAGATGCGCCCGCCGAGCAGGAGCGTGGTGTGTTCGTCCGTCACGCCCCTGAGTCTGCTCCGCCCCTCGACCCCCTCCTCCACCTGGGGGAAGGTCCGCTAGCAAGCAGGAAGATTTACAGCATGAGAACGTTATGACAGGATATTTTGACGCCAAACCGACGACTGGGAGTACAAGTGACTGCGATCCAGGAACCTGTGACGCCTGCCGCCGCGATCGACCAGCCCTACGAGTACGCCCGCGCCGAGCTGGTGGAACCCGACTGGCGCCGCTTCCCCGGCTGGCACGACGTGACCGACGCCGAGTGGCGCGACGCGCAGTGGCAGCGGGTCCACTGCATCCGCAACGCCAAGCAGCTGCGCGCCCTGATGGGCGACCTGCTGGAGGAGCGCTTCTACGACGACCTGGCCGCCGACCAGCGCGAGATGGCGACCATGTCGATGCTGCTGCCGCCGCAGATGATCAACACGATGGCGCCGACCGCCGGCACCGATCCGGCGAAGGTCACCGAGGCGTTCTACGCCGACCCGATCCGCCGCTACATGCTCCCGGTCAAGAGCGACCGCGACACGACGTGGCCGAGCCACCCCCACTCGGAACGCGACTCGCTGCACGAGGCGGAGATGTGGGTCGTGGAGGGCCTGACCCACCGCTACCCGACCAAGGTGCTGGCCGAGATGATCTCGACCTGCCCGCAGTACTGCGGCCACTGCACCCGGATGGACCTCGTCGGCAACTCCACCGAGCAGGTCGAGAAGCACAAGCTCTCGCTCAAGCCGGTCGACCGCCAGGACGCGATGATCGCCTACCTCAAGAAGACCCCGGGCGTGCGCGACGTGGTCGTCTCCGGCGGCGACGTCGCCAACGTGCCGTGGCCGCAGCTCGAGTCGTTCCTGATGCGCCTGATGGACATCGAGACGGTCCGCGACATCCGCCTGGCGACCAAGGCACTGGCCGCGCTGCCGCAGCACTGGCTGCAGCCGAAGGTCGTCGAAGGCCTGGAGCGCGTCGCCGTCACCGCCCAGCGCCGCGGCGTCAACCTGGCGATCCACACCCACGTCAACCACGCCCAGTCGGTGACCCCGCTGGTGGCGGAGGCGGCCCAGACGGCGCTGAACGTCGGCGTCCGCGACGTCCGCAACCAGGGTGTCCTGATGCGCGGCGTCAACGCGACGCCGGCCCAGCTGCTGGACCTGTGCTTCGCGCTGCAGGGCGAGGCGAACATCCTGCCGTACTACTTCTACATGTGCGACATGATCCCGAACGCCGAGCACTGGCGGGTTTCGGTGCACGAGGCGCAGGAGCTGCAGCACGCGATCATGGGCTACCTCCCGGGCTACGCGACGCCGCGCATCGTGTGCGACGTGCCGTACGTGGGGAAGCGGTGGGTGCACCAGCTGGCCGACTACGACCGTGAGCTGGGCATCTCGTACTGGACCAAGAACTACCGGACGGGCATCGAGCTGGACGACCCGGAAGCCTTGAACCGCCGCTACCCGTACTACGACCCGATCTCGACGCTGCCCGAAGCCGGGCAGGCCTGGTGGAACAACCAATAGAGCTGAGTTGTGCCGAAGGGGTGCCGCGGAGCCTGATCGGCGCCGCGCGCACCCCCTTCGGCCTCGTCAACCCCTGACCCGGATCGGCTGTGCGTCCGATGTGGACGGTGCTCGCCGCCGCGTTTCCCGTCAGGCCGGCGTCGGCAAGAGCCGGCTCGTGCAAGAACAGCGCCCGGTCACCGCGCCAGTGCGAGGATCCCGTCCGTGTCGCAGGCGACGAAGTCGCCGAACGGGACCGGGGCCCGTAGCTCCGGGTGCCGGCGTGCGACCTCGGGCCGCAGCACCAGCAGTTCCGGAGTCACGGTCACCGGTGTGGGACCGCCGGTCACGATGTCGTCGAGGTCCGTGTCGAGGGACGGCCCCCAGCGGTCGACGACCAGGCCGGCCGCGGCGGGCCCGGTCGCCCGGAACTCGGCCAGCAGGCGGCGGATCACCTTGTCCTGCCCCGTGCGCGCGATCGGACCGCCGAGGCCGTCGAGGCCGTACTCCTCGACCACCACGTCGTCGTCGGCCCGGCTCAGCGTGCAGATGACGTCGCTGTCCTCGTCGTCGGTCAGCCAGTACTGGAAGGTGAACTGCTTCTCCCCCAGCCCGGCCATGGCGGCGAGCAGGTCGTCCCGCGTCAGCTCGACCTGCTCGCCGATGGTCTCCGGATCCGCGCTGAGCGCGGTGATCCGGCCGGTGCCGGGATGACCCAGCACCATGCCGGTCGCCGCCAGCGAGCCCACCCGCCGCAGCGCCTGCTCCGGTGACCAGTCCCGCCGGTACAGCCGCACGAATCCGTCTGACATTTCCTGCCTACTTCGGGAAGGAGATCACGTTGGCGTCGCCGAGCCACTTCTTGGCGATGTCGATCGCCTCCTGCGGCGTGCCGGCCTCAAAGTACGCCTGGGCCGTGACGCCGGCCTGGTCGGCGCCCCACTTGAGGATCTTCATCTGGGATCCCAGCTTGGTGGTGTTCAGCGCCTTGCCGGGGCCGCCGACCGCGATGTACTCGCCGTTCGGCCCGAACACGTCCACCCCGGTCTTGCCGACGCCCGGCTGCACGATTTCGAAGTCCTGGCCGTTGTTGGTGAGCTCCTTGGTGCGCCTGCCGCCGACGATGTCGGCGACCTTCACCTCCCGAGCGTTGCCGACCGCGTTGCCCGAGTTCTCGGAGAGGTTCTTGATGTCGTCGGCCATGCCCTCCATGCCCTGCTGGGCCATGGCCAGGCCGCCGATCATCTCCGTGACGCCGGCGTAGATCGCGGGACCCGAGGTGAACACGCACGCGATGGCGCCGACGAGCGCGCCGCCGATGCCGCCGGGCACCGCGCCGATGCCGGCGAAGAACGCGCCGCCACCGGCACCGACCGCCGCTCCCGCACCGACTTCCTCGGCGCACGCCGCGATCGCGCCGCCGGAGACCGAGGCGCCGCCGAGCGCGGCCTCGTCCGCGGAAGCCCGGGCATCGGCGGCCGAGCCGGCGGCGTTGGCCGCGTATTCGGCGGCGAGGGCCGCCTGCTGGTGCGCCAGGGCCGCGGATTCCCGCGCGTTGGCGACGTACTCAAGGTCACCGGTTCCTGCCCGGACCACCCGGCCGGCTCGGCCGCGCCGACCGGACCCGATCAGCCGTGTGCGGCTTCGATCGCCGCGGTGAGGGTGTCGTCCACGGTGGACCACACCGGCATTCCCGGGCGGTTGATCCGGCACAGCAGGTGGACGTCGAGCTCGCGCGGGTAGCCGGGGTCCGCGCCGACGACGATGTGGCGTCCCTCGCCCAGTGCCTGCCCGAGCTCGAACAGGGCGATGGGCTGTGTGGTCTTCGCCGCGTCCGAGCGCGGGAACCAGAACAGGGTCAGCTTGGCCAGCCGCAGGTGGTGCTGCTCCCAGCTGACCTGCTCGAACGCCGCGCCGGGGTCGTGGATCGGGAAGTCCGCCCGGCACGGGTTGAACACGACCAGCGGCCGCGGCGCGCCCAGCAGCGTGCGCACCGCGTGCTCGTGCCACGGCTCGGCCACCGCGGTGATGCCACCGGCCAGGAACACCGACGGCGGCTCGCCGGGCCGGGGACGGTGGTAGGTGGGCGCCTCGACGTACCGGTCGGCTTCCATGTGCTCCCCCTTCTGCAGGACGGTCGTCAGCGTGACGCTGTCCGTGGCTGTCCGCTTTTCTGACAAAGGCTGGTGACCAGCGTGTCTTGACCCTGCGCTCATCCGGATCGTAGGCTCAGCGGACTTCGATTGAAACGTTATAAGTCCCGTCTGGACGCAGATTGTCGCGCCAAAAATGTCCGAGAGGATGACGCATGCCCCTGCTCACCGGCGAGCACCGGCCCGGCCGATCACGGCGACGTTGGACCGCCGGGGTGACGGCGGCGTTGCTCCTCACGATGGCGCTGCCCACCGCGGCGACGGCAGCCGCCCCGGGGACGGCGGCGTGCCCGTGGCTCGGGTCGAAGGCCGCGCCGGCCGAGCGGGCCGCCCAGGTGCTGGCGCAGATGACCACCGACGAGAAGCTGTCGATGACGCACGGCTCCCAGTTGCCCGGGTACGCCGGCGTGGTCGCGCCCATCCCCCGGCTCTGCGTCCCCGCGCTGAACCTCAACGACGGCGGGGCCGGCGTGGTCATGGGCGGGACGACGGCGATGCCGGCGCCGGTGGCCGCCGCCGCCAGCTGGGACCCGGACGCCGAACTGTCCTACGGCAAGGTCGTCGGTGCCGAAGCCAAGACCAAGGGGATCGGCGTCAACCTCGGGCCCGACGTCAACCTCGTGCGCGACCCGCGCGGCGGCCGCGTCTTCGAGATGGCCGGTGAGGACCCCTACCTGGCCGGGGCGATGGCGACCCAGTACGTCAAGGGCGTCCAGTCCAACTCCGTGATGACCGACCTCAAGCACCTGGTCGCCAACGACACCGAGCAGAACCGCAACAACGCCGACGCGGTCATCGACGAGCGCACGCTCAACGAGATCTACTACCCGGCCTTCAAACAGGCCGTGCAGCAGGGGAACGCGGCGTCCATCATGGCCGCCACCAGCCTCGTGAACGGCGTGCACGCCAACGAGAACCCCACCCTGCTCAAGGACACCGCCAAGCAGGACTGGGGCTTCGACGGGTTCGTCGTCACCGACTGGGACGGCGCCCGCAGCACCGTTCAGGCCGCGAACGCCGAGCTCGACCTGACCATGCCGGCGCCGGGCAACTTCGGGCAGCCGCTGGCCGACGCCGTCCGCTCCGGACAGGTGAGCATGGCCGTGCTCAACGACAAGGTGGCCCGGCTGCTGACCGAGGAGTTCGCCTACGGCCTCTTCGACACCGCCGCCGGGTCGCCGTCCGCGACGGCCACCACCGCCGAGCACGTCGCCACCGCCCGCGACATCGCCGCGGCGGGCACCGTCCTGATGAAGAACCAGGGCGGCATCCTCCCGCTGAACCCCGCGGCGACGCCGTCGGTAGCGGTCATCGGGGCGGCCGCGAAGGACGCGCCGATCACCGGCGGCGGGGGCAGCTCGCACGTGCCGGTCGACCCGGCTTCGGTCGTCACCGTCGCCGACGGCATCGCCGGCCGGCTGGGCACCGCGAGCCGGGTGGACTACGCCGGCTCCTGGACGGCGAACGCGTCGTCCTCGGCGAGCGCGGGCGACCAGCCGCGCAACATGGTCGACGGCAACCCGGCCACCCGGTGGTCCAGCGGCGTCCCGATGGCCGCCGGGCAGTGGGTGAGCGTCGACACCGGCGGGCTCCACCCGATCGACAAGGTCACCCTCGACGCGGGCAACGGCACCGACTACGCCCGCGGGTACGAGGTCTACCTCTCCACCGACGGGACGTCGTGGGGCAGCCCGGTCGCGACCGGCACGGGCACCGGGCAGCTGGTCACGGCGACCTTCCCGGTGCAGCAGGCGCGGTACGTCAAGGTCGTGCAGACCGGCACGGACGCCAGCTGGTGGTCGATCACCGAACTCACCGTGTCCGCGAACGGCGTCCCCTTGGCGCACACGGGCCTGACCGTCCCGGGGGTGACGGACAAGCTGCCGACCGTGCCGGCGGCCCAGTTCACGACGGCGGGCGGGCAGCCGGGCCTGACCACCGAGTACTTCAACAACCTCGACCTGTCGGGCAAGCCGGCGCTGACCCGCGTCGAGCCGAACGTCGACGACCACTACACGCAGGCGCCGGGTCCGGGGGTCAACCCAGCCGGGTTCTCCGTGCGGTGGAAGGGTTTCCTCACCGCACCCGTCAGCGGCACCTACACCTTCTCGATGGCCAACACCGGCGGTGTCCGGATGACGGTCGGCGGCCAGCCGGTGTTCCAGGACTGGGCGCAGTACGGCCCCGGCGTCTCCGCGATCCGCCTGCAGGGCGGGGTCAAGACGCCGATCACCGTGGAGAACTACCAGCCGGTGAACGGCCCGACCGGGCCCGTGGCCGGCACGCCGACCAGCCCGCCCGGCAACGGCTCGGTCACCCTCGGCTGGCAGGTCCCCGACGTCAAGGCGATCGAAGCGGCCGCGGCGCTGGCCAAGCAGGACAGCGTCGCCGTCGTCGTGGTCAACGACGACGAGAGCGAGGACGGCGACCGGCAGAACCTCACCCTGCCCGGCGCGCAGGACGACCTGGTCGCCGCCGTCGCCGCGGCCAACCCGCGCACGATCGTCGTCCTCAACACCGGTGCGCCCGTGCTCATGCCCTGGCTCGACTCGGTCGGCGGCGTGCTCGAGTCCTGGTACGGCGGCCAGCAGAACGGCGCGGCGCTGGCGTCCGTGCTCTTCGGCGACGTCAACCCCTCGGGCAAGCTGCCGCAGACCTGGCCCGCGAGCATGGCGCAGCTGCCGACCGCCGATCCCGCCCGCTACCCCGGGACCGTCGACGTCTCCACCAACACGACGTCGCTGAACTACAGCGAAGGCCTGAACGTCGGCTACCGCTGGTACGACGCCCACAACCTGACACCGCTGTTCCCGTTCGGCTTCGGCCTGACGTACTCGTCGTTCTCCTTCAGCGACCTGGACGTCTCACCGCGTCTCGCCGTCACTTCGGGCCCGGTGAAGGTCACCGCGACGGTGAAGAACACCGGCACGCGCACGGCGTCCGAGGTGGCGCAGCTCTACGTCGGCGATCCGGCGAACTCCGGCGAGCCGCCCAAGCAGCTCAAGGGTTTCCAGCGCGTCACCCTCCAGCCGGGCCGGTCCCAGCGCGTCACGTTCACGGTCGCGCCGTCGGACCTGCAGACCTGGGACGGCAAGGCCCACACCTGGACGACGAACCCCGGCACCTACCGGCTGTTCGTCGGCGACTCGTCCCGGAACCTGCCGCTGACGTCGTCCTACACGCTGCTCCAGTCGACCGGCGCGCGGACGGTCACGGCGTCCGCGCCCCAGGCGCTCGATCCCGGGCACGGCAACGTCGTCACCACGACCCTCACCCCCGGCGGCACGCAGCTGCTGACCCACGTCCAGCTCGGCCTCGACCTGCCGAGCGGCTGGCAGGCGAAACCGCTGACCCCGGCGACGTTCGCCCTGGCCCTGCCGGGCGCCCGGCTGCAGACGTCGTGGCTGGTGACCCCGCCGGCCGACGCCCAGAGCCGGTTGTGGCGCCTGGCCGCCACGGCGACCGCGAACGGGGGTTACCGCGCGAGCAACGGGCTGCAGGTCACCGTGGGCCCGCTGGTGGCGGCGCAGTTCACGTCGGCGACCAAGATGGCCCAGCCGGGCACGAGCTTCGGGGCCACGCTCACCCTGCGCAACACGACCGACGCGCCCGTCACGGTGGCCGCCCACGTCGACGCCCCGGCCGGGGTGACCGTCACGCCGGCGCAGGTGTCGGTGGCACTGCGCCCGCGAGCGACGTCCACCACCCAGCTGACCGTCGCCGTCGGCAGCGGGGCGAAGTCCGCGTCGCTCGACCTGTCCGGCACCGTCAGCTCGTCGGGACGGGACCGGCCGCTGCAAGGAAGCTCCCTCGCCCTGCCGCTGCTGTTCGGCACGCTCGCCGACGCCTACGACAACACCGCGGTGAGCGACGATTCGGCACCGCAGACGGCGAACTTCGACGGCTCGGGCTACAGCTACTCCGCCCAGGCCCTCGCCGACGCCGGGATCTCGGCGGGGAAGCCCGTCACGCACGGACCCGTCACCTTCACCTGGCCGTCGGCCACACCCGACAACGTCGTCGCGGCGGGACAGCACATCGCGGTCGGCAAGAGCGGCTCCCAGCTGTGGTTCCTGGGGGCGGCCAACAACGGGAGCGGCTCGGGCGCCGGGACGATCACCTACACCGACGGCAGCACCGCGCCGTTCACGCTCGGGCTCACCAACTGGACGCCGAGCACGCCCCTGCCCGGCAACGAGCTCGTCGCCGCCACCGGCCGGTGGAACCGGCCACCAGGGAGCCCGTACCCGGCGGAGACCGCGGTGAGCGTCTACGCGACGCAGGTGCCGCTGACCGCGGGCAAGACGGTCGCGTACGTGACCCTGCCGGCCGCCGTCACCGGCGACCAGGCCGGCACCCGCCTGCACGTGTTCGCCTTGGCCGTCGCATGACGCGCCGGACGTCCGCGACCGCGGCCCTCGTCGTCCTCCTGCTCGCCCTGGTCCAGCCGCCGGCGTCGGCCGCTGGCAAGCCGTCAGGCCCCGACCTCGGCAAAGGTGACTGGGTCGGGCTGGCCGACCCGGTGTGGACCGACTACACCGTCGACGTCGACCTCACGGTCGTGCGGGAGGCGGCGAGCCTGTACTTCCGCACCCAGGGCAACGCCGGGAACTCCTACATGTGGCAGATCAACGTCACCGGCGCCGTGCCCGTGCTCAAGAAGCACGTCTGGGCCGGTGGGGGTGTCGCCTCGGTGTCGGAGACGCCGCTGGACATCGGACCCGGCGCGATCCACGCGTCGCACCACCTGCGTGTCACGGCGGCCGGGAGCACGATCACGACCGCCGTGGACGGGGTCACCGTCGACACCACCCAGGATTCCACCTACACCCAGGGAAGCATCGGCTTCCGCGAGTCGCCGACGGAGGACGCGACCTACCGCGGGCTCACCGTCACCTCGTCCACCGGGCAGCAGCTCTTCCACGACGCGTTCACCCCCGGCGAGCCCAACGCCTTCAGCGGCGGCACGATCGGCGCCGACGGCCTGGACGTCACCAACGGGGACGCGTTGCTCAAGCCGGACGGCGGGACGCCTCGCGTGCGCGACGAGTTCAGCCTCCGGAAGAAGGTGAAGAGCGCCCAGCTGTACTCCTCGGCGCTGGGCATCTACGAGATCAGCATCAACGGCAAGCGCGTCGGCGACGACTTGTTCGCCCCCGGCTGGACCAACTACCGGACGATGGTCCAGTACCAGAGCCAGGACGTCACCAGCCTTCTCGGCAGGGGCGCGAACGCGATCGCCGCCCAGCTCGCGCCCGGCTGGTACGCCGGGGACGTCGGCTGGTTCGGGCCCGGCCAGTACGACGGCACGGCGCCGGCGCTCTGGGCGCAGCTGCGGATCACCTACACCGACGGCTCGGCCGAGCTCGTCACCACGGACAACTCCTGGCAGGCGTCGAAAACCGGGCCGGTGACCGCGGCCGACAATTACCAGGGCGAGTCCTACGACGCCCGCAAGGAGCAGCCCGGCTGGGACCGGCCCGGATTCACCGGCGCCGGCTGGTCCCCGGTCACGGTGCTGCCGAGCCGGTCGAGCAGGCTGGTGCCGCAGATCGGGCCGCCGGTGCGGGTCACCGGCACAGTGCGGCCCATCGGCGTCAGCCAGCCGAAGCCCGGGACGTACGTCTTCGACCTCGGCCAGGACATCTCGGGTGTGGTGCGGCTGCGGCTGACCGGCGCCGCCGGGACCACCGTCACCCTCCGGCACGCGCAGGCGGTCAACCCGGACGGATCGCTGTACACGGACAACCTCGCCGCCGGGCCCGCGCCGTACCGCTACGCCGCCCAGACCGACACGTTCACGCTGCGCGGCGGCGGTCCGGAGGCGTTCCAGCCCGACTACACCTACCACGGCTTCCGGTACGTCGAGGTGACCGGCTATCCCGGCAAACCGGCCCTCGCCGACGTCACCGGCGTGGTCGAAGGCACCGACGCACCGGTGATCGGCGACTTCTCGACGTCCGACCCGATGATCAACAAGCTCCAGTCGAACATCACCTGGAGCGAGCGGGACAACCTGTTCTCCGTCCCGACCGACACCAACGCCCGCACCGAACGCCTCGGCTGGGCGGGCGACGCCGACTTCTTCGCCCCGACCGCGACGTTCAACCGCGACCTCGACGGCTTCTACACGAAGTGGGAACGCGACCTGATCGACAGCCAGACCGCGGACGGGGTGTTCGGCAACGTCGCTCCACTGTGGACCACGGCGGGCGGGTACGGCGGCGGGTGGGGTGACGCGGGGGTGGTGATCCCGTACGTCACCTGGCAGAGCTACGGCGACCTCGACATCGTCCGGACCAGCTACCCGGCCATGCGGAAGTACGTCGACGCCATGCGGGCGAAGAGCACCGGCCTGATCCTGCCCGCCGACTTCGCCCCGGCCGGCGACTGGATGAACGTCGGCCAGCCGACACCGAACGACCTGATCGCGACCGCCTACTTCGCCTACGACACGCGGATCCTGGCGCGCATGGCCGACGCGATCGGCAACCACGACGACGCCGCGGCCTACGACGACCTGGCCGACCAGGTCACGGCCGCGTGGAACGCCAGGTACGTCGCGGCCGACGGCTCGATCGCCGGGACCAGCCAGACGGCGTACGTGCTCGCCCTGCACCTGGGACTGCTGCCCTCCCCGCAGCGGCCCGCGGCGGCCGACCGGCTCGTGGGCCTGATCCACGCGGCGGGCGACCACCTCACGACCGGGTTCGTCGGCACCCAGTGGCTGCTGCCGGTCCTGTCCGGAACCGGGCACACCGACGTCGCGTACACCCTGCTCGAACAGACCACGTATCCGTCGTGGGGCTACGAAATCGCGCACGGGGCGACCACGGTCTGGGAACGCTGGGACGGCATCCTCCCCGGCGGCGGCTTCAACCCGAACCTGAACGGCAACTCGTTCAACCACGCCGTGGACGGCGCCGTCGGCACCTGGATGTACACGACCGTCGCGGGCCTCACCGGCGACCCGGCACACCCCGGCTACCAGCGGTTTTCCGTGCACCCGCAGCCCGGCGGCGGCCTCACCCACGCGAACGCGAGCCTGCGCACGCGGTACGGGACCATCGGCAGCGGCTGGCGCATCGAAGGCCGCACCCTCGTGCTGGACGTGACCGTGCCGCCGGGCACGACCGCGACGATCGACGTCCCGGCGGTGGCGGCGAACCGGGTGAGCGGCGGCCGGGGCGCGCGGTTCGGGAAGTTCGCCGACGGCTACGCGACCTACACCGCGACCGGCGGGCACTACACGTTCGTGGCGTCTCAGAGGTGAGGTGTGCTCACCCCTGAGACGTGCCGGTCAGTCCCGCCACTGCTCCGCGGGTGAGACCCCGGGAAGCGGCTTGCCGATGAGGGCCAGCGGGATGAAGAAACCGACCTGCCCGAGCCCGATGGCGAGGGTGGCGATCGCCTTCTCGTCGTAGTGCGCGGACAACCGCGCGTACAGCTCGTCGGGAACGCGCTCGCCGTGCGGGCTGGCGGTGAAGACGGCTTCCGCGGCCGCCAGCGCGGCCCGTTCGGCGTCGGTGAAGTGCGGCGCGTCCCACCAGGACGCGACGGCGTTGATGCGTGCCTCGGGCTCCCCGGCCTTGCGGAGGTTCGCGGTGTGGAAGGCGGTCAGGTAGGTGTTGCCGACGATCTGCCCGGCCCGCAGCTGCACCAGGCTGATGGTGGTCTGCGGGATCGCGCCGTTGCCGGTCGCCGCGAACAACGCCGCGCCGATCTTCCCCAGCTCGGGCACGAGCCTGGCGGGGTTCGCCAGGCGCGACTGAAGGGTTTCCTGGGTGGTGGAGGTCTCCACGGTGGCTTTCCTTTCCGGATCTTGGTCTTGCCACCGCTATGACGCACCCCGGGCCGCGGTTGTGACCGGCATCGTCCGAGCGGACCAATTGCCTGGTGGAAGGCATGAAAGGTGATTGACTCCCGCAGCGGCTGGGTACTTCTGCGACACAGCGAAACCCCACCGGCCGCGGCGCTCTCGCCGGACTGCCGCACGCCTCGCCCACCCGGAGAAGATCATGAACGACTCAGGAGCTTGGCACGACAAGTTGCAACGTCAGCAGGAAGCCATCCAGCGCAAGCGCCGGGAAGCCGCCACCACCGGCACACCCGCCCGGTGACCGGCCGTCCCACTCGGACACGCACCACGAGGCCCGCCTTCCCTTGTCCGCCAAGGGGTACCGGCGGGCCTCGTTCGGTTTGGGGCGAGTGACGTCTTTTGTGGGTCATTAAGCGGGGACCGGGTCGTTGTTGGTCCGCTCCCGGAACCTGCTCCGCCCCTGCCGTAGCTGAACAGCACCACCGCAAACTCCGCTGCGACGAGCCTGGCGCCAGCCCGTTCGAAGCCCGGCGTCGATGCACGTGACCGGCGGCCCGCGGGGCCGGCAGACCCCGCGGGCGGATCCTCACCGCAGGCCGGCGGACGGGCCGAGCAGCTCGCCGAACACCGTCACCGCGCGGTCGATCGCGTCGTCGTCGACTCCGGCGTGGGTGACCGCGCGGATGCGGTCGGTGCCCAGCTCCTCCACCTTGATGCCGCGGCGGCGAGCCGCCTCGATCAGGGTGCGGGTCGTGTAGCGGTCGTCGCGGACCTTGAAGAAGACCATGTTCGTCAGCGGCGGGCCCGGGTCCAGGCGGACACCCGGGACGCGCGAGAGACCGCGGGCCAGCCGGGCCGCGCGGGCGTGGTCGTCGGCCAGGCGTTCGGTCATCTCGGTCAGCGCGACGATGCCGCAGGCCGCGATCATCCCGGCCTGGCGCATGCCGCCGCCGAGCATCTTGCGCATTCGGCGGGCCGCCGCGATCGTCACGCGGTCACCGACCAGTACCGAGCCGATCGGCGCGCACAGGCCCTTCGACAGGCAGATCTGCACCGTGTCCGCGTGCTTGGCGATCTCCGCCGCGCTGACGCCCAGCGCCACCGCGGCGTTGAACAGCCGCGCGCCGTCGAGGTGCAGGGCGACGCCGTGCGAGCGGATCAGCCGCGAGACCTCGCTGAGGTAGTCCAGCTGCAGCGGCAGCCCGCCGCACCGGTTCTGCGGCGTCTCCAGGCTCAGCACCGCCGGCGGCGCGATCTGCGGGTCGGTGCGGTCCACCGCGCACGCCTCGGCGATCGCGGCCGGGTCGATGGTGCCGTCGGCGAGGTTGGGCAGCGGGTCGTAGACGATGCCGCCGCACAGGGACGCGCCACCCGCTTCGTAGACGTACACGTCGGACTCGTGGCCGACGATCGCCTTGCCGCCGCGCGGGCAGTGGGCCAGCAGCGCGGTCAGGTTGGCCATCGTGCCGCTCGGCATCAGGCAGCCGGCCTGCTTGCCGAGCAGCTCGGCCGCAAGCTGCTCGAGGCGGTCCACGGTCGGGTCCTCGCCGTAGACGTCGTCGCCGAGCGGGGCGCGCGCGGCGGCTTCGAGCATCGCCGGGGTGGGCAGGGTGAAGGTGTCGCTGCGGAGTTCGACGTGGGTGTCCTGGACCGGCACGGTCTCCGGGCGCAGGGTCGCGAGGTCGTCGGCGAAAGTGGTCATGACTGGGCTCCTCAGGGTCGGTGGGTGTCGATCAGCGAGCGGACGGCGTCGTCGAGGCCGACCTCGGCCTGGCTCCAGCGCCAGCGGCGTTCCTCGACGTCGGCGCGGATACGGGCGAACGCCGTCTCGGCCTCGGTGACGGCGGCAAGCACGGACTCCCGTGCCGGTCCCCCGCCGTGGGCCGCGTGCTGCGCGACCTCGGCCGGGTCGAGGGCCGCGAGGACGTGGCCGGGCTGCCCGGCCAGCCGGGTCCGGGCGACTTCGTGCAGCGGCAGCCCGGCTTCGAGGGCTTCCTTGGCCACGGCGCCGACCTCGTGGTGCGCCTGCCGGAACGGCATCCCGGCGTCGACGAGCCGTTCGGCCAGGTGCGTGGCCGCGGTCTGGCCGTCGACGGCGCGCTCGTACATCCGCTCGGGCACCGGCTCGGCCCCCTCGACGACCAGCCGCAGCAGGACGACGGCGTCGGTCGCCGCTTCGAGAGCCGACCAGGCCGGGGCGACGGCTTCGGTGCCGACGGCGATGGCGTTGGTGAACCGTGCGGTCGCCATCGCGCTCGCCGACGCCGTGAACGCGCCGAGCGGTGCCAGCGCCCGGCCCTGGACGTGCTCCAGCAGGAACGGGTTCCGCTTCTGCGGCATCATCGAGCTGGACCCGACGACGTCGTCGGCCAGCCGCAGCAGCCCGGCCTCGGCGCTGGTCCAGGCCTGCAGGTCGTGCGAGACGCGGCACAGCAGCACCCCGAGGACGGTGGCCGCGGACAGCTGCCGCAGCACCAGGTCCCGCGACGCGACGGCGTGCAGCGAGTTCGCCAGCGGCGCCGCGAAGCCGAGCAACGCCGTCGTGCGGTGCTGGTCGACCGGCAGCGAGGTGCCCCCGACCGCGCCCGCGCCGAGCGGGTTCTGGTCGAGCTCCGCCCCGGCCTGCCACAGGCCTTCGACGTCACGCACCAGCGCGCTCGCCACCCCGGCCAGGTAGTGGCCGTAGGTGATCGGGACCGCGGGCTGGTGGTGGGTGTAGGCGGGCATGGTGACGCCGGCCCAGCGCCGCGCGCGCTCCAGCAGGGCGCGGCCGAGCGCGTCGGACTCGGCGAGCAGCCGCTCGTGCGGCTCCCGCAGCCGCAGCCGCACGACGGTGGCGTTGAGGTCGTTGCGGGACCGTCCACTGTGGAGGACGCCGCCGATCTCGGCGCCGAGGGTGTCGATCAGGTACGACTCGTAGGCGAGGTAGCGGCCGCGGGGTGCGGGGACCTCGTGCAGCGGCGCGAACCGGTGCGCCCGCAGGTTTTCGATGCCCGCGAGGAGCTCGGCGGCGCGGCCGGCGTCGACGATGCCGCGTTCGGCGAGCATCACGACGTGGGCGCGGTCGACCTGGCTGATCAGGTCGAGCTCGGCGGCGATCGGGTCGGGAGCGGGTGCGGTGTCGCGGTCGAAGAGGATTTCCCGGGCCGCGGCGGCGACCGGGCTGCTCAGTCGTCCGGTGCCGCTCTTGGCGATGGTCATCGGGGTGCTCCTTCCGGGGTGTCCGGGTGGGGTTCGGGACGGTCCGGCTCCCGGTCGTCGCGCGCGCGGTCGGCGCGGGCTTCGGTGGTCCGGGCGACGGTGGTGATGAGGAACCGCAGGGTCATCGGGTTTCCCTTTCGGGGATCAGGGCTTCGCGCAGCACGTTCAGTCCCGCCACCGCGGCCGCACGGCCGGCGCGGGGCCGGTCCGCCACGGCCAGGACGTGCCCGGCCCGGTCGCGGTAGTCCCGGGCCGGCCGGACGACAGTGCCGTCGGGCCGGTACAGGCGGGCCTGCACGACTCCGGGCACCGCGGCGGCCGCAGCGATCGTGTCGCCCGCCGCGAGCACCGAGGCCGACGACGCGGTCAGGAACCGCAGCGAGGCGCACGCGCGCCGGTCCGGCCGCAGGTCGGGCTCGAGACCCAGCACCGCCGCCACCTGCGCCGCCACCAGGTCGACGCCCGTCGCCGCGCGGACCAGCTCGGGGATCATCCCGCCGGCCAGGCGCGGGTTGACCTCCATCAGGCGCGGGCCGTCCGGGGTGAGCCGGATTTCGACGTGCGCGGCGCCGAACCCGAGCCTGAGGGCGCTCACGGCCGCCCGGGCCGTGTCCGCCAGCGCCGTCTCGTCGGGCGGCGGCAGCGCGGCCGGGGTGTCGTGACCGACCTCGACGAAGAACGGGGCCGGGCCGAGGCGCTTGCGGACCACCGCCACGACGACGTCGCCGAACAGCTCGATCGAGTACTCCGGCCCGCTCGCGTACGGCTCCACCAGCACCTGGGCCGGCACCGGCAGGCCGCGTTCGTTGTGCGTCACCGAAAGCAGGGCCGCCGCCTGGGAGGCGACCGACTCGGGTGTCTCGCACCGCAGCACCCCGACACTGCCCGAGCCCTCCGCGGGCTTGAGCACCACCGGGAACTCGGTGGCCGCCGCGACGGCCGCCGCCACCGACGTCACGACCGTGCACTTCGGCGCCATAGCCGCCAGGGTGGCGCGCTGATAGGCCTTGTTGCGGCAGTCGGTGACGGCGTCCGGGTCCGGACCGGGCAGGCCCAGCTTCGCCGCGATCCGGGCCGCGACCGGGATGAAGTACTCCGAGCTGGTCGTCACGCCGGCCGGCTGGCCGATGTCGGCGGCGAGGACCGCGCACGGGTCGGCGGTGTCGGCCTGGACGACGCGGACGCCGTCCTCGGCCGCGTACGGGTAGCGGTCCGGGTCGGCCGCCGCCAGCACCGGCTCGTAGCCGAGCTCGCGGGCGCGGCGGGCGAACAGCCGTCCGGTGCCGGTGGTGTTGCTTTCGACGAGCAGCAGGGTGCGCATCACGCCGCCACGACGGGGGCCAGGCTGCGCCGGCCCCAGTTCAGCCACGTCCACGAGCCGCCGGGCTCGGCCGGGGCGACGACCTCGTACGGCTCGGCCGCGCCCGGGTGCGCCAGCCCCTGGGCCTGCAGCCACTCGTCGGAGTAGACGGTGTCCTGGTAGCGGTAACCCTCGTCCGGCAGCAGCGCGACGACGGTGGCGTCCGGGTGCTGCCGCGACCACCAGTCGGCGACCCGGAAGGACGCACCGCTGGTCGGGCCCATGAACAGGCAGTGCCGCGCGTACAGCTCGCGAGTCGCGGCGAACGCCTCCGCGGCGCCGATCCAGTGCACCTGGTCGTAGCTTTCGTGGGCCACGTTCGGCGGCACCAGGCTGTTGCCGAGCCCGCGCAGCACCCGCGGGCCGTCCGGCTGGCCGAAGATCGCGCTGCGCTGGGTGTCGACGCCGATCAGGTTCAGCTCGGGGGCGAGCATCCGCAGGAACGAGCTGGTGCCGGACGTCGACCCGCCGGAGCCGACCGCGCCGACCAGGCAGTCCGGCACGCCGATCGTCTCGGCGAGCTGCTCGGCGACCAGCGCGTAGGACGCCGGGTTGTCGGGGTTGCTGTACTGGCCGGGCACCCAGTGGTTCGGGTACTCGGCACGCAGCTCCTCGAGACGGTCGAGCCGGGCGCGCTGGAACCCGCCGACCGGGCTGGGCTTCGGGCAGATCTCGACGCGGGCACCGAGGTGCTCGAGGCGGCGCTTCAGCGGCGCGTCGATCGCCGGGTCGCCGACGATGGTGAGCGGGTAGCCACGAAGTCGGCAGACCATGGCGAGGCCGAGGCCGAAGGTGCCCGACGACGTCTCGAGGATGGTCGTGCCGGGGCCGACATCGCCGCGCTCCTCGGCGCGGTCGAGCATGAACCGGGCGGGCAGCAGCTTCATCAGGCCGAAGGCGGCGACGTGGAAGTTGGGCCGGATGCGGATGATCCGGGGCAGCTCGGTGGCTTCCACCACGGACCGGCTGACGGGGGCGGCAAGGGTCATCGGACTCACCTCTCGGTTTCGAACTGCCAGGTCTCGGTCACGCCCAGCGCGGCCAGCCGCGTCGCGGCGAACTCCAGCCGGGCCGGGGTTTCGGCGTCGGCGGTGTCGAACAGCAGGCCCGCGACGTCGCCGCTGTGGGCCACCTGGACCCCGGTGGCGCCCGCGGCCCGGGCGGCCGCGAGGACGTCGTCGAGGCCCGGGATGGGCAGGTGGCGCTGGTTGAGCAGGGTGCTGGCGGTGGCGACGCGGCCGAGCAGCCGCGCGTCACCGTCGTGGATGGCCCGGCGCAGCAGGCCGCGCAGCGGACGGAACGCCTCGATCTCCCACGACGTGTAGCGCGCGGGCGGGAGCTCCAGGGTTTCGACGCCGCGGCCGCCGGGACTGGTGCCGAAACCCAGCACGGACAGCGGCATCAGCTCGCCGAGGTCTTCGATCGGCTCGCCTTCCCGGTGCGCGAAGACCACCGCGCGGCCGCCGTACATCAGGGAGTCGGACGCGGTTTCGGCTTCGACGGCGAGCGCGCCGACCTCGGCCGGGGCGAGCCGGCGGCCGGTCGCGGCGAGCACCGCGCCGATCGCCGACGTGACGTCCGCCGTCGACGACCCGAACCCGCGGCACAGCGGGATGTCGCTGGTGATGTCGAGCAGCCCGCCCGGGACCGGGTACCCGAGCCGGGCGAGTGTCAGGTCGGCCGCGCGGCGGGCCTTGCTGCGCCACGCCGGCCGGACGGTCGTACCGGTGTCTTCGGTGGGCAAGAAGGTGGCGCGGGTGCTGTAGAGCGGGCAGGGCAGCGTGACCAGGCCGCGGCGCAGCTTGTCGCCGGTGACGAAGACCCCTTGCAGGATCTCGCCGTGGTGGGCGTCGACGCGGAAGCTGCCCGCGCGGGGGTCGGTGACGGTGGCGGGGGCCGGTGCGGCGACCGCGAGGTCCTCGGTCATGGCGTTCTCCTTCACTCGTCGGCGGTCACGGCCAGCCCGGCCAGCACGGCCCGCGCCAGCTCCGCCACGTGCGGCGGTTCGACCATGTCCCAGTGGTGACCCGGCACCGGCGTCACCGTGAGCTCGCCGCGCGTGCGGGCGCGCCAGCTCTCCGGGCGCACCTCCGGGCGGCCCTTCACCGGGTGGGTGCCGGTGGAGGTGATCAGGTGGATGCCGGTGTCGACGACCGCGCGGCAGCGGTAGGCCTCGACCGCGTCCTTGCCGGCCAGGTAGACCCGGGCCATCTGCTCGACGACGGCGTTGCCCGCGACCTCCGAGACCATCCCGCGGTCGCGGGCCTCGGCGAGCATCTCGTCCAGCGTGTCTGTGCTTGCCGCTCCCGGTTCGAGCTTGAGGATGGCCTCGCCGAACCAGGCCAGCGGGTCGCTGGTGTCGATGTCGGGCAGCGGGTTGCCGTAGTCGTCGACGCCCAGGACGGTCGCGTCGATGACACACAGGTGCTCGACCGCGCGGCCCGCGGCTTCCAGCTGCGCGGCCATCTCGAAGGCGACCGAACCGCCCTGCGACCAGCCGGCGAGCCGGATCGGGCGGTCCCCGGCGACGGGCAGGAGGTCGGCGACGAACCGGGCGGCCAGCTCCTCGATGGTGTGCACCGGGTCCTCGCCGGGCGCGAAGCCGGGGGCCTGCAGGCCGAGCACCGGCAGCGCCGGATCCAGCTCGGCGACCAGCTGCAGGTAGGGGAACGGGCTCCCCGCGGTCGGCGGCAGCAGGAACAGCGGCGCGACGCCGGCGCGTCCCGGAGAGAGCGGCACGACCAGTCCCCCGCCGGTTTCCCCGCCGCGGATGTGGTCGGCCAGGGCCCGGACGGTCGGCGCGCGGAACACCTCGGCCAGCCCGACGGTGGCACCCAGCTCGGCCTTGATCCGGTCGACGAGCACCACGGCCAGCAGCGAGTGACCGCCGACGTCGAAGAAGCCGTCGGTGACGCCGACCCGGCGGCCGAGCAGGTCTTCCCACAATTTCGCGAGCGCCATCTCCAGCTCGTCGCGCGGGAGCACGCCGGACGTCGCGACCGGCGTGGCGTTGGGGGCGGGCAGGGCGACGCGGTCGATCTTGCCGTTGGACGTCAGCGGCAGGGTGTCCAAAGTGGTCAGGGTGGACGGGACCATGTACTCCGGCAGCCGCTCGGCGAGGTGGGCGCGCAGTTCCTCGGCGTCCACTGTGGACGGCGCGACGTACCCGGCGAGGGCGCCGTCGCGGACCACCGCGACCGCCTCGGTGACGCCGGGGCCGCCGACCAGCGCGGCCTCGATCTCCCCCAGCTCGATGCGGTAGCCGCGGACCTTGACCTGGTGGTCGGTGCGGCCGACGAACTCCAGCCGCCCGTCCGGCAGGTACCGGGCCAGGTCGCCGCTGCGGTAGAGGCGGCCGGGGCCGAACGGGCTGGCCACGTACTTGGCCGCGGTCAGGCCCGGGTTGCCGGCGAAGCCGCGTGCGACCCCGGCGCCGCCGGCGTACAGCTCGCCGGTGACACCGACCGGCACCGGGCGCAGGTGCTCGTCGAGGAGGTAGACCTCGGTGTTCCAGATCGGCCGGCCGACGGAGATCGGCGTGGTGACGCACTCGGCGGCGGGCAGCAGGTTGATCACGTTGGCCACGGACGTCTCGGTGTGGCCGTATTCGTTGGCCACCACGACGTCCGGTGCGTTCTCGCGCCAGAACTCCAGGGCCTCGGCGGTGAGTTGCTCGCCGCCGACGACCAGGTGCGCGGCCGCGGCCGCCGCCGCGGGTTCCAGACAGCGGCGCAGCGGTTCGAGGTGGGCCGGGGTCAGCTTGACGAAGCTGAACTGGCGGCCGCTCGACAGCACGTCCGCGAGCCCGGCGACCGGGTGCTCGTCCTCGGGGATCAGCGTCACGGTCGTGCCGCACAGCAGCGGCAGGAACAGGCCGGTGACGGTGAGGTCGAAGGCGAGCGAGGAGTGCACCGGCGCGCCGTCACCCTCGTCGGCGCGGTAGGCCTGGCGGCACCAGTCGAGGTAGTGCAGCACCCCGCGGTGGCTGATCATCACGCCCTTGGGGCGGCCGGTGGAGCCGGAGGTGTAGATGACGTAGGCGAGGTTCTCCGGGTCGACGACCGGGCCGGCCCACGGCACGGGGTCGTCGGCCACCGGCTCGTCCGCGAAGACGACCACCTCGCCGAGGTTCTCGCTCGCGTACCGGCGGGTGGTGACGAGCACCCGGGCGCCGGCCTGGCGGAGCATGTACTCCTTGCGGTCCTGCGGGTAGGCCGGGTCGAGCGGGATGTAGTGGCCGCCGGTCTTGAGGATGGCCAGCAGCACCGGCAGCAGCAGCGGGCCGCGTTCGCAGAGCACGCCGACCGGGGTTTCGACGCCGACGCCGTGCGCGCGCAGCCGCTGGGCGATCCGGGTCGCGCGGGTTTCCAGGTCGGCGTAGGTCAGCTCGGCCGGGCCGCAGCGGACGGCGATCGAGTCCGGGTTGGACGCGGCCTGCTCGGCGATCCGGCCGTGCAGGGTGCCGCGCAGATAGGGCTCGGCCGTGGCGTTCCAGGTATCCAGGAGCAGCGTCCGCTCGTCGGCGCCGAGGACGTCCACTTCGGACAGCCGGGCGCCGGGGCGGGCGGCCAGCTCGGTGAAGAGCCGGACGAAGTGCTCGCCCATCCGCTCCATCCGGACCTGGTCGAACAACGCGGTCGCGTACTCCAGCACCCCGGCCACGGAGCCGTCGGCCTGGCGGACGAAGGAGATCATCAGGTCGAACTTGGCCGTCGTCGACTCTTGGTCCACCGAGGACACCGCGAGGTCTCCCAGCGCGCCTTCGCCGTCGGAGGAGTCGTAGACGGCGAACATCACCTGCACGACCGGCGTGTGCGCGAGGTCGCGTTCCGGGGCGAGCTCCTGGACGAGGCGTTCGAACGGCAGGTCCTCGTGGGACTGATCGGCCAGCCGTGCCACCTTGACGCGGTCGGCCAGGGTCGCGAAGTCCGGGTCACCGGAGAGGTCACCGCGGGCGACGACGGTGTTCACGAAGAACCCGACCATGTGCTCCAGTTCGGCCCGCGAGCGACCGGCGACCGGGGTGCCGACGGCGAGGTCCTCGCGGCCGGTGTGGCGGCCCAGCACGACGTACGCGGCGGCGAGCAGCGTCATGAACGGCGTCGCGCCGACCGCCTTGCCCTGGTCGAGCACCGCTTCCGCCGCGGGCGCCGGGATGGTGAACCGGACCGACGCGCCGTGGTGGTCACGGGTGGCCGGACGCGGCCGGTCGGCGGGCAGCTCGAGGGTCTCGAGCCCGGCGAGCCGGTCCTTCCAGTAGGCGAGATCCGCGTCGTGGACGTCCACCCGGGACTGTTCCCAGACGGCGAAGTCCGCATAGGACAGTTCGATCGGCGGCAGTTCGGCGCCGGTGTAGAGCTTGCGCAGGTCGTCGAGCAGGATCGGGAGGGACCAGCCGTCGCAGGCGATGTGGTGGACGTTGAGCGCCAGCACGTGCCGCCGCGGCGCCTCGCGGACCAGCATCGCCCGGAACACCGGGCCCGCCGCGAGGTCGAACGGGCGGCCGACGTACTCCGTCAGCACCGCGTCCAGGTCGCCGTCGACCACCGGCAGGTCGACCGGGGCCGGGGCACCGATCACCTGGCGCGGCTTGTTGTCCTCGGCGACGTAGGTGGTGCGCAGGATCTCGTGCCGCGCCACCAGGGCGTCGAGGGCGCGCTGGAGGGCGTCGACGTCGAGGTCGCCGTCCAGGCGGAGCAGCAGCGGCACGGCGTACTCGGCGCTGTCCGGGTCGAGCCGGTCGAGAAACCACAGGCGCTGCTGGCCGGCCGAGAGCGGCAGCGGGACGTCGCGGTCGGCGCGGCCGAAGGTGCGCACCGGCGCGGTGGCGCGTCCGCGCAGCCGCCGGGCGAGCACCGCGGCCCGCAGCCGCGCCGCCCGGTCGGCGTCAACAGCGTCGCCGGCGGGGCGGGTGTCGAACGTGGTCATGCGCTGGCCTCCTCGGTGAGGGAGTCGAGGAGCTCCTGCTCGGACATGCCGGCGAGCTCGGCCTCGATCTCGGTGTGGACCACCGCGGCGAGCGCGGTGACCGTGGTGGTCTGGAAGAGCACGGGCAGGGACAGGTCCACCCCGAACGCGGCCTGCAGCCGCATGCGGACCTTGGCGGCGAGCACGGAATGCCCACCCAGCGCGAAGAAGTCGTCGCCGAGCCCGACGCGGGGCACGCCGAGCACCTCGGCCCAGATGTCGGCGATCAGCTGCTCCTCGGGACTGCTCGGGGCGACGTAGTCCGCCGTCTCTTCGGCCGGTTCGGGCAGCGCGGCCCGGTCGAGCTTGCCGCTGGCGTTGACCGGCATGGCATCCAGCACCACGAAGGCCGACGGCACCAGGTGGTCCGGCAGGCGCCGGCTCAGATCGGTGCGCAGCTCGGTTGCGGTGACGTCACCGACCACGTAGGCGACCAGGCGTTTCTGCCCGGCTGGGTCGGGTTTCGCCAGCACCACCGCCGCGGTGAGCGCCGGGTGGGCCCGCAGCGCGGACTCGACCTCACCGAGTTCGATGCGGAAGCCGCGGATCTTGACCTGGTCGTCGGTCCGGCCGAGGAACTCGAGGTTCCCGGCGCGGGTGCGGCGGACGAGGTCGCCGGTGCGGTACATCCGCCCACCGGCCGGGTTGGCGACGAACCGGCTCGCGGTCAGCCCCGGACGGCCGAGGTAACCGCGCGCCAGGCCCGGGCTGGCGACGTACAGCTCCCCCGCGACGCCTGGTGGCACCGGCTGGAGCCGGTCGTCGAGCACGTAGGCCTGGGTGTGCTCGAGTGCACGGCCGATGGTCACCTGCTGTCCCGGCACCAGGGGTTCGCTGACCGTGGAGACGACCGTGGCTTCGGTCGGGCCGTACATGTTGAGCATCCGGCGGCCCGGCGCCCACTTCGCGACCAATTCCGGCGGGCAGACGTCGCCGCCGACCACGACCGTCCGGAAGTCCGGCAGGTCCGGATCCTCCACAGTGGCCAGAGCCGCGGGCGGGATCAGCGCGTGCGTAACGCGGCCCTGGGCGAGGACGTCTCGCAGCTGGTCACCGAGCAGCGGTCCCGGCGGGGTGACGACCAGCGCGGCGCCCGTCAAGAGGGAGGCGCACAGTTCCAGCACCGAGGCGTCGAAGCTGGGTGAGACGTACTGCAGGACCCGGTCGCCCGGGCCGACCTGGTAGGCGTCGACGGTGTTGGCGACCAGCGTGGCGAGGCCGGCATGGCTGACGACAACACCCTTCGGCCGTCCGGTGGAGCCCGACGTGTAGATCACGTACGCCGCGTTCTCCGGCTTGACCTCGACGTCCAGCGGGCCATCGTCCATTGTGGACGTCGGCAGCTCCCGGAGGGTGAGCACCGGGTCGGCGTCGTCGAGCATGTACCGGATGCGCTCGTCCGGATAGCTCGGGTCGACCGGCAGGAAGGCCGCGCCGGTCTTGACGACCGCGAGCTGCGCCACGACCAGGTCGGCCGAGCGCGGCAGCAGCAGCGCGACCACCGTCTCCGGCGCGGCACCGCGGCTCTGCAGGACCCGCGCCACGCGGTTGGCCGCCGCGTCCAGTTCCGCGTAGGTGAGCGAGTCCGGTCCAGCCAGAACAGCCGGGGCGTCCGGATCGCGTCGGACCTGGGTTTCGACCAGCTCCGCGAACGTCCCGCCGGGGGCGTCGTCGTCGAGCGGGGCGACCTCGGCCGCGTCGAGCATCGTGACGCGGTCCACCGGGCGGTGCGGGTCGGCGGCGAACCCGGTCAGCAGCCGGACGTACCGCTCGGCGAACGCGGCGACCGTCTCCTCGTCGAAGAGCGCGACGGGGTATTCGAGGACGCCGTCGACCGCGCCGGAGGGCTGCTCGCGCAGCACCATGGCGAGGTCGAACTTGGCCGCGCCGGTCTCGACGCCCAGCGGCTCGCAGTCGAGGTCGCCCAGTTCCCAGCCGCCTTCGGACACCGTCTGCAGCGCGAACATCAGCTGGACCAAGGGGTTGCGGCTCGGGTCGCGTTCGGGCCGCAGCTCGGCTACGACCCGGTCGAACGGGACTTCCTGGTGGCTGAAGGAGTTCAGCGCCGTCTCGCGGACGCGTTCCACGAGTTCGGTGAAGCCGGGCGAGCCCGTCAGGTCCGCGCGCAGGGCGAGCGTGTTGACGAACTGGCCGATCAGCCGTTCGGTGTCCGGGTGGTCGCGCCCGGCGACCGGGCTGCCGATCGCGAACTCACGGAGCCCGGTGTGCCGGGAGACGAGCACCTGGAACCCGGCGAGCAGCGTCATGAACAGGCTGGCCCGAGCCTCGGCGCCCAGCTCGCCGAGCCGGGTGGCCAGCTCCGCCGGGACGCTGAACTCGTACCGCGCGCCCCGCGGATCCCGCACCGCCGGCCGGAGCCGGTCGGCGGGCAGCTGCACGACCTGCGGGACACCGGACAGCTGCGTCCGCCAGAACTCGACGTCCGCCTCGGTGGGCTGGGACCAGGCCGCGACGTCGGCGTACTGCACCGGCAGCGGCGCCAGGTCGACGCCCGCGTAGAGGTCGCGCAGCTCCTCGGCGAGGATGCCTTCGGACCAGCCGTCGAGCACGATGTGGTGCGCCGACAGGACCAGGACGTGGTCGTGCTCGGCCAGGCGTCCGAGCGCCGCCGAGAACACCGGTCCGGTTGCAAGGTCGATGGGCCGTGCTTCGAGGAACGGCTCGACCGCGTCGATGTCGGTGACCGGCAGCGGGACCGGCCCGGCCGGGTCGACGACCTGCTTGGGCTCGCCGTCCAGCTCGACGAACCGGGTCCGCAGGATCTCGTGCCGCTCGACGAGCTTCGTCAGGGCGGCGGCGAGGGCATCGACGTCCAGGGTGCCGCGCAGGCGGACCGCGTTCGGGACCAGGTATTCCGCGCTCGACGGCGCCATCCGGTCGGCCAGCCACATGCCGACCTGGACGCCCGCGAGGGGCGCGGGACCGTCGGGCCGCTTCGGGATGGCCTGGAACTCGCGGCGGGTGGCGCGGGTGACGGCGTCGGCGAGTTCCGCGACCGTGGGCGAGTCGAAGATCAGCCGGATCGGGATGTCCGCCGAGAGCCGCTTGCGAAGCTCGGCGACCACCCGCACGCCCAGCAGGGAGTGCCCGCCCAGGTCGAAGAAGTTGTCGTCCGCGCCGACCCGCTCGACCCCGAGGACGTTCTGCAGCACCTCGGCGACGAGTTCCGCGACCGGACCTTCCGGTGCGCGGTACTCGGCCCCGGCAGCGGCGGGCGCGGGCAGCGCCTTGCGGTCGATCTTGCCGCTGGTGGTGGTCGGGAACTCCGGCAGCACGCTCAGCGCCGTCGGCACGAGGTAGACGGGCAGCCGCTCGCGCAGCTGCTCGCGGACCTCGGCCTCGGTGAGCGTGACGCCGGCCTGCGCGGTGACGTACCCGGCGAGGCGCTTGTCGCCCGGCGACGGCTGCCACACCGTCACGGCCGCTTCACGCACCCCGGGCAGCTCCAGCAGCACCTGCTCGACCTCGCCGGGCTCGACGCGGATGCCGCGGATCTTGACCTGCGAGTCCTGGCGGCCGAGGAAGGTCAGCGCGCCGTCGGGGGTGCGCAGGCCGCGGTCGCCGGTGCGGTAGAGGCGCTCGCCGGGCACGAACGGGCTGGCCAGGAACGCGGCCGCCGTCTTGGCCGGGTTGCCGAGGTAGCCGCGCGCCAGGCCGACGCCGCCGATGTAGAGGTCACCGGGGACGCCGACCGGGACCGGCCGGAAGTGCTCGTCGAGGACGTGGATCTGGTTGTTCGCGATCGGCGACCCGACGCTCACCGAGCCGGCGCCGTCGAGGTCGGACCGGAGGCACGTGCGCATGGTCGAGTCGATCGACACCTCGGTGGCGCCCCACTGGTTGTGCAGGGTCGCCTGCTCGCCTAGCCGGTCGAAGAACAACTTGAGCAGTTCCGGCTGCAGGGCTTCACCGCTGGTGATGACGTTGCGCAGCCGGGACAGCGCGGCGCGGTCGGCCGGGGTGAGCTGCTCCAGGAACAGCGTCAGCATGCTCGGCACGAACTGCAGGTTCGACACCTGGTGCTTGACGGCACCGGCCAGGATCGCGGCCGGGTCGCGGTGCAGGCCCGGCGGGATCAGCGCGACGCGGCCGCCGACGACGAGCGGCCACAGGCATTCCACGGCCGCGTCGTCGAACACCAGGGTCGTCTTCTGCAGGACGCCTTCGCCCGGCTGGAGGCGGTAGGTGTCCTGGTGCCACCGCAGCCGGTTGACCCAGCCGCGGTGGGTGCTGGCGACGCCCTTGGGCTTCCCGGTGGAGCCGGAGGTGTAGTAGATCGAGACCAGGTTGTCCGGGTGGGTGGTGTCCGGCAGCTCGGGTGCTTCTCCGTCCAAACCGGACACTTCAAGGAAGACGACTTCGCTGTCTTGCGGCGTTTTTGCGCCTTCGTTGACCAGGCAGACCGGCGAATGGGCGTCGCCGAGGATGCCGAGGACACGCGGTGCGGGCGCGTCGGTCTCGATCGGGACGAACGCGCCGCCGGCCTTGAGGATCGCGACCAGGCCGACGATCAGGTCGATCGAGCGGTCCATCCGCAGTCCGACCGGGACGTCCGGGCCGACACCGTGCTCGGTGAGCCGGGCGGCGAGGACTCCGGCCCGGCGTTCCAACTCGGTGTAGTCGATGTGCTCGTCCAGGTACTCGACGGCGGTCGCGTCCGGGGTCTTCCGGGCTTGCTCGGTGATGAGCTGGTGCAGGCAGACGTCCTCGTTGTAGGCGACTTCGGTGTTGTTGACGCCGTTGATCAGGTGCTCGCGTTCAGTGGTACTGAGGAGGTCCAGCTCGCCGACCGGGGTCTTCGGCGCGTCGGCGATCCGCTGCAGGAGCGTCGTGAAGTGCCCGGCGAGGCGCTCGATCGTGGTGGTGTCGAACAGGGCGGTCGGGTACTCGAAGATGCCGGTCAGGGCGCCGTCGGCGTCCTGGGCGAGGGCGAGTTCGAGGTCGAACTTGCTGACGTGGGTGTCGACGGCGAGCCGCTCGACGTCCAGGCCCGGCAGGGCCCACCCAGCCTCGTCGTTGTTCTGCAGGGCGAACACGATCTGCACCAGCGGGGTGCGGGTGAGGTCGCGTTGCGGGCGGAGGAGCTCGACGATCCGGTCGAACGGGACGTCGTCGTGGTCGAACGCGGCCAGGGTGCTCGTCCGGACCCGGCGCAGGAGTTCGGTGAAGGCCGGGTCGCCGGTCAGGTCCGCGCGCAGCGGCACGGTGTTGACGAAGTGCCCGACCAGGGCCTCGGTCTGCGGGTGGCTGCGGCCGGACACCGGGGTGCCGATCGCGAAGTCCCGCATGGCGGTGTAGCGGCCGATGAGCACCTCGAACGCGGCGAGGACGGTCATGAACAGGCTCGCGCCGTGCTCGGCCCCCAGCGCGGCCAGCTTGCTGACGGTTGCAGCGGGCACGTGGACCGGAGTCTTGGCCCCGGCGATGTCCCGGACCAGGGGCCGTGGGCGGTCGGCGGGCAGTTCCGCGACGTGCGGCATCCCGTCGAGAGCCTGCTGCCAGAAGGCGAGCCCGGCGTCGTCGGACGCGGCGGCCTGCCACGCGGCGACGTCGCCGAACTGCACCGGCAGCGCGGCCGGCCGGATCCCCGCGTAGTGGTCCCGCAGCTCGGCGGCCAGCACGCCCATGGACCACCCGTCGGCGACGATGTGGTGCAGGCACAGGACGAGCACGTGCTCGGTGGCCGAGATCAGCCCGAGCGCGGCCCGGAAGACGGGCCCGTTCTCGAGGTCGAGCGGAGTGTCCACCTGGGACCGGACGAACACGTCGACGTCGGTCACGTCGGTGACCGGGAGCGGCATCGGCCGCACGGCGTCCACGACCTGGGCGGGCTCGCCGTCGACCTCGACGAAGCGGCTTCGCAGCACCTCGTGCCGTGCCGCCAGCGCCGACAACGCGCCCGTGAGCGCCTCGATGTCCAGGTCGCCGCCGATGCGCAGGGCCAGCGGCACCAGGTACTCCGCCGACCCGGGAGCGAGCCGTTCGGCGAACCACAGTCCACGCTGGACCGGCGACAGCGGCGTACGAGCGTCGCGGTCACGAGCCGGGATCGGCTCGAAGTCCACTGTGGACGCCTCCGGCACGAGCCGCGCGAGCGACGCGATCGTCGGGGCTTCGAACAGCGCCCGCACCCCCAGCCGGACACCGAACTCGGTGCGCATCCGGCCGCTCACCTTCGCCGCCAGCAGGGAGTGGCCGCCCAGGGCGAAGAAGTTGTCCTCCACACCAGGCTCGGGGATGCCGAGGACGTCGGCCCAGATCGCGGCCAGCGCGACCTCGGTCGGTGTCCGCGGGGCGACGTGACCGGCGCTGACCCGCTGCGGAGCGGGCAGGGCGGCGCGGTCGAGCTTGCCGTTGGCCGTCCGCGGCAGCGCTTCCAGGGGCACGATCGCCGACGGGACCAGGTGGTCCGGCAGCTGCGCGGCGGCGTACTCCACGACCGCGGCCGGGTCGGCGGTGCCGACGACGTAGGCGACCAGCAGGCCGTCGCGGGCCACCACCGCGGCCTGCGTGACTCCCTCGTACCGGGCCAGCACGGCCTGGACCTCGCCGGGCTCGACGCGGAAGCCGCGGATCTTGACCTGGTCGTCCGCGCGGCCGGCGTACTCCAGCACACCGCCCGAGTTCCACCGGGCGAGGTCACCGGTGCGGTACAGCCGCTCCCCTGCGCCGAACGGCGAGGCGACGAACCGCTCGGCCGTGGCGGCGGGCTGCCCGAGGTAACCGTGGGCGGTGCCGACACCGGACAGGTACAGCTCACCGACGACGCCCGCCGGTACGGGCTGCAGAAGCGCGTCGAGGACGTAGGCGTGCTTGCCGGTGAGCGGTCGTCCGATCGGGACCGGGCCGTCGACCTTCGTGACCGCGTGGAAGGTCGTGAAGCCCATGGTCTCGGCCGGGCCGTACCCGTTGATCACCGCGACGTGCGGGTACTCGCGCAGGACCTTGTCCAGGTGCGCGGGTGAGGCCGCCTCGCCGCCGGTCATCGCGCGGCGGACCGTCGCGAACACCGCCGGGTGCTCGTCGACCAGGAAGTTGAACAGGCTGGCCGAGACGTCCACGACCGTGACGTCGTGGGCGAGCACCAGCTCCTCGATCAGGGCCGGTTCGGGACGCTGGCCGGGCTGCAGCACGACCGTGCCGCCCGAGAGCAGCGGGCCGAGCAGCTGGGTGCCGAACGCGTCCCAGGACACGGGTGCGCACTGCAGCCAGACGTCGTCCGGGCCGAACCCGGCGTAGTCCTGGCCGGTGAGGGTGCCCACCACGGCCCGGTGCGGGGCCGCGACGGCCTTCGGGACGCCGGTCGAGCCGGAGGTGAACATGACGACGGCGAGGTCGTCCGGGCTGCCGGGCAGCCCGAGAACACTCCCGTCGCGGACGGCGATCGCGGCCGCGTCGGCCACGACGTCGACCTTGCGACCTGGCAGCGCACCGCCCTCGGTGAGCACCAGCGCGGCGGACGTCCGGCGCAGCGCCCCGGCCAGGCGTTCGGCCGGGAAGTCCGTGTCCAGCACGGTGTAGGCGGCGCCGGCCTTGAGCACGGCGAGCAGCGCGACGGCCAGCCGCGGGCCGCGTCCGATGTGGACACCGACCACGTCACCGCGGCGGACGCCCTCGGCGATGAGGTGCCGGGCGAGCCGGTTGGCCTCGGTGTCGAGGTCGCCGTAGGAGAACCGCGAGCCCTCGAAGACGAGGGCGGTCGCGTTCGGTGCCCAGGCCGCCTGACGCTCGACCAGCTCGTGCAGCCGCATCGCGGGCGCGGTCACCTCAGTCGTGCCCTGAGCCAGCAGCGAGGCACGCTCGTCGGCAGTGAGCAGGTCCAACGCGGTCACCGGAACGTCCGGCGTGGACACGGCGGCGGTCAGGAACCGGGCGAACCGGGCCGCGATCGACTCCGCCGTCGACGCGTCGAACAGGTCGGCCGCGTACTCCAGCTGGCCGGTCAGGCCGGCCGGGGTGCCGTCGGCGGTGCGGTTCTCCTCGATGCCCGCGGTCAGGTCGAACTTCGCGACGTCCCGCTGCACGGTGACGGCCGAAGCGGTCAGGCCGGGCAGTCGCAGCTCGCCGGCGACGTTGTTCTGCAGCACCAGCATCACCTGGAACAGCGGGTGCCGAGCCGCCGAGCGGGCCGGGTTCAGCTCTTCGACGACCCGCTCGAACGGGACGTCGGCGTGGGCCAGCGCGGCGAGCCCGGTGTCGCGGACGCGGTCCAGGAGCTGCCGGAACGTCGGCTGCCCGGAGACGTCGGTGCGCAGCACCAGGGTGTTGACGAAGAACCCGGCCAGGTCGTCGAGTGCGGTGTCCCCGCGACCGGCGACGACCGAGCCGAGCGGGACGTCGTCCCCGGCACCGAGCCGCGAGAGCAGCGCGGCGAACCCGGCCTGCAGCGCCATGAACAGCGTCGCTCCGCTGCCGCGGGCCAGGTCGGCTAGCGCCGCGTGGACGTCGGCGCCGAGTGTGAAGTCCACGGCACCGCCACGGTGGGTCGCGACGGGCGGGCGGACGCGGTCGGCGGGCAGCGCGATCTCTTCGGGGGCGCCGGAGAGAGAGGACCGCCAGAAGGCGATCTGCCCGGCCAGCTCGGTCTCGTCGAGGACTTCGCGCTGCCAGAGCGTGTAGTCCGCGTACTGGACCGGCAGTGGCGCCCAGTCCGGCGCGGCACCGTCGAGGCGCGCGGCGTAGGCCGTCGAGAGGTCACGCAGCATCGGCGCGGCCGACCAGCCGTCGCTGGCGATGTGGTGCAGCACCAGCAGCAGGACGTGGTCATCGGCGGTGATTTCGACCAGGTGGGCCCGCAGCGGCAGCTCGGTCCGCAGGTCGAAGACGTGCGACGCGGCCGCCGAGAGCACCTCCGGCAGCTCGTCCTCAGTGGACCGCGTGACCGTCCACGGCACCGAAGGCGCGGCCAGGATCTCCTGCCACGGCTCACCCTCGTGCGACGGGAACACCGTCCGCAGCGCCTCGTGCCGCTCGACGACGTCCGCCAGCGCGTCTTGCAGGGCAGCCACGTCGAGGGAGCCGCGCAGCCGCAGGGCACGCGGGACGTCGTAACCGGCGTTGGCCTCCTCGGCCTGGTCGACGAACCACAGCCGCTGCTGCGCGAACGACAGCGGCAGCCGCTCGGGACGTTCGCGGCGGGTCACCGGCGGCCGCGCCGGGGCCGCGTCCCCGAGCACCTCGGCCAGACCGGCGACGGCGGGCGTCCGGAACAGGTCGCGAATGCCCAGCTCGACGCCGAGGACCGCGCGGACGCGGCCGATCAGCCGGGCGGCCAGCAGCGAGTGCCCGCCCAGGTCGAAGAAGCCGTCGTCGACGCCGACCTCGGGCAGCCCGAGCACCTCGGCGAACAGTCCACAGAGGACGTTCTCGGTGATCGTCCGCGGGCGCCGCGACGACGACGTGAAGTCCGGCGCGGGCAGCGCGCGGCGGTCGAGCTTGCCGTTGGCCGTCCGGGGCAGTTCGGCCAGCGGCACGATCGCCGAGGGCACCAGGTAGTCCGGCAGCCGCTCGCCCAGGTAGGCCCGCAGCGCGGCGGGTTCGGCGTCGCCGACGACGTAGCCGAGGAGCCGGCCGTCGCGGACGATGACCGCGGCCTGCTCGACCCCGTCGTGTCGGGCCAGCACGGCCTGCACCTCGCCGGGCTCGACGCGGAAGCCGCGGACCTTCACCTGGTCGTCGGCCCGGCCGACGTACTCGAGGACGCCGTCGGCGTTCCACCGCACCAGGTCGCCGGTGCGGTACATCCGCTCGCCCGCGGCGAACGGATTCGCCACGAAGCGCTCGGCCGTGGCGCCGGGGAGGCCGCGGTAGCCGTCGGCGAGGCCGTGGCCCGACAGGTACAGCTCACCCGTGACGCCAGGGGCGGCCAAGGCGAGGTGCGCGTCGAGGACGTAGGCGCGCTTGCTCGCGACCGGGCGCCCGATCGGGATGGCCTGGCCGCCGAGGTCGGCGGCGGTGATCGGGTGGAACGTCGTGTAGCCCATGCTCTCGGCCGGGCCGTAACCGTTGATCAGCGCGACGTCCGGGTGCTCGCGCAGCGCCTTGGTCACGTGGGCCACCGACGCCGGCTCGCCGCCGGTCATCGCCCGGCGCAGCACGCCGAAGACCTGGGGTTCCTGGTCGAGCAGGTAGTTGAACAGGCTCGCCGAGGCGTGCAGCACGGTGACGCCGTGCTCGACGACGAGCGCGGCGATGCGGTCCGGCTCGGGGTTCTGGCCGGGCTGCAGGACCGTGCGGCTGCCGTAGAGCAGGGCGCCGAACAACTGGAGCGCGAAGCCGTCCCACGACACCGGGGCGCACTGGAGCCACACCTGGTCGGCGTCGAAGGTCGCGTAGCCCTGGCCCATGGTGGCGACGACCCCGCGGTGGGAAGTCGCGACGCCCTTGGGCACACCGGTCGAGCCGGAGGTGAACATGACACAGGCCAGGTCGGCCGGGGTCAGCTCAACGTCCGGGTTCGTCATGTCCGGGTGGCTCGGCGCGGTCCTCAGGACCCGCTTCACCCGCGCCTGCTCGGTGACGGCGGCCAGGCGCTCGGCCGGGTAGCTCGGGTCGAGCAGGGTGTAGGCGGCGCCGGACTTGAGCACGCCGAGCACCGTGACGGCGAAGTCGAAACCGCGGTCCAGCAGGACACCGACCACCTCGCCGCGCTGCACGCCGTCGTCCAGCAACCGGTGGGCGACCTGGTTGGCGCGAGCGTTCAGCTCGCGGTAGGTCATCGAGGAGCCGTCGAACAGGATCGCGACGGCGTCGGGTTCCTGCCGTTCCACGATGGTGTGCAGGCAGTCCTGTGGCGTCGGCGCGAGGTCGAGGGCGTGGCCGGCGGTCAGCACGAGGTCGCGCTCGGCGCCGGTGAGCACGTCGAACGCCGCGACTGAAGTGGTGGGTGCGTCGGCGATCTGCTCCAGCAGCGAGACGAACGCCGTGGCCAGGCGCTCGGCGGTCGTGGTGTCGAACAGGGCGGTGGCGTACTCGAAAGCACCGGTGAGCCCGTTGCCGTGGTCCTCCAGGGCGACGGTGAGGTCGAACTTGGCGACCACCCGTTCCACCTCGTACGGCTCGGTGTCCACTCCGGACAAAGCGATCGGCGGGTTGTCCTGCTGCAGCACCAGCATCACCTGGAACAGCGGGTGCCGCGACGCCGACCGGGCCGGGTTCAGCTCCTCGACCAGCCGCTCGAACGGGACGTCGTCGTGCTCGAACGCGCTCAGGTCGGCTTCCCGGACGCGGTCCAGCAGCTCGGTGAACGCCGGGGCGCCGCTGACGTCGGTCCGCAGGACGACGGTGTTCACGAAGAACCCGACGAGGTCGTCGAGCGCCGGGTCGGGCCGGCCGGCGACGGGGGTGCCGATCGGGACGTCGTCGCCGGCGCCGAAGCGCGCCAGCAGTGCGGCGAGGGCGGCCTGCAGGACCATGAACAGCGTCGCGCGGTGCCCGGCCGCCAGCTCCAGGAGCCGCGTGTGCAGCTCGGCCGGGATCTCGATCGCCGCCGAGGCGCCGGTGTGGTCCGCGGTGGCGGGCCGCACGCGGTCGTACGGCAGGGCCAGTTCCTCGGGCAGACCGGCCAGGGCGTCCGCCCAGTACGCGACGTCGCTGTCGAGTTCTCGTTGCCACAGCGTGTAGTCCGCGTACTGGACCGGCAGCGGCTCCCACTCCGGGACGCGGCCGTCGAGCCGGGCCGCGTAGGCGTCGGCCAGGTCGCCCAGCAGGACCGGGATCGACCAGCCGTCCCCGGCGATGTGGTGGGTCAGCACCAGCAGGACGTGCTCGTCGCCCTCGCTGAACAGCCACGACCGCACCGGCGGCGCGGCGGCCAGGTCGAACGGCGTGCGCGCGGCGTCGGCGACCGAGCCGGTGCCGACCTCGAACGGGACCTCGAAGGAGTCGAGGATCACCTGGTGCGGGCCGGATTCGTCCTCGTCGTAGTACGTACGCAGGGCTTCGTGCCGACCGGCCACATCGGACAGTGCGGCGGCGAGCGCGGAGGCGTCGACGTCGCCGCGCAGGCGCAGGGCGATCGGCATGTGGTAGGCCGTGTCGTCGGCGTCGAGGCGGGCGAGGAACCACAGCCGCTCCTGGCCCGGGGCCAGCGGCAGCCGCTCCGGCCGGGGCCGGGCGACCACAGCCGGGCGCGCGGCCACCGCGTCACCCAGGCTTTCACTCAGCCCCGCCACGGTCGGGTTCGCGAACAGGGCCCGCACGGTGACGTCGAGGCCGAGCGCGGACCGGATCCGCCCGGCGAGCCGGGTGGCGAGCAGAGAATGCCCGCCCAGGTCGAAGAACCCGTCGTCGATCCCGACCTCGGGCACACCGAGGACCTCGGCGAACAGCTCGCACAGCGCGTGCTCGCGGGCGGTCCGCGGGACCCGGCCGGTGGTGGTCTCCACGGCCGGCGCGGGCAGGGCCTTGCGGTCGAGCTTGCCGTTCGGGGTCCGCGGCAGCTCGTCGAGCAGCACGAACGCCGACGGCACCATGTACGCGGGCAGCGCGGCCGCGACGTGCCGTCGCAGCGTCTCGACGTCCGCGGTGCCCACGACGTAGGCGACCAGGCGCTTGTCACCGGGCCGGTCCTCGCGGACGACGACGGCACGCAGCGCGACCTCGGGGTGGGTGGCCAGCACGGCCTCGATCTCGCCCAGCTCGATGCGGAAGCCGCGGATCTTGACCTGGTGATCGACGCGGCCGAGGAACCGGATGTCGCCGTCGCGGCGGCGGGCGACCAGGTCGCCGGTGCGGTACATCCGCTCGCCGGTCGCGAACGGGTTCGCGACGAACCGGTCGGCGGTCAGGTCCGGGCGGCCGAGGTACCCGCGCACCACACCGTCGCCGGCGATGTACAGCTCACCCGGGACACCCGGCGGCACCGGCCGCAGCGCGCGGTCCAGCACGTAGACTTGGGTGTTGGCGATCGGGGTGCCGATGGTCGGCGAGCCCTCGCCGACGCGGGCGGTGGTGGACCAGATGGTCGTCTCGGTGGGGCCGTACATGTTGGTGACCGACGCCGCCCGCGCCCGCAGCGCGACGGCGAGGTCGTCGGGCAGGGCCTCGCCGCCGACCAGGACGTGCACGGCGGTGAGGTCGGCGGGCTCGGCCAGCAGCGCGTGCCAGAGGCTAGGCGTGGCCTGCATGAGCGTGACGCCGTCCTCGGCGAGCGCCGCCAGGGCGCGGCTGTCGCGGACGGTGTCCCGGCCGGCGAGCACGACGGTCGCCCCGGCCAGCAGCGGCGCGAAGATCTCCAGCCCGGCGATGTCGAACCCGACGGTCGTGACGGCCAGCAGGCGGTCGCCTTCGGTGATGCCGAAGCGATCGACCATGTCCAGCAGGAAGTTCAGCAGCGGACGGCGCGGGACGACAACACCCTTGGGGCGGCCGGTCGAGCCGGACGTGAAGATCACGTACGCCGGGCTGTCCGGGGACGTGGTGTGGACGGGGTTGCACGCCGTCCCAATCTCCGCTTCGGCCAGCAGGACGTGCCGGGCCGGGTCGCCCGGCACCGCGCCTGCTTCAGTCACGAGCACCAGCGCCGGGTCGGCGTCCTCGAGCATCGCGGCGAGCCGGTCGGCCGGGTAGTCCAGGTCAAGCGCGAGGTAGCCGGCGCCGGTCTTGAGGACGGCGAGCATCGCGACGATCAGCTTTTCGTCGCGCGGCAGGGCCAGGGCGACGTACCGCTCGGGTCCGGCACCGCGCTCGGCGAGGTACTGCGCGAGCCCGTTGGCCCGGTCGTTCAGCTCGCCGTAGGTCAGCTTCGCGGCACCGAACTCCAGCGCGGGAGCGTCCGGCATGCGGGCGGCCTGGGCTTCGAACAGCTCGATCACCGAGGTGTCGGGCAGCGACACAGCCGTGTCGTCGTTCGCCGTGTTGATCGCCGTGGCTTCCGCGGCGGAGAGCAGGTCCACTGTGGACAGCGGTGCCGCGGGAGCGTCGACGGCGGCCGTGAGCAGCCGGACGAACCGGTCCGCGAGGTCGGCCGCCGTGCCCGGGTCGACCAGGTCGGTCGCGTACTCGAGGTACCCACCGATCCCGGCCGGGGTGCCGTCGGCGGCGGTGTTCTCCTCCAGGTTGAGGGTCAGGTCGAACTTCGCCGTCGCGGTGGCCACCGGCACGTCCACCGCGGTCGTGCCGGGCAGGGCGAGGTTGGCCGCGACGTTGTTCTGCAGCGCCAGCATCACCTGGAACAGCGGGTGCCGGGCGGTGGAGCGAGCCGGGTTGAGGCGTTCGACGACCCGCTCGAACGGGACGTCGGCGTGGTCGAACGCGGCGAGCGCGGCCTCGCGGACCCGGCCGACCAGCTCGGTGAAGCCGGGGTCGCCGGAGAGGTCCGTGCGCAGCACGAGGGTGTTGACGAAGAAGCCGACGAGGTCGTCGAGCGCGGCGTCCGGCCGGCCCGCCGACGGGGTGCCGACCGCGACATCCTCGCCCGCGCCGAGCCGGGACAGCAGGGCCGCGAACCCGGCCTGCAGCACCATGAACAGCGTCGCGTGCTCGCCGCGGGCGAGGTCGAGCAGCCGGGTGTGCAGGTCCGCGTCGAGGCTGATCGCGACGGTGGCGCCGCGATGGCTCGCGACCGGCGGGCGCGGGTGGTCGAAGGGCAGGGTGATCTCGTCGGGCAGGCCGGCGAGGGCACCGGCCCAGTAGTCCGCGGAGTCGTCCAGGTCCTGCTGCCACAGCGCGAAGTCCGCGTACTGCACCGGCAGCGGCGCCCAAGCCGGCGCCTGGTTTTCGACGCGGGCCGCGTAGGCGGTGGACAGGTCGCGCAGCAGCGGGGCGAGGGACCAGCCGTCGCTGGCGATGTGGTGGGTGACGATCACCAGCACGTGGTCGTCGTCGGCCCGCCGCAGCAGCGCGGCCCGCACCGGGAGGTCGGTGGCCAGGTCGAACGCGCGCGAGGCGAACTCGTCGACGTCCGTGACGTCCGCGGCCCAGGGCAGCTCGGTGACCTGGCGGATCTCCTGGCGGGGGACGCCGTCGGTGCTCGGGAACACCGTCCGCAGTGACTCGTGGCGTTCCAGGACGTCGGCGAACGCGGCCCGCAGCGCGGCGACGTCGAGCGGGCCGGTCAGGCGCAGGGCCCGTGGCACGTTGTACGCGGCACCGGCGGCGTCGAGCTGCTCGACGAACCACAGGCTCCGCTGCGCCGCGGACAGCGGCAGCACCTCCGGACGCGGGCGAGCGGTGACGGCCGGGCGGGCCGCACTGGCGGTGTCGAGCACCGTGGCCAGCGCGGCCACGGTCGGCGCGCGGAAGACGTCCGCGACACCGATCCGGGCACCCAGCACCGAGCCGATCCGGGCGACGAGCCGCGCGGCCAGCAGCGAGTGCCCGCCGAGGGCGAAGAAGCCGTCGTCGACCCCGACCGTCTCGACGCCGAGGACGTCGGCGAAGAGTCCGCAGAGGACCTCTTCCCGCGGAGTCCGCGGCGCGCGGTTCGTGCTGACCCGCTCCGGGGCGGGCAGGGCGCGGTGGTCGAGTTTCCCGTTGGGCGTCAGGGGAAGAGCGGGCAGCAGGACAAACGCCGACGGCACGAGGTGCTCGGGCAGCCGCTCGGCCAGGTAGCTGCGGAAGTCGGCCGGCGCACCGACGACGTAGGCGACCAGCAGCTTCTGTCCCGGCCGGTCCTCGCGGACGACGACGGCGGATTCGGTGACGGCCGGGTGGGTGCCCAGCGCCGTCCGGATCTCCCCCGGCTCGACGCGGAAACCGCGGATCTTGACCTGGTCGTCGGCGCGGCCGGCGTACTCCAGGACGCCGTCGGCGCGGCGTCGGACGAGGTCGCCGGTGCGGTACATCCGCTCCCCCGGCGCGAACGGGTTCGCGACGAACCGGGCGGCGGTGAGGTCCGGGCGGCCGACGTAGCCGTCGGCGATGCCGGCACCCGCGGCGTACAGCTCGCCGACGACGCCGGGTGCGACCGGCCGGAGCCGCTCGTCCAGGACGTAGGCACGCTTGCCGTGCAGCGGCACGCCGATCGGGATGGGCGCGCCGGTGAGGTCGGCCGCCGTGATGCGGTGGCAGCTGACGAAGATCATGTTCTCGACCGGGCCGTAGGCGTTGACGACCGTGAGGTCCGGGTAAGTCGTCAGTGCCTTGGTGATGTGCGCGACCGAGGCGACCTCGCCGCCGGTGTAGACGTCGCTGACCTGCGTGAACACGCCCGGGTACTCGTCGAGCAGGAAGTTGAGCAGGCTGGCCGAGGCGAACATCGTGGTGACGCCGTGGCGCTCGACGAGCTCGGCGATGAGCGCGGGCTCGGGCTTCGGGCCCGGCTGCAGCACGCAGGCGGCGCCGCTGAGCAGGGCGCCGAACAGCTCGAACGCGAAGGCGTCCCAGGAGACGGGTGCGGTCTGCAGCCAGACGGCACCGCCGTATCCCTGCCCGAGGATTGTCGTGGCGACGGCTTCGTGGGAGGCGATGACGCCCTTCGGGGTGCCGGTGGAGCCCGAGGTGAACATGACGCAGGCAGGCCCGGTGACCGGCACGGTGAGGCCCGGGGCGGCGGCCTGGGCGTCCACAGTGGACAGGTCGTCGAGCACCAGAGGCGCGTCGACCTGCTCGGCCAGCAGCGCACGGCGCTCGGCCGGGAAGGACGGGTCGAGCAGGGTGTAGCCGCAGCCGGCCTTGAGCACGCCGAGGATCGCGGCGACCAGGTCCGGTCCGCGGTCGAGGCAGATCGCGACGATCCGGCCGGCCGGGACATGACGAAGGAGCGCGGCGACGCCGTTGGCGCGGGCGTCCAGCTCGGCGTAGGTGATCGCCTGGTCCTCGAAGAGCAGCGCGGTGCTCTCGGGCGTCCGGCGGGCGTGGCCCTCGACGACCTCGTGCAGCGTGACGCTCGCGGCGGCGGGCCGGGTCATGCCACCCGCGACGGCCTGGGCGGTCTCGGTGGTGTCGAGCAGGTCGAGGTCGCCGATTCGGACGTCGGGTGTCTCGGCGACGGCGGCCAGGACGCGCAGCAGCCGGGCGGCCAGGGTGGCGGCGGTGTCGCGGTCGAACAGGTCGCTCGCGTACTCCAGCAGGCCGGTCAGCTCGCCGTCGCGTTCCTCGAAGATCGCGGCCAGGTCGAACTTCGCGTAGCCGATGTCGACGCGCTCGCCGGTCGCACGCACGCCGGGCAGGTCCAGTTCGGCGGCGAGGTTGTTCTGCAGCACCAGCAGGACCTGGAACAGCGGGTGCCGGCCGAGCGAGCGAGCCGGGTTCAGCTCCTCGACGACCCGGTCGAACGGCACCTCGGAGTGCTCGAACGCGGCCAGGCACGTCTCGCGGGCGCGGCCGAGCAGCTCGCGGAACGTCGGGTCGCCGCCCGTCTCCGTGCGCAGCACGACGGTGTTGACGAAGAACCCGACGAGGTCGTCGAGGGCGGCGTCACCACGGCCGGCGACCGGGGAGCCGACCGGGACGTCGTCGCCGGCGCCGAGGCGGGTCAGCAGGGCGGCGAAGGCGGCCTGCAGGACCATGAACAGCGTCGCGCCGGACTCGGCGGCCAGCTCGGTGAGCTTCGCGCGCACGTCGGCCGGGACGTCCATCGGGACGACGCCACCACGGTGGCTCGCCACCGGCGGGCGGGGCCGGTCGGTCGGCAGCGGCAGTTCTTCGGGCAGCCCGGTCAGGGCGTCGCGCCAGTACACGAGGTCGCGGTTGACGGGCAGTTCTTGTTGCCACAGCGTGTAGTCCGCGTACTGGACGGGCAGCGGCGCCCACGCCGGGGTTTCGTGACGGGCGCGGGCGGTGTAGGCCTCGCCGACCTGGCGCAGCAGCGGCGCCATCGACCAGCCGTCGCAAGCGATGTGGTGCACGACCAGCAGCAGGACCGACCCGCCGGTGGCGAGGGTGAACAGCGCGGCGCGGATCGGGAGTTCCCGGCCGAGGTCGAAGCTCTCCTCGGTGGCGGCGGCCAGATCGGCGCCGAGCGTGTCCTCAGTGGACTCCGCGAAGGTCCACCGGACGTCGCCCGTGGGCCGGATCTGCTGCACCGGCTCGTCGCCGTGGCTGACGAACACCGTGCGAAGGGCTTCGTGGCGGGCGACGACGTCGTCGACAGCGAGGCGCAGCACACCGGTGTCGACCGGGCCGTCGAGCCGGACGGCCTGCGGGACGTGGTAGCTGGCGTTCCAGGTGTCGGCCTGGTCGAGGAACCACAGCCGGCGCTGGGCCGAGGACAGCGGCATCGGCTCGGGGCGGGTTCGCGGGGTAAGCGGCAGGCGGGCCGGCGCGGCGTTTTCGAGGAGTTCGGCCAGGCCGGCGGGGGTCGGCGCGCGGAAGACGTCCCCGATCGCGGCCTCGACGCCGAGCGTCGCGCGGATCCCGGAGACGAGCTTCGCGGCGAGCAGTGAGTGGCCGCCGAGGGCGAGGAAGCCGTCGTCGATGCCAACACCGTCGACCCCGAGGATCTCGGAGAACAGCGTGCACAGCGCGGCTTCCCGCGGGGTGCGCGGGGCGCGGCCGGCTGCCGTCCACTCGGGTGCGGGCAGGGCCTTGCGGTCGAGCTTGCCGCTCGGGGTCAGCGGCAGTTCGGTGAGCACGACGAACGCGGCGGGCACCATGTACTCCGGCAGGTCCGCGGCCAGGGCGGTCCGCAGGGCCTCGACGTCCGGGGCGGCGCCGTCGGGGACGACGTACCCGACGAGACGCTGGTCGCCTTCGCGGTCTTCGCGGGCCAGGACGCACGAGCCGCCGACACCGGGCTGGCGGTCGAGGACGGTCTCGATCTCGCCGAGTTCGACGCGCAGGCCGCGGATCTTGACCTGGTGGTCGGTGCGGCCGAGGTAGAGCAGGGCGCCGTCGTCGGTCCAGCGGGCGAGGTCGCCGGTGCGGTACATCCGCTCCCCCGGCGCGAACGGGCTCGCGACGAAACGTTCGGCGGTCAGGCCGGGGCGGAGGTGGTACCCGCGGGCCAGCTGGATCCCGGCGAGGTACAGCTCCCCGGCGACGCCGGGCGCGACCGGCCGCAGCTGGACGTCCAGGACGTAGGTCTGCGTGTTCCAGACAGGACGGCCGATCGGGACCGGGCCGCCGTCGGCACGGCAGGCCCAGGACGTGACGTCGACGGAGGCTTCGGTGGGGCCGTACAGGTTGTGCAGCTCGACGCCGGGGAGGGTGCCGAAGAACCGGGACTGCAGCTCGGCGGGCAGGGCTTCGCCGCTGCACAGCACGCGGCGCAGGCCGGTGCAGGTCGCGGCGGCCGGGTCGAGCAGGAACGCCTGCAGCATCGACGGCACGAAGTGCAGCGTGGTGATCCGCTCGGCGCGGATCAGCTGGGCCAGGTAGGCGGGGTCGCGGTGGCCGCCGGGGCGCGCGACGACGAGCGTGGCGCCGGTCAGCAGCGGCCAGAAGAACTCCCAGACCGAGACGTCGAAGCTCGACGGTGTCTTCTGCAGGACGCGGTCGGCGGCGGTGAGGCCGTATTCGGCCTGCATCCACGCGAGCCGGTTGACGATCCCCTCGTGCGGCACGAGCACGCCCTTGGGGCGGCCGGTCGAGCCGGAGGTGTAGATGGCGTAGGCGAGGTCCGTTGTGGACGTCGTGGTTTCCGGCTCGGTGGCGGGGTGTCCGCTCAGGTCGGCGTCGTCGAGGAAGCTCTGGGTGAGCACGACGGGCGCGGCGCTGTCGTCGACCATGAAGGCCAGCCGGTCGGCCGGGTAGTCGGGGTCGAGCGGGACGTAGGCGCCGCCGGCCTTGAGCACGGCCAGCAGGGCGATGACCAGGTCGAGGGAGCGGTCGACGCAGACGCCGGCGAGCACGCCCGGGCCGACACCGCGGTCGATCAGGAGGTGGGCGAGCCGGTTGGCCCGCTCGTGCAGGGCGCGGTAGGTGAGGGTTTCGCCCTCGAAGACCAGCGCCGTCGCGTCCGGGGTGCGGGCCGCCTGCTCGGTGAGCAGCCGGGTGAGCGTGCGGCCCGCCTCCGGGACGTCGGTGGTGGTGTCGTTCCAGGCCGCCAGCAGCTGCCGGGCGTCGTCGTTCACGGTGATCAGCTCCAGTTCGGTACTGCCGGCGGGTGGGGGGTCAGCGCATCGAGGCGACGAGGCTGGCCGGGCGCAGGTCGGTCCAGTGCGTCTCGACGTACTCGAGGCAGGCGGCGCGGGTGTCCGTGCCGTGCACGGTCCGCCAGCCGGCGGGGACGTCCACAGTGGACGGCCAGAGCGAGTGCTGGTTCTCGTCGTTGACCAGGACCAGGAACGTGCCGTTCTCGTCTTCGAAGGGGTTGCTCATGACTTCTTCTCCTCTGTGAGGGCGGCCCGGCCGAGTGCCGGGGTGGCGACGAGCAGGGCGAACGCGACGAGCGCGACCGCGGCGTGGGCGAACATGGTGAGCGGGACGCCGAGGGCTTCGACCATGACGCCGATCAGGAGGTTGCCGATCGGGGTGGCGGCCAGGGTGAACAGCGCGAGGATCGACATGACCCGGCCGCGCATCTCCGGCGCGGACCAGCGTTGGGCCAGCGACACCAGGACCAGCGCGGTGAGCCCGGCGACCAGGCCGAGTGCGAAGAACGCGGCGATGCTGACGGCCAGGGAGCCCGTGGCGAGCAGCGCCAGGCAGCCGACCTGGGCGCCGAGCCCGCAGGTCGCCAGCAGTCCGGCGCGTTCGCGGGGCGGCCACTTGACGGAGACGATGAAGGCCAGGGACGCGCCGAGCGTCATGGCGGTGAGCAGCCAGCCGGCGCCTTTCTGGCCGCCGAGCAGGACGAGCCCGAGGTTGATCGGCCCGGCTCCGCTGAGCTCGAGGAGCCCGGTGACGATCATGGCGGTACGCAGTGCCGGCCGGACAGCGACGTAACGGCAGCCTTCACCGACGTCTTTCAGGAGCTGCTTGAACCGGACGCGTTCGCGGGGTTGTGCCGGTGCGATGGTCTTGGTGTTCCCGGCGGCGATGGCCGAGACGAGGAAGCTGACCCCGTTGACCACGGCGACGGTGACGAGCCCGCCGAGCCCGGCCAGCCACGACCCGAGGGCGCCCCCGGCAGCCTGCCCGCCGCGCACGGCGGCGAGGTAGACGGCGTTGCCCCGCACGAGGTGCTCGGGCGGCAGCAGGTTGGGCCGCAGCGCGTCGGAGGCCGGGATGAAGAAGGCGCTGGCGACGGCCATGACGACGATGAGCCCGGTCAGCAGCGGCAGCGAAGGCCCGGCGAAGAGCACGCAGACGGCCCCGGTGACCATGGCGGCCGCCCGGACGAGATCGGTGGTGATCAGGACCCGCCGAGGCCCGGTGCGGTCGGCGACCGCACCGCCGACGAGCAGGGTCAGCACCTTGGGCAGCGAGCCCAGGGCGAGCACGAGCCCGGCAACCGCGGGCCCGGCGGATCCGACGAGGGTGACGGAGAGGGCGATCAGCCAGACGGCATCCCCGAAGGAGGACAACCCCATGGCGAGCACCAGTCCGAGGAAGGGAGCAGGCAGCACAGACCGCGGCTGGCCCCCGGCCACCGCAACACCCGATCCGGCGGCGTTGCGCGGCCCAGCGGCGGCTCCGGATCCGGCAGCGCTGCGCGGCAAATCGGCAGCAGCACTCTCGGCCACCGCAACACCCGATTCGGCGACGTTGCGCAGCCCAGCGGCGGTTCCGGATCCGGCAGCAGCACTCCCGGCCGCGGCGACGCCCGGCTCGGCCAAGACAGGCAGCACCTTCGCCGGTCCGGCCGGGGAGACCGGCGGCAGGCTCGCCGGCTCGGCGGTCATGCCACACCTCCAGCGGAGTCCGATGTGGACAACCCGGCCGGGCAGACAACCCCACCCGGAGCACAGCCCCGCCTGGATGCGCCGGCCCGGGGTCGTGAGTGGGAAACAGGGTTAGAACACTGTTTCCCACTCACGACAAGCCGCGGCAGACTCCACAACCGGGCGGTCATGACAGCACCTGCTCACGAACCGCGTCCGCCTGGCCCGGGAACCAGACGTCTTCCGGGGTCAGAGCGTCCGCGCGGTACTGGCCCAGCGCGCTGATCAGCAACCGCAGTTCCAGCGCCAATGCCTCCACGAACCGGACCAGACCCTCGCGCGGGTCGGTGTCCACCGCCAGCAGTGCCGCCCGCCCCAGGCCGGCCGCGCGCGCTCCCAGGGCCAGGACCTTGGCGACCCGGGTCCCTTCCCACATCCGGCCGGACGCCAGCAGGCAGCCCTCCGGCGTCCCGATCCGCGAAAGGCACTCGGCCAGCGGAAGGCCGACGCCGAGGAACGCCGTCGGTGCCCAGCCGGTGCCGCCTTCGGCGCCGTCGACCGTCACGGCGTCCGCACCCGCCGCCCAGGCCACCGCGGCCGCCGCAGCGACGTCACGGCCCGGGAGCAGCTTCACCCACACCCCGGCACGCGGGAAGTTGTTGCGCATCAAGCGGATCTGCTGACGCAGGATCTCCGAGGTGAACGTCCCGGGGCTGCTGCTGCGCAGGACACCCTCGCCCAGCGCGAGGTCCACGGTGTACAGCTCGGCGAGCCGGTCCGCCGAAGAGGAGTCGACCAGCGTCATCCCACCCAGGCCGGGCTTCGCGCCCTGGCCCACCTTCAGCTCGAACGCCAGCCGCCCGGAGTCCAGCAGCGGGGCCGCCGACGGGTCCGAGTACACGAGGTTCCAGACCTCGGCGTCGGCGTCTTCCGTGCTCTGCTGCACGACGACGCCGCCGAGACCGTCCGGCACCGCGTCGCCGTAGGCCCGCAGGCGCTCCAGCAGCGTGCCCGCCTCGGCGCCACCGGTACGGCCGTGGCCGTGGACCGGGACGACGTTCTCGCCGACCACCATCGGGATGCCCAGACGCGCGGCCTGGGCGCTCGCCGCCGCGCCGAGACCGGCGCCGGCGACCTGCGTCGAGCCGAACGCCGAGAGGTACAGCGGCAGGGCCGAAGCGAACCCGCCGATGACGGTGTCCAGCGCGACGTCGCCGTACAGCGGCTCGCGGCCCAGCTCGATCAGCTTCTCCAGCCGCCGCGGCATGAACACCGGCGGCACCAGCCGGGCCGACTCCAACGAGTCAGCACCACGAAAGGAGGTAAACCCGAACAGCGTCGTCCCGTACTCGCCCGCGGGCGGGAAGACCGCGGCGGCACCCAGCCGGGCGCGCGCCCGGACGTCGTCCTCGGGGAAGCCCCCGGCGTGCAGCGCGGTCACGGTGACACCACGCCCGGCAGCTTCGGGAACGCCGTGGCCTGCCACACCGCGTCGAGCCCGGCGACGTAGCGGGTGAACCGCTGGACGCCGAGGCCGAACCCGGCGCTGGCCGGGATGCCTTCGCGGACCAGGTCGAGGTACCAGGCGTACTTGGCCGGGTTCTCCCCCGTCTCACGCATCCGCGTGACGATCCGGCCGTACTCATGCTCGCGTTCGCTGCCGCTGCACAGCTCGCCGTAGCCCTCCGGCGCGATCAGGTCGAAGTTGCGCAGGATCCCGGGCTGGGACGTGGCTTCGCGGTCGTAGAACCCGCGCGAGCCCTTGGGGTAGTCGACGAGGAAGAACGGCCGGGCGTGCTTCTCCGAGAGAATCGCCTCGCCCGCCCAGTCGATCTCGGCGTCGGCGCTCTGCGGGTGGCCCAGTTCGCGCAGGGTCTCGACGGCGGTGGTGTGCGACAGCCGGCCGAACGCGCCGCCGAGCAGGTCGGTGAACGCGCCCGAGTCGCGGCCGAGGGCCTCCAGGACGTCACCGGCGTCCTGGACGACCCGGCGCACGACGTGGGCGACGAGGTCCTGCAGGAGGTCGAGGACGTCGTCGCGGGACGCGCCGGAGACCTCGACGTCGAGCTGGTGGAACTCGGCCAGGTGGCGGCTGGTGTTCGCCGTCTCCAGCGGCTCGAGGCGGACGTTCGGGGCGACGTAGAAGATCTTGTCGAAGCCCAGCAGCGACGCCTGCTTGTAGAGGATCGCGCTGGTCATCAGCTTGTAGCGGTGGCCGTAGTAGTCGATGTCCACCTGCTTCGCGCCGCGGCCGCCCGGGTCGGTGACCGGGCCGATCACCGGCGGCAGCAGCTCGACGAAGCCGCGGCCGCCGAGGAACGCGCGGGCCTCGGAGACCATGCGGTGCTGCAGCCGCAGCACGTGCTTGGTCGTCTCCGCGGTCAGGTGCGTGCGCGGGTCCGGCGGCACGGCGGCGGGATCGGTGTACTCCATGGCGATTTCACTCCCAGCTGGGTCGGCAGAGGTGGTCAGGCGCGGGCGGGTTCGGCGCTCGGGCCCGGCAGGACGGGATCGAGCCGCCGCCGGTGGTAGGACAGGTCGGCGAGCATCCGGGTCGCGCTGACCCGGTCGCGGCTGCGGCGGCCGCCGAGCGCGGCCGGCAGCGGCATCCGCCCGGTGTGCCACCACTGCAGGCGGCCGTCGTCGTCGAGCACGCACCGGGTTTCGTTGCCGTTGTCGGGGTGCAGGCAGTACGGGACGTCGAGCAGGCCGCGTTCGAACGCGGCCGGCAGCGCCTCGGTCAACGTGGGCGCGAGCGAGCGCACCTCGTCGACGAGCAGGCGGGCCTGCAGGTAGACCTCGGTGTCGCCGGACGGCGGCAGCGCGGGCGCGGGCTGGTCGAGCGCGGTGGCGTGGGCCAGCCGCAGCGCGTCGACGTTCTCCTCGACGGTCGGGATCCGGTGGGCCTCGGCGGTGGTCTTGACGATCAGCCGCTCGGTGCCGGTGCGCACGGCCAGCCGCACGCTGTCGGCGAGCAGCTCCCGGGCCCCGGCGGGGCTTTCCGGGAACAGGCCCATGTAGGTGTAGAGGACGACGTGGTAGTCCACGCCTGCGAGTTCCTCGGCGCACAGCCGCCGCATCGCCCACAGTGCTTCGGCGTCCTGCTCGGGGCTGGTCTGCTGGGCGTAGCTGGCGGACACGCTGCGGACGCCGTGTTCGGCGAAGAACAGGCACTCCAGCACCGAAAGCGCGACGAGCAGGCCGGGCGGGCACAGCTGCCCGAGCATGCAGCCGCCGAAGCTCTCCAGGTGGCAGAGCACCCCGCGGTCGGCCTGGGAAGCCAGCAGAGTCGCCGACCGGGACCAGGACGCCGTCGCCGTCCGCAACGGCACGCTGCTGTAGGGCAGGCAGTAGGACACCGGGCCGCCTTCGGAGGCGTCCAGGCCGGATTCGAGCATCGCGGCGAAGATGTCCTCCGGCTGCGGCGAACCGTGCCGCACCTGGATCGGGAACCGCGGGCCGAAGAGGCCGTCCAGGACCTCGGCGGTGACGCCGGTGCCGAGGGCCACGAGCGGGTAGCCGTTGAGCTGGACGCCGGACTCGATCGACATCGCGGCGAGGTCGTGCTGCCCGGTGCGGGTGTAGCTGTCGAGCGTCACGGTGCCGACGGCCGGCACCCCGGCCCCGGCGACCGCGTGCAGCCCGCGGCGCATCATGGCGGGATCCGAGAACCCCATCCGCGGCTGGACGAGCAGCGTCCGGCTGCGGCGGTGCTCGGCCACGAAGCTGCTGAACACCGACCGGGCAGCGCTCACCGCAAGGTCCGGACGTTCGCGGCGACGAACTCGCGGAAGGACTCGATGGCCTGGCCGGAGTCGCCGGCGCCGACGTGGAAGACCGCGTCGTAGCCCAGGGCCAGCAGCTCGGCCTGCAGCTCGCTGTTGGCGTCGCCGCGGACGCCGAGCTTGCCGCCGATGACGGCGGGCAGCCCGGTCAGCCCGGGGTCGGCGCGCAGGGCGGAGATCACCCGGGCGCCGTCGACGTGGCCGTGGCCGTTGATGGTGCTGATCACCAGGCAGTCCGGCCGCTCGTCGCGGCAGGCGGCCAGCAGCCGCTCGACCGGGACGCAGGCGCCGAGGTTGACCACCTCGTGCCCCATCTCCTCCATGATCAGCTGGAGGGCGACGAGGTTCCACATGTGCGAGTCGGACTGGACGCTGGACAGGACGAACTTGAGCGGTGGCCGCCCGGCCACGCCGGGCCGGTCGGGGTGCTGCTCGATCTGGAAGGTGGTCATCGTGCGCTCGCTCCCTTGAGATCGGGGAACGTCCGCGGCGCGGCGGGTGCTGGCCACGAACTGTCACGACGAATAGTCATCGGCTCGCGGCCGGCGCACATGGGTGCCGCGACCCCGCATTCCGGCGGCGCCGCGAGCCCCCATGGCCGCCTCGCGCGCGGGCGTCGCGGCCGCGCGCGCGAGTGCGGAACCCGGTGCGCCGGGGTGCCCCACGTGGGTGATCCACGACATTCGCCGGGGGCTCGTGGCCCGCCCGCACCCGTCCAGGCCCGCCCGCCGAACGGCCCAACCGCCACGTCCGTCCGGCGCAGTCCGCGGGTTCGCGACCAGGCGTTTTCCCGCTCGCACCCCTATGAGCCCCCATGGCGCCCCCACAAGCCGCCGGAATGCGGGCGTAGCACCCCCATGTAACCCAGGTCACCCGCTGTCATGCTCGATCTCGTGACTCCCCCGCAGCCGAACCCGGCGACGACGACGCTCCCGCCCACTTGGTGGGCGGCCGGCCTGACCCCGCGTGAGCGGCGGTCCGGCGGCCTCCGCCCCGCGTGGGTGGACTTCGCCGAGGCCGCGCTCGCGACGGCGGCACCCGCCGCGCCGGCGCCGGGCCCGAGCTGGCGCACGGCGTTCGCGTCCGTGTTCCACCCGTTCGTCGGCGCGGTCCGCGCCGCGATCGCCGACGCCGCAGCGGGTGCGCCCGCCGTCGACGTCGCGCCGGTCGCGGACGGCTGCGCCGCGCAGCTGGGTCACCAGCTCGCCGGGCTCGCCGCCCGCACGCTGGTGCTGGAGCTGGGCCGGGCCCGCCGCGCCGACCGGCTCACCGGGGAGACCGGCGAAGAACGCTTCGCCGACTTCATCCGCCTGGTCGGCACCACCGCCGGGCTGACCGACCTGCTGCACCGCTACCCGGTGCTGGCGCGGCTCGTCGCGCAGGCCGGGCTGTACGCGATCGAGTCGGCCACCGAGCTGCTCGGCCGCTACACCGCCGACCGCGACGCGCTGGCCGGGCTGATCGGCACCGGCGAGCTCGGCCGGCTGATCGAAATCACCGGCGGCACGGGTGACGCGCACCAGCGCGGCCGCTCGGTCCGCGAACTCCGCTTCGACGGCGGCGCCCGGGTCGTCTACAAGCCGCGGCCGCTGGGCCTGCACGCCGCGTTCTCCGACGTCGTCGCGTGGCTCAACCCGCGCGTCCCGGGCCTGGAGCTGCAGACGGTCGACGTCCTGGTCCGGCCCGGGTACGGCTGGCTCCGGTTCGTCGAGCACCGGCCGTGCGCGGACCTCACCGAGGTCGACCGCTTCTACCGCCGCCAGGGCGTGCTGCTGGCCCTGCTGCACGCCCTCGACGGCACCGACGTGCACTTCGAGAACATCATCGCCGCCGGCGACCAGCCGGTGCTGATCGACATCGAGACGCTGTTCCAGCCGGTGCTGGCCGCGGAGGAGCTCGACATCAACGCCGATCCCGCGTCGATCCTGCTGGCCCGCTCGGTGCACCGCACGATGCTGCTGCCGCAGATGATCGTCGGCGAGCACGGCGCGGTCGACATCTCCGGCCTCGGCGGCGGGCGCGTCACGACCCCGGCGCTCGAGCGCGTCGACTGGCTCGACGCGGGCACCGACCGGATGCGGCTGGCCCGCGTCCCCGGCGGCCCCGGTGCTGGCGTCAACCGGCCCACCCTCGGCGGGGTCGACGTCGAACCGGCCGAGCACGGCGCCGCCCTGCTGGCCGGGTTCCGCGCCGGCTACGACGCCATCGCCACCGGCGCGGCGGAACTGGCGCCGCTGCTGGAGCGCTGCGCCGCGCACCAGATCCGGATCCTGGTCCGCCCGACCAGCTTCTACGCCCGGATGCTCGACGAGACGACCCACCCGTCGCTGCTGGCCGACGCCGCCGCGCGCGACGACGCCTTCGCGCTGCTGCACGACGACAGCACCGACGACGTCCGCCGCGCGCTGGTCGAGTCCGAGCTGACCGACCTGTGGGCCGGCGACGTCCCGATGTTCACCGGCGAGCCGGGTTCGGCCGACCTGCAGGACACCAAAGGCACGCGGCTGCCCGGGCTGCTCGACACGACGCCGCTGGCGTCGGTGCTGGCGAAGACCGCCGGGATGACCACGATCGACCGGCGGGACCAGGAGTGGCTGATCTCGGCCGCGCTGGCCACCAGCCCGGCCGAGGAGACCCACGCGGGCACCGGCGTCACCGACGGCGTCCTGCCGAGCAAGAGCCCCGAACCCGCGCACCTGCTCTCGGCCGCCTGCGGGATCGCCGACGCGATCATCGCCCGCGCGTCCTCGGCGGGCGGGCGCGTCAACTGGGTCGGGCTCGAGCTCGTCGACGAGAAGTACTGGACCGTGCTGCCGATGGGCGCCGGGCTCGGCGAGGGGTACACCGGGGTGGCGCTGTTCCTGGCCCAGCTCGCGGACCTGACCGGCATCGACCGCTACCGCGACCTGGCCGGGAAGGCGCTTTCCGGCCTGCCGTGGCTGGTTTCCACGCTCGAATCCGACCCGGAGCTGGCGGACGCGGCCGGGTGCGGCGGGCTGCTCGGGCTCGGCGGCGTGGCCTACGCCCTGGCCCGCCTCTCGCGGCTGCTCGACCGCCCCGGCCTGCTGGAGCTGGCCGCCCGGACCGTCGCGGTGATGCCGGCCGCGACGCCGGCGACGTCGCCGCGGTTCACCACCGGCCTCGCCGGCGGCCTGGTCGCGCTGCGGTCGGTCGCCACCCAGACCGGCCTGGAGAGCGCGACCGTGCTGGCCGACGCCTACGCCGCCGAGCTCGCCGGCCGCTCCATCGACCCCGACCTGGCCGACCCCGGGTTCGCGCACGGCGCGGCCGGCGTCGACTGGGCCCTGATCGGGCACCCGCGGGAGACCGCGACCCTGCCGCCGGCGACCGCGGCGACCGGCCACGGCTGGTGCTCCGGGCTGGCCGGGCAGGTGCTCGCCTACGCCGGGGACCCCGACGTGCTGGGCGGTCTCGACGAGCAGGTCCGGCGCCTGGCCGCCCAGGACCCGCTGCGCGACCTGAGCCTGTGCCACGGCGAAACCGGCATCACCGACGTGCTCGGCGTCCTGGCGGAGCACGGCCACGCCGGGGCCGCGGCCGCCGTGGAGCGCCGGACCGGGCAGCTGCTGACCGCCGTCGAGCAGGACGGCGCGCGCTGCGGCACCCCGGACGCCGTGCCGTCGCCGGGCCTGCTCACCGGCCTCGCCGGGATCGGCTACGGCCTGCTGCGCCTGGGTTTCGGCCCGCGCGTCCCGTCCGCGCTGCTGCTGCAGCCACCGACTCGCTGACCCTTTTCCCCACCCCACCCTCCAGAGGAGAAACGCACGATGCCCGAAATCACCGCCGAGACCGTCGAAGCCACCGTCGGCGCACTGGTGCTCCCGAGCGCGAACCGCTCCGGCGCGCGCAACCAGGCGCTGGCCGGGTCGCGGCCCCGGTTGTCCGGGGTCACTTTGGACACGCTCGGCACCCCGACCGTCGTCACCAACGGCACGTTCGCCCTCTGACGTCTTTCGCCCCGCACGCCCGAGAACTACCGAGAGCGGAGTCAGACCCATGATCGAGCAGGACTTCTCCGGCCAGGACAACCCGATCGGCGACTTGACGCTTCCCCGGACCTGCCGGTCCGGCGCCCGCAACCGCGCCCTGTCCGGGCGGACGGCGCGGCCGAGCCAGCACGACATGAGCACCCTGGACATCACGCCCGTTTTCACCGTCGGTTTCCCCAAGTAACCCCTCACCTGCCCCAGTACTACCGAGAGTGGAGCCACCCGCATGACCGAGCACGACTTCGCCGGCCAGGACAACCCGATCGGCGACTTGATCCTCCCCCGGACCTCCCGCACCGGCGCCCGCAACCACGCCCTCTCGGGCAAGGCGGCGCGCGTGAGCCAGAACTCCCTGACCACGATGGACATCACGGTCGTCACGGGCGGTTTCGCCGAATAGTGAGACGCTCCGGGCGTGGGCAATTCGGCCTACGTCCGGAGGCGTCCCGTCCGGTTATAGTGACCGCGATGGGCATCCGATCTACGCGCCTGATCGGGCGCGACAGGGAGCTCGACGCCCTGTCCCAGGCTTTGGAGGAGGCCCGCACCGACCACGGTGGGGCCTTCTTCCTTGTCGGCGAGGGCGGAATCGGCAAGTCCCGGCTCGCGGCCGACATCGCCTCGCGGGCGCTGGCGACCGGGCTGCCGGTGCTGCGCGGCCGGGCCAGTTCCATCGGCCCGATGGTGCCGTTCCGGCCGCTGGCCGAAGCGCTGCTGTCGCACTTCCGCGGCGGGCTCCCGCCCTCGGCGCCCGAGCTCGACCCGCTCGTGCCGGTGCTCGCCCGGCTCGTGCCCGACTGGTACCGCGGCGACCGGCCGCACGAGAACGGCAACCTGCTCGTGCTGGCCGAGGCGGTGTTCCGGCTGCTGTCGGTGGCCGGGCGCGACGGCGGCTGCCTGATCGTGCTGGAGGACCTGCACAACGCCGACGCCGAGTCGCTGTTCATCGTCGAATACCTCGTCGACAACCTGGCCTCGAGCCAGGTGATGCTGATCGGCACGCTGCGCAACGAGCCGGGTGAGGCGCTGCGCCTGGCGACCGCGGCGGCGCAGCGCTCGTCGAGCCACACCTTCGAGCTGACCCGTCTCGACGCCGGGCGCACCCGCGAGTTCGCGGCCGCCTGCCTGGAGACCGAGCCGGCCATGGTCCCCGCCGCCGTCGCGAACCTGTTGTGGCAGAACAGCGAAGGGGTGCCGTTCGTCGTCGAGGAGCTGCTGCACGGCATGCTCGGCGACGGCCTGCTCGTCGGCGGGCCGTCCGGCTGGCAGGTGGTCGGCGAGCTGCAGGCCCGGGTGCCCGAGGCGTTGATCAGCAGCATCGCCGCCCGGGTGGACGCGCTCGGCGCGGACGGCGAGACGCTGCTGTCGGTGGCCGCGGTGCTGGGCCGGCGGTTCCCGCTGTCGGTGGTGCAGGCGGTGACCGACATGGACGACCGCATGCTGCACAACCACATCAGCGCCAGCGTCGCCGCCCACCTGGTCACCACCGACGAGACCACCCCCGGCTGGTACGCCTTCCGCCACCCGCTGACCGCCGAGGCGCTGCTGGCCCGGCTGGTGCCCTCGACGAAGGCGAACCTGGCGCGCCGGGCGGCCGACGCCGTCGAGCAACTGCACCCGGGCCTGCCCGGTGAGCTGTGCGCGCTGGCCGCGGCGCTGCGGCTGACGGCGATGGACCATCCCGGCGCCGGCCGGCTGTACGCCGAAGCCGGGCGTCGCGCACTCGACGGCGGCGCGGCCGACACGGCGGTGACGATGCTGACCCGCGCCGTCGAGCTGCTGGCCACGGCGGGCCCCGACGACCGGGCCGACGCCCTGGAGTCGCTGCTGCACGCGCTCGGGCAGACCGGGCAGTTCGACCGGGCCGTCGAGTTCTCCGCCCGCTTCGCCGAGATCGGCCGCCTGGAACGGGCGGTGGACCTGCACATCCAGCTGGCGTGGGCGGCCTACATCGGCGGGCGGCACGACGAGTGCCTCAACCAGATCGAGCAGGCCCGCGCCCCGCTCGGCGGCGAGATCACCGAAGAGCAGAAGGCGGGCCTCGACGCCGTCGAAGCGTCGCTATGGCTCGACATCCCGGGCCCGGCGCACACCGAGCGGGCCCGGAAGCTGGCCGAGCAGGCGTGGGAGGTCGCCGAGCGCGCGGGCGTGCCGTTCGTGTCGTGCCAGGCGCTGCAGGTCCTCGGCATGGTGGCGCTGGAGACGGACCTGGCCGAGGCCGAGCGGTACCTGCAGCTGGCGCGGCGGATGGCCGAGCGGCACCAGCTGACGCACCTGCGCACCCAGGTGCTCGTCCGCCTCGGCGGGCACCGGATGCTCGCCGAGGGCGACGTCCGCACGTTCGACCTGGCCCGCGCGGAGGCCCAGCGCACCGGCGCGATCACGCTGACCTGCGCGGTCGACGCGAGCCGCGCGGTGCACGCGGTGATGCGGGGCGAGTTCGCGCAGGCCGAGACGATCCTGAGCGAGAACCTCGCGGTGCTCGGCCGGCTCCGGCTGGTCGCCCTGCAGCAGTACACGCACATGACCCGCGCGATGGTGGCCGCGCACCAGGCGGACCGGCCGGGGATGGAACGCGCGCTCGAGGACTTCCGCGCGGAGGGCGGCGCCGGCGCGCAGGAGCTCGTGCTGAGCGTCGGGCTGGCGCAGGTGTTCTGTTCGCTGCTCGAAGAGGACGCCGACCGCGCGCGCCGGGAGCTGGCGCAGGTCATGGCGCTCGAAGAGCAGCAGCCGAGCCGGTTCCACCTGGCGGGCCAGCACGGGTTGCGGCTGCTGATCGAGGCGCTCGACGGGACGGAGACCGATCCGGACGGCCCCCGGGCCGCGGTCAGCGGGATGCGCTGGAACCGCCAGTTCGTGTTGCTGGGCGAGGCGGTCCGGCACGGCCGCGCGGGTGAGGCGGGCCTGGCCGACGAGGCGCTCGCGCGGGCCGTCGACACCGCCGCGCCGTTCCCGGTCAGCCGGCACCTCGGGCTGCGCATGATCGCCGAGTCCGCCGCGGCCGACGGCTGGGGTGACCCGGTGACGTGGCTGAAGGAAGCCGAGGAGTACTTCCACCAGGCCGGCATCACCGCGGTGGCGAGTGCGTGCCGGGGTCTGCTGCGCAAGATCGGCGCGCCGGTGGGCCAGCGCCGTGAGGGCTCGGACCGGCTCCCCGCCGACCTGCGTTCCGCGGGGGTGACGGTGCGGGAGTACGAGGTGCTGCAGCTGCTGGCGGACAACATGGGCAACAAGGACATCGCTCGCCGCCTGCACATCTCGCCGCGCACGGTGGAGAAGCACGTGGCGAGCCTGATGGCGAAGTCGAACCTGCAGAACCGCACCGCGCTCACCGAATACGCGTCGAGCACGCGGAACGCCTCGAGGTAGCACGCGACGCACTCGTCGCGGTTTTGTCGAGCCCGAAAAATACGCAGGCAAGCTGGACAGTTTGAGGTGCGCAGCCTAAGCTGCACATTGTGAGTGAAGACTTTGCGCCGTCCTCCGTCCAGGGCTCCCAGGTGGTCCGCACGGTCATCGGCCGGCTGCGGCGCCGCATCCTCAACGCCGCGCAGGACGAGGACCTCACCTTCGGCCAGGCCTCCGTCCTCGCGCGCCTCAGCGGGTGGCAGGGCGTCACGGCCAGCCAGCTCGCCGCCGCGGAAGGGGTCCGGCACCAGTCGATGACCTCGACGCTCGCCGCGCTCGCCGCGCTCGGGCTGATCGAGCGCAACCCCGACCCCGACGACGGGCGGCGCGTGCTGATCGGCCTGACCACCGAGGGGCTCAAGCGGGTCGAGGAAGGGCGCCAGGCCCGCAGCGAATGGCTCGCCGGGCAGCTGCAGGAGCGGTGCACGGAAGAAGAACGACAGGTGGTGATCGCCGCCATGGACGTGCTGGAAAGGCTGACCGATGACTGAGCCGACCGATGAGTGAGCGGACTTCGACCGCGACCAGGTTCGACCGGCGGCTGCTGCCGCCGATGCTGCTGGGTTCGGTGCTGAACCCGATCAACTCCACGATCATCTCCGTCGCGCTGATCCCGATCGGGCGTGCGCTGGGGGCACCGCCGTCGAAAACGGCGTGGCTGGTGTCCGCGCTGTACCTGGCCACCTCGCTCGGGCAGCCGGTGATGGGCCGGCTCATCGACCTCTTCGGCCCGCGGCGGCTGTTCCTCGCCGGCACCACCCTCGTCGGACTGGCCGGGGTGCTGGGCACGTTCGCGCCGAACATGGAGGTGCTGATCGCGTCGCGGGTCCTGCTCGGGTTCGGGACCTGCGCCGGTTATCCCGCCTCGATGGCGTTGCTGCGCAGCGAGTCCCGGCGCACGGGCGAGGACAACCCCAACGGGGTGCTGACCGCGCTGGCCGTGGCCAACCAGACCATCGCCGTCATCGGCCCGCTGCTGGGCGGGCTGCTGATCGGGGTGGGCGGCTGGCGGGCGACGTTCGCGCTCAACGTGCCGCTCGCGGCCGCGGCCGTCCTCTTGGGACTGCTCCGCCTGCCCAAGCACACCGGCGAGTCACCCGGGCGCGGGCAGCTGGCCGCGCGGCTGGACCTGCCCGGTATGGGCCTGTTCGCCGCGATGCTGGTGTCGCTGCTGCTGTTCCTGATGAACCTGCACCTGCGCAACTGGTACCTGCTGGTGATCACCGTCGCCGCGGGTGCCGCGTTCGGGGTGCGGGAGCTGCGGGCCGCGAGCCCCTTCATCGACCTGCGGGTGCTGGGCGGCAACACCCCGCTGCTGGCGACCTACGCCCGCGCGGTCGTCGCCTACGTGGTGGCCTACTCCTTCCTCTACGGCTTCAGCCAGTGGACCGAGGAGGGGTTCGGGCTCTCGGCGTTCCACGCCGGACTGGTGCAGATCCCGATGTTCGTCACGGCGATCGGCGTCTCACTGGTGGCCGGGCGACGCCGGGGCGTGCGGGGCAAGCTCCTGGTCGGCGCGGTCGGGCAGATCGTGGCCTGCCTGGTGATGCTCACCCTGGGCGGGGAAAGTCCACTGTGGATGCTGCTGCTGGTCGCGCTGATCTTCGGTGTCCCGCAGGGGCTGAACAACCTGGCCCTGCAGAACGCCGTCTACTTCCAGGCCGATCCCGAGCGCACCGCGTCCTCGGCCGGGCTGCTGCGCACCTTCGCCTACGTCGGCTCGATGATCGCCTCCGCCACGACCGCGATCTCCTTCGGCGACCGCGCCGACACCGGCGGCATGCACGAGCTGGCCTGGGTGATGCTCGCCGCCGGCGTGCTCTACCTGCTCGTCACGCTCTTCGACCGCACCCTCGGCCGTGTCCGCGCGCCGGGAACCGACTGAAAGGCACCACCTTGTCCCGCACCGCCCTGCTGCTGATGGACCTGCAGCGCGCCAACCTCTCGCACGTTCCCGACGACTACCTGCCCCGCGCCGTCCAGGCGCTCGAGGCCGCCCGGGCCGCCGGGATCCCGGTCATCCACATCGTCGTCCAGCTGCGGGAGGGGCACACCGACGCCCACCCGCGCAACAAGATGTTCGGCTCCCTGCCCGGCCACCTGTTCACCGCCGACGACCCCAACGCCGCCATCCACGACGACGTCGCGCCCGCCGACGGCGAGCTCGTCGTGGTCAAGAACCGCGTCAGCGCCTTCGCCGGCAACAACCTCCGGCAGCTCCTCGACGCGCAGGACATCACCTGCCTGGTGCTGGCCGGGATCGCCACGAGCGGCGTCGTCCTGTCCACCACCCTGCAGGCCGTGGACCTCGACTACGCGGTCACGGTGCTGTCCGACGCCTGCGCCGACCGCGACCCGGCCCTGCACGACACGCTGGTGAGCGACGTCTTCGCCCGCCGCGGCGACGTCGTGACCGTCGAGGAGTGGGCGAAGAGCCTCGCCGGCTGACCGGTGTCAGCCGCCGTGGGTGGAGTCGCTCTGGTAGGTGGTGTAGGTGTACGGGTTGTCGAGCACCTTCGTCTCCGGGACGTCGGGGTTCATCCCCTGCCGCCACGCTTCCTCGCCCAGCCGGGAGCGCAGGTAGTCCACAGTGGACTCCACCTCGCGGCGGACCGCCGGGAGGTCCACGCCGACGAGCCGGCCGTCGGCCTTCACGATGCGGCCGTTGACCAGGACGGTGTGGACGTCGGCCCGCTGGGCCTGGAACGCCACGTGGCCGTACGGGTTCAGCAGCGGGAACGACACCGGCGAGGCATCGTTCTTCAGCAGCACCACGTCCGCCTTCTTGCCGACCTCGAGACTGCCCAGGTCATCCGAGCGGCCCAAGGCCGTGGCGCCGCCCCGGGTGGCCCAGTCCACGACCTGCTCCGCGCGCAACGCCGCGTGCGTGACGGTCTCGCCCAGCTTGTGGGCCTCCAGATGCTCGCGCGAGCGGTCCGCGCCGAGGGTGGAGCGCATCGCCGAGAACAGGTCGCCGCTCCACCAGACCGACGTGTCCATCGACAGCGACACCGGGATGCCGTAGGCGCGCAGGGCCCAGGTGGGCGGGTAGCCCTGGCCGGCGCTCTGCTCGCTTTCGGTCGACACCGACACCGAACCGCCGGTGGCCGCGATGCGGTGGTAAGAGTCGGACGAGAGGGACGCGCTGTGGACGTAGACCGTCTCCGGCGTCATGAAGCCGTTCTCGTACATCAGGCGGATGCCGTCGTCGCCGGTCGCGCCCCACACACCCGCGTGGGTCGTGACCGGCACGCCCAGTTCGCGTGCCACCTCGAAGGCCGGCTTCTCGGGGAACGCCGGGTCGCCGGTGACGTCGAAGGCGACCTGGAAGCCGAGGTCGCCGCCGGCGCGGCGGGAGACGAAGTCGCGGAACTCACGCGTGCCCGTCCACGTCGCCGGGGCGTCCTGGATGTTGCCGTAGGCCAGCACGAACCGGCCGGGCACGGCCTCGAGGGCGTCGGCCGCGGCGTCGGCGTGCTGGGTGGTCTGCAGGCCGTGTGACCAGTCCACGGTGGTCGTGACGCCCGCTTCGAGGGCTTCCCACGCACCGAGCAGGTTGCCGGCGTGGATGTCCTCGGGGCGGAAGATCTTGCCCCACTCCAGGTAGTACCAGACGAAGTACTGGGTCAGTGTCCAGTCGGCGCCGTAGCCGCGCATGGCGGTCTGCCACATGTGCCGGTGGGTGTCGATCATGCCCGGCATGACGATCCCGCCCGCCGCGTCGATCTCGACCGCGCCCGGCGGGGCCTCCAGGGCGGGGCCGATCGCGGCGATCCGGTCGCCGGTGACCAGGACGTCGGTGTCGGTGAGGACCCGCCGCGTCTCGTCGAGGGTCAGCACCGTGCCGCCCCGCAGGAGTACGGGTCTGCCGTCGGTGGGCTGCGTCATCGCTGCCTCTTCTCTGCGCATTTTCTGCGTACACTCGTCCGCTGGACGGACACAGGCTGGGCGCAGTCACTTTTGCCCAGTGCCGGGCCGGTGTCAATCCCCGCCGCTACGCTGCCCGTGGCGGCTACGCAAGAGGGAGGTCGCGATGCCACGCGAGGGAACCGGTCCCGACTTCATCGAAGCGCTCGCGCGCGGGCTCGAGGTCATCACGGCGTTCCGCCCGCACCAGCAGGCGATGACGCTGGCCGAGGTGGCCACGGCGGCGAACCTGGCCCGCCCGACGGCCCGGAGGATCCTGCTGACCCTCGAAGAGCTCGGTTACGTCCGCACCGACGGCCGCGGTTACTCCCTGACACCCCGGGTGCTCGACCTCGGGGTCGCCTACGTGCGCTCGGCCGGCCTGTGGGACGTCGCCCGCCCGCACCTGGAACGGCTGGTCGCGCGCACGAACGAGTCGTGCTCGATCGCCCAGCTCGACGGCTCCGACATCGTCTACGTGGCGCGGGTGGCGGTGCCGAAGATCGTGGGGCTCACCGTGCAGATCGGCACCCGGTTCCCGGCGCTGCCGACGTCGCTGGGCAAGGTCCAGCTCGCCGCGCTGCCGCCGGACGAGCTGGACGCAGTGCTGGCCGAGCCGACCCGTTCCGGGCTGGTCGCGCGCTGGCAGCCGGACCGGGCCGAGCGCGACACCGAGCTGCGGGAGGTGCGGGCCCGCGGGTGGGCGCTGACCGACGAGCAGCTCGCGCTGGGCATCCGGTCGGTCGCCGCGCCGCTGCGCGACGGGTCGGGCCGGGTGATCGCCGGGGTCAACGTCAACTGCCACGCCGCCGAGACGCCGGTCGACCGGCTGCTGGAGCACCACCTGCCGCTGCTGCTGCAGGCCGCCGGGGACATCAGCGCGGACTTCGCCCGGCTGGCCGACGTCCCGCACGTGACGGTCCCGGCGTCTTGACCGCGGTGAGCTACTCCCCCAGACTGAGCGGACATACGTCCGACTGACGGACATCGGAAGGCGAGGGTTCGGGTGGACAACAACGCGGCCGGTCCGTTGACCGGGCTGCTGGTCGCGGACTTCTCCCGGGTGCTGGCCGGGCCGTACGCCACGATGCTGCTGGCCGACCTGGGCGCGGAGGTCGTCAAGGTCGAGGGCCCGCAGGGTGACGAGACCCGCACGTGGATGCCGCCGGTGCGCGGCGACGTTTCGACCTACTACCTGGGGATCAACCGCGGGAAGCGCTCGATCGCGCTGGACCTGCGCGAGGAGGCCGATGCGGTCGTCGCGCGCGAGCTGGCGGCCCGCGCGGACATCCTGATCGAGAACTTCAAGCCGGGCGGGCTGGCCAAGTACGGCCTCGACTACGACAGCGTCCGGGCCGCCAACCCGGGGTCGGTGTACGCGTCGATCAGCGGGTTCGGCTCGGGCGAGGGCCGGCACGTGCCCGGGTACGACCTGATGGTGCAGGCGATCTCCGGGCTGATGAGCCTCACCGGCGACCCGGACGGCCCGCCGTACCGGGCCGGGATCTCGGTGTTCGACGTGATGGCGGGCAACCACGCCGTGATCGGCATCCTGGCCGCGCTGCGCCACCGCGACGCGACCGGCGAAGGTCAGCACGTCGAGGTGAACCTGCTGTCTTCGGCGCTGACCGGGCTGGTCAACCACAGCTCGGCCTACGCAGCGGGCGGGGTGGTGCCGTACCGGATGGGCAACGCCCACCCCAGCGTCTTCCCGTACGAGCCGCTGCCCACCGCGGACAACGACCTGATCGTCGCCGCGGCCAACGACGGCCAGTTCCGCCGGCTCTGCGAAGTCCTGGACCTGCCCGGCGTCCCCGACGACCCGCGGTTCGCGCGCAACGCCGACCGCACCAAGAGCCGCGAAGAGCTCCGGCCGATCCTCGTCGAGCGGCTCGCCACCCGCGGCGCGGTCGAGTGGTTCGAGGCCCTGACGAAGGTCGGCGTGCCGTGCGGGCCGATCAACACCATCGACGGCGGCTTCGCGATGGCCGAACGCTTCGGCCTCGACCCGATCGTCGAGGTCGGCGAGGGCGACCGCGCGGTGCCGACCACCCGCCACCCCATCCGCTTCTCCGCCACCCCGGCCGCCTACCGGCTGCCGCCGCCGGAGCTCGACGAGCACGGCGCCGAGCTGCGGGCGTGGCTGACCATCCCACGGGAGGACGGCGATGGCTGACCAGCCGGTCTACGAAACGGCGCTGGGTGCGTCCACTCGCGACAAGATCACCCTGCTCGGCCACGACCTCGCCCAGGACGTGATGGGCCAGGTCGGCTTCGGCGAGCTGGCATTCTGGCTCGCCACGCAACGACGTCCGTCCCAAGGCGAGACCCGGGTCTTCGAAGCGGTGCTGGCCGCGCTCGCCGACCACGGGTTCACCCCGACCGCGATCGTCACCCGGCTGACCTACCTCTCGGCGCCCGACTCGGTCCAGGGCGCGCTCGCCGCGGGCCTGCTCGGCGGCGGTTCGCGCTTCCTCGGCGTCACCGAAGACTGCGGCCGGTTCCTCCACGACGTGCTCGTCGAGGCGGAACCGCGGCCCACCGATGACGCGGGCTGGGACACGCTCGCCCTCAAGACCGTCGAAAGCATGCGGGCGCAACGGAAGTTCGTCCCCGGGCTCGGGCACCACGTGCACAAGGACGGCGACCCGCGCACGGCGCGGCTGTTCGAGATCGCCGCCGAAGAGGGCCTGCGCGGCCCGCACCTGGAGCTGTTCGCGGCGATCGGCCGGGTGCACCCGCGGGTGCTCGGCAAGACGCTGCCGCTCAACGGCGCAGGCGTCTGCGGCGCCGCGCTCGCCGACCTCGGCCTGCCGCTGGAGCTGCTGCGCGGGTTCGCGTTGCTGGCCCGGACGGCCGGGCTGATCGGGCAGCTCGCCGAGGAGCTGCGCCACCCCGTCGCGAACGACATCTTCCTGTCGGTCGACCTGAACAACCGGTCCGTCGCCCCGGACCCGGAATCCTGAGAGGAACGCCGATGCAGCTGGTCACCGAGGACAACATCACCGAGCTCGCCGCGCGGCGCTGGGCGAGCGCGCACGACCCGCGGACCGCCGAGCTCATGTCGGCACTCGTGCGTCACCTGCACGCCTTCGCCCGCGAGGTGCGGCTGAGCGAGACCGAGTGGATGGCCGCGATGAAGTGGCTCACCGAGACCGGGCAGATCAGCAACGAGAAGCGCGAAGAGTTCATCCTCGCCTCCGACGTGCTGGGCCTGAGCATGCTGGTCGTGCAGATGAACCACGCCTTCGACGCCAAGGCCACGCCCGCGACGGTGCTCGGCCCGTTCCACATCGACGGCTCACCGGAGAAGGACTTCGGCGGCGACATGTCCGACGGCCTCCCGGGCGCGCCGCTCTACATCACCGGCACCGTCACCGGCCTCGACGGCTCCCCCGTCGGCGGCGCGGTCCTCGACGTCTGGCAGGCCGACGAGGAAGGCGCGTACGAGTCGCAGATCCCCGGCATCGACGAGGCGCGGCTGCGCGCGAAGTACGGCACGCGCGCCGACGGGTCCTACTGCCTGCGCACGATCGCGCCGAAGGGGTACTCGATCCCGATGGACGGCCCGGTCGGCGAGCTGATCAGCGGCACCGACATCAGCCACTACCGGCCGGCGCACGTGCACTTCCTGATCAACGCGGCCGGGTACGAGCCGCTGATCACGCACCTGTTCCAGGAGGGCGCCGAGTACCTCGACAGCGACGTCGTGTTCGGCACCAAGCAGGAGCTGGTCGTCACGTTCGAGCCGCGCGAGCCCGGCCCGACCCCCGACGGCGGGCACTCCGACGAGCCGTGGCTCGAAGCCCGCTACGACTTCGTGCTGCAGCCCGCGTAGCGATGTCCTGAAGGGCACCCTCATGGCTTATACGTCCCTGAGGGTGCCCTTCACGACTCGTCAGCGTCCGTAGCCCTCGGCGGCCAGGACCTTCCCCATCTGCTCGTAGGCCGCGGGGTCTTCGGGCGCGACCGTGGCCAGCCCGTCGACGTAGCGGTTGTACATGCAGAACGCGGCCGCGATCAGCACGGTGTCGTGCAGCTCGAGGTCGGTCGCGTCCTGGGCGCGGGCCGCCGCGACGAGCTCGTCGGTGACGTTGCGGCCGGTCTCCCGCACGGCCAGCGCGATCCGCAGCAGCGCCTTGATCTTCTCCGACACGGGCGCGTCGTCGACCCCGGCGCACGCCGCGTCGACCACCGCACGGCCGCCGTCGAGGGTTTCGGCCGCCGCGGCGGCGTGGCTGCCGTGGCAGAAGCGGCACTCGTTGCCGTTCGACACGACCGCCGCGATCAGCTCGCGCTCGCCGACCGTCAGGCTGCTCGGCCCGCGCAGCAACGTCTGGGCCAACAGGTTGAGCGGGACCGCGGTCTCGGGCCGGTAGGCCATCAGCGACCGGATCCCGGGCAGCTCCGGGTCGAGCGGGATGTGGGGCATGGAGTCCTCCTCGCTGGCGGGAGATCCAGTCTTTCGGCCCGCGGTGCCCCGGCCAACCTCCACCTTGCGCAGCGGGGATACCGCCGAACGGCCCGGTCCACCCCGCGGGCAGGTGCGGGGTGGACCGGGACCGTCCTTCCTCAGCCGACGGTGAAGTCGTCGGCGTAGACCGACCCCTGGCCGTACCAGCCGTGGACGTAGATCGTCACGGCTCCCGACGCACCGGTCGTGAACGGCACCGACAGCTGCGTCCAGCCACTGGCCGAGGTCCACGTGCTGGCGTTCGCGCCGCCCCGGACCCCGAGGTAGGCGTAGCTGCCCTGCACCCACGCCTTGAGGGTGTAGGCGTGGTTCGGCGCGAGCGTGATGTTCTGCGCGGCCTCACCGGTGGACGACGCCGTCGCTGCCACCTGCAGTGCCTTGGTGCCCGAGTGGGCGGGCGAGGAGACGACCGAGTCGCCCGCGCCGACCCACGGGCTCAGCGCCCCGGTCTCGAACCCGCCGTTGACGACCGAGCCGGTCGGCACGGTGCCGTTGACGGTGAGGGTGAAGGTCGCACTGTGGCTGCCGGAGGTCCCGGCGCCGGTGACGGTCAGCGGGTAGACGCCGGGAACGGCGGCCGAGGTCGTGCTGACCGAGAGCGTCGCGCTGCCGCCGGCGGTGACCGAGCCGGGGCTGACCGACGCGGTGACCCCGGCGGGTGCGCCGGAGACGGAGAGCGCCACGGACTGGGCGGCGCCGGACGTCACGGCGGTGCTGACCGTCGCGGACGTCGAGGCACCCGGGTTCACCGCGGCCGAGGACGGGTTCGCGGCGAGGGAGAAGTCGTTGCCCGGCACGGTCGTGCCGCCGGTGAACGGCTCGAAGGCGTGGCTGAAGAACCACTGGGACTGGCTGATGCCGGAGCAGTTGTCCGCCGCGGCCCCGCCCGGGCAGCCGCCGTTGTCCCGCTGCAGCGCCCAGAAGGACAGTTCGTTGATGCCCTTGGAGACGGCCCAGTTGTAGACGGTGGCCGCGTCGGCGGTGGTGAAGGTCTCGGCGGGGCCGAAGTCGTCGACGCCGATCATCTCGGTGATCCCGACGCTGGCCCACAGCTGGGCCTGGGTCTTGCCCGGGTACAGGCCCGCGAGCTGCGAGACCAGGCCGTTCGCCGAGGTCTGGGTGTCGGTGGCCATCTCGTGGGCGGCGTTGTCGTAGTAGTCGAAGGTCATCATGTTGACGACGTCGACGCGGGTGCCGTTGGAGACGGCGTTGCGCAGCACGGCCAGGCCGCTGTCGGCCAGGCCCTGGGTGGTCGTGGGCAGGGTGTAGGAGATCTGCAGCGACCGGCCCGAGGCCGCGGCCCAGTCCTGGACCTTCTTGATCGCCTTGTTGCGCCGGTCAATGCCGGCTGAATTGGTGAGCGAGTTGTCCTCGATGTCCATGTCGAGGCGCGGGACGTCGTAGGTGGTGATCACCGATTCGTAGGCGGCGGCGATCGAGTCGACGTTGGTGCAGCTGTCGGCGATCTCGGTGCCGGTGTTGTCGGCGGTGTAACCGCCGAAGGACGGGATGACGTCACCACCGCGGGAGCGGATGGTGGCGATGTCGGAGCCGAAGGTGCCGTTGGCGATCGGCATCCCGGTGTCACCGTTCCAGTAGACGGTGCACGAGCCCTTGGTGGCGGCCTGGATGAACGCCATCGTCAGGTGCTTGGCCCCGGACGCCTGGGCGAGCGCGGCCGGGCTCTCCCCCGTCCACGCCTCGAAGTAGGGGGCGAAGACGTGGGAGGGCAGCGGCGTGGCGGCCTGGGCGGTGCCGGCCGCGGCGACCAGCGAGCCGGCCGAGAACGCCGCCAGGGCAAGGGAAACGGACAATCGGGAGAAAGGTCTGCGTCGACGCACTTGCGCTCCAAAGCCGGCGGGGAGCCGTGCTGCGGCGTCGCACGGCGGGACGTCCCCAGGATTGGATCAGACCAATCCTGAGTCAAGGTCTAGACCACTAAACCGGCCGGATGGCGGCACCCCTTGCGCCGGTCCTTTTCGACACCTTCGACCACACCCCGTGAGCAACGATCGGGAGAAAAACGTTCCGGTTCCTGGGGCCTCCCGGTAGCGTGCGCGTCCATGCGGGTGATGTGGGGGAAGATCGAACAACTCAGAGTGACCATGCCGTGGCGTGCGGCACCGAAGGCCGCTCTCACCAGCCCCCTGACGCTGATCGTGGCCGCGGTGACCTCGCTGCTGGCCTGCTTCCTCGGCACCGCGGCGGTCCTGCAGGCCTCCGCGGCCGGCGGCGCCGCGGTGACCTACCAGAGCGGGATCGTCTGCCCCGACGCCTACGGCCCGGTCTTCGGCAAGGGCAACATGCCGGTCAAGGACATCCCCGCGGTCACGGCCGCCGTCCAGCGGCACGCTCCCGCACACGGCTTCGGCGCCCCGGTCGTCGGGCAGTACACCACCGTCCTGACCGGGACCCAGTTCAACGGCGACCCGAACTACAAGATCCGCCTCGGCTACCGCGACCAGACCGGGCTGGACCACCTGAGCCTGCAGCAGGGCACCCGCGCCCCCGGGCTGTGGCTGGGCAACGTCGTGGCCGACGCCGAGCACATCGGGGTCGGCGCCCGCCCGAGCATCCGGGGTGACGGGCTGCCGCCGGTCACCGGCATCTACCAGGACCTGCTCGACCCGCCGCCGCGGTGGTGGTGCTCCCAGCAGTCCGGCGCGGTGGTGGACCGCCTCGCGAACGACCCCATCGACTCGATCGTCTTCGCCACCGACCAGCGCACCTTCGACACCGCGATCCACGCCATCGGCCTGCCGACGATGCAGTACTTCCACATCTCGTTCTACGTCCCGCCGCCGACCACCCTCAGCGGCGCCGAAGACCTGCTGCAACGCTCCCAGGACCTGGTCGCCGACGTCCGCGCGGACCTCACCGCCCAGGGCCTCGGCTCGGCCATCGCCGCCGACGTCCCGACGTTCGAACGGTCGGTCACCATCGCCCGCCAGGCCCAGGACAACGTGTTCGTGTCGATCCTGCCGCTCGCGGTGATCAGCGTGCTGGTCGGCTGCGCGGGTCTCGGCTCCGTGGCCCTGCAGTGGTACCAGCGCCGCCACGCCCAGCTGCGGCTGCTCTCCGCCCGCGGCGCCGGACCCGGCGCCCTGGGGTGGCTCGCGATCGCCGAGCTCGGCCTGCCGATCCTGCTCGGCGGCGCGGCCGGCGCGGTCGCCGCCCGGCTCCTGCTCGGCGTCTACGGACCACCCGGCATGCCCGACCCGGACGCCGAACTGCGCGCCGGCGTCGTCGCCGCGGCCGTGCTGCTGGTGTCCCTGGCCCTGCTCGGCCTCGTCGTCGCCGTGCGGGCGCACCGCGAGTTCGAACTCGGCCGGGTCCGCCGCAAGGGCAACCGGGTACGGCTGCTGGCGTACTTCCCGTGGGAGCTGGCGACCGCGGGCATGGCCTGGCTCGGCTGGACCCGCCTGACCCACTACAGCAGCGGCTCACGCCTCGGAAATCCATTACCCCAGATCGACCCCCTGGCCCTGACCTACCCGGTGTTCGTCGTGCTGACCGTCGGGCTGCTGACCGCACGCCTGGCGTGGCTCGCACTGCGCGCCTCCCACCGCGCCCGCTTCTGGTCCCGGCCCGCGCTGCAGCTGGCGATCCGGCGCCTCGCCGGAGCCCGCGCCCCGGTGACCGGGGTGCTCGTCATCGGCACCCTCGCGATCGGCACGCTGGCCACCGGGATCGGCATCGCCAACGGCCAGGAGGACGCCCTCGACACGAAGTCGGCGATCTTCGTCGGCAGCGACGCCCGCCTCGACACCGACAGCCCGATCGGCATGGGCGCGGTCGCGATGCCGGCATCGCTGGCCGGCACCAGCACCGTCGTCGGCGAGCTGACCGGCACCGGCAGCGTGGTGCTGGTGATCGACCCCGCGACGTTCGGCAAGGTCGCCGCGGTCGGCAGCATCCCGTCCGGCGACCTGGACGGCCTGCTGCGCAAGATCTCCCAGCCCGGCCCGCGCGGCACCCCGGCGATCCGGATCGGCCACCGTCCCGGCCAGTCCGCGCAGCTGCCCGGCGGACTGGCGGACGCCGCGCCCGTCGGCGACCTGCCGGTGTTCCCGATGATCGGCACCTCACCCGGCTACGTCGTCTCCCGCACCGCCCTCAGCCACGCCCAGCTGGACCGGATTCCCAAGTGGAGCGTGCTGACGACGTCACCGATGGCCGACGCCACGGCCGAGCTGCGCGCCGCCGGGGTGTACATCCCGAACCGCGTCAGCCGCGAAACCGCGCTCGACGGCCTGCCCTTCTTCGTCGTGTCCTGGACGTTCTCCTTCGTCGCACTGCTCGGCGCGGTCCTCGGTGTCGTCGCGATCCTCGCCCTGCTGGTGGCCGTCGAGGTCCGGCGACGGCAGAACGCCCTCGCCGGGGCCCTGGTGCTGCGGATGGGCATGCGGCCACGGACCCTGCTGGCCAGCCACCTGATGGAGCTGGGCGCACTCAGTGGCCTGGCGATCGCGGTCGGGGTGGTGTGCGGGATCTCCGTCGCGGGCCTGTCCGTGCCGCGCTTCGACCCCGCGACGTTCCTCGCCCCCCGCTCGGAACTGCCGGACCCGCTGCCGTTCGTGCTGACCGTGCTGGCCGTGGGCGTGCTCGTGGTGGGCCTGGCCGGCTGGATCGCGGTGCGCTCGGTGCGCACCGCCCGGACCGCGGAGCTGATCCGTGCCTGAGAAACCGATCTTCCAGCTGCGGGGCATCGGCGTCGACTACCAGACGCCCGCCGGGATCGTCACCGGCGTCGACGACGTCAGCATCGACGTCCCGGCCCGCGGCATGACCGTGCTGGCCGGGCCGTCCGGCTCCGGGAAGTCCACACTGCTGCGCGTGCTCGGGCTGTTCGAGCAGCCCGCCCGCGGCAGCCTGACGTTCCAGGGCGCCGACGTCCGCAAGCTCAAACACCGCGAACGCCGCGCGCTGCGCCGCCACCACCTGGGGCTGGTGTTCCAGAACCCGTCCGACAACCTGCTGGCCTACCTGTCGGTCGCGGACAACCTGCGCGCGGCCGCCGAGTCCGCCGGGACCGACTGCCGGCCGGACGACATCCTCGGCCAGCTCGGCCTGCACGGCACCGGCGGCTGGAAGATCTCCGCACTCTCCGGCGGCCAGCAGCAACGGCTCGCCTTCGGGTGCGTGCTCGCGGCCCGCTCCACGGTGATCCTGGCCGACGAACCGACGTCCCAGCTCGACGAAGCGTCGGCCGACCTGGTGCTCGACACCCTGCAGTACCTGGTGGACCAAGACTTCGCGGTGCTGGTGGCCTCCCACGACGAACGCCTCATCGACCTCGGCGCCCGCGTCGCCCGCCTCCACAAGGGCGCCCTCGAAGGCATCGAAGAACGGGAGCCCCGGCTGTGACCACCGACGAGATCGCCCCGTCGATGCTGGAGGCCGTCGGCCTGCGCCGCAGCTTCGCCCACCCCAGCGGCGACATCGAGGTCCTGCGCGGCCTCGAACTGCGCGTCGCCGCCGGGGAGCTGGTCACCGTGTCCGGCCGGTCCGGATCCGGCAAGAGCGCGCTGCTGGCCCTGCTCTGCGGGTTCGACTCCCCCGACTCCGGCTGCGTGCTCCTCGACGGCGTCCCGATCAGCGGCGCGCCGCCGTGGCACACCTGCGCGGTGCTGCCCCAGGCCCTCGGGCTGGCCAACGAGCTGACCATCGCCGAGAACGTCGCCCTGCCCCTGCGGCTGCGCTCCGACATCCCCCGCCCGTCCCGCACGGCGATCCAGGACCGCGTCACCGAACTGCTCGACGACCTGGGCATCGGCGACCTCGGCGACCGCTACCCCCTGGAGGTCTCCTTCGGGCAGCAGCAGCGGGTCGCCCTGGCCCGCGCGGTCGCCGGACGCCCCCGCGTGCTGCTCACCGACGAACCGACCGCCCACCTCGACGCCGGCAGCACCCCCCGCGTGCTGAAGCTCCTGCGCCGGTGCGCGGCGGAAGGAGCGGCGGTCATCGTCGCCACCCACGACGACGAGGTCCACCGCATCGCCGACCGCCGCGTCCGCCTCCTCGACGGCGTCCTGACCGCGCTGCTGGACTAGCTCAACGCGGTCGCGCGGCTCACGTCCTCCCAGGCGGCCAGATCCGCCGCCAGGGACTCGTGGTGACTCCGGATCGCTTCGACGGCGTCCGCGCCCAGAGCCAGCCGCAGCGGGGCGTCGTCGCTGTCCACGGCCCGGACGATCGCCGCGGCCGCCTTCGCCGGGTCGCCCGGCTGCGAGCCGTCCATGGCCTCGACGGCGTCGCGCGTACCCGAGGTCGACACCGCGTAGGCGTCGATCGTGCGTGAGCGGTGCATCCGGCCACCGCCGAACTCGGTGCGGAAGGCACCCGGCTCGACGATCAGCACCCGCACCCCGAACGGCGCCACCTCCGCCGCCAGCGCCTCCGACAGCCCTTCCAGCGCGAACTTCGCCGCGCAGTACGCCCCGAAGCCGGGCATCGACAGCTGCCCGCCCATCGAGCTGATCTGCACGATCGTCCCGCTGCCCTGCGCACGCAGGTGCGGCACCACCGCCTTGGTCACCTCGACCGCGCCGAAGAACATCACCTCCATCAGCGTGCGCAGCTCGTCCATCGTGAGTTCCTCCACCGCGCCGACCGACCCGTTGCCCGCGTTGTTGACCACGACGTCGATCCGGCCGAACGTCTCGAGCGCGAGCTTCGCCGCCGCGTCGACCTGACCGGTGTCGGTGACGTCCAGGGCCGCCGTCCGGACCCGATCTCCGCCCGCCGTCTCCAGGTCCGCCAGGGTCTCCGGCCGCCGGGCCGTGGCCAGTACCCGGTCGCCGGCGGCGAGAGCGGCCAGCGCCACCTCCCGGCCGAAGCCGGAAGAGCAGCCGGTGATCAGCCAGACGCGGCCGTCGGTGTTCGTCATCTCCGTGTTCCTCCCAGTGCGTTTCCTCCCTCCATCCTGGGGACGATCACCGGCACACCGCCAACACCGATCCACTGCCACGGCTACAGTCGGAGCCTGTGACCCCCGAGCTGCGGCAGCTGCGCTACTTCGTCGCCGTCGCCGACGAAACCAGCTTCACCCGCGCCGCCGCCGGACTCCACATCGCCCAGCAGTCCCTCTCCCAGCAGATCACCGTGCTCGAACGCACCCTCGGCGCGCGGCTGTTCGACCGCGACGCCCGCGGCACCCGCCTCACCGCCGTCGGCGCCCTGTTCCTCCCCGAAGCCCGCGCGGTGCTGACCCGCGCCGACGAGGCCGTCGCGACACTGGGCCGGGCCGTGCGCGGCGAGATCGGCCACGTCCGGCTCGCGTTCCTCACCACCACGGCCAACTACCTGCTGCCACCCGTGGTCCGCGCGGTCCGCGAACGGTTCCCCGGCATCGAGGTCCACACCGCCGAGGCCTCGATCGCCGAACTCGTCGACGGCCTGCGCGAGCACCGCTTCGACCTCGCCTTCACCCGCCCACCCCTGGTCGACGGCCTCGACTCACGCACCCTGATGACCGAAGAGGTCTGCGCGGTCCTCCCCGAAGACCATCCCCTGGCAGACCGCGCCACCCTGACCCTCGCCGACCTCGCGGGCGAGCCGTGGGTGCTGACCCCGCGCAGCAGCTGGGAACCCTGGCACCGCAGCTACGACGACGACTTCGCCACCGCCGGCTACACCCCGCGCGTCGTGCAACGCGCCGCGACCGTGCAGGGACTGCTCGGCCTCGTCGCCGCCGGGGTCGGCGTCACCCGGCTTACCCGCTCGTCCCACAGCCTCCGGCGCACCGGAGTGGCCTTCGTGCCCTTGGAGGGCGACATCGCCCGGACCGAGCTGGTCTGGTTGCCCGGCAACGACAACCCGGCGCTGCGCACCATCACCGACGTCGCCGTCGAACTCGCCGCCACCACCGACCTCACCGAAGCCGGCTAGAACGTCTTCGCCGCGTCCCGGGCCGCCTCGTGCGCGATCTGGCTCAGTTCCGCCGCGTCACCGGTCAGCGTGGGGTGGAACCGGATCTCCGTCACGTCGTCAATGCCCGTCCAGTTGAGCCAGCCGGTGAAGAACGGCGCCTGGAAGTCGTCCCCGAACTCCCGCCCGAGCCCCGGCCCCCAGACCGCGCTCGTGTAGACGACGGCGGCGCGCTTGCCCCGCCCCGCGAGCAGGTGCTCGTACCCGGTCGCGGCATCGACCCCGAACACCCAGCCCGGCTGCGACACGACGTCGACGAACTGCTTGAGCACGTACGGCACACCCGAGTTCCACATCGGCACGCTGAACAGGATCCGGTCGGCGGAGTCGAACCGCGCGAAGGCGTCACGAGCCGCCTGCCACGCCACGGCCTGCTCACCCTGCGGCGTGCCGCCACCGAAGACCGTCATCTTGGCGCCCGCCGCGGCGGGACCGAACTCGGGCAGCGAACCGTCCCAGAGGTCCCACTCGTCGATCTCGGCGCCCGGATGGACCGCGCGGTAGGTGTCCAGGAAAGTAGCTGCCAAACGCAGCGACTGGGACTCTTCCCCACGTGGGGACACGGAAATGTGCAGCAGATCAGGCATGACGATGCTCCTCGAGGGGTGTCGGCTTTCGCCGGACCAGAATTCGGACTAGAGTCCGCTTATGCCTTCGAACGTTAGCGGACCAGAGTCCGCTTCGTCAACGCCGACCGAGCTCCCGGTGCTCGGCGCGCCCGTCCGCGAACGCGCCGACGCCGCCCGCAACCGGATCCGGGTCCTCACCGCCGCCGAAACCCTCTTCGCCGAACGCGGCGTCGACGCCGTCACCATGGACGACGTCGCGGCCGCCGCCGGCGTCGGCAAAGGCACGCTCTACCGCCGCTTCGGCGACAAGGGCGGTCTCGCCATGGCCCTGCTCGGCGAACGCGAACGTGAGCTACAGCAACGGATCCTCACCGGACCACCCCCACTCGGCCCCGACGCCCCACCCGCCGACCGCCTCGCCGCGTTCATCGAGGCCTACCTCGAACTCCTGGGCCGGCAGCTCGACCTCGTCCTGCTGTCCGAGACCGCCACCACCGGCGCCCGCTTCCGCACCGGCGCCCACACCCTCTGGCGCAGCCACTGCCGCCACCTGCTCGAAACCGGCGGCGCCACCGACCCGGAGATCGCCGCCGACGTCCTCCTGGCCGCTCTCTCGGCCGAACAGGTCCGGCACTGGCTGCACGACCGCGAACTCGGCCCCGAAGCCCTCACGAAATCCCTCGTCGGGCTGACCCGAACCTGGCTGCCCCTGTGACCGGTCACGCACGGTGTCCACCACCGGAACCGATCACCTGATCCGTAGAATCAGCCGTGATGCGACGACTTCGGTGGTACTGGGGAGCGCTGGTCCTCGTCAGCGTGGCCCTGCTCGTAGGCCTCTTCGCCTTCTTCGGCTCCGAAAGCAAACCCGGGCAACCCCAACCCCGCCAAGGACCACCGGGCACCGGCCCCCTCACCGTCGTCGCCATGGGCGACAGCACCGCCTCCGGCGAAGGCGCCGGCCAGTACACGCCGGCCACCAACGGCCAAGGCGGCGACTGGTGCCACCGCTCCCCCAACGCCTTCGTCGAGAATATCGCCGTCCCCGGCATCACCGCCCACGTCAACCTCGCCTGCTCCGGCGCACCCGCCGAACAGGTCGCCCTCGGCGGCGTCAAGCAGTGGACCGAAGGCTCGCAGGCCCAGCAGCTGGCCGCCCTCGTCAAGGACCACCGCGTCGCCGCCGTCGTCATCGCCGTCGGCGCGAACGACGACCCGAAGTTCTCCAACCAGGTCACCGACTGCTTCAAGGCGTGGTTCAGCCCCGGCGGCCCGCCGTGCAGCGACGCGCTCAAGCTGAGCTGGCAGTCCAAAGTGGACGCCATGGTCCCGAAGGTGACCGCCGCCGTCTCCGACGTCAAGAAAGTACTGGCCCAAGCGGGATACGTGCCTGCGGACTACCAGCTGATCCTGCAGTCCTACGCCGCCCCGATCGGCCCGGACGTCCCCGAAGAACTACGCAGCCTCAACGGCTGCCCGTTCCGGGTCGAGGACCTGCGCTGGATCTCCCAGACCGGCATCGGCGTCCTGTCCTCCGGCATCAAGACGGCGGCCCAGCGCACCGGCGCCCGGTTCCTGGACCTGGCGAAGGCGGGCGTGAAGCACGAGGCGTGCAGCGGCGGCGCCAACCCCGCGACCGAGTGGTTCACCCGCCTGACGCTCCAGCTCGCCGACCTCGGCCAGGCCGACCGGGCGGGCCACGCGCTGCAGGAGTCTTTCCACCCCAACGCCGCCGGCCACACCGCGATCGCGAACTGCCTGACGGAGTTCATGGCCAGCCGTGAAGGCAACGCGTCCTGCCTGGCGGGCGCCGACGGCAAACTCCACCCGGCCCCGGAGGTCGTGGCCCGCTGACTTCCGCCGTCTTTTGCTTCGCTTATGAGGTGGCGTAGCCGCTTACGGGACCAGCTGGTTTTTCACCAGCGCCGGACAGTATAGGGCGTTATACACTTAATGAAGACAGTTGATCGCGCCACTTCAAGCCCTGCCTCGGGTTCTTGTCGCGAGGCAGCGCTCAGGGACTCCCCTGTTCGGAGGTGAGAGGCCCTCCAGGAGGGCACTCCCCTACCCCGGGGTGGTCAGAGGTCGAGGGCGGCGCGGAGCGCGATGTCGATGCGCTCCTGGACCTCCTGGTCGATCTCCGCGAGGCGCTCGTCGAACCACGGGCGGTAGAGCCGCGTGAGGTTCAGCGTCGACACCCAGTAGCGGGCGTCGATCGCCACCCCGAGGATGTCCTGCGGGTCGCGGTCGAGCAGTTCGGTGCCGAGCAGCCAGGGGCGCTCGGACTCGTTCACCCCGTCCGAGGACAGCAGCACCACGGTGCGTTGCCGGGCCGGTTCGGTCGGGGGGTGGTACGTCCAGACTTCACCCCTGCGCACGCAGATCCTTTTCCGCCGCGCTGCGCTCGGCCTCGTCGAACTCCGCGGTGGCCGGCTCCGGCTTCTGCGGGGTGTAGCCCGTGCGTACCGCCTCGCGCCGGGCCGCCTTCGACAGCCAGGACGAGACCGAGATCCCGTGTGCTTTCGCGGCTCGTTCGGCGAAATCCAAGGCGCCGCTGTCCAGCGAAAGAGTCACCTTACGTGTTGCCATACCTTTTACCGTACCAGTGCCCCGGTGACCGGCCACCCCGCCGGTGTCAGAACGTAGGCGAACGTCCCTCGAACGGCGTAGAGAGCACCACCGTAGTGCGAGTGGACACCTTCGCGGCCTCCCGGATCCGCCGCAGCAGGTCCTCCAGCGCCAGCGGCGACTGGACGCGCACCAGCAGGATGTAGGACTCGTCGCCGGCCACCGAGTAGCAGGACTCGATCTCCTTGATGTGCTGGATCCGCTGCGGGTAGTCGTCGGGCGCACCCGGGTCGTTCGGCGTCAGCGAGATCAGGGCCGTCAGCGGCAGCCCGATCTGCTCGCCGTCGAGCCGCGCGGTGTACCCGAGGATGACACCGCGCTGCTCGAGGCGGCGCACCCGCTGGTGCACCGCCGACACCGAAAGCCCGACGCGTTCGGCGAGGTCGGTGAAGCTGCGGCGCCCGTCGGCCGCGAGTTCCTCGACGATCGACTGGTCGAGCGGCTCCAGGCCACCGGTGGTCATGCGTCCAGCACGACGAGTTCGTGCGGCTGGTTGTTGACGGACTCGACGCCGTCGGCGGTGACGATCACGATGTCCTCGATGCGGGCGCCCCAGCGGCCCGGCTGGTAGATGCCCGGCTCGACGCTGAAGGCCATGCCCGGCTCCAGCGGCAGCGTGTTGCCCGCGATGATGTAGGGCTCCTCGTGCACGTCCAGGCCGATGCCGTGCCCGGTGCGGTGGATGAAGTACTCGCCGAACCCGGCCTCGGTGATGACGTCGCGCGCGGCGGCGTCGACCTGCTCGGCCGTGACACCCGGCTTGACCGCGGCGACGGAGGCGGCCTGGGCGCGCTGCAGCACCGCGTACGTCTCGGCGACGTCGGCGTCGCGCGGCTCGCCGACGGCGTAGGTGCGGGTGGAGTCGGAGTTGTAGCCGGCCGGCAGCGGGCCGCCGATGTCGACGACCACGACGTCACCCTTGGTGATCACGCGGTCGGAGACGTCGTGGTGCGGGCTGGCGCCGTTCGGGCCGGAGCCGACGATCACGAAGTCCGCCTGGACGTGCCCCTCCTCCACGATCGCCGCGGCGATGTCCGCGCCGACCTCGGCCTCGGTGCGCCCGGCGCGCAGCCACTCGTGGACGCGGGCGTGCACCCGGTCGATGGCCGCGCCGGCGTCACGCAGGGACGCGATCTCGGCGGCGTCCTTGCGCATCCGCAGCTCGCGCACGACCGGGCCGGCCAGGGTCTGCTCGGCCTCGCCGAGCGCCGCGCGCAGGGCCAGCACGTGCAGGGCCGGGGTGAAGTCGCTGACCGCGACGCGGCCGGCCTTGCCGAGCCGGTCCGCGACGAGCTTGTACGGGTCGTCGCCGTCCACCCAGGTCAGCAGGTCGACGCCGAGCTCGTCGGTCGGCACGTCGGCGTAGCCGGGCGCCTCCAGCTTCGGCACGACCAGCGCGGGCGTGCCGTCGGCCGGGACGACGAGGGTGGTGAGGCGCTCGAACGAGCCGCCGGCCTGGCCGATCAGGTAGCGCAGGTCGGAACCGGGCGCGATCAGCAGGGCGTCGGTGTCCGCGGCGGCCGCGGCGGTGCGGGCGCGGTCCAGGCGGGCGCGAAGGGCTGCGGCGTCGGGGGCAGGCGTGTGGAGGGAACGGCGCGACATGGGACGAGCCTAGCCGGGCCGTCCCGGTGATCCACTCGCCCCGGCCCGCGACATGCCGGACCCGAGCGCTACGGCACACCGGCGGGTGCGTGGGAGGCTGTGCGGGTGACCGGACCCCTTGCGCTGCTCGACTCCGCGAGCCTGTACTTCCGTTCGTTCTTTGCCCTGCCCGACTCGATGCGGGCCGCCGACGGCACCCAGGTGAACGCCGTGCGCGGGTTCACCGACACGATCGCGCGGATCCTCACCGACCGGCACCCGTCGCGGCTGGTGTGCTGCCTGGACGCGGACTGGCGGCCGAAGTTCCGGACCGACCTGCTGCCCAGCTACAAGGCCCACCGCGTGGCCGAGGAGACCACCGGCGCCGACCCCGACGTCGAAGAGGTCCCCGACACCCTCACCCCGCAGGTGCCGATCATCCTCGACGTACTGGAGGCGTTCGGTTTCGCCACCGCGGAGGCCGCCGGCTACGAGGCCGACGACGTCATCGGCGCGCTGGCCCACCGCGAGAAGACCGACGCGGTCGAGGTCATCACCGGCGACCGCGACCTGTTCCAGCTGGTCCGCACGAAGCCGACCCCCACGTCGGTGATCTACGTCGGCAAGGGCTGGGCCAAGGCTGAGCAGTTGGGCCCCGACGAGATCGCCGAGCGCTACAGCCTCCCCCGCGAGACGGCCGGCCAGGCATACGCGGACATGTCCATGATGCGCGGCGACCCCTCGGACGGGCTGCCGGGCGTCGCCGGAATCGGCGAGAAGACCGCGGCCAAGCTCATCACGGAGTTCGGCTCGCTGGACGCGCTCTTGAAGGCCTCCGCGGCGAGCGACAACCGGGTCCCGCTCAAGACCCGGTTGCGGCTGGCCGACGCGGCCGACTACCTGGCGGTGGCGCCGACGGTGGTGCGTGTCGCGGTCGACGCGCCGGTGGAGCAGTCCCGCCCCGACGCGGTGCCGACTTCGCCGGCGGACCCGGATCGGGTGGCCGAGCTGGCGGAGCGGTGGAATCTGGGGAATTCGGTCGAGCGGCTGTTGAAGGCGCTGCCGGGGGCTTAGAGGTCGGGCGTCCTTAGGTGATTCGACCCTCGATGGAGGATTCGGGACGCTGGACGGCCAGAATCCTCCATCGACGCCTCGCGGCTGTGTCCCACTCGGAAATTGCCCCGGTCGTGGGCCGCCCCGGATACGGATGCTCGCGGCCGAGCCACGGTCCGCGGCCACTCCGGGGCGCGAATGGCCCTTTCGCGCCCCAGCGGGTTCGGCACGAACGGCCCGTTGGCGCCGAAACGGTCACGAACGGCCCCTTCGCACCGGGTGCGGTGCGCGCGAGCGGCCCTTTCGCACCGGGGTGAGCGTGCCGACGCTCCTTCAGGCAGCAGGGCGCGAACGGTCCTTTCGTGCCCCGGATGAGGGCGCCAACGGTCCCTCAAGGCAGCGGGGCGCGAGCGGCCCTTTCGCGCGCGAGCAGGTGCTGCGCGAACGGTCCGTTCGTGCCGAATCGGTCACGAATGGCCCTTTCGCGCTGGGTGCGGTGTGCGCGAGCGGTCCTTTCGTGCCGGGGGGTGAGGGTGCGAACGATCCTTCAAGGCGGCAGGGCGCGAGCGGCCCATTCGCGCCCCCAGCGAGTGCCGCGCGAACGGCCCGTTCGTGCCGAATCGGTCGCGAACGGTCCTTTCGCGCTCGGGCGGCGAGGTGCAAACGGGCCGTTCGCGACCGGCAGGGATCCCTCACCCACCGGCACCGACCACCACCGTGAACCGCCAGCCTCCTAGAAGTACGTGCCGCACCACGGCGCCGTGACCGTGGTGAACAGCTCGTCCGCCCGGGCGACCGCCGCCGGGTCGTGGACCGTGATCCGGCCCGCCTCCACCAGGGCCGTCGCGCTCCACTCCCCCAGGTACAGCATCGCCAGGCTGTCCACGTCCAGGGTCAGGTGCGCCGCGGCCTCCGTGCGGCGGGCACCCGACGGGCCGACCTCGTAGTGCCCGGTGTTGGCCGGCAGCTTCGCATCGGCCACGGCGAGGACCACGGGCGCGGCATCGCGGTAGGTCCGGGCCTCGAGGGCAGTCGGGACGTCGACCAGGCGCACCCACAGGTCGTCCTCGACGTCGGCGGTGAGGGCGTGCCGGTGGTCGGCCATCATCGCCGCGAGGGGTTCGTCGACCGGGCGGAACCGCGCGCGGATGCCGGAGACCAGGTCCACCGACAGCAGGAACCGCCACAGCGCGGCGCGGGCGACCGGGTCGGCCGCGTGCAGCTCGCGGACCTTGAGCATGACGCCCTTGTCCGGCGACTCGGGGGTCCGCCGGTCGACGGTGAGGTACACCGCGAAGCCGTCGTCCCCGTCCGGTCCACTGTGGACGACCGTGACGTGGTGGCCGTCCGGGCCGACAAGCCGGTCGTGCGAGATCGGCCACCACACGTCCGGGCGGCCCATCATGCCGGCCCGGTGCAGTCCGATCCGCTGGTACAGCCCGGGAATCTCCTTCACGGCCTCGTCCGGGGTGAGCATCCGGACCCGCCCGCCGGCCGGGACGCGCTCGTGCAGGCGCGCCGCGGGCCGGTTGATCCACACGGTCTTGCCGAGCGCCGCGGAGCCGTAGCCGAACCGGCCGTAGATGGTCGGCTCGCTGGCGTGCAGCGCGGCCAGCGGCAGGCCGCGCGCGGCGACGTCGGCCAGCTGCGCGGCCATCATCGCGCTGAGCACCCCGCGGCGGGTCCAGTCGGCGCGCACCCCCACCCCGTCGACCGCGGCGACGCCGAGCGTGCGCCCGCCGGGCACGGCGACCTCGGTGTCGTAGGAGCTCGCGATGCCGATCGGGACCTCGCCATCGAAGGCGGCGAACTTGTGCTCGGCCGGCCAGGACTCCCCGTAGCGGGACCAGTCCTCGTCGCTGACCCGGTTGCTGTGCAGCGAGCGGCCGAGCAGGTCGAACGTGCTGCGGCGTTCGTCTTCGGTGATCAGGCGGACGTCGAAGTCGGTCATGGGCCCGATGATGCCGGGACCTCCGCCCGTCGGCATCCCGTTTTCAGTGCGGCGGGTCCACCCGGTAGCGGCCGTCGGCCCCCAGGACGGTGACCGGGACCAGTTTCGCCGTCCCCCCGATCCGCGCGGTGCAGGCGAACGCCCGGCCGATGACGACCGGCTGCCCCGCGGGGCAGGTCACCCCCTCGACGCCGGTGATCCGGAAGCTGTCCAGGAGGATCTTCCGGACCCCGTCGCCGACCGCGGCGGGGTCGAGCACCCGCACCGGCGCGGCGGTGGGCGCCGCCGTGCTCCGGCTCGGCAGCACCGGCGCCGGGACCGGCTCGGCCGTCGTGTCGCAGGCCGTGAGCACGCAGCAGACGCCGAGGGACACGAGGAAACGCCTGGTCACGGTGCTCACCCCCGGCGGTGCGGCTCAGAAAAAGGTACCGCACCAGGACTCGACGCGCGTGCCGAAGAGGACGTCGGCGGCCACGAGGGCGGCCGGATCGCGGACCTCGATCCGGCCCGCGGCCGCCAGCGCCGACGCCCGCCAGGTCCCCAGGTACAGCATCGCCAGCGTGGTGACGTCGAGGGCGAGCGCGGCCGGTTCGCCCGTGCGCCCGGCGCCGTCGGCGGTGATCCGGTAGGTGCCGGTGTTCGCGGTCAGCAGCGGGTCCGCGACCTCGATGACGACGGGGGCCGCGTGGCCGTACTCGCGGGCGGCGAGGGCCTTCGGGACGTCGACGAGCCGCAGCCAGTGCTCGTCACCCACCCGGTCGACGTTGCCGCGCCGGTGGTCGTCGAGGATCAGCTCCATCGGCTCGTCGAGCGGCCGTCCCGGGGCGACGATCTTGTCGACCAGGTCGACGCCCAGCAGGAACCGCCACAGCCCGGTGAACGCGGCCGGGGTGCCGGCGAACATGTCGAACACCTCCAGGTTCTTCGTCCACGGGTGCTCGTGCAGGCCGCCGACCGAGTAGCTCGCGAAGCCGTCCGGCCCGTCCGGGCCGTGGTGCACGACGCTCTTCACCACATCGGTCGCGCGACGGGCGTGGCTCTCGTACAGCCGCCACAGCACGTCCGGCCGCGTCATCATCCCGGGCCGGTGCTCGAGCCGGTCGTAAACGCCCGGCAGGGCCGCCACGGCGTCGTCCAGCCCCAGCAGCTCGACCTCCCCGGCGAACGGGAGGTCCGGCCGCAGCCGCGCGCGGTGCCGGTCGAGGCTGTAGGTCCGGCACCGCGTCGCCAGGCCGTAGCCGAACCGCCCGTAGATGCCGGCTTCGGAGGCACCCAGGTTCGCGAACACGAGACCGCGCGCGGCGAAGTCCTCGAGCTGGGCGGTCATCATCGCGCGCAGCACCCCGCGCCGGGTCCGGTCGGCGCGCACCCCGACCCCGGTGACCCCCGCCTGCGGCAACCGGGCACCGCCGGGCACCGTCATCTCGGCGTCGAAGGAGCGGGCCGTCCCGATGAAGGCGGGGTCGAACGCACCGATCGCGCCACCCGGCTGGTAGGCCCGCCCCGCGCGTTCCCACTCGGTGTCCGTGCTGGGCGCGGCGTGCACGGTCTCCCGGAAGAGGTCGCTGGCCGCGCGGTGCTCGTCGTCACGCAGCGTCCGGATGTCGAAGTCGGTCATACCCGGATCATCGCCGGAAACAGCGAGGTCCGGCCACCGGTATTCGCGGTGGCCGGACCTCGGCCGAACGGGATGAAGCTACTTCGCGGCCGGTGGCGACACCTCGTAGTTGCCGCCGTCGCCCTTCACCGTGATCGGGATCTGCTGCGGCTTCCCGGCGATCGTGGCGGTGCACTCGAACTTCGCACCGTCCTCGACCTTCTGCTCGGCCGGGCAGGTGACGCCGGTGACGCCGTCGATCTTGTACGTGTCGGTCAGCAGCTTCTGCACGTCGGTCTGCATCTGGGTGTTGTTGAAGACCTGCGTCTTGAAGAACCCGGGCGCGACGAAGCCGAGAATGCCGACCACCGCGACGACCACGACCAGCACGATGATGCCGATCAGCAGGCCCTTCTTGGACTTCGCCGGCTTCTCGCCCTCCGGATCCGGAGTCGCGCCGGGGAACTGCTGCTGCCCGTAGTCGTACTGGCCCTGCTGCCCGGGCGGCTGCTGCCCGTACTGCGGCTGCTGCTGCGGCCCGCTCTGCGGGTACGCCCCGCCGGGCTGCTGGCCGTAACCGGGCTGCTGCTGCGGGCCGCTCTGCGGATACCCGCCGCCGGGCTGCTGCCCGTAGGGCGGCGGCTGCTGGCCCCACTGCGGCTGCTGCGGCGGGGTGTAACCACCGGGCTGCTGACCCCACTGCTGCGGCTGCTGGGGCTGTTGCGGCTGACCCCATTGCTGCTGCTGGTTGGGGTCGTACGGCGGCGGCGGCTGCTGGCCCCATTGGGGCTGCTCCTGCGGGCCGCTCGGCGGGTACGCGCCGCCCGGCTGCTGCCCGTACTGGGGCTGCTGTGGGTCGTTGCCGCCATACGGCGTGCTCATCGTCTGCCTCCGCCTGCTTCGTTCATCTCATGCCCAACCCGATATCGCCGCCGAGCCGCGTACGCACGGTTCGTCGCCGATCCAACCACAGGTCCGAGCCGAGCACACGGGTCCACGCTCACCCGCTGCGCCGTCCGGACCAGCCCTCACACCAAGCTCACGCCGCACCCGCGGCGACAACCCCGCGACGCAGCGCCTTGACCGCTTCGGCCGCCGTCGCGCCGACCCGGTCGGTCTTGCCCAGCACGTCCCGGATCTGGTCGAGCAGGTCGATCACCTGACGCGACCAGCGCACGAAGTCACCCGCCGACAGCTCCTGGCCGTTGGCCTCCGCCGCCGTGAGCACCTTCTCCAGGGACTCACCACGCGCCCAGCGGTAGACCGGCCACGCGAAGCCCGCGTCGGGCTCGCGCGTGCGGTCGAGCCGGTGCCGCCGCTCGTCCTCGGTCAGCTCCACCCACAGCCGCGCGGTCTCCTCCCACGCCTCGGGAACCGCGCCGCCGGGCAGCCGCGGCTCCCCCGCGGTGTCCCGGCGCGCCTCGAAGACCAGCGTCGAGACGACGGCGGCCAGCTCGGCCGGGCCGAGCTTCTCCCACACGCCGTGCCGGATGCATTCGGCGGCCAGCAGATCGGACTCGCTGTAGAGCCGGGTCAGGCGGCGGCCGTGCTCGGTGACGCGGTCCTCGCCGTCACCGGCCGACTCCGGCCCGAGATAGCCACGCTCCCCCAGCAGCGCCAGGATCCGGTCGAACGCCCGCGCCAGCGAGTGCGTGGTCGCCGCGACCTTCCGCTCCAGCTGCTCGGTTTCGGTGGTGAGCCGCTGGTACCGCTCGACCCAGCGCAGGTTCGCCTCCCGCTCGGCCAGCCCGTGGCACGGGTGCGCCCGCAGGGCCCGCCGCAGCGCCGCCAGCTCACCGTCCTCATTGGCCCCCGACTGCCGCTTCTGCCTGCCGGGCAGGGAAATCCCCGCGCTGCGCAGCGTCGAAGCGATGTCACGACGGGTCTTGGGCGAACGCAGCTCGATGTGCTTGGGCAGCTTGATCCGCCCCAGCGCCTCGACCGGCGCCGGGAAGTCCGCCACCGACAACGGCCCCGACCAGCGATCCTCGGTCACCACGACCGGCCGCGGCTCCCGGATCGGGTCGAGCCCCGGGTCGACCACCACGGCCAGCCCGGCACGACGGCCCGCCGGCACCGCGATGACGTCACCCTTGCGCAGCTTCTCCAGCGACTCGGCCGTGCCGGCGCGGCGCACGGAGGTGTTCTGCCGCGACAGCGCCTTCTCCCGCGCCGAGATCTTGGCCCGCAGCTCGACGTACTCCTGCATCTCGTCGAAGTCGCCGGTCACCGCGTTCGTGTAGCCCTTGAGCGCTTCCCGGTTCCGCTCGATCCGGCGGGCGGTCCCCACCACCGACCGGTCGGCCTGGAACTGCGCGAACGACTGTTCCAGCAGGTCACGGGCCTGCTCGGCACCGACTTGGGCGACCAGGTTCACGGCCATGTTGTAACCGGGCCGGAACGACGACCGCAGTGGATACGTCCGGGTCGAGGCGAGCCCGGCGACCTGCTTCGGGTCGACCCCCGGCTGCCACGCCACGACGGCGTGCCCCTCGACGTCGATACCGCGGCGCCCGGCCCGGCCGGTGAGCTGCGTGTACTCCCCCGGCGTCAGGTCGACGTGCGCCTCGCCGTTGTACTTGACCAGCCGTTCGAGCACCACGGTCCGGGCCGGCATGTTGATCCCGAGCGCCAGGGTCTCGGTGGCGAACACGGCCTTCACCAGGCCGCGGACGAACAGCTCTTCGACCGTCTCCTTGAACGCCGGCAGCAACCCGGCGTGGTGACCGGCGATGCCGCGTTCGAGCGCCTCACGCCATTCCCAGTAGCCGAGCACCCCGAGGTCACCCTCCGGCAGCTCGGAGGTGCGCTCCTCGATGACCCGGCGGATCTCCTCGACCTCGTCGGGACCGTTGAGCCGCAGCCCCGCCCGGACGCACTGGTTGACGGCGGCGTCACACCCGGCACGGGAGAAGATGAACACGATCGCGGGCAGCAACCCCGCCCGGTCCAGCTGCTCCACGACCTCGACCCGCGACGGCGGCCGGAACCGCGGCATCCGCGGCCCGCCCCGGCGGGCCCCGCGCGGGCCACGGAAGCCGGCGGGCGCGTACTGGCGGCCGATCTCCTCGGTGCGCCGCACCAGGGTCGGGTTGATCCGCAGCTCGGCCCCGGGCGCGTGGACGTCCTCACCCGCGAACAGGTCCATCATCCGGTTCCCGACGAGCATGTGCTGCCACAGCGGCACCGGCCGGTGCTCGTCGACGACCACCGCCGTGTCGCCGCGGACCTCGACCAGCCACTCGCCGAACTCCTCGGCGTTGCTGACCGTCGCCGACAACCCGACCACCCGGACGTGCTCCGGCAGGTGCAGGATCACCTCTTCCCAGACCGCGCCGCGGAACCGGTCGGCCAGGTAGTGCACCTCGTCCATCACGACGTACCCGAGGTCGGTGATCGTCGAGGACCCGGCGTACAGCATGTTCCGCAGCACCTCGGTGGTCATCACGACCACCTGCGCGTTGCCGTTGATCGACGTGTCCCCGGTGAGCAGGCCGACCGCGTCCGCGCCGTAGCGCGCCACGAGGTCGCCGTACTTCTGGTTCGACAACGCCTTGATCGGCGTGGTGTAGAAGCACTTGCGCCCCTCGGCCAGCGCCAGGTGCACGGCGAACTCGCCGACGATCGTCTTCCCCGCCCCGGTGGGCGCGCAGACGAGCACACCGTGGCCGCCCTCGAGGGCCTCGCACCCGCGGATCTGGAACTCGTCGAACTCGAAGGAGGACTCCGCGGCGAAGCGGGTCAGCTGGGGGTACTTCCCCCGGCGCGCGGAGGCCGCATAGGCCTCGGCCGGAGAAGGAGAAGGGCTACTGGCCACCTCGTCAGGGTTCCACATGCCCCCGACAGTTTGCACGCGGCGTGACCGACGGCGTGGCGTGACGTGGTCATCCGTCCCCCGGTCTCTGCCTGTTTGTTCGTGGCTGTCCGGGCCGGAGGCCCGAATCAAGCCCGGTGGTATAGGTCGTTATACACATCCAGAGGGAACCTGCTTGGCCGTTTCGGCGTCGGAGCGGCTGAAGGAGGCCACCATGACCGCACCCTGTCCGAGCTGTGGGCAGCTGGACCAGGTCCAGCACGTGCCCGCGGTCTACTACGGCGGGCACTCCTACTACCGGGGCCAGGGCCCGACGGTGGCCGTGCCGGCCGGCGACGGGGTCATTTACACGAGCAGTCAGGTGTCCGGGGTGACCGTGACCGGGGTCGCGCGGGCGCTCGACCCCTTCCCTCCCCGGCGCCGCAACGGTGGTCTGGTCGCCGGCATGGTGCTGCTCCTGATGGCCGGGAGCTGTTTCCTGTGGCTGCCGTTCTCCGCGGTCGACGATCCGCCGCCGGGCGGGACGGGTGCCCTGGTGCTGGGGATCGTGCTGCTGGCGCTGCCGTCGGCGGCCGTGTTCGGCGGGATGGGGACGCTGATCTGGCTCTACGTGCGGCGGCTGCGGGCGTACCGGCGGCGCCGGGCCGGGGTGCCGGCCGCGCAGGCGTTGTGGCAGCAGGGCTGGTTCTGCCACCGCTGCGGTGGGGTCTACCTGGTGCAGGGGCAGCTGATGGCGCCCGCGCGGTTCCGTGAGCTGGTCGGCGAAGCCGGGGGTTACTGAGCGCCAGCGCCGTCAGGAGATCACTGAGGAGCCAGGACGGTCAGGGCGCCGGGGACGCAGCTGACCGTCACCGGGACCGTGCCCTGGGGCTCGCCGTCGGCGTAGGCCGGCCAGGTGTTGCCGGTGAGGGTGACCGAGGCGGCCCGGAAGGTGCGGACGGCCGGGTGGGTGACGTGGTTGCCGGTGCGCAGGCCGGGGAGCATGCGGATCAGGCCGCGGCGGGTCGCGTGACCGATGACCGTGACGTCGAAGACGCCGTCCTCGGGGTCGGCCGTGGGGCAGATCGGGACGCCGCCGCCGTAGAACCGGGTGTTGCCGATCGCCACCAGCGTCGCGTCGAGCTCCAGGCGTTCGGTGCCGGTTTCGACGACCACCGGGCGGGAGCGGAAGGCGGCCAGCTCGGCGAGGATCGCCAGGTCGTAGCGGCGGGGCCCGGACGGCCAGCGCATCCGGTTGGCTCGTTCGTTGACGCTCGCGTCGAACCCCGCGCACAGGACCGTCGCGAACCAGGTCTCGCCGACGCGGCCCAGGTCGATCCGGCGGCGAGCGCCGGAGCGCAGGGCCGCCACCAGCGCGTCGACCGCGGGCAGGGGCTCCCCCGGGACGCCGAGGGCGCGGGCGAAGTCGTTGCCGGTGCCCGCCGGGACCAGGCCGAGCGCGACGTCGTGGTTCGCGCAGAACTGGACACCCTGGTGCGCGGCGCCGTCACCGCCGAGCACGATCAGGACGTCGAGGCCCGCGTCGTGCGAGGTCCGCATCAGGGCGCGGGACTCCTCGACGGTGTTGGCCACGAGGACGTCGAGGCGGTCGACGGCGGTGCGGAGCCGCTCGGCGACCGTGTCCGCGATCCGGGCGGCGGCGCCGTGCCCCGAGGCCGGGTGCACGGCGAGCGCGGCGTGGATCCCCACTACGTGATGTCGTCGGTGCCGGAGGACCGGCCGCCGGAGGCGCTCGGCGTGGCGGGCTCGTCGTCGACCTTGCTCGGCGTGTAGTCGAACGGCGCGGCCTCGTCGTCGGCCAGCTTGTCCCAGCCCTCTTCGGACCGGAGCTTGTCCTTCTTGCGGTCGTGGAAGCGCGCCATCTGGACGGAGATCTCGAACAGCACGGTGAGCGCGGCGGCGAGCCCGAGCATCGAGAACGGGTCGGAGCCGGGCGTGGCGAACGCGGCGAAGACGAACAGCGCGAACACGATGCCGCGACGCCACTTCTTGAGCTGCGTGTACTTGACCACGCCGACGCGGTTGAGCATGACCACCAGCAGCGGCAGCTCGAAACTGATCCCGAAGATGATCAGCAGCGACAGCAGGAACGAGATGTACTTGTCCGCGGTGAGCGCGGTGACGAACGCGTCCTGGCCGAAGCCCATCAGCAGCTGCAGGGCGTGCGGGAAGAGGATGTAGGCGAGCACCGCGCCCGCGGCGAACAGCACCGAGGCGAACGAGACGAACGTCAGCGCGTACCGGCGTTCCTTCGTGTACAGGCCCGGGGCGATGAACGCCCAGATCTGGTAGAGCCAGGCCGGGGAGAGCAGCACCGCACCCGCCGCGAGGCCGACCTTCAGCTGGGTCATGAAGGCCTCGAACGGCACCGTCTGCAGCAGCCGGCACCCCGCCGCGCTGTCGAGCCGCCGGCTCGGCGGGATGGCGCAGTACGGATCCTTGACGAGGTCACCGAGCGACGGGATCGGGCCGACCTTCGTGCCGAACCAGATGAACCCGAGGATCCCGCCGATGACAACTGCGAGCAGCGCCAGGCCGAGCCGGCGGCGGAACTCGTAGATGTGCTCGATGAGCGTCATCGTGCCGTCGGGGTTGGCTCGGCGGCCGCGCTTGCGCCGCTTCGAGCCGCTCTTCTCCCCGTTTCCGGAGACGGCTTCCGCCACTGGGGTTTCCGTTCTCGTCGGTGTCCGCCGGAGCGCGCCTGGCTAGACGCGCTCCGTGGACCAGGGACCGATGGTGGGCTGGCTCAGCTGGCGTTCTTCTGCTCGGCGGCCGGCGCCTGCTGCTGCTTCTTCAGCTCGTCGAGCTGCCGCTGCAGGTCCGCGACCTGCTGGTCGGTGGCCGTCGGGGCGGCGGGCACGACCGGCGTGGCCGGGATCTGCTTCGTCTCGACCGGCTCGGCGTCTTCCTGCGCCGCGGCCTTGTGCTCACCGGTGAGGTCCTTGGTCTCGGCCTTGAAGATCTTCATGGACTTGCCGATGGACCGGGCCGCGTCGGGAAGCCTCTTGGCCCCGAACAACAGCACGACGACGAGCACCAAGATGATCAAATGCCACGGCTGCAATCCGTTCAGCATGGTGGCCTCCTATCTGCGTCTGGTAGGGATGTTACTGGTTTTCCGGGCTCCGGCGGCGCTGCGCGAACGCGACACGTAACGCTGCCGACCGGGCGCGGACGAGTCCGGCCCGGTCCTGGGTGTTCGTAGCCACCATGCTTGCGGTCTGCTTGAAAGCACGCAAGACCCGCGCGGTGCGCACCAGCAGGAACACGAGCAGCAGCAGGCCGGCGGCGGCGAGCACGATGGTGGGCAGGTACGGCACGCGGTCAGCCTAGTGGTCGCAGGTTGACGGAAGGTGACGGGCTCGGGCCACCGCGTCGGCGGCCCGGCGGCCCACGTCGGACGCCAGGTCGGCCGGGCTTTCGACCAGCGCTTCCCCGCCCAGGCCCAGCACGAGGCGCACCATCCAGGACTGGTCGGCGTAGCGCATCCGGATCCGGAGGCGGCCGCCGTCGAGCTCGTCGAGCTCCTCGCACGGGTAGTACTCGGCTACCCAGCGTGCGTCCGGGTCCAGGACGAGCACGGCCTCCCGCTGATCGGGACGCTCGCGAAAGACACCTTCGGAGATGTCGGTCGGGTGGGCGTGGGCGGGCGGCCGGGACGGCTCGTCGAGCACGGTCAGCTCGTCGATCCGGTCGAGCCGGAACAGCCGGACGCCCTCGGCGCGGCGGCACCAGGCTTCGAGGTACCCGACGGCCTGCACGATGAGCAGCCTCATCGGGTCGACGGTGCGCTCGGTGACCTGGTCCTTCGACGCGGTGTAGTAGCGGATCCGCAGCGCCCGCCCGTCCCGCAGCGCCCGGGCGACCTCCTCGCGGGTCCGCGCGGTCTTCTTGCCCTCGCGGACCCCGCCGCCCACGATCACCCCGGCCGGCTGGGCCTGCCCGGCGGCGGCCTCGATCTTGGCGATGGACCGGCGCACGGCGTCGCCGTCGACCACGCCCGGGGTCTCCCCCAGCGCCCGCAGCGCGACCAGCAGCGCGGTCGCCTCGCCGCCGGTGAGCCGCAGCGGCCGGTTCATCCCGGCGTCGTGGGTGACGACGATGGTGTCACCCTCGAAGGACAGGTCGATCAGGTCGCCGGGGCCGTAGCCGGGCAGCCCGCACATCCAGAGCAGCTCGAGGTCCTTGCGCAGTTGCTTCGGCGTGACGTCGAAGTCCTGCGCGGCCTCGTCGACGCGGATCCCGGGCCGGGCGAGCAGGTAGGGCACGAGCGCCAGGAGCCGGGGCATCCGGTCGCCGGAGCCGCTCATCGGACACTCCCCTGCTGCTGCCGGGCGACGACGGCTTCCAGCCGGTCCTGGACCGTCTTGGCCAGGACGTCGGGCTCCAGCACGACGACGTCGGGGCCCTGCGCGGTGATCCAGTCGGCGGCCGACTCCGGGAAGAGGAGCCCGATCTCGACGAGGTCTCCCTCCTGGCCGTCGACGGCGGAGCGCCCGATGACGGTGCCACGGCGGCGGACGCCGGCGGCGCGGCCGTCGGCGACCCAGAGCCGCGCGGTGGTGACCGGGGCCGGCTCGGTGTCGCCGGAGGTGGCCGACACGAGCTGCAGCAGGTTGACGCCGTCCGGGCGGTGCACCGCGCCGGGCTTGCCGACGGGCCGGACCTGGCCGGTGACGCGGGAGAGGCGGAAGCAGCGGGTGGCGCCGCGGTCGCGGTCGTGCCCGACGACATACCAGCGGGCCTTCCACGACACCACGCCCCACGGTTCGAGGGTGCGCATGATGCGCTCCGGCGAGCCGCTGCGGCGGTATTCGAAGCGCACGGCCTGGCCGCTCTGGACCGCCGCGAGCAGCGGCCCGAACGCCGGCTCGGCGCGCACGCGGGGTTCGATGACGGTCCGGGCCTGGTCGTCGACCTCGAGGCCGGCGGCGCGCAGCTTGACCAGCGCGCCCTGGGCCTGCCCGGTGAGCTCCGGGGAGTCCCACAACCGGGACGCCAGCGCGACCGCGGCGGCTTCGTCGGGGGCCAGGTCGACCTCGCCGAGCTCGTAGTCGCGGCGGGCGATGCGGTAGCCCTCGATGGCGTCGAAGGCGGAGTTGCGGCCGGTCTCCAGCGGGATGCCCAGCTCGCGCAGCTCGGTCTTGTCCCGCTCGAACATCCGGAAGTAGGCGTCGTCACTGGACGCGTCGCCGTATCCGGGCACGATGCCGCGAATCCGCTCGGCAGTGAGGTACTGCCGGGTGGACAGGAGGGCCAGCACCAGATTGACCAGCCGTTCGGCGCGTGCGGTGGACACCCGGTAGAGCCTAGCCCGCTCCGCCCGGCCCGATCGTGAGGTCCGGCGTACGCGCGTCGTAATCGTCGCGCGCGGTGCTGACCTCGTCGAAGTTGGCCTCGGCCCAGTCCTTGAACGCCGACATCAGCGCGCGGAGGCTTTCGCCAAGCGGCGTAAGGGAATAGTCGACGCGGACGGGCACCGACGGAGTCACCTCGCGGTGCAGCAGGCCGTCGCGTTCGAGCACCCGCAGGGTCTGGGTGAGCATCTTCTGGCTGACCCCGGCGATGCGCCGCGAAAGGTCGCTGTAGCGCATCGGGCCGTCACCGAGCGCGACCAGGACGAGGCTGACCCACTTGCCGGCGATCTCGTCGAGCAGCTTCCGGGTGGGGCAGGCGGCGAGATAGGCGTCGTAGGCGGCCTTTTCGGCCAGGCGCTTCTGCTCCGCCGTGCGGGTGGGCACCGGGCGAACCTCCTCGTACGACAGGCACCTCCGGGTGCGTACTTCCCAATGGAGAGTAGCTCCCCATACGTTCGCGGGGAAGATCGGACCCGCGAAGGAGCGAGAGATGCGTGCGATGGTGGTCCGCCGGTTCGGCGGCCCGGAAGTGATCGAGTCCGTCGAGGTCCCGGTGCCGGAGCCCGGCCCCGGCCAGGTGCGGATCCGGGTGGCGGCGGCCGCGGTCAACCCGGTCGACGCCGCGACCCGGTCCGGGATCCTGACGGAAGCGGGGGTGATCCCGCCGCGGGAGGTGCTCGGCCTGGGCTGGGACGTCGCGGGCGTGGTCGAGGCCGGCTCCGGTTTCCGCGCAGGCGAATCCGTCATCGGGCTACGCGACCGGATCACCACGCCGCTGGGTGCCTACGCCGAGCAGATCGTGCTGGACGCCTCGGCCGTCGCCCCGGCGCCGGAGGGCTTCTCCCCCGCCGAAGCCGCGACCCTGCCGCTCAACGCGCTGACCGCGGCGCAGGCCCTGGACCTCGTCGAGACGACCAGAACCCTGCTGGTCACCGGCGCGGCGGGCGCGGTCGGCGGGTATGCCGTCGCGCTGGCGCACGCCCGGAACCTGCACGTCGTGGCCGTCGCGGCCGAGGCCGACGAAGCCGCCGTCCGGGACTTCGGGGCGGATGAGTTCGTGCCGCGCGGGACGGACCTCGCCGACCGCGTGCGCGCCCTGGTCCCGGGTGGGGGTCGACGCCGTCCTCGACACCGCGTTGCTCGGACTGGACGCGCTCGATGCCGTCCGCGGTGGCGGCGAGTTCGTCGCCTTCGCCGCCGGGGCCGCGCCGCTTCCCCTCCGCGGGATCCGCGTACACAACGTCTGGATCCGCGCCGACGGCCGACGGCTGGCCGAACTCACCGCGACCGGCATCCTGCGCCCGCGCGTCGCCGGCGTGCTGCCGCTCTCCGCCGCGGCGGAGGCCCACGAACGGCTGGCCGCGGGCGGGCTGCGCGGGCGTCTCGTGCTGACGCCGTGAACTCTCCCTAGCCTGGGGGCATGGATGATCGTGTTCTCCTCATCACCGGTGCCTCCCGCGGCCTGGGTGCCGCGACCGCGCGGCTGGCCGCCGCGTCCGGCTTCAAGGTCGCCCTCGTGGCCCGCAAGGCCGAGTCCGTCGCGCCGCTGGCGGCCGAGCTCGGCGAAGACCGGGCGCTGGCGCTGGGCGCCGACGTCGCGGACTGGGCGGCCGTCTCCGGCGCCGTCGCCGAGACCGTCGGGAGGTTCGGGCGGCTCGACGCGGCCTTCGCCAACGCCGGGATCGGCGTCGGGACGTCGTTCTTCGGCACCGGCGACCCCGACCCGACGGCGTGGGAGGAGATGGTCCGCATCAACGTGCTCGGCGCGGCCTACACCGCCCGCGCGGTGCTGCCCGCGCTGGCGGAGTCGACGGGGCACCTGCTGATCACCGGCTCGGTCGCCGGTCGCTACATCCGCAACGCGAGCCTGTACTCGGTGACGAAGTGGGCGGTCACCGGGATGGCCGGGGCGATCCGCGAGGAGGCCGTCGGCACCGGCGTGCGGGTCACGCTGATCCAGCCCGGGATCACCGACACCGACATCCTCAACGAGGAGCAGCGCAAGAAGCCGCAGCTGGTGCCGGACGACATCGCCCGCGCGGTGCTCTACGCGCTGCAGCAGCCGCCGTCGGTCGACGTCAACGAGATCATGGTCCGCCCCACCGGGCAGGTGCTCTAGCCGAGCCGGGCGACGCGGCCGCCGACCCCGCTGGCCCAGCAGCTGCCCAGCGGGGTGCAGTCCACGCTGTCGAAGCTGCCGGCGTCGAACGACGTCCAGTGCCGGCCGCCGTCCGGGCTGAGGTCGCTCCCGCCGGGGCCGACAGCGAGGACCGTGCCGCCGCGCCAGGCCAGCCCGGAGCGGTACCCGGCGGGGTACTGCCCCGGGGTGCGCCAGGTGCGGCCGCGGTCCGACGAGAGCGCCACGGCGGGGCCGGGTGCCGTCGGGTTGGCGAAGTCCCCGCCGATCGCGACGCCCTGCCACGGCGTGCGGAAGGCGAGGGCGAAGACGCCGGCCGACTGGCTGCTCGGCAACGGCGTGGCCGACGCCGTCCAGTGGCGGCCGCCGTCGCCGGAGTGCAGGACGCGGGCGGTGGCGCCGCCGCCGGTGGCCAGCCAGGCGTCGAACGGGCCCGAGGTGGTGACGCACTGGCCGCTGGCGGCGAACCCGGCCTCACCGGGCAGGGCGGGCGGGAAGCCGTTGTCGGGGACCTGACGCCAGCTGCGGCCGCCGTCGACGGTGGCCTGCACCCGGAACCTGCCGTCCACCGGGTCGCTCATCGCCAGGCCACGCCACGGGTCGAAGAAGGCGAGGCAGTCGTAGAACGCCGCGGCGTCGGTGTTCTGGAACGTCTGGCGCCAGTGCGTGCCGGCGTCGTCGGTCCGGTAGACGCGGGAGTCGGTGCCGGGGCCGATCGAGAGGATCACGGCGTGGTCGGCGTCGAAGGCCTCGACGTCGCGGAACTCGAGGGTGCCGGTGTCCGGCGGGCCGACGGACTTCCAGGTCCGGCCGCCGTCGACGGTGCGCAGCACGGTGCCCTGGGTGCCGCTGACCCACGCGACCCGGGCGCTGACCGCGGACAGCCCGCGGAACTGGGCGGTGACGCCGGTCGGCGTCAGCTCCCACTTCGGCAGATGCCCGGACGCGGACGCCGGCACCGCGAGCGCCACCAGAAGACCGACCACGAGAACCACCGCACGCAGCACACGCATGGCCAGATCCTGCCGCACCCGCCCAGCGACTTTCGTAGCGTTTAAAGCCGTGAAGGCCACATTGAGGGACTCAGAGTCCCTCAATGTGGCCTTCACGGACCTTGGCTAGAGCGAGCTGATCAGGCGTTCGACGCGCTCGTCGACCGAGCGGAACGGGTCCTTGCACAGCACCGTGCGCTGGGCCTGGTCGTTCAGCTTCAGGTGCACCCAGTCGACGGTGAAGTCGCGCCCGGCGGCCTGGGCGGCGGCGATGAAGTCGCCGCGCAGCTTCGCCCGGGTCGTCTGCGGCGGGGTGTCCTTGGCCGCCTCGATCTCGCCGTCGTCGGTGATCCGGCGGACCAGGCCCTTGCGCTGCAGCAGGTCGAAGATGCCCCGGCCACGGCGGATGTCGTGGTAGGCCAGGTCGAGCTGCGCGATGCGCGGGCTGGACAGGTCCAGGTCGTGCTTGTGCCGGTAGCGCTCGACCAGCCGGTGCTTGATCGCCCAGTCGATCTCGGTGTCGATCTTGCCGAAGTCCTGCTGCTCGACCGCGTCCAGCGCGCGGCCCCACAGCTCGATGACCTTGTCGTTGGCCGGGCTGGAGCCGTTGTCCTTGAGGTGCTGCACCGCACGGGCGTAGTACTCGCGCTGGATGTCCAGCGCCGAGGCCTCGCGCCCGCCGGCCAGGCGCACCTGACGGCGGCCGGTGAGGTCGTGGCTGATCTCGCGGATCGCCCGGATCGGGTTGTCGAGGGTGAAGTCGCGGAACTGGACGCCGGCCTCGATCATCTCGAGCACCAGGTTCGCCGACCCGACCTTGAGCATCGTCGTCGGCTCGGCCATGTTCGAGTCGCCCACGATGACGTGCAGGCGCCGGTAGCGCTCGGCGTCGGCGTGCGGCTCGTCGCGGGTGTTGATGATCGGGCGCGAGCGGGTCGTGGCGCTCGAGACGCCCTCCCAGATGTGCTCGGCCCGCTGCGACAGGCAGTAGACCGCGCCACGCGGCGTCTGCAGGACCTTCCCGGCGCCGCAGATGAGCTGGCGGGTCACCAGGAACGGGAGCAGCACGTCCGCGATCCGGGAAAACTCACCCGCGCGGGTCACGAGGTAGTTCTCGTGACAGCCGTACGAGTTGCCCGCCGAGTCCGTGTTGTTCTTGAACAGGAAGATGTCGCCGCCGATGCCCTCGTCCGCCAGCCGCCGCTCGGCGTCGACCAGCAGGTCCTCGAGGATCCGCTCGCCGGCCTTGTCGTGCGTGACGAGCTGGACCAGGTCGTCGCACTCGGCCGTCGCGTACTCGGGGTGCGAGCCGACGTCGAGGTAGAGCCTCGAGCCGTTCGACAGGAAGACGTTCGAAGAACGGCCCCACGAGACGACCCGCCGGAAGAGGTAGCGCGCCACCTCGTCGGGAGAGAGCCTGCGCTGGCCGTGGAAAGTGCACGTGACCCCGAACTCGGTCTCGATGCCAAAGATCCGCCGCTGCATCCCACCAGAGTAGGCGCTGCACCCCCCTCGACGGTGGGCCGTTCGGGCGTCGACACGCCCCCAGTAGGCCACAGACGGTGAAAAGCCCCCGAATCAGGCACGATTGGAGCACAACCCTTGACGTCGCGCGGAAGGCGGACCTCTTGTCACACCAGCTCATCCGGGCGTTCCGGCGGGTCGGCCGGACCGACCGCGCCCTGATGCGCCGAAGTGCGCGTCTTCCGGCCACGAAGGCCGACGACGCGCTGATGGCGCTGTCCCGGTCGGCGAACAAGTCCCGCCTCTGGTGGGTGGTCGCCGGAGGGCTGGCGGTCCGGCCGGGCGCCACCCGCCGCGGAGCGCTGCGCGGGATGGTCGCCATCGCCGGGGCGAGCGCCGTCGCGAACCTGCTCGGCAAGCCCCTCTTCCCCCGCCGCCGCCCGGCCGAAGAAGAGATGCCGATGCACCGCCGCCTGCGGAAACGCCCGACGTCGTCGTCGTTCCCCTCCGGCCACTCCGCCTCCGCGGCCGCCTTCGCGACGGCGGTGGCCATGGAGTCGCCGCGCGCCGGGCTCGCCGTCGCGCCGCTCGCGCTCGCGGTCGCCTACTCGCGCGTCCACACCGGCGTGCACTGGCCCTCCGACGTCGGCGTCGGCATCGCCATCGGCACCGGCGTGGGCCTGGCGACCCGGCACTGGTGGCCGCTGCACGACGACGTCCCCGGCCGCACCGCCCACGACGCGGACGCGCCCGAGATGGTCGACGGCGAGGACATGCTCGTGCTGGTCAACCCCGGTTCCGGGGTGCCGGGCCAGGACCCGACCGAGGACGCGCGGTACGCCTGGCCGAAGGCCGAGATCCTCTACCCGGACCCCGAGCGGGACCTGCGCGCCCAGCTCGAAGCCGAGATCGACGCGCGCGGCACCGTCCGCGCCCTCGGCGTCGCGGGTGGTGACGGGACCGTCGCGGCGGTCGCCTCCGTCGCGGCCGAACGCGACCTCCCCCTCGCGCTGATCCCGGCGGGCACGCTCAACCACTTCGCCCGGGACATCGGCATCCACTCCATGCCCGACGCCGACGCGGCGACCGAGATCGGCAACGCCGTCGGCATCGACCTCGGCGAGGTCCAGGTCGAGGGGGGCGACGGCCCGGCGCACCGCTGGTTCGTCAACACCGCCAGCCTGGGCGGCTACCCGGAGATGGTCCGGCTCCGCGAGAAGCTGCAGGAAAAGCACCCGAAGTGGCCCTCGGCCGCGATCGCGCTGGCCCGGACGCTGCGGCACGCGAAACCGCTGACCGTCCGGCTCAACGGCAAGCTCACCCAGGTGTGGCTGCTGTTCGTGGGCAACGGCACGTACGCGCCGAAGGGGTTCGCGCCCAGCCGCCGTCCCGCGCTCGACACCGGCCTGCTGGACATCCGCTACCTGCGCGCCGACCTGCCCTACTCGCGGGCCCGGTTCCTGCTGGCCATGGTCACCCGCACCCTCGCGGCCAGCCACGTCTACCAGGAGCTCGACCTGCCCGAACTGGACGTCGAGCTGCTCGACGGCCACCGCCGCGTCGCCACCGACGGCGAGGTCGGCCCGCTCGGCAACCGGTTCCGCTTCCGGTCCCGGCCCAGCGCCCTCACCATCTACCGCCTTTAATCTTCTTTTACTTTCTCTCAACGAACCCACAGGGTCCCCTGGCTAGCGTCAAGATCGAGATGCGGGCCGTCCTGCCCGCGGCCAGGGGACAAGCGGGGTTTTGATGGAGTGGCGCGCGTGAGCCCGCAGGTCGCCGTCGATCCGGTGCTGCCGGGTGACGTCACCGCGCGCGCCCGGGACCTCGGGCCGTTCGAATCGCCGTTCATCTGGCTCACCTTCGCCACGGTCGCGGTGGCCGTGCTGGCGGCGGTGATCGCGCTCTCTTATCGGCGGCGCGCCCGCCGCTGGGGGTGCACGGCCGTCGGCGTCCTCCTGCTGCTCGCCGCGGTCACGGCGGTGAACAGCTACGTCGGGTACGTCCGCACGTCCGACGACCTGGCCCGGCTGCTCCAGCGCGGCCCCGGCGCCGTCAACCTCGACGGCCGGCTGCTGGACGACGACCACGAGGCCCCAGAGGCCCCGTCGGCGCCCCACGGCGGCACCGGCGTCGCGGCCGCGGGCCAGAAGATCGACGTCGTCCCGCTCCCCGACCCCGCGCACGGCATCCCGTCGGGCAGCAACTACGTCATCCTGCCGCCCGGTTACGGCGACCCCGCCAACGCCGGCCGCCGCTACCCCGTCGTCTACCTGATCCACGGCTACCCCTACGGCGGCCCGCGTGACTGGCTAACCTCCGGCGACGCCCCGGGCACCCTCCAAGCGCTGCAGCAGGCGGGCGCCGTCAACCCGATGATCGTGGTCAGCGTGGACATGACCGCCGGTGTGCCCAGCACGGACTGGGAGTGCCTCGACGTCCCCGGCGGCCCGCGGCTGGAGACCTACCTGGCGAGCACGGTCGTCCCGGCGATCGACCACCGCTACCGCACCCTCGCCGACCGCAGCCACCGCGCCCTCGGCGGCATGTCCGGCGGCGGGTTCGGCGCGCTCAACATCGGCCTGCACCACGTCGACGAGTTCGCCACCCTGGTCATCGCCCTGCCCTACGACGACCTCAACGACTCGGTCGGCGTCCTCGGCGGCGACCAGGCCGCCATCGCCGCCAACACCCCGCGCCGCTACCTGCCGACGATGAGGTTCCCGGCCCCGATCTCGGTGATGCTCGCCGTCGGCACCGGCGCGCCCACCGACGTCACCACCGCCCACCGCATCGCCGACGCCCTGCACGCCCGCGGCCAGGACGCGGTCGTCCACGCCGAACGCGGCTTCAACCACACCTGGCACACGGCCCGGGCCACCCTGCCGTACCTGCTCGCCTTCGCCGACCGGGCCTTCCGGCAGTCCCCCGCCACGTCCTGAAAGCCGGGTGCCCGGGTTGCGATCATGGACCTCGACACCCACTACCTGCGCACCCGGGAGCTGCTGCGCCGGTTCCTCCCCTGTCACGCCCGGATCCTCGACGTCGGCGGCGGCACCGGGGGTGCACGCCGCGTGGCTCGCCGCGGCGGGCTTCACCGGCACCGGCGTCTACGGCGTCGAGGGCCCGCGTGACCCGTGCTCGACGAAGCCGGGCTCACCGCGTTCGACGACCATGCCGAAGCCGCCCTGCGCGCCGAGCAGGACCCGCACCTTGTCCACACCAGCGCGCACCTGCTCGCGATCGCCCGCTGGCCGGCCTGACCGCGGACACGAAACGGGGGCGCGGCCACCGGCCACGCCCCCGTTTCGCACGGACTATTCGCCTTCGGGCTTCTCCGGCTCGTCGACCACCGGGTCCGGCACCGGCAGCAGCGCGTCCAGCGCCGCCCCGGTCAGGCGGCGGAACGCGCGCCGCGGGCGGTCGCGGTCCAGCACCGCGACCTCCAGCTTGATCGGGGGGTCGGTCTCGCCGTTGCCGTTCGCGGACGTGCTCGCCGACGCGGACGAGGAAGACGACGACGAACCGGCCGACGCGGACGTCGTCGCGGCCGGCTGGGTCGGCGTGCGCAGCGCGGCGACCGCCACGCCCAGCGCCGCCTGCAGGTCCAGGCCGTCCTCGAACGTCTCCTTGAGCTTCGTCGCGATCTTCTCGGTCAGGCCGCCCATCACGATGTACTGCGGCTCGTCGAAGATCGAGCCGTCGTAGGTCAGCCGGTACAGCTGGTCCTCCGCGGCGCTCGCCCCGACCTCGGCCACGCAGATCTCCACCTCGAACGGCTTCAGCTGCTCGGTGAAGATGCTGCCCAGCGTCGCCGCGTAGGCGTTCGCCAGGCCCCGCGCGCTCACGTCGCGCCGGTCGTACTGGTAGCCCTTGAGGTCGGCGTGCCGGATCCCGGCCACCCGCAGGTTCTCGAACTCGCTGAAGCGCCCGACCGCGGCGAAGCCGATCCGGTCGTAGATCTCGGAAACCTTGTGCAGCGTCGCCGACGGGTTCTCGGCCACGAACAGCACGCCGCCCGCGTACTTCAGCACCACCACGCTCCGGCCGCGCGCGATGCCCTTGCGCGCCAGCTCGGAACGCTCCCGCATCAGCTGCTCGGGAGAGGCATACAACGGCATCGTCACGGTGTGCGCTCCAGGTCTTTCGGTGTTTCGGCGTTCACTGGTTCAGTCCGGCGCTTCAGGAGAGCCGCTGCTGCTGGCGCTCGATCCGGCCGGCCACCACGGCCTCCGCGACCGCCGCCGTCTCCGACTCGGGCAGCTGCACGGCGCCGTGCTCCGCGGTGATCGTCACGACGCTCGGGAAGATCCGGCGCACCAGGTCCGGCCCGCCCGAAGCGGTGTCGTCGTCGGCCGCGTCGTACAGCGCCTCGACCGCCACACGCGTCGCGCCCTCGACGTCGGCGTCCGGGTCGTGGAGCTTCTTCAGCGCGGATTTCGCGAACAGCGAACCCGAACCAATCCCGGCGTAACCGCCGTTCTCCTCGTAGCGCCCGCCCGCGGCGTCGTACGAGACGATCCGGCCGGCGTGCTTGGCGTCCTCGGCCTCGAGGTCGTACCCGACGAACAGCGGGATCGCCGCCAGCCCGGCCATCGCCATCTCGAGGTTCGCCTTGACCATCCCGGCCAGCTTGTTCGTCTTGCCGTCCAGCGACAGCGAAACGCCCTCGATCTTCTCGTAGTGCGCCAGTTCGACGGCGTACAACCGCACCATCTCCACGGCCAGCCCGGCTGTGCCCGCGATGCCCACCGCCGAGTACTCGTCGGTAACGTGCACCTTTTCGATGTCGCGGCTCGCGATCAGGTTGCCCGACGTCGCCCGCCGGTCGCCCGCGATCAGCACACCGCCCGCGAACGTCAGCGCGACGATCGTCGTCCCGTGCGGCACGCCCAGCTCCGCCACACCACCACCGGACACCCGGCGCTCAGGGAGCAGCTCCGGCGCCTGCACCCGCAGGAAGTCCGAAAACGACGACGACGCCGACGAGAAGTACGCGGCCGGCAGCGCGGGACCCGAGATGCCCCTGGTGTTGTCCATACGTGCTCAAAAATCCCATCTGTGCGGGCCATGGGGGCCGGCGCCCCGCGCCCGGCGACCCCGGCCCGCACGGACCACGGTCACCACCACGCGGAACCCCGGCCGCCGGCTGAACGGTCGGCAAGGGCACGGGTGCCCGAGCGGCTACTCGCCGCCCTTCTGCACGTAAGCGCGGACGAAGTCCTCGGCGTTCTCCTCGAGCACGTCGTCGATCTCGTCGAGGATCGTGTCGACGTCCTCGCCGAGCTTCTCGCGCCGTTCCTGACCCGCCGCGCCGGTGTCGTCGAACTCCTCGTCGGAGTCACCACCGCCGTGCTTTTCGATCTTTTCCTGGGCCATCTCGCCTCCCGGTGTGGCTGATGTTTCCTAGCCTACCCAGCGGCCCCGACATTCGGGGTCAACGCCGCGTTCCGTGTGCGTACCGCCTAGTCCGAACCGGTGAGCGCCTCCACCAGCTCCTCCGCCGTCGCCGCGTTGTCCAGCAACTTGCCGACGTGCGCCTTCGTCCCCCGCAGCGGCTCCAGCGTCGGGATCCGCACCAGCGACTCCTTGCCGACGTCGAAGATGACCGAGTCCCACGACGCGGCCGCGATCGAGCTCGCGTACTTCTCCAGCGCCCGGCCCCGGAAGTAGGCCCGCGTGTCCGACGGCGGCGTCGTCACCGCGGCCAGCACCTCTTCCTCGGTCACCAGCCGCTTCATCGACCCGCGCGTGACCAGCCGGTTGTACAGGCCCTTCGCCAGCCGCACGTCCGAGTACTGCAGGTCCACCAGGCGCAGCCGCGGCGCGCCCCAGGCCAGGCTGTCCCGCTGGCGGTAGCCCTCCAGCAGCCGCAGTTTCGCCGGCCAGTCGAGCCGGTCCGCGCACTCCTGCGGGTCGCGTGCCAGCGCGTCCAGCACCTCGCCCCAGACCCGCAGCACCTCCTTGGACGCCTCGTCCGCGCCTGTGCGCTCCAGGTTCTGCGAAGCGATCTCGTGGTAGGCGAACTGCAGGTCCAGCCCGGTGTACTTCTTGCCGTTGGCCAGCGCGACCTGCGCCTTCAGCGTCGGGTCGTGGCTGATCTGGTGCACGGCCTTGACCGGCTCGTCCAGCTTCAGGTCGTCGAAGCGGATGCCGGACTCGATCAGGTCCAGCACCAGTGCCGTCGTGCCGACCTTGAGGTAGGTCGAGTACTCGGACATGTTCGCGTCGCCGATGATGACGTGCAGCCGCCGGTACTTGTCCGCGTCCGCGTGCGGCTCGTCGCGGGTGTTGATGATCCCGCGCTTCAGCGTCGTCTCCAGGCCGACCTCGACCTCGATGTAGTCCGCACGCTGGGAGAGCTGGAACCCGGCTTCCTCGCTCTGCTGCCCGATCCCGACCCGGCCCGACCCGGTGAAGACCTGCCGCGACACGAAGAACGGCGTCAGCCCGGCGATGATCGCGGTGAAGGGGGTCGACCGCGCGCACAGGTAGTTCTCGTGCGTGCCGTAGCTGGCGCCCTTGCCGTCGACGTTGTTCTTGTACAGCTGGAGCGGGGGCTGCCCGGGCACGGACGCCGCCTTCAGCGCGGCCTCCTCCATCACCCGTTCGCCCGCCTTGTCCCAGATGACCGCGTCCCGCGCGTTCGTCACCTCGGGCGCCGAGTACTCCGGGTGCGCGTGGTCGACGTACAACCGCGCCCCGTTGGTCAGGATGACGTTCGCCGCCCCGAGGTCCTCGACGTCCGGGTCGTGCCCCGGCCCGCCGGGGCCGGTCAGGTCGAACCCGCGCGCGTCGCGCAGCGGCGACTCCACCTCGTAGTCCCACCGCGCCCGCCGCGCGCGCGGGATGTCCGCCGCCGCCGCGTAGGCGAGCACGACCTGGGTCGAGGTGAGTACCGGGTTCGCCGTCGCGTCGCCCGGCACCGAGATGCCGTACTCGACTTCGGTTCCCATGATCCGCCGCATGTCCACCACCCTACGGGGTGGGCCTAGTGGGACGATGCACCCATGCCAGGCAGTGACGAACTCGTTGCCCTCTATGACCGGAGCGGCTCGGTGGTCGGCTCGACCACCCGCTCCCGCGTCCGCGCGGAGGCCCTGTGGCACGCCGCCGGCGTCGTGCTGGTCCGTTCGGGTGATGGAAACGCGGTCTACGTGCACCTGCGCACCCCCGGCAAGGACGTGTTCCCGTCCACCTGGGACTGCTGGGCCGGCGGCGTGGTCGCCGCCGGCGAGTCACCGGCCGAGTGCGCCCGCCGCGAACTGGCCGAAGAGCTCGGCGTCCAAGGGGTGGAACCCGTTCCGCTGTTCACGAAGGTGTACGACGACGGCCGCAACCGCTGCCACAACTTCGCCTTCGAGGTCCGCTGGGACGGCCCGATCCGCCACCAGGCCGAAGAGATCGCCGAAGGCCGCTGGATCCCCCTGGCCGAGCTGCGCGCCTGGATCGACGATCCGGCACCGGAGCTCCCGTTCATCCCCGACGGCCGCGAGGGCGTCCAGGAGTGGTTCCGCCGCTACGGCTGAGAGGCCGGCGCCGTCAGCTTCGCCGTCATCGCGGGCAGCAGCCGCTTCGCCGCGTCGATCGCCCGTGCCTCGGTGCTCGCCGAGACGGTCAGCCCGGACACCAGGGCGCCCTTCGCCAGCAGCACGGTGCACGTCTTGCCGTCGCACCAGGCGCCCTGGCGGTCGACCCCGGCCTGGGCGGGGATCTCGACCTGGTGCCCGGCGCACTGCGCGTTCGCCAGGACGTCGGCACCCGGCCGGTCCGGGTACGCGGCGACCCGGTGCCGCAGCACCGACCCGCTCGGGTACCGCCAGCTGGCCGTCCGGCTCGTCGCCGACACCTCGTCCGACAGGCATCCCGACACCGCGTCCGAGCCGCGCTGCACGCCCTCTTCGACGACGTCCCGATCGGTCAGCAGCGCCCGCTCCGCGAGCGGCCCGGGATCCGGGGCCGCCGGGGTGACCGGAGCCGCCTTCGGGGCCGGCACCTGGACTTCGGGTGTCCGCACGGGCTGCTGCGTGGCCGAGGAGGCCGGATCGTCGTAGTACGTCTCGAGGTTGTTCGGGTCGGGCCCGTCGCATCCCGTGAGGCCGACCAACGCGACCGCGGCCAACGCAACCACCTGGCGATGACGCACCTGCTCCGGCCCTCCCGTTGTCCGTGTGTGCCTGCGAAGAGTAGTGCAGCCGCTCAGTGCCACCCCAAAGAGGACCGGTGACGCCAGTACTCCCCTGGATCCTCCGCCAGCCCGGCCAGCGCCGCTTCCTCGTCCGTGCTCAGGGAAAGCGTGGTGGCCCGCAGGTTCGCCGCCAGCTGCGGCGAGCTCGCCGGCCCGAGCACGACCGTGTCCGCCCAGTCGTTCGACAGCACCGCCGCGACGGCGACCGCATCCGGGCCCGTGCCGTGCGCCTCGGCGATGTCCAGCACCGCCCGCGGCGCCTCGACCGCGAGCCTGCCGTTGGCCAGCGTTTCCTTGACCAGCACCCGGTTCCCGGCCGCGTGCGCCGCGGCCAGCGCCGCCCCGGCCGAGGGTTCCAGGGGGTTCCACGTCGACTGCACCGCCGAGAACACCGGCCGCCCGGCCACTTCCAGCCCGAACGCCCGCTCGATCGCGTCGGCCTGGGCCGGCCCGGACGTCGAGAACCCGACCGCGACGCCGTTCGCGGACAGTTCCGCCAGTGCCTCGATCAGCGGCTCGTCGGTGAACAGTGGACTGTCCACAGTGAGCGAATGGACCTGGTAGAGGCGCACCCGATCCCCCAGCAGCGCCAGGGTTTCCGCCCACTGCGCGGCGAACCGCGCCGCCGAGTGCTCCTTCACCTCGTGCACCTCGGCGTCGATCCGCCACCCGCCGACGTAGGCGTAGCCCCACTTGCTCGAGACGTCGACGTCGGTGTGCCCGCGCTCGTCGAGCCAGCCGGCCAGAAACTCCTCCGAGCGCCCGTAGGAGCGGGCGACGTCGACCCGCCGGATCCCGGCGGCGTAGGCGTCGTCGAGCACGGTGAACGTCGCGGCCCGCATCGACGCGACGTCGCGCACGGCCGGCAGCGCCCCGTCCCGCCCCAGGTTGATGTAGGCGGGCCGGCCCAGCGCCGCCAGGCCGAGTGCGATGCGGTCCATCGGGGTCATCCGTTCTGCTTGTGCCGGAGGATGGCGAGCCACTGGCCGGCCGTCTGGGCCTGGCGGTGCAGCTTCTCGAGGCGGGCGGCCGGGGCCCGGACGTACCCCTTGCCGAAGACGGGGGCGATCTGGCGGAGGCTGGCGCCGCCTTCGCGGGCGGCGAGCAGCGCCCAGTCGGACGCGTCGGCGCAGGCCGCGGAAGCGCGGCGCAGCTCGCCGAGGATGTCGATCAGCTCCTGGGCGCTCACCTCCTCCGCGTCGACGGCGGCGGCCGTCGTCTCCAGCCAGGCCATGACGTCGGCTTCGGTGATGGGCGCACGGGGCCGGGTTTCTTCGCTCACGGCCGGGAGTATAGGTCGTTATACGCAAGCAGGTGGGTAGCCACGCCGGTGTCGCATCGGACTGTCGCGATCTGATCTACCATCGGCACGATGACGACGCGCACCGGCTCCGTGCCGGAGGTCGAGCAGCTGCTCGAGGTGTTCAAGGCGCTCGCGAACCCGGTGCGGTTGCAGATCCTCGGGTGGCTGCGGGAGCCGGAGGAGAACTTCCTCGAGGAGCGCGGCCGGATGGTGGTCGAGGCCGGGGTGTGCGTGAGCCACATCCAGGCGAAGGCCGGCCTGGCCCAGTCGACCGTCTCGGCCTACATGGCGTCCCTGCAGCGCGCCGGGCTGGTGCGCGCGACCCGGGTCGGCAAGTGGACGCACTACCGGCGCGACGAGGAGCGGATCGCCGGGATCGTCGAGATCCTCGGCCGCTCACTCTGACCACTCCCCTCCCCCGCCGTGCTCGCGGCCGTTGACTCATATCGACTTTCTGCGATACTTCGATCCATGAGCACGCTCGAGAACACGCGGCTGGGCCGCTACGGGATCTGGACGTTCGACTTCGAAGACCAGCCGGCAAGCCGGATGCGCGACACCGCGCAGGAACTGGAGGACCAGGGCTGGCCGGCGCTCTGGATCCCGGAACGCGACGGCCGGGAAGCCCTGACCCACGCGGGGTTCCTGCTGGCCTCGACCCGGCGCCTCACGGTCGTCAACGGCATCGCGCAGATCTGGGCCCGGGAGCCGCGGTGGGCGCGCGGTGCGGCCCTCCTGCTGGCCGACGCCTACCCGGACCGGCACATCCTGGGGCTCGGCTTCGGCGGCGGCCGTCCGGGGACGACGAGCCCGCTGCGAGCCATGAGCGAGTACCTCGACGCCATGGACGCCGTCACCAGCGCCAACCCCGCGCCGAGCGGGCCCGAGCGGCGCATCCTGGCCGCGTACGGGCCGAAGATGCTCGAGCTGGCCCGTGACCGCACCGCCGGCGCGCACACCTACCACGTGACCCCGAAGCACACCGCACAGGCGCGGGAGATCCTGGGCGGCGCGTTCCTCGGCGTCGAGCAGGCCGTGCTCTTCGAGAGCGACCCCGCCCGGGCCCGCGAGATCGCCCGGACGCACCTGCACCCGTACCTGACGCAGAAGTACAACGTCGCCAAGTTCCGGCGGCTGGGCTACACCGAGGCCGACATCGACGGCGGCCGCGGGAGCGACCGGATCGTCGACGACCTCGTGGTCTGGGGCGACCTCGCCACGATCACCGCCCGGCTGGGCGAGCACCTCGACGCGGGGGCCGACCACGTCGGCATCCAGGTCATCGGGATCGAGCCCGGCGGGTCGGCCATGTCGCAGTGGCGGCGGCTGGCCGAGGCGCTGCTACCGGCCGGCGTCACCGCGTAGCCCGAAGCGCGCGGTGCAGTGCCAGACGCGCTTGAGGGTCTGGGGATCGTGCCGGCCGGCACGCACGGCGTCGCCGATGACGCGGGCGTCGAGCCACCCGCGCTCGGCGATTTCCTTGCCGGCCCGCACGACGTCCTCACCCCGGTAGTCCGCGTGCTCGGCGAGGATCGCGACCGGGAGCCGGAACCCGTGGTGCCATTCGACGGGGAACGGCAGCCCGGCCGCGGCCGTCTCGACGTCGGTCCCGCGGAACGCCGGGTCCAGCACCAGCGCCTCGACGTCCGCGTCCAGCCGGAGCGGGCCGTGCACGTGGGCCTCGATGTGGTCGTCGAGTTCGTCCGACTCGGCCGCTTCGGCGAGCGGCACCAGCGGGAGGTGCTCGGCGGTGCCGAAGTCGGCCGGCTCGGCGAAGCTGTCCGGGTAGCAGAAGGTCGTCCGCCGCAGCACGTCCCGCTTGACCCGCAGGTGGGACGAGCCGAACCGGACCGAGCCACCGGCCGGGCGGCGGCGGTAGTTGAGCGAGCCGTACTTGGGCCGCGCGGACGCCGGCCCGTCGTCGTAGGCACCGCCGAAGATCCGGTGCTCCCAGCGCCAGCGGTCGCCGCCGGGGTGCGCGGTCAGCCCGCCGTTGCTCGTGCCGGTCTCGAACTGCGAGCGGTAGACGCCGTCGTCGAGCAGGTGCCGCAGCAACGGCACGTCCCCCACCAGCCGGTCCGGGTGGAAGTGCACCGTGACGTCCAGGTCGGCGGCCAGCGGCGGCCCTGACACCAGGCCGGCGACGTGCTCGATCGCCCGCTTCCATGATGTGTTGTTCTCAGCCCCCATGGGCTGGATCCTACCCCGGCGGTATAGGTCGTTATACACACGACGAGGTCCGAAAACCGCTGGCCCCGAGGGCACTCGCCCGGCTTGACTGCGTGTCATGGGTTTCGGGGTGACCGTGCGGTTCGCGTTGCTGGCGATCGTGTGGGGTGCGAGCTTCCTGTTCATCAAGGTGGGCCTCGACGGCCTCTCCCCCGCCCAGATCGCGCTGGCGCGGGTTTCGCTGGGCGCGCTGGCCCTGGCCGCGGTGCTCGTCGCCCGCCGTCGCGCGCTCCCCCGCGATCCCGCCCTGTGGGGTCATCTCGCGGTCGTGTCGGTGCTGCTGTGCGTGGTGCCGTTCCTGTTGTTCTCGTGGGCGGAGCAGTACATTTCGTCCGGTTTGGCCAGTATCTTCAACGCGACGACGCCGCTCATCACGATGCTACTGGCCGCGGCGGCGCTGCCCGAGGAGCGGTTCACGCCACCGCGGGTGCTCGGGCTGCTGCTCGGTTTCCTGGGTGTGCTCACGATCGTCGGGGTGTGGCACGGCGTCGACGTCTCGCACCAGCTGACCGCCCAGCTCGCCTGTCTCGGCGCCACGACGTGTTACGGCGCCTGCTTCGTCTACATGCGCCGGTTCGTCTCCCCGCGCGGTGCGGACCCGGTGGTCGTCGCGTTCGGGCAGACCGCGTCCGCGACGGTCATCCTGGGCCTGCTGGCGCCGGCCATCGCGACCGCCCCGATCCACCTGACACTCCCGGTCGTGCTGAGCATGGTGGCCCTCGGCGTCTTCGGCACGGGCATCGCTTACGCGTGGAATGTCCGGATCATCGCGGCCTGGGGCGCGGCCAACGCGTCGGCGGTGACCTACCTCACACCGGTCGTCGGCGTGCTCCTGGGCGTGCTGGTGCTGCACGAGCCGGTGAGCTGGAACCAGCCCGCCGGCGCGATCTTGGTGGTGCTGGGCATTCTCGCCGCACACGGACGGCTGCGTGTCCGCCGCAAGACCGAGTTGCCGTCGCCCGAAGCCGAACTGGTCCGGGACTGACCCCGGACACGCCGATGGGGCGGCCGCCGTGGCGACCGCCCCATCGGATGTTCGGTATTACAGGTACTGCCCGGTGTTCGTGGCGGTGTCTATCGCCCGCCCCGAGTCCTGGTTCTTGCCGGTGACGAGCGTGCGGATGTAGACGATCCGCTCGCCCTTCTTGCCGGAGATCCGGGCCCAGTCGTCCGGGTTGGTGGTGTTCGGCAGGTCCTCGTTCTCCGCGAACTCGTCGACGATCGCGTCCAGCAGGTGCTGCACGCGCAGGCCGGGCTGGTTGGTCTCCAGCACCGACTTGATGGCCGACTTCTTCGCCCGGTCCACGATGTTCTGGATCATCGCGCCCGAGTTGAAGTCACGGAAGTACAGGACCTCCTTGTCCCCGTTGGCGTAGGTCACCTCGAGGAACCGGTTCTCGTCGCTCTCCTCGTACATCCGCTCGACCGTGTGCTGGATCATCGCGTCGAACGTCGCCTTCGAGTCCCCGCCGAACTCGGCGAGGTCGTCGGCGTGGATCGGCAGGCCTTCGGCCAGGTACTTGGAGAAGATGTCCTTCGCGCCTTCGGCGTCCGGACGCTCGATCTTGATCTTGACGTCGAGCCGGCCCGGCCGCAGGATCGCCGGGTCGATCATGTCCTCACGGTTCGAGGCACCGATGACGATGACGTTTTCCAGGCCTTCGACACCGTCGATCTCGGAGAGCAGCTGCGGGACGATCGTGGTCTCCACATCGGACGAAACGCCCGACCCACGGGTCCGGAAGATCGAGTCCATCTCGTCGAAGAACACGATCACCGGGGTGCCCTCGGAGGCCTTCTCCCGCGCCCGCTGGAAGATCAGGCGGATGTGCCGCTCGGTCTCCCCGACGAACTTGTTGAGCAGCTCGGGACCCTTGATGTTCAGGAAGTAGGACTTCCCGTCCTCGTTGTCGCCCCGCGCCGCCGCCACCTTCTTGGCCAGCGAGTTCGCGACCGCCTTGGCGATGAGCGTCTTGCCGCAGCCCGGCGGGCCGTAGAGCAGGACGCCCTTCGGCGGGCGCAGCTGGTACTCCTGGTAGAGGTCGGCGTGCAGGAACGGCAGCTCGACCGCGTCCCTGATCTGCTCGATCTGCCGGGTGAGGCCGCCGATGTCCTCGTAGCGGACGTCCGGCACCTCCTCCAGCACCAGGTCCTCGACCTCCGCCTTCGGCACGCGCTCGTACGCGTAGCCGGCCTTGGAGTCGACCAGGAGCGAGTCGCCGGGCTTCAGCGGCTGCTCCGCCAGCAGATCGGAGAGCAGGACCACCCGCTCCTCGTCCGCGTGCCCGACCACCAGCGCACGGGGGCTGGCGCCCTCGACGTCGGGGGCGAGCACCTCGCGCAACGCGCACACCTCGCCGGTGCGCTCGAAGTCGCCGCCCTCGACCACGGTCAGGGCTTCGTTGAGCCGCAGCGCCTGGCCGCGTCGCAACGACGAGATCTCCACCGCGGGCGAAACGGACACCCGCATCTTCCGGCCGGCCGTGAACACGTCCACCGTGTTGTCCTCGTACGACGTGACGAACACGCCGTACCCGGACGGTGGCTGGGCCAGCCGGTCGACCTCTTCACGGAGAGCGAGGAGCTGTCCTCGCGCTTCGCGCAGGGTTTCGACCAGTTTGGTGTTGCGCTCGGTGAGCTGGCTCACCCTTTCCGAGGCCTCGGCGAGCCGCTGCTCGAGAACGCGGTTCTGCCGTGGCGAGTCGGTCAGTTTGCGGCGCAGCAGCGCCACTTCCTCTTCGAGAAAACGGATCTGGCGAGCCTGTTCGTCCGCCGTCGTCCCAGCTCCGGATGTCGCTGAAGGGTCGGCCTCCTCGCGCCGACCTCCGGGAAGGTCATGATGCATCGGGCACCTCCTCGGAGTGCTTTTCATTCCACGGTACCGGCGATCACCGACAAGAAAAGGCCTTTCCGGATCACAAGATCGGCGCGTCGCGGTTTCTTCACCTGGTCCAGCACGGACATTCCCGCAGCACAAGGGGCCATTTGTGTGCCGTGACACGAAGTCGGAGCGGGGTCTTCCGGTGCCGGACGAAGCAAGCACGACGGGAGTACCCAGCCCCCGGCGCCGCCAACCGTGCCGAAGCCGGGCAATTCCGGCCAGTTCCGCCCTAACCGCGCGGCGAGCACGCGCGGTGACTAGCATCGGGCCGACGCGGCCACCGGATGGCCGAATCTCGGCGAAGGAATGCTAGGGGGCATCACTCATGACCTACCCGCCGCAGCAACCGGGCGGCTACGGCCAGCAGCCCGGCGGCCACGGGCAGCAGCCCGGGCCCTACGGGCAGCCCCAGCAGGGTGGCTACCCCCAGAGCGGCCCCCAGCCCCAGCCCGGCTACGGCGGCACCCAGCAGTTCGGCCAGCCGGATCCCTACGGGCAGCAGCCGCAGCAGGGCGGTTACCCGCCCCAGCCCCAGTACGGCGGCCAGCAGGACCAGTGGGGGCAGCCGCCGCAGCAGGGTGGCTACAGCCCGAACCAGCAGAACTTCGGCGGCTACGACCCGTACGGCGGCGGTGGCGGCGGCTTCGGTGACCCTCCGCCGCCCAAGAAGAAGAAAACCGGGCTCATCATCGGCATCGCGGTGGGCGCGGTCATCGTCGTCGGCGGTGGCGTGACGGCGCTGGTGCTGGCCCTGAACGGCGACGACAGCACCACCGCCGCGCCGCCCGCGAGCAGCAGCTCCCCCGCGCCGACGTCGGCGCCGAAGACCACCCCGAAGAAGTCCACCTCGCCGACCAGCCCGTCGACGAAGAGCACGAAGCCGGTCGGCGGCCCCGCCCCCGGCGGCAAGCCCAGCTCGCCGGAGCTGTTCGCCTCGACGATCGACGCGTACAACGCGGGTGACGAGAAAGCCCTCGGCAACGTCATCTGCCGGAGCGTCTACGAAGGCACCACCGGTGACATCCCGAAGGTCACGGTGAAGCTCACCGGCGACCCGCAGGAGACCGGGGACAAGGCCACGGTCCGCTACTCGGCCACCGACGGCAAGGCGACCAAGGTCGGCACGATGTCGGCGGCCAAGGAGTCCGGGCTCTGGTGCCTGTCCAACGTGCAGGCGGACGGCTCGTGAGGCCGCGCCGGCGGTGAACCGCGCGCTGACCGCCGGGCTCGTCCTGGCCGGCGTGGCGGTGGCGGGCGTGGTGCTGGGACTGCTGCTCGTCGCGCCGTCGGGATCCACACCCCCGCCGGCGTCCACGCCGCCCCCGGCGACCCGCACCTCGACGTCCGCGCCCCCGGACGAGGTCGACACGGCGGCGGTGACCGTGCTGGCCAAGGCGATCGTCGATGCGATCGCCCGGCACGACTCGGCGGCGTTCGGCAAGCTGACCTGCCGCCCGCAGAGCACCGAGGCGCTGGCCGGGCTGCAGCGGACCTGGGACGCGGCGGGCCCGGTGACCGCGACCCTCCCGAAACCCCCGGAACTGCGCGGCGAGTCGGCGACGGCGGTGGTCCACGTCGAGGCCGCGGGCGGCACCAAGGACACGCCGTTCCCGCTGCACAAGGAGAACGGCAAGTGGTGCGTACCGGGTTAGCCCGGCGGCTCGAACCCCGCCGGCCAGCGGGTGGTCCCGTCCGACTCGACGCCGTCGAGGATCGCGCCGGTCAGGTCGGCTCCCGTGAGATCGGCCCCGCGCAGGTCGGCTCCTCGTAGGTCCGCGTTCTGCAGGATCACGTCCGTCAGCGTCGCTCCGGTGAGTTTCGCGTCGCGCAGCTTCGCGTCTGCGAGGTTGGCCCCGGCGAAGCAGACCCTCGGGATCGCGAGGCCGTTCAGGTCGGCCCCGCGCAGGTCCACCCGTTCCAGCTCCGACGCGGCCCCCGGCCCGATCACCGTGCCGCGGTTCAGCACCGACAGCGCGGCCGCGACGTCGTTCGCGATGCCGCCGCCGTCGCGGAGCGGGGTCCCGGGCTTCCACGGCGCGCGCAGGCCGACGAACGACGTCAGCAGGGCGTGGACGTGCCCGTTGTAGCGGGGATCCAGCTCGGCCAGCCACTCCAGCGCGTACACCGCGCCCTGCCGGGTCGCCTCGTTCTCCCCGGCGAGCAGCTCGATGGCGTTCGTGAACATGTCGATCGAGCGGCCCTCGCGGTTGAGCACGAGCTGCCGGGACGTCAGGTACGCCCCCAGCGCCACGCCGCCGAGCGCAAGGAGGCCACCGAACGCCTGCAGCAGTGTCGACCGGACGTCGTTGACCGCCTTGAGCCGCTCCGCCGTGCTCAGCCCCGGGGTGGCGCCGACGAGCCACGCGGGCGCGAACACCACGCAGAGCGCGACCAGCACGGCGAAGACGAGCACGCCGGCCGCGAGCCGGAGCCGGCCGCGCTGGGCCAAGACTCAGCCCTTGCCCTTGGCGGGCCTCCGCGACACGCGCGGGGACACCGTGCCGTCGGCCAGGCGCCGCGCCGTCAGCAGGAACGCCGTGTGGGCCACCATGCGGTGGTCGGGGCGGACCGCCAGGCCGACCACGTGCCAGGGGCGCATCAGCGTCTCCCAGGACTCCGGCTCGGTCCAGCACTGCTGCTCGCGCAGCGACTCCGTGACGCGGGACAGCTGGGTGACCGTCGCGACGTAGACCGTCAGCACGCCGCCCGGCACCAGGTGGGCGGCGACGTTCGGGAGCTGGTCCCACGGGGCCAGCATGTCGAGCACGACCCGGTCGACCTCGCCCTCGTGGGTGGCCAGGTCCGCGACCGTGAGCGACCAGTTGGCCGGCTTTTCACCGAAGAACTTCACGACGTTGTGCTCGGCGTGCACGGCGTGGTCGTCGCGGATCTCGTACGAGCTCACGTGCCCGGTCGAGCCGACCGCCCGCAGCAGCGAGCACGTCAGCGCACCCGACCCGGCGCCGGCCTCGAGCACCCGCGCGCCCGGGAAGATGTCGCCCCACATGACGATCTGGGCGGCGTCCTTCGGGTAGATCACCTGCGCGCCGCGGGGCATGGAGAGCACGTAGTCCGGCAGCAGCGGCCGCAGCGCGAGGTAGGTCGAGCCGCCCGCCGAGGTGACCACCGACCCCTCGGGACGGCCGATCAGGTCGTCGTGGGCGAGACCGCCGCGGTGCGTGTGGTACTCACCGCCGTCGGCCAGCGTCAGGGTGTAGTGCCGCCCCTTCGAGTCGGTCAACTGAACCCGATCACCCGCACGAAACGGTCCGCTGACCGACAACACTTCCTCCAGAACCCCGGAAACGACCGACGACAGATCTTCGCAGGCCGCCCGGGTCGTGACCTCAGCGGGTGCGGCGGTTCAGGGCGGCCCGCAGGTCGTCCCGGCGCAGCACACCCGCGGGGCGGCCCTCCTCGTCGACGACGAGGAACTGCCACGCCGGGGTCTCGCGGACCCGCTCGACGATCTCCTCCCCCGGTTCGGAGGCCAGCAGCACCGTCTCGGCCCGGATCGGCTCGGCCGCCAGCTCGGCCGGCGCGTGCGGCGACGTGCTCGCCAGCCGCTCCGCCGCGCCTTCGTCCAGCAGCCCGGCCGCGACGCCGTCCGCGCGCACCAGCACCACGCCCCGGCCCGCCGACGCGGCCAGCGCGTCCGACACCGGGCTCTCCGCCGGCAGCTGCAGCACCGGCCGGACCAGCTCGCCCAGCACCAGGCCCTCGGGCCAGCCGCGACGACGTTCGGCGGCCAGTTCCGACCGCGCGCCCAGGATCACGAACCACGCCGTGACGACGCAGACGCCCAGCCGCAGCCAGCGGTCGGGACTGCCGGTCGCCAGGCCCCACAGCGCCCACACGAGCAGCCCCGCGGCCACCACCGCGCCGCCGGCCACCGCGGCGCGGGTGCCCTTGGCGCGGACGCCGGTGGCCGCCCAGACGCCGGCGCGGACCAGCCGCCCGCCGTCCAAGGGCAGGCCGGGCAGGAGGTTGAACACGCCGACGGCGAGGTTCGCGACCGCGCATTCGGCGACCAGCAGCCAGACCGCGCCGTCGGGCGGCACGGCGAACATCAGCAGCCCGCAGAACCCGCCCAGCACGAGCGACACGGCCGGGCCCGCGGCGGCGACCAGGCCCTCGTCGCCGGGCCGTTTCGGCGTGCGGGCGACTTCGGACAGCCCGCCCAGGAGGAACAGGCGCAGCCGCCGGACCGGGATGCCCAGGCGCAGCGCGACCAGGCAGTGGCCGAGCTCGTGGGCCAGCACCGACAGGCCCAGCAGCAGCGCGAACGCGGCGGCGAGCAGCCACGACATCACCGGGGAGACGTCCGGGAGCAGCCGCCCGACCAGCGGCGCGTACAGCACGACGACGATCAGCGAGCCGATCCACCACGACGGCGCCAGCAGGACCGGGACACCGGCGACGCGGAACAGCACGAGGCCGCCGCCGTCCCCGAGGACGGCCTGCCGGGGGCCCCCGGTGCCCTGCTCACTGGTCGCGGCCATGCCGGAGAGCCTAGAGCCCCGCGTGTCAGGAGCGGGTGATCCGGCCCCGCCCGCGACCGGGTCGTGTCAGTACTCACCCGAATCGGACGACACGCGTACCCAGCTGGACGACACGCGTACCTGGACGGACGACACGGCCACCGGCGTCGTGTCGTCCGCCGGGGTACGCGTGTTCGCCGTTCAGGTACGCGTGTTCGCCATCCGGGTACCGTCCGGGCGTTGCGGTCGCCGGAACTGTCGTACCCCGGCGTTACGCTCTGCCCATGCCCGACGCCGACACCGTCACCACGGACCCGCTCGTTCCCGTGCAAGCCGAGCAAGCCGTGCACACCGCGGACTCCGCCGTCGCCACGCAGGTGCGGCGGCGGCCCGCCCTGTCGCCGTCCCGGGCAAGTGACTTCAAGCAGTGCCCCCTGCTCTACCGGTTCCGCGCGGTCGACCGGCTGCCGGAGGTGCCGACCAAGGCCCAGCTGCGCGGCACGCTCGTCCACTCGGTACTGGAGCGGCTCTTCGCGCTGCCCGCGGGCGAACGGGTGCCGCCGAAGGCGCGTGAGCTGCTGGGCCCGGCGTGGACCGAGCTGTCGGCCGACCGTCCGGAGTGGACCGAGCTGTTCGACGCCGAAAAGCCGGATGACCACGCGGAATGGCTGCGGTCGGCCGAAAAGCTGCTGGACGCCTACTTCGGCCTCGAAGACCCGCGGCGGCTCGAACCGGAGGCCTGCGAGCTGCACGTCGAGATCGAGCTCGGCTCGGGGGTGCTGCTGCGCGGCTACATCGACCGGGTCGACGTCGCACCGACCGGCGAGATCCGGGTCGTCGACTACAAGACCGGGGCCGCGCCGCGCGAAATCGGTGAGGCCAAGGCGATGTTCCAGATGAAGTTCTACGCCGTGGTCCTGTGGCGGCTGCGCGGGATCGTGCCGCGGCAGCTGAAGCTGATGTACCTGACCGACGGCCAGTCGCTGGCCTACACCCCGGACGAGGCCGAGCTGATCCGCTTCGAACGGACGCTGGAAGCGATCTGGCAGGCCATCCTCAAGGCGGGCAAGACCGGCGACTTCCGGCCCAACAAGAGCAAGCTGTGCAACTGGTGCGACCACCAGGCGCACTGCCCCGAGTACGGCGGCACCCCACCGGTCTACCCCGGCTGGCCGGAGCCCGACGCGGGCGAAGAGACGCCCCTGGACCGGGCCGACTGATGGCCGACGCGTTTTTCGTCCCCCTCGGTGAGGGCCGGTACTCCGCCACCGCGCACACGGCCGGGCCGTGGTCGCCGGACTCCCAGCACTTCGGGCCGCCGTCGGCGCTGCTGGTCCGGGCTCTCGAAAACGTCGAACAGCAGCACCCGGCCGAACTCGCGCGGGTGACCGTGGAGATCCTCGGGCCGGCGCCGGTCGCCGAGCTGCTGGTCCGCGCCCGGGTGGAGCGGCCCGGCCGGTCGGTCGAGCTGCTGCAGGCCGAGCTGGCCTCGGCCGAACGGGTCATCGCGCGGGCCTCGGCGTGGCGCATCGCGACGTCGGACACCGCGGAGGTGAGCACCGACGGCGGCCCGCTGATGCCGGCGCCGGACACCGTCACGGAGTCGGCGTGGCCGGAGGGCTGGAACGGCGGCTACCTCGACGCGCTCGAGTGGCGCGCGGTCCGCGGCGCCATGGACGTGCCCGGCCCGGCCGCGGTGTGGGCCCGCCAGCGCGTCCCGCTGGTCGACGGCGAGGAGCCGAGCGGCCTGCAACGCCTGTTCGCGGTCGCCGACTCCGGCAACGGCGTGTCCAACTACCTCGACCCGCGCAAGTGGTGGTTCATCAACTCCGAGCTCACCGTGCACCTGCGCCGGCCGCCCGCGGGCGAGTGGATCGGCCTCGACGCCGTCACGCTGGTCGGCAAGCACGGCGTCGGCACGGCGACCAGCATCCTGCACGACGCCGAGGGCCCGGTGGCCACCGGCGCGCAGGCGCTGATGGTCCGCCCGCGACAGGCCGGGGGCGGATAGCCACCCACAACGGGCCCGCATCCAATAACCTTCGCGGAACGACCGACATGAGGAGCGCTCCGGCATGCAGATCACCTCGGTGGTCAACCAGAAGGGCGGGGTCGGCAAGACCTCGCTGAGCGTCGGCACCGCGGCGGCCTTGGCCGAGCGCGGCCGGCGGGTGCTGCTGGTCGACCTCGACCCGCAGGGACACGCGACCACCGAGATGCTCGGCCTGGCCGAGGTCCGCGGGGACGCGCCGACCCTGGCGAAAGCCCTGGCCAAGAAGTGGAAGGGGCCGATCGAAGAGCTCGTCGTGCCGCATCCGCGCAGCAACCTCGGCCGCGGCGGCGCGCTCGACGTCATCCCGACCTCACCGGGGATGTTCGACCTGATCCGGCGGCTCGACTCGTTCCGCGTGCCCGGCTGGCAGCTGGCCCGGGTCATCCAGTTCGCCAACTACGACCACTGCATCATCGACTGCCCTCCGGCGCTCGACGTGCTGACGAACAACGCGCTGGCGGCGTCGCACGGGATACTGGTCCCGGTGCAGCCGGACAAGACGTCCATCCGCGCGCTGCGGCTGCTGGCGGACCAGGTCCGCTACGTCGAGCAGACCGTCGGACGGCAGCCGCTGTCGTGGTTCGGGCTGGTCCCGAGCCTCTACCGGCGGCCGATCTCGCACTACGCGGCCGCGGCGCTGCAGGAGATGTACGAGTTCGGCATCCCGATGCTGTCGCACCTGCCGCTGGGCGTGGTGATGAACGAGGCGGCCGCGCACGGCGTCCCGGTGACCACCTACGCCCCGGAAACGCTGCAGGCGCTGTCGTTCCGCGAGATCGCGGGCACGCTCGACACCTACCTGGAGCAGAACTCGGCGCCCGCGGTGATCCCGGCCGACGAGGAGTTCGTCTTCGAGGACTTCATCTCCGAGGTCTCGGTGGCGCGCAACAACAACGACAACGGCGCCCGCAAGGGCCTCTACGACCTGCTGCCGAAGAAACCGCACCGGCCTCGCTGATCCCCGGCCGCGGGCGGGAAGCGGTTTCCCGCCCGCGACCGGGTGCGGTTCAGAGGCGGCAGGAGCGGATGTCGGACGCCAGGATGGCCTTCGCGCCCACCTCGGCGAGCTCGTCCATGACCCGGTTGACGTCCTTGCGCGAGACCATCGCGCGCACCGCCACCCAGTCGTCGTCGGCGAGCGGGGCCACCGTCGGCGACTCCAGGCCGGGCGTGATGCCGATGGCGCGCTCGACGAGCGTCCGCGGGCAGTCGTAGTCCAGCATCAGGTACTGCTGCGCGAACACGACACCGCGCAGGCGCGCCGCGAGCTGGCTCTTCGCCTTGCTCTGCTCGCTGCCCTTCCGCTGCAGCAGCACGGCTTCCGAGACGCAGATCGGGTCGCCGAAGGCCACCAGGTTGTTCTGGCGCAGCGACCGGCCGGACTCGACGACGTCGGCGATCGCGTCCGCGACCCCGAGCTGGATCGAGATCTCGACCGCACCGTCGAGGCGGATCACCTCGGCGGTGACGCCGTGGCGCGCGAGGTCGTCGCGCACCAGCCGCGGGTACGACGTCGCGAGCCGCTTGCCCTGCAGGTCGGCCGGCTTCCAGTCCTGGCCCGCCGGGGCGGCGTAGCGGAACGTCGAGCCGCCGAAACCGAGCGCCTGGAGCTCCTCGACCGGCGCGCCGGAGTCGAGCGCGAGGTCGCGGCCGGTGATGCCGAGGTCCAGGTCACCGGAGCCGACGTAGATCGCGATGTCCTTGGGGCGCAGGAAGAAGAACTCGACCTCGTTGATCGGGTCCAGCACGGTCAGGTCGCGCTGCTCATGCCGCTTCCGGTAGCCCGCCTCGCCGAGCATCTCCGTCGCCGCTGCGGCGAGGGCTCCCTTGTTCGGCACGGCAACACGCAGCATTTCGCTTCTCTCCTCGTTCAGCGGTGGACGTTCAGCGGCGGACCACCCGATCACAGGTAGCGGTAGACGTCCTCGGTCGACAGGCCGCGGCCGAGCATCAGCACCTGCACCCGGTACAGCAGCTGGGAGATCTCCTCGGCGAGGCGGTCGTCGGACTCGTGCTCGGCGGCGATCCACACCTCGCCGGCTTCCTCCAGCACCTTCTTGCCCTGGGCGTGCACTCCCGCGTCGAGGGCGACGACGGTGCCGGACCCGTCGGGACGGGAACGCGCGCGCTCGGCAAGCTCCGCGAACAGCTCATCGAAGGTCTTCACGGTCTGCAGATCCTTCCACCCCGGCCGGGCCGGTGCCGCCCCGGGCCGGTGCGGATGCCGCCGATGTCACACGACCGTGGACGTCTGCTCCCGAAGAGTGGGATCTGCCGAGGTCAGAAGAGCGTTTCGTGCTCCTGTTCGAAGTCGAGGAGGTAGCGCTTGCGCTCGATGCCGCCGCCGTAGCCGGTCAGCGAGCCGTTGGCCCCGACCACGCGGTGGCACGGCACGATGATGCCGATCGGGTTCCGGCCGTTGGCCAGCCCGACCGCGCGCGACGCCGACGGCTTGCCCAGCCGGTCGGCCAGCTCGCCGTAGGAAGTCGTGGTGCCGTACGGGATCTTCCGCAGCTCGGCCCAGACCAGCTGCTGGAACGGCGTGCCGACGAACGTCAGCGGCACCTCGAACTCGTGGCGCTGCCCGGCGAAGTACTCCTTCAGCTCGGTCTCGGCGCGGGCGAAGATCCCGGCACCCGGGTCCGGTTCGCCGAAGGTGAGTTCGTCCGGGCGGTGCCGCTGCCGGACCATGTACAGCCCGCAGAGCGCGTCGCCCTGGGCGACGAGGGTGAGCGGGCCGAAAGGGCTGTCGACGACAGCGTGGGAACGCATGGTTCTCCTGTCTTGACGGCGGTTCAGGCCGCGGGCATGCGGTTGATGGCGTGGTCGCCGGTGGCCCACAGGTGCTGGGTGGCGTACGCGCGCCACGGGCGCCACGCCGCGGAACGGGAGACGATCGCGGCCTGGCCGCCGAGGCCGAGCGTCTCCGCCGCGTACTTGATGCCGAGGTCGGTGGGCAGGAACGCGTCCGGGTCGCCCAGCGCGCGCATCGCGATGCTCTCGACGGTCCACGGCCCGAAGCCGGGCAACGCGCTCAGCGCGGCCCGGGTCCCGGCCCAGTCGCTGCCCGCGCCGAGGTCGAGGCCGCCGCCGGTCAGGGCCTCGACCAGGCCCAGCAGCGTGCGACGGCGGCTGCGCGGCATGGCGAGGGTCTCCGGGTCGAGCTCGGCCAGTGCCTCGGGTGACGGGAAGAGATGCGTCAGGCCGCCTTCGGGGTCCTCGACCGGGGTGCCGTGCGCGACGACGATCCGGGCGGCGTGCGTCCGCGCGGCGGCGGTCGACACCTGCTGCCCCAGCACCGCCCGCACGGCGAACTCGGCGCCGTCGACCGTGCGCGGCACCCGGCGGCCCGGCGCGGCCGCCACCAGCGGCGCGAGCAGCGGGTCGGTGGCCAGCTGATCGTCAACGGCCACCGGGTCCGCGTCCAGGTCGAGCAGGCGGCGGCAGCGGCTGGTGGCGGCGGGCAGGTCACGCAGGTCGGTCAGGGTGAGCCGGCAGGCGATGTGCCCGTCCTCCGGCCGCAGCGCGACGACGCCATGGCCGTGCGGCAGCCGCAGCGTCCGGCGGTAGGCGCCGTCCCGCCACTCCTCCACGCCCGGCACGCCGGTGGCCACCAGGTGCCCGAACAGGTTGTCCGGGCACAGCGGCCTGCGATACGGCAGCCGCAGCGGGATCGCCGCCCCGGCGGCGGCCGTCGGCTTGCCCTTGGCGCGGGCGCGCAGCTCGGTCGGCGACAGGGCGAACACCGCCCGAACGGTGTCGTTGAACGTCCGGATGCTGCCGAACCCGGCCGCGAGCGCCAGCTCGGTCATCGGCAGGGTGGTCGTCTCGATGAGGGTCCGCGCGGTCTGCGCGCGCTGGGCCCGCGCGACCGCCAGGGGCCCGGCGCCCAGCTCCGCGAAGACCTGGCGCTCGATCTGCCGGACGCTGTACCCGAGCCGGCCGGCGAGGCCGCGCACGCCCTCGGTGTCGACGACGCCGTCGGCGATCAGCCGCATCGCCCGCGCGACCAGGTCGGAGCGCTCGTTCCACAGCGGCGAGCCCGGGCTGGCGTCCGGGCGGCAGCGTTTGCACGCCCGGAAGCCGGCCTGCTGGGCGGCCGCGGCGCTGGGGTAGAACCGCATGTTCCGCCGTTTCGGCGGCACCACCGGGCAGCTGGGGCGGCAGTAGATCCGGGTCGTGACGACGGCCGTGTAGAACCACCCGTCGAACCGGGCGTCCTTGCTCAGGACGGCCCGCACGCACCCCTCGAAGTCTTCGTGCACCACCCCAGCATCACCGAGCCCACGGGCCGGGGCTAGCGGAAAAGCGACATGGTCGTGCTCAGCCCAGCAGGGCCGCCAGCGCCGGCACGTCGACGCCGACGAGCGTGTCGCGGAAGACGCGCCGCTCCCCCGGCTCGACCTCGACGTCGTTCGGGATCACCAGCACCGTGCAGCCCGCGGCCACCGCCGACGCCGTCCCGGGCGGCGAGTCCTCGACCGCGACACAGCGTTCCGGCGCGACACCGAGCAGCTCGGCGGCCTTGAGGTACGGGCGCGGGTGCGGCTTGTTGTGGCCTTCGACCTCGTCGCCGCACACCGTGACGTCGAAGAACTCGCGGCCGATCGTGTTGAGCGCCAGGTCGGTCAGGTCCCGCTCGGTGGAGGTGACCAGCGCCGAGCGCAGGCCAGCCGCGCGCACCGCGGCCAGCACCTCGCGGGCGCCGGGACGCCACGGCAGCGCGTCGTCGAACAGCCCGGCCGTGCGGCGGCGGATCAGGGTCCCGGTCTCGGCGATCGCCTCGCGCGTCACGGCCCGGCCGGCGACCTCGAGCAGGCACGCGGAGGTGTCGTCCATGTTGGACCCGACGAGCGTCATCCGCGTCTCTTCCGACAGCTTGCCGCCGAGGGCTTCCGCCGTCTCGTAGAGCGCGACGTCCCACAGCTTCTCGGAATCGACCAGTGTTCCGTCCATGTCGAACAACACGGCGTCGAGACCGTCCACAGTGGATCCCCTCCAGGGCTTAGGTGTTGAAGTACTTGGCTTCGGGGTGGTGGCAGACGATCGCGTCGGTCGACTGCTCGGGGTGCAGCTGGTACTCCTCGGACAGCTTGACGCCGATGCGGCCCGGCTCGAGGAGCGCGACGATCTTCGCTCGGTCCTCGAGATCGGGACAGGCGCCGTAGCCCAGGGAGAACCTCGCTCCACGGTAGCCGAGCGCGAAGAACTCCTCGACGTCCTCGGGGTCCTCTGAGGCGACCGCCACACCGCCGGGGAAGGTCAGCTCCTGCCGGATGCGGCGGTGCCAGTACTCGGCGAGCGCCTCGGCCAGCTGGACGCCGAGGCCGTGCACCTCGAGGTAGTCGCGGTAGGCGTCGGCCGCGAATAGCTCGTTCGCGTGGTCGGCGATCGGCTGGCCCATGGTCACGACGGTGAACGGCACGACGTCGACCTCGCCCGACTCCCGCGGCCGGTAGAAGTCGGCCAGGCAGAGCCGCCGGTCGCGGCGCTGCCGCGGGAACGTGAAACGCAGCCGCTCCGGCGCGTCCGGCGCGGGCTCGGTGAGCACGACCAGGTCGTCCTCCTCGGCCACGCACGGGAAGTAGCCGTAGACGACGGCCGCGTGCGCCAGGACACCGCCGGCGGTCAGCCGGTCGAGCCAGTACCGCAGCCGCGGCCGTCCTTCGGACTCGACCAGCTCGTCGTAGGTCGGCCCGTTGCCGCCGCGGGCGCCCTTGAGGCCCCACTGCCCCATGAACGTCGCGCGTTCGTCGAGCATGGCGGCGTAGTCGGCCAGCGGGACGCCCTTGACCACCCGGCTGCCCCAGAACGGCGGCGCCGGCAGCGGGACGTCGGTGGCGACGTCCGAACGAGCGGGCGGCGGCCCCTCGTCGGGCTGGCGGGCCTTGCGCGCTTCGGCGATCCGCAGCGAGCGTTCCCGCCGTTCCTTGCGCTCCCGGCGTTTCGCCTCCGCCTCGGCATCCACAGTGGACGGTTCACCGCGCTTGGCGGCCATGATCGCGTCCATCAGCCGCAGGCCTTCGAACGCGTCCCGCGCGTAGCGGACGTCGCCGGTGTAGAGCTCGCTCAGGTCGTTCTCGACGTAGGAGCGGGTCAGCGCGGCGCCGCCGAGCAGCACCGGCCACCGCGCGGAGACGCCCCGGGAGTTCATCTCCTGGAGGTTCTCCTTCATGATCACCGTGGACTTCACCAGCAGCCCGGACATCCCGATCGCGTCGGCGCCGTTCTCGGCCGCCGCGTCGAGGATGGTCGTGATCGGCTGCTTGATGCCGAGGTTGACGACCTCGTAGCCGTTGTTGGACAGGATGATGTCGACCAGGTTCTTGCCGATGTCGTGCACGTCGCCGCGCACGGTGGCCAGCACGATCCGGCCCTTGCCGGCGTCGTCACCGGTCTCCATATGCGGTTCCAGGTGGGCGACGGCCGCCTTCATCACCTCGGCGGACTGGAGCACGAACGGCAGCTGCATCTGCCCGGAGCCGAACAGCTCCCCGACGGTCTTCATCCCGGCCAGCAGCGTGTCGTTGATGATCTCCAGGGCGGGCCGCTGCTCCAGGGCCGCGTCGAGGTCGCCGGTCAGGCCGGTGCGCTCGCCGTCGACGATCCGGCGTTCCAGCCGTTCGAACAGCGGCAACGCGGCCAGCTCCTCGGCCCGTGACGCCTTGGACGACGCCGCGCTGACGCCCTCGAACAGCGCCATCAGCTCCTGCAGCGGGTCGTACCCCTCACGGCGGCGGTCGTAGACGAGGTCGAGGGCCACCGCGCGCCGGTCGTCCGGGATCCGGGCCATCGGCAGGATCTTCGACGCGTGCACGATCGCGGTGTCCAGCCCGGCCTGGACGCACTCGTGCAGGAACACCGAGTTGAGCACCTGCCGCGCGGCCGGGTTGAGGCCGAAGGAGATGTTCGACAGGCCGAGCGTGGTCTGCACGCCGGGGTGGCGGCGCTTGATCTCGCGGATCGCCTCGATCGTCTCGATGCCGTCGCGCCGCGACTCCTCCTGGCCGGTGGCGATGGTGAAGGTCAGGGCGTCGATGACGACGTCGGAGGTCCGCAGCCCCCAGGTGCCGGTGATGTCCTCGATCAGCCGCGTCGCGATGTCGGCCTTCGTCTGTGCCGTCCGGGCCTGGCCCTCTTCGTCGATGGTCAGCGCGACGACGGCCGCGCCGAACTCGCTCACCAGCGCCATGACCTGGGTGAACCGCGAGTCGGGGCCGTCACCGTCCTCGTAGTTGACGGAGTTGACCGCGCACCGGCCGCCGAGGCGTTCCAGGCCGGCCCGCAGCACCGGGACCTCGGTCGAGTCCAGCATGATCGGCAGCGTCGAGGCCGTGGCCAGCCGCCCGGCCAGCTCGGCCATGTCCGCCGTGCCGTCCCGGCCGACGTAGTCGACGCAGAGGTCGAGCAGGTGGGCGCCGTCGCGGGTCTGCTCGCGGGCGATCTCGACGCAGTCGTCCCAGCGCCCGTCGAGCATCGCGGTGCGGAACGCCTTGGAGCCGTTCGCGTTGGTCCGCTCGCCGATCATCAGCACGCTGGCGTCCTGCTTGAACGGGATCGCCTGGTAGAGCGACGACACGCCCGGCTCGGGACGCGGCCGCCGCGGGACCGGGGCGGTGCCCGCGACGGCGGCGGCGAGCTGCCGGATGTGCTCGGCGGTGGTGCCGCAGCAGCCGCCGACCAGCCCGACGCCGAACTCGCGGACGAACCCGGTCAGCGCCTCGACCAGCGCTTCCGGCCCCAGCGGGTAGACCGCGCCGTCCGGGCCCAGCTCGGGCAGGCCGGCGTTCGGCATCACCGACAGCGGTATCCGCGAGAGCTTGGCCAGCTGCCGCAGGTGCTCGCTCATCTCGGCCGGGCCGGTCGCGCAGTTGAGCCCGATGACGTCGATGCCCAGCGGCTCAAGCGCGGCCAGCGCGGCGCCGACCTCGGTGCCGAGCAGCATCGTGCCGGTGGTCTCGACGGTGATCGAGGCCAGGATCGGCACCCGCCTGCCCTCGGCGGCCATCGCCCGGTGCGCCCCGATGATCGACGCCTTGGTCTGCAGGATGTCCTGGGTGGTCTCGACGATCACCGCGTCGGCGCCGCCGGCCAGCAGGCCGCGGACCTCCTCGCGGTAGGCGTCGCGCAGCGTGGTGAACGGCGCGTGCCCGAGCGTCGGCAGCTTGGTGCCCGGGCCGACCGAGCCGAGCACGAACCGCGGCCGGTCCGGCGTCGCGAACTCGTCCGCCGTCTCCCTGGCCAGCCGGGCACCCGCTTCGGCCAGCTCGAAGATGCGCTCGGTGATGTCGTATTCGGCGAAGTTGGCAAAATTCGCCCCGAAGGTGTTGGATTCGACCGCGTCCGCCCCGGCCTCCAGATACCCCCGGTGGACCGACCGCACCACGTCCGGACGGGTGACGTTGAGGACCTCGTTGCAGCCTTCGAGGCCCGCGAAGTCGTCCAGGCTCAGGTCGTGGGCCTGCAGGGCCGTGCCCATCGCCCCGTCGGCCACCAGCACCCGGGCGGCCAGGGCGTCGAGGAACTGCGACGACAGGCGGTCGGACATGCTGAACAGCCTAAGGCCGGTGGTCGTAGGCTGGTCCGGTGAGTGAGCCCGTCGACGAGACCCCGCGGCCGCCTGGCGACCGCCCCGAACCCTCCCGGCCCCTGATGGTGGTCGCCTTCGAAGGCTGGAACGACGCAGGTGACGCGGCCAGCCGGGCCGTCGAGCACCTGCAGCTCAACTGGGACGCCACACCACTGGCCGAGCTGGAACCGGACGAGTACTACGACTTCCAGGTCAGCAGGCCCACGGTCCGGATGGTCGACGGCGTCACCCGCCGCGTCGACTGGCCGACGACGACGTTGTCGGTGTGCCGCCCCGACGGGTTCGACCGCGACGTGGTGCTCGTGCAGGGCCCCGAGCCGAACATGCGCTGGCGCGCCTTCTGCGCCGAGCTGCTCGAACACATCCAGCAGCTGGACGTCGCCACGGTCGTGACGCTGGGCGCGCTGCTCGCCGACACCGCGCACACCCGGCCGGTCCCGGTCACCGGGACGGCCTACGACAAGGACACCGCGTCCCTCTACGGGCTCGACCTGAACAACTACCAGGGCCCGACCGGCATCGTCGGGATCCTCCAGGACTACTGCGTCCAGGCCGGCATCCCCGCCGTCTCGATCTGGGCCGCGGTGCCGCACTACGTGTCGCACCCGCCGTCCCCGAAGGCGACGCTCGCGCTGCTGCACAAGCTGGAAGACATCCTCGACGTCGAGATCCCGCTGGGCGCGCTGCCGGAGCAGGCCGAGGAGTGGCAGCGCACGGTCAGCGAGATGGCCGACGAGGACGAAGAGATCAGCGAGTACGTCCGCGGTCTCGAAGAGCGCGGCGACGCGCAGAGCGAGGTCGAGCCCGAGGAGGTCAGCGGCGACAAGATCGCCGCCGAGTTCGAGCGCTACCTGCGCCGCCGCGGCCGTGGCGGGGGCCAGGAGGGCTTCGGCCTCCGCTGAGCTACCCGAGCCAGCTGGTGGCGAACACCCGGGCGGGGTTCGCCACCAGCATGGCCGTGACGACGTCGCCGCCGAGCAGCTTGACCAGCCGCGGTGCGAGCGTCGTGAGCAGGTAGGGCGCGCCCGGGCCGCCGCCGGTGACCAGCCGGGCCGCGGCCGTCGTGGTGTCACCACCCAGCAGGATCTGCCCGCCGTGGCCCGCCTCGACGAGAGCCTCCAGGCCGTCGAAGAGCCGCCAGTCGGTGGCGTGGTTGGCCCGGGACGGGCCGTCGAACCCGAGGAACACGCCGGTTTCGGCGATCTCCCGCTGGAGCCGGGCGTCCGGGTTGCGGTTGAGGTGCCCGAGGATCACCCGATCCGGTGAAACGTCCAGCTGGTCGCAGAGCAGGTGGACCGTCTCGAGGGCTGCGGTCCCGAGCTCGAGGTGCACCGCGATCGGCGCGCCGGTCTCCTGGTGGGCGACCGCGGCGGCAGTCATGGTCAGCCGGGCGTGCGGGTCGATCGTGTGGAAGGCACCGGCCACCTTGATCAGCCCGGCGCGCGGTCCGGTCCGCGGCTCGTCGGGCAGGTCGGCCGGTTGGGTGCCCTCGGTCAGGTCGGCGACGAACACCTTCACCAGCTCGTCGACCACGCGGTGGAGGATCGCGGGTGCGTAGTGGTCCGCCCGGTGGAGGCCGGTGGCCGCGACCACGTGCACCCCGATCTCCCGCGAGATCCAGGCGAGTTCCCGGGTCCGGCGGGTGAGGCCGTACGGCGTCCACTGGACCAGCGCCGCGCCGCCGGCGGTCTTGAAGTGCACCAGCTCCTCGATCGCCGCGGTCGGGTCGTCCAGCTCCTGGCCCGGCAGCAGCTTCGAGGTGAAGAAGAGGTGGTCGTGGGAGTTCGTGACACCCAGCTCGGCCGGGTCGATGTCACCCAGCACCGTCCGTACCCGCGGTTCCCCAGTCATGCCGCCACTGTAACGCCTCACCCGTTACACTGCCAAGGTGCCCGACGACCTCGCCTTCCGCTTCGACGGCGGCGCCCCCTGGCTGGACCTGCTCGCGACGCGCGGCCGCCACTTCGGCGCCAACCCGGTCGAGCGCATGCCGACGACCGACCGGCTGGCCGAGTGGCTCACCCGGGTCGGGCTGACGCCGCTCGCCCGGATCACCGACGCCGACCTCGACGCGGCGCACCGGCTGCGTCAGGCGCTGCGTGAACTGGCGCTCGGCGCGGTCGACGGGGTCGCGCCGCGGGCGGATCAGGTGCGGGCGCTGACGGTGTTCTTCCGGGCCGAGCCGGTGCACCTGGCCGCGCTCGACCGGCTCCACCGCAGCGCCCCGGCGACGGTGACCGACGCGTTGAGCAGGCTCGCGCTGCAGGCGGCCGACTGGCTCACCGGCCCGCTGCGTGACGACCTGCGGGCCTGCCCCGAGCAGGACTGCCGGGGCGTGTTCGCCGACCCGGGCGGGCGGCGCCGCTGGTGCCCGTCCCCCGCGTGCGCCAGCCGCGGCCGGGTCCGCGCGCTCCGGGAACGCCGACGCGCCGAGTCCTGACCACCACGCCACCCGTTCACTCTTCCGAGCGACGCCAGGATCCGGAGGTCGTGACTCCGCAACACTTTCACGGCGAAAGTGACGCGCAGGGCGTCGATTCGCGGTACTTTCACGGCGAAAGTGCGGCTTGGGGGTCGGTCAGGAGGGCCAGAGGATGCGGCGCATCGGCACGGCTCCCCGTGCGCGCTTGCGCCACTCGCGCGGGTAGCCCAGCGAGACCTCCTCGAAGCGGACGCCGTCGGCTTCCGTGGTGCGCGGGATGTGCAGGTGGCCGTACACGGCGATCTCGGCGCGGTAGCGCAGGTGCCAGTCCTCGGTCTTGGTCGAGCCGCACCACAGGGCGAACTCAGGCCAGTACAGCGGCTCGGTCGGATGCCGGTGCAGCGGCCAGTGCGACATCAGGATCGTGCCGTGGTCCTCGGGGATCGCGTCGAGCCGCTCGGTGCTGATCTTCAGCCGGTCCTCGCACCACGCCTGGCGGCTCGGGTACGGGTCCGGGTACAGGAAGTACTCGTCGGTGCAGACGACGCCGGCCTCGCGGGCCTGGCGCAGCGCCTCCTCGAGCGACTTGCCCTCGGCGGCGGGGGTCCGCCAGCTGTAGTCGTAGAGCAGGAACAGCGGGGCGATCGTCAGCGGCCGCGGACCGTGCGTCCAGACCGGGAACTCGTCCTCGGGGGTGAGCACGCCGATCTCGCGGCACCCCTCGACGAGGTACTCGTACCGCGCCTGGCCGCGCAGCTGGCACTCGTCGTTCTTCGTGGTCCACAGCTCGTGGTTGCCCGGCACCCAGACGACCTTCGCGAACCGCTCGCGCAGCGTCTTGAGCGTCCCGATCGTGGCTTCCGCCTGCTCGGCGACGTCGCCGGCGACGAGCAGCCAGTCTTCCGGGGTTTCGGGGACGACGGCGTCGAGGATCGGGCCGTTGCCCTCGTGGGTCACGTGGAGGTCGCTGGTGGCGAAGAGGTGCGGCACCCCTCCACCGTAACCACCGCGCTCACCGGAACGTCCTGGATCCGGCGGATCCGGCGGGTTTTCCGCACGAGCACCAGTACTCCGGCGACGACGTAGACGCCGGCCTGCACGTTGAGCAGCACTTCGGGCCCGGTGGCCGCGACGAGCGTCCCGGCCAGCAGCGCCCCCACGGTGCTGAAGGTCGCCATGCCGGCGAACGCCGTGCTCAGCACCCGGCCCGCCCGCTCCGGCGGCACCGCGCTTTGGATCTCCGAAAGCAATCCCGCACCGACGACCACCCCGGGCGCGCCGACCAGCGCGAACAAGCCCACGTAGACGCCCAGCGCCGTCGTCGCCAGCGCCAGGTTCCAAATCAGCGCCGACAGCAGGCCCAGCGCGAGCACGCCCCAGCCGAGCAGCGCGGCCGGGGCCACCCGGCGCGCCACCGTGGCCAGGGCGAACCCCGCGGCCAGCCCGCCGACCGCCTGGACGCCCCGCAGCAGGCCCGCGTCGGCCTCGCTGCCGCCGAGCACGTCCAGGACGTACACCACGAACAGGACCAGGAACATGCCCTGGGCCAGGGAGGTGAGCGCCAGGGCGAGCCCGGTCCGCCACAACCGCCGGTTGCGGGTCAGCTCCCGCAGCCCGTCCAGCCAGGCCCGCACCACCGGTTCGCGCGCCGCGGCGGGCGCCGGTGCGCTGACCCGGCGGAACGGCTTCGCCAGCAGCGCCGCGGCGACGGCCAGCACCGCGAGGTAGCCGGTGATGACGTCCACGAGCCCGCCGAAGCCCAGCAGGGCGCCGCCGGCCCAGCCCCCGGCCAGCCGGGCGACGCTGCCGTTGACGCTCATCAGGCCGTTCGCGCCGGTGACCTCCTCGACGCCGACCAGCTCCGGCACCAGGGCGTTGCGCGCGGGCTCGAACACCGACGCGAGCGCCGCCTGCCCGGCCATCACCGCGTACACGACCCCGATGCCCGGCTCACTCAGCAGCGGCAGCGCCACGAGGGCGAGCCCGCAGCAGACGCCGAACAGCACCGCGCGCCGGTTCCAGCGGTCGGCGACCACCCCGGCGACCGGGCTGAGCAGCACCGCGGGCAGCAGGCCGAGCACGATGCTCAACGCCGTCGTGGCCGCGGAGCCGGTGCGCTGGAAGACGTAGACCGGCAACGCGACCTGCAGCATCCACTCGGCCGTCTCGCCGAAGAACGCGGCCACCCACAACCGCGCGAACGCGGGTACCCCCAGCAGCTGTTTCATCCCTCCGCCTTCCCGGTGTGGTCGATGCGCGGGAACGCCCGCAGGCCGACGTGCACCGAGCGGGCGTCGGCGGGGGTGTCCGTCCGGATCGGGGTGATGTAGGGCCGGACCAGGGCGTCGATCGCCTCGGTCAGCCGGGTCAGCTCCGCCGGCGTGACGCGCAGCGTGTACGTGCTCAGCCCGGCCGCCGCCCGCCAGGCCGGGTCGAGGCCGTCGAGCGAGTCCAGGTACCGCTGGGTCAGCTCCTGCTCGTGGCCCAGCGTCGCGCCGACCATGCCGAGCTGCGCGGCCCGGTGGGCCGGGTCGTCGGCCAGCTCCCCCATGTCGAGCCCGACCTGCCGGGCGCGCCACGGCCGCTCCCGGCCGTCCTCGGCGTCGGACCGCTCGACCAGGCCGTACTGCGCGAGCTGGCGCAGGTGCCAGCTGCAGTTGGACGCGGTCGAGCCGACGGCGTCGGCGCACTCGCTCGCGGTACGCGGGCCGACGGCCGTGAGGTGGTTCAGCAGCGCCGAGCGCAGCGGGTGCGACAGCGCCCGCAGCAGTTCGACGTCCTCGATCCGCTTGCGCGGCGGCAGCTCGGCCATCGGTCCCCTACCTGAAAGAGTTGTTTCGAAAGTTTTCTTTCATAGTTGGTCCCGCCTGCGGGTTTGTCAACCGGCTCCGCTATCGTTCGCCGGGCAGCGGCTGCGCCGAGCAGTGACTGCGTCGTCACTTCACCTTGGATGGATGTTGCCCGACCAGCGCGAACTCGCCACCGCCGCCGCTCTCGCCCTCCCCCGGTTCGTGGGTTCGACCGCGCTCTTCCACGCCGCGGTCGCCGAGCGGATGGCCGTCACCCCCACCGAGCTGCACTGCCTGCACCTGCTCCACGGCGGCGTCAGCGACTCCCCGACCGAGCTGGCCCGGCTGCTGGGCGTGACCACCGGCGCGTTCACCCGGCTGCTCGACCGGATGGAGCTGCACCGGCTCGCCGAGCGCGCGCCCGACCCCGCCGACCGGCGCCGGCTCGTCGTCCGGCCCCTGCCGGACCGGATGGCGGAGCTCGCCGAGCTGTACGCGCCGATGGCCCGGTTCGTCGGCGAGCGGCTCGCCCGCCTGGACCGGCGCCAGCTCACCGCCCTGCTCGGGTTCCTCACCGACGGCACCACCGCGGCCGAGCAGGCGGCCGCCCACGTACCGGATGTGACCCACGTCATATCGAGTTGACTAACTCTACAGTCGTTGCGTTAACCTGGCTCCACTATGAGGAACTGAACCGCGCCCATCCCGCTTCCGAGGCGGCACCCGGTCGAGCCGACGCTCCCGCGTGCCACGACGCCCGGCGGGATTTCCGCATCTTCTCGCCAGGGCTCGGTGATCGTGCATGTCCACTCTCGTTTTTCCCTTGCAGGCCAAGGACGTCGTCTTCGGCTACGGCACCCGCGTGGTGCTCGACGGCGTCTCGCTGACCGCGTCCGCCGGGCAGCGCCTCGGCCTGGTCGGTGAGAACGGCACCGGCAAGTCCACCCTGCTGCGCCTGCTCTCCGGGCTCGAAGAACCCCGCTCCGGCGAGGTGCTTCGCGGTCCGGACGTCGGGTTCCTGCTGCAGGAGCTGCCGTTTCCGATGGACGCGACGTTCGCCGACGTCGTCGACGGCGCGCTCGCCGAGATCCGCGCCGCCACGATCCGGCTCGACGAGCTGACCACCGCGATGACCGAGCGGCCCGACGACGCGGCCGTGCTCGACGAGTACGGCCGGGTCCTGGAGTGGGCGCAGGCCCACGACCTCTGGGACGCCGACCGCCGCGCGAAGCTCGTCTGCGACGGGCTGGGCCTCGGCGGCATCGAGCCGGATCGGCGCCTCGGCACGATGTCCGGCGGGCAGCGCTCCCGGCTCGGGCTGGCCGCACTGCTGATCCGGCGGCCGGAAACCCTGCTGCTGGACGAGCCGACCAACCACCTCGACGACGCCGCGATGGAGTTCCTGGAACGCCACCTCGCCGAGCTGACCGGGATCGTCGTGCTGTCCTCGCACGACCGTGTGTTCCTCGACGCGGTGTGCACGGACATCGTCGACCTCGACCCGGCCGCGGCCGACCGCCAGGCCGGCGGCGCGGTCCGGTACGGCGGCAGCTACACCGACTACCTCGGGCACAAGAAGGCCGAGCGCGCCCGCTGGGAACAGCGCTTCGCCGAAGAACAGGAGGAACTGAAGGAGCTGCGCGAGACGGTCGCCGTCACCGCGCGGAACGTCGCCTACGGCCGGGCGCCGCGGGACAACGACAAGTTCATCCACCACTTCAAGGGCGCCCGCGTCCAGAAGACGATCTCGCGGCGGGTGCGCGACGCCGAGCAGCGGCTCGAGAACCTCGAGCGCGACCAGGTGCGCAAACCCCCGGCGCCACTGCGGTTCCGGGCGTCGCTCACCGGCCGCCCGGCGGGCGACGGCCCGGCGATCTCGGTGCGGGAGCTCGACGTCCCGGGACGGCTGCACCTGCCACGCCTGGACGTCGACGGCTCGGCCCGGCTGCTCGTCACCGGCGGCAACGGCGCCGGGAAGTCGACGCTGCTGTCCGTCCTGGCGGGACAGCTGACCCCTGCGGGCGGCACGGTCCACTTCGGACACGGGGTGCGGGTCGGCCTGCTGGAGCAGGACGTCGCGTTCCCGGACCCGGCGCGGTCGGCGCACCAGGTGTACCGGGACGCACTCGGCGAGGAGGCTCCCCCGCTCAGCCGCCTCGGCCTGCTGGCGTCACGCGATCTGGGTCAGCCGGTCGGCGCGCTTTCGGTGGGCCAGCGCCGCCGGCTGGCACTGGCGGTGCTGCTCGCCGAACCGCCGGACGTCCTGCTGCTGGACGAGCCGACGAACCACATTTCGCTGACCCTGGCGGAAGAGCTGTTCGCCGCGCTCGGCACGGCGCCGGGTGCCGTCGTCATCGCGTCCCACGACCGATGGCTGCGCCGCGACTGGGCAGGCGACCACCTGGCACTGGCCGACGGCCACCCCGCCGCCGTATAGGCCGTTATACTTCGGCCGATGTCCGTGAAGGCCACCTTGAGGGACTCTGAGTCCCTCAAGGTGGCCTTCACGGCATTTCAGAGGGTGATGCCCAGGAGGGCGTCGACCGCGATGCGGATCAGGCCCGGCGCTGCCGGGTCGGTGCCGTCGCGGCGGAGTGCCTCGTTCGCCCACGCGTCGACGGCGGCGAGGGCCTTCGGCGTGTCGAGGTCGTCGGAGAGGTGGTCACGCAGCCGCGTGATCGTGTCCTCGGCGGACGGGCCGGTGGCCAGCGAGACGGCCTCGCGCCAGCGCGCCAGCCGCGTCTCGGCGTCGGCGAGCAGAGAATCCGTCCACGCGCGGTCGGCGCGGTAGTGGCCGGCGAACAGGGCGAGCCGGATCGCGCCCGGGTCGACCTGGTCGGCGCGCAGCCGCGAGACGAACACCAGGTTCCCGCGGGACTTCGACATCTTCTCGCCGTCGAGGCCGATCATCCCTGCGTGCACGTAGTGGCGGGCGAACTGGCCGTCCTTGGCGACGGCCTCGGCGTGCGCCGCGCTGTACTCGTGGTGCGGGAAGATCAGGTCGGAGCCGCCGCCCTGGAGGTCGAAGCCGAGGCCGAGGCGGTTGACGGCGATCGCGCTGCACTCGATGTGCCAGCCCGGCCGGCCCGCGCCGAGCTCGGACTCCCACGACGGCTCACCCTCGCGGGCGACCCGCCACAGCAGCGCGTCCAGCGGGTGGCGCTTGCCGACGCGGCCGGGGTCGCCGCCGCGCTCGGCGAAGAACTTGTTCATGGTCGGCTCGTCGTAGTTCGACTCGTAGCCGAACTTGCCGGTCGCGGTGTGGTCGAAGTAGACGTCCGGGAACTCGGCGTCGTCGGCCCGGTACGCGCTGCCGTTGGCCAGCAGCTTCGCGATCACCTCGACGATCTCCGGGATGCTCTCCACCGCGCCGACGAACTGGTTCGGCGGGATGACCCGCAGCGCGGTCATGTCCTCGCGGAACAGCGCCGTCTCGCGCATGCCCAGCACGACCCAGTCGTCCTGGTCCCGCTGGGCCCGCTCCAGCAGCGGCTCGTCGATGTCCGTCACGTTCTGCACGTAGTGGACGTCGTGCCCGTTGTCCCGCCAGATCCGGTTCACCAGGTCGAAGGCGAGGTAGGTCGCGGCGTGCCCCAGGTGTGTCGCGTCGTAGGGCGTGATGCCGCAGACGTACATCCGGGCGGTGGCGCCGGGCGCGGTCGGGCGGACCTGCCCGGTGGCCGTGTCGTGGAGCCGCAGCGGGCGGGGGGTGCCGGGGATGCGGGGCACGTCGACCGATGACCAAGTCTGCATACCCTCGACTGTAAGCGTTCGCTCCGCCACCCTCCCGCCCGGTGGGACACGTCCCCCACCTGGGGCAGTGCTAGCCCCGGCGCGCCGCGTTCGCCCTGATCGCGTCGCGGACGAACGCGCCTGAGCCCGGCCGCTGCTCGTCCTCGCGGACCAGGAAGCCCAGCTGGACCGGTTCGGTGACGTACAGCTCACCGATCCGCGCCTGCGTCTCGTACGAGCACTCCCCCATCACCCGGCCCAGCATCGCCCGGTGCTCCTCGGCCAGGTCCATCGCCTCGGCGCTGTCCGCCGCGGCCCCGGCCTCGAGGACGGCGTTCAGCCGGCCCACCCAGTCCTGCCGGGCCGCCTCACCCGCCGCCAGGTCCTCCTTGGACGGTGCCGCCGCGCCCTGCCACTCGGGCGTGCCGCCCCAGCGCTGGGCGGCTTCCTCGGCGTAACCGTCCGGCTCGGTGAACCCGCCGAACACCGCGAACTTCTCCTCGGGCGTCAACGCGTTGCCCATGGCTCTCGCCTCCATCACACGATCGACGGCCGCGACCATCCGCCCGAGCTCGCCCATCCGCGTCACCAGCAGCTCCCGCTGCCTCTTGAGGTGCGCGTCGGCGTCGGTGCCCGGGTCGTCGACGAGGGTCGCGATCGTCTCGAGGGGAAACCCGAGCTCCCGGTAGAACAGGATGCGCTGCAACCGGTCGAGGTCCTCGTCGCCGTAGCTGCGGTACCCCGACGGCGTCCGCCCGCTCGGGCGGAGCAGGCCGATCTCGTCGTAGTGGTGCAGTGTCCGGACGGTGACCCCGGCCAGTGCGGCGACCTTGCCCACGGGATGCCCCATCGTTTCCCCTCCTCTGCGGCCTGTGGCCCTTGCGGAGACCACGGTGGTGCCTCACGCGGCGTCAGGGTCAAGCGTCACCCTTCCGTAGCCGTCGCCCGGCCGCGAGCGCGGTTAACCTTGCTCGATGAAGGCCCTGGTCACGGCGCTCGCCGCCCGGTTCCGGCCGCGCCGGAACCGGGCGCCGGGGACGCGGGTCGTGCTGGGTCGCGTCCCGGCCGAGCCGGCACCGTACGTACGGCGTGGCCCGCTCCTGGCCAAGATCGACGAGGCCTTCGGCGAGGGTGGCTTCTGCGTCCTGCTCGGCCCGTGCGGGGCCGGGAAGACCCACCTCGCCGCCGCGTACGCCCGCGCCGCGGCGTCCACTGTGGTCTGGGTCGCCGACCCGGCGTACATCGTGCTGTCCTACGCGGAACTGGCCCGGCGGGTAGGCGTGGCCGACTGTGTCGTCGACGCCGAGGCGGCGGCGCGCACCGGGCTGGCGTGGCTGGACGCCGCGGACCGGCCCGTCGTGGTGGTCGACGGCGCGACCGACCCCGACGCGCTCAACCAATGGCTGCCCGCACGGGCCCGTGTGCTGATCACGACGTCCGTGCCGGCCTTCGAGATCCTCGGCGGCACGGTCGTGGTGAGCGGGTTCGGCGAGGCCGAGGCAGCGGGGTTCCTGGGCGTGCGGTCGGGTCGTGACGACGACGCCCTCGGACTCGCGCGGGAGCTGGGCTGCCTGCCGCTCGCCCTGGCCCAGGCCGGGGGTGTGCTCAAGCGGCGGGGCACCGGCTTCGCGTCCTACGTCGAAAGCTTGCCGCACGCGTCGCTTTCCCTGCCGGAGCGGGAGCCGGGGTGCGTCGAGGACACCGTGCTGGAGGCGCTGCGGCTGGTCGTCGCCCGCGACGGGCGCGCCCGCGGCGTCGCGGAGTTCCTGGCCCTGCTCGCCCCCGGCGTCCGGCGGGAGCGGGTGCACCGGCTCGGGCCCGACCCGGTCGCGGTGGACGCCGTCCTCGGGGCGCTGGCCGAGGCGTCGCTCATCGGCTTCGACGTCCGCGGGGAGACCGTCACCATGCACGACCTGACCCGGCGCGCCCTGCTGAGCCGGGTCCACGCCGAGGACCGCCTGGCGGCCGCGCTCGACCGGGCGTGCGCTGTCCTCGACGACTGGGCGGACGCCACCGATCCCGGCCTCGCACGGCACGTGAGCGCGCTGTGGCCGCACTTCCGCGCGCTGCTCCCGGCCGAGGCGGCGCCGCGGCTCGCGCGGATCATGCGGCTGCGACGCCGTTCGGTGCGCGCCCTGACCGCGGCCGGCGCGTTCGCCCAGGCCCGCGCCCTCGGCCGCGAGGTGGTGGCCGACCACGACGCCTACCTGCAGCCCCGCCACCCCGGCACCGAACGGGCCGCGCGGGCCCTCCGGAAAGCGTGCCTCGCGAGCGAGCGAGGCGCCGAAGCCGTGACGCTCTCCGAGCGCGTCCTCGAACGCCGCGTGCGGGTGCTCGGACCCGACGCCGAAGCCACCCTCGACGCGGTGGAGGCCCTGGGCATCGCCTGCGAGGGCGCCGGGCTGCTCGACCGCGCGCTCAAGGTGCACGAGACGAACCTCGACCACGCGGCGCGGGTGCTCGGCCCGGACCACCGCATCACGCTGCGCTCCCGCGCCGGTTTCGGCCGGGCGCTCCGGTCCGCCGACCTCGCCGGGGTGGCCGTGCCGGTGTTCGAGGAGAACCTGCGGGAGCACGTCCGCGTGCACGGACCGGAGCACCCGGCCACGATCGAGGCGCGCTCGGACCTGGCCCGGACGTATACCCGTGCGGGCCGTTCCGCGGAGGCCATCACCCTGCACGCCACCGATTCGCCTTGGCTGGCCGTGGCCTACCAGGAGGCGGACCGTCTTGACGACGCGATCCGCTTACTGCGGCGGCTGGTGTCCCAGCACGAAGACCTGGGTGCCGTCCGGATCCGGCTGTTCCTGGCCCGGGCGCTGCTGGCGGACGGGCAGTCCGCGGAGGCGCTGGAGCTGTTCGCACGGACGGTCCGGGACCGGACGCGCCTGCTCGGCCCGGACCACACGGCCACCCTCAACGCCCGGCGCAACCTGGGCCTGGCGCAGGGCCCGGCCGGCCGGGAGACGCTCACCGCCGTCGCCGCGGACTACCGGCGGGTGCTGGGGACGGCCCACCCGTACACCCGGCAGGCCGCGAAGGATCTCGCGGAGCTGCCGGAGCCGGGTCAGCGGCGCCGGGTGCGCAGGTAGCCGCCGACCACTGCCGCGGCGGATAAGGGGCCGGGCAGCGACGGCACCGGTCGGGTAGAAGCCTTCGCGAGTTCGGGCCGCGCCCAGGCGCCCGCAACCGCCGATCTCGCGCGCCCTTCACCGATCGCGAAGTACCACCGAACAGCGGCGCAGGGTGTGCGGGTAGCCGCCGACCGACCTCCGCGCCCAGGCCACTCAGGTACGGGCAAACCGGACCGACCGCGGACCATCCAGCCGCCGCGGTGCGGATCAGGTGTCCCAGAGCACCGGCCGGGCCGCAGCCGGCGCGCCTCGAAGGCGCCGTTCGGCGACCGCGGACCAACCCAAAGCGCTGTCAGCGCCGGTCACCAGCCGCGCGACACCGAGCCTCGCCCGGTGCCGCAGCCGACGAGTCATTCCTTCAGCGACAGCGGATCACCACCAAACGCTGTCAGAGCGCCGCGTGCGCAAGTCCCTCCGCCGCCGCGGCGCGGATGAGGGGCCGCACATCGCTGGCACCGGCGACAGCCCCGCGAAGCCACCCTCCAACACCGAGCAGGGGCCTCGCGCCGTAACCGGCCCGCGGCCGCCAGATCACCGTCCAGCGACCGCGGACCAAAACGCTGTCAGAGCGCCGCGTGCGCAGGTCGCCGCGGCCAGGCCATCCGCCGTGGCGCGGATGAGGGCCGCACAGCGCCGGCGACAGCCCGCGAAGCCACCCTCCGACACCAGGCAGGGACCTCGCGCCGTAGCCCGCCCGCGGCCGCCAGACCATCGTCCAGCGACCGCGGACCGAAAACGCCGTCAGCGGCGCCGGGTGCGCAGGTAGTCGCCGACCACCGCGGCGCCCAGGCCGTCCAGGTCCGGGGCCACCACCCGGCCGCCGGAGCGGCGGGCGATGACGTCCACGAACGCCGTCAGCCTCGGGTCGTCGCCCAGGCGGAAGACCGTCACCGACGCGCCCAGCTTGGCCAGGCGGTCCACTTCGGACAGTGTCTTGTGGAGGGTCCGCGGCTGGGGCGGGTAGTCGAAGACCGCCTCGCCGTCCGGTTCCAGGTGCGCGGTCGGCTCGCCGTCGGTGACCATCAGGACCACCGGCTGCGCGTCGGGATGACGCCGCAGGTGCTGCCCGGCCAGCAGCAGCGCGTGGTGGGCGTTGGTGCCCTGCTCCCACGCGCCCTCCAGCCCGACCAGCTCCGGCAGCTCCACCGACGTCGCGTAGCGGCCGAAGGTGATCAGCTGCAGCGCGTCGTTGCGGAAGCGGGTGCTGATCAGCTGGTGCAGCGCCAGCGCGGTGCGCTTCATCGGCAGCCACCGGCCTTCCTGCACCATCGACCACGACGTGTCGACCAGCAGCGCCACCGCGGCGCGGGAGCGGTGCTCGGTCTCCACCACCTCGACGTCCTCGACGTCCAGCCGGACCGCGTTCTCCCCCACCGAAACCGTGCGCAGCACGGCGTTGCGGATCGTCCGCGGCACGTCCCAGGGCTGCATGTCCCCGAACCGCCACGGCCGCGACGCGCCGGTCGGCTCGCCCGCCGCGCCCGCCGACTCGGTCTCGCGGTCGCCGGTCTTGCCGCGCAGCGCGTTCACGATGTCCGACAGCGCTGTCTCGCCGAGACGCCGCAACGCCTTGGGCGACAACCGGAGCGTCCCGTCGGCGGCGCGTTCGAACAGGCCCTGGCGGCGCAGCTCACGCTCCAGTTCGGACAGTCGCCGCGCGTCCACGCCGGCGTCCTTCCCGAGCTGGCGCTCCAGCGCCTCCAGGTCGATGTCCTCCAGACTCGCCCCGGGGTACGACTGGCTCAGCTGCTCGGCCAGCGCGTCCATCTCGGCGAGGTCCGCCATGGCCTGGGCACCTTCGCCCATGCCCAAGGGGTTCTTGCCGCGGAAGCGTTCCGACGACGTCCAGTCCTCACCCGGCCGCGCCGCCCGCAGCTGGGAGTCCAAATTGGACAGCTGCTGCGCCAGACGCGGGTCGCCGAAGGCCTGCTGCGTCAGCTCGGCCAGCTCCGCGCGCTGCTCGGCGGACATCGAGTTGAGCATCCGCTGGGCCGCGGCGGACCGGGCCGCCAGGGCGTCGATCAGTTCCTCGACGTTCTGCGGGTTCTCCGGGAAGAACTCGCCGTGCTTGTCCATGAAGCCGTCGAAGCGCTCCTGGATGTCCTCGGCGCCCTGGGCGTGCGCGGCGAGCAGGTCGTTGAGGTCGCCGAGCATCTCGTTGATCCGCTCGACGTCCTCGGGCCCGGCGTTCTGCAGCGCCTGCTTCATGCCCTGGAACCGCGACTCCATCAGCTCCTGGCCGAGCAGGTCACGGATCTTCTGGTAGTTCTCGCGGCCCTGTTCGGAGCGCCAGTCGTACTCGGACAGCTCGTTGACGGCCGCGGCCGTGCCGGGTGGCAGGGCGTCCAGCTGGGCCTCGCGGAAGCGGGCGTCGTCGTCCGGATCCGGGAACAGGTCGCGGCGCTCGGCGTCGAGGGCCTCCTGCAGCAGGCGCTGGACCTCCCGCAGAGTGCCGTCGAGGTTGTTGCGCCGCTGGATGCGGGACCGTTGCTGCCACAGGCGCCGGGTCAGCTCGTCCAGGCCCGCGGTGCGGTCGGTGCCGCGCCGGAGCAGTTCCTCCAGCGCGGCCCGCGGCGACGAGCCGGCCATCACGTCGCGGCCGATCTCGTCGAGCGCGTCCCGCAGGTCGGCCGGGGGCGCGAGCGGGTCCGGCCCGTCGTGCCACGGGCCGTAGGAGTAGCCGTCGGGAAGCGGGACCGCGGTCATCGGCCGTAGACGGTCGTCGTGTCGTCGGAGTCCTTGGCGAGCCGTCGCGCCAGGAACAGCGATTCGAGGGCGAGTTCGACGGCGGCCGCGATCCGGCCGGCGGGCTCGTCGGCACCGACCCCGGCGCGCTCGGCGACCTGGTGGAGCACGGGCAGCTCCGGCAGGGCCTTGAGGACGTCCTCGCCGGGCACGCGCTCGCCGGTGGCGACCAGGTGGCCGTCGGCGACCGCGTCGGCCAGCGGACGCAGGTCGAGCCCGGCGAACCGCTCGCGCGCGGTCTCGGCGATGGCCCGGCGCAGCAGGTGCACGAGGTGCTCGACCTCACGCCCTTCCTCACCCGGCTCGAACTCGATCTTGCCGCGCAGCACCGAAGGCACCGCGTCGAGGTCGACCGGCCGGGCCACGGCGGGCTCCTCGCCGGTCAGCGCGGAGCGTCGCAGCGCCGCGGCCGCCACGGTCTCGGCCGCCGCGACGGCGAACCGCGCGGAGACACCCGAGCGTTGATCGATGACCGGCGATTCGCGCAGGTTCCGGACGAACCGGGCGATGACCTCCAGCAGCGGCTCGCCGACCTCGGCGACCAGGTGGGCCTCCTGCCGGACGACGGCCACCTCGGACTCGACGTCCAGGGGGTAGTGCGTGCGGATCTCGGCGCCGAAGCGGTCCTTCAGCGGCGTGATGATCCGGCCGCGGTTGGTGTAGTCCTCGGGGTTCGCGGTGGCGACGAGCAGGACGTCCAGGGGCAGCCGCAGCGTGTAACCGCGGACCTGGATGTCGCGCTCCTCCATCACGTTGAGCAGCGCGACCTGGATGCGCTCGGCGAGGTCGGGCAGCTCGTTGATGGCGACGATGCCGCGGTGGGCGCGCGGGACGAGGCCGAAGTGGATGGTCTCGGGGTCACCCAGGCTGCGGCCTTCGGCGACCTTCACCGGGTCGACGTCGCCGATCAGGTCGCCGACCGAGGTGTCCGGCGTCGCCAGCTTCTCGGTGTAGCGCTCGGACCGGTGGCGCCAGGCCACGGGCAGCTCGTCACCGAGCTCGGCGGCGCGGCGGATCGACGCGGGCGTGATCGGCTGCAGGGGGTGCTCGCCCAGCTCGGAGCCCTCGATGACGGGCGTCCACTCGTCGAGGAGCCCGGAGAGGGTGCGGAGCAGGCGGGTCTTGCCCTGGCCGCGTTCGCCGAGCAGGACGACGTCGTGGCCGGCCAGCAGCGCACGTTCGAGCTGCGGCAGCACGGTGCGGGAGAACCCGACGATGCCCGGCCAGGCGTTTTCGCCGGTGCGGAGGGCGTTCAGCAGGTTGTCGTGGATCTCTTGGGCGATCGGGCGGGGCTCGTACCCGGCCGCGCGCAGGGCCCCGGCGGTGCGGGGAAGAGCGTCTGGAACTACGTTCACCCGTTCGACGCTACTGCCGGATCGTCGGGGAGTCGACGTGGAGCGACTCCAGCGTGGGCGCGCTCGGCGGACTTGGAGCCGCCCGGTAAAATAGGGCGTCGTGTGCCGACCCAGTGCGACCTTCGCCGTCTGGTCCAGTGCGTGGCTCAACGGAGCCGCCGCATCCGACGATGTGCTCGACGCCCTGCTCGCGTGGGGTGAGGCGCACGACGTCGTGGCCGCCGACGCGCCCGCCGCGGAGGCGTTCGAGCTCCCGCTGGCCTTCAACCGAGCGGCCACCCCCGTGCAGCTGCTCATGGCCCTGCGTTCGCAGGGAGCGAAAAGCATGCGGCTCGTGCTGCCGGTCCCGGGCGACGTCCGCGGCCTCGGCGGCGGCGGGCCGTTCACCGAGGCCGCGTTGCGCGCGGGCGACGCCGTGGTGCTCCCCGAACTCGGGTTCGGCCTGGTGCCGGAACCGGTCGCCGAAGGCCTGATGCGCTGGACGGTGTTCTCGCTCGTCCCGCTGGCGGCACCGCCGGAGTACGTCGCGCTGGGCGAAGCCGAGCACGGCCTGACGGACGCGATCCGCGCGAGCGCCGGCGCGCTGCAGGCGCTGAACGTGGCGTCGGACCGGCCGGGGGTGCGCGCGGAGCTGACGGCGCACCTGCGTTCCCGCCCGGACGTCGACTGGCCGGCGGGCACGCCGGGGCGCTCGCTGCGGGTGCTGCAGCGAGCGGAAGAGATCTCGGCGATCCTGGCGATCGCGGAGACGGACGACCCGGGTGGGGCGCTGTCGGCGTCGGCGTCGAACCTGCGGGCGCAGGCGTTGAAGCCGCTGTCGGACGCCGTGCGGATCGCTCGCTGCGCGGCGGTCAACGAAGCCGTGCGGGTCTTCGCGGAGCAGACGGCCCGCGAAGGCTGACCAACAGGGGACACATAATCCCTTGGCTTCCGGCACCCACAAGCAGCACGCCGAGCACAGCGCGGCGTCCGCGCGAATGACAAGCTCCGCGGAGCGTGGCCATCGTCCCACATGCACAGACTCTGAAGGCGCTGTCGGACGCGGTGCGGATAGCTCGGTGCGCGGCGGTCAACGAAGCGGTGCGGGTGCTCGCGGAGCAGACCGCCCGCGAGCGCTGACGCCACAGCGCCCCAATGGGGCGTTTGTCAGCGACTGGGGCGCTTCGCGGGCTCGCAGCAGCCGACCGCGCAGGGAGCCCCGTTGATCGTGCAGCCGCCCGCCGGGAACGGGGACAGCTTGCGCGGCGCCACCTCGTGGGTGTGCTCGCGGATCAGCTCCACCACCAGCTCCGCGAAGCGCGGGTCGGTGCCCGCCGTGGCCGCGCGGGCGAAGGCCATTCCGTGCTCGGCCGCTCGTTCGGCGGCTTCGTTGTCCAGGTCCCAGATCACCTCGAGGTGGTCCGAGACGAAGCCGATCGGCGAGACGACCACCCCGGGCACGCCCGAAGCGTGCAGCGCGTCGATGTGGTCGACGATGTCCGGCTCCAGCCACGGGACCTGCGGCGGGCCCGACCGCGACTGCCACACGACGTCGTAGGTCTCGATGCCCGCCTCGGCCGCGACGAGCCGCGCCGCTTCGGCGATCTGGCGGGAGTAGCGGCGGCCGCCCTCCGCCGGGGGGCCCGAGGCGAGGTCCGCGCTGTCCGGCACCGAATGCGCGGTGAACACCGTGCGGATGCCCGGCACATCTCCCAGCGAGGCGTGAGCGGCGCGCACGGCGTCGGCTACCGCCGAGACGAACAGCGGGTGGTCGAAGAAGTGGCGCAGTTTCACCAGTTCGGGGGCACCGTCGCCGACCGCCGCGCGGGCGCGCTCGATGTCCTCGTCGTACTGGCGGCACGCCGAGTAGCCGCCGTACGCGCTCGTGGGGAACACGAGAACCCGCTTCGCGCCGGCCCCCGTCAGCGACGCCAGGGTGTCTTCGACCATCGGGTGCCAGTTGCGGTTGCCGAAGTGCACCGGCAGGTCCACACCGGCGGCCGCGAGCTGCTTCTCGACGGCCGCGATCGCGTCGCGGTTCAGCTTGTTGATCGGCGAAACGCCGTCGAAGTGCCGGTAGTGCTCGGCGACCTCCAAGAGCCGCTCGCGCGGTACGCCGCGACCCTTGGTGACGTTCTCCAGGAACGGCATGACGTCGTCAGGCCCCTCCGGACCGCCGAACGAAAGCCACAGCAACGCGTCGTATCCCACCTCGGTCATCTTGCCGCTGTGGCGCCCCGCACGCTGACGCGGCCCCGTTATGAATCGACCAGTCCAAAACCCTGGTAAGGTGTCCCCATGGCCAGGCCACGGGAGTTCGACGAGTCCGCCGCCGTCGAGAGCGCGATGCACGCGTTCTGGGCGCACGGCTACGAGGCGACCTCGACGCAGGACCTGTGCGAAGCCACCGGTCTCGGCCGCAGCAGCGTCTACAACACCTTCACCAGCAAGAAAGCGCTGTTCGAGCGGTCGCTGACGCACTACACGGACAGCCAGCTCACGGCCCGGCAAGCGCTCCTCGAAGGACCGGGCACGGCCGCCGAACGGCTCACGGCCCTGCTCACCACGACCATCGACAGCGAACTCGAGCGGAACCGCCGCGGCTGCCTGGTCGTGAACACCCTCGCCGAGCTCGGCATGCCGGACGACGGAATCGGTGCCGCCCTGCGCGATGACACCGAGCGAAATCTGGCGATGCTCACCGAGTGCGCCCGGGAAGGCGTGCTCGACGGCAGCCTGCGGCCCGGCCGGGACCCGGCCGACGTCGCGCAGTTCGTCCTCAACACCGTCACCGGCCTGAAGGTGATGTCCCGGCGCGACACCAGCCGCGAGGCCATGTACGCCGTCGCCGATCTCGCGCTGTCGGCCCTCGTCGCCTGAACCCCAGCCCTGAAGCGCCGAAGCCTGCCCAAGTTTTGTACTGATCGATCCACAACCAAGGAGGACCCGTGCCCCTGGCCGTCTTCGTCCTCGGGCTCAGCGTGTTCGCGCTGGGCACGTCCGAGTTCATGATCACCGGCCTGCTCCCGGGCATGGCCGCCGACCTCGGCGTGAGCATCCCCGACGCCGGGCTGCTGATCTCCGCCTTCGCCATCGGCATGGTGGTCGGCGCGCCGCTGCTGGCCATCACCACGCTGCGGCTCCCCCGCCGCCGGACGCTGCTGGTGCTGCTCGCCGTCTTCCTCGCCGCGCACGTCGTGGGCGCGCTCGCCACCGGGTACGCGCTGCTGTTCGCGACGCGGGTCGTCGCCGCGCTGGCCTGCGCGGGCTTCTGGGCCGTCGCCGTGGCGACGACGATCGCGCTGGTCCCCGTCGAGCGGCGCGGGCGCGCGATGGCGGTGCTGGTCGGCGGCCTGACCGTGGCGAACATCGCCGGGGTGCCCGCCGGCACGTTCATCGGGCAGCACGCGGGCTGGCGGACGGCGTTCTGGGCGGTGGCGGCGGTGACGCTGCTGGCGGCGGCCGGCGTGGCCGCGCTGGTGCCCGAGACGACCGGCGGCGGGATGAGCGTCCGGTCCGAACTGCGGCTCTACCGGCGGGGCCGGGTGTGGCTCGCGCTGGGCGTGATCGCCTTGTGCCAGGCCATGATCTTCGCCGCGTTCAGCTACCTCGCTCCCCTGCTGACCGAGACGGACGGCCTTCCCCAGTCGTGGATCCCGGGTGTCCTCGCGCTGTTCGGCGTCGGCGCGCTCATCGGGATCACGGCCGGCGGGCGGCTGGCCGACCGGCACCCGTTCGCGACGCTCTACAGCTGCATCGGGCTGGCGCTGGCGGCCCTGCTCGTCCTGGCGCTGACCACCGACCCGGTGGTCGCCGTCGCGGCCGTGCTCGTCTTCGGGGCCGCCGGGTTCGGCGCGAACCCGGCGCTGAACGTGCGGACCTACGCCGTCGCCGGAGGCACGTCGACGCTCGTCGGCGCCAGCACGACGGCGGCGTTCAACGTCGGCAACACGATCGGGCCGTGGCTGGGCGGCGTCGCGATCGGCGCCGGGCTGGGTTTCCCGAGCGTGGCGTGGACGGGCATCCTCCTCGGCGCCGCGACGGTCGTCGCCCTCACCGTCGCGGTCGCCGTCCAGCGGAACGACGACCGCGACCGTGAGCCGGTCACCGTGTGAGGCTCAGATGCCGAGGGCGTGGACCCCGCCGTCGACCATGATCATCGAGCCGGTGGTCGCCGGGAGCCAGTCCGACAGCAGCGCGCAGACGCTCTTCGCCGTCGGGTCCGGGTCCGAGCTGTCCCAGCCGAGCGGCGCGCGGTCGCCCCAGCCGTCTTCGAGGTCCGAGAAGCCCGGGATGGACTTCGCGGCCATCGTCTTCATCGGGCCGGCGCTGACCAGGTTGACGCGGATGCCCTGCGGGCCCAGTTCCTTGGCCAGGTACCGGTTGACCGACTCGAGCGCGGCCTTCGCCACGCCCATCCAGTTGTAGACCGGCCACGCGACGCGGGCGTCGAAGTCCATGCCGACGATCGACGCACCGCGGCCCAGCAGCGGCAGGCACGCCTTCGACAGCGACATGAACGAGTACGCCGAGACGTCCACGGCGACCTTGACGTCCTCCGCGGGAGCGTCCATGAACGGCGCGCCGAGGCAGCTCTGCGGGGCGAACCCGATCGAGTGCAGCACCCCGTCGAGGCCGTCGACGTGCTCACGGATGTTGTCCGCGAGGCCGTCGAGGTGTTCCTGGTTGGTGACGTCCAGCTCGATCACCGGCGCGGGCTCGGGCAGCCGCTTCGCGATGGTCTTGACCAGCGACATGCGGCCGAAGCCGGTCAGGACCACCTTCGCGCCCTCCTGCTGCGCGATCTTGGCCGCGTGGAAGGCGAGTGAGGCGTCGGTGATGATGCCGGTGATCAGCAGGCGCTTGCCTTCGAGCAGTCCGGGCACAGGTCCTCCAGGTCTTGGTTCGGGATAAGGGGAAAGTCAGTGGCCGAGGCCGAGGCCGCCGTCGACGGGCAGCACCGCGCCGTTGACGTAGCCGGCGTCGTCCGAGGCCAGGTAGCGCACGGCGGCGGCGATCTCCGACGGCTCGGCGTACCGGCCGGAGGGCACCTGCGCGAGGATCTGCTTCTTGCGCTCCTCGGGCAGCTCGTCGGTCATGTCGGTGCGCACGAAGCCGGGCGCGATGACGTTCGAGGTGATGTTGCGGGAGCCCAGCTCACGGGCGAGCGAGCGCGCGAAGCCGACCAGGCCGGCCTTGCTCGCCGCGTAGTTCGCCTGGCCCGCGGAGCCGGAGAGGCCCACGACCGAGGAGATGAAGACGAACCGGCCCCACTTGCCGCGCAGCATGCCGCGCGAGGCGCGCTTCGCGACGCGGTAGGCGCCGGTCAGGTTGGCGTTGATGACCCGCTCGAACTGCTCGTCGCTCATCCGCATGAGCAGCGTGTCGTCGGTCAGGCCGGCGTTCGACACGAGCACCTCGACCGGGCCCTGGTGCTCCTCGACGAGCTTGAACGCCGCGTCGACCTGCTCGGTGTCGGTGACGTCCGCCTGCACCCCGAAGAGCCCCTCGGGCGCGCCGGAGCCCCGGTGCGTGACGGCGACCTGGTGGCCCTGTTCGGCGAGATCCCGGGCGATCGCCAGACCGATACCCCGGTTGCCCCCGGTGACCAAGACCGACCGTCCCACAGCTTTCTCCCTCTTTCGACCGTGCGCGTTTGACGGCACGAGGTTATCGGCAGGCCGCTCCGGGCGCGCAGCCGCGCCCGCCATACCTGCAGGTAACCGGCGTCGTCCGGGACGGGTGTCAGCAACACCACAGGACAGGCGCGCGCTCCGGCCAGCGGAACGTGAGTGCCGAGGGTGGGTACCGGCCGGTAGGTCGACGGAGCGTGACGTCGCGGCCGCCGATGCGTTCTTTCTTACATTCCGGGTCGCTCGCGGTGTTAGACCACCGTGTCCTAAGCGGGTGTAAGGAACCGCCGCCTGGTCTTGCCGGTCCTCCGCGACGTGGTCACCGTGAGTCGCAACACAGGAGGTCGACGATGACAACCCGGATCAGCGGCACCGGCGCCGCGGGCGTGAGCGAGAAACGCGTGATCGGCAACGTGCTGCGCGGCTCGATCGGCAATCTGGTCGAGTGGTACGACTGGTACGCCTACGCGGCGTTCACCACCTACTTCGCCAAATCCTTCTTCCCCACCAGCGACACGACGGCGGCCTTCCTGGGCACCGCCGCGGTGTTCGCCGTCGGGTTCCTCATGCGGCCGCTCGGCGGCTGGATGCTCGGCCGGTTCGCCGACCGGTTCGGGCGCCGCAGCGCGCTGGTGCTGTCGGTGACGCTCATGGCCGGCGGGTCGCTGCTGATCGCCGTCACGCCCGGCTACCAGACGATCGGGATCGCCGCGCCGATCCTGCTGCTCATCGCCCGGCTCATCCAGGGCCTGTCGGTCGGCGGCGAGTACTCCACCTCGGCGACGTACCTGTCCGAAGTGGCCACTCCCGGCAAGCGCGGCTTCTACTCCAGCTTCCAGTACGTGACGCTCTACGGCGGCCAGCTGCTGGCCCTCGGCCTCCAGCTGATCCTGCAGGCGCTGCTCACCGAGCAGCAGCTCACGTCGTGGGGCTGGCGGATCGCGTTCGGCGTCGGCACGGTCGCCGCGCTCAGCGTGATGTGGCTGCGCCGCGGGATGGACGAGTCCGAGAGCTTCACCAAGGAAAAGGGCAGCGCGGCGGCCGGGGACCGCGGCACGCTGCGCGCGCTCGCCAAGTACCCCAAGGAGATCGCGCTCGTCGTCGGCCTCACCCTCGGCGGCACGGTGGCGTTCTACACCTTCGCCACCTACAGCCAGAAGTTCCTCGAGAACACCGCCCACATCCCGCGCCGCACGGTCACGATCATCCTGTTCTCGGCGATCCTGCTGGCCGCGATCCTGCAGCCCGTCGCGGGGAAGCTGTCCGACCGGATCGGCCGCCGGCCGCTGCTGCTGTTCTTCGGCATCGCCGGCACGCTGCTGACCGTCCCGATCATGACGGTCATGGGCTCGACGCGGAACCCGGTCGGCGCGTTCTTCCTGGTCCTGGCCGGGCTGGTGGTCGTGGCCGGGTACACGTCGATCAACGCGATCGTGAAGGCCGAGCTGTTCCCGACGAAGATCCGCGCCATCGGCGTCGGCCTGCCCTACGCGCTGACCGTCGCGATCTTCGGCGGTACCGCCGAGCTGATCGCGCAGGCGCTGAAGAGCGCCGGGCACGAGTCGATCTTCTTCTGGTACGTCGCGGGCTGCGTCCTGGTTTCCCTGATCGTCTACGGCACAATGCGGGAGACCTCGAAGAGCTCCGAGCTGGAGGAACGGCCGGAGCCGGTGGCCGCAGGCGAACGCTGAGAAAGGGATGGCCGTGCGCGTGCTCCTCGTCGAAGACGACGCCGGGGTCGCCGGCGCGCTCGCCGAGTCGCTGCACGCGCGCGGCCATCCGGTCACCAGCGTCGGCCGGGGCGCCGACGCGCTGCACCGCCACCGCGACGCCGACCTCGTCCTGCTCGACCTGGGCCTGCCCGACATCGACGGCCTCGACGTCCTCCGCAAGATCCGCGCGGTCTCCCCGGTGCCGGTGATCGTGCTGACCGCCCGCGGTGACGAGCGTTCGGTCGTGCGCGGCCTGCGCCTCGGCGCGGACGACTACCTCACCAAACCCGTACGGCTGGCGGAACTGCTGGCCCGGATGGACGCCGTCGCGCGGCGCGCGATCACCCGGGATGCCCCGGCCGGTGACGTCGTGCACGTCGAGGACGTCGAGATCGACCTGGCCGCGCGCCGGGTTCGGGCCGGCGGCGCCGACATCGCGTTGACCACCAAGGAGTTCGAGATCCTGGCCGTGCTCGCCGCGCGCCTCGGCACCGCGGTCAGCCGCCAGCAGCTGATGGACGAGGTCTGGGGTGACGCCTACCTCGCGGTCTCACGCTCCCTCGACGTCCACCTCACCGGGCTGCGCGCGAAGCTGGACCGGCCGGGCCTGCTCACCACGATCCGCGGCTTCGGCTACCGGCTCGGCCGGGACTGAGCCGTGCGCACCCGCCTGCTGGTGGTCCTGGTCGCCCTGGCGCTGGCCGTGGTGGCCGCGTTCGCCGTGCCGCTGCTGCTTTCCACGGCCGAGCAGCGCACCCAGGAGCTGGTCATCTCCCGCACGGCCGACGTCGACCGGTTCGTCGTGCTGGCCCAGCAGGCCGTCGACACCCGGGATCCGGCCGCGCTCAACGCCGACGCGACGCGCTACGCCGATCTCTACGGCGAAGGCGTCGTCATCGTCGACGCCCGGCGCCTGCCGCTGGTGCAGGCGGGCGGGCTGACCGCCGCCGATCCCGCCGTCCACGCACTGGTCGAGGCGACCATGCGCAACGAGCCGGGCCCGCGCGTCGACCGGCTCGGGCCGCTGTCGACCGAACCGGCGTACTTCGCGCGGCCGGTCGGGACCGGGACCCGGGTGGCCGGCGTGGTCGTGCTGCGGGCTTCGGTGACGGCGGCCGCCGCGGACGTCGCCGCCCGCTGGGGCACCATCGCCGCCGGCGCGCTGCTCGTCGCGGTCGTGTTCGTGCTGCTCGCGGTGCTCCTGGCCCGGTGGATGGTGCGGCCGCTGCACGAACTGGAGACCGGCGTGCTGGCCGTCGCCGCCGGGCACCGGGCGCACGTCCCGGAACGCGCCGGGCCGCAGGAGCTGCGGTCGCTGGCCGCCGAGGTCAACCGGATGTCCGAAGCCGTGCTGGAGGCCGCCGACCAGCAGCACCGGCTGGTCGCCGACGCCTCGCACCAGCTGCGGAACCCGATGGCCGCGCTGCGGCTGCGCGTCGACTCCTTGGCCGGCCAGGCCGAAGGCGCCACCTACCGGGCGACCGTGGCCGAGGTCGAACGCCTCGAGAAGCTCCTGGACGGGCTGCTGGCGCTCGCGCTGGCCGAGAGCACCGCGACGTGGGTCGCGGCCGGGGCCGCCGACGAGCCGTGCGATCTCGCGGCCGTGCTCGCCGAGCGGGTCGACGCCTGGCGCCCGGCCGCCGACGACGCCGGGGCGGCGCTCGTCCCGCCGCCGGGCCACGCCGAGCCGGTGACCGTCCGCTGCCCGGAAGGCGAGCTGGCGCAGATCCTGGATGTGTTGCTGGACAACGCCGTCCACTACGCCGGGCGCGGCGCGAAGATCACCACGGACTGGGAAGCCAGTGCCGAAACCGCGACGCTCGTCGTCCGCGACGACGGCCCCGGACTGTCCACTGAGGACCGGGCGCGGGCGACGGAACGCTTCTGGCGTGCGGGTGGCGAAGGGGCACCACGCGGGACCGGGCTCGGCCTCGCCATCGCGCACCAGCAGGTGCGCACCCGTGGCGGTGTGCTCGAGCTGCGCCAAGCCGAGCCGCACGGCCTCGAGGTCCGTGTCACGCTGCCGCTCGCGGAGGAGGTGCCATGACGCTCACCCGGCGCACCGCGCTGCTCGGCGGTCTCGGCCTCGCGCTGGCCGGGTGTTCGTCGTCCGGGTACGCCGGTCCCGAACGGACACTCACCATCGCCGCCGGGGAGCGCGGCGGTTTCTACCTCGCCTTCGCCGAACTGCTGGCGACGGAGCTGAGCCGTGCGGAACCGCGGCTGCACGCCACCGCCGTGCCGACCGAGGCGAGTGTCGCCAACGTCGACCTCGTGCGGACCGGGCGGGCCGACCTCGGGCTGGTGCTCGCCGACGTCGCGCAGACGGCGATCGGCGGCGGCATGCCGTTCACCGGGAAGGTGCCGCTGCTCGCCCTCGGCCGCGTCTACGAGAACTACCTGCAGCTGGTGGTGCGTGCGGACGGCCCGGCCCGGCGGCTCGTCGACCTGGCGGGCCGTCCGGTGTCGCTGGGTGCGGGCGGGTCCGGCGCGGCCCAGCTGGGCGAGCGCGTGTTCGCCGAAGCCGGCGTGGTCGTCGACGCTCAGCACCTGCTGTTCGACGACGCCGTCCACGCGCTGGCCGACCGGCGGGTCGACGCGATGCTGTGGTCGGGCGGCGTGCCGACGCCGAAGCTCGCGGACCTCACCCGCACGACACCGATCGCGCTGCTCCCGCTGGACGCGCTGGTCCCCGCGCTGCGCAGCACGTACGGGCCGGTGTACGACCAGGTCCAGGTGCCCGAGGGCGCCTACCGGGGTGTCGGCGCGCTGGGCACGATCGGCGTCGCGAACCTCCTGGTCTGCTCCCCCGCCCTCCCCGACGACGTCGCCGCCGCGGTCGTCCGGCTGCTGGTCGAGCGGGCCACCGACCTGGTGCCCGCGGAGGCCGTCGGGACGCAGTTCCTCGACGTCCGCACGCTGATCGGCACCCAGCCGGTGCCGCTGCAGCCCGGCGCGGCCACGGCCTACCGGGCCCTGCACGGCTGACCGCTAGATTGGCCCGGTGACCGAACCTCGCCGCCCGATCGCCAAGATGCCGCTGCGCGTGCGCTACCACGAGTGCGACGGCCAGGGCATCGTCTTCAACGCCCACTACCTGGCCTACGTGGACATGTGCGCTTTCGAGGCGGAGAAGGCCCTGTTCGGCTCCCACGACGAGTTCCTCGCCCACCGCACGGACGTCGTGGTCGCGGAGGCGAACCTGAAGTTCCGCGCGCCGGCCCGGTACGACGACGAACTGGTCGTCGCCCAGTACCTGAGCCACCTCGGGACGACGTCGATGATCCACGACTTCGAGATCCGCCGCGGCGGCGCGCTCGTCGGCGAGGCGACCGTGCGCTACGTGTTCATCGACCCGGCGACCCTGCGCCCCGCCGCACCACCCGACGCCGTCCGCAAGGCGTACGCCGGTTTCCTCCCCGAGGTCTGAGCCGATGTTCCGCGTTCTCTTCTACCACCCCGAAATCCCGCCCAACACGGGCAACGCGATCCGCCTCGCGGCCAACACCGGCTGCGAGCTGCACCTGGTCGAACCGCTCGGGTTCACCCTCGAGGACAAGCAGCTGCGGCGCGCCGGGCTCGACTACCACGACCTCGCGCGGGTGCACGTCCACGCGGACCTCGACGCGGCCTGGCAAGCGCTGCTGCCGGCGAAGGTCTACGCGTTCAGCGCGTCGGCTTCCCGCCTGCACGTCGACGTCGCCTACACCCCCGGCGACGTCCTGCTGTTCGGGCCGGAGTCGGTGGGGCTGCCCGCCGACGTCCAGCAGGCCCCGGAGGTCACCGACCGGGTGCGGCTGCCGATGCTGCCGACCAGCCGCTCGCTCAACCTCGCCAACACCGCCGCGATCGCGATCTACGAGGCCTGGCGGCAGAACGGGTTCGCCGTCCCGGAGGCCTGATCGGGCGTCCGGTAGGTTCGCCGGGTGCGACAGCAATTCCTGGGGGCGCTCATCGGCGCCGCGTTCGGTGCCGTGTTCGTCCTGGTCAACTCCGGTGACCCGCTCCCGGCGGTGGCCGGCTGGATCCTGCGCGGCCTCGCCGTCGTGGCGCTGGCCGCCGTGGTGGTCCTCGGGTTCCGCGCGGGCGGGCGCCCCACCCTGGACGACCGGCCGATGTTCGGGCCGAGCTACCGGGTGATCGTCATCGGCGAAGTGGTGCTGCTGATCGCCGGGTTCTTCGTGCTCAGCCTGCTGGACGCGCCGGTGCAGGCCAACGTCGCGTGGATCGCCACGATCGTCGGCCTGCACTTCGTGGCGCTGGCGTCCGCTTGGAAGACCCGGTCGATCCTGGTGGTCGGCGCGGTCCTGACGGTGCTGGGTGTGGTCGGCCTGGCGCTGCTCGGTTCCGCGGCCCTGCCGTGGGTCCCGTTCGTCAGCGGCACGCTCTCCGGTGTCACCCTCCTCGGCGGCAGCCTCTACGGCGTCCGCCGAGAACGGTGAACGTGCTCACGTCCAGGGCAGTTGCCCAACGGGATCGGAGAATCCTGCCTGGGCCGGCTTGTCTCCGATAAAGGAGTACGAGCCGGCCAAGGAGATTTCATGATCGATGTACCCGGCGCCGACGTCGTCTTCGCTCCTCGCCAGCGGGAACGACAAGCTGCGGCTTTGTACGACCGGTCCAAGCGAGAAGGGCTTCCAGCTTCGGTGATCAGTCAGATCCTCGATGACCACGATCGGCACCTGATCCGCGAGGCCGAAGCAGCAGGTATCGACACCAGTTGCCTTGCGAGCGCGTGGAGTTAACACCCGAGCTTGAGAAGGGCGGCACTTTCACGTGAAAGTGCCGCCTTCGCTACGGGAGTCTCTGGCCGTAGAACAGGCTGGCCGCGGCGCCCAGCATGAGGATCAGCGTGCCGACCACCAGCCACGGCTTGCTCGCGTCGGCGTCCTTGATCTCGTAGCCGATCTGCTCGCCCAGGTCGCCGTAGACCTTCTTCAGCTCTTCCGCGCTGGCCGCCTTGTAGAACTCGCCGCCCGAGAGCCTCGCGATCTCGCGCAGCGACTCGTCGTCCACGCTCACCGGCTGGGCCTTGCCCTCGATGTCGACCGAGCCGTGCGTGGTGCCGAAGGAGATCGACGAGATCGGGACGCCCGCCTGCTTCGCCGCCTGCGCCGCGGTGTAACCGCCGCGCGCCGCGTACAGGTCCTCCGGGACCGTCTGCTTGCCGTCGGACATCAGCACTATGCGCGCCGGCGGGGGGCCGTCGGCGCCGCCCACGACGCTGGAGAAGCTCTCCACCGACTGCAGCGCCGCGAAAATGCCTTCACCGGTGGCCGTGGACTGCGCCAGCTTCAGGTTCTCGATCGCCTTGATGACGCCGTTGCGGTCGGTGGTCGGGTTGACCAGCACCGTCGCCGTGCCCGCGAAGGAGATGAGCCCCAGGTTGATCCCCGGGGTCATGTTCTGCGCGAACTGCGTCGCGGCGTCCTGGGCCGCCTTCAGCCGCGTCGGCGCGACGTCGGTGGCCTCCATCGACAGCGACACGTCGATCACCAGCACCACGGTCGCCCGGTTGCGCGGCACCTTCTGCTCGGCGGTCGGACCGGCCAGCGCGACGGTCAGCAGCAGCAGCGACAGCACGATCAGCACCGCCGGCACGTGCCGCACCCAGCCCTGGCTCTTCGGCGCGACCTTCTCCAGCAGCTCCAGGTTCGCGAACCGCATGGTCCGCTTCCGGCGCGCCCGCTGGGCCAGGACGTACCCGATCGCGACCGCGGCCACGGCGATCAGGAGCAGGAACCACCACGGCGCGGTGAAGCCCGTCAAGCTCACGCGACACCCCCCGACCAGCGCCGCTTGCGGGCGACGACGAACCGCACCATGTCGGCGATCCAGTCGCCGTCGGTGCGCAGCGTCAGGTGCGCCGCACCCGCTCGCCGCAGGCCGGCCGCCACCGTCTGCCGGTGGGCGTGGGCCGCGGCCCCGAACTCCTTGCGCAGCAAGGCCGAAGCGTGCACTTCGCGCTGTTTCCCTGTCTCCGGGTCGGCCAGCACGACGGTCCCCACCTCGGGCAGGTCGATGTCGCGCGGGTCGAGGACTTCGATCGCGATCAGTTCGTGGCGCCCGCCCAGCGCGCGCAGCGGCCGCTCCCAGGTGGGCTCGCCCAGGAAGTCCGAGATCACCACGGCCAGGCCGCGGCGGCGCGGTGGCCGTCGCAACGCCTCCAAGGCGTCCGCGAAGTCACCGCGGGTGCCCTCGGGGGCCCGCGGGGTCGCGGCGATCTTGCGGACCAGGCCGCGGGCGTGCGCCAGCCCGCCGCGGGCGGGGACGCGGGTGGTCTCGGCGCCGTTCGACAGCAGCGCGCCGATCCGGTTGCCGCCGCCCCCGGTCAGGTGCGCGACCGCCGCGACCGCGCAGACCACCAGGTCCCGCTTCTCGCACAGGGCCGTGCCGAAGTCGAGACTTGCCGACAGGTCGGCGACCACCCAGGTCTCCAGCTCGCGGTCGGCCACCGTCTCGCGGATGTGCGGGGTCGTCGTGCGGGCGGTGACCGCCCAGTCCATCCGGCGCACGTCGTCACCGGGCTGGTAGGGCCGCGCCTCGCCGGGCTCGGACCCCGGCCCCGGCACCAGGCCGAGGTGGTTGCCCTGGAGCAGCCCGTCGAGCCGGCGGCGGACGTCGAGCTCCAGGGTCCGGAGCCCGGCCTCCATCCGGTCGCCGCGCAGGATCGGCGGCGCCCAGGAAGGGCGTTCGCCCGTGTCCTTCTTCGCCATCGCCGGGTTACCTGACCGGCGCGCCCGCCGGGACCGGGCCGCCCTGGCCGGTCCCGCCCTGCGGCCGGGCCGAGACCTGCGGCAACGGCACGGTCTGCAGCACGCGGGTGATGATGTGGTCGATGGGCACGCCGTCGGCCAGCGCGTCGTAGGACAGCACGAGGCGGTGGCGCAGCACGTCCGGCACGACGTCGACGACGTCCTGCGGCAGCACGTAGTCGCGGCCGCGGACCAGGGCCAGCGCCCGCGCGGCGGCGATGATGCCGAGGCTGGCACGCGGCGACGCGCCGTAGGACACCCAGCCCGCGACGTCGGCGAGGCCGTGCTCGTTCGGCGTGCGGGTGGTCAGCACGAGGCGGACGACGTAGTCGACCAGCGCGTGGTGCACGAAGACCTGCGCCGCGACGCCCTGCAGCCGGACCAGCTCGGCCGGGCTGAGCACCTCGTGCGGGGTGGGCGGGGTGACGCCCATCCGGTAGATGATCTCGCGCTCCTCCTCGGCGGAGGGGTACTCGACGAGGATCTTGAACAGGAAGCGGTCGCGCTGCGCCTCCGGCAGCGGGTACACGCCCTCGTTCTCGATCGGGTTCTGCGTGGCGAGGACCAGGAACGGGTCCGGCATCGGGAACGTCTGCCCGCCGATCGAGACGTGCCGCTCGGCCATCACCTCGAGCATCGCCGACTGCACCTTCGCCGGCGCGCGGTTGATCTCGTCGGCGAGCACGAAGTTCGCCACGACCGGGCCGAGCTCGACGTCGAACCGCTCGGCGCCCTGGCGGTAGATCCGGGTGCCCAGGATGTCCGCGGGCACCAGGTCCGGCGTGAACTGCACGCGCGAGAACGAACCGCCGACCACCCGGGCGAACGTCTCGACGGCCAGGGTCTTCGCGACCCCGGGCACGCCTTCGAGCAGCAGGTGGCCCTTGGCCAGCAGCCCCACCAGCATCCGCTCGACCAGGCGGTCCTGGCCGACGATGATCCGCTTGACCTCGAACACGGTCCGCTCCAGCAACTGGGCGTCCCGCGCCGGCGTCGCGGCCTGCTGGCCGTTCCCGCCCTCGGCGTAGCCGGGCTCGGTCACTCTGCCTCCTCATAAGTCCGTGCGCCGCCCCCGCGACGTTGATCACGCGGTGCGACCGTACTGCGTCCCCCGGTGGTTCGTCCGTCCGGCACGCGGACGCACGCGTAGGCCCGTGCGAGTAGCCAACACCGTGCCCGGTGTGACATCTGTGAAGGACCGTGTCAGGACAGCCGGTCCAGGTCCTCGGGGGTGTCGATGTCGTCGGCCTCCCCCGGCTCGGCCGGGACGTCGACGATGTCCAGCGCGCCGAGCGTCCGCCGCAGCGCCGCGTTCTCCAGCTCCTCGGGCAGCGCGGCCCGCAGCGCCGCGACCCGCCAGACGCCGAGCAGCCACTGCCGGGCGCCCGCGGCGTCGACCAGCACCGCGCCGTCGGCCCCGCCGACCGCGGCGACCAGCCGGTCCACTGTGGACCGGCGGACGCCGGGCAGGTCGGCGGCGAGCACCGCGACCGCTTCGACGTCCTCGGGCACGAAGGCGAGCCCGGCCGCCAGCGCGGCGACCGGCCCGGTGCCCGGCACGGGCTCCCGGGTCCACACGACGTCGAAGCCGGGACGCCGCGGGCCGACCGCGATCACGCGTTCGGCGCCCTCGAGGGCGTGGATCGCGCGGGCCAGCAACGGCTTGCCGCCGACGGTCAGGGCCGGCTTGTCCACACCGGACAGTCTGCGGGCCGACCCACCGGCCACCACGATCCCCGCGTAGCGCATCCGGCGCACTTTAGCGGCATACTCGACGCGTGTCCTACACCGCCGAGCCCCGCGTCGACGCCTACATCGACGCGCTGCCCGGGTGGCAGCAGGTGATCTGCCGGGAGGTCCGGGAGCTGGTCCACGCGGCCGACCCCGAGGTGACCGAGACCATCAAGCGCACGCGGCAGCCCTACTTCGTGCTCGAGGGCAACATCTGCGCTCTGCTGGCGGCGAAGGACCACGTCAACGTGTTCGTCTACGACGGCGGCATCGTCCCCGACCCGGACGGCATCATCACCGCCGGGCACGGCAACAAGACCGCCCGGACGGTCGCCTTCGGTGAAGGCGAGCCGATCAACGCGCCCGCGCTCACCGCGATGTTCCGGCAGATCATCGCGAACAACCGGGCCGGCGGCTGGCGCAAGCTGAAGCGCGAACAGGCCTGACCTCAGCGGCCCAGCACGAGGTAGGCCAGGCCCAGCACACCCCGGTAATCGCGGACGTACTGCCGCTGCCGTTCGCCGAGCCAGGCACGCACCTCGGACGCCCGCGGGTCGTCCGGGTGCGCCAGCAGCCACTCCTGCCAGGCGCGGCGTGACGACGACTCGAAGTCGTCCCACTCCAGCTGGTCGGCGGTGCTGAGGTGCAGGACGCGCCATCCGGCGGCATCCACGGCATCGAGCAGGTCTGGAAGGGTCAGCGTGTCCGGGCCGAAGATCTCCGCCGCCGCGGGGTTCGGCGGAGCCGCCCAGAAGCCGTCGCCGTAGAGAACGCGGCCGGACGGCACCACCCGCGCGAGCCGGGCGAGCGCGTCCTTCGTCGAGCCGAAGGCGTGCGCGGCCCCGACGCAGAACACCCGCTCGGCCGGTCCGTCCCAGCTCGCGGCGTCCGCTTCGGTGAACTCGACGGCCAGCCCGCGTTCCCGGGCCGCGGCGCGCCCGCGGTCGAGGCCGGTCACGTCGGTGTCGACGCCGGTCCCGTGCAGCCCGGGCACCCGGGCGACGGCCCTCAGCAGCAGCTCACCCCAGCCGCAGCCGAGATCGACGAGGTGGCCCGCGCCGAGGTCCATCCGGTCGAGCAGCAGCTCGGCGTGGGTTTCGGAAAGGGGCGTGTTCCAGCGCAGCCGCGTGCGGCGCAGCGCGTTCAGTTCGTCGTCCACCGGGCGATCCTGGCGGCCGGCGGCGACGACGTCGAACGGGTTTTCAGCCGATCAGGCGGGTCGCGTACGGCATGATGCCGCCGTAGCGCACCGGGGCGACCCGGACGCGCAGCCCGGACTGCGGGGCCTCGACCATCTGGCCGCCACCGAGGTAGAGCGCGACGTGGTGGATGCCGCCCGCGCCGCCGTAGAACAGCATGTCGCCGCGGCGCATCTGCGACAGCGGGACGCGGCGCCCGGACGTGTACTGGTACCCGCTGTAGTGCGGCAGCGACCGGACCCCGGCGAAGGCGTAGATCATCAGGCCGGAGCAGTCGAAGCCGATCTTGTTGTAGTCGCCGTAGCGGTCGGCGACGCCGCCGTCGCGGATGCCGCGGGTCGCGCCGCTCGCGTTGCCGCCGCCCCAGGCGTAGGGCATGCCGAGCTTGGACAGGGCCCGGGCGACCACGGCTTCGATGGACGCGCCGGCCGGGGCCGAGGGCGCGGGCCCGCCGGCCGGTCGGCCACCGCCGCCCCCGGACGAGCCGAGCGCGGCCTGGCGGGCGCGCTCGTCGTCCTCACGCTGCTTCTGCGCGAGCCAGTCCTGGTAGCGCTGGCGCTGCCCCTGCAGGCCGTTGACCTTGGCCTGCGCGGTGTAGAGCTGCTGCTCGACGCTCGACTTGTTGGCTTCGAGAGCCGAGTTCTGCGTCTGCTGGTTGTCCTGCGCGCTGACGGCGGCGGTCTGGGCGGCGTCGGCGCCGTCCTTCGCCTTGCGCGCGGCGTCCTGCTTCTGCTGGGCGATCTCCGCGGCCTTGCGGGCCGCGGAGTCCTTGTTCGACTTGTCGGTCTGCGCCTGCTGGAGCCGGTCGAGGGCGTTGAGCCGGTCGCCGCCGACGGCGTCGAGCAGCTGCGCGCGGGCCAGCATGTCCTTGGGGCTGTCGGCGCTCAGGTACGCCGAGAGCGAGCCGACCGTGCTGCCCTGCTGGAAGCTGGCGGCGGCGAAGGTCTTCAGGTCGTTGCGGGCCTTCTCGATCGCCGCGGCCGCGGCGTCCGCCTGGGTCCGGGCGGCCTTGGCGTCGTTCTCCGCCTGCGCCGCGGCGTCCTGGGCGGACTGCAGGTCGACCAGGGCCTTGTTGGCCTCTTCCTGCTTGAGCTCGACGTCGTCCTGCAGCTGCGACAGCTTCTGCTCGGCCTGGGCCAGCTGGTTGGTCAGCCGGCCGACCTCACCGGCCTTCGCGTTCGCCTGGGCCTTGCTGTTGTTCAGGTCCGAGTCGCTCGGGTTGGGCGGCGGCGGGGGCGCCGCGAGGCCCGTGCCGCCGGCGCCGAACAAGATCACCAGGGCCAGGGTGCTCACGGTCAGTCCACGGCGCGCGCCCGGCACCTTCCAGCCACTGCGCCGTTCCGGCACGACCGCCACCTCCGCTCACCTGCGCACATCGCGCGTCACTGCAGTCACACCACTATCACAAGCCTCAGCGGAAACTTACACACCGTAGGCACCAATTCCCCTTATTGAGGGACCCCCGTCGCGGATGGCGCAGCCCACACCGCGTGTCGCCTTGTCCCTCAAACAGGACGCGCGTACTGTTTGAGGCACCGCGAGGTGTGCCATCCCGAATCCGGTCCTACGGTGGGGGTGCGCAAGACTCGCCTCACCGAACCCGACCGAACTGACCCGGGACTCGACCGCCGCACCGGCGCGGAAGTCCATGCCACTGGAGTTAGACGTGACCGCACCTGCCAGCAAGGACAGCTTCGGCGCCAAAGACACGCTGAAGGTCGGCGACGCCTCGTACGAGGTGTTCCGCCTGAACAAGGTCGAGGGCGCCGAGCGCCTGCCCTACAGCCTGAAGATCCTGCTCGAGAACCTGCTGCGCACCGAGGACGGCGCGAACATCACCGCCGACCACATCCGCTCGCTCGCCTCGTGGGACCCGAAGGCCGACCCGTCCATCGAGATCCAGTTCACCCCGGCCCGCGTGATCATGCAGGACTTCACCGGCGTCCCCTGCGTCGTCGACCTCGCCACCATGCGCGAAGCGGTCACGGACCTCGGCGGCGACCCGGACAAGGTGAACCCCCTCGCCCCGGCCGAGCTGGTCATCGACCACTCGGTCATCATCGACGTCTTCGGCCGCCCCGACGCCTTCGAGCGCAACGTCGAGATCGAGTACGAGCGCAACCGCGAGCGCTACCAGTTCCTGCGCTGGGGCCAGGGCGCCTTCGACGAGTTCAAGGTCGTCCCGCCGGGCACCGGCATCGTGCACCAGGTCAACATCGAGCACCTCGCCCGCACGGTCATGAGCCGCAACGGCCAGGCTTACCCCGACTCCTGCGTCGGCACCGACTCGCACACCACCATGGTCAACGGCCTGGGCGTGCTGGGCTGGGGCGTCGGCGGCATCGAGGCCGAGGCGGCCATGCTGGGCCAGCCGGTGTCGATGCTCATCCCGCGCGTCGTCGGCTTCAAGCTGACCGGCGAGATCCCCACCGGCGTCACCGCGACCGACGTCGTGCTGACCATCACCGAGATGCTGCGCCGCCACGGCGTGGTCTCCAAGTTCGTCGAGTTCTACGGCGACGGCGTCAGCGCGGTGCCGCTGGCCAACCGCGCCACCATCGGCAACATGAGCCCCGAGTTCGGCTCCACCGCGGCGATCTTCCCGATCGACGAGGAGACGGTCCGCTACCTCAAGCTGACCGGCCGTTCCGCCGAGCAGGTCGCGCTGGTCGAGGCCTACGCCAAGGAGCAGGGCCTCTGGCACGACGCTTCCCACGAGCCGGAGTTCTCCGAGTACATCGAGCTGGACCTTTCGACGGTCGTGCCGTCGATCGCCGGCCCTAAGCGCCCGCAGGACCGCATCGAGCTGACCGACGCGAAGTCGTCGTTCCGCAAGTCCGTGCACGACTACGTGGACGGCGAGGACGCCACGCCGCACACGAAGATGGACGAAGCCTCGGAGGAGTCCTTCCCGGCCAGCGACGCGCCGTCGCTGTCGTTCGCCGAGGACGACGCCGCCCCGGTGATCGTGTCCGCCGCCAACGGTGCCTCGGGCCGCCCGACCAAGCCGGTCAAGGTCTCGACCGCCGACCGCGGCGAGTTCGTGCTCGACCACGGCGCCGTCGTGATCGCCTCGATCACCTCGTGCACCAACACCTCGAACCCTTCGGTCATGCTCGGCGCCGCGCTGCTCGCGCGCAACGCCGTGGACAAGGGCCTCGCGGTCAAGCCGTGGGTCAAGACGTCGATGGCGCCGGGCTCGCAGGTCGTCACCGACTACTACACCAAGGCCAACCTGTGGCCGTACCTGGAGAAGCTGGGCTACCACCTGGTCGGCTACGGCTGCACCACCTGCATCGGCAACTCGGGCCCGCTCTCGGACGAGATCTCCGCCGCGATCCAGGAGAACGACCTCACCGCGGTGTCGGTGCTTTCGGGCAACCGCAACTTCGAAGGCCGGATCAACCCCGACGTCAAGATGAACTACCTGGCGTCGCCGCCGCTGGTCATCGCCTACGCGCTGGCCGGGACGATGGACTTCGACTTCGCGAACCAGCCGCTGGGCCAGGACAGCGACGGCACCGACGTGTTCCTGAAGGACATCTGGCCGACGCCGCAGGAGATCCAGGAGACCATCGACTCCTCGATCACGCAGGAGATGTTCACCAAGGACTACGCGGACGTCTTCGACGGCGGCGAGCGCTGGAAGGCGCTGCCCACGCCCGAGGGCAAGACCTTCGAGTGGGACGCCGAGTCCACCTACGTCCGGAAGCCCCCGTACTTCGAGGGCATGACGCCGGAGCCGGCCGCGGTCACCGACATCTCCGGCGCGCGCGTGCTGGCGAAGCTGGGCGACTCGGTCACCACCGACCACATCTCCCCCGCCGGCGCGATCAAGCCGGGCACCCCGGCCGCGCAGTACCTCACCGAGCACGGCGTCGAGAAGAAGGACTTCAACTCCTACGGCTCGCGGCGCGGCAACCACGAGGTGATGATCCGCGGCACCTTCGCGAACATCCGGCTGCGCAACCAGCTGCTGGACGACGTGCAGGGCGGCTACACCCGCGACTTCACCCAGGACGGCGCCCCGCAGGCGTTCATCTACGACGCGGCGGAGAACTACGCCGCGGCCGGCACCCCGCTGGTCGTGCTGGGCGGCAAGGAGTACGGCTCCGGCTCGTCGCGCGACTGGGCGGCCAAGGGCACCTCGCTGCTGGGCGTCCGCGCGGTGATCACCGAGTCGTTCGAGCGCATCCACCGGTCCAACCTGATCGGCATGGGCGTCATCCCGCTGCAGTTCCCGCAGGGTGAGTCGGCGGCGTCGCTGAAGCTGGACGGCACCGAGACGTTCGACATCTCGGGCATCACCAAGCTGAACGACGGCGAGACCCCGCGCACCGTGCACGTCACCGCGACCAAGCAGGACGGCGGCAAGGTGGAGTTCGAGGCGGACGTCCGCATCGACACCCCGGGTGAGGCGGACTACTACCGCAACGGCGGCATCCTGCAGTACGTGCTGCGGAAGATGACCAACGCGTAAGGGTTTCCGCGTTCCCGAAAGGCCTCCCCGCCGGTTCCGGCGGGGAGGCCTTTCGCGTTACCGTGGCGGGCATGGGGGAACGCATCGAGCTCGGCGACGGCCACCTGTCCTACGAAGAGCGCGGCGAAGGTTCACCGGTGGTGTTCCTGCACGCGGGCGGCATGACCCGCGCGATGTGGGAGGAGCAGTTCACCCGTTTCGCGCGCGAGCACCGCGTGATCCGTTACGACGCCCGTGGTGCCGGCGGCTCGTCGGACCCGGCGGGGCCGTTCTCGCACCGCGAAGACCTGAAGCAGCTCCTCGACGCCTTGGACGTGGAGCGCCCGGTGCTGGTCGGCTGCTCGCTCGGCAGCCGGGTGTTCCTCGACTTCGCCCTCGCCCACCCCGACCGGGCGGCCGGGCTGGTCCTCAGCTCGCCGGGGATCAGCGGGATGGAGTTCCAGGACCCGTACGTCCTGGGCCTGCTGGCCGAGGCGGGCGAAGCGGCCCGGTCGGGCGACGGCGCCGCGGTCCTGGAGTGCGTCCTGCGGTTGTGGGTCGACGGCCCGCACCGCGCGCCCGCCGACGTGGACCCGGCGGTCCGGCAGCACTGCCGGGACATGCTGGTCGGCAACTTCGGCCAGGGCCACGGCGCCCCCGATCCGGGTACCGAGCTGGACGCGATCGGCCGGGTGGCCGAGATCGGGACGCGCGCGCTGGTCGTCACGGGCGACCTCGACTCCACCGACATCTTCGCCGTCGCCGACCTGGTGGAGCGCGAGGCACCGCACGCGCGCCGGGTCCGGGTGCCCGGCGCCGCGCACCTGGTGAACCTCGACCGGCCCGCCCGGTTCGGCGAGCTGCTCGAGGAGTTCCTCGCTACACCGTGACGGCGTCCCAGCGCACGCTCGACACCGCGGGCTCCAGGGAAAGCCGGGACACCGCGGACTCCATCTGGGCGTCGTCGCGCTGGTCGGCGGCCAGCTCGGCGCGGACCTCGACGGTACGGTCCTCCGGGCGGTCCGTGCTCAGCACCGACAGCAGCCGGAAGTCCGTGCGGGCCAGCGCTTGCACGAGCAGGGCCCGGACGGGGGCCTCGCTGTCGTCGCGGGTCACCGCCTGGAACTCGTAGCGCGCCGGGGTCTCCTCGCCCGAGTCCGGGCGGCGGTCGACAACGCGGCCGAGCGGCCGCAGCAGGACGTTCACCCCGACGACGACCACGGTCCCGGCCAGCGCCACGGCGTACAACCCGGAGCCGGCGAGCGAACCCACGGCCGCCGAGCACCACAGCGTCGCCGCGGTGTTGAGACCCCGGACGTTGAGGCCGTCACGCAGGATCACGCCGGCACCGAGGAACCCGATGCCGGAGACGATCTGCGCGGCCACCCGCGTCGGGTCGGCGTCCGCGCTGCTCGCGAGGCCGCCGAAACCGTGGGCGGACAGCAGGACGAACAGCGTCGCGCCGACCGCGACGAGGGCGTTGGTGCGCAGCCCGGCCATCCGGGCGCGGAACTGGCGCTCGAACCCGATGACGGCGCCCAGGCCGACCCCGGTGCCCACGCGCAGCAGCATTTCGAAGATGGTCATGATCCGGCTCGTTTCCGGCGTGCGCGCACTGCCGGACAGGAGGAGACCGGACGAGCTCAGCCCAGCCGGAAGCCTCCGGTGAGCGCACGCCCGGTCGTCCGCTGACTGTCCGCTGGCATGTGCCGCTCACCTCGCTTCCGTTGCTCGTGGTTGATCAACTCCCGCACTGTACCGGGCACGAAGAGGCCGGGGCGACGCGAGGTGCGTCACCCCGGCCTCGGTCCGGTATCCGCTACGGGGTTTCGAACGGCTGGACGTTCGGCTGGAACACCTGGCCGCCCGCCGGCACCTTGAGGTCGGTCAGGTACGCCGCCACGGCCTGGTCGACACCGAGGGCGTCACCGAGGATGCAGTGGCCGAACGCGTCGACCGACAGCAGCCGGGTGTTGCCGAGCTCGGCGGCCATCCGCTGGCCGAACAGGTAGCGCGTCGCGGGGTCGTAGTAGTTGCTGACCACGACGACCGGGACGTCGGTCTTCGCCTGCCACGGACCGCGGTAGACGTCCGGCTTCTTCGCCGGCCACACCGGGCAGCCCGCCGTGTCGGCGAAGGCCTGGTAGCGGCCGAAGGTGGGCGACTCGCGCTCCCAGCTCGCGGCGATGCCCGGCACCTGCTCCTGCTTGATCTTGAACGGCTTGTCCGAGCAGTTGACGCCGAAGTACGAGTCGTCACTCGTGTAGGGGCTGTCCGGGGACTGGTCCGCCAGGCCCTGCTTGCCCTTCGTGATCACCTTGAGCTGCCGGGCCTGCAGGGTCTGCGCCTGCGCGCCCGCCGGGTGGATCGCGTCGTAGAGCGCCTGCAGGTCCTCGGCCAGGCCGGGGAACGCCGACGGCGAGTACAGGATGCTCGACACCGAACCGGTGAACGTGTTGATGTCGACCGAACCGCCGCCGGGGACGGTGATCGGCTGCTTGCGCAGGTACTCGCGCAGCTCGTCGAACTTCGCCCGCGGCGTGCCGTCGCTGAACGCGCACTTCGCGCCGACCTGGTCGCAACGCTTGAGGAAGCCGTCGAGCGAGACCTCGAAGCCCTGCGCCCGCTCGCGGTCGTACTCGACGCCGTCCTTCGTGCGCAGCTGCGGGTCGACGTTGCCGTCGATGACGATCGCGCGGGACTGCTTCGGGAACATCGACGCGTAGGTCGAGCCGATCAGCGTGCCGTAGGAGAAGCCGACGTAGGTCAGCTTCTTGTCGCCGACCGCCGCGCGCAGCGTGTCGAGGTCACGCACGACGTCCTTCGTGGACATGTGGTTGAGCAGCGAGCCCGCGTTGTTCTTGCAGAACTGCCCGTAGTCGCGGTAGCTGGCCAGCGTGCCGGAGATCTCGGCGCGGCTCAGCGGCACCGGGATCTGGGCGCCGAAGACCTCGTCCGCGTCCTCCTGCGTGGTGAAGCAGCGCAGCGGGTTGCTCTGCCCGACCCCGCGCGGGTCGAAGCCGACCAGGTCGAAGCGGTCGAGGACCTGCGGCTGGAAGTAGAACTGGCCACTGATCGGCATCCGCAGGCCCGAACCGCCGGGGCCGCCGGGGTTGAGGAACAGCGAGCCGACCCGCGCGTCCGGGGTGCGCGCGGCGCGCTTCAGCAGCGCGATGTCGATGGTGCCCAGCGCGGCGTTGTCGTGGTCGATCGGCACGCGGTAGCGCGCGCAGCTGTAGAGCTTCACCTGGTCCGCGGGCACCCCGGCGAGGGTGTCGGCCGAGCAGGTCCCCCAGGCGACCGCCGCGGTCGCCCCGACGACGGCGGGCTTGGCCGCCGCGTCCGGCGCCGCGGCCGCGGTCCCGGCCGTGCCGGCGAGCCCGATGCCCGCCACGAGCGCCCCCACCAGCGCGAACGAGCGCACCCGGCCCCTTGTGGATCTCCGCAAGACGTTCCTCCCTAGGTCACGCATTCGCCGCGCGCTCGAGGCGTCACGGCGCGTTACCCGGGAGAGACTGGCACAAACCGGTGAAAGCCGTCACCGTCCAAACGGATGGTGCGAATCTATCGGGCGACCCGATTCAGGACGAAAACGGGCAACGGGCGCCCGGCCTCCTCCTGCTCCATCGCGTACCCGGGCCAGAACGCGAGCAGCTCGCGCCACATCGCGGCGTACTCCTCGCCTTCGAGCTCCCGGGCGACGACCGTGACGGGGCGCCCGGCGAGCGCGACCTCGGCCTTCGGGTCGGCACGCAGGTTGAGGGTCCAGGCCGGGTTGTTCGGCCGGCCCCAGTTGGACCCGGTCAGCACGAAGTCGCCGCCGTGCGGGAAGTAGAGCAGGTTCGTGCTGCGGGGCAGCCCGCTCTTGCGGCCGGTGGTCGTCAGGCGCAGGGACGGCAGCCCGGCGAGCGCCACGAGGCTCACCCGGCCGCCGAACACCTTGTGCAGTTTCTTGTCCGCCCAGACGACCACGACGGCCGAACGCATCAGCCACGGCTTCGTGCCGAGGGCCCGGGCCAGTGCCCGGAGAGGATTAGCCACGCACAGATCTTGCCAGGCTCACCCCGAAGCGCTGCTGGGAGTCGGTCCACCACCGGTCGAGGGCGAACCCGGCCGCGGCCAGCTCGGCCTCGACCCCGGCGGGCCGGAACTTGGCGGAGATCTCCGTCCGGATGTGCTCCCCCTCGGCGAACCGCACGGTCAGGTCCGCACCGGGGATCTCGACGGTCAGCTCGCGCCGGGCGCGCAGCCGCATTTCGATCCACTCGTGCTCGGCGTCCCAGTGCGAGACGTGCTCGAACTCGTCGAGGTCGAAGTTCGCGCCGAGCCGGGCGTTGATCACCCGCAGCACGTTCATGTCGAACTCCGCCGTGACCCCGGCCGCGTCGTCGTACGCCCGCTCCAGCGTCTCGGCGTCCTTCACCAGGTCCGTGCCCAGCAGCAGCCACTCCCCCTCGTCCAGGACCTCCCGCACCGACCGCAGGAACCCGGCGCGCTCGGCGGGCAGGAAGTTCCCGATCGTGCCGCCGAGGAAGGCCACGACCCGCGGCTGGCCGCCGGGCAGCAGGTCCAGGTGCTGGGTGAAGTCGCCGACGACACCCCGGACCGCCAGCCCCGGGTAGTCCGCCGAGATCGACCGGGCGGCGTCGGCCAGCGCGGACTCGGAGACGTCGAGCGGGACGAACGCCTCCAGCGTGCCGTGCGCGGTGAGCGCGTCGAGCAGCAGCCGGGTCTTCTCGCTCGACCCGGAACCCAGCTCGACGAGGGTGTGCGCGTCGGTCAGCTTCGCGACGTCGCCGGCGTGCGCGGCCAGCACCTCACGCTCGCTGCGGGTCGGGTAGTACTCCGGCAGCTGGGTGATCTTCTCGAACAGCTCGCTGCCCTCGGCGTCGTAGAACCACTTGGGCGGCAGCCACTTCCGCTCGGCGGTGAGCCCGGCGACGACGTCCGCACGCAGTTCGCCGGTGACGGCGTCGCCGGAACGGTGGTGGTCGAGATCGGGTTCGGTCACGAGATGTCCTCCTCGGTCAGGGGAAGCAGTTCCACGCCGGCCGCGGTGGCGCGCACGGCGTGGTGGTCCGGGACGGGCGTCCAGCGCGGGTCGCCGTCGACGGGTTCGGACGCCAGCAGCACGCCCTCCGGGGTTTCCAGCAGGGACAGTGCGTGCGTCCAGGTGGTGCCGATCAGGGTTTCGCCGTCGGTGAGCAGGAAGTTGAGCCGGGAGCCGGGCGCGGCCGCCTCCACGGCGGTCGTCAGCCAGACCACCGCCGAGAGCGGGTCTTCCCCGGCCGCGAGCCGGGCCCGCAGCAGGACCCAGAGCACGACCGAGTCCGTCGGCGCCTCCAGCGTCAGCAGCTCGGTGATGGGCAGGGTCTTGGCCAGTTCGGCCAGCGAGTCCGGGAAGCCGCGGACGACACCGTTGTGGCTGAACAGCCACCGGCCCGTGGTGAACGGCGCCGCGGCCGCCTCGGTCACCGGCATGCCGGTGGTGCCGTTGCGGGCCGCGGCGACGAACGCGTGGGTGGTGAGCGCCGCGGCCAGCGGCGGCAGCGCCTCGTCCGTCCACAGTGGAGTCGAGCGCCGGTGCCGCAGGGGCGCCGCGTCCGGGCCGAGGTACCAGCCCAGCCCGAAGCCGTCGGCGTTCACGGTGCCGCCGCCCCGCATGTCCGCCGGTGCGTAAGCCTGCACCAGCAGCGAATGCGGCGCGCGAAAAACCGCCTCGGCGGGGGAAACGGGCGCGCCGAGGTACGCGATGTGCCTGCACATGGCCCCTAGCCCACCTCGCCCGGGCCCGCGTCGCGGGCCGTGCGGAAGCCGGCGAAGATCTGCCGCCGGATCGGGTAGTCCCAGTTGCGGAACGTGCCCCGGATCGCCGCCGAGTCGGTGCCGAACGAGCCGCCGCGCAGCACCTTGTACTCGGGCCCGAAGAACACTTCGGAGTACTCCCGGTACGGGAACGGCGCGAAGCCCGGGTAGCCGTACAAGTCGGTGCTCGTCCACTCCCAGACGTCACCGATCAGCTGGTGCACGCCGGTGGGTGACGCGCCGGCCGGGTACGCGCCCGCCGGTGCCGGGCGCAGGTGCCGCTGGCCCAGGTTGGCGTGCTCGGCACCCGGTTCCTCGTCACCCCACGGGAAGCGGCGCGACCGGCCGGTGGCCGGGTCGAACCGCGCGGCCTTCTCCCACTCGGCCTCGGTCGGCAGCCGCCGGCCCGCCCAGGCCGCGTACGCCTCGGCCTCGAAGAACGAGACGTGCACGACCGGCTCGTCGGCCGTGATCCGCTCGTAGACCCCGAACCGGGTGCGCCACCAGCCGTCCTGCTCCCGCTTCCAGAACCGCGGTGCGGTGATGCCGTTCTGGCTGCGGTAGGCCCAGCCTTCCGGGCTCCACCAGGCTTCGTCGTCGTACCCGCCGCTGTCGAGGAACTCGGCGTAGGCCCCGGAAGTGACCGGTGTCGTGTCCATCCAGAACGCCTCGACGGCCAGCTCGTGCGCCGGGCGCTCGTTGTCCAGCGCCCACGGCTCGGCCGAGGTGCCCATGGTGAACGCGCCGCCGGGCACCAGGACCTCGGCGGGCAGGGCGCCCGACCGCGCGGGCGGCGGCTCGGGCGCGTGCAGCACCGGGTCGCCCTGGCGCAGCTGGTGGGTGGCCAGCATGGTTTCGTCGTGCTGCTGCTCGTGCTGGGTCACCATGCCGAACGCGAAGGCCCGCTCGGTGAGCCGGCGCCCCTGCAGCGGCACCCGCTCCAGCACGTCGAACGCCTTTTCCCGCACCTCGCGGACGTAGCTGCGGGCCTCGGCCGGGCCGAGCAGCGGCAGCGCCGGCCGGTCGGCGCGGGCGTGCTGGAACGCGTCGTAGATGTCGTCGATGTCCGGGCGCAGCGGCTCCCGGCCGCCGACGTCGCGGACCAGCCACAGCTCCTCCTGGCTGCCGATGTGCGCCAGGTCCCAGACCAGCGGCGACATCAGCTTGGAGTGCTGCTTGATCAGGTCTTCGTCGTCGACCGCGTCGGTCAGCGCGATACTGCGCGCCCGGGCCCGGGTCAGTGCCTCCGCCGCGCGGGCGCGCAACTGTTCGGCGCCCAGTTCGTTCGACTCCGTGGTGGTCATGCTTCGCTCCTCGATCGGTACGCGCGCCCCTGCACGCTCTCGCTGATCTCGGTTACGGATTCCGTGCTCAGCCCGGTGCTGCCCAGCTCGGCACAGCCGAGGTCGGCCAGCGCGGCCGCGACGGCCGCGATCTCCGGATCGGCCAGGCCGCGGCCCGCCGCCCTCGTCCACCGGTCCGCCACCGGCGCGCACAGGCCGCGCACCTTGTCCACCGTGGACGGACGGGCGAGCAGCGCGGCGACCAGCGCGGTCGGTGCCAGCCAGTCGGCCGGCGGCTGGGCGTCGAGGTACCGGATCTCCAGGTACCCCTGCGGGCGGACGGGGGTGAACATGGTGCTGAGGTGGTAGTCGAGGTCCGCCGACGTGGGCCTCGGCAGCAGCGCCGCCGAGCCCCGGCCCTCGATCCAGTCGGCGAACGTCAGCCCCTCCGGCGCGTCCCACGGCCGGTCTTCGCGGGGCAGCACCATCAGCGGGGTGTCCATCATGCGCGTGGCCCACTCCGCCGCCGGGTCGTCCGGCACGCCCGCCGTGCGCGTGCGGATCGCCTCGGTGTCGTGCACCGCGAGCCAGCGGGCGGAGGCGTGCCCCGTGTCGCGCCCGGCGTGGACGCGGGAGTTGGCGAAGAGGGCGAGCAGCGGCGGGCCCATGGCGTGCGCGGCCGCCCAGCGGGCCGCGTGGTGCTCGGCCTCCCCGGCGTCGAGGCACACCTGCAGGCCGGCGGTGCTGCACATCATCGTGATGCCGCCGGGACCGATCGGCGCGAACCGGCGTTCCATCGCCGCGTAGCGCGGCGTGTTCAGGACCCGGCGCGGCGCGCGGTGCGCGTCGATACCGGATTCACCGAGCTGGAGGCCGCGGGAGGCGAGGAGTTCACCCAGGTGGCGGAGATCGGCCGAGACGACCGCGTCGAGTTCACGCAGCGTGGCCTGGGGATGAGCGGAGATTTCGACCTGGCCCCCGGGCTCGAGGCTCACTGGTGAACCTGCCGGGAGGGGGGTCTCGGGGCTGTCGGGGCGGAGTGTCCGCGGGGTGTGCGGGCCCAGCGCCGTGGCGAGGAGGTCGGGATCGAGCGGTCTTGCCGGGTCGTCGGCGTGGTGCACGGTGAATTCCAGCTCGACGCCGGTCAGGCGCGGCGGGCCGTGCTTGAAGCACACCGATGCCACGTACGCCTCCCCGGCCGCACGGTCCGCCAGGACCCGCGCGGTGCGGTTGGACGCACTACCCGACTTCTCGGGAAACTCGTGCACCGTAGACGCTTCTGTCATGTCAATCCTGTCCCGTGTGATGGAACTTTCTCGACATCGGACGCTACACGCGGGGTACGACAAATTCAGGGGTGATCCTGCCCCTCAGGACGGGGTCACCACTCCGTAAGAAGTCCCGGATCAGGGCAAAGAGGATTCCGTGCCCAGCCCCAGTTCGGCGGCCGAGGCCCGGACGGCCTCGATCACCAGGTGCAGCGCCGGACGGCGGAACGCGGTACGCCGGTAGGCGATCGACACCGTTCGGAGCAACGGCGTCGTGAGCGTCACGACGTCGATCCCGGGCGGGCGCAGCAGGCGCAGGCCCAGGTCGGAGACGAGGGTGATGCCGAGCCCGGCGCCCACCATGGCCATCGCCGTGGACTGCTCCTCGACCTCGTGGTTGATCTTCGGGGCGAACCCGTGGCGCCGGCACGCCGTGCGCATCGCCCGGCCGAAGTGCGACTTCGGGCTGGCCAGGATCCAGGGGTGCTCGGCGAGGTCGTCGAGCGAGGCCGAGCCGGAGGGCACCGCACCGCGCGGTACCGCCGCGTGCAGCCGTTCGACGGCCACGACCGCCCGCTCCAGGCCGGCGTCCCAGGGCATCGGCGCGTCGGAGTAGTCGATGACGAAGGACAGGTCGAGCACGCCGTCCCGGACCGCCTCGGCGGTGTCCTCCGGGGCCAGTTCCCGGGTCCGGACCTCGATGCCCGGGTGCGAACCGGCCAAGGTGTTCAGCGCCGTCGGGAGCAGGCCGGAGGCCACCGACGCCCACACCCCCGCGGTCAGCCGGACGGTCCGCGCGTCCTGCGCCTCCTCCAGCGCGAGCGTGGCCCGCTCGACCGAGCCGAGGATCTCCTCGGCGTGCTCGGTGAGCAGCTTGCCCAGCTCGGTGAGCTGGACCCGGCGGCCCAGCCGTTCGAACAGCTTGGCCCCGACGTCCCGTTCCAGCTGCGCGAGCTGCTGCGACACCGCCGACGCGGTGTAGTGCAGGGCCGCCGCGGCGGCGGTGACGGTGCCCCGGCGGTGCAGCTCGCGGAGCATCTTCAGCCGATGCAACGAAAGCTCCATGCACCAAACCTAAACGAGATCGTGCAGCAGCGTTAAATGGACGCGAAGGCCACCCGGGGCGCACGCTCGTGGTGGCGGTCACGAGGCCGCCCCGACTCCCCGGAGGTAGTGGCCCTGATGACCCCCCGCAACGCCGAGCCGCTGATGCGACTCTCGTGGACCGACCCCGTCACCGGCGCGAACGGCTACCTCGTCGTGCACAGCCTGGTTTCCGGCGTCGCCACCGGCGGCACCCGCATGCGGGCCGGCTGCACCATGAGCGAGGTCGAGGACCTCGCCCGGGGCATGGCCAACAAGACCGCGACCTTCAACCTGCCGGTCGGCGGCGCGAAGGGCGGCATCGACTTCGACCCGAAGGACCCGCGTGCCTTCGGCGTCCTGACGCGCTTCTGCTCGTTCCTCCGCCCCTGGCTGGACGCGCACTGGGTGACCGCGGAGGACCTCGGCGTCCCGCAGCACCTGATCGACGCCGTGTTCGCCGACCTCGGGCTGGAGCAGTCGTACCACGCCGCGATCGGCCGGTCGGCCGATCCGGAGCGCACCCTGCGCCGGGTGCAGGCCGGCCTCAACGCCCCGGTGCCCGGCGGGCTGCTGCTCGGCGACGTCGTCGGCGGTTACGGCGTGGCGCAGGCGTGCCTCGGCGTCGCGTCGGCGTGGGACTGGGACGTGCGCGAGACGACCGTGGCGATCCAGGGCATCGGCACCATGGGCGGCGGCGCAGCCTACTACCTGCACGAAGCCGGGATGAAGGTCGTCGCGGTCGCCGACGCCGCGGGCACCCTCTACGCACCCGAAGGCCTCGACATCCCGGCCCTGCTGGACCTGCGCGACCGCTTCGGCGAGGTGGACCGCAAGCGGCTGCCGTCCGGGATCAAGGTGCTCCCGCGGGACGCCGTCGTGTCCACGGACGCGGATATCTTCGTGCCGGCGGCGATCTCCTACGCGCTGCGGCCCGACAACGAGAACCTCGTCAAGGCGAAGGTCGTCATCGAGGCGGCCAACGCGGCGACGACACCGGAGGCCGAAGCAGCGCTCTCGGCTCGTGGGGTGGCCGTCGTGCCGGACTTCGTGGCCAACGCCGGTGCCGCGGCCTGGGCGTGGTGGCTGCTGCTGGGCGAGGTCGGCGCCGACCCGGCCGACTCGTTCCTGCGGCTGCGCACCGAGATGCAGGCCAAGGTGGCGCTGCTGCTGGCCGACTGGAAGATGGACCGGATGCCGCTGCGGGTCACCGGCCTGAAGCTGGCCGAGACGAACCGGGCCGCGCGCGCCGAAGCGGCGCTCACCCCCGAAGGTGAGCCGGCGCTGCTCATCCCGTGAGCCGGGTCCGCGCGGCGCCTCGTCGGGGAGGCGCCGTGCGGAAGCCCTCAGCCCGCGAACCGGTCGGTCGCGCCGACCAGGACGTCCTGCATCGAGACGTCCCCGGTGGAGTGCCCGACGTCGTTCAGCATGACCAGCTCACTCCCCGGCCAGCCGTGGTGCAGCAGCCACGGGGTGCCGACGATGTTGGCGGTGTCCAGCACCCCCTGGGCGAGCACGGCGGGGATGTCCGCGAGCTTGCCGACGTTGCGCAGGATCTCGCCGTCGGGCAGGAACGCCCGGTTGCCGAAGTAGTGCGTGACCAGCCGCGCGAAGCAGAGCCGGTAGGCCGGGTCCTCGAAGACGTCGTGCGGCGGGACGCCGGGCAGCATCGCGTCTTCCCAGGCGCACCAGTCCGCGGCCGCCTGGTGGTGGACCTCGGGATCCGGGTCCAGCAGCAGCCGGTTGTAGGCGGCGGAGAGATCACCGTCGCGTTCGTCCTCCGGAACGCCGTCGCGGAACTTCGCGAAACCCTCCGGGAAGTACGCGCCGAGGCCGCGGATGAGCATCTCGACCTCGAGGAAGCGGTCGGTCGCGAGGCCCATCAGGACCATTTCGCTGACCCGGCCGGTGTGGCGCAGCGCGTACGTCAGGCTGAGCACGCACCCCCACGAACCGCCGAACAGCAGCCACTTCTCGATGCCGAGCCGGGTCCGGAGCAGTTCGAAGTCGGCGACCAGGTGGTCGGTGGTGTTGGCCGACAGGTCGGCGGCCGGGGCCCCGGCGTGCGGGGTGCTGCGGCCGCAGCCGCGCTGGTCGACGAGCACAACGCGGTACTTCGCCGGGTCGAAGTACCGGCGAAGGTTGGTCGAGCACCCGGAGCCGGGCCCACCGTGCACGACCAGCGCGGGCTTGCCGTCGGGGTTCCCGCAGGTCTCCCAGTAGATCTCGTGTCCGTCGCCGACGTCGAGCAGGCCGTGCTCGTACGGTTCGATCGCGGGATACAGCCCAGCCATCAGCGCGTCCTTCCCAGCGGAATACAACAGCGCTGTCACATTAGCGGCGACGCGCTCTCTCCGCGCTGCCTTTTGGCTCAGTTGAGCGAGCCGGCCAGCTCGTCGAGGGTGTCCGCCAGCTCCCGCGGGCCCGCCGGGCCGATGTGGATGACCTCGTCTTCGCCCGCGCCGGAGGTGTAGCTGAGGTAGCGGCCCCAGTCGGTGTCGGCGTAGTGCAGCGGCTGGCGCAGGCAGGTGTGGCGGCCGACGTCGTCCCGGCGCCCGACGTAGAGCTCCCCGCTGCCGGTCACCGGCCGCTGCACCAGGCTGACGACGTCGGCGATCGCCGGGGGCAGCGGGTAGGCCTCGGACCCTCGGCGGGCGGCCTCGGTCAGGTCCGCCACCCGGACCGTGCGCGGGTTGCCGCCGCCGGGCCCGACCGGCGGCAGCTGCTCGACGAGCGACTCGGCGAGCCGGTTGCGGTCGATCTCCTGCACGCCGACGTGTGTCCCGTCGGAAACGGCCAGGATCGCCTGAAGCCCCTTCGCCGCGGCGAGCACGCCGTAGGTCTGGCCGCCGGTGCCGACCCAGCCGTAACACTCCCGCGCCGGCGCCACCAGCAGCGGCAGCCAGTCGAGGAAGTCGACGGAAGCCCGCCCACGCCCGTCGACCAGCCCGGCCTCCGCCAGGGCGTCGTCGATCCGCTGGCCGGCCTCGTCACGCTCCTCGTCCGAGAGCCACAGCGGCTCCGGGCGCAGGGTGATGTGCAACTGGCCGACCTGTTCGCGGTCGGCCAGCGCGGCCAGTGCCTCGACCGGAACATCCACCCGGCCTGTAACCACGTCCACCCGCCTATTCGCTCTACTCGCCGATGACCGGCGGACTGGTCCGCTGGTCGGTGCCGAAGATGGCGTCCGGGTCCGCCTCGATCAGGTAGTCCGGCCGCTGGTGTTCATCATCTTCCTCACCCTCGCCGCGCCGCCCGCCGGCACCCATCGGGCCGCCCGCCTGCCCGGCGCGCCCGCCGGCCGACCGAGCGGCCGCGGCCTCCGCGGCGGCCGCGTTCCCGAGACTGCCCATGCCGGAGCCGCGCCCGCTGCCGAGCCCACGCTCCCCCGCGGCGCCGGATCCACTGCCCGTGCCGCCGGCACCGCTGCCGGAGCCGGTTCCGCCGATCGGCCGGCCGCTGGAGTCGAGAAGCCGTCCACCGGCACTGCCACTGGACGGACCACGCCCGCCGGGACCGGTGCCGGTGCCCGTACCTGTGCCGCCGGGTTCGCCGAAGGTGTTGGAGTAGTTCTGGCCACCGCCGCCCCCGCCGGTACCGGTCGGGTAGAAGTCGACGCCCCCGGTTCCGGGCGGCGTCTTGCCGGGCCGGTCGGATCCGGTCGTCTGGCCGGGCTTGGTGCCGGTGGGCAGGGTCGTCGAGCCGGTCGGCCGGGTCGTGTCCTCGCCGATCCCGACGGGCCGGTCCGTGCCGCCCGGCCGATCGGTCCCGCCGGGGCGGTCCGTCCCGCCTGGCCGATCGGTGCCACCGGGCCGGTCCGTGCCACCGGGCTGGTCTTTCCCGCCGGTCTGCGTGGTGTCGACGCTGGAGGTCGAGGTGTGGTCGTTGTTGTTCTCGGTGGTGTTGTTGAAGTGCTCCACGTGCGCGGGCGGCGTGGGCGGCGGCGGCCCGACCGGCGGCGGTCCCGCCGGGGTTTTGACGGAGATCGCGGCGCCGTCGGACTCGAGGACACCGTATTCCGTCGGCAGGGCGGACCGGGTGCTGTCGGTGGCGCTGCTGTACTGGTCCATCACGCGGACGTTGGTCTCGTTCGCCGCGTTGTACTTCGTCATGCCTTCTTGGTAGTTGTCGATGTCGTCCTTGGCCATGAACGGCCCGGCGATCGGGATGGCGGCCTTCAGGCCGACGCTCCAGGCGCTGGGCTTGTCAGGCTTTGGCGGCACGACGACGACGGCGTTGCTCGAATCTTCGAACACCGCAGCTTGGGTCTTGACCGAAGCCGTGGTCGCATCCAATGGCTCCGAACTGTCACGAAAGGCCTGTTCCATGGGCCCCGCACCCGCACTCGCGGCCTCCGCCGCGGTACCGCTCCAGGAGCTCACCATGCGCTCCTGCAGCGCTTTGATGCTCGCCCCGTGCTCCATGTAGGCGTCGGACAGCTCCTGGACCGTGTCCGCCATCTGCTGGAGCCCTCGGGTGTCACCCTGTCTGAAGTTGTCGAAGATCTGCTTGCCGTCCACCCGTCAAGCCCCCTTGAGTGTCTTCATGATGCTCGCCGCCACCTGGTTGGCCGCCCCGCAGGAGTCGTCCGGTCCCTGGTAGCCCTGGGCGTACACGTCGAATGTGAGATCGTCGGCGATGCCGACACCGAGGCCGCAGTTCCCCGTCGACCTTGCGTCCGCGATGTCGTAGTAGACAGCCGGGTAGCCCTCGACGTCCGGGGCGCGCTCGAGGAACCGGATCAAGGTCTTGTTCTCGTAGCCGCGATAAAGCCCCGCCAGGCCACCCGCACCCCGGTCGCGGTTTCCCGTCGCGAGTGTCACGGACAGGCCGATGCCCTCACCACGCAGCTTCCACGAGCAAGACGGCCCGGCCTCGGTGAAGGCCGTGTCGCCCTTCGCCTGGTACACACCCGGGTCGGTGTAGCGCAGCGGGGTGAGTACGTCCGGCGGGACGATCGCGCAGGTGTCGGAGACGTACTTGCCCGGGTCCAGGGGAACGGCGACCTTCGGCACATCCGGATCCGCCGACGGCGCGTCGGTCGCCGACGATCCCGCCGTCGACGGCGAAGCCGTACCACCGGTCGTCGTCGTGCACGCGGTCGCGAGCCCCGCCGAAACGGTCAGCAGGAGTGCCAGGACACCCAATTTGCTTCGGAACAAGTTCAGCTCGCCTATGCCTTGAAGGTGTCGGACAGGTCCTGGTCGGTGACCACGGTCTTCGACTGCGCTTCCTTGAGCTTCTTGATGTAGTCCTGCGCGTACTTCTGCATGGACGTGTTCTGGCTGTACAAGGCGATGATCGAGTCGGTACTGGTGGAGGCGAAGCTTCCGCTGGCCGGGTCGTTGCCGGGCGCCATCCCGCTCGCGACGGCGAGCTGCCGGATCTTGGTGCCGTCGTCGACGATCTTGTCGAGGACGTCCTCCCACTGGCCGATCACGGCGTTGAGCTCCTCGGGATCCATCTGGAACTGGCCGCCCTGGCCCCCGCCGCCGTAGACCGGCGCCGAGCTCGTCAACGCATCGCCCCAGAGCGCTTGCGCCGCCTGTCCGGCTTCGCCGATGATCACGACCCGCCCCTTCCCCTCAGTTCACCCACCGTGATGGTGCAAAGACTAGCCAACCGTCTCACTCCGTGTCAGCGAATCGGCGCAAGCTTCAGACGATGGGGACTTCCGGGCGGTTCCCGGCGACTCCGGGTCACAAGACGTACGTACGGATTGCGAGATCCCGGTCCGCGATGCCAGGATTCGAGGATGCCACGCGTAAGCCAGGATCACCTCGACGCAAGACGGCGCCAGATCCTCGACGGCTCGCGGGTGTGCTTCGCGCGCTACGGCTACGAAGGTGCCACAGTTCGCCGGCTCGAGGAAGCCACCGGACTCTCCCGCGGCGCCATCTTCCACCACTTCCGCGACAAGGAATCGCTCTTCCTCGCCCTCGCCGAGGACGACGCCATCCGGATGGCCGACGTCGTCGCCGAGCAGGGCCTGGTCCAGGTCATGCGTGACCTGCTGGCCGGCGAAGGCGAGCACCCCGCCGACTGGCTCGGCACCCGCCTCGAGGTCTCGCGGCGGCTGCGCACCGACCCGGAGTTCCGCGCCCGCTGGGCCGAGCGCTCCGAGCAGCTGACCACCGCGACCCGGCTGCGGCTGCTGCGGCAGCGGGAGGCCGGGAACCTGCGTGACGACGTCGACGTCGACGTCCTCACCGCGTTTCTCGAACTGGTCCTCGAAGGACTCGTCTCGCACCTGGCGATGGGCCTGCCAGGCGCCGGCCTCGGCCCGGTGCTCGACCTCGTCGAGGAGACCGTGCGGCGGCACCGGCCCGGCACCGCCTGAGCCGCCGTGTTCCAATGGCCCGCGTGGATCTCCTCGAGGCGCACGGCCAGGCCATCCGGGCGTTCGGCGACGCGGTGCACGCCGCCGGGGCCGGCGACTGGGGCCACCGGACGCCGTGTACGAAGTGGACCGTCCGCGACCTCGTGAACCACCTCGTCGCCGAGCAACTCTGGGCGCCTTCGCTGCTCGCCGGCGCCACCCTCGACGACGTCGGCGACCGGTTCGACGGCGACGTCCTCGGCGACGACCCGGCCGAGGCCTGGGACACGGCCGCCGAAGCCGCGCGGGAAGCCTTCCTCGACGACGGTGTGCTCGAACGCGCCGTGCACCTTTCCTACGGCCTGGTCCCCGCTCGCGAGTACGGCTGGCAGATGACCGTCGACGCCGCCGTGCACAGCTGGGACCTCGCGACCGCGCTCAGCCTGCCGAGCCCCGTCACCGAGCCGCTGGCCGAACGGCTGATCGACGTCGTGCGCCCGTGGGTGGACGACTGGCAGGGCCTCGGCCTGTTCGACCCGCCGGTCGCGGTGGGCCGCGCGGCCGGGCCCACGGCCCGCCTCGTCGCCCTGCTCGGGCGCCGTCCGCGCTGAAACACCCGGCATCGCCCGGCGAGGTGAGCGCGCCGACACACCGATATCCGGCACCCCGCGCGCGGGGACACGTTAGGATTGTCCGCATATCCGCAGTACACGCCGATTTCCCGCTAGGAGTGACCGTTTCGTGCGCGCAGCGCAGTCACCCGGTGACAGTACCGGGCCGGGTGACCGACCCGGCTGTCCGATAGGTTCGCCCACCGCCACCACGGCGGGTGCGGAATGATGCAAATCCTCTTCGCCGTGCTCGGCGTCCTCGTCTTCGTGCTGCTCACGGTCGGCACCGGACTCGCCGTCGCGGCCGAGTTCTCCCTGACCGCGCTGGAACGCAGCACGGTGGACGCCAACGTGCGCCAGGTCGGCGACCGCCGTTCCCTGACCGTCCAGAAAGCCCACCGGACGCTCTCGTTCCAGCTCTCCGGCGCCCAGGTCGCGATCACGCTGACCACCCTCATCACCGGTTACCTGGCCGAGCCGCTGATCGGCGAGCTCGTCCGGCCGGTGCTGACCGGGATCGGCCTGCCGACGGCGTTCGCCGCCGGCGCGTCGATCGTGCTCGCCCTGGTCATCGCCACCTCGCTGTCGATGATCCTCGGCGAGATGGTGCCGAAGAACCTCGCGATCGCCCGGCCGCTGCCGACCGCCCGCGCGGTCACCGGCTACCACTCGCGCTTCTCCCTGCTGTTCCGCTGGCTCATCACGCTGATGAACAACAGCGCGAACTTCCTGGTGCGCAAGTTCGGCGTCGAACCGCAGGAAGAACTGCGGTCGGCGCGGTCGCCGCAGGAACTGGGCTCGATCGTGCGGTCCAGCGCCGAGAGCGGCACGCTCGACACGTCCACCGCGGAGCTGCTGGACCGCTCGCTGCGGTTCGGCGAGCGCACCGCGGAGGAGCTGATGACCCCGCGCGTGCAGCTCGAGGCGCTCGAGGTCGACGACACCATCGAGGACCTCATCGCCATCTCGAACCGCACCGGGTTCTCGCGGTTCCCGGTGCACGCCGAGGACCTCGACGACGTCCGCGGCGCGGTGCACGTGAAGCAGGCCTTCGCCGTGCCCGCCGCCGACCGCGCGAAGGTCCCGATCGGGTCGGTCATGCGGCCGGTGCCGACCGTGCCCGAGTCCCTGCCCGGCGACGACCTCCTCAACCGGCTGCGCGATTCGCGGTTCCAGCTGGCGATCGTCGTCGACGAGTACGGCGGCACCGCCGGGCTGGTGACGCTGGAGGACGTGGTCGAGGAGATCATCGGCGACGTCCGCGACGAGCACGACGACCGCGAAGCTCCGGCGTCGCAGCAGGTCGGCACCGACAGCTGGCTGGTGTCCGGGCAGCTGCGCCCGGACGAGGTCACCGACGTCACCGGGTTCCGGATGCCGGACGGCGACTACGAGACCATCGCCGGCCTGATCCTCGAACGGCTGGGCAAGATCCCCGCCGAGGGGGACGCCGCCGAGGTCGACGGCTGGCGGCTCACCGTCACCACGATGGACAAGCGCCGGGTCGCCGAGGTCGAGGTGGCCCCGGTCCGCACCGAGGAACCGGCGGACCGGCCGGCGGAACAGGAGGTGGCCTCGTGAGCGACTGGCTGAACATCGCCCTCGTGGTGCTCCTGCTGCTGCTCAACGCCTTCTTCGTGGGCGCGGAGTTCACGCTCATCTCGTCCCGGCGCGACAGGCTGGAAGCGCTGCTGGAGCAGGGCAAGACCCGCGCGAAGATCGTGATCAACGCGAGCAAGCACGTCTCGCTGATGCTCGCGGGCGCGCAGCTGGGCATCACCATCTGCTCGCTGCTGCTCGGGCGGCTCGGCGAACCCGCTGTCGCGCACCGGCTCTCGGCGTTCTTCGACCTGCTCGGGCTGCCCGAAGGGCTGCTGCACCCGATCTCGTTCGCGATCGCACTGGCCTTCATCACCGTGCTGCACGTGCTGATCGGCGAGATGGTCCCGAAGAACCTCGCGATCGCCGAGCCGGAGAAGCTCGCGCTGTGGCTGGTGCCGGTGCACGTCGGCTGGGTGAAGATCGCGAACCCGTTCATCTGGCTGCTGAACTTCGTCGCGAACTCGCTGCTGCGCGCGGTGAAGGTCGAGCCGAAGGACGAGCTGGAGACGGCCTACACCTCCGACGAGCTGGCCGAGCTGCTCAGCGAATCGCGCCGCGAAGGCCTGATCGACCAGTCCGAGCACCGGCGGCTCACGCAGACGCTGTCCTCGGTGCAGAAGACGGTGTCCGACGTGCTGGTGCCGACGGCGGATCTCACGACCCTGCCGTGCGGGCCGACGCTCGGCGACGTGGAGCGGGCGGTCTCCTCCACCGGCTTCTCGCGGTTCCCGGTGTGCACCGACGACGGGCGGCTGACCGGCTACATCCACGTGAAGGACGTCCTCGACCTGGCCGGCGAGGACCCGGCGACGATCGTGCCCGCCTCCAAGACGCGGGCGCTGACCGAGCTGCGGGCCGACGCCCGGCTGGACGTGGCGCTTTCGGCGATGCGCAAGGAGGGCAGCCACCTGGCGCGGGCCCTCGACCTCACCGGCAACGCCGTGGGCGTCGTCGCGCTCGAGGACCTCGTCGAGGAGTACGTGGGCACCGTGCGCGACGGCACCCACGTGGGCGCATGACCGCGCTCGACGTGCTCACCGAACCGGACTGGCTGGCCCGGGAGGCGGCGCACGCCGGCCGGATGCGCCGGTGGACGGTCCCGCACCAGGAGCGCCAGTCCCGGGGCGAGAAGCACCCGGTGCTGGACTTCCTGTTCACCTACTACTCGCACCGGCCGGGTCACCTCGAACGCTGGCAGCCCGGGCCCGGCGTCGCGCTCGCCGGTCCGGCGGCCCGGCGTTTCCTGGACCGGAAGGGCTATCTCGAGACGGCCGACGGCGTCGTCCTCGATCCGGCGGGCTTCACCGAGCGCAAGGCGAAGACGGCCGAGTTCGTGCTCGGCCTGCTGAGCGCGACGGCGTCGCGCGCGCCCCGGCTGAGCTGTTTCGGGCTGCACGAGTGGGCGATGGTCTACCGCGAGCCCGCGGATTCGGTGCGCCACGACCAGGTTCCGCTGCGCCTCGGGTCCACGGGCACCGACGCGGTGGTCGAGTCGCTGGAGATCAGGTGCGGGCACTTCGACGCGTTCCGGTTCTTCACCCCGCCCGCGCGGCCGCGCAACGCGCTGGAGCCGACGCGGGCGACCCAGGTCACCCTCGAGCAGCCGGGGTGCCTGCACGCGAACATGGACCTGTTCAAATGGGCTTACAAGCTCGATCCATATGTGCCGGCGGAGCTCGTCGCCGACTGTTTCGAGCTCGCCGCCGAGATTCGTGAACTGGACATGCGGGCGAGCCCGTACGACCTGGCGGACCTCGGCTACCCGCCGGTGCGGATCGAGACTCCGGAGGGCCGGGCCGAATACGCCCGTGCGCAGGCCGGTTTCGCCCGCCGGGCGACGCCGTTGCGTGCTCGGCTGATCGCGCATTGCCATCGCCTGGTCAGCCCAGCCGAGTGAGGAGAGCACAGGCAACACGACTGTGAGTCAGATTATTCCGGGGCCGCTGATCACCTGTTAGGGTGATAACGGTTTCATTGCATAGCTGCGCGTGCTTGACATGCGCTCACCCTCGAAAGGACGACGATGGGGCGACACGCCCGGGAGGACGAGCCGGTGCCGCACCCCGTGGACCGCACCGGGGCGCAGCGCGTCCCCGGCGAGGGCAGGCCCGCCACCCCGCGGCGCCCGCGCCCGGGCGAGTCCACCGGATCCCATCAGCCCGCCCGCCCGAGTGAGCCGAACGGTGACTTCCAGGCTTTCGGCCCCGGCGAAGAGGCCCGCCGCCGTAGTGACGTGAGCGGTTCTTTCCAGGCCTTCGGCCAGGGTGAAGCCACCGGTCCACACCGGACTCCGGGCCGCGCTGAAGGCCGCGGTGAAACCAGTGGCGCCTTCGAGGCGTTCGGCCAGCCCGAAGTCACCGGCCCCCGCATCTCCGACCCGCACGCCCCCGGCCGCGGCGACGCGAGCGGGGCGTTCCAGGCCTTCGGTCAGGCCGAGGGCACCGGTCCACACCGGACTTCCCGCCGTGGCGAAGCCAGCGGAACCTTCCGCGCCGCCACGCGAGCCGAGTCCCCCGGCGCTCCGGCTCGTGGCACCTCCGGCACTCCGGCCCGCGGAGAAGCGAGCGGCACGTTCCGCGCCGCCACCCGAGGCAAGGCCGCCGAGTCGCCCAGTGCCCCGACCCGAGGCGAATCCACGGAATCCTCCCGCACTGCCGCTCACGGCGAAGCCAGCGGCACCTTCCGCGCCGCCACCCGAGGCAAGCCCGGCACCCCGGCCCGCGGCGAATCCACCGAATCCTCCCGCACCACCGGACACGGCGAAGCCAGCGGCACTTTCCGCGCCGCCACGCGAGGCAAGCCCGGCACCCCCGCCCGCGGCGAATCCACCGACTCCTCCCGCACCACCGGACACGGCGAAGCCAGCGGCACCTTCCGCGCCGCCACCCGAGGCAAGCCCGGCACCCCGGCCCGCGGCGAATCCACCGGCTCGTTCGACACCGGCGCTCGAAGCAAGGGGACTCCCGGGCGAGGCGAAGCCAGCGGCACTTTCCGCGCCCTCACCCGAGGCAAGTCCAACACCACCCCCGCCCCAGGCGAGTCCGGCGGTTCCCCCGAGACTCCCGCCCGCGGCAAGTCCACCGGCACCTTCCGGGCCCCCGCGCGCGGGGAATCCCCGGACGGCGGCGAATCCACCGGCTCGTTCCGCACCCCGGGCCGGGGCGGTTCCACCGGGGCCTTCCCCGCGTCCGGCAAGAGCGAAGGCTCCCGCCGGGCCGGCCGGAAGGACACCCCCGGCTCGCGCCGGGCCCCCGGGCGTGGCGAAGGCACCGGGCCCCACCGCCGCGGCGAAGACTCCCAGCGCGCCGTCAGCGACCTCGAAGAGACCACCGTCCTGCGCGCGACCGGCCGCGGCGACGACACCGGCTCCCACCGCGTGGCCGGCAAGACCGAGGACACCGGCTCCCACCGGGTCGCGGTCAAGAGCGAAGAGACCGGCTCCCACCGGACCCTCGGCAAGGGCGAGGCGACCGGCTCCCACCGCATCGTCGGCAAGAAGGCCCCGCGCCGCAAGATCGCCGGCTGGCCGATCGCCTGTGTCGTGCTCGCCGCGCTCATCGGGCTCGGCATCGTCGGCTGGAACTGGGCCGACAGCGAGCTCAACAGCCGCGCCGAGGCGCAGGCCGCCAGCTGCTCCGGCGGCACCTCGCAGATGCGCGTGATCGTCACCCCGAGCGTGCAGAAGCCCCTGGACGCCGCGGCGAACCGCTGGAACCAGGCGGCGACCGTCGTGCACGGCCAGTGCGTGCACGTGACCATCGAGGCCAAGCCCTCGGCGCAGGTGCTCGACGCGCTGGTCGGCCGGGCCAACATCAACGCGATCGGCGGGCTTCCCGCCGCGTGGCTGCCCGAGTCGACGTACTGGGTCAGCGAGCTCACCACCAAGAAGCCCGAGCTGATCGGCTCGCCCGCCCAGTCGGTCGCCACCGCGCGGTCGGCCGACTACCCGTTCATCGGGCTGACCGGGCCGGGCATCGACGACACCGTGCTGCGCGCCGCCCAGACCTTCCGCGAGTACCTGGAGCAGCCGGCCCAGCAGGCCGACTTCACCGCCGCCGGGATCAAGGCCGCCTGAGGCTCAGGCCGGGCCGACCCGCGTGCCGTTGTCGAGCTCGGTCAGCACGGCCAGGTCGTCGTCGGCCAGCTCGAAGTCGAACACGCCGAAGTTCTCGCGGGTCCGGGTCGTGGTGGCCGACGCCGCCACCGCGACCGTGCCGCCCTGCAGGTGCCACCGCAGCACGATCTGGGCCGGGGTCTTGCCGTACTTGGCCGCCAGCGCGGTGACCGTCTCGTCGGACAGGAGCGCGCTGTTCGCGGCCGGGCTCGAAGCGCCGGTCACGATGCCGTGCTCGTCGTGGAACTCCCGCAGCGGGACCTGCTGCAGCCACGGGTGCAGCTCGACCAGGTTGAGGGCCGGGACGGTGCTGGTGGAGTCGATCAGGCGGCGCAGCTCGGCCGCGCTGAACCCGGCCACGCCGATCGCGCGGGCGCGGCCGTCGCCCCGCATCCGGGACAGGGCGCGCCAGGTGTCGGTGAACGCGCCGTTGGTGCCGTCCACCAGGACCAGGTCGACCCGTTCGGCCTGCAGGCCGGCCAGCACCTGGTCGGCCGCGCGGCGGGTGGCGTCGTAGCCCTGGACGGGCATCTTGACGCTGACGAAGACCTCGTCGCGCGGGACGTCCGACGCGGCGAGGACCGCGCCCAGCGCCTCCTCGGTGCCCGGCGACGTGTCGATGCCGCGGTAGCCGGTGTCGAGGGCGATGCGGACGGCGCGGCCGGTCTCACTGGCGGTCAGGCCGCCGACGCCGAACAGCAGCTGGGGGATGCGGACTCCGTCGGACAGGGCTAGCGAAGGCGGAACGGCCATCAACCGGTGATCCTCACTTCGGATGCTGCGCGGGGCTACCGGAGCCCATCATTCCACCAGGGCGGCCCGCTCGCGCAGGTACGCGGCGGTCGCCGGGTCGGCCGGGAAGAACGACTCGATGACCAGCTCCGCCACGGTGACGTCGAGTGGTGTGCCGAACGTCGAAACCGTGCTGAAGAACGTCAGGTCGGTGCCCTCGTGGCGGAACTTCAGCGGCACGAAGATGTCACCCGGTCCGGGGACCTCCACCTCGGGCACCGGCTGGTCGCACGGGTAGGCGCGCAGCTCGGCCAGCAGTTCGGCGAGGCCGGAGTCGGCGGTCTGGCCGACCTGACGGCGCAGCCGGCCCAGCAGGTGGGCGCGCCACTCCCCCAGGTTGAGGATGTGCGGCGCCATGCCGTCGGGGTGCAGGGTCGCGCGGAGCACGTTGGTGGTCAGCTCGGGCGCCAGGCCGGCGACGAACAGCCCGGTGGCGGCGTTGGCGTCGACGAGGTTCCAGTTCCGGTCGACGACGGCGGCCGGGTACGGCTCGTGCCCGGTGAGCAGCTGCCGCACGGCCTGGCGGACGGCGGACATCTCGGGATCCCCCAGCGCGCTCTCGGTGTAGGCGGGCGCGTACCCGGCGGCGAGCAGCAGCCGGTTCCGGTCCCGCAGCGGGACGTCGAGGTGCTCGCCGAGGCGCAGCACCATGTCCCGGCTCGGCCGGGACCGGCCGGTCTCCACGAAACTGAGGTGGCGGGTGGAGATGTCGGCGGAGATCGCCAGGTCGAGCTGGCTGATCCGGCGCCGGTCGCGCCATTCCCGCAGGAGCTCACCCACCGGCCGCTGCCGCGCGGCCGCCCGCACCGAAGTCGTCACGGGAGCGACGCTACGACGATCACGGGGGCACTGCCATTACTTCGGGGGTAATGGCTCGACTTCTTCGAACGCGGCCCGTCCGCCGCGGTTTTACCTCACGCGTAATCGACGCGCCGCCGCCGCGGCGCCAGAGTTGCTCTCAGCGAGGGACGGCGACAACCCGTTGTCCCCCAACCGAAGGAGCAACCCATGAGCGACGTCCGGACCATTGTGGAGCAGTACATCGCCGTCTGGAACGAGACCGACGCCGAGAAGCGGCGGGCGCTCGTCGCCGACGTCTTCACCGAGGGTGCCGGGTACACCGACCCGCTCGGGTCGGTCGCCGGCCACGACGGGATCGACCAGTTCGTGGCCGGGGCGCAGGCGCAGTTCGGCGGGCTCACCTTCAGCCTGCCCGCCGAGCCCGACGCCCACCACGACCTCGCCCGGTTCCAGTGGCACCTCGGCACGCCCGGCGCCGAGCCGGTCGCGATCGGCTTCGACGTCGTCGAGCTGGAAGACGGCCGGATCGCGAAGGTGCACGGTTTCCTCGACAAGCTGCCCGGCTGAACGCGCGAAAGGGCGGGCTCCCCCGTGAGGAGGAGCCCGCCCTGAACCCGCTCAGCTCTTGAGCGCGCCCCGCCAGCGGACGGTCGGGCGCAGCTTGTCCATGTTCACCCGGTGCTTGTTGGCCCCGACGATGTCGAACATCGACTCGATGAGCGTGTCCGACAGCAGGTGCGGGTCCAGGCCGAGGCCGACCAGCCCGGTGTGCTGCACGTTGTAGTAGTGCTCCGGGGCCTCGCTGCGCGGGTTCTCCAGCTGCTCGATCTGCACCGGGCCGGGGAACCGCTCGGCCACGAGGTCGGCGATCGCGGCGACCGACAAACTCTCGGTCATCTGGTTGAAGACGCGGAACTCCCCCGCGTCGGCGGGGTTCTCCACGGCGAGCCGGATGCACTCCACGGTGTCGCGGATGTCGATCAGGCCGCGGGTCTGGGCGCCCTTGCCGTACACCGTCAGCGGCTGCCCCAGCACCGCCTGGATGACGAACCGGTTGAGCACCGTGCCGAACACCGCGTCGTAGTCGAAGCGGGTGGCCAGGCGCGGGTCCAGCGCGGTCTGCGGCGTCTGCTGCCCGTAGACGACGCCCTGGTTGAGGTCCGTGGCCCGCAGCCCCCAGGCGCGGCACGTGAACTCGATGTTGTGCGAGTCGTGCACCTTCGTCAGGTGGTAGAACGAACCCGGCCGTTTCGGGAACAGCACGCGGTCCTTGCGGCCCTTGTGCTCGACGTCGAGCCAGCCTTCTTCGATGTCGATGTTCGGCGTGCCGTATTCGCCCATCGTGCCCAGTTTGACCAGGTGGATCGACGGGTCGATTTCGGCGATCGCGAACAGCAGGTTCAGGTTGCCGACGACATTGTTGTGCTGCGTGTACACCGCGTGTTCACGGTCGATCATCGAATAGGGCGCGGACCGCTGCTCGGCGTAGTGGACCACGGCGTCCGGCGCGAAGTCGCGGACCGCGTCGAAGAGGAAGTCCGCGTCGAGCAGGTCACCTTCGTAGCTGGTGATGCGCCGTCCGGACACCTCCTCCCACGCGGCGATCCGGTCCGGGAGCGTCTCGATCGGGACCAGGCTTTCGACGCCGAGCTCGACGTCGTAACCCCGGCGGGCCATATTGTCGAGAACGGCCACCTCGTGGCCTTTGTCCGATAAGTGCAACGCGGTGGGCCAGCCCAGATAACCGTCACCGCCGAGAACCAGCACTCGCATTGTGCCGCCTTTCCTGCTCGTTTACGCGCCAAGCATGCTGATTCCACCATGTAGCAGAGGCTTGCAAGAACCCGACGTTATCGATCACGTGCTGATGAGCACCTGGCAATGACCTGTGAATCTCCTATGCATAGGGGGGTCGGACGGCGGCGCGCGCGACCCGCGGGGAGGATGGGGGCATGACGACCGTAACCGGCGATGTGCGCCGGCGCACAGCGGAGCCGACACGCCGCCGGGGTTGGGCCCGCCTGGGCCGCGCCGCGGCGACCTCGGTCGCCGCCACGGTCGTCAGCCAGGTCGTGCTCCTGGCGGTGCTCGCCACCGGCGGGGCCGCGGTGCTGGCCAGCACCCTGGCCTGGGCGGCCGGCGCGGTGCTGAACTTCGTGATCACCCGCCGCTGGGTGTGGGGCCGCACCGGGCGCCCCCGCGTCCGCCGCGAACTGCTGCCCTACCTGGCGGTCATCGGCCTCGGCGGGCTCGCGTCGATCGGCCTGACGACGCTGTCCGGCTCACTGCTGACGCCGCTGAACCTGCCCCACGTGTGGTGGGTCGTCCTGGTCGACGGCACGTACGTGGCCAGCTACGCGCTGGTGTTCGTCCTGAAGTTCGCGCTGCTCGACAAGCTGGTGTTCGGCCGCGACGCGGCGCGCGTCCCGGCCACCACGTCCGCCTCGTAACCGGCGGGTTGGTCAGGCCACCGCACCAAGCACACGAGTCGTGCGTCCGGCACCGTGACCAGCGGTTATGCCCCGCGCGACGGCCGGCCGCGGCGCAGGACGTAGCCCCGCCACCACGTCCCCGTCATGACCCTCGCGTAGTTGGCGCCGTAGACGACGCTGCCGCCCTTCTTGCTCTTGCCCGCCTTGCGCAGCCGCATGCTCATCGGCAGCTCGACCACCCGGGAGCCGCGCGCGGTGATGCCGAGCAGCAGTTCCGACGACTGGTACTGCGGCTCGTTGAGCGGCACCGAGCAGGCCAGGTCGGCGCGCATCGCGCGGAAGCCGAACGACGTGTCCGTGATCCGGCGCCGGGTCAGCACCGACGCCAGCACCGCGAACACCCGGACACCGAGCCAGCGAACCCGGCTGTCGGCCTCCTCGTGGCCGAGCCGGCGGGAGCCCGTGACGAAGTCCGCCGTGCCGTCGACGACCGGGCCGACCAGGGCTTCCAGCTCGCTGTTGTCGTACTGGCCGTCGGCGTCGGTGGTCACGATGTACTCGGCGCCCGACTCGGCCGCGAGGTGGTAGCCCAGCCGCAGGGCCGCGCCCTGGCCGCGGTTACGCGGCGCGACGCAGACGTACGCGCCGTGGTCCTCGGCGATGGCAGCCGTGTCATCCGTGCCGCCGTCCACCACGACCAGCACGTTCACCGGCAGGCCGAGGCACTCGTCCGGCATCTTCTCAAGCACCCCGCCGATGCCGCCGGCCTCGTTGTAGGCGGCGATGACCACGACCAGTGACGACATCCGCAGGTCGGGGTGGCGGCCGCGGAAGTCGTCGAGCGCGCCGGTGTCGACGTCGTCGGGGAAGGCGCCCAGGCGTTTCCGGCTGGCCGAGGTGAGCGTCGTGAAGCCGAGCGCGCCCGCGACGGGCAGCAGCACGAGCGCCGGGATCTGGTAGCGCCACGAGAACTGGAACACCGCCGAGGCGAACAGCAGGACGAGCCCGCTCGTCGACGCCAGCAGTGCGCCCGCCCGCGCCGCGTCCAACGGCCGTTTGCGCCGGAAGACCGTCAGCAGCCCCAGCAGCGCGCCGAAACCGAGCACCGCGCCCGGGACGTAGCCGCCGTTCAGCTGGTAGTCGCGCAGGAACACGGCCAGCGGCTCGTCGACACTCGCCTTGACGCCATCGTTCTGCAGCGTCACCAGGTCGATCAGGGACTGGTCGGCCCACTGCGGGTAGGTGAGCTGGAACTGCCAGCGGTCGAGCGGGACGTCGGTCGGGTCCTGCTCGCGGGTCCAGGCGAAGCTCTTGGCGAAGTCGTCCAGCACCGCGCCCGCGACGTCGCCGGGCTGGGCCTTGAGCACCTCGATCGCGAACTGGTGCGCGAGCGCCGCCTTGTCCGCGCCGGGCGGCAGCGGGCCGGGCCAGTTCGGGTCGAGGTCGGCGTGGGTGTAGTTGTCCACGAGCCGCGTCTCGCGCGGTTCGGCCGGGCAGAACACCTGCAGTTCGGGTGTCAGGTGCAGGTTCGCGCAGTCGGCGACGGCGGCGGTGCGGCCGTAGAGCATGTTCCCCGACGGCCCGGTCAGGCCCCACTTGCCGGTCTCGGAGTGCACCCGCGCGGAGTAGGGCACGACCACGACGAGGATCCCCAGTAACCCGACACCCGCTCGGCGCCAGCCGGCCCACTGCCGCCACGCGCCCCCGGCGACGACCAGGTACACGAGCAGCGGCAGGGCCAGCGAGATCCCGATCAGCCGCACCAGCACGGCGAACCCGACGAGCAGCCCCGCGATCCCGGCGCGCTTCCAGCCGGGGGCACCGCGGCCGAGCAGCACCCACAGCAGCCCGAGCAGCACCGCCTCGAAGACGACCTCGGACATGATGTTCTGCTCGATCTGCAGCTGGTACGCGTCGAGCAGCACCGGGGCCGCGGCGAGCGCACCGACCCACGGCCGGCCGCCGAGGCGCAGCACGAGCGCGTAGACGCCGATCGCGATCAGCAGACCGCCGGCGTGCTGCGCCGCCGCGACCCACGCCAGGCCGCCGACCGCCAGCAGCGGGCGCAGCACCAGGTCGTAGCCGATCGGGTCGAGCTGGTCGGCGCGCAGCGCGTGCAGGTTGTCGATGTAGCGGAAGGAGTCGATGTACAGCAGGGCCGGCCGGTAGGCGAGCCAGGTGAGCACCCGCAGGACGATCGCGGGGATCAGCAGGAGGAGCAGAAGCCAGTGACGGCGGAGGAAACCGGACACGCCCGCGGTCACTCCGTCGCGTTCGGACGCTCGAGACCGGAGAAGTACTTCCACGCCGTCGCGAGCCCGTCGGTCAGCGACGTCGACGGCCGGTAGCCGATCGTCTCCGCGCTCCCCGAGACGTCGACGACCACCGCGGGCATCTCCCCCGCCGGCGCCTCGACGTGCTCCACCGGCAGCTCCGCGCCGGTCACCTCGCGGACGGCTTCGACCATCTCCAGCACCGAAACCGACTTCCCGGCCCCGACGATCGCGGTGCCGGAGTAGCCGCTGTCGACGGCGAGGGTGATCGCGTGGACGACGTCGTCGACGTGCACGAGGTCGCGGCGCTGCTGCCCGTCGCCGTAGACGCGGACGCCGGTGCCGGTCAGCGCCGCGCGCATCATCCGCGGCACGAAACTGTCCTTGTGGGACATTCCCGGGCCGTAGACGTTGGTGAACCGCAACGCACACGTCGTCATCCCGTACGCGCCCGCGTAACCCGACAGCAGCATTTCGCACGCCGCCTTGGTGGCGCCGTAGGGCGTCAGTGGCCGCGGCGGCAGGTCCGGCGTGATGGTCGCGCCGCCGACGTTGCCGATCACGGCGTTGGTCGACGCGAGCACGAAGCTCGGCACTTCGAGGCGCCGGGCCAGTTCCAGCAGTTCCTGCGTCACGAGGACGTTGTCGGCGAAGGTCTGCTCCGGCAGTTCGACCGAGCGCAGCACGGAAGTCAGCGCGGCGAGGTGCACGATGGCCGCGGTTTCCGGCGTCACGGCCTCTTCGCGGACGGCGGCGTCGCGGAGTTCGCCGGTGACGACGCGGACGCCGGACAGGTCGTCCGGGAACGGCACCCGGTCGACGACGGTGACCGGGACGCCCCGCTCGCGGAAGGCACGCACGACGGCGCGGCCGATGAAGCCGCTGCCTCCCGTCACGACCACGGACGTCCGTTCCGGACCACCACCACTCACCATGGCGTCAACCTACCCGCCGTTCCTGTGCGGCCTTCGCAGGCCCGCGCACAGGTCACGCCACCGATCCGGGAAAGCCGTGAATGGCCCATCGAGGGACTCTGAGTCCGTGAATGGGCCATTCACGGCTTGCGGAAGTACGGGGCCGGAACGCCTAGGCGAACGCCTCCGGCGGCGGGCACGAGCAGACCAGGTTCCGGTCGCCGGCCGCGCCGTCGATGCGGCGGACCGGCGGCCAGATCTTCGCGCCGCCGGGGCCGGCCGGGAACACCGCCGTCTCGCGGCTGTAGGGCCGGTCCCACTCGCCGGTGACGCAGCGCGCGGTGTGCGGGGCGTGCCGCAGGGGTGATTCCGCCAGGGGCCACTCCCCCGCCGCGACGCGGCCGATTTCGCCGCGGATGGCGATCATCGCCGCGCAGAAGCGGTCCAGCTCGGCGAGGTCCTCGCTCTCGGTCGGCTCCACCATGAGCGTGCCCGGCACCGGGAACGACATCGTGGGCGCGTGCAGGCCGTAGTCCGCCAGCCGCTTCGCGACGTCGTCGACCGTGACACCGGTTTCCTTGGTCAGCGGCCGCAGGTCGAGGATGCATTCGTGGGCCACGAAGCCCGAACGGCCCGCGTACAGCACCGGGTAGTGCTCGGCGAGCCGGCGCGCGACGTAGTTGGCGTTCGCCACCGCGGCCAAGGTCGCCCGGCGAAGGCCGGACGCGCCCATCATCCGGACGTACGCCCACGAGATCGGCAGGATCGACGCGCTGCCCCACGGCGCCGCGCTCACCGGGCCGACGCCGGTCTCCGGGCCCGCGGCCGGCTGCAGCGGGTGGTTCGGCAGGAACGGCGCGAGGTGCGCGCGGACGCCGATCGGGCCGACACCCGGCCCGCCACCGCCGTGCGGGATGCAGAACGTCTTGTGCAGGTTGAGGTGCGAGACGTCGGCGCCGAACCGGCCGTACTGGGCCACGCCGATCAGGGCGTTGAGGTTGGCGCCGTCGACGTACACCTGGCCGCCCGCGTCGTGCACCAGCGCGCAGACCTCGCCGACGGTGTCCTCGTACACCCCGTGCGTCGACGGGTAGGTGATCATGACGGCCGCGAGGTCGGCGCGGTGCTCGTCCACTGTGGACTTCAGGTGCCCGAGGTCGATGTTGCCGCCGTCGTCGCAGCGGACCACGACCACGCGCATGCCCGCCATCACGGCGCTGGCGGCGTTGGTGCCGTGAGCGCTGGCCGGGATCAGGCAGACGTTCCGCTCGCCCTCGCCGCGTGCGCGGTGGTACGCGCGGATGGCCAGCAGCCCGGCGAACTCGCCCTGGCTGCCGGCGTTGGGCTGCAGGGAAACCGCGTCGTAGCCGGTGATCCGGGCCAGCCAGGCACCCAGGTCCGCGACGACCGTCAGCAGCCCGGCCGCGTCCTCGGCCGGGGCGAACGGGTGCAGCCCGGCGAACTCGGGCCAGGTGACCGGCTCCATCTCCGCGGTGGCGTTGAGCTTCATCGTGCACGAGCCGAGCGGGATCATGCTGCGGTCGAGCGCCACGTCCTTGTCCGACAGCTCACGCAGGTAGCGCAGCAACGCGGTCTCGGAGCGGTGGGCGTGAAACACCGGATGCGTGAGAAACCCGCTCGTGCGCCGCAGCGGCGCCGGGAGCGCGTCCGCCGTGTCCTCGTCCAGGCCGTCCACATCGGACACCGAGACGCTGAACGCCTTCCACACCAAGGAGAGCCGTTCGCGGGTGGTCGTCTCGTCGCACGCGACACCGACGTGGTCGTCGTCGACCCGCCGCAGGTTCACGCCGAGGTCACGGGCCGCCGCGACGACCGCGTCCGCGCGGCCGGGCACCGCCGCGGTGATCGTGTCGAAGAACTCGCCGTGCACGACCTCGACGCCACCCTCGCAGAGGCCGGCCGCGAGCACGGTCGCCATCCGGTGGGCCCGCAAAGCGATCCCCCGCAGGCCGTCGGGGCCGTGGTACACCGCGTACATCGACGCCATCACGGCCAGCAGGACCTGGGCGGTGCAGATATTCGACGTCGCCTTCTCACGGCGGATGTGCTGCTCGCGGGTCTGCAGCGCCAGCCGGTACGCGCGTGCGCCGTCAGCGTCCTTCGAGACGCCGACCAGCCGCCCGGGCAGCTGCCGTTCCAGGCCTTGGCGGACGGCCAGGTACGCCGCGTGCGGCCCGCCGAAGCCCATCGGGACGCCGAACCGTTGTGTCGAGCCGATCGCGACGTCGGCACCCAGCTCCCCGGGCGGCCGCAGCAACGTCAACGCGAGCGGATCCGCCGCGACGATCACGGCCGCGCCGTGCTTCTTGGCGTCGGCGATGGTGAAGTCGAACTCGCGGACGGCGCCCGACGCACCCGGGTAGGACAGCAGGATCCCGAAGAAGTCGCCGCCGAGGCCGAGCCCGGTCAGCCCCTGGGACAGGTCTTCGACGACCAGCTCGATGCCCAATGGCTCGGCGCGAGTCCGGAGCACGGCGAGGGTCTGGGGCAGCGTGTCCTCGTCGACGACGAACCGGTTCGACGCCGACTTCCCGGCGCGGCGGACGAGCGTCATGGCTTCGGCGGCCGCGGTGGCTTCGTCGAGCAGGGACGCGTTCGCGACGGGCAGCCCGGTCAGGTCGGCGACCATGGTCTGGAAGTTGAGCAGCGCCTCGAGCCGTCCTTGCGAGATCTCCGGCTGGTACGGCGTGTAGGCGGTGTACCAGGCCGGGTTCTCGAGCACGTTCCGGCGGATCACCGGCGGGGTCACGGTGTCGTGGTACCCGAGGCCGATCATCTGGGCCATCGGCCGGTTCCGCGCGGCCAGCTCCCGCAGTTCGGCGAGCGCTTGGGTTTCAGTGGCCGGCGGCGGCAGTTCCAGCGGCCCGGCGGACGCGCGCAGCGACTCGGGCACGGCCCGCTCGGCGAGTTCGTCGAGAGAGGCGACGCCGATGGCGTCGAGGATCTGGCGGAGTTCGTCCGGACCCGGCCCGATGTGCCGGTCGGCGAAGGGAGTGCCCTGTTCCAGGGAGGCGAGTGACGGCTGCACGATGGCCTCCCGAGGACGGCGGACCTGGACAGCATCCGCGAAACGCTGTCGAGGAACCCTCCCCACTCTGTCCGTACCCATTGCTGGGCGCCTGAGAGTTTCGCCCGAGGTTGAGCCGGGCTTGCACCGTCGGCGGGGCCATCAGGCTGTGTCCTGACGACCCGCTTTCCAGAGGCGTCTAGACCGCGCGGTCCAGGGTGCCTGAGAGGTTCCGGGGAGGACTTGCTCCTTCGGCGCCGGACTCGAGGTTGTGGTCCGGACTCTCCCGCGCGGTTTCGTCGACTGCGTGGATCAGCTTACTCCGGCGGCCGCGGAGATGATCACCCGGTACGGCGGGCGTTGCGGCGCTGGGTCAGCTCGTCCGGTTCGTGCGTCTCGACGATGCCGCCGTCGGCGCGTTCGGCCGGGAACTCGTGGATGGTGCCGCTGATCTCCTGCATCGCCCCGCTGACCGCGATGCCGAACACACCCTGGCCGCCCTGGAGCAGATCGACGATCTCCTCGGGCGAGGTGCATTCGTAGACCGTGGTGCCGTCGGAGAACAGCGTGACCTTCGCGAGGTCACGGACCCCGCGGACGGACAGGTGGTCGACCGCGACCCGGATGTTCTGCAGCGAGACCCCGGTGTCCAGCAGCCGCTTGACGACCTTGAGGACCAGGATGTCCTTGAACGAGTACAGCCGCTGGGAGCCGGAGCCGTGCGCGGTGCGAATGCTGGGTGCGATCAGCTTCGTCCGGGCCCAGTAGTCGAGCTGACGATAGGTGATCCCGGCGATCTGGCACGCGGCCGGACCGCGGTACCCGACCAGCTCGTCAGGCAGCGAGTCGTCGGGGAACAGTTCACCCTGCTCACCAGCCGCGACCTGAACAGGCTGCTTCTCTGAACCAGCCTCGACCACGCAAGCCTCCCCTCGCCCGACCAGGCGGCCGGCGAATGACAGCCGGACAGGACCCAGAACGGGACCCACCGGAGATCAACCGCCACGATCCGGCCCCAGACCGTGAATCACATCGTGGCGATTTACCTTCTTCGACGGTAAGCGCCTAGACAGGGCGGGTCAACGCGACGCGCGGCAAGCCTCAACGGTCGGATGAGCGTTTGAGCCGTTCGCCGTACCCCGAGACCAGTGGTTCAAACCTCCTGGACACTTTTACTCAGCCGTGTTAATTTTTACGCATGCAAGTAAACACCGAACTGATGGCCGAGATGGGCCTCAGCGTGACCGAGGCCGCCCGCCGCGCGCAGATCATCGGCGCGACGATCGGCGTCATCAACGACCTCGGCTACCGCAAGGCCACGTTCGCCAAGATCCGCGAACGCGCCGGGCTGAGCAGCACCCGGATGATCTCCTACCACTTCACCAACAAGGCCGGGCTGATGCAGGCGGTGCTCAGCACCGTCGTCGAGACGAAGAACGAGTTCCTCAAGGAGCGCACCGGCGGCGGCCTGGACCCGGCCGACCGGGCCGGCTACCTGCGGGCGCACATCGAGACGTCGATCGCCTTCCTGCGCGCGTACCCGGACTGCGTGCGGGTGCTGACCGAGATGGCCGTCAACGCCGACGACGCCGACAACTGGGTGATGACGAAGATCCTGGTCGACGACCTGCGGGTGCACGGCCTGGCCCGCCAGCTCAAGCAGGGCCAGGCCGAGGGGGTGTTCGGCACGTTCACCCCCGAGGTGATGGCGATGTCGATCGCCCAGGCGGTCGACGGCGTGGCCGCGGCCTACGCGGCCGACCCGTCGCTGGACCTGGAGCTCTACGGCCGCGAGGTCGCGGACACGTTCGTCAGGGCCACCGCCGCCTGAGACTCGAGGGCCCGGTCGAGACGCTCCTCGAGCCGGGCCTTCGGGAGCGCGCCGACGATGGTCAGCACCGGCTCGCCACCGCGGAAGAGGATCATCGTCGGCAGCGACATGACCTGGTAGGACCGGGTCGTCTCCGGGTTCTCGTCGGAGTTGATCTTGCGCACGGCCAGCGTCCCGGCGCGTTCCCGGGCCAGCTCGGCCAGCACCGGCGCGATCATCCGGCACGGCGGGCACCAGGTGGCCCAGAACTCGACCAGCACCGGGACGTCGCTGCCGAGCACGTCGGCGGTGAACGTCGTATCGGTGACTTCGGTAATTTCGGACATGACAAGGCTCCTTCAGAGACGTTCGGGGACGACACACGGATCGGGAGCGCGGCCGGGATCCTGCCTGGCCAGCGCGTCGGCGAGCTTCCCCGCGAGCTCGGCGCGGATGGCGCCGAGGCGGGCGAGGACCGCGTCGGCCTCGGCGAGCTTGCGCCGGTACATCTCGATCGAGCTGGCGCAGCTGTCGCCGGTCTCGTGGCCGCTGCGCAGGCACTCGACGAACGGCCGGGTCTCGTCGAGGGACAGCCCGACGGTCTGCAGCTTCAGGATCTCGGTGACCAGCTGGAGGTCGTCCTCGTCGTACTCGCGGTAGCCGTTGGCCGCGCGACGGGCCGCGAGGAGGCCCTGGTCCTCGTAAAAGCGAAGCGCACGGGTGGTGGTACCCGTGCGCTTGGCCAGCTCTCCGATCCGCATGCCCCGACGCTAGACGTTGACGTCCGCGTCAAGGCAAGTGTCTACGTGTCGGCGCCGCGGAAGTCCTCCGGCGAAACGGAGTCGAGGAACTCGCGGAACTTCTCGACTTCGTCCTCCTGCTCGTCCGGGATGATCAGGCCGGCTTCCTCCAGCACCGCGTCCACGGCGTGGATGGGGACGCCGATCCGCAGGGCCAGCGCGACCGAGTCGCTCGGCCGGGCGGAGACCCGGATGTCACCGTCGAAGACGAGTTCGGCGAAGAACGTGCCTTCCTTGAGGTCGGTGATCACGACCTGCTCGAGCTCGCGGCCCAGTGCTCCGATGACCTCTTTGAGGAGGTCATGCGTGAGCGGGCGGGCGGGGCGGACCCCCTGCTGCTCCAACGCGATGGCGGTCGCTTCGACCGAGCCGATCCAGATCGGCAGGTACCGTTCGCCTTCGGTCTCCCGCAGCAACAAGATCGGCTGATTCGCGGGCAGCTCGACCCGCACACCGACGACGCGCATTTCGCTCATCGGGCTTCGCCTCCCTCTCGTGCACACGGGCTTCAGCGCTGGAACGCCTCGCGCCGTTCACTCCCGACGCTACCCGTCATCCGTGCGCTGTGCTCGCTGTCCGGACACTCTCGGCTCGCCTACCGCAAACCGTTGTTCTCACGGTACGGCATGAGGTGCCGAACATTCAGTCATTGACATGGGACCGCAAAGAGGATCTCACCGTCCCGTTACGGCTCAACAACCCGTGACGCCACGGATTCCGGCCTTCACGAGCAGCGTGTGCAGGGTCACGGACAGTGCCGCGAGCTCTCGCACGACCTCGTCGGCCCGCGCTTTGGCCTCCGGGTCACGATGCCGGTACACCGGGGTCACGATCTGCTCCAGCAGCCCCACCTCGCGGTCGGCTGCGGCGCGGAAGGCGCGCAGGTGTCTCGGCTCGATACCGAATTCCGTCAGCGCCTTCACCGTCCGCGCGAGCTGCACCGCGTCGGGGTCGAAGAACCCCGCGGGACCGGGCCGGACCAGGCCGTACTGCTGGAACTCGGCCAGCTCGGCCGCGTCGACGCCGGCCTGCTCCAGGAGCTCCTCCTGGGTCAGGCGCAGCTCCCGGCCGGGGGCGAAGTCGTCCGCCACCGGCAGGCCCACGTTCTCGGCCGGCGCGTCGATCGGCACCAGCCGGCGCGGTGGCCGGGGCAGGGCCGCGACGGGCCCGGCACCCGAGTCCGCCGCGTCCAGCTGCTCCTTGATGACCTTCAACGGGAGGTAGTGATCCCGCTGGGCGGCCAGGACGAACTTGAGCCGCTCCACGTCCGCCGCGGCGAACTGCCGGTAACCCGAGGGCGTCCGGCCTGGCTGGACCAGGCCTTCCGCTTCGAGGAACCGGATCTTGGAGATCGTGACGTCGGGGAAGTCGTGGCGCAGCTGCGCCAGAACCGCCCCGATGCTCAACCCGTCCCGTTGTGGCCGCCCGGCCGCCGTCACTGCGCCCCCTGGCCCCCGTGCCCCGGGCCGGTCAGGAAGACCAGGCGGAACTTCCCGATCTGGACCTCGTCGCCGCCCGCGAGGACGGCCTGGTCGACCGGCTCGCGGTTGACGTAGGTGCCGTTGAGGCTGCCGACGTCGATCACGACGAACTCCCCGCCTTCACGGCGGAACTCGGCGTGCCGCCGCGAGACCGTGACGTCGTCGAGGAAGATGTCGCTGTCCGGGTGGCGCCCGGCGCTGGTCGTGTCCCGGTCGAGCAGGAACCGCGAACCCGCGTTCGGGCCGCGCTTCACGACCAGCAGGGCCGAACCCGCGGGCAGGGCGTCGACGCCCTGAACCGGGGCTTCGGCGGCCGGGGCGGGCTCATGGCCTTCGGCTTCGGCCAGGAAGTCGGCCCGGAAGACAGAGGTCCGCTCCGGAGACTGCTCCGGGGGAACGCCGCCCGGCCCGTCGTTCGTGCTCACCTGAGCTCTCCTCCACACATGCTGTGTTGCCAGTACTTCAAGAACGTGTAGCCGCCAACGTACCGTGCCTGATCGCTTCTCCGAGCCCCGGGCCGGAGAACCGTGAGCAGAACGTCCCCACCGGCCGGAATCCGAGGTCGGACGGGGGTTCAGCCCTTGATCAAAGCGTCGTACGCCTCGGCTTCGAGGAGCGCTTCGAGCGCCGACGGGTCCTCGAGCCGGATCTCGATGAGCCAGCCCTCGCCGTAGGGGTCGCTGTTGATCAGCTCGGGCGAGTCGGCGACGGCGTTGTTGACGGAGACGATCTCGCCGTCGACCGGCGCGAACAGCTCCGAGACGCTCTTGGTCGACTCGACCTCGCCGAAGACGTCGCCCGCGCCGACCTGGCGGCCGACCTCGGGCAGGTCGACGAACACCACGTCGCCGAGCTGGTCCTGCGCGTACTCGGTGATGCCGATCCGGACGAGGGTGTCCTCGCCGCGGGTGGCGACCCACTCGTGTTCCTCGGTGTAACGAAGCTCTTCAGGAGCGGACACCGCCGGTCCCCTTTCATGCCCTCACTGGCGAAACGTGCTGGGCGAAGTCTTACACCCACACGGCGCAGCGGCACGGCACGACCCGGCGTAACGGTTGCGCTCAGTCGTCGGCGGACCCGCGCAGGGCGTTGCGCGCCTGCACGACGTAGAGGACACCGGACCAGACGTAGAGGACGCCGCCCCAGATGGTGAAGGCGTAGCCGATGGGCCGGGCCACCGCCGCGACGTCCGAGCCACCCTGCGCGAGCAGCAGGAACGGGAAGGCGTACATCAGGACGAACGTCGCGCCCTTGCCGATGTAGGTGACCTCCGGCGGCGCGAAGCCGCGGCGGCGCAGCGTCAGGACGCACACGCCGAGCACGGCCTCGCGCAGCACGAGGGGCACCACGACCCACCACGGGATGATCTCGCGGACCAGGAACGCCACGAGCGTCGCGAGGATGTAGAGGCGGTCGGCCGCCGGGTCGAGCAGCGCGCCGAGCCGGGACATCTGGTTCAGCCAGCGGGCCAGCTTGCCGTCGAGCCAGTCGGTCAGCGCGCTGAACACGAGCACCGCGAGCGCCCAGCCGTCCTCCTCCGGCCCCAGCAGCAGCCAGAGGAAGACCGGCACGCCGGCCAGCCGCAGCAGCGACAGCATGTTGGGGACGTTGAAGGCCTGTCGCAGCAGGGACGGCTCGGCGCTCGGGGTGTCTTCGGGTGCGGCGGTGCTCACCTGCTCACCCTAGAGGCGGCGGCTCAGCACGCGCGGCGGTGGCTCCAGCCGCGTCGCTGCAGTTCGGCGCTGCTCAGGGCCTCGGGGCGGCCGCGGTGGTCGTTGCCCATCCAGCGGGCGCGGCCGGGGCTCGCCTCGAGGACGTAGGGGCGGCCGCAGCACCAGACGACGGTGCTGGGCACGGTCGGCGGGCTGGACGGGGCGTCGGGGCTGGTCACATCGGGGCTGGTGACTGCTTCGGCGTTCATCGCTCTCACGGGGTTCGGTGCGGGTCGGGGACGGGAAGCTCTGCGGCCTCCACCCAGTTCGTCGGCACGCGCGGCCGGGACGTTAACCCGCGCAGCGTGAATTAGACCGATCGATTCTTGATGACAGCCTGGTGTTTCAGAGCGTGAACGGAATGTTAATCGTCCATTGTGGACACACAATCCGCGACCACCGGACCCGGCCGCCACCCGGCTGGAGTAATCTCCGGCACACCCCTGGGCGAGTCGATCCCCGGGCCCCGGCCCGGATGGGCCAGAATGACCGGGCCAGCCAGCCCGACCGGGGAGGTAAGGATCGCGGTGCCCCATCCGACCACCACGAGGACGTGGCGGCCGCTGCTCGCCGCCTGCCTCGCGCTGCCCGCGCTCGCCGCCTGTTCCGGCGATCCGGCGCCGTCCGCCGCTCCCCCGCCGCCGTCCCCGACGTCCGCGGCACCGTCGTCCACCGCGACCGGGACACCCCCGCCGCCGCCCGCCACCGGCGGCCCGGCCACCCCGGCCCCGCCGTCGAAGCCGGCCGGCGCGCCGCCGACGGTCCCCGGCGCGTGCGGCACCATCACCGCCGCCAGCGGGCTGACCCTCTACGTGTTCGACAGCGGTTCGTCCGGCGTCAGCTGCGTCGCGGCGACCCAGCTGGTCACCGACTTCCACCGCAGGATCGCCGGGCGCCAGGGCGCCGGGTCGAACGACGCGGTGAACGAGACGGTGGACGGCTGGCTGTGCACGTCCGGCCCGCCCGCCGCGCAGGGCGGCACCACCTGCACCAAGGGCGAGCAGACGGTGTTCGCCGCCGTCGTGCCGTCCGAATGACGTCCCGTCCCGTCCGCTCCTGAAGGGCCCATGAAGACACTCGCCTACCCCCTGCTGCTCGTCGCCGCGACCGCCGCTCTGGCCGGCTGCGGCAGCGCCGACCCGGCGCCCGCGGCGCCGTCCGCTTCGAGCGCGGTCCCGGCCGAGGCGGCCGCGGCGGCGTCCACGGCCCCGGGCGTGCCGTGCGGCGACGTCACCGGAACGGGCGGCGCCAAGACGGCGGTCGTGGCGCACGGCAAGGTCGACTGCGCCGCGGCGACGACGCTGCTGAAGGACTACTTCACGAAGCTGACCCCGGCCGAGGCCAGCTCGGCGGACGGTCCGGGGCCGGTCGTGCTGGACGAGTGGACGTGCGGCAGCGGCGCGAACGACCCGGTGACGGTCTGCTCGACGGAGGACGGCCGCCAGGTCGAGGGCACCCGCGCCTGACCGTTCGGGATCCGGGGGTCAGGGTCCGGGAGCCGCGGCGTCTTCGTAGCGAGCGGCGATCGCGGCGGCGCGGTCCCGCAACGAGGTGCGCAGCGACGCCGGGCCCAGCGCCTCGGCGTCCGGGCCGAGCTGCCACAGCGCCCACTCGGCGTGGCGCAGGTCCTGGAACGTCGCCTCCAGCCGCTGCCAGCCGTCGTCCGTGGCGGGTTCCGCCGTGCGGACGGCCACGGCGGTGCTCAGCACGTCCTCCCGCCGCGCCGGCCGCACCCGCAGCGGCACCGCGATGTGGCCGGTGGCCAGGAACCGCGCGCAGCGGTCCCGCCACACCTCGTCCAGGTCGATCCCGTCCGGGCGCTCGGCCGGCTCCGGCAGCTGCTCGGCGGCCGACACCCGGGAGAGCCGGTAGGTGCGGTCCGCGCCGGACCTCGTGGCCAGCAGGTAACCTCGGTCGCGGACGGTGACCAGGCCGATCGGGTCCACCGTGCGCCACCGCGGTTCCTGGTCCGCGGCCGCGTAACGGATGCGCAGCTTGCGCCCCGTGAGCACCGCGCGCCTGATCTCGGCGATCGCCGGGCCGGGAAGCTCCTCGGTGGCCGAGCGGCGGGAGAGCAGGTCCGTCTCCGGCTCGACGAGGATCCGCCGGGCCGCGTCGCTCGCGGTGGCCCGATGGCCTTCGGGCAGCGCGTCGATCACCTTCCGCCGGGCCGACGCGAGTGCCGGGCCGAGCCCGAACGCCTGCTCGGCCGTCAGCAGGGCCAGGGCCTCGTCGTGGTTCAGCCCGGTGAGCTCGGTCCGGAAACCGGGCAGCAGCGCGAACCCGCCGTGCCGGCCGCGCTCGGCGTAGACCGGGACGCCCGCCGCGGACAGCGCTTCGATGTCGCGCAGCACGGTCCGCGTGGACACCTCCAGCTCGCGGGCGAGCGCGTCCGCGGTGAGCCGTCCGCGGTGCCGCAGCAGCAGAACCAGCGAAACCAGCCGGTCGGCACGCATCCGCGAACCCTAGCGAATACGTGACAGAAGATGTCGTGATTCCCGGCGAAGCTCGCGTTCTCGACAACTCGAAGGGAGCTGATGTGGCAGTCGAACGAACGGCGGTCAACCCGTGGCCGTGGTCGGCGGAACTGGGGTTCGACCAGGGCACGGTCGTCTCCGGGCAGACCCGGACCCTGTACTGCTCCGGGCAGACCGCGATGGACGCCGACGGCAAGCCGCAGCACGACGGTGACGTGGCCGCGCAGCTGGCGCTGAGCCTCGACAACCTGGAGGCCGTGCTCGCCGAGGCCGGCATGACGCCGGCGAACCTCGTCCGGCTGATCGTCTACACCACGGACGTCGACCTGCTGTTGCCCCACTACGGCGTGCTGGTGGCGCGGCTGGGCACGGCTCCGGCCACCACGATGCTCGGGGTGACGCGGCTGGCGATCCCCGGCCAGGTGGTCGAACTGGAGGGCACGGCCGTCGCGTGAGCGTCCCCGATGCGGCGTCCCGGGACGCCGCATCGGGGCACCACTCAAGCCTTGAGGTCCGGGAAGTCCTCTTCGCGGAACTCCGTGCCCGCGCCGCGCGCCGGGTCACTCTCGCGGCCGCGCAGCTCGACGCGACGGATCTTGCCCGAGATCGTCTTCGGCAGGTCGGCGAACTCGAGACGGCGGATCCGCTTGTACGGCGCCAAGTGCTCGCGGCAGTACGCGAGGATCGCCTTCGCCGTGTCCGCCGTCGGCTCGTGGCCGGCCGCCAGCACGACGTACGCCTTCGGTACCGCGAGCCGGATCGGGTCCGGGGCCGGGACGACCGCCGCTTCGGCGACCGCTTCGTGCTCGATGAGCACGCTCTCCAGCTCGAACGGCGAGATCCGGTAGTCCGATGCCTTGAAGACGTCGTCGGTGCGCCCGACGTAGGTGATGTAGCCGCGTTCGTCGATCGAACCGACGTCACCGGTGTGGTAGAAGCCGTTCGCGAAGGCCGTGGACGTCCGCTCGTCGTCGTCCGCGTAGCCCGTCATCAGGCCCACCGGGCGGTGGTCGAGATCGAGGCAGATCTCGCCTTCCGGCGCCCGTTCGCCGCTGACCGGGTCGACCAGCGCCACCACGAACCCGGGCAGCGGACGGCCCATCGAGCCGGGCACGACGTCCTGGCCCGGTGTGTTGGCGATCTGGACGCTGCTTTCGGTCTGGCCGAAGCCGTCGCGGATCGTGATGCCCCAGGCCTTTTCGACCTGGTCGATCACCTCGGGGTTCAGCGGCTCGCCCGCGCCGACGACCTTCTTCGGCGGCGTCTTCAGCGCCGTCAGGTCGGCCTGGATGAGCATCCGCCAGACCGTCGGCGGCGCGCAGAAGCTGGTGATGCCACAACGGTCCATTTGGGACATCAGGGCGTTCGCGTCGAACCGGCCGTAGTTGTAGAGGAACACCGTCGCCTCGGCGTTCCACGGCGCGAAGACGTTGCTCCACGCGTGTTTCGCCCAGCCCGGCGAGGAGATGTTGAGGTGGACGTCGCCCGGTTCCAGGCCGATCCAGTACATCGTGGACAGATGGCCCACCGGGTACGAGACCTGCGTGTGCTGCACCAGTTTCGGCTTCGCCGTGGTGCCGGAGGTGAAGTACAGCAGCATCGGGTCGCCGGCCTTCGTGGGGCCGTCCGGGGCGAACTCGGGCGATTCGGCGAACGCCGTCGTGTACGAGTGCCAGCCCTCGACCGGCTCCCCCACCGCGATCCGGGTGTAGTCGCCGTCGACATCGGCGAACTTCCCGGCGTCCACCGAGCGGACCACGACGTGCTTGGCCGCGCCGCGCTCGACGCGGTCGGTCAGGTCGGCCGGGCCGAGCAGGGTCGACGCCGGGATGATCACCGCGCCGAGCTTGATCGCGGCGAGGATCGTCTCCCACAGCTCACCCTGGTTGCCCAGCATGAGGATGAGCCGGTCGCCGCGGCGCACGCCGAGGCCGCGCAGCCAGTTGGCCACCTGGTTGGACCGGCCCGACATCTCCGGGTAGGTCCAGCGGTTCTCGGTGCCGTCCTCCTCGACGATCCACAACGCGAGCCGCTCGGCGTTGTCCGGATCGTGGGCGACGACGTCGAACCAGTCGATCGCCCAGTTGAAGTGGTCGAACTCCGGCCAGGCGAAGTCCCGATACGCCGTGTCGTAGTCCTCGCGGTGCTGCTGCAGGTAGTCCCGCGCCACGCGGAACGCGTGGTGGACTTCCGAAGCGCCGTTGCTCACCTGCTGTCTCCTCTACTCGCCCTTGAACTCCGGCTTCCGGCGCTCCATGAAGGCCTGCACCGCCTCGCCGAGGTCCTTGCTGGGCAGGAACGCCGAGTTCCACGCCGCGACGTACCGGAGGCCGTCGGCGACCTGGCGCTCGGTGTTCGCCGCCAGTACCTGCTTCGTACCCTGCACCACGAGCGGCGGGTTCGCAGCGATCTCGGCGGCGAGTTCCCGCGCGGCCTTCAGCAGCGCGTCCTGGTCGGGGTAGACGTCGTTGACGAGGCCGATCTTCTCGGCGCGGGCGGCGTCGATGTCCTTGCCGGTCAGCGCCAGCTCGCGGACGTGACCCTCGCCGATGATCGGGGCGAGCCGCTGCAGGCTGCCGATGTCGGCGACGATCGCGACGCGCACCTCGCGGACGCTGAACTTGGCGTCCGCGCTGGCCAGGCGGATGTCGGCGGCCGTGACGACGTCGACGCCACCGCCGATGCACCACCCGGAAACCGCCGCGACGACCGGTTTGCGGCATTCGGCGATGGAGCTGACCGCGGCCTGCAGCCGCCGGACCTCGGTGTGGAACTCGCTGCGCGGGCCGGCGAGCGCGTCACCGGCCAGCAGCGGCGCCCAGCCGCCCATCATCGCGGGCAGGTCGAGGCCGTAGGAGAAGTGCGCCCCGCTGCCGGTCAGCACCACGGCCCTGACCTGCGGGTCCGCGTCGAGGGCGGCGAACACCAGCGGCAGCTCGCGCCAGAAGTCCGGGCCCATCGCGTTGCCCTTCGAAGGGCCGAGGAGCGTCACCTCGGCGACGTGGCCTTCGATGTCGACCTTGAGGGAGACCAGGTCGGGCAGACTGTCAGCAGTAGCGGTCATGAGGTCATCTTGACCCATGCCCGCGGCCGATCGCCATTGGCACGTTGTCAATTGACATACGGGTCACTGTGCCAACGTGGTCTTGAGATGCTTTCCTGAAGAGAGTGACCACGACGCGGGGAGGACGGTGGGACATGAGCCCGGCCAGCAGCGCGACCCTGATCGAGCCGGAACCCCCGGCCCCGCCCGCGCGGCGCTCGTCCCGGCCGATCGAGCTGACCGGCTCGTTCGACCACGAGGGGCATCGCCTCTGGTACACCGAGTTCGGCAGCGGCGACAAGGTCGTCGTGCTGACCCACGGCATCATGCTGACCCGCCGGATGCACGCGCCCCTCGCGCGGCGGCTGGCCCGCGCCGGGTTCCGCGTAGTCACGCTCGACCTGCTCGGCCACGGCGACTCCGACCGCCCGACCGAGTCGTGGCTGTACTCGATGCCGTCGTTCGCCGAGCAGACCCTCGCGCTGCTGGACCACCTCGAGGTCTCTTCGGCCGTGATCGGCGGGACGTCGCTGGGCGCGAACGTCTCCCTCGAAGTCGCCGTGTCGGCGCCGGAACGGGCCCGCGGGCTGATCGTCGAGATGCCGGTGCTGGACAACGCGATCGTCGCGGGGCTGTTCACGTTCGCTCCGCTGCTGATGGCCGCCCGCTTCCTGCCGGTGACGGTGCAGGCGGTGGCCCTCGGGGCGTCGCTGGTCCCGCACGGCAACCAGTGGGTCGACGTCATCACGGACACGCTCTCGCAGCGCCCGGCTCCGATGGCGGCCCTGCTGCACGGCGTGCTCTTCGGCCGGATCGCGCCGCCGAAGGCGGTCCGCCGCAAGATCACGACCCGCGCGCTGGTGATCGGCCACCAGGGTGACCCGATCCACCCGTTCGGCGACGCGGACACCCTGGCCGTCGACATGCCGGACGCCGAGTTCGTCCAGGCCCGCAGCCCGGTCGAGCTGCGGTTCGACCCGACCCGGCTGTCCGACGCGATCCGCGACTTCGCCGCGAGCTGCTACGAGGACTGAGCGGGCTGGGCCAGGCCCGCCACCGGGCCGATCACGATCACCGCGGGCGGGCGGACTCCCGAGGCCGCCGCGTCGGTGACCACCGTGTCCAATGTGGACCGCAGCGAGCGCTGGGTGCGCATCGTGCCGTCCTCGATGATCGCCACCGGGGTGCCGGCCGGGCGGCCGCCGTCCAGCAGGGCCTTGGCGAACTGCGGGAGCCGCTCGACGCCCATCATCAGGACGATCGTGCCGCGCATGCGGGCCAGCAGCTCCCAGTCGACCAGCGAACGGTCGTCTCCCGGGGCGACGTGACCGGAGACCACCACGACCTCGTGGGCGACACCGCGGTGCGTCACCGGGACGTCGGCGACCGCCGGGACCGCGAACGCGCTGGTGATGCCCGGGACCATCGTCACCGGGACACCGGCCTCGGCGCAGGCCAGCACCTCCTCGAAGCCGCGGCCGAACAGGTACGGGTCGCCGCCCTTGAGGCGGACGACGAACTTGCCCTCCTTGGCCCGCTCGATCAGCGTGCTGTTGATGAAGTCCTGGCTGGCCGCCCGGCCGTACGGGATCTTCGCCGCGTCGACGATCTCCACCTCGGGCGCCAGTTCGTCGAGCAGCTCGCGGGGCGCCAGCCGGTCGACGACCACGACGTCCGCGCGCGAGAGCAGCCGGCGGCCGCGGACGGTGATCAGCTCCGGGTCGCCCGGGCCGCCGCCGACCAGCGCGACACCGGGCAGGCTGCCCTCCGGGTGGGGGCGGCGGCCGTCCTCGACGGTGCCCGCGTGCAGGCCGTCGAGGATCGAGTCGCGGACGGCGGCCGAGCGCAGCGGCTCGCCGCCCGAGAGCACGCCGAACAGCAGGCCGCCGTGGCGGCCGGACGCCGGGGTCACGGCGCTGCCGGACTCACCCTCGTCGGCGCGGACGCAGAACACGCGCTCCCGCTCGGCCTCGGCGCAGATCGCCGCGTTGACCTCGGCGTCGTCGGTGCAGGCCAGCGCGTACCAGGCGTCGCGGAGGTCGCCCTCGTCGTACCGGCGTTCGTGCCAGACCAGCTCACCCGCGTCCACCATGCCCTGCACCGACGGTGTCGTGTGCGGCGACACCAGTTCCACGCGCGCGCCCGCGCGGATGAGCCGGGGCAGCCGTCGCTGGGCCACGCTGCCGCCGCCGAACATCACGACGCGGCGGCCGGTCAGCTGGAGGCCGGAAAGGTAGTGCGGGTCGTCCATTCGCGGGAGTTTATTGACGGTGTGGGTCAGCACCAGCCGGGCGTGCGAAGAGTCACCGTTCGAGCAGGGCCAGCAGGTCGGTGTTGCCGAACATCCTCGCCGTCTCGATCGCCGACGGCTGCCCGGCGCATGAGTCGGCGACGCCGTCGAGCGGGGCGCGCAGGCCCGGGTTGACGAACATCCCCGCCGCGTCGACCGCCCAACACGACAGTCGGCCGTCACCGTTCGAGCAGGCCGAGCAGGTCCGTGTTGCCGAACATCTTCGCCGCGTCGATCGCCGACGGCTGGCCGGCGCGTGGGTCGGCGCCGCCGTCGAGCAGCGCGCGTACGACGTCCGGCTCGTTCTTGAAGACGGCTCCCGCCAGCGGGCTCTGGCCGCGGTCGTTCTCGCGGTTCGGGTCGGCGCCGCGCTCGATCAGCGCGGCCACCGTCTCGGCGTGGCCGTGGTAGGCGGCCAGCATGACCAGCGAGTCGCCGCTGTCGTTGGTGAGGTTGGCCGGGATTCCCCGGTCGACGTACGCAGCCAGCTCCGCGGTCCGGCCCTCGCGCGCGAACCCGAAGATCCTGGCCCACAGCGCCAGCATCTCCGGGGTGATCTCGTCGTCACTCATGCGTCGAGACTCTCACGAAACCCGGAACACCGGCCCGCGGGCGGGGAACGGCAGCCGTGCGCCGCGGGGTACCAGGTACGCGTGCTCGCGCCGCGGCCGGACGTGGTCGCACAGCGCGTCCGTGATGATCAGGATCGGGCCGTCCGGCGGGAAGTCCGGTGCGCGCTGCAGCAGGTCGACGCCGGGCTGCAGGATCGTGCCGCCGCGCCCGCGCACCTTGACGCGGCCCGCGATGTCCTCGACGGCCAGGTACCCGGCGTCGTAGGCGACGGCGTCGCAGAACACCACGCGCGCCGCCGGGACGTCGCGGGCCCTCGCGTAGGAGGCGATCGCACCCAGCGCCTTGCCCAGCAGCTCGGCGTTCATCGAGCCGGACGTGTCGAGCACGACGCCGAAGGTGGCGCGCTTGTCCAACTGCTCGGGACGCACCTTGCCGGGGCGCGGGATGCCGGGCGTCGACGACTGGCGGCGGGACGCGCGGGCGTAACTGCGCACCGGCAGCTCGACGCGGACGTGCTCGTCGAACCAGCGGGCCAGCTGCGCGTCCCACGGCAGCGGCGGGTGCTCCAGGGCCCGGATCTCCTGCTCCAGCCCGGCCGGCAGCCGCCCGCGCCCCTGGTTGCGGTGGTACTCCAGCCCCTGGGTGAGCGCGCGGCGGTAGAACTCGTCGAGGTCGACACCCCGGACGCGGTCCGCCCACGGCATCGGCCGGGTCTCACCGCGGCGCGACGAGCGGCGCTGCGCGGCGTCGGGCTCGGACAGCCAGCCGCCCAGGACGTCACCCGCTTCGCGGCCGCCCAGCGTCAGGAGCTTGCGGGCGCGCCGGAGGTCGGTGGTGAGCGTGTCGTACACCGATTCGGCCGACATGCCGGTCAGCTGCGGGTCGTGCAGCGTGCCCTCGGGCAGTTCGCCGACGGCCATCGCGACCAGCCAGCCGTTGATCACGTAGTCGCAGGCGACGTTCCACAGGTACGGCTCGCGGCCGAGCGCGCGGCGGTCGTGGCCCAGCGCGGCGTGCAGCATCTCGTGCGCCAGCACGAACCGCCATTCCTCCGCGGTCAGCGCCGCGTGCGGGTTGACGTAGATCTCGCCGTGCTCGGTGTCGACCGCGGCCACGGCGATGTCCCAGGCCCGGACGACCTCGGCGTCGGCGACCAGGGTGAAGCCCGCGGCCATCGCGCCGAGCAGCGGGAACGAGGAGACGAACCAGCCGAGCGCGCGGTCCCACTCCCCCAGCGCCCGCCGGTGCCTTGTCTGGCCGCGGGCCTCGGACGCGCGTTCCATGGCTTCGGTGGCCGACGCGATCAGCCCGCGGGCGAACCGCTCGGTCCACGGCTCGGGCTTCCCGTTGTACTTGACGTGCCAGGCGCTCCGCGGGGGCCCGAGCCGGACACACGGCCGTGCGCCACCCGTGCCCAGTGCCGTGAACGCGCCGGGGACGCCGGTTTCGCGCCACGTGCCGGCCAGAGAGAACTCGTCGCCGCCCGGGAGCTCCGGCAGCAGCACGACGGGCTCGCCGACGTGGACGGCCTCGGCGAACCGGTGGACGGCCACGCAGCAGGCGGCGCCGTAGGCCGCGTCGATCGCCCGATCGGGCGTGACGGCCTCGGCGTCGCGCAGTGTTTCCTCGTCGAGGTGCCCGAGACCGAGGTGCAGCAGCAGGTGGGCGAAGACCCACGCCCACTCCGCCGGTTCGGCGTCGCGGGCGCGGTTCGCGGTGATCATCCCGTGGTCGTTGACGACCGCCCAGCTGCCCACGCCGGTCAGGCTCTCCTTGTTGAGGCTCGCACCGCGCATCAGGTGGTCGAGCACGAGGTGCTCGCGGGCCAGCGCCCAGCCGGCGTCGAGCGCCTTGGCCCGGCGCTCGCGGCGCTTGGCCTCGGCCTGCGCGCCGCTCACGCGCGGGCGTCCACGAGTCGCGGCAGGTCGCGGGCGGCCTCGACCAGGAACCACGACGGCAGCCGCGCGTGGCCCGCCTCGTCGTCGGCGATGACCAGCTGGGCCATCTCGAGGGAGATCTCGGCCAGCTCGACGAGCAGGCTCTTCGCGCGGAACGCGAACTGGCGGACGGCGGCCGACGCGTGCCGCTTGTCCGCGGGCAGGTCCTTGACCAGCCGCGCGCGGAACGTCTCGGCGAGGAAGTACAGCAGGTCCCGGTCACCGGCGTCGGCGGGCCAGCGGGCATCACCCTTGACGATGGCCTCGAGGTCGAAGGCGTGCCGGGCCACCTTGAGGTACGCGCGGAACGAGCCGGCGTGCTGCGGAGTGAGCGTCGCGTACGCCAGCAGCGCGATCGTCTCGTCGCCGGCGGAGTCGCCGTAGGAGTGCAGCAGGTCCGAGAGCATGTGCCAGGACCGCGGCGTCGAGAACGGCTCCTCGGTCTTCGGCGGCGGGCTCCACAGGTGGTCCGGGCGCTGGGTCAGGTACTCGACGACCGACGGGTGGATGTCGTTGCCCATCGCCCAGGTCAGCCAGTCGGCGGGCGAGGCCCGCAGGTGCACGTGGACGAGCCGGTTGACCAGCGCGGACGCCATCGGGCGCGCCAGGGCCTGGTCGGTGGCGCGGTTGCCGGCGCCGATCACGACCGAGCCCGCCGGCAGCTCGTACGAGCCGGTGCGGCGGTCGAGGATGAGCGAGTAGAACGCCTTCTGGACGTCGGGCGCGGCGGCGTTCAGCTCGTCGAGGAACAGGCAGTACGGCTCGTCGCGGGCGATCTGCTCCGGCGGGCAGAACCGGCTGCGGCCGTCGACGATCTGCGGGACGCCGATCAGGTCCTCCGGCGCGAGCTGGGTGCCCAGCAGCGAAACGCAGTCGAGGCCGAGCGACGCCGCGAACTGCCTGACGAGGGACGACTTCCCGATGCCCGGCGCGCCCCAGAGGAACACCGGCCGGACGACGGCGGCGTTGAGCAGGACTTCGGGCAGCTGGGCGGGCGTGACCGTGAGCTGGGCGTGCACGCGGGACCTCCTGAATTCAGGACATCCTTCTGTGACGCCCCCTTTCGTGCACCCATGATCGCGCGCCCGCCCAGCGGCCGCACCTGATTTATCCGCCCGCGCGGCCCGAGCCCGGGTAGGGCAGCAGGGCCATCTCACGTGCGTTCTTGATCGCCGTGGCGACCTGTTTCTGTTGCTGCGGTGTCAAACCCGTCACCCGGCGGGCGCGGATCTTGCCGCGGTCGGAGATAAACTTCCGCAGCAGGTCGGCGTCCTTCCAGTCGACGTGGGTGATCCGGTTGGCGTGCAACAGGTTCACCTTGCGCTTGCCCGGGCGGTCCCGAATCGGCTTCGGCATCCGGCTCACCAGCTCGACTTCGTGACGCCGGGCAGCTCGCCGTGGTGCGCGGCCTGGCGCATCTTCACCCGCGACAGCCCGAACTTGCGCAGGTACCCGCGCGGGCGGCCGTCGGCCGTGTCCCGGTTGCGGATCCGCGTCGGGCTCGCGTCGCGCGGCAGCTTCTGCAGCGCGACCACCGCTTCGGCCTTCTCGGACGGCGAAGACGAGGGCGAAGCGATGACGGCCTTCAGCGCACGACGACGTTCGACGTACCGGGCGGCCACCACCTTTCGCTGCTCGTTCTTCGCGATCTTCGACTTCTTCGCCATCAGCGCTCTTCCTTGAACTCGACGTGCTCGCGCGCGACCGGGTCGTACTTGCGCAGGACCATCCGGTCCGGGTCGTTGCGGCGGTTCTTCTTAGTGACGTACGTGTAGCCGGTTCCCGCGGTGGACCGCAGCTTGATGATCGGCCGGACGTCGGTGCTCTTCGCCATCAGAACTTCACCCCCTTCGCCTTCAGCTCGGCCAGGACGGCCTCGATGCCCCGTTTGTCGATCGTCTTCATCCCCTTGGCGGAGACGCGCAGCCGCACCCAGCGGCCCTCACCCGGAACGAAGTAGCGGCGGTTCTGCAGGTTCGGCTCCCATCGCCGGGACGTACGGCGGTGCGAGTGCGAGACCTGCTTGCCGTACCCCGGCTTGCGGCCGGTGACCTGGCACACGGCGGACACGGACCCTCCCAAGTTGATAGTGGTTGTCGTTTTCATCTACTGTAACCACCGTACCCCGCCCGTATTCCTGGAGCCCATGTGACCCACCCACCCCAAGTTCCGCTCGTGCTCGTCAGCGGCCTGGCCCCGGGCGCGAACGCCACGCTCGCCGAGCTGCTGCGCGTGGCCGAGCCCGGCACCGCCGTCGTCCACCACGACCTGCGCGACATCCACTCCGGCGTCGTCCGCCGCCGGCTCCGGCTCGAGCAGCGCGACCAGCTGACCGTCCTCGAGCTGGCGCACGGCTGCGTGTCCTGCACCCTGCGGGAGGACCTGCTCCCCCTGCTGCGGCGGCTGGCCCGGATGCCGCAGGTGCGGCGGATCGTCGTCCGGCTCGACGAGGCGATGGAGCCCGAGCCGGTGAGCTGGGCGATCCGGAACGTCCTGGTCGGCGACCACCCGGTGCACGACGACGTCGACCTGCGGGCGGTGCTCACCGTCGTCGACTGCGCGACCTGGCTCGCCGACGTGACCGGCGACGACGCCCTGGAGGAGCGGAACCTGCAGGCCAGCCCGGAGGACGACCGGACCGTCGCGCAGGTGGCGCTCTCCCAGGCCGAGTTCGCCGACGTCCTCGTGCTGGCCGGCGCGGCCACGGACGCGTGGCAGGCGGCCAAGGCGTCCGCCGTCCTCGACCGCGTCGCGCCGTCGATCCCCCGGGTCGAGCTGGCCCGGGTGGACGGGCACAGCGTGCTCGACGCCGTCCCGGCCGACGCCCGGCGCGGCGAGGTCACCGACATGCACGGCGCGCTGCTGCGCGGCGAACCGCCGTTGCACGCCGACTGCGGCATCGAGCTGCTCACGTTCACCGCGCGGCGGCCGTTCCACCCGCAGCGGCTGCACGACGCCCTGGACGTGCTGCTCGACGGCGTCGTGCGCACCCGCGGGCGGGCCTGGGTGGCCAGCCAGCCGGACGTCGCGTTCTGGATCGAGTCGGCCGGCGGCGGGCTGGGCATCGGGCACGCCGGGCCGTGGCTCGCGTCGCCGGGCGGTCCGGAGTGGACGGACGTCTCCCCCGAGCGCCGCACCCTGGCGTCCCTGCGCTGGGACCCGGTGCACGGCGACCGCGCGCAGGAGCTGGTCGTGGTGACGGACCAGACAGCGCCCGTTGAGATCGACGCGGCCCTGCGCGGCGCTCTACTGACCGACGAGGAACTGACGGCAGGCCCCGGGGTTTGGGAGCACTATCCCGATCCGTTCGGGGACTGGCACGAGGAACCCTGCGAGGACACCGAAACGGACCCGGCGCGCCAGGACGCGGCCGCGGTGAACCGAAAGGAAGACCGATGAAGAACGGTATCCACCCCGACTACCACCCCGTGGTGTTCAAGGACTCGTCCACCGGCGACGCGTTCCTGACCCGCTCCACCCTCACCTCGGACAAGACGATCGAGTGGTCCGACGGCGCGACCTACCCGCTGGTGCAGGTCGACATCAGCTCGTGGTCGCACCCGTTCTGGACCGGCACCCAGCGGATCATGGACAGCGCCGGCCAGGTCGAGAAGTTCCACCGCCGCTACGGGAAGCGGGGGACGCGCTGATGGCCGTCCCCAAGCGCAGGAAGTCGCGCAGCACCACCCGGTCCCGGCGGTCGCAGTGGAAGGCCGTGGTCCCGGACCTGGTGCCGATCAAGGTCGACGGGCAGACGCAGCTCGTCCCCCGCCGGCTGATCCGCCACTTCCACGCGTGAGCGTCCCGGTCACCGTGCTGTCGGGCTTCCTCGGCGCGGGCAAGACGACCCTGCTCAACCACATCCTCGCCAACCGCGAGGGCCTGCGGGTGGCGGTGATCGTCAACGACATGAGCGAGGTCAACATCGACGCCGCGCTCGTGCGCTCCCAGGAGCGCCTGGTCGAGCTGACCAACGGGTGCATCTGCTGCACCCTGCGGGAGGACCTCCTGGAGGAGGTGGCGGCGCTCTGCACCGGCGGCCGCTTCGACCACGTGCTCATCGAGTCGAGCGGGATCTCCGAGCCGATGCCGGTGGCCGCGACGTTCACCTTCCTGGACGCTCTCGCCCGGCTCGACACGATGGTGACGGTGGTGGACGCGGCGAACTTCGCCCGCGAGCTGGCGGCCGGCGACTCCCTGGTGGAGCGCCGGCTCGACCAGTACGCGGAAGACGAACGGACCGTCAGCGACCTGCTGGTGGACCAGGTCGAGTTCGCCGACGTGCTGCTGCTGAACAAGACCGACCTCGTGTCCCCGGACGAGGCGGCCCTGCTCGTGGCGGTGCTCCGGCGGCTCAACCCGGCCGCCGACGTCGTCACGAGCAGCTTCGGGCGGGTGCCGCTGGAGCGGGTGTTCGGCACCGGGCGGTACGACGCCGTCAAGGCACAGGAGGCGCCCGGCTGGGTGGCCGAGCTGAACGGCGACCACGTGCCGGAGACCGAGGAGTACGGCATCTCGAGCGTGGTGTTCCGCGCGTCCCGGGCGTTCGACCCGGTGGCGCTGTGGGACTTCGTCGCCCGGCGGCTCGACTCCGGCGAGTTCGGGACGGTGCTGCGGTCGAAGGGGTTCTTCACGCTGGCGTCCCGGCCCGGGGTGACCGGCCTGTGGTCCCAGGCCGGGACGGTCGCGCGGTTCGAACCCCAGGGCGTCGCCGGGAAGGCGAGTCAGGAGCTGGTGTTCATCGGCGTCGACCTGGCCGGTGACGCGCTGCTCGGCGCGCTGCGGGCGTGCCTCGCCGACGTGGCGAGCGGACCGGACCCCTTCCCCGCGTGGGGTCCGGTCCACGCGCACTGAGGTCAGGACGACTTGAACAGGTCCAGCAGGGCCTGCGGGAGTTCGTCGCCGAACAGGCTCTCCATGAGCTCCTCTTCGTCGACGGGCGTTTCACTGCGGACGAACATGGCCTGCTCGTAGGCGGCGAGGGCCGCTTCGACGTCGCCGGGGTGCGCGGCGAGGGCCTTTCCGAGCTCGGCGCCGTCGAGCATGGCCAGGTTCGCGCCTTCGCCGTTCGGGGCCGTGAGGTGGGCGGCGTCGCCGACCAGCGTCACGCCCGGCACCCGCTCCCAGCGGTGCCCGAACGGCAGCGTGTAGTGCGGGCGCAGGACCAGCGGGGTGTCGGCGTCGGTGATCAGGGCGGTGACCTCCGGGGCCCAGCCCTCGAACTCGCGCGCGATCGCGGCGGTGGCCGCCGCGGCGTCGGCGAAGTCGATGGCGGCGAACCACTCCAGTGACCCGGTGAACGCCACGTAGGCGTGCAGGGTGTCGCCGCTTTCGCGGTGCGCGTTGATCGACCGCTCCGGGGACGGCCCGTTCGCGACCATCGACCCGCCGCCGACCGCCTTCGCCGTGGCGGGGTGCCGGGTGTCGGCGTCGAAGAGGTAGGTCTCGACGAACGCCGTGCCGACGTACTCGGGGGTGACGCCGGTGAGCAGCGGCCGGACCCGGGACCACGCGCCGTCCGCGCCGACCAGCAGGTTCGCGACGACGGTGGTGCCGTCGGCGAAGGTCACCTCGTGGCCGCCCCCGGCGAGCGTGCGGGTGCCGCCGACCTTGTGCCCCCAGCGGACGGTGCCTTCCGGGAGCGCGTCGAGCAGCAGCTGCCGCAGCTCCCCGCGCTGCACTTCGGGACGGCCGCCCGTGCCGTCGTCGGTCTTCTCGAACAGGAGCTTCCCGTCCTGGTCGAGGATCCGCATGGCCTGGCGGCCCTCGAGCACGAGGGACGGGAACTCGTCCATCAGCTCGGCCGCCTCGAGGGCGAGCTGCCCGTTGTAGTCGTGGATGTCGAGCATCCCGCCCTGCATCCTCGACGTCGGCGACGGCTCGGCTTCGTACACCGTGACCGGGAAACCGTGGACGTGCAGGACGCGGGCCAGGGTGAGACCGCCGAGGCCGGCGCCGATGATCGTGACGGGAGTGCGCATGATCGCTCCTTCTCTGGAATCGTGTTCCAGATCAGGGTGGCGCCCGCCGCTGGCAGGGGCCGCACACCGCGCTGACACCGGTCTGACACCCCGTGCCAGACGTCGATCAGTGGTCGTCGTAGTGGTCCTCGTGGGCCGCGTGGCGGTGGCCGTCGTGCAGGTAGTCGACGTGCTCGCCGTGCGGGACCGCGACGTGGCCGCAGCCTTCGCCGTGCGCGTGGTCGTGGCCGGTGTGCGGCACGTGGCCGGCGATCTCGCACTCGTCGAAGTGGCCGTCGTGCGCGCGGTGCAGGTGTCCCTCGTGCGCGTAGTCCACGTGGTCGCCGTGCGGCACCGCCGGGTGCCCGCAGCCCTCGCCGTGGACGTGGTCGTGGCCTGCGTGCACGGCGTGCGGGAGCGTCATCGGTACTGCCTCCTGGGATGCGTGTAACTGCATATGTCCACTTCGGACGCTAACACCGGCCACCCGCCGCGACCGGGCGAAACCTCCCGCCTCACCCGATAGGTCCGAGTTGATCAACCCAGGTTTATCAGTCTAGGTTGACGAATGTGACGGACGAGGAGCTGCTCCAGGCGAGCACCGACCTGCGCGTCGCCCTGGGCCGGCTGATCCGGCGGCTGCGCCAGGGCTACGTGGTCGGCGAACTGACCCTGCCCGAACGGTCGGTGCTGTCCCGGCTCGACCGGGAGGGCCCGGCCACGCCGGGGTGCCTCGCCGACCTCGAACGCGTGAAGCCGCAGGCCATGGGCGTCACCCTCGCCGGGCTGGTCGAGCGCGGGCTCGTCGCCCGCCGCAAGGACGACTCCGACGGCCGCAAGGTGCTCATGTCGGTGACCGGCACCGGCGTCAAGCTGCTCACCGACCGCCGTTCGCGGACCACCGAGCGGATGGCCACCGCGCTGGCCGAGAAGTTCACCGCGGCCGAGCAGCGCAAGATCCTGGCCGCCATCCCGCTGATCGAGCGGCTGGCGGGAGAGCTGTGACCGCCACCGAAACGGCGCCGGACCGCTACAAGTGGGTCGCGCTGTCCAACACCACGCTCGGCGTGCTGATGTCGGCGCTCGACGGCTCGATCGTGATCATCTCGCTGCCGGCGATCTTCCGCGGCATCGGCCTCGATCCCCTGGCCCCGGGCAACATCGGCTACCTGCTCTGGATGATCCTCGGCTACCTGCTGGTGCAGGCCGTGCTGGTGGTGACGCTCGGGCGCCTCGGCGACATGTTCGGCCGCGTCAAGATGTACAACCTGGGCTTCGTCGTGTTCAGCGTGGCCTCGGTGGCGTTGTCGTTCGACCCGTTCCACGGCGGGAACGGCGCGTTGTGGCTGATCGGCTGGCGGGTGGTGCAGGCGGTCGGCGGCTCGATGCTGACGGCGAACTCGGCGGCGATCCTCACCGACGCGTTCCCGACCGAGCAGCGCGGCATGGCGCTGGGCGTCAACCAGATCACCGCGCTGGCCGGGCAGTTCCTCGGCCTGGTCGTCGGCGGGCTGCTGGCCGAGATCGACTGGCGCGCGGTGTTCTGGGTGAGCGTCCCGTTCGGCCTGCTGGGCACGATCTGGTCGATCCGCAGCCTCCGCGAGGTCGGCGTGCCGAAGCGCGCGAAGGTCGACTGGGGCGGCAACATCACCTTCGCCGCCGGCACCGCGATCCTGCTCGCCGGGATCACCTACGGCATCCAGCCCTACGGCGGCGCCGCGACCGGCTGGGGCAACCCGCTGGTGCTCGGCGGCATCGGCGGCGGGGTGCTGCTGCTCGTGGCGTTCGGCATCATCGAGACGCGCGTGGCGGCGCCGATGTTCCACCTCGGGCTGTTCAAGATCCGCGCGTTCGCGGCGGGCAACATCGCCGCGTTGCTGACCTCGGTCGCCCGTGGTGGCATGCAGTTCATGCTCATCATCTGGCTGCAGGGCATCTGGTTGCCGCTGCACGGCTACGACTACGAGCGGACGCCGTTGTGGGCGGGCATCTACATGCTGCCGCTGACCGTCGGGTTCCTGCTCGCCGGGCCGGTGTCGGGGTACCTGTCCGACCGGTTCGGCGCGCGGCTGTTCTCCACCGGCGGCCTGCTCCTGGTCGCGGCGGCCTTCCTGGGACTGCTGGCGCTGCCGGTGAACTTCCCGTACCCGGTGTTCGCCGCGCTGCTGGTGGTCAGCGGGATCGGCCAGGGCATGTTCTCCGCGCCGAACACCTCGGCGATCATGAGCAGCGTGCCGACCGAGCAGCGCGGGGTCGCCTCCGGCATGCGGGCGACGTTCCAGAACTCCGGGACGTCGCTCTCGATCGGCGTGTTCTTCTCGCTGATGATCGCCGGCCTCGCGAGCTCGCTGCCGCAGACGCTGACCAGCGGCCTGCAGGCCCACGGCGTCCCGGCCAACGTCGCCGATGGCGTTGCCCAGCTGCCGCCGGTGAGCACGCTGTTCGCGGCGTTCCTCGGCAGCAACCCGGTGGGCCACCTGCTCGGCCCGGACGTCCTCGCTGGGCTGACCCCCGGCGACCGGGCCACCTTGACCGGCGGCGACTTCTTCCCGCAGCTGGTCTCCGGGCCGTTCCACCACGGCCTCGTGGTCGTGTTCACCGCCGCCGCGATCATGGCCGTCGTCGCCGCGGTGGCGTCGGCTTCACGCGGTGCCCGTTATTTCCACCAGAACCCCGAGGGAACGAAGGAGAACCGATGACCGACGAACTCATCGCCGGAACCGTCACCATCACCGGGAACGGCGGCGACGAGATCGAGGCCTACGCGGCGAGGCCCACCGACGCCGCACCGCGCGGCGGGGTCGTGGTGATCCACCACATGCCCGGCTACGACGCGTCGACCAAGGAGATGGTGCGCCGCTTCGCCGCCGAGGGCTACAACGCGATCTGCCCCAACCTCTACGCCCGCGAAGCCCCGGGCGCGGACCCGGACGACGCGGCCGCCACGGTCCGCGCGGCCGGCGGCGTCCCGGACGACCGGCTCGTCGGCGACGTCTCCGGCGCGGCCGACTACCTGAAGGCACTGGAGAACGCGAACGGCCGGGTGGGTGTCATCGGGCACTGCTCGGGCGGGCGCCAGGCGTTCCTCGTCGGCTGCTCGATCGACGTCGACGCAGCGGTGGACTGCTACGGCGCGTTCGTCGTCGGCGACCCGCCGGAGGCCATGAAGTTCATGAAGCCGTTGCTGGGCAAGGCCTCGGACCTGTCCTGCCCGCTGCTGGGCATCTTCGGCGCCGACGACAAGTTCCCCAGCCCGGACGAGGTCGCCGTGCTCGCGGCGGAGCTGGAGAAGCTCGGCAAGGAGCACGAGTTCCACACCTACGCCGACGCCGGCCACGCGTTCTTCGCCGTCGACCGGCCGAGCTACCGGCCGGAAGCCGCGAAGGACGGCTGGGAACGCATCCTCGACTTCTACTCCCGCACGCTCAGCGCCTGAGAGGACCCGCCATGTGCACCTACCTCACCGAGAAGTTCGCCCTCGAAGGCAGCGGCAAGGGCGCCCGCGGCTGGTTCCGCCTGAACGAGGGCACGGTCTACGTCGACCACCCGGTCCACGCGCCGTACGCGCACACCGTCAACATCGACTTCCGCAACCCGGACCTGGGCGCCTCGGCCCGCGTCGCCCTGGAACTGACGGAAGAAGACGCCCTGGCCCTGGCCGACGCGATCATCGCCGCCGTCAAGTCAGCCCCCGCAGGCCTCGCCTCCCGCAACCAGTAGCCAAAAGCCGTGAATGGCCCATTGAGGGACTCTAAGTCCCTCGATGGGCCATTCACGGCGTGTAGAGGGCGCCGAGGAATTCCAGGAGGAGGCGTTCGCGGAGTGGGGCGGGCGCGGTGGCGAGGAGGGCGTTGACCGGGGCCATGCGGTCTGGCAAGCCTGAGGTGCCGCCTAGGCCCGCGGCGGCCAGGAGGCCCGCGAACTGTTCGGACGTCAGGGTTGCCGGGTCCAGGGCCGCGACGAACTCCGCCACCGCCGGGTCGATCACCACCGGGCCCGACGCGCGAGCCGCGTCCACTGAGGACGCGAGGTCCGTCAGGAACTCCTTCTCGCTGCCGTGGTTGGCCGCCGTGACCGTGAGGTGCAGGTTCGCCGGGGACGCTTCAAAAGCGAACTGCGGCTGGACGTACCAGCCGCGTGTCTTCATCTCGTCGGCCACCGTGAACAGGTCGAAACCGTCGTCGCCGGTGAACGCGATCAGCGTCGAGACCGGATCGCCGAGGATGCGCAGGCCCTCGATTTCGGCGACCCCGGCACGGATCCGCGAGACGGCTTCACGCGTCGACGTGGCCAGGCGCAGGTAGCCGTCTTCGCCGAGGTGGCGGACCACCGCCCACGCCGCGGCCAAGGGACCGCCGGAGCGGGTGCTCTGGATCGTCGTGTTCAGCATCGTGTAGCCCGGCCACCCCGCGCTCGCGAAGTAGTGCGTCCGCCGCAGCTCCGCCGACGCGTGCAGCAGCACCGAAGTCCCCTTGGGGCAGTACGCGTACTTGTGCAGGTCCACCGAAATGCTCGTGACGCCCGGGACGCGGAAGTCGAACGGCGGGACGTCGGCGCCGAGGCGCGCGAAGTACGGCAGCACCCAGCCGCCGATGCAGGCGTCGACGTGCATCCGGACGCCCCGGGCCGCCGCGGCCGCCGCGATCTCGGCGATCGGGTCGAGCACGCCGTGCGCGTACGACGGCGCGCTCGCCACCACCAGCACCGTCGAGTCGTCGATGGCGGCGGCCATCGCGGCCGGGTCCGCGCGGAACGTCACCGGGTCGACCGGGACGTCGATCCGGCGCAGCCCGAACAGGTGCGCCGCCTTGTGGAACGCCGCGTGCGCGGTCGTCGGCAGCACGATCGACGGCGCGGCGATCTCCGGGTGCGCGTCACGCGCGGCCAGGACCGAGAGCAGGCACGACTCGGTGCCGCCCGACGTCACCGAGCCGACGACACCCGGCACGTCACCGAGCAGCCGGGACGCCGCCGCGACGAGGTCGTTCTCCATCCGCAGCAGGCTGGGGAACGCCGTCGGGTCGAGGCCGTTGGCCGACGACGCCAGCGCGTGCGCGGCGGCCCCCAAGGAGTCCACTTCGGACAGACCGCTGTCGTAGACGTACGCCAGGGTCCGGCCGCCGTGGGTCGGGAGGTCACCCGCGCGCAGCTCCCGCAGCGCCGCGAGAACGTCCTCAGGCGGGTTCATGACGCGGCTCCAGCACCGAGCGCCGCAGCAGCGGCAGGGCCAGCGCGATCAGCACACCCGGGATGATCGACGAGCCGAGCAGGATCGCGACGATCGCGCTGTGCGGCTGGTCGGTCGTCGCGTCGGTGCTCGACACGTACCCGCCGAACGCCAGGATCGCGCTCCACAGCCCGGCGCCGAGCGCGAGGCCGAGCGTCTCCCCCGCGGTCCACACGCCGGCCGCGATCCCCGCGCGGGTCTCGCCGGTGCGCTCCTCCTCGGCCGTGATCAGGTCCGGCAGGATGGCCAGCGGGAACACCGAGATCCCCGCGTAGCCGACGCCGCACAGCGCGACGAACACGAGGATGACCACCAGCGGCAGCGACTGGGCGAAGATCAGGCCCAGCAGGCCGACCGCGAACGCCGCCGTGGCGATCCGGAAGCCGTTGAGCTTGCCGACGCGGGCGCCGAGGCGCGGCCACAGCGGCATGGTGACCAGCGCCGGGCCGACGAAGATGACGAACAGCAGCGTGCCGTAGGCCTCGCTGCCGAGGATGCGCTGGGCGAAGAACGGGATGGCCGCCAGCACCGTGCCGATCCCGAGCGCCTGGATGAAGTACGTGCCGAGCAGCCAGCGGAACGGCCGCCATCCCGCGATGGTCCGCGAGAGGTCCTTGAAGCTCACCGTGTTCGGCCGCAGCGACCCGACCGGCGCGCCCTTGAGGCCGAAGTACACGAGCAGGGTCGCGGCCAGCACGATCAGCCCGATCACGACGGCCATCACGCGGTAGCCGGCGACGCCGCCGATGCCGGAGGTGATCGCCGGGGCGCCGCCGCCGCAGATCAGGATCGTCACGGCCAGCACGCCGATGCGCACGCTGGTGAGCTTCGTCCGCTCGTCGGCGGACTCGGTCAGCTCGGCGGGCAGGGCGTTGAACGGCACCTGGAACAGCGCGTACGCGGTCGCGCAGAGGGTGAACAGGACGGCGACGTACAGCGCGTCCGGCGTCGGCGAGCCGAAGCCGGGGTGGGCGAACATCAGCGCGAAGAGGATCGCGACGCCGATGCCGCCGATCAGCAGGAAGCGGCGCCGGCTGCCGGTCTTGAGCAGGTCGGCGTCGGACATCCGGCCGGCGATCGGGTTGAACAGCACGTCCCAGGCCTTGGGGATGAACACGATGACACCCGCCGCGGCGGCGGGCACGGCCATCGTGTCGGTCAGGTACTTGACCAGGATCAGGCCGGGAACCGTGCCGAAGGACCCGGTGACGAACGAGCCGAGCGAATACCTGAACCGCGTCCGGCCGGACAGCGTCGTCATGGTCCTCCTCGCGAAATGAACACCGATGAGGCACTCAGTAGTGGATCTCGGCCCGCACCGGGTAGTGGTCGGAGGGAATCGTGCCACCGTCGTAATGCACCAGCTGTACCGGCCCGACCTCGGCGCGTCGCAGCGAGCCGACGTAGTCCAGGGAATCGCGGTAGGTGGCCGGGACGGACTTCGCCGCGTCCGGGTTGGTGACGGCGTCGAAGCTGTACTCCCCCGCGCCGGCCGTCCGCAGCGTCCCGCCGAGCACGGCCTCGCCCTGCTCGGACTGGGAACGGCCCAGAGCGTCACGGCGGCCCTGCCCGGCCCAGTACTCGATGTTGAGGTCGCCGGCGATCGCCACCGGATCCGCCGCCGGGACGTGCGCCGCGGCGAGGTCGCGCAGCTCGCCGAGCTGCGCCATCCGGATCTGGTGCGCCTTGGGCAGGGTGTCGGGGGCTTCGTCGGCCTGCAGGTGCGTGCCGGCCAGCCAGAGCGCCTTGCCGTGGGCGAAGATCCGGACCAGCGCCGCGCCCTTGTTGGACAGGTGGTCGGCGGTGCCGGAGTAGGAGCTGCGGTAGACGAGCTGGTGCTTCTCGGTGATCGGGTACTTGCTCAGCACCGTGACCCCGCCGTTGACGACGATCGGCGAGTTCGAGCAGTTGCCGCTCACCGTCGTCCAGCCCGGCGACGTCGAGCAGGACTGCCCGACCAGCGGCGTCTGGAACGGGTAGGCGTCGATCAGCCGGCCGCGCAGATCCTCGGCTTGGGCGCTGAACGCCTCTTCGAGCACGACGACGTCAGCCGCCTGGGTCCGGATGACGTGCTCGGCGGCCTGGGCCCGGGCTTGTTTGTCCGACGTGTTCGGGTTGGCGATCCACGGCAGCTGCCACAGGTTGAAGCTCAGGACGGACACACTCGCGGCCGCGGCCTGGGCGGGTGCGGTCACGAGGGCGAGGAAGGCGCAGACGACAGCGGCGAGAATGGCGGTTCTCCGCACGGAGTGTCCTTTCAGGAGACGACGAAGGCGCGGGAAGTCCCGCTCAGCTGGGCGATCGCGCCGGTCAGGCCGTGCTTCCACGCTCCGAAGTGGACGACGCGGTACTTCCCGACCGGCGTGTTCGCCGGGATGTCCCAGGTGACCTCGGCGCGGGACTCGGACACGAACGTCCGGGTCCAGCGGAACTTCGTCGCCCAGTCGCCGTCGTCGGCGTAGCGGACCCAGCGGCCGTCGGCGTACTGCTGGATCTCCAGGAACGTGCCGTCGCGGCGCAGGTCGTTCTTCGGGTGGCCGGTCACGAACGCGACCGAGACCTGCTCGCCGCGCCGGTAGCTGCTCTTCGCGTCGGTGACGACGTCGCCGAAGCTCTTCAGCAACGGCGCGCTGTCGAAGACCACGCCGGGCTGGAAGTTGACGAGCTTGCCGCGCAGGTCGCGCGGGACCGGGCCGTGCGGCACCGAAGCGCCCGCCTTCATCGCCGCGGCGAGCTTCCCGAACTCCTGCTGGTACGCGGGCAGCGTGTAGCGGCCGAAGAGCGTCGACGCGCCTTCGTACTGCTGCGAGTCGTACTCCTCCGGCGTCGTGACGTACTGGCTGTAGGCGTTGGAATAGCCCTGCATGAGGACGTTCTCCAGCGGCACGCCCAGCTCGGCCGCGACGGTCTGCCGGATCCGCAGCCCGGCGACGATCGTGTACTCCGCCGGCCCGGCGACCAGGTGCAGCTGCCCGATCCGGACGATCTGCAGCGGCAGCACCTCGGGCGCCCACGGGTAGGGCTTCATCGCGCCGAACGGCACGGCGACGACCTTCGGCGCCTGCGCGTCGGCCAGGGCCTGCGGGATCGGCGCGTCGATGCCGCCGAGCCAGTCGATGAACGGGTTCTTGACGCCCTCGGGCAGCGGCAGGCCGGGGCCGTCTTCGGTGCTGCCGGCCAGCATCGAGACGCCGATGGCCGCGGTGCACGTCCGGTGCGGGCGGCCGTCCGGAGTGAACCGCGGGTCGACGTCGACGGCGGACATGTCCACGTAGGTCATCCGGTGGTCGACACCGCCGGTCACGGACTCGGTCGCCGCGTCGAACGCGCGTTTCGCCGCCTGGAACTGGAGTTCGCCGATGCGCTGGGTGTTCTGGAACTCCGTCTCGGGCGTGCCGGGCTGGAGGTCGAGGTTCGGCGTCATGTCGCCGGAGTTGGTCTGGGCGAACGCGGCGACGAACCCGGGCGGGCCGTCGAGGTAGCGGACGCCGGCGTGGTCGTGCTCCCACGTGTAGGCGGCGTACCCCTTGTTGTCGCTGCTGATCAGGTGGTTGCCGTTGCTCATCGACGTGCCGTGCGTGGCGAACCAGGTGATCGCGCCGACGTCCTTGCCGCCCTGGCGGAACCGCAGCACGGTGACGGCCGGGTCGATCGAGAGCGGGAAGTGGTCCTTGTCCGGGTTGAGCTCGAACGCGACGCGCGAGCGGTTCGCGCTGGCCTCGGTCAGCTCGGTCCGGCCAAGGCTGAGTTCGCCGGGCGCAAGGGTGTCGTGCGCGTGGCCGATGGCCTCGACGATCCCGGCGACGACGGCGTCGTAGGTCTGCTGCTGGAACCCGAGGATCGACAGGTCGTAGGCCGCGTAGTGCGAGTCGCCGCCGCACGCCGAATGCGTGTGGGTGGCGTTGAGCAGCACGTTCTGCTCGGTGTAGGTGTTCCCGTACTTCCGCGCCAGCTCACGCAGGACACCCTGGTGGACCGACTGGAACAGCGCGCCCAGCTCGGCGGTGACGAAGACGATCCGGTTCGTCCCGTCGTCCACGACGTAGGCGCGCGCCCGGGTGCGCAGGTGGATGCCGGCGGTCTGCTGCTGCGGCATCGAGTAGCCCATCATGCCGTTCTCGGCGGCGGGCCCGGTGACGTCGCCGATCCCGGCGCCGACCCTGAGCCCGGCCTCGGCGGCCTCGGCGGGTCTGGCCACGGGAGCACCGAAAGGCAGGGCAGCTAAGGGCAGAGCGGCGGCTCCGGCCAGGACGTGACGACGACTCACCCGCATACGGTCTCCCGACTAACGTGAACGACTTTCGCGTTAGTTGCGGACCGTACGTGACCCCGGCCACCCGGGCAACCCGACAAAAGTGCCGTCAAGCCGCCCGGGCGCCGTCGATTCGCAGGTCAGCCGAGGGCTTCGGCGATCTTCTCCAGGGTCGCCGCGTCCCCGCGCAGCAGCAGCTGGGTGACGACCGTGTCCTCCCACGCCTTCAGCTCTTCGCGGATCTTCGCCGCCGGCCCGATGAGCGAGGTGTCCTCGACGAGCGACGTCGGGATCGCCGCGACGGCCTCCTCCTTGCGCCCCGCGAGGTACAGCTCCTGGACCTTGTCCGCGACGTCCTCGTAGCCCAGCCGCGCGAAGACGTCGTGGTGGAAGTTCACGCTCTTCGCGCCCATGCCGCCGATGTAGAGCGCGAGCGACGGCTTGATCCAGCTCGCCGCCTCCTCGACGTCGTCGTGCACGATCACCGGAACCGACGCGGGCACCTCGAACGTCTCCAGCGTGTGCCGCGCGCCCGGGCGCGCGAAGCCTTCTTCCAGCGCGGCCTTGTAGAAGTCGTTGCTCTTGGGCGAAAAGAACAGCGGGAGCCAGCCGTCGCAGATCTCGGCGGCGAGGGCGACGTTCTTCGGGCCCTCCGCGGCCAGGTGGATCGGGACGTCGGCCCGCAGCGGGTGCACGGTCGGCTTGAGCGGCTTGCCCAGCCCGGCACCCCCCTTCAGCGGGAGCTGGAAGTGCTGCCCGTCCAGGGTCACCGGCGCCTCCCGCGCGAGCACCTGCCGCACGATGTCGACGTACTCCCGCGTGCGCGCCAGTGGCTTCGGGTACGGCTGGCCGTACCAGCCCTCGACGACCTGCGGACCGGACGCGCCGAGCCCGAGCACGAACCGGCCGCCCGAGAGGTGGTCCAGGGTCAGCGCGCTCATCGCCGTCGCCGTCGGGGTCCGCGCGGCCATCTGGACGATGTTGGTGCCGAGCCGGATCCGGCTGGTCGACGACCCCCACCAGGCCAGCGGCGTGAACGCGTCCGAGCCGTAGGCCTCCGCCGTCCACACCGAGTCGAAGCCGAGCTCCTCGGCCTTGAGGACCGCCTCCAGCGCACCCGGGGTCGGCCCGCTGCCCCAGTACCCGACGTGGAATCCCAGCTTCACGAAGACCTCCTAGACGTTCGGTGCGTAATGCTCCGGCTTGCCACGCTCGGACAGCGGCGGCAGGTTCCTGGGTGGAGTCTCGACCAAGGCGGCGTCCGGAGCCACCTCTCCGCGGACGCGCTGCCAGCCGGCCCGGGCGCGCGGGTGGTAGCGGCGATCGTGCGGGACGAGCTTGAACACGGCGTTGATCAGCTTCCCCGCCCGGCGGTGGCGGCGCGCGTCGCGCTCGGACCAGCGCAGGCCGAGCAGGTCGCGGATCTCGCGGTCGTACAACCCCGTCGTCAGCCAGGCGAAGTTGCGCGCGACCAGCACGCTCACCGGCCGCCAGAGCGCGTCCGGCAGCCACGGCAGGAACGGCGGCTTCGCGATCCCGGTGAGGTCGAGGACGTCGCGGGTGGCCTTGTTGTCCTCCAGGACCTCGGCGCACATGTGCTTCCAGTAGCGCTGGAAGTCCTCCCAGCTCGCCGGCACCGGCCGCATGGTCATGTCGTACATCCGCCACCAGGTGACGTGCTCGTCGAACAGCCGCCGCTTCTCCGCCTCGCCGATGCCACCCATGAAGTGGTCGGCGATGAGGATCGTGCTGACGAAGAACGTCGAGTGCGCCCAGTAATAAGTGTCGGGGTCGAGCGCGTGATACCGCCGTCCCCGGGCATCGACGCCCTTGATGCGGTCGTGGTAGCCGCGGACCTCGAGGGCGGTCCGGTGCGCGCGCGGGCCGTCGTAGACGACCCCGCCGATCGGGTAGAGCGAGCGGAAGAGCCGCTGCCAGCGCTCCTCGAAGAACCGCGAGTGCTGCTCGACGCCGGCGCCGAGGCCCGGGTGCATGTTCTGCATCGACCCGGCCCACAGCGCGATCAGCAGGCCACGCCAGTCGCCGAAGTACTTCCAGGTCAGCGAGTCGGGGCCCAGCGGCTGGGGGTTCATCGGCGGCTCCTCGTCGAGTCTCAACTGACTACGGCTGTTGTCAGGCTAGGATCTGACAACAGTTGTAGTCAACCGAGGAGCGGGTATGCCGGGCCGGACCTGGGCGGGCACGACACTGGACGACCGGAAGGCGCTGCGGCGCGAGCAGCTCGTCGCCGCGGGCCTCGAGCTGCTGGGCACCGAAGGCTCGGCCGCGACCAGCGTGCGCGCGGTGTGCCGGCACGCGAAGCTCACCGAGCGTTACTTCTACGAGAGCTTCGCCGACCGCGAGGAGCTCGTCGCCGCCGTCTACGAGCACGTCGGCGAACAGGCGCGCCAGGCCCTCGTCGACGCCGTCCGGGACGCGCCGAACCCGACGCTGCGGGCCGAGAACGCCGTGCGCGCGTTCGTCGAGCTGATCGTCGACGATCCTCGCAAAGGCCGGGTCCTGCTGCTCGCCCCGCTCACCGACCCCGCACTCACCCGGCGCGGCCTGCACCTGCTGCCGGTGTTCGCCGCCGTCGTCGGCGAGCAGCTTTCGCGCGGGGACGAGACCGAACGGCAGCTCGTCGCCGTCGGGCTGGTCGGCGCGCTGAGCAACGTCTTCATCGCCTACCTCGACGGCTCGCTGAAGGTGACGCGCGAGCGGCTCGTCGCGCACTGCGTCAAGCTCGTGCTCGGCGCCGACGACCTGTCCCGCTGACCGCACCACCAGCTGACAGTCCCGCGCCGGATCGGGCACACTCAACCCATGCGTACCGCTGGGCGGAACGAAGGAGCGAGCGGCGACGGTCTCGTCGCGGCCCGGCTCGCCGCGCTCCTCGAGGCTTTCCGCCCGGGCGACGAGTCACTCGGCGTGTCCGAACTGGCCCGCCGGACCGGGCTCGCGAAGACCACCGTGCACCGGCTCGTCGGCCACCTCGCCGAGACCGGACTGCTGACCCGGGAGGACGGCGCGGTGCGCCTCGGGCTGCGGCTGTTCGAAATCGGCCAACTGGCCTCACCCCGGAGAGGACTTGTCGAAGCGGCCCGGCCGTACCTCGCCGATCTCCGGGAGGCGACCCGCAACACGGTCCACCTCGCGATCCTGGAAGGCACCGAGGTCGTCTACCTCGACGTGCTGCGCGGGCCGGACGCGCCGACGCTGCCGTCGCGCATCGGCGGCCGGTTTCCCGCGCACGCGACCGGCGTCGGCAAGGCGATTCTCGCGTTTTCCGCGGAATCGGTGGTGGACAAGGTCATCGACGCCGGATTACCCCGGATGAGCCCGAAGACGATCACCGCGCCCGGGCTGCTTCGCCGCCAGCTCACCCGGATCCGCGAAGACGGGATCGCGCTGGAACGTGAGGAATCGGGCGTCGGTGTCGTGTGCGCGGCCAGCCCGCTGCTCGACGCGCGCGGCGTCGCGGTCGCGGCCGTGTCGATCTCGGGCTGGGCCAACCGGATGCGGACCGAACGGGTGGCCCCGGCCGTCCGCACGGTCGCGCTCGCGTTGACCCGGACACTTTCCGGATCCACTGCGGACAGTCGGAAATAATCTTGCAGGACAAGGGTTTTTGATCTTTCCGAAGATCTCTAGGCCGTCCGGATGACGTGACCTCCCCGAGCTGTACGGGTGATCCGCAGCGACTACGATCCGTCGAATGGCCCAGCACAGCTGGGGGACGACGTTCTCGGGCCACTCCCCCGCGACACTTTCCGAGCAGTCGGGTGCGCGTCCCTCGGCCGCGCACCGGCTGCTGTCCCTCGACATCGTGCTGGCGCTGCTGGCCCTGGCCGGCGGCCTCCGCGTGCTCTACCTCGCCGCCACGACGCCGGCCCTGCCGTCGGAAGCGGCGACCGTCGCCCACGCGTACGCGCTCGGCCACCTCACGCCGTTCACCGACGCGGGCGGCGCCGGGCTCAGCCGGTTCGGCTGGCTGCAGCTGTCCGCCTACACGATGGTCTCCGACGCGTTCGGCCGCTCGGCCACGGCGCTGGCGGCCGTCCGCGAGACGATGCTGGTCGCGGCCGTGATCGGCACGGTGCTGCTGTGGTTCCTCGCGCGCCGCCTCGGCCTGGCGCGCTGGGCGGCCACGGCGGCCGTGCTGCTGGTCGCGGTGTCACCGCTCGCACTCGGCCTGCAACGGCTGGTCGTCGTCGAGCACCTGGCGGCGGTCTGGGCGCTGGGCGCCCTGGTGCTGATCACCACGCCCGAGGCCAAGCTCCGCCACGACATCTCGGCCGCGGTGTGCCTGCTGGCGGCCGTGCTCACCTCACCGCTGGCGCTGTTCCTGCTGCCCGCCGCCGGCTGGCTGCTCATCCGCCGGTCGCCGGTCCGGGCGGCCCTGGTGGGCGTGCTGCTCAACCTCGGGCTGGGTGTCGCGTTCGGCCCGGCCGCCGCCGTGCTGCGGCCCCACCTCGCCGCCGCGGGCCGCCCGTCCGTCGCCGACTGGGTCGCACTGGACCCGGCGTGGGCGGTGCTGTCGGCCTTCGCGCTCGTCGCCGCGCTGGCCGTCGCCGCACTGCGGCCGTTCGCGGTGTCCGGCCTGCTGCTCGTCGCGATGCTGCTCGTACCGGGTGTGCCCGGTACAGCGGTGCTCGCGCTGCTGCTGCCGGTGACCCCGCTGCTGGTGGCCGGGGTCGCCCAGGCCGTCACCCGGCAGCGCCGGGCGACGCACCACGCCTCGGGCGGGGGGCGCACCGGGCTCGTGGTGGCCGCCACCGCCTTCGTGGTCGTCGTCGGAGTCGGCTGGGCGTACGGGTTCACCGCCCTGAAGCCGTCCCCCGACCGCAGCGGGCCGCTGACCGACGCCCAGGGATGGTTGCGGGACAACGCTTCCGGTGCCCGGCTGCTCGTCGACGACGCGGCCTGGGCCGAGCTCGCGAACGGGGGCTGGCCCACCGGCATGATGGCGGCGCCCGCCGCGTGCGCGGCCACCTGCCCGGCCGCCGAATGGGCGGTCTTCACCCGGGACGCCGACGACCTCCGGCAGCGCTACCCCGCCCTCGACGGCGCACTGACCGACGCCGGGGTGGTCGCGGCGTTCGGCTCCGGCGACCAGCGCGTCACCGTCTCCCGCCTCGATCTGCCCCCGGTCGACCCGGGCGCGTCGTCGGAGGACTCGGCCCGCGCCCACGCCGGGGCCGCACTGGCCGCGTCCACCCGGATCACCGTCAGCCAGGACGCCGCCGCCGTGCTGCGGGCCGGCCGCGTCGATCCCCGGCTCATCGCGACCATCGCCGCCCTGGCGGCCCTGCAGCCGGTGAAGATCACCGCGTTCCCCGAAGTCCCCGGCGAAGAATCCGCCGGACAGCCTCGCCGCCGGGTGCAGTTCGCCGGCGGCGGGGACGGCCTGGCCGCGTTCTACACCGGCCAGCGCGACCTGTTCCGCCCCTCGTCCGTCGCCCGGACCCGCGACGGCGTGCTCGTCACCTACCCGTTGTTCGCGCCCTCGGGACTGCTGGTCCCGTTCTCCTCTCCCTGAACTCCCCGAAAGGCCCTCTCATGCGCACCAGGCTCCTGCTCAGACCCGCCGGGCTGATCGCCGCGGCCCTGCTGATCGGCGCGCTGGCGCCGGTTCCCGCGTTCGCCGCGGCGAACGCGCCCGGGCCGGGCGTCGGCTGGATCCGCGTCGGGCACCTGTCCCCGAAGGTCCCGCCGGTGGACATCTACTTCGCGCCGTTCGGGCAGGCCGAGAAGGTCGTCATCCGCAAGGCCGGCTACGGCGCGGTCACGCCCTACTCGTCGCTCGACCCCGGCAAGTACACCCTCTCGATGCGGCCCGCCAACGCCGCGGCGACCACCCCGCCCGCGCTGTCGGCCACCATCGACGTCGCCGAGCGCAACGCCTACTCGCTGCTGGTCTTCGCGAACGGCCCGGACGGCACGCTGCACGGCCAGCTGGTGACCGACGACCTGACCCCGCCCGGCCCGGGCCAGGGCCGGGTCCGCGTCGTCGAGGGGTCGGCGGCCATCGCCCCGGTCACCGTCGACGGCCCGCAGGGCATGGCGATCGCCAAGGACGCGGCGTACGGCATGACGTCCAACTACGTCGACGTGCCGCAGGGGCGCTACCCGCTGCAGCTGAGCGGGGGCTCGGTGAAGTCCACCGCCGACGTCGACGTCAAGGCGGGCACGTCGACGACGCTGCTGGTCACCGAGGACGGCGGGGCGCTCAAGGCGAACGCGATCGCCGACGGCGCGTCGCTGCCCGACCCGCCGAAGTTCGGCGTCGAGACCGGCGGTGGCGGCACGGCGCCGGTGCCGTCGGGCACGCCGTTCTGGCCGGCGGCGTCGGTGGTCGCGCTCCTGGCCGCGCTCGCCGCGTGGCCGGTGCTGCGGCGGCGCCGGACCTTGCGTGCGCGCTGAGCTCGGCGCGCTCCTCGTCACGGCGCTGGTGGTCGCGGGCTGCTCGACGGCGGCCCCGGCCACCCCGCCGCCGACGGTGACGTCGTCCTCCACCCCGGCGGCCGCGGCCGGTCCGCAGCCGTTGCCGACGGCCGTCGAGGTCCTCCCGGTGCACCTGCGGATCCCGGCGATCGCCATCGACGCGCCCGCGCTCGTCCCGCTCGGGCTCGGACCCGACCACCAGCTCGAAGCGCCGGCGAAGTTCGGGGACATCGGCTGGTACGCCGACGGCCCGGTGCCGGGCGACCCCGGCCCCGCGGTGATCGCCGCGCACGTCGACTCCCGCTCCGGCCCGGCGCCGTTCTTCCGGCTGCGCGAGCTGAAGGGCGGCGACGAAGTGTTCGTCACGCGCTCCGACGGCCAGGAGGCGCGGTTCGTCGTGGACCGCGTCCAGCGCTACCCGAAGAACGCCTTCCCCACCGACGCCGTCTACGGTCCGGCGCCGGGCAGCGCGCTGCGGCTGATCACCTGCGGCGGCAGCTTCGACGCGGCCAAACGCTCCTACCGCGACAACATCGTCGTCTACGCCTCCACGCGCTGGGGTTAGAGCGCGGCGACGTTGCGTTCGGGGTGGGACGGCCGGTGCAGCGCCGGGACGTCGGCCAGCAGCCCGCGCCGGGCCAGCTCCGGCCGGACGCCGTCCCCGAACCAGTACGCCTCCTCCAGGTGCGGGTAGCCGGACAGCACGAACTCGCTGACGCCGACCGAGTGGTACTCCTCGATCAGGTCGGCGACCTCGCTGTGGCTGCCGACCAGTGCGGTGCCCGCGCCGCCGCGGACCAGGCCGACGCCGGCCCACAGGTTCGGGTGGATCTCCAGGCCGCGGACCCCGCCGTCGGTGCGGCCGCCGTGCAGCGCGACCATCCGCTGCTGCCCGACGGACTCGCTGGCGGCGAGCTGCGCCTGGGCCTTCGCGACCTGCTCCGGGCTCAGCGCGTCCAGCAGCTTCTGCGCCTCCGCCCACGCCTCGGCCGACGTGTCGCGCGAAATCGTGTGCAGCCGGACGCCGAACCGGATGTCCCGGTCCCCCGCCAGCGCCTTGACCTTGGCGATCTTCTCGGCGACCTGCGCGGGCGGCTCGCCCCAGGTCAGGTAGACGTCGGCGTGCTTCGCGGCCACCGGCAGCGCGGCCGGCGACGAGCCGCCGAAGTAGATCGGCGGCAGCGGGTCCGGCGCGGCCAGCGTCGTCGCGCCTTCGACTTTCAGGTGCTCACCTTCGAAGGTGAACGGCTTCCCGGACCACACGCCGCGGACGATCGTGAGGAACTCGTCGGTGCGCGCGTACCGGGCGTCGTGGTCGTGCCAGTCGCCGAACCGGCGCTGCTCGACCGCGTCGCCGCCGGTGACGATGTTGAGCAGCACCCGGCCTTCCGACAGGCGCTGGAACGTGCCGGCCATCTGCGCGGCGAGCGTCGGCGAGATGACGCCGGGGCGGAAGGCGACCAGGAACTTCAGCTTGGTCGTCTCGCGGATCAGTGCGGCCGTGGTGAGCCAGGCGTCCTCGCACCAGGTCCCGGTCGGCGTCAGGACGCCTTCGAAGCCCTGCCGTTCGGCGGCGCGGGCGACCTGGGCGAGGTAGTCGAGATCGGGGTCGCGCTGCGCGGCCGGACCGGCGGACCGGTTGGCGTGGAAGCGTTCCACGATCGTGCGGCCGTCACCGCTGGTGGGCAGGAACCAGTGCAGCCTGATGCTCATCCGTTGCTCCTAGCCGTCTCGAGGTCCGGACCGAACCGCCGGTCGGCGTACGCGGCGAAGTCCACCTTCCCCGGCAGAGTCTTGTCGTCGGTGAACGCGTCCGCGAGCTGTTGCTCCGATTTCACGATCGAGTCGTCCAGCGGAGCCGGCAGGTCACGGCCCGCGTCGACGGCCTTCTGCGCCACGTCGAGCTTCAGCCCGGTCTCCTTGGCCCACGCCGCCGCCCACTCCGGACGGTGCGCGTCGGCCCACTTCTGCGCCTTGACCACCCGGACCACGAAGTCCCGGATGGCCGAGTTCTTGCCGGGGTCGGCCAGCGCGGCGGTGCTCGCGGTCTGGAAGCTCAGGCCGTTGGACGAGCCCCGGCCGTCGGCCAGCACCCGCGCCTTGGCCTCGATCTGGGCCTGCGCGGTGTAGGGGTCCCAGATCGCCCACGCGTCGATCGTGTGCTGGGTGAACGCGGCGTAGGCCTCGGCCGGCTGCAGGAAGCTGATCTTGATGTCCTTGGTGGACAGTCCGGCGTTGTGCAGCGTGTTCAGCAGCTGGCCGTGCGCGGAGCTGCCCTTCGCGACCCCGACCGTCTTCCCCTTCAGGGAGGCGACGTCCTTCAACGGCGAGTCGTCCGGGACCAGGATCGCCTCACGTTCGACATTGCTCTTCGAGACGCTCACGACGGCGATCTTCGCCTTCGCGGCGGCGGCGAAGATCGGCGGCGTGTTGCCGACGCGGCCGATGTCGATCGCGCCGGCCGACGCCGCCTCGAGCAGCGGCGGCCCGGAGGTGAACGTCGACCATTCGATCTTGTACGGCAGGTTGTCGAGCCCCTTCGCCGCGGTGAGCAGCGACTTCACGCCGCCCTTCTGGTCGCCGACCTTGAGCGTCACCTTCGCCAGGTCGGCCGCGCTCACCGGCGGCGGCACCGCGGCCGGACCGGCGTCTTTCGCTGCCGAACCGCACCCGGCCAGCGCCAGAGCGGCCGCGACGGCGAGGACTCCCTTACGCCAGAGCATCTTCGGTCACTCCCAGGTCCGCCAGCACGCGGCGGCGGACGTCGATGTGGTCGGCGGGGTTGCGCGGCCGGGAGCCGCCCGGCCGGTGTTCGGCGACGATGCGGCCGCCGTCGAGGACGAGGACCCGGTCGGCGAGCAGCAGGGCCTCGTCGACGTCGTGGGTCACCAGCAGGACCCCCGGCAGGTGCCGGCGCCAGAGGTCCTCGACCAGCCGGTGCATCGCGATCCGGGTGAGCGCGTCGAGCGCGCCGAACGGCTCGTCGAGCAGCAGCAGGTCCGGCTCGCGCACCAGGGCACGGGCCAGCGACACGCGTTGCGCCTCACCGCCCGACAGCGTCAGCGGCCAGTCGTCGGCGTGGTCGCCGAGGTGGACCTCGGCGAGCGCCTTGTCGGCCAGCGCGCGGTTGCGGGACTTCGAGACGCCGTCCTGGCGCAGGCCCAGAACGACGTTGCGCCAGACCTTCCGCCACGGCAGCAGCCGCGGCTGCTGGAAGGCGACCGAGACGGTCCCGTGGACGTCGGCCTTCCCCTCGACGGCACCGTCGAGCCCGGCCAGCACCCGCAGGAGCGTCGACTTGCCGGAGCCGCTGCGGCCCAGCAGGGCGACGAACTCCCCGCGGTCGATGGTCAGGTCGAGTCCACTGAGGACGGTCCGGTCGCCGAACCGCTTGGTCAGGTTTCCGACGTCCGCTACCGGGTTCGCCACCGCAGCACCTTCCGTTCCAGCAGCCGGACCAGCGCGTCGGTGACCAGGCCGAGCAGGGCGTACAGGATGAGGCCGACGACCACGACGTCGGTGCGCAGGAACTCCCGCGCGTTGTTGATGAGGTAGCCGACACCGGCGTCGGCGTTGACCGTCTCGCCGACGATCAGCGCGAGCCACGCGAGGCCGAGCGACTGCCGCAGCCCGACCAGGGCTTGGGGCAGCGCACCGGGCAGGATCACGTGCCAGAGCCGTTCCGCCCGGCTGAACCCGAGCGCCCGCGAGGCCTCGACGAGGTTCGGGTCGGCGCCGCGGATGCCCGAGTGGACGTTCAGGTAGAGCGGGAAGGCCACGCCGAGCGCGACCAGCACGATCTTCGTCTCCTCGCCGATCCCGAACCACAGGATGAACAGCGGGATCAGGCCGAGGAACGGCAGCGTGCGCAGCATCTGGACCGGCGGGTCGACCAGCGCCTCACCCCAGCGCGAGAGCCCGGACACGATGCCGAGCAGCACCCCGACGATCGCGCCGATGGCGAACCCGGCCCCGACGCGGCCGAGCGACACGGCGAACGCGTCACCGAGCTCGCCGCTGCGCGCGACTTCGACGCCGGCCTGCAGGACCGTCCACGGTGAACTGAGCTTGTCGGGGGGCAGCAGGCCGGTGCCGCTGGCGATCTGCCAGACGGCGACCAGCACCACCGGGCTGATCCACCGGCGCAGGTCGAAGCGGCGCCAGGTGGGTGTCTTGCGGGGCGGTCGTTCGGCGGCCGGTTCGGCGCGCGCCAGCACGCCCGTGGTGGAAATCGACACGGATTTCTCCCGGGACTTCAGTGTTCGGGCTCAGCGGTATTCGCGCTTCAGCGCGGGATCAGGCGAGCGGACACGCCGCGCTCGCCTGCCGCCGGAGGTCGACGTGCAGGCGGGCGACGAGGAGTGCGCCGTGATGCATGGTCCCGAGCTTCGAGCCACGAACGGGTGAAGTCAATCCGTGGACGCGGACTCTCAGTCCGTGAAATAGCCGTGTTTCAGTCCGTGGAACGGCCTCTCAGCCGCCGAACATGACCTTCCATTCGTCGAGCGAGCGCGGCCGGTAGACGAAGTTGGTGCGCTTGACGTCCGACAGCGGCGCCGACGGCTCGGCGGAGTACTGGTGCCCGGGGTAGACGACGGGGTCGCCGGCCAGCCCGGCGAGGGCCTGCAGGCTGCGGTAGATCTCCTCGGCGTCCCCGCCGGGGAAGTCGGTGCGGCCGCAGCCCTCGAGGAACAGCGTGTCCCCGGAGACGAGCTTGTCCTCGACGAGGAAGCACTGGCTGCCCGGTGTGTGGCCGGGGGTGTGCAGCAGCCGGATCGGGATCGCGCCGACCTCGAGGACGTCGTCGTGGTCGTGCGCGCGCAGGTCGGTGTCTGACACCCCGGTGACCCGCCGGACCCACTCGCTCTCGGCGCCGTTGACGTGGATCGGCACCTGCTGGACGGCGAGCAGCTCGGCGATCCCGGGCAATGAGAAGCCCATCATGTCGCCACCGACGTGGTCGGGGTGGTGGTGGGTCGCGAGCACCCCGGTGAGCCGCATCTCGTCGGCGGCGAGCACGTCCAGCAGATCCCGCACGGCGTAGGCCGGGTCGACGATCACCGCGTCCCGGGTCTCGCGGTCGCCGATCAGGTAGGCGAAGTTCACCATTTGCGTCGCCACCGGGTCCCCGACCGCGAAGTCGCGGCCCGCGAGCAACTGCCGGAAGTAGAGCCGATCCGTCATGCCCGCCACCCTACGGCCACGCACCGGACTCGCCGACCAGGCCCGCACCCGCTCCCGTCCCGGGTGGCGCCCCGGCTGGCCACCCGCCTCGCCGGTCGGTGGCGCAGCCTCGGGGCACCGGCCGACCGGCAAGGGCCGCATGTGTCGGCCGAGGTCGTCCCCTGTCACTCCGCGGCCCACTGATGGACGCTGCCCCGGTGCAGAGCGGCGTAGACGCGGTCGCGCAGGACGTTGGCCTCGTGGTCGGACAGCGTTGCACCCATCGGGCGGAGTACCAGGCGTACCAGCAGGTTCTTCTGATCGGCGCTCGCGCCGAGCCGGGCGAGGGCCTGCGGCGGCAGGTCCGCGCACGGCGTCTCCTGCCGGATCTCGACCGTCTCGACGACGTCGGCGTCGGCGCCCAGCGCGTCGCGGACGCGGTCGCCGAGGTCCTCCGCGAGGTCGTCGGCAGCGACGGCGATCGAGAGGTCGCGGCGCACCGGCGGCATCGCCGACACCGGGCGGTAGGGCTCGAGGTCGAGCATCTGGCCCGCGACCGCGGGTTCGGCCGAGCGCAGCAGCCGGATGTCCGGAACGCCCTTGAGCAGCATCAGCATCCGGTCCAGGCCCATCCCGAGGGCGAGCCCGGACCAGCCGTCAAGCCCGGCCCGCGCGAGCACGGCGGGACCAGCCAGCCCGCATTCGGCGACCTCCACCCAGGCGCCGTCGTGCTCGACGGCGAGCTGGGCACCGTCCACTGTGTACGGATGCCGCCGGTCCGCCAGCCGCCACCGGCGGCCCGGCAGGAGCGCACCGGCCAGTTCTTCGAGGTCGGCCCGCCCCATCGGGCGGCGGGTGATCCGCCACAGGTCGAGCTGGTGCGGCGTGCCGCTGTGCAGCCGGTCGATGCTGTCGCGGCGGTAGATAACACCCGGGCACACGAGCAGGACGTCGTCGGCCGGGTTCGCGGCCAGCGCGCGCAGCGCCGCCGGGATCAGCGCGCTGGAATGGCTGCGCAGCATGCGCTCCGCGTCGACGTAGCGGGTGTAGCGCGCGTCGCGGGTGACGTCGGCCGGGTCGTAGCCGAGGTTGTCGTAGTTGTCGGCGACGGTGACGATCCGATCCCCGGGCCACCACCGGACGGCGCACGACCACCTCGCGGTGAGCGCGGCGACGGCCCGGTCGACAACGAGCTGGATCGCGTGCGGACCGGCGGCCGGATCGGTCAGATCACGGACGGCGAGGTCGCGGGTGAGCTGGGCCGGGGTGAGCGAAGCAGGCATGACGGAACCTCCGAGGTGAGCGGGACGATGGGGCGACTGCTCCCCCTGGCCCGGACACCCGGTGAGGTCGGCGCGTACGCGGCCGTTCCGGCACGCTTCAACCGGTCGAAGCGCACGGTGGAACGAAATCCGATCAGGCAAGCCCGATCAAGCCGGACCGCCCGCGGACATGGCACCGCAACCCCACTGACATCCGTGAAGGACCAGGGGGCCGGTAAATCGGCGGTACTCCGCGACGACGGCCACACACCCACGCTATCCCGCGTGTCACCCGTTTTTCCTGCACGCCGTCATTCACCCACCTCCCCGTCGGCCAGCTCCCGCAGGACGTCCAGGTGCCCCACGTGCCGAGCCGTCTCCTGGACGACGTGCGCCAGCACCCACCGCACGGTGAACTCCGAACGCCGCCTCGTGCGGTCGTCGGGGGTGAGCCCGTGGAGGGCCTTCTCCACCCGGGCCCACTCCGCCTTGTACGCCGCGACGACCGACGCCGGGGTGTCGTCCTCGGTCAGGTCCCAGCTCGGGTCCGGTTTGCCCGCCCAGAGTGACGGCAGGTCCGCACCACCCGCTTCGATCGCCAGCCACCACCGCTCGACCGCGGTCAGGTGCTTCAGGACACCCAGCGCGCTCATCCGCGGTGACGTCGGCAGCAACGTCGCGGCGGCGGCCTCGGGGGTCAGCCCGGCGACCTTGTTGACCGCGGTGGCGCGGAGGAACTGCAGGAAGTCCAGCTGCACGCGCAGCTCGTCCCAGGCCAGGCGAGCGGGCCAGGAACGGCGCATCTTCGAACTCGTGTTCGACATGAAGACAAGATAGCGAGGGGGTCCGACAAAATCCGGAGCGCCGCCAAGATCACGCCGGACGCGAACGGTCCTAGGGTGGGTGGCATGTGGTGGGGACTCCTCTGCGCCTTGGGCGCGGCCTGCGCGTACGGCGTCGCGTCGGTCATGCAGTCGGTCGCCGCGCAGGCGACCGACACCGGCGCCGACGGCGTCGACCCGAAACTCCTGGTGCGCGTGCTCGGCCAGTGGAAGTTCGTGCTCGGCCTCTCGCTGGACGTCCTCGGGTTCGTGGCGCAGATCGTGGCCCTGCACGTCCTGCCGCTGTTCGTCGTGCAGGCCGCGCTCGCGGCGAGCCTCGCCGTGACCGCGGTCGCCGCGCGGTTCCTCGGCGTCCGGCTGGGCAAACGGGAGTGGGGCGCCATCGTCGTCGTGTGCGCCGGCCTGGGCCTGCTCGGCGCGGCCGCCGAAAGCGAGGGCTCGGACCCCGTCGGCCTCGGGTTCCGGCTGGTGCTGATCGGCGCGGTCGTGGTGCTGGCCGGGGCCGGGATCGTCGCCGGGAAGGCGCCCCGCCGGGTGCGGACGCCGGCGCTCGGCCTGGTCGCCGGGCTGGGCTTCGGCGTCGTCGCGATCGCCGGGCGGATCATCCCCAGCCTCGCGCCGCTCGACCTGCTCAAGGACCCGGCGACCTACACCGTCGCCGTCGCGGGCGGGATGGCGATGCTGTTCTACGCGACGGCGTTGCAACGCGGCAGCGTCACCACCTCGACCGCGATGATGGTGCTCGGCGAGACGGTGTTCCCGTCACTGGTCGGCGTGCTCGTGCTCGGCGACCGCACGCGGCCCGGGTTCGTGCTGGTCGCGGCGGCCGGGTTCGTCCTGGCCGTCGCCGCCGCGCTCGCCCTGGCGCGGTTCGGGGAACCGGCGACCGACCCCGTCGCGGCCGTCAACTGAGACGAAGCCGACCGTTTCCCCGTAAGTTCTTTACTTAGACTAGCCTTACCTATCCCACGACAGGACAGGGAGGCGCGGGTGAGCACGACCGGACGGGAAGTCCTCCGCCGTTCGATCGCCGGGCAACGCAGGTCGGTGGCGCTCGCGTCGCTGCTGACGGCGTGCCACCAGGGCGGTGAGGCGCTGGTCCCGGTGGTGATCGGCGTCGTGATCGACCAGGCCGTCGCGGGCGGCTCGGTCTGGACCCTGCTCCTCTGGCTGGCGGTGCTCGGCGTGCTCTTCGCCGGCCTGTCGACCAGCTACCGGCTCGGCGCCCGCTCCGGCGAGCGCGCCGCGGAACGCGCCGCGCACGAACTGCGCCTCGACCTCGGCCGCCGCGTCCTGCACCCGGGCGGCGGCGCCGAAACCGGCAACCTCGCGGGCGAACTGGTGAGCATCGGGACATCGGACGCCAAGCGCGTCGGCCAGCTCAACGGGGTACTCCCGTTCGGCGTCGCCGGACTGGCCGGGCTGCTGGTCAGCGCCGTCGTACTGCTCACCATGTCGATCCCGCTCGGCCTGCTCGTGCTGCTCGGCACTCCGCCGATGCTCTACCTCGCGCACCTCATCGGAAAGCCTCTCGAACGCCGCAGCGAGGCCGAGCAGGAGCGCTCCGCGTTCGCCTCCGGGATCGCGACGGACCTCGTCGCCGGGCTGCGGGTGCTCAAGGGTGTCGGCGCCGAGCGCGCGGCCGTCGACCGCTACCGCCGCACCAGCCAGGACTCCCTGAAGGCGACGCTCAAGGCGGCCCGCGCCCAGGCCTGGCACAACGGCGCGCTGCTCGCCCTCACCGGCATCTTCATCGCGCTGGTCGCGCTGGTCGGCGGCAACCTCGCCGCGGCGGGCGACATCACCATCGGCGACCTGGTCGCCGCGGTCGGGCTCGCCCAGTACCTGATCACGCCGTTCTCGATCTTCTCGTGGGTCAACGGCGAGCTCGCCCAGGGCCGGGCGTCGGCAGGGCGGATCGCCGACGTCCTCAACGCGCCGCCCGCCGTCGGCGAAGGCACCGCGACGCTGCCGGCCCCGGCGCCCGGGCACGTGCGCCTGTCCGCGCTGGGCCGGGGTGCGCTGCGCGACGTCGACTTCGAAGCCCGGCCGGGCGAACTGCTCGGCGTGGTCGCCACCGACCCGGCCGCCGCGACCGACCTGCTCGACTGCCTCGGCCGCGCCGCCGACCCCGCCACCGGGTCGGTGTCGGTCGACGCGGTCGACCTGTCCACTGTGGACCCGAGCCGCGTGCGGGAGGTCGTGCTGGTCGCGGCGCACGACGCGGACCTGTTCGCGGGGACCGTCGCCGAGAACGTCGAGCCCGGGCCGCGCGTCGCCGAGGCGATGACCGCCGCCGCCGTCGACGAGGTGGCGAGCGCGCTGCCCGACGGCGTCGCGACCGCGGTCAGCGAGCGCGGCAGATCACTCTCCGGCGGGCAACGCCAGCGGGTCGCCCTCGCGCGGGCGCTGGCCGTCGACGCGCCGGTGCTCGTGCTGCACGACCCGACGACCGCGGTCGACACCGTCACCGAGGCCCGCATCGCCGCGGGCCTGGCGGAGCTGCGGCGCGGCCGCACGACCATCCTCGTGACCACCAGCCCGGCCCTGCTCGCCGCGACCGATCGTGTCGTGCTGCTCGACGACGGGCGGATCGCCTGCGAAGGCAGCCATTCCGAGCTGGCCGACCGGGCCGACTACCGGGCGGCGGTGCTGTCATGACCCGAGAACTCCTCCCCGTCGCCGACGGGCCGCGCATCCGCGCCGTCCTCGGCGAGCTGATCGGCCGGGCCAAGGGCCGCGCCATCGCCGCGTTCACCATGCTGGTCGCGGCCACCGCGATCGGCCTGCTCACCGCTCCCCTGCTCGGCCGCGTCGTCGACCTGGTCGCGTCGAAGCAGCCGGCGACCGAGCTCGTCACGCCGGTGGTCGCGCTGGTCCTCGTCGCGCTGGCGCAGGCGGTCGCGACCGCGCTCGGCGTGTCGATGGTGTCGCGCCTCGGCGAGACGATCCTCGCGGAGCTGCGGGAACGCTTCGTCGAGCGGGCGCTGGGGCTGTCGCTCGAACAGGTCGAACGGGCCGGGTCCGGCGACCTCACCGCCCGCGTGACGAACGACGTCTCGGTGGTCGCGGAGGGCGTCCGGGAGGCGCTGCCCGAGTTGGGCCGCTCGGTGCTGACGGTGGTCCTCACGCTCGGCGCGCTGGCCGTGCTCGACTGGCGGTTCTTCCTGGCCGCGCTGGTGGCCGTGCCGATCCAGCTGTGGACCGTGCGCTGGTACGTGCCGCGCGCGAAGCCGTTGTACGCCAGCCAGCGCGAGGCCGTCGGCGCGCAGCAACAGCAGTTGCTGGACACCATCGGCGGCGCGAAGACCGTCCGCGCGTTCAGCATGGGCGACGCCCACATCGAGCGGGTGCGCAAGCGCTCCGACAGCGCCGTCGAGCTGGCGCTGCGCGGGATCCGCCTGGTGACGCGGTTCTACGCACGGCTCAACCTCGCCGAGTTCGTCGGGCTGTCCGCGATCCTGGCGATGGGCTTCCTGCTGGTCGGGGCGAACGCCGTGACGGTCGGTGTGGCGACGGCGGCGGCCCTGTACTTCCACAGCCTGTTCGGCCCGATCACGACGGCGCTGGCCCTGGTCGACGACGCGCAGGCGGCCGCGGCCAGCCTCGCGCGGCTGATCGGCGTCGCCGACCTGCCGGCCGAGGCTCAGCCCGCGCAGCCGGCGCGCCCGGTCGACGCGTCGGTGAAGACGGCGGGCGCGGGTTACTCCTATGTGGACGGTCACCCGGTACTGCGGGAGGTCGACCTCGGCGTCGCGCCCGGCGAGCGGGTGGCGCTGGTCGGCGCGAGCGGCGCCGGGAAGACCACGCTCGCCAAGCTGATCGCCGGCATCCACCGGCCCGGCACGGGTTCGGTCACGCTCGGCGGTGTCCCCCTGGACGAGCTGGGTCCCGAGGCCACCCGCCGGACGGTCGCGCTGATCAGCCAGGAGGTCCACGTCTTCGCCGGGCCACTGGCCGAGGACCTGCGCCTGGCCCGGCCGTCGGCGTCGGACGACGACCTGCGGGCCGCCCTGACGAAGGTCGGGGCGCTGCCCTGGGTGGACGTGCTGCCGGACGGCCTCGCGACGGTCGTCGGCGAAGGCGGTCACCAGCTGACGGTGACGCAGGCGCAGCAGCTGGCGCTGGTCAGGCTGGTGCTGGCCGACCCGCCGATCGCGATCCTCGACGAGGCCACGGCCGAAGCGGGCAGCGCGGGTTCCCGGGTCCTGGAGTCGGCGGCCGCGGCGGCCCTCGAAGGCCGCACGGCCCTGGTGGTCGCCCACCGCCTCACCCAGGCGGCGGCGTCCGACCGCATCGTGGTCCTGGACGCGGGCGCGGTGGTCGAGTCGGGCACCCACGACGAGCTGGTGGCCGCGGACGGGCAGTACGCCAAGCTCTGGGCGGCCTGGTCCGGCCAGCGCGCCTGACGCTGTCCGTGAAGGCCACCTTGAGGGACTCTGAGTCCCTCAAGGTGGCCTTCACGGACAGACGACACGCCGGGAACCCAAGCGGCTCCCGGCGTGTCGTCTCTCGAATCACGTGTGTCGACCCCGCAATCACCCGTGTCGTCCCTCCAGGCACCCGTGTCGTCCGCCTGGGTACGCGAGTCGTCCATCCCGGTACGCGCGTCGTCCGGTCGGCACTGTGATCGAAACGCCGACACGCGTGATCAGAGGGTCGACTCGCGTGCTTGAAGGGACGACACGCGTACCTGGGCGGACGACACACGTACCGGGAAAGACGACACGCCGGGAGCCCCAGCGGCTCCCGGCGTGTCGTGTTCGGGAAGGGTCAGTTGTCCATGGCGTCGGCCAGGGACTTCGGCCGCATGTCCGTCCAGTTGGCTTCCACGTGGTCCAGGCACGCCTGACGGCCGGACGGGCCGAAGGAGACAGTCCAGCCGGCCGGGACGTCGACGGACTCCGGCCACAGGCTGTGCTGGTTTTCGGCGTTGACCAGGACCAGGTACGTGCCTTCGGGGTCTTCGAACGGGTTGGTCATCGGGGGCCTCCTCAGGCGGTGATGTCCGTGCGGGCGCCCTTCACGACCTCGGCCAGCTTCTGGATGACCGGGGCCGCGAGCACCGGGTTGAACCGCGGCTCGGTCGACCAGTCGGCGAGCTGGCTCGCCTTGACCGCGGGCAGCTGCGCCCACGTCGGGATCGCGGCGAGCTGCTGGCGCGAGAGGGCGAAGGTGCGGCTGTCGCTGAGGATCAGGTCGGCCGGGTACTTGCCGGCCTGCTCCCAGCTGAGCGTCTCGAAGTAGTCGTCCGCGCCGGCGCCGTTGATGATGTCCAGGCCCAGGTCGCGGTAGTACGCGAGGTCGGCGAAGAACTCCGGCTTGCAGACGTACAGGTTGTCCTTGTCGCTGGACACCACGAGCACCTTGAGGCCGGGCTTCGACTTGATCGCGGCCTTCAGGTCGTCGGACGCCTTCTGGAAGTCGTCCTTGCCCTTCTTGATGACGGCCGAGTTCGCGTCGCCGCCCAGTGCGACGGCGAGCTGCTCGTAGCGCTCGATCACCTTCGGCAGCGTGACCTTGTACTCCGACAGCGCGACGATCGGCGCGATCGCCTGCACCTTGGGGCCGAGGTCGTCCTTCAGCACCCACAGGTCGGTCGGCTTGGTGCCGGTGAGCCCGGTGACGACCAGGTCCGCCTTCAGCGCGGCGAACTTCTCCATGCTGAAGTCGTCCCAGGCGTTGCCGATCGAGGTGACGGCGTTCAGGTCGATGTTGCCGGCCTGGATCTCCTTGGCACCGTCGGCCGTCTTCTGCGGGCCGAACACGCCGACCGGGCGGACGCCGTAGTCCCAGAGCGCGGCGGCCGAGCTGGCGTAGGCGACGACCCGGGACGGGCGCTGGTCGCGGGAGGCCTTCTGGTTCCGGTCGTCGGTGAACTCCCACGGCCCGGAGGCGGCCGCCGCCGGCTTGTCGTCACTGCTGCCGCACGCCGTGAGCGCCGCGGCCGCGGCGAGACCGCCGGTGCCGATCAGGAATCCACGCCGGCTGAGCCCGGCGCCTTGAAACACGGACATGAGAACCTCTCGCCAAGCCTTTAGGATAGGCACACCTTATTTAGGTGAGCCTGCCAAAAGCAACCGTCGCGACCGACCTGTGTCCACCCCCACCTGTCCACCCCCACCTGCGTCAATTCCGGCCGGACAACTGCGCTTGCGCGCCAGGAACCGGCTCGGCCGGGTCGTGTCCCAGGTGGACCTGGCGGTTGCCGGCGTCGACGTGCACCACCCGCGGCCGGTGCGCGGCGCGCTCGGCCTCGTCGACCTGGGCGTAGGTGATGATGATGACCAGGTCGCCGGGGTGCACCAGGTGCGCGGCCGCGCCGTTGATCCCGATCACGCCGGTGCCGGGCTCGCCGGTGATCGCGTAGGTCTCCAGCCGGGCGCCGTTGGTGATGTCGACGATCTGCACCTGCTCGCCCTCGACGATGTCCGCGGCGGCCATCAGGTCGGCGTCGATGGTCAGCGACCCGACGTAGTGCAGGTCGGCCTGGGTCACCGTGGCGCGGTGGATCTTGGCGTTCATCAGGGTGCGCTGCATCAGTTTCCTCGCGTGTCGGTCAGCAGGGCGGCGAGCCCGGCCGCGGTGGGGGTACGGAAGAACTCGGCGATCGGGAGCTCGGTCCCGGTCCGTTCGGTGATCCGGTTGCGCAGGACCACGAGCAGCATCGAATGACCGCCGAGGGTGAACAGGTCGTCGTCGGCGCCCACGGCGTCGACGTCCAGCACCTCGGCGAACACTTCGCAGAGGGTCTTCTCCAGCGGCGTTTCCGGCGCCCGGCCGCGAGCCTCGAGATCCGGCACGGGCAGGGCCGCCCGGTCGAGCTTCCCGTTGGGCGTCACGGGGAACGCGTCCAGCGGGACGACCGCGGCGGGCACCATGTACTCCGGCAGCGAGCGGGCCACGAACTCCCGCAGCCGCGCGGGATCCGCGGACGCCGGTGTCGTGTACGCGACCAGCCGCTTGTCCCCCGGCCGGTCCTCGCGGACGATCACGAGCGCCTGTGCGACGTCCTCGTGGCGGGTCAGCGCCGTCTCGATCTCACCCGGCTCGATCCGGAAACCACGGATCTTCACCTGGTCGTCGGTGCGGCCGAGGTACTCGAGCTGCCCGTCCGGCCGCCAGCGCACCAGGTCGCCGGTGCGGTACATCCGCTCCCCCGGCGGCCCGAACGGGTCCGCGACGAACCGGTCCGCGGTCAGCGCCGGACGCTCGTGGTACCCACGGGCCAGCCCGGCACCGGCCAGGTACAGCTCGCCGGGCACGCCGGCCGGGACCGGGGTGAGGCCGCCGTCGAGAACGTACGCCCGGGCGTTGTGCACCGGACGGCCGACCACCGGCCGTTCGCTGTCCGCGACCCGGCCGACCAGAGCGTCCACTGTGGCCTCCGTCGGGCCGTACAGGTTGTACGCCTCGGTGCCCGGGAACGACCGCAGCTCCTCCCACAGCGACTGGGACACGGCCTCCCCGCCGACGCCGACCACACCCAGCGCGCACGAGCCGTCCTCGACGACGCCGGCCGCGGCCAGCTGCGCGAAGTGCGACGGCGTCAGCTCGAGGAAGTCGAGCCCGCGCTCGCGCACCACCGCGGCGAGCCGGTCCGGGTCGCGGCGGGTGTCCTCGTCGACGACGTGGACCTCGTGGCCGTCCAGCATCCACAGCTGCGGCTGCCAGGACGCGTCGAAGAAGAACGCCCACGCGTGCCCGACCCGCAGCCGCCGCCCGCCCGCCGCGGCGGCCGCCGGGCGGTAGAGCGTCTCGCGGTGGCTGTGGAACAGGTTCACCAGCCCCGCATGCGGGATCACGACGCCCTTGGGCTTGCCCGTGGAGCCGGACGTGTAGAGCACGTACGCCGGGTTGGCGGGTGACGGCGGGGTCAGCGCCGCGGCACTGTCCACGATGTCCTCAAGCAGGTCCTCGACGAACAGCACCCTCCCCTCGGGAACCCGGGAATCGAGGGCCCGCGTGGTCAGGACCAGCGAAGCCCCGGAGTCGGCGAGCACGGTCGCGATCCGGTCCGCCGGCTGGTCCGGATCCACCGGCAGATAGGCCGCGCCCGACTTGAACACGCCGAAAATCGCCTCGACGACCGCCGCCGACCGCGGCAGCACCAGCGCCACCACCCGCTCGAGCCCGGCACCGTGCGACACCAGCCATCGCGCGAGCCGGTCGGTCCGCGCGGCGAACTCGCGGAAGCTGACGCTCTCGTGCGCGTCGCTCAGCGCGGTCGCGTCCGGGGTCGCGGCCACCTGCGCGGCCAGCCGGTCGACGACTGTCGGCGCCGCCGTGGTCACCGGCGCGCCGGTGCCCCACTCGCCTAGGATCCGTTGCCGCTCAACGGGTTCCAGGATGTCGATCCGGCTCAGCGGCCGGTCCGGGTCGGCGACGACGGCGCTCATCAGCCGCACCAGGCGCTCGGTGAGCGTCCGGGCGGTCGGCTCGTCGAACAGGTCGAGGCTGAACTCGAGGTCACCCTCGATGCCGTCGGGCGTTTCGACCAGGTCGAAGGACAGGTCGAACTTCGCCTGCCGCAGCCCGGTGTCCCGGTAGGCCGCGTCGAGCCCGAGCAGCTTCTCCGGCTCGGAACCCGAGTGGTAGACCGCGAGCATGACCTGGAACAGCGGGTGCCGGGCCAGCGACCGGGCCGGGTTGAGCACCTCGACGAGGTGCTCGAACGGCAGGTCCTGGTGGGCGTACGCGGCCAGGTCGGCCTCGCGGACCCGCGCCAGCAGCTCGCGGAACGTCGGGTCGCCGCCGGTGTCCGTGCGCAGGACGAGCGTGTTGACGAAGAACCCGGCGAGGTCCTCCAGGGCGTGGTCCATCCGGCCGGCCACCGGGGTGCCCAGCGGGATGTCGGTGCCCGCGCCGAGCCGGGTCAGCAACGCCGCGAGGGTCGCCTGCAGCACCATGAACGTGCTGGTGTCGCTGCCGTGGGCGAGGTCGCGCAGGCCGCGGTGGACCTCACCCGGGACGGTGAACGGCACCGCCGCGCCACGGTTGGTCGAACGCGCCGGGCGCGGCCGGTCGGCCGGGAGCGCCAGCTCGTCCGGGATCCCGGCCAGGGTGCCGCGCCAGAACGCGGCTTGACGGCCGAGGAGGCTGTCCGGGTCGTCCGAGCGGCCGAACATCTCCCGCTGCCACAGCGTGTAGTCGGCGTACTGCACCGGCAACGGCATCCATTGTGGACGTTCCCCCCGCAGGCGCGCGGCGTACGCGGTGTCGAGGTCCCGCTTCAACGGCGGCAGCGACCAGCCGTCACCGGCGATGTGGTGCACCAGCAGCACGAACACGTGCCGCTCGGGTCCGGCGGACACCAGCGTGGCCCGGACCGGGATCTCGGCGTCGAGGGTGAAGCAGTAACCCGCCGCGGCGGTGACGCGCTCGTCGAGGTCTCCTGCCGTTTCCGTGATCAGCACCGGCCGGGCGCGGGCGTCACTCACCTCCAGGACGATCTGGCTGGGCGTGCCGTGCTCCTCGACCAGGATCGTGCGGAGGATCTCGTGGCGGGCCACGACATCGCCGAGCGCTGTCCGCAGCGCGCCGACATCGACCGGTCCGGTCAGCTCCCACGCCCACGGGATGTTGTAGGTCGCGCTCAACCCGTCGAGGCGGTCGAGGAACCACAGCCGCTGCTGGGCGAACGACAGCGGCAGCACCTCGGGACGGTCCGCCGGGACCAGCGCGGGACGGCTCTGCCGGCCAGGGTCGAGCAGCCGAGCCAGGCGGGCCGGGGTCGGGGCGTCGAACACCGCGCGAATCGGGACCTCGACGCCCAGCAGCGCGCGGATGCGGCTGACCAGCCGGGTCGCCAGCAGCGAATGCCCACCGAGAGCGAAGAACCCGTCATCCGCGCCGACGTGCTCGACGCCGAGGACGTCCGCGAAGAGGTCGCACAGGGCTTGTTCGGCCGGGGTCCGCGCGATCCGCCCCGAGGCCCGGACCTCGGGGTCGGGCAGCGCGGCTCGGTCGAGCTTGCCGTTGGCGTTCACCGGCAACTCGGGCAGCACGACGATCGCCGACGGCACCATGTACTCCGGCAGCCGCGCGGTCGACGACGCGCGCAGCGCGGCCGGGTCACCGGCCGGTGCGACATAGGCGACCAAGCGGTTGCCGCGGGCGATGACGACCGCGCGGGCCACCGACGGGTCGGCCGTCAGCACGGCTTCGACCTCACCCGGCTCCACCCGGAACCCGCGGATCTTGATCTGCTGGTCGGCGCGGCCGAGGAACTCCAGCGCGCCGTCCGGACGCCGCCGGACCAGGTCGCCGGTGCGGTACATCCGCTCTCCTGGCTCGAACGGCGAGGCCACGAACCGTTCCGCACTCAGCGCCGGACGGCCGAGATAACCTCGGGCCAGCCCGGCCCCGGCCAGGTACAACTCGCCTCGCACACCGTGCGGCACCGGCCGCAGCGCGGCGTCGAGGACGTACGCGCGGGTGTTCGCGACGGGCCGGCCGATCGCCACGGGCCCGCAGACCTGCGCCAGGCTGTCCCCCGCGACTTCCGAGCAGCCGTACAGGTTCACCAGTTTCGCCGACGGCCACCGCCGCGCCACCTTCTCGGCGAGGGCCGGGGAAAGCGGCTCACCACTGGTGATCCAGGTGGTCACGGAGTCGACGGGAGTGTCTTCCACGAAGGTGTCGAGCAGGCTGGGCACGACGGTCAGCACCTGGGCGCCGCTGCGGCGCACCAGTTCGGCGAGGGCGTGCGGGTCGGTGGCCGTGACGTCGTCGGCGAGGACCACCGGGTCACCCGCGACGAGGCCGCCGAGCAGCTCGGTCGAGCCGTCGATGAACGTCAGCGCGCTCTTCGCCACGCGCACACCCCGGGCGAGGTCACGGCCCCAGTGCAGGCGGTTCGCGAGCGCGAGCTGGGTGCCCGCGACCGCCTTCGGGCGTCCGGTCGAGCCGGACGTGAAGATCACGTACGCCGGGTTGCCCGGGCTGATCACCGGCCATGCGGCCGGTTCGGCGGCGGTCTCGTCCGGCCGCACCAGGCGATCACCGAAGCCGTCGTGGGCGACGACCAGGTGCGGTGCGGCGTCGGTGAGCATCAGCTCGACGCGTTCGGCCGGGTGGTTCAGGTCCAGGGGCAGGTACGCGGCGCCGGTCTTGAGCACCGCGACGAGCGCGGTGACCAGCTCGACCGACCGCGGCAACGCAACGGCGACCACCTTCTCCGGACCCGCACCCCGGGCGAGGAGCGCGCGAGCCAGTGCCGTCGCCCGGGTGTCCAGCTCGGCGTACGTCAAGCGCTCGTCGCCGAACACCAGCGCGGTCGCATCTGGGGTCCGGGCCACCTGGGCGGCGAACAGCTCCGCGGTCGACTCCGCGGGCAGCGGAGTCGCGGGATCGGCGGCGAGCTGGTCGTGCTCGGCGTCGGTGAGCAGGTCGATCGCGCCGATCCGGGTGTCCGGGCCGGCGACGGCCGCGCGCAGCAACGCTTGGAGCCGCCTGAGGATCGTCTCCACGGTCGTGCGGTCGAAGACGTCGCTGTTGTACTCGGCCGTGCCGCGGATGCCGGTCTGGTTGCCGGGCCGCTCGCCGACGAAGAACACCAGGTCGGCGCGGGCGGTGCCGGTGCGGATCGGCTCCTCCTCGACGGTCAGGCCGGGCAGGCCGAGGTCGGCGACGGCGTTGTTCTGCCAGGCGAGCATCGTCTGGAACAACGGCGCGTACGCCAGCGAGCGGGTCGGGTTGAGCGCCTCCACCAGGCGTTCGAACGGGACGTCCTGGTGCGCGTACGCGTCGAGGCTGCGGTCGCGCACCCGGGCGACCAGGTCGCGGAACGTCGGGTCGCCGTCGGTGCCGACGCGCAGCACCAGGGTGTTGACGAAGAACCCGACGAGGTCGTCGAGGGCCTGGTCGGTGCGGCCGGCGATGGACGTGCCGATCGGGACGTCGGTGCCCGCGCCGAGCCGCGTGAGGACGGCGGTGAGCCCGGCGTGCACAACCATGAACACGCTGGCGCCACACGCGCGGGCCAGGTCGACGAGTCCACTGTGGAGGTCGGCGTCCCAGCCGAACGAGAACTGTTCACCCTGGTAGGACGCCTCCGCCGGATGCGGCCGGTCGGTCGGCAGCTCGATCCGCTCGGGCAGGTCCGCGAGGGCCTCGCGCCAGTAGGCCAGCTGCGGTTCGATCACCTGCTCGCCGAGGACGTCCCGCTGCCAGAGCGTGTAGTCCGCGTACTGCACCGGCAACGGCGTCCACTCGGGACGCTCACCGCCGCGGCGGGCGGTGTAGGCCGTGGCGAGGTCGCGCCACAGCGGCGCGGTCGACCAGCCGTCCGAGGCGATGTGGTGGAACACCAGCACCAGGGCGTGCTCGTGGGCACCCAGTCGCAGCAGTTCCGCCCGCAACGGGACTTCCGACTCAAGCTCGAACACCGTGCGGGCCACTTCGGACACCGCGTCGGCGAGCGTGGTTTCGTTGACCTCGCGGGTGTGCAGCGGGATGATGACGTCGTCGAGGACCTGCTGCCGCGCCTCGCCGTCGACCTCCGGGAACACGGTCCGCAGGGCTTCGTGCCGTTCGACCACATCGGACAGTGCGGCCTGCAACGCCGTGACGTCGAGGTCGCCGGTGAGCCGGACTGCGGTCGGCATGTTGTACGTCGCCGACGGGCCCTCCAGCCGGTGCAGGAACCACAGCCGCTGCTGGGCGAACGACAGCGGCAGCGCGCCGGGCCGCGGGTCGGCGTGCACCAGGGCGGGCCGGGCGACCGACGAGTCCATCGTGGACAGCAAGGCGGCGAGCCCGGCCACGGTCGGCGTCTCGAACACCGACCGCACCTGCAGCTCGACGCCGAACACCGCCCGCACCCGGGCGACGAGACGCGTCGCCATCAACGAGTGGCCGCCGAGGGCGAAGAAGTCGTCGTCGACGCCGATCGAGGCCGCGTCCAGGACCTCGGCGAAGAGCCCGCACAGGACTTCCTCGACCGGGGTGCGCGGGGCGCGTCCGGCGGTGGCTTCCTGCTTGTCCGGGCTCGGCAGGGCACGGCGGTCGAGCTTGCCGGAGGCGAGCAGGGGCAGCCGGTCCAGCACGACGAACGCCGACGGCACCATGTACTGCGGCAGCCGGTCGCGGACGTGCGCCCGCAGCGCCGTCACCAGCGCACTCGTGTCGCGCTGGCCCGCGGGATGGTTGCCCAGGGTGCCCAAAGCAGCCCGGACCGGCCGCGAACGGTGGATCCGTACCGGCTCGCCGGTGGTGAACACGACCTCCAGCGCGCTCTCCTGTGTGGTGACGGTCGGATACACCCGGAAGCCCAAGCGCGCGCCCAGTTCCTGCAGCGTCTCGGGGTCCATTCCGGACGGCTCACCGTCCAAAGCGGACAGAGCTGCGTCCGCGTCCCCTGAGGCCAATGCCGCGACGGCGGCCAGCTCGACTGACAACCGGGCGTTTGGCACACCGGTGACCCGCAGCCGCGCGGGATGCTCGGTCAGCAGCCGCTCCAGCTCGGCCACGGACTCGAACGTGACGACGTTCTCGTCGACCGGGGCCGGTTTCGGCCCCTTCCGCAGCACGACGTCGTAGCGGTGCCGGGTCAGCTCGTTGTGCGCCTGGCCGCGCTTGAACCACAGGTCGACGTCGTCGAAGCCGTCCAGCTCGCGGGCCACCGCCGTGAAGAAGTCCGGGTCGAGCACGAGTTCGCCGTCGCGGGCGATCGCCTGGTCCACCGCGGCGGTGGTCCGGCGGCCGTGCCGCAGCTCGGTCGCCGTGCGGAACGCCCGCAGCGACCGCAGGTTCCGGATGTCCCCGAGGAAGAGCACCCCGCCGGGCCGGACGCGCGCGGCGGCGGTCCGGATGACCTCGGCGAGGTAGTCGACGCTCGGGAAGTACTGCGCGACCGAGTTGATGATCACGGTGTCGAACGGCTCGTCCGGCAGCTCGCCCAGGTTGTGCGCCGGCCGGGCCGCGACGTGCACCTTGCCGGCCAGGTCCGGCCGTCCGGCCAGCTCGCGGCGCAGGTTGGCGATCGCCTTCTCGGACAGGTCGACGCCCCAGTACGCCTCGGCATCCGGCGCGATCCTCGACAGAATGAGCCCGGACCCGACACCGATCTCGAGCACGCGCTTCGGCTGCAGCGCCTGGATGCGCTCGATCGTCGCCGTGTGCCACTCGCGCATCTCGCCGAGGGGGATTTCCGAGCCGTCGTAACTGGAGTTCCAGCCGGTGAAGTTCTCCTCGAACCCGCCCGAGGCCGCGTCGTCGAAGACGTTCTCGTGCAGCTCACGCCACTCGCCGACGTGGTCCAGCTCGGCCTCTTCGTCGCGGCTCGCGGCCGGGACGGCGTAGGCGATGAGCCGCCCGTCCTGCGCGAGCACAACGGACTGGGCGACGGCCGGGTGCTCGGTGATGACGGCTTCGATCTCACCCGGCTCGATCCGGTAACCGCGGATCTTGACCTGGTCGTCGGCCCGGCCCAGGAAGACGAGACGCCCATCCGGCAGCCATTTGACCAGGTCACCGGTGCGGTAGAGCCGTCCACCGCGACCGAACGGATCGGCCACGAACCGTTCCGACGTCAGCCCGGCACGGCCCAGGTAGCCGCGGGCCAGGCCCGAACCGGCGAGGTACAGCTCCCCCACCACGCCGGGCGGGACCGGCCGCAGCCCGGCGTCCAGCACGTACGCGCGGGTGCCCGGGTCGGGGATGCCGATGGGCACGACCGTCGCGTCGGCCAGTTCGACCGGGTCGCTCTCGCCGAGGGTCGAGTTGGTGGTCGCCTCGGTCGGCCCGTAGGCGTTGAACATCCGGCGGCCCGGCGCCCACCGCCGCACCAGCTCCGGCGACACGCGCTCGGTGCCCGCAAGCAGGACGCTGTCACGCGGCAGATCACAGTCCTCCGGCATCGCGTCGAGCAGTGCGGGCGGGAGGATCATGAAGTCCGCGCCGTGCTCGTGCACGTATTCGGTCAGGGCGGGCCCGGCGACCCGGCGCTCGGCCGGGACGACGATCAGCCGTCCACCGGAGAGCAGGCCGAGGCAGAGGTCCCAGAAGGCGACGTCGAAGCTCGGCGACGCGAACTGCAGGACCCGGCTGTGCGGCCCGATCCCGAACCGCTCGACCTGCGTCGCGACGAGCTTGGCGACGCCGGAGTGCTGCAGCACCACACCCTTGGGACGACCGGACGAGCCGGACGTGTAGATCACGTACGCCGCGTTCTCGGGTTTCACCGGCACGGCCGGATCCACAGTGGACATCGTGGGCAAGTCGTCCAGGAGCACACGCGGGACGTCCGCGGGCAGCTTGCCGTCGATCTCGCGGGTGGTCACCACGCACACCGGCGCGGCGTCGGAGACCATGAACGCGATCCGGTCGCCCGGGTAGTCGACGTCGATCGGCAGGTAGGCCGCACCCGCCTTGAGCACGGCCACCTCCGCGACGATCATCTCGACCGACCGCGGCACGGCCAGCGCGACGACCTTCTCCAACCCGGCGCCGCGCTCGATCAGCAGGTTGGCGAGCTGGTTGGCCCGCGCGTCGAGTTCGGCGTAGGTCAGCTCGACGTCCTCGAAGACCAGCGCCACGGCGTCCGGAGCCTCCCGGACGCTCTGGGCGAACATCCCGGGGAACGTCTCCGTCCCCGCCGGTTCAAGGGACCCGGCCCAGCGGGTCAGGACCAGGTCGCGTTCGTCGCCCGCGAGGAGGTCCAGTCCGCCGACCGCGCGGTCCGGCTCGGCCAGGGCCGCGCGCAGCAGGACTTCGAGGCGGCGAAGGATCGCGTCGGCGCCCGGGTGGTCGAAGACGTCCGCGTTGAACTCCAGGACCCCCGCGATCCCGTCTTCCCGCTCGGTCAGCGAAATCGACAGGTCGAACTTGGACGTCCCGGTCGTCACCGGGATCTCGGTGACGGTCAGGCCGGGCAGCGTGACCTCGGCGCGGGTGTTGTTCTGCCCGGCGATCATCACCTGGAACAGCGGGTGGTACGACAGCGACCGTGCCGGGTTGAGCACCTCGACCAGGCGCTCGAACGGGACGTCCTGGTGGGCGTACGCGTCGAGGTTGCGCTCGCGGACGCGGCCGACCAGGTCGCGGAACGTCGGCTCGCCCGCGGTGTCGACGCGCAGGACCAGGGTGTTGACGAAGAACCCGACGAGGTCGTCGAGGGCCTGGTCGGTGCGGCCGGCGATCGGAGAGCCGATCGGGACGTCCGTGCCCGCGCCCAGCCGCGTCAGCAGCGCGGCGAGGGCGGCGTGGACGACCATGAACACGCTGGCGCCGCACTCGCGGGCCAGTGTGGACAGTCCGGTGTGGAGGTCGGCCTCCCAGGTGAACGTGTGCAGCTCGCCGCGGAAGGTCGCCTTCGCCGGGTGCGGCCGGTCCAGAGGCAGCTCGATCCGGTCGGGCAGTCCGTCGAGGGTGTCGCGCCAGTAGTCGAGCTGGGCGGACAGCACGCTATCCGGGTCGTCCTCGCGGCCGAGCAGATCCTGTTGCCACAGCGTGTAGTCCGCGTACTGCACAGGCAACGGCATCCACTGTGGACGCTCACCGGAGCGGCGAGCGGCGTAGGCCGTCGCGATGTCCTGCCATAGCGGTGCCATCGACCAGCCGTCGGAGGCGATGTGGTGGAACACAAGCGCCAGCACGTGCTCGTCGTCGGCCAGGCGCAGCAGTGCCACGCGCATCGGCGCGTGCTGTTCGAGGTCGAACGAGCCCCGGACCAGACCGGTCAACGCGCTGTCGAGGTCGGTGACCTCGTGTACCGGCAGATCGACCTCGGCCGCCGGGAGGATGTCCTGGTACGGGACGCCGTCGTGCTGCGGGAACCGGGTCCGCAGCGCCTCGTGGCGGGCGACCACATCGGACAGTGCGGCGCGCAGGGCGTCGACGTCGAGGTCGCCGTCGAGGCACATGATCAGCGGCACGTTGTAGGTGGCGGACGGGCCTTCGAGGTGGTGCAGGAACCACAACCGCTGCTGGGCGCCCGACAGTGGCACCAGAGCGGGCCGCTCGACCGGGACCAGCGGCGGCCGGGCGGGGCCGCTGCCGGCGGAGATCAGCTCGGCCAGGCCCGCGGCCGTCGGCGTCTCGAACACCGAGCGGACTTCCAGCTCGGCGTTCAGGGTCGTACGGATCCGGGCGATGAGCCGGGTGGCCAGCAGGGAATGGCCGCCGAGGGTGAAGAAGCTGTCGTCCGGTCCGACGCGCGGCAGGCCGAGGACGTCGGCGAACAGCTCGCACAGCTGCCGTTCGACCGGGGTGCGCGGCTCGCGGTCGGACGTCGGCGCGACCGGGTCCGGCGAGGGCAGGGCGCGGCGGTCGAGCTTGCCGTTGGCCGTCACCGGCAGCGCGTCGAGCACGACGATCGCCGACGGCACCATGTGCTCGGGCAGGCTTTCGGCGGCCAGCGCGCGCAGGTCGGCGGACAGGGTGCTGATCCGGCGGAAGCGACCGGGGTTGCCGGTGTAGGACAGCAGCGGCTCCGACCCGGGCCGGAAGGCGCCCGCCACCGAGCCGGTCGTGAACAGGACGTCGACCGAGCCGTCACCTTCGGCCGACCAGGTGACGGCCGTGGTGTACCCGTGGGCGTCACCCAGGTCGTACCAGTCCTGCGGGTTGACGCCGTCGGTGCTGCGGCCGTTCGGCACGCCGTTGATCCGGACACCACCGTCGAGTTCGACGTCGTCCACTGAGGACACGTCTGTGCCCCACGTCAGCGTCTCGACCGCCGGCGCCTCGACGGGTGTCGTATGGAGGACGACGTCGTAGCGGAACTGGGTCAGTTCGTTGACCCCGCGGCCGCGCTTGACCCGGATGTCCGCGGTGACGCCCTCCAGTCCGGCAAAGAACTCCGGTGCGACGAGGAGTTCCTTCTCCCGCAACAAAGCCTGCTCGACGTCTCCCCCGCGCTGCCGGGCGACCTCGGTGTGGAACGCCCGCACCTGGCGCAGGTCGCGGACGTCGCCGACGAACACGGTCCCACCCGGAGCCAGCAGGCCGATCGCCTTGTCCAAGACGTCCAGGAGATAGGTCCCGCTCGGGAAGTACTGGACGACCGAGTTGAGCACGATCGTGTCGAAGTACCCGGCCGGCAACCCGGTGACGTCGGCGGCGTCGCCGGTCCGCAGCTCGACGCGGTCCGCGAGCGCCGGATCGGCGGCGACCCGGCGGCCGAGCGACGCGATGACCTCGGCGGAGAAGTCCGTGCCCCAGTAGGTCTCGCAGTGCGGGGCCAGCTCGGTCAGCAGCAGGCCGGTGCCGACGCCGAGTTCCAGCACCCGCCGCGGCCGCGTCTCGCGGATCCGCGTGACGATGGCGTCGCGCCACTCCCGCATCTCGTCCCGCGGGATCGGCTCGCCGGTGTAGCTGGAGTTCCAGCCTTCGAACTCGTCGGTGGCGCCGGAGTACATCGAGTCGTACAGCTCACGCCACTCGCCGACCTGCTCGGTCTCGTCGGTGGCCGACGCGGGCGTCTCGGCGGGCACGACGTAGCCGACCAGGCGGACGTCGCCCGGCCGGTCCTCCCGGGCGACGACCACGGCGTGGGCGACGTCGTCGTGCGCGGCCAGGGTCGCGGCGATCTCGCCGGGCTCGACGCGGAAGCCGCGGATCTTGATCTGCTCGTCGCCGCGGCCGAGGAACTCGAGGACGCCGTCAGTGCGGAACCGGGCGACGTCACCGGTGCGATACATCCGCGAACCCGGCTCGCCGTAGGGGTCGGCGACGAAGCGTTCCGCGCTCAACCCGGGTCGTCCCAGGTAACCGCGGGCGAGCTGGACACCGGCGAGGTACAGCTCACCCGGCGTGCCCGGCGGCACCGGCCGCAGGCCCGCGTCGAGCACGTAGGTCCGGGTGTTCCACACCGGACGTCCGATCGGGACAGTCGTCTCGACGGCCGAGGTGCGCCAAGACGTGACGTCGACCGAGGCTTCGGTCGGGCCGTAGAGGTTGTGCAGCTCCGCGTCCAAGACCTGCCCGAACCGCGTGACGGCCTCGGGCGGCAGTGCCTCACCGCTGCACAGGACCCGGCGCAGGCTCGTGCACTCCCCCGCGGCCGGCTCCTGGAGGAAGACCTGGAGCATCGACGGGACGAAGTGGACGGTCGTGACGTCGTGCTCGCGGATCAGCCGCGCGAGGTAGGCCGGGTCCTTGTGGCCGTCGGGCCGGGCCACGACCTCGGTGGCGCCGGTCAGCAGCGGCCAGAGGAACTCCCAGACCGAGACGTCGAAACTGGACGGCGTCTTCTGCAGCACCCGATCGTCGCTGGTCAGGCCGTATTCGTGCTGCATCCACAGCAGACGGTTGACGATGCCCGCGTGCGGCACGACCACACCCTTGGGCCGGCCGGTGGAGCCGGAGGTGTAGATGACGTAGGCCGGGTTCTCGGGCCGCAGGTCGACGTCCGGGGCCTTGGCCGGGAACCCGGCCGCCGTCACGGGTTCGTCCAGGTGCAGCGCGCCGGGGAGAGCGGTCTCCGTCGTGGCCAGGACCAGCGCCGGCTGGGCGTCTTCGAGCATGAAGGCGATCCGGTCGGCCGGGTAGCCCGGGTCGAGCGGCAGGTAGGCGGCCCCCGCCTTGAGCACGGCGAGGATAGCGGTGACCAGGTGCGTCGAGCGCGGCAGCGCGAGGGCGACCACCTTCTCGGGGCCGGCACCGCGGGCGACGAGGGCCTGGGCGAGGCGGTTCGACGCGGCGTCCAGCTCGGCGTAGGTGAGCCGTTCGTCCTCGAAGACCAGCGCCGGGTGGTCGGGTGTCCGCGCGACCTGCGCGGCGAACAGCTCGGGCACGGTGAACGCCGGAACGTCCTCGACGGCACCCGACCAGACGGCGTCGAGGCCGTCACGCTCGGCCGGGGTGAGGACGTCCAGGGAGCCGAGACGGCGATCCGGAGCCGAAACCACTTGGCGCAGCAGGACTTCCAGGCGCGCGAGGATGGCGTCCACAGTAGACCGGTCGAAGACCTCGGCGTTGAACTCGGCCTGGCCGCTGATGCCGTCGGCGTGCTCGGTGAGGGAGAACCAGAGGTCGAACTTCGACGTGCCGGTGCCGACCGGCTGCTCCGTGACGGTCAGGCCGGGCAGCTCGACGCCCGAGCCCGGCGTGTTCTGCCAGGCGAGCATGGTCTGGAACAGCGGGTGGTGCGCCAGCGACCGTGCCGGGTTCAGCGCCTCGACCAGGCGCTCGAACGGGACGTCCTGGTGGGCGTACGCGTCGAGGCTGCGCTCCCGGACCCGCGCGACGAGGTCGCGGAACGTCGGGTCGCCGCCGGTGTCGACGCGCAGGACCAGGGTGTTGACGAAGAACCCGACGAGGTCGTCCAGCGCCGGGTCGGTGCGCCCGGCGATCGGCGTGCCGATCGGGATGTCGGTGCCCCCGCCGAGGCGCGACAGCAGCGCGGTCAGTCCCGCGTGGACGACCATGAATGGGCTGGCGCCGCACGCCCGGGCGAGGTCCGCGAGTCCGGTTCGGAGCCCGGCGTCCCAGCCGAAGGTGAAGAACCCGCCGCGGTAGGCGGACACGGCCGGGTGCGGCCGGTCGAGCGGGAGGCTGATCCGCTCGGGCAGGTCGCGCAGGGTCGCGCGCCAGTAGTCGAGCTGGGCGGCCTCCTCGGTGGCGAGGAGTTCGCGCTGCCAGAGCGTGTAGTCGGCGTACTGGACCGGCAACGGCGTCCACTGGGGATCTTCACCCTGCCGACGCGCGCCGTACGCCGTGGCGATGTCACGCCAGAGCGGCGAGAGCGACCAGCCGTCGGCGGCGATGTGGTGGATGACCAGGACCAGGACGTGCCGGCGCGGATCGATCGTCAGCAGCTCGGCGCGGACGGGAACGCCGGCGCCGAGGTCGAAGACCGCGCGCACGAGAGCGTCCACAGTGGAGTCCACTGCGGACTCGGCGACCGTCCGGACCGCCAGGTCGACGTCCCCGGCGGGCAGGACCTGCTGGTAGGCCACGCCGTCCACGACCGGGAAGACGGTCCGCAGCGCCTCGTGGCGGCCGAGCACGTCGTGCAACGCGGTCCGCAGCGCCTCGACGTCCAGCTCACCGGACAGCCGCATGACGAGCGGGACGTTGTAGGTCGCCGACCCGCCTTCCAGACCGTGCAAGAACCAGAGCCGCTGCTGCGCGAACGACAGCGGCAGCCGCTCCGGCCGCTCCTCGACGCGTTCCAGCGGACGTCGTTGGGTGCCCGACACCGCGCCGGACAACAGGTCCGCGAGGGCGGCGACGGTTGGCGCGTCGAAGACCGCGCGCACCGGGATGTCGGCACCGACGGCCGCGCGGATGCGCTGGATCAGCCTGGTCGCCATCAGGGAGTGCCCGCCGAGGGCGAAGAAGTCGTCGTCCGGTCCGACGCGCGGCACGCCGAGGACGTCGGCGAACAGCTCGCACAGCAGCTGCTCGACGGGGTTGCGGGGCGCGCGGCCCGGCCCGGCGGTGAACCGCTCCGGCGCCGGGAGCGCCTTGCGGTCCAGCTTGCCCGAAGCCAGCACCGGCAGCTTGTCGAGCACGACGAACGCCGTGGGCACCATGTACTGCGGCAACCGGTCCCGGACGTGCGAACGCAGGGAGGCGACCAGCGCACCGGTCTCCCGGCGCGCGGCCGGGTTGTTGGCGTAGGACGCCGGGGCACCCGTGCCCCGCACCGGGCGGTAGGCCGCGTCCGGCGCGGAGCGACTGAAGACGGCCTCCAGCTCACCGGCCGCGGCGGGCGTGACCGCGACGCGGTATCCGGCCCGCTCGGCGAGCCGGTGCAGGTCCTCCGGGTCGACGCCGTCACGGCGTGCCAGAGAAGCCAGCGCAGCCGTCGCGTCACCCTCGTCGAGCGCGCGGACGGCGGCGAGTTCACCGGAAAGCCGCGCGTCCGGCACGCCGGTGACACGCAGCCGCTCCGGCGTCTCGGCGGCCAGGAACCCTTCCACCGCCGCGAGATCACCGAACGCGATGACCTGCTCTTCGGCCGGTGACGGCCGTGGTGCCTTGCGCAGGACGACGTCGTAGCGGTGCCGCGTCAGCTCGTTGTGCGCGTCACCGCGCTTGACCCACAGGTCGACGTCGTCGAAGCCGTCGAGGCCCCGGGCCAGCGCCGGGAAGAAGTCCGGGTCGAGGACGAGTTCGCCTTCACGGGCGATCGCCTGGTCCACCGCGGCGACGTCACCGCGGTCGTGCCACAGCTCGACGGCCGTGCGGAACGCGCGCAGCGAGCGGAGGTTGCGGATGTCGCCGAGGAAGATCGAGCCACCCGGGGCGAGGAGCCCGGCGGCGGTCCGGACGACCTCGGCGAGGTAGTCCGCGCTCGGGAAGTACTGGGCGACCGAGTTGACGATCACCGTGTCGAACGGCTCGGCCGGCAGCTCGCCGAGGTCGTGCGCGGGCCGCGCGGCGAGGTGGACCTTGCCGGCCAGCTCGGGCATCGCGGCGACCTCGCGCCGGACGTTCTCGACGGCGCTCTCGGAAAGGTCGACACCCCAGTAGGTTTCGGCGTCGGGGGCGATCCGGGAGAGGATGAGCCCGCTGCCGACGCCGATCTCCAGGACCCGCTTGGGCCGCAGCGCGCGGATGCGCTCGATCGTCGCCGCGTGCCACTCGCGCATCTCGTCGAGGGGGAGGTCCGAGCCGTCGTAGCTGGAGTTCCAGCCGGCGAAGTTCTCCTCGATGCCGGTGGAGCCGGCGAGCATCTCCTCGTGGACGTCGTGCCATTCGGCGACGTGCCCCTGTTCGGACGCGCGGTCCGGGACCGGCACGGCGTAGGCGTACAGGTGTCCGTCCTGCGCGACGACGACCGACTGGGCGACGCGCGGGTGCTCGGCCAGCACGGACTCGATCTCGCCGAGTTCGATGCGGTAGCCGCGGATCTTGACCTGGTCGTCGGCCCGGCCCAGGAACACCAGACGGCCGTCCGGCAGCCATTTCACCAGGTCACCGGTGCGGTAGAGCCGTCCGCCCGAGCCGAACGGGTCGGCCACGAACCGCTCCGACGTCAGCGCGGCCCGGCCGAGGTACCCGCGGGCCAGGCCGGAACCGGCGAGGTACAGCTCCCCCACCACGCCGACCGGCACGGGCGCGAGGAACGCGTCGAGCACGTACGCGCGGGTGCCGGGGTCCGGGACGCCGATCGGCACGGCCGAGCCCGGCGTGATCTCCGGGTCGCAGAGCCCGAGCGTCGAGTTGGTCGTGGCCTCGGTCGGGCCGTAGGCGTTGAACATCCGGCGGCCCGGCGCCCACCGCCGCACCAGTTCCGGCGACACACGTTCGGTGCCGGCCAGCAGGACGCTGTCGCGCGGCAGCTCGCAGTCCTCGGGGAACTCGGCGAGCAGCGCCGGCGGAAGGATCATGAAGTCGGCGCCGTGCGCGTTCGCGTAGTCGGCCAGCTCGGGGCCGGGCACGCGCCGTTCGGCCGGGACGACCACGAGGCGTCCGCCGGAGAGCAGGCCGAGGCAGAGGTCCCAGAAGGCGACGTCGAAACTCGGCGACGCGAACTGCAGCACCCGGCTCTGCGGGCCGATCCCGAACCGCTGGGTCTGCGTCGCGACCAGCTTCGCGACACCCGCGTGGGACACCACGACACCCTTGGGGCGTCCGGTGGAGCCGGACGTGTAGATGACGTAGGCCGCGTTGGCGGGGACGATCGCCGCGCCCGGGTCCGTCGCCGGCGCGTCGTCCAGGGAGATCTCGTCGAGGAGCAGGACGTCACCGTCGAACCGGTCGGCCAGCTCGCTCGTGGTCACCACGCACACCGGACCGGCGTCGGCGACCATGAACGTGATCCGCTCGGCCGGGTAGTCCTGGTCCAGCGGCAGGTACGCGGCGCCGGCCTTGAGCACGGCCAGCTCCGCCACGATCATCTCGACCGACCGCGGCACGGCCAGCGCGACCACCCGCTCGGGCCCGGCGCCACGGCCGATGAGGACGTGCGCGAGCCGGTTCGCCCGCGCGTCGAGGTCGGCGTAGGTGACCTCGACGTCCTCGAAAACCAGCGCGACCGAATCGGGTGCCTCGCGGACGCGGGCGGCGAACAGCTCCGGCAACGTCGACAACGGCGTGTCGAGGTCGGTGTCGTTCCACTCCTCGAGCATCCGGCGCAGTTCCGGCTCCGGCACCAGGTCCAGTCGCGCGACCGGCCACTGTGGATGTTCCAGGGCGGCGACCAGGAGGTGCTCGAGGTGGCCGAGCATGCGGTCCACAGTGGACTCGTCGAGGACGTCGGCGCGGTAGCGCACACCGCCGGTGGTCAGGTTCAGGTCCAGCGGCTGGTCCGTCTCGGCGCCGAAGCCGACGTTGACGAGCACCGATCCCCCACGCCCGGGCTCGGGCTGCAGCTCGGCGACGAGGTCACCGAATGGAACCTGGTGCGCCAACGCCGCTTCACGCGCCGCGCGCACGCGCTCGACCACTTCGGCGAACCCGGGCGAACCCCCCAGGTCGACCCGCACCGGCACCAGCGCGCCGATACCGACGACCACGTCCGAGGTTCCCGCGTACCGGGCCAGCAGCACCGTGAACGCCGCCAGCAACGTCAGCTCGTCGACCGCCGGGGACGACCAGGTCAGCCGAGCCGGAACGGGCTCGGCCGGGTACGGGCGGTCGACCGGCAACGGCAGTTCCTTCGGCGCCGACGCGAGGCGATCACGCCAGAAACCGAGGTCCGCGACCTGCTGCACAGCGTCACCGTTGCTCACCGGTAGACCAGCCTCCCGCTGCTAACGGCACCCCGATCGGGGTGCGAACTTAGGTGAACCTAACAAACCGAGGGTAAGGATGCACTCCTGTACCATCGGTTAGCCTTACCTAAAATTGGTACCAGTCGGAGGTGCGGTGCGAACAGACCCCGGAGGTATCGCTCTCACGCGACGCCCGCCACACACGGGCCGCGCGATCGGTTTCCTCGCCGCCCTCGCGGTCCTCGTTCTGCTGTGCCTGCTGAGCGTCTGGCTGGGTTCGAAGGAGATCTCGTTCGGCGCCGTCTGGCAGGTGCTGTGGCACGACGACGGCTCCGCGGACGCCGTGATCATCCACAGTGTCCGCATGCCGCGGACGCTCCTCGCGGTGCTGGTGGGCGCCGGTCTCGGCCTCGCCGGCTGCGTGATGCAGGCGCTGACGCGCAACCCGCTGGCCGACCCGGGCCTGCTCGGGGTCAGCGCCGGGGCCGCGTTCGCCATCGTGTTCTCGATCACCGTGCTCGGCGTCAGCTCCGCCTACGGCTACATCTGGTTCGCCTTCGCCGGAGCGCTGGCCGCCACGACCGTCGTCTACTTCCTCGGGACGCGCGGCCGGGCCGGGTCCAGCCCGGTGAAGCTCGCGCTCGCCGGAGCCGCCGTCACGGCGTTGCTCGCCTCGTTCACCAGCGCGATGGTCCTGTCGGACCCGGTGGCCCTCAACCGCTACCGCTTCTGGTCCGCGGGCTCGCTCGCCGGCGTCGACAGCTCCGCGTTGCTGCAGGTCCTGCCGTTCCTCGTGATCGGCGTGGTGCTGGCGATCTCGAGCGGACCGGCGCTGAACAGCCTCGCGCTCGGCGACGACGTCGCGATCGCGCTCGGCCGCAAGCTCGGCCCGCTGCGGCTGCGCGGCGCGCTGGCGATCACCTTGCTGACCGGCGCGGCCGTCGCCGTCGCCGGGCCGATCGTGTTCCTCGGCCTGATCGTCCCGCACGCCGTGCGGTTCGTCATCGGCCCGGACCACCGCTGGCTGCTGCCCTACACCGCGGTGCTCGCGCCCTGCCTGCTGCTGGCCGCCGACATCCTCGGCCGGATCCTGGCGCGGCCCAGCGAGATCCGGGCCGGGGTGATCGTCGCGTTCCTCGGCGCGCCGTTCTTCATCTACCTGGTCCGCCGACGCAAGCTCGCGGAGACCTGACATGGCCTTGCTCCAAGCGCGACGCACCTTCCGGCTCACGACACCGCCGGTGTCGGGCCGGTTCCGGCCGCGGCTCCTGGTCGTCTGCCTCGTGCTCACCGTGCTGACGTTCGTGCTGTTCTGCGTGGGCATGACGATCGGCGACGTCCCGATGAGCGTGTCCGACGTCCTGTCCGGCCTGTTCGGCGGCAGCGACAGCGGAAACGGCTACATCGTCCAGGAACTGCGGCTGCCCCGCGCCCTCACCGGGCTGCTGGCCGGGATCGCGTTCGGCGCGTCCGGCGCGGTGTTCCAGACGATCACGCGCAACCCGCTGGCCAGCCCGGACATGATCGGCATCAACGCGGGCGCGGCCACCGCCGTGGTCGCCGGGATCTCGTTCGGCTTCGGCGGCGGCCTCGGCACGACGACGCTCGGGCTGTTCGGCGGCCTGTTCACGGCGGTTCTGGTCTACGCACTCGCCTGGCGGCGCGGCACCACCGGCTACCGGATCCTGCTGGTGGGCATCGGGATCTTCGCGATGTGCACCAGCCTGACGGACTACCTGCTCAGCCGCGCGCAGATCACCGAGGCCCAGGCCGCGATCGGCTGGATGGTCGGCAACCTCGCCAACCGCGGCTGGGAGCACGTCATCCCGTTGCTGTGCGCACTGCTGGTGCTGCTGCCGGTGGTGCTGGCGCTGTCGCGGTGGATGAGCACGCTGCTGCTCGGCGACGACGTGGCGGCCGGGCTCGGCACGCCGGTGCAGCCGGTGCGGCTGGGGCTGCTGCTGGCCGGCGCGGGGCTGGTCGCGTTCGCGACGGCGTCGGCGGGTCCGATCTCGTTCGTCGCCCTGACCGCGCCCCAGATCGCGCAACGGCTGGCGAAGCTGTCGTCACCGCCGATCACGGCGTCCGCGCTCACCGGCGCGGTCGTGGTGCTGGGCAGCGACATCATCGCGCGCGAGATCACCGCGTCCGCGCTGCCGGTCGGCATCGTCACCGGCGTCATCGGCGCCCCGCTCCTGCTCTGGCTGCTGGCCAGGGCCAACCGATCCGGCTCCGGAGGCTGAGCACATGACATCGGACGCCCCCTCGCTGCGTGTGGAGCAGCTCCGGGTCGCCTACGACGACCGGGTGGTCATCGACGGCCTCGACCTCGACATCCCGCCGGGTGAGATCACGGCGATCATCGGCGCCAACGCCTGCGGGAAGTCGACGCTGCTGCGCACCATCGCCCGGCTGCTGACACCGAAGTCCGGCGGTGTGTTCCTCGACGGCCGGTCGATCCACGACCTGCCGACCCGCGAGGTCGCCCAGCGGCTCGGCATCCTCCCGCAGTCGCCGGTGGCGCCGGAGGGCATGACGGTGGCCGACCTCGTCGGCCGCGGCCGCGCACCGCACCAGAGCTGGTGGCGCCAGTGGTCCACTTCGGACGAAGGCGCGGTGCACGACGCGCTGGCGGCCACCGGGATGACCGACCTGGCCGACCGTCCGGTGGACGAGCTGTCCGGCGGCCAGCGCCAGCGTGCGTGGATCGCGATGGCGGTCGCGCAGGGCACCCCGGTGCTGCTGCTGGACGAGCCGACGACCTACCTGGACCTGGCCCACCAGATCGACGTGCTCGACCTGGTCGTCGACCTCAACCGGGACGAGGGCCGCACGGTGGTGATGGTGCTGCACGACCTGCCGCAGGCCTGCCGCTACGCCGACCACGTGATCGCGATGAAGGCCGGCCGGATCGCCGCGTCGGGCAAGCCGGTCGAGGTGATCACCGAGGAGCTGGTCGAGGAGGTCTTCGACGTCCGCTGCCGGATCACCCCGGACCCGGTGAGCGGGACGCCGATGGTGATCCCGATCAGCCGCCACCACCCGGCGCCGTAGAAGCCGCGCTATCCTGGGCTCTCGCCGGTTCCGGCACTCTCCCCGTTCAGGAAGTTGAAGCCCGTGTATGCGCTGCCCGAAAAGACTGCCGGCTTCGAGCGTGAACTGCTCGAGGCCATGCTCGACCGCAACCGCCTCGCACTCGTCGAGAACGCACGGGGCCTGTCGGAAAGCGACGCCCGGCGGCGGCTGGTCCGGTCGCTGACCACACCGATCAGCCTGGTCAAGCACGCCGCCGTCGCCGAGCGCCGCTGGTTCCAATGGCTGGTGGCAGGGTTGGACGAGTCGGAGTGCGACGGCCCGTCGCAACCCGGGGACGCAAGTTTCGCCGTCACCGAAGACGAGACGGTGGCCGACGTGATCGCCGAGTACGAGCGGGCGAGCGGGCGGTCCCGCGAGATAGCGGCGAGCCGCTCGCTCGACGACCGGTGGACGCACCCGGTCGTCGGCGAGGTCAGCCTGCGATTCATCTACCTGTTCCTGATCGAGGAGTTCGCCCGCCACACGGGGCACGGCGACATCCTCCGGGAGCAGCTCACCGCGCGCTGACCGCGTACGCTCCCTGCCGCGGCAGTGACGCCGCCCGCCGGTCCACAATGGACTGCAGGATCTCGCCCACGCGCACCGCGGTGTTGGACAGCAGCGACGACGTGATGCCGTGCGTGTGCTCGGTGCCGCCCTGCAGGTAGATCCCGCCGCGCAGCACGGGTTCCGTCGTGATCCGGTAGTCACGTTCGACGCGCAGCCTGCCCTCGTCGTCCCGGCCGCAGCTCGCGCCCAGCTCACCGAGCAGCGGCGTCGGGTCGGCGGGGCGGTAGCCGGTCGCGTAGACGACGGCGTCGGCCTCCAGCACCGTGCGCTCGCCCGTGGTGAGCGACTCGACGGTCGCCGAGACGGCCGTGCCGGTGTCGTCCACCTCGACCGGGCGCGAGACGTTGAACAGCCGCAGCCGCTCCACGCCCAGCACCTTCTCGCGGTAGACGCGCCGGTAGAGCTCGTCGATCAGCTCGACGTCGACGGCCGAGTAGTTCGTCGCGCCGTGGTAGCGCATCAGGCGGTCCTTGACCGGCTCACCCGCGCCGTAGAACTGGTCGACGGCCTCCGGGTCGAAGATCCGGTTGGCGAACGAGCTGTCGTCGGCCGGGCTGTAGCCGTAGCGCGCGAACACCGCGCACACCTGCGCGTGCGGGAACTCGTCGTGCAGCAGCGCGGCCACCTCGGCGGCGCTCTGCCCGGCACCGACCACGACGAACCGCTTCGGCTCGGTCTCGCGGAGGCGTTCGACGCGGAAGAGCAGCTCGCTGTTGTGCCAGATCCGCTCGCCCGCGGTGACCCCCTCGGGCAGCTGCGGCCGCAAACCGGTGCCCATCACCAGGTTGCGGGCCCGCAGCGAGCTGCCGTCGGAGGTCTGGACGTCGAAGAACTCGACCTCGTCGCCGTCGTACACCGGCTTCACGGACACGACTTCGGTGCCGTACGAGACGACGTCGTCGACCTTCGCGGCCGCCCACTCGAAGTAGTCGTGGAACTCGACGCGCAGCGGGAACAGGTTCTTGTGGTTGATGAAGTCCACGAGCCGCCCGGCCGAGTGCAGGTAGTTCAGGAAGCTGAACTCGCTGGTCGGGTTCCGCATGGTGACCAGGTCCTTGAGGAAGGAGACCTGCATGGTCGCGGTGTCGATCAGCATCCCGCGGTGCCAGCCGAAGCGGGGCTGCCGCTCCAGGAAGTGCGCGGTCACCGGCTCCCCCTGGCCGGCGTTGTGCTCGGCCAGCGCGATCGCCAGGGCCAGGTTCGAAGGCCCGAAACCCACCCCGACGACGTCGTAGATCGGGACCTGTTCGCCGGCCTCTGCAGTCATGTCGCTCCCTCGCACACTCCGGTAACGTTCAGGGAACCCTAACCTAACTTAGGCGAGCCTCGCCTAGTACGTTCGTGGTGATGTTCGTCCCCCGACTACGGAAAGGCACTCTCGAATGCGCGTGGCGATGTTCGGCTACCAGACCTGGGGGCACCGGACCCTCCAAGCGCTCGTCGACGCGGGCCACGAGGTCGCGCTGGTGGTCACCCACCCGAAGAGCGACCACGCGTACGAGCGGATCTGGGCCGACTCGGTCGCCGACCTGGCCGAGGAGAACGGCATCCGCGTCCTGCTGCGCAACCGCCCGGACGACGACGAGCTGCTGGCCGAGCTGAAGACGGCCGACCTCGACCTGATCGTGGCGAACAACTGGCGCACCTGGCTGCCGCCGGAGATCTTCGACCTGCCGCGCCACGGCACCCTCAACATCCACGACTCGCTGCTGCCGTCCTACGCGGGCTTCTCCCCGCTGATCTGGGCGCTGATCAACGGCGAGCCCGAGGTCGGCGTCACCGCCCACATGATGGACGGCGAGCTGGACGCGGGCGACATCGTGCTGCAGCGCGCGATCCCGGTCGGCCCGGCCGACACCACGACGGACCTGTTCCACCGCACCGTGGATCTCATCGCGCCGATCACGGCCGAGGCGATCCAGCTCATCGAGACGGGCTACACGCCGGTGCCGCAGGACCGGTCGAAGGCCAGCTTCTTCCACAAGCGTGCCGCGCGCGACAGCCTCATCGACTGGACGTCACCGGTGGCGGACATCGAGCGGCTGGTGCGCGCGCAGTCGGACCCGTACCCGAACGCGTTCGCCTACCACCGCGGCGAGCAGCTGCGGATCACGAAGGCGTCGGTCTCGCAGGGCCATTACGGCGGAACGCCGGGCCGCATCTTCATCAAGGAGGGTGACGGCGTCGTCATCGTCGCGGGCCCGGGCGCCCGCCGCGGCCAGTCCCCCGGCCTCCTGGTGGAGCGGGTCCGCACGGCGGACGGCACCGAGCTGCCGGCGGCCGAGTACTTCAAGACCATGGGCGGGTACCTGACCGACCGCCCCTGACGCATCAGCTGTCCTTGCCCGGCCCGGGCTCCGGACTCCGCGGCGTCCGGCAGCCCGGGGAGGGTCCGGACAATCGTGTCCTGCGCCCACCGCTCGCTGAACCCGGCCAAGAACGCGAGCCCGGCGAAGAACAACGACAGCTTCACGCCCGCCGGAGGGGTCGCGATGGGCAGCAGCCCACCGGCGACGAGCACGAACAGGACTGCACCGAAAACCGCGCCGATGATCGCCCGGAATGCACCCGAAAGCACGGTGACGAACCGCCCCTGATCGATGCCGACCTGAACCTTGCGGCGATTCGTGATGCGCACCATTACACTCACCATCGCTCCGATCCCGCCGCAAGCCAGGCACACCGCGACCGGCGAGCCCACCTCCAGCGCCGGCGACCGGGCGACGGTCGCGTAAACGCAGAGCGCGACGACCACAGCGCCGACGAAAATTCCGGCGAGGTACCGGATCAGCGCGGACTTCATCGCGGCGACGTAGGCGTACTGCTCGATCTGCTTGGTTTCCTTCTTCGCCGAATTGGCGGCGGTCGTGATGCGTTCCGCGTCGGCGGCGCTCCGGTTCTCGGGCGGCGGCATCGCGTCGAGCAAGGCCAGCATGTGCACCCCGGTGGTGTAGATGCCCTGGGTCAGAATCTCCTGGACGCGGCCGCGCAACAGCACCGCGTACTTCCGTTCGACCCGCCGGGCGGACCGGAACGCGTCGTCGAACTCGGTGGTGCTGTAGCTCGGGTTGTAGAACAACCGCGTTTTGTAGACCGACCCCGGAGACCACCGGCCACGGGAATTGGCCACCAGCAGCAAGGCAGCGGGGAATTCGAGTGCGTAGTACTCCTCGTGGATCTTTCCCTGGTTCTCCACGAAAGCCGCACGAAGCTTTTCGAACCGCGGGCGGCCGTCTTCTTGGTGGGCGACGATCAAGTCGTGCACCGAAGGTGAATTCGCGACCGGCTCGACGTTGTTCTCGTCCATTTCCCGACCTCCCCGTCCGATATCCCGCAGGATCATCCGCCGGTCGGGCTTTGTTACGGAAGACGGACCCCACCGCCGATTTCGCGACGAGGAGCACCCATTCGGCGGAGCCGGGTAACGAACCGGGTGCAGCGAAAGGTCAGAGCACCTTGACCATGGTGTCCGAGTCCGGCGAGCCCGCGCCGACGACCTCGTAGCCCTCCGCCAGGTACAACCGCTGCGCGAAGTTCTTCCGTTCGACGCTCAGGCTGACCCGGGCGATGCCCGCCGCGCGAGCCCGGTCCTCGACGGCCCGCATGAGCGCACGGCCGACGCCCTGCCCACGCCAAGCGGCCACCACGCCGAGGGACAACTCGGGGACGTCGGCGGCGACGAACCCGTACCCCGGGTCGTCCGCCGCGAAGAAGCGCAGCCAGGCCGCCCCGATCCGTTCGCCGTCCGCCTCGGCGACCACGCCGAGATCGTCCGGCCGCGGCCACCCGGCGACGTAGTGCGCGGTGTTCGGCGCTTCGAGGACCCGCCGCTTGCTCTTGCGCTTCCACTCGGGCGACCAGTTCACCGCCTCGACGAGCATGTCGGCCAGGAAGTCGGCGTCGTCGCGAGTCGCCTCGCGGAGGTTCACAGCTCGCGGACCTTGCCGTCGCCGACCTCGAACCGGCGCGTGACGTGCACGGCGTCGAGCATCCGGCGGTCGTGCGTCACCAGCAGGAGCGTGCCCGGGTAGCGGTCCAGCGCCGCCTCGAGCTGCTCGATGGCGGGCAGGTCGAGGTGGTTGGTCGGCTCGTCGAGCACCAGCAGGTTGACGCCGCGGGCCTGCAGCAGCGCCAGCGCCGCGCGCGTGCGCTCCCCCGGCGACAGCGTCGCGGCGGACCTCAGCACGTGCGCGGCCTTGAGCCCGAACTTGGCCAGCAGCGTCCGGACCTCGGCGTCGGGCAGCTCCGGGACCAGCCGCGCGAAGGCGTCCGCGAGCGGGACGTCGTCGAGGAACAGGCGACGCGCCTGGTCGACCTCGCCGACCACGACACCCGAGCCGAGCGCCGCGTTGCCCTCGTCCGGGGAGAGCCGGCCGAGCATCAGCGCGAGCAGGGTCGACTTCCCGGCGCCGTTCGCGCCCGTGATGGCGATCTTGTCCGCCCAGTCCACCTGCAGGTCGACCGGCCCGAGGGTGAACCCGCCACGCCGGACGACCGCGCCGCGCAGGGTGGCGACGACCGCGCCCGCGCGCGGGGCCGCGGCGATCTCCATCCGCAGCTCCCACTCCTTGCGGGGCTCCTCGACGACGTCGAGGCGCTCGATCATCCGGTCGGTCTGCCGCGCCTTCGACGCCTGCTTTTCGGTGGCCTCGCTGCGGAACTTGCGGCCGAGCTTGTCGTTGTCGGGTGCCTTGCGGCGGGCGTTCTTGACGCCCTTCTCCATCCAGCCCCGCTGCATCCGCCCGCGCGCCTCGAGCGCGGCCTTGGTGTCGGCGAACTCGTCGTAGTCCTCGCGCGCGTGCCGCCGGGCGACCTCGCGCTCCTCCAGGTAGGCCTCGTAGCCACCGCCGTAGGTGTTGACCTGCTGCTGGGCCAGGTCCAGCTCGACCACGCGGTCGACCGTGCGGGCCAGGAACTCGCGGTCGTGGCTGACCAGGACCGTCGCCGATCGCAGGCCGGTGACGAACCGTTCCAGCCGGGCCAGGCCGTCCAGGTCGAGGTCGTTGGTGGGCTCGTCGAGCAGGAAGACGTCGTAGCGGCTCAGCAGCAGCGACGCCAGCCCGGCGCGCGCGGCCTGCCCGCCCGACAGCGACGTCATCAGCTGGTCGAGGTCGACGTCCAGGCCGAGGTCGGCGGCCACCTCCCCGGCGCGTTCGTCCAGGTCCGCGCCGCCGAGGTCGAGCCAGCGGTCGAGCGCGGTCGCGTAGCGGTCGTCCGAGCCGTCCTCGCCCGCGGTGAGCGCCTCGGTGGCCTGATCGAGGTCGGCCTGCGCCGCCGAGACACCGGTCCGGCGCGCCAGGAACGCCCGCACCGACTCGCCTTCACGGCGTTCCGGCTCCTGCGGCAGGTGCCCGACGGTGGCGGTCGGCGGGTTCAGCCGGACCTCGCCGTCGTCCGGTTTGGCCAGGCCGGCCAGGGTCCGCAGCAGCGTGGACTTTCCGGCGCCGTTGACGCCGACCAGGCCGACGACGTCGCCCGGCGCGACCACCAGATCGAGCCCGGAGAAGAGGATGCGATCGCCGTGGCCCGCGGCCAGGTCCTTCGCGACGAGAGTTGCGCTCATGAGGTAGCCGAGTCTACGGGCACGTGGTGAACTGTCAGATCATGGTCAAATGACACCGACTGTGTGTGTCCGGTGGCGTTCTGATCACTGAGTGTGGGTAACCTGTTCGGTTGTCAGTCCCGCAGCGCAGTGAGGTTGGTGGAACAGCATGGGCGAGCCCCCGGTCACCCTCGGCCGCAGGCCGAAACCGAGGGAAGGCCGCGTGCCGGCGCCACGGCCGACGGTCAGCCGCCGCCGCGAGGTCAGCCACGCGAGCGCGCGCTCACTCCTGATGACCGTGCTCGGCGAGTACGCGCTACCCCGCGACAAGCCCGTCTGGACGTCGATGCTGGTCGAGGTGCTCGGCATCCTCGACATCGAGGAGAAGTCGGCGCGGCAGGCGCTGGCCCGCTCCGCCGCCGAAGGCTGGGTCGTCTCCGAGCGCGTCGGGCGCCGGGTGCGCTGGTCGCTGACGCCGCCGGGCCGCCGTCTCCTGACCGAGGGCGCCGACCGGATCTACGCGTTCGGCCGCGAAGAGCGCCCGTGGAACGGGCAGTGGCTGATGCTGATCGTGTCGGTCCCGGAGGCCAAGCGCGACCTGCGCCACCGGCTGCGCACCCGCCTGACCTGGGCGGGCTTCGGCTCGCCGGTCGCCGGCGTCTGGGTCAGCCCCGACCTGAGCCGCCAGCGCGAGGCCCAGCAGATCGTCACCGACCTGGGCCTGGAGGCACAGGCCATGTCGTTCACGTCGACCTACGGCGAGGTCGGCGAGCAGGAGACGATGGTCGCCCGATCGTGGGACCTCACCGAGCTGAAGGACCGCTACGAGGACTTCATCGACCGCTTCACCGGCCTGAACCCGACCGGCGGACGCGCGGTGCTGCGGGCGCAGACCGAGCTCGTCCACGAGTGGCGGCGGTTCCCGTTCCTCGACCCGCAGCTGCCCGCCGAGCTCCTGCCGGCGAAGTGGAGCGGGACGAAAGCCGGGGAACTGTTCCATCACAAACACGTCGACTGGCGCCCCGACGCCCAGCAGTATTGGGACGACATCGTCGAAGCCGAAGAAGCAGGGTGAGCATGACCGAGCAGGTCCGCCTCGACCACGACGGCGGGCTCGCCGTCCTGACCATCGACGCACCGCCGTTGAACCTCTACACGGCTTCCCTGCAAGCCGACCTCGCCGCGGCCATCGGCTCGCTGAAAGAGGCCCCGGCGCGGGCGCTGCTGATCCGCGCCGAGGGCAAGATCGTCAGCGGCGGCGTGGACGTTTCGCTGTTCGACGCCCAGGGCTCGCCCGCCGAGGCCAAGGTGCTGTTCGACGAGATGCTCGCGGTGCCCGACCGGATCGCCGCGCTGCCATTCCCCACCGTGTTCGCCGCGCACGGCCTGTGCCTGACCTGGGCGTTCGAGGTCGCCGTGGCCTGCGACCTCATCCTGGCCGCGCCGCGCGCGAAGTTCGGGCTGGTCGAGAAGGTCGTCGGCCTGACGCCGACCATGGGCGGCACCCAGCGGCTCGCCGCGCGGGCGGGTGTCGGGCGCGCCAAGGAGTTCGTGATGACCGGCGACACCTACGACGCGGCGACGATGGAGCGCTGGAACGTCGTCAACCGCGTCCTGCCGGACGAGGACTTCGACGCCGCGGCCCGGGCGTTCGCCGCCCGCCTGGCCGAGGGGCCGACCCGCGCCCACGCGGCGACCAAGCGCGTCCTCGACCACTTCTCCGCCGGCGGCGTCCCGGAGGCCAACGCGCACATCACGGCGATCGCCGCGGAGCTGTTCGAGACCGAAGATCTCCGCAACGCCGTGAAGTCGTTCCTCGCCGACGGCCCGGGCAAGGCGACGTTCTCGGGTCGTTAACAGTCCGTTCGGACAACGGTTGCCGCCGTTCGGGCGTGCGTGGATCTCCGGGCACCGGGTTACATTCGAATGTGGTCTAGACCATCACATTCGTCTGCTTCGTGTCGCTTGGAGAACCGCCATGAGACGCACTCCCGTACGACTACGCTCCGCGCTCGCCGCCCTCCTGATAGCCGCGGGCGGCATCGCGGCGCTGGCCCCGCCCGCCGCCGCTGCCGGTTCGCTGACCGCGACGCTCGCGCTGAGCGGCACGACCGGCACCTACACCGTCGCCAACACCGGAACCGCGTCGGTGAGCAACTGGGCGATCACCTTCACACTGCCGGCCGGTGTCACCGCCAGCACCGGCGACAACGGCACCGTGACGCAGAACGGCACCCAGGTCACGCTGACCCCGGCGTACTACATCGCGACGCTGGCGCCGGGCCGCACCACCTACCCTTACAACCCGACGTTCCGCCTCAGCGCGGCCGCGACGCCGACCCAGTGCCGCGTCGACAACGCGAACTGCGACGGTTCACCGGACACACCACCGAGCGCGCCGGCCGGCTTGCGGCTCGTCGCGAAGACGACGACCACGGCCGCATTGGCCTGGAACGCGTCGACGGCCGGCTCGCTGCCGGTCACGGGTTATGACATCTATCAGGGCACGACGTTGGCCGCCTCGGTGACCGGCACCAGTGCCACGATCAGCGGGCTGACGCCGAACACGGCGTACTCGTTCACGGTGAAGGCCAAGGACTCCAAGGGCACCGCGTCGCCCGCGAGTGCCGCGCTCGCCGTCACGACGAACAACCCGGCGAACGACACACAGGCACCCACCGTGCCGGGCGGCCTGCGGTCGACGTCCGCCGACGCGACTTCGGTGTCGCTGACGTGGACCGCGTCGACCGACAACACCGGCGTCGTGAGCTACGACGTCTACCGCGGGACGACCCTGGCGACGACGGTCACCACGACCGCCGCCGTCGTCACCGGGCTGGCACCGTCCACTTCGTACACGTTCACGGTGCGCGCGCGGGACGGCTACGACAACGTGTCGGCGCCGAGTGCCGCCGTCACCGCGAAGACCGGCGACATCGTGTCCGGCTACGCGAAGGTCGGCTACTTCGTGCAGTGGGGCATCTACGGCCGCCAGTACTTCGTGAAGAACCTCGAGACGACCGGCGCGGCCGCGAAGCTGACGCACCTGCTGTACGCGTTCGAGAACATCGACCCGGTGAACCTGACGTGCCTTTCCGGCGTCACGAAGGGCACCACGGCGAACCCGCAGGACCCGAGCCAGGGTGACGGCGCCGGTGACGCCGAAGCCGACTACTCGCGGCCGTTCGCGGCGGCCCAGTCCGTCGACGGCGTGGCCGACACCGGCTGGGAGGCGCTGCGCGGCAACTTCAACCAGCTCAAGAAGCTCAAGGCGAAGCACCCGAACCTGAAGGTGCTGGTTTCCCTGGGCGGCTGGACGTATTCGAAGTACTTCTCGGACGTCGCGGCCACGGACGCGTCGCGCAAGAAGTTCGTCTCGTCGTGCATCGACACGTGGATCAAGGGCAACATCGCGTCCTACGGCGGCGCGGGCGGCCCGGGCACCGCGGCCGGGATCTTCGACGGCATAGACATCGACTGGGAGTGGCCCGGCAGCGCCGACGGCCACCCCGGCAACCACTGGAGCCCGAACGACAAGAACAACCTGACCGCGCTGATGGCCGAGTTCCGCACGCAGCTGGACGCCTACGGCGCGACCACCGGCAAGCGGTACCAGCTGCAGGCCTTCACGCCGGCGGACCCGGCCAAGGTGGCGTCGGGCTGGGACCTGTCGAAGATCTTCAACTACCTGGACGTGGCGAACGTGCAGGGTTACGACTTCCACGGCTCGGGCAGCGACAACTCGTGGGAGCCGAACCGCACCGGCCACCAGGGCAACCTGTACGCCGACGCGGACGACCCGTACAACTTCCATTTCAGTGCCGAAGCGGCGATCAACGCGTACACGAACGCGGGCGTCGATCCACGAAGGCTGACGCTCGGCCTGGCCTTCTACGGCCGGGGCTGGCAGGGCGTCACGGATGGCGGAAAGCACGGCGAGTGGCAGTCGGCGACCGGCGCGGCGCCGGGGCAGTTCGCCGAGGAAGCGGGCACACGCGGGTACTCGAACCTGATCGCGAGCGTCCCCGGGTGCACGGTCTACCACGACACGGCGGCCGTCGCGACGTCGTGCTACACGGGCAACGGCGGCCAGTGGTGGACGTTCGACGACGCGTGGTCCATCGCGGCGAAGACGACCTGGCTGAAGTCCCGCGGCCTGCTCGGCGTGATGGCGTGGGAGATGTCGGGTGACAACGGGACGCTGATGAACGCGGTCAGCGCGGGTCTCGGCTAGCGGCACGGCAATTCAGCCCGCTGAACGGAAAACGCCTTCCGTTCAGCGGGCTGAACATTTCGCCGTTTCTTTCCTTCACGACACGAAGAAAGGCTTTCCCCGCTCTTGACTGACGATGGTCTGGACCATGAAACTGTCCAGACAGCGCGCTGGTGATCCACCTCACATCGTCGTCCCGAGGAGAACCATGTCCGCATCCCGCTGGAGGAAAGTCGTCACGCTCGCCGCCGCCGTCCCGCTCGCCCTGGGCCTGATCGCCACGCCGGCCCCCGCGGCCCCGGCCACGTTCACCCACCCCGGCGTGCTGGTCAGCCGTCCGCAGCTGGACTTCGTGAAGGCGCAGGTGAACGCCGGCGCCCAGCCGTGGAAAGCAGCCTACGATCAGGCGAAAGCCAGTGCGTACGCGTCGCTTTCGCGCACCGCGAAGCCGCGTTCGGTCGTCGAATGCGGCCCGTACTCGGACCCGAACCTCGGCTGCACCGACGAGCGCGAAGACGCGATCGCGGCGTACACGGACGCGCTGATCTGGTACATCTCGGGTGACGCCCGCTACGCCCAGAAGGCAATAGCGCTGATGGACGCGTGGTCGGCAACGATCACCAATCACACCAACAGCAACGCGCCCCTCCAGACAGGCTGGGCGGGCTCGTCCTGGCCCCGCGCGGCGGAGATCATCAAGTACACGTACACGAGCTGGCCGAACTCCGGTCGTTTCGGCACGATGCTGCGCAACGTCTACCTGAACAAAATCATCAACGGCAGCAACAGCAACGGCAACTGGGAACTGTCCATGATGGAGGCCGCGGTCGGCATCTCGGTGTTCCTGGAGGACAAGACGAACTTCGACAAGGCGGTGACCCGCTACCGCAACCGCGTCGCGGCCTACGTGTACCTCTCCTCCGACGGCACCCTCCCCAAGACCGTCCCGGGCAGCGGCCTGTCCACACGCGACCAGATAGTCGGCTACTGGCAGGGCCAGAGCACGTTCGTAGACGGCCTAACGCAGGAAACCTGCCGCGACTTCGTCCACACAGGATACGGAATAGCGGCAATCGCGGACGTGGCGGAGACACTCCGCATCCAGGGCCAGGACGTGTACGGAACGGACGTCGGCGAGCGGCTGCGCCAGGCCCTGGGCTTCCAGTCGAAGTACGAGCTGGGCACAGCGGTCCCGTCATGGCTCTGCGGCGGTAGCGTCAATCGCGGCCTGGGCCCGGTGACAGAGGTGGGCTTCAACGCCCTCCACGGCCGCCTGGGCATCGCGATGTCCAACACGCAGACCCTGACGGAGAGCAAGCGGCCGGCCGGCACGAACGCCCTGTTCGTGGCGTGGCAGACGCTGACCCACGCGAACAACCCAGCGTAACCGGTCCCCCTTGTCCGCCTGGCCGTGTTTCCCCAGGTCAGGCGGACAAGAGGCCCTGCTTGCAAGGTCGTCCAGGGGGCGCGCTAGAGTACTCGTACGCACTCAGCGAGTGCGGGTCCGGGCTGTGGCGCAGTTTGGTAGCGCACTTGACTGGGGGTCAAGGGGTCGCAGGTTCGAATCCTGTCAGCCCGACCGGATCGGCCACCTTTACGCAGGTAGAGGTGGCCTTTTTCATGCCCAAGGCCCCTCCGGAAACGACTCGGTCCCCGGGCTGCCGCACGCATCGAGGGCGATCATCACGCCGCCAAGACCTCTGCTGCCGACCTCCGCGACGACAGACGGCAATCGCCCTTGCCCACCTGCCCTCGGACCGATCCGGTGATCAAAAACTCTCTAGCTAGCCGAAGTCGCGCTTCAACGCCACACCGTGAACAGTCATCGCTCAGAGGTGCAGAACTTCTTCCGGGCGGCGAGAACTCACTGCTCCGAGGTAGTCGTGTTCGATGTCTGCGAGTAGCGCACTGACGTCGCCGCCGTGGCTGTCGAAGGCCATTCGGCGGACTTCTTCGGCCAATTTGCGGCCGTCGATAAGAAGAATCGGATATTGATCATCGATGATCTCCTCCTGCGCCGCGCGGCTGTACACCCCGGTGGTCACGTAGGCGCCGATCCAACCCCGGCGCAAACGAGCGACGACCCGGGCGATCTGCTCTGCGCTGATGGACGTGCTCGGTAGGACGCACTTCGCCTGACCTAGGACGACCAGCGGAACGACGGCCTCGCCGGCACCCACATCGAGCCGCCCGACGAAGTCGGTACCTCCGTCGCCGGATCCCCGGGTGAGCCAACCTTCTGTGTAGGCGCTGCCCCTTCCCCGAAAGACACTGCCCGCGACGCGAGCAGCCAGCAATTCGAACTGCACCTTCTTCCCGTCGAAATGGCGATAGATCGTGTCCAGGACGTCAGCTTCCGCTGATCCGGGAACTGGACGCTGGTCGGCGCCGGACCGGACTTGACTTGCTGCGACACGCCGCCGGATTCGCGACAAGGCCGGATCACCCTGCTCGATCCAATCGCGCCAAGCTGTCGGACTGTGGCGGAGCGTCTCGCTCGTCGACAGGGTGGGGTCACGCCTGTCGTCGATCCAGCGCCAATCAAGCAGTTCGTTCTCCGGCGCAAGGTTCAGTACAGCAAGGTCGAACACGTAGTTCGCGAAGCTCTGCCCGCTGGTCGGGTCACGCTGAATGACGTGCTCGAGACGCTCGATGACCGCCAGCCCGCAGAACTGCACATGCCCCTTCACGCGATTACTGACCGTGACGGAACGAAACAGAACGATCGGGGTTGCTCGCCGCCGCTCGTCTGCTGTGGCGCCACGGTGGTCCGGCCAGCTAGCCAACAACGCGGCATTGCCTCTGGTCTTTCCGAGTCCGATCGGGCTGCCTGCCTTGTGATCACCGAAGTAGCGGACGTAGCCGTGATCCAAGTCGTATGTGTCATGCCAAGGCGTGGATTCCTGCCCTGCCTTCCACGGGCTCGACCGCAGGGCCAGTACCGGGCGGCGCACCTGCCCGTCCACCACCACTTCGCGGGTCAGGTTGATTCCACTCGCCAAAGAGATGCGAGTCCCGTCCGCACTCACAGTCAGGTGGTGGAAGTTCGGCAGGCCGTCGATCCGCGGGTCGATGGTCGAGACTCCGCTCGCGTAACGAAGGGTCTCTGTCATACGGAGGTTGCGAGCTGCCGAGGTGACCACACCATCGATCATCGCAAGTCCTGGTCACGGGTTTGCGCTCGACCCACCGGAGTGACGCTCGTTCACCGTGCCACGTTCCCGCATCTCCTTCGTCTTGCGCGGGCGTAACGGGCGTTCTGCTCCTTGCGACCTGTGTGTACACAGCCCAAGGGAGCATCTCATGGCGGACAGCTTGATCGAACTCGGTATGGTCACGCCATTCGAGATGCGCGGGGCCGAGTTGGGGCCGGTCGTCGACCGGATTCTTCAGGCTGATGATGCCGACGAGGCTGACATGCAACTGAAGCTTGAGACGCTTCTGGCGATCTACAAGCTGAAGCGGATGCTGCTCATGGCGCTCGTCGTGGTGCCGATCCTGCTGACGGTGGCGACGGTCGTGATCATCGTGACGTCGCGCGGTCAGGTCTGACGTCGCACGCGTCCTGCCACGGAATCGGCTAGCGCAGCGAAGTCATCTTGGAGATCAGTCCTCGCCGGAGAAGCGTTCCCACGCTGACTGGCGGGTCATTCCCAAAGCCGTGCCGATCTGGGTCCAGGTGCCGCCCAAGGCGCGAGCCTTGCGGACCCAGGCCGTCAGGTTCTGTTGGACCTGGGTGCCGGCCGCGGCCACCGGAGACAGGCGGGACAGGACCTCCTCCAGGGTCAGCTCCTGCTCCCAGGGGGCCACAGCGGCAATCGACGTCGGCTTACCCGCGATCACCGACGCGCACAAGGAGACGCAGCCGTCGCAGATGAAGACTCCTGGGCCGCTTACCAGCGTTGCCACCTCGGTGTTCGGGCGGGCGCAGAACGAGCAGTGGGCCAAGACCGCGGTTGTCATAAAGAGCCTCCCAGATCGAAACCTGTCAGGCTGGACCTTACGCGTGTCAGGCGTGACCTGACAAGCTCCGTGAGCCCAAGAACGAGAACGTCCAGCCGGACAATTCCTCCAGGCGGGTCATCAAGGCCTCGATTTCGGCCCAGCGGCGGTGTTCGCGTTCCAGGTCCGGGACCAGGAAGTCGCCTACCAGCAGCAGCAATGTGGCGATCTCGTACGCTACGTCGGCCAGCTGGAGGAAGGGGCGGTACTCCGCCTCCGCCCCGGTGCCGTGACAAGCTGCCCATGAACGGGCTCCGAGGCCGGTCACGCGGCAGGTCTCCTCGACCGTGGCGCGCAGGGCGGCCCGGCGGGACGTCGGCGGGGACTCCAGCAGCGGGGCTATGTTCCAGGCCACCGACAGCAGGCAGCACCCCGCGTCGTCCATCGAGTTGTTCATCACGCGACGTACTTTGCGCGGCTACCCGCACACGCTGGTCGTTGCGACTCGCCTTGTCAGCCGATCGTGTGGGAAGTCGACCCGGTCGTGAGCATCGGGATCGAGATGAAGTCTGCCAGTGCTTGCTGGCCTGCCGCGTTCGCGTGGATTCCGTCGCCGTTGTCGTAGGCCGGGTTGATGTTGTTCGGCTTCAGCGGGTCCTTCAGGACCTCGTCGAAGTCGAGAATTCCCGAGCACAAGCCGCCGCAGTTGTTCCAGCGCTCTACGAACAACGCGATCTCGTGACGGTCGAGGTTGTTCTTGTCGCTGTAGCCGGGGCGCGGGGTGCTCGGCGTGACGTAGACGGCGATGCCGGCCGCGCGCAGGCGGGCGAAGACCGCTCGGTAGCTGTCCAGGACGGCCGTCGCGTCGCAGCCGTACGCCAGGTCGTTCGTTCCGTAGTAGTAGATCACCGAACGGACGCCGTGCAGGGCCAGGACGTCGCGGTCCAAGCGACTCGCCGCGTCCAGGCCGACTACGCCCGGCGGGATGCTCGGACAGGAAGGCGCACTCGTTGTGCCCGAGACTCCTGCGTTGGCGACGGCGAGGCCTGACGACGCGGCCCGGCGTGCCAGGTCGTCGGTCCAGCGGCGGTCCGCGCCCAGCTGCGTGCAGCCGGGGCCGCAGTTCGTGCTGCCGATTCCGTCGACCACCGAGCTGCCGAACGGGACGACCGTGCCCTTCACCGCCGTGTTGTGCACGTCCACCGCGCTGACAACATAAGTGGAGGACACCGTGCCGGTGAACGCGGCCGCACCCGGGTCGGCCGAGTGGTCCCCGGCGCCGGCAGCGGTCAGGTAGTTGTCCCGTAGCGCCGCGCCGTGGCGGCCCGGAACGACGGAGCCGGGAACCGACATGCTCACGGCCAGGTTCGTGTCCGGGCGGGTGGTCAGGCGCAGCTCGTCGCTCCAGACCTCTCCCCCGGCGGGAATCGTGACGGCGCGGCTGCCCGCGAAGGTCAGGTCCCGGGGCGCGGTCACCGCCGCGCCGCCCGCGCTCACGCCGGCCGTCGCGTGGCCGACCGACAGCGGGCCCGAGCCGAACGTGTTCTGCAGCCTGACGCGCACCGCGTCACCACCCTCGCTCAGGTGGGTGATCATCCGGAGGGACTGGCCGTTCAGCGGGGTGTCCGCGCGGCCGTCCTGGGACTGGGCCCATGAGGTGAACCACGCTTGCCCGGCTCCCGCGGCGACCGGCGCCGCCGCGAAGGCCAATGCCGAAACCGCCGCCAGAACCGCCACCTTGCCGCGCACCGGGCACCTCCGTAGTCCACAAAGGACAAAACGAAACAGCGACAAGAACGAGAGTAGGGAGCCGCCCCCGCGCCGACAACAGCGCGGGGGCGGTCCTGTCCGATCTTGTCAGCCGGCCGCGCGCTCGATCAGCTCGGCGATCGCGACGGGCTGCGACGCCAGGGACGCGTGCCCGGACTCCAGCTCGATCGTCTCGCGGGCGCCGATGCGGGCCGCCATCCGGCGCTGGTTGTCCGGGGCGATCATCCGGTCCTGGGTCGAGACCTGGTACCAGGACGGCTTCGACTTCCACGCCGGCTCGGTCACCGGGTCGCCGAACGTCGAACCCACCGGGGCCTTCTGCGTGACCGCCATGACCAGCGCTTCGTCCTCCGGCAGGTCCTGGCAGAAGCTCTCGTGGAACTTGTCCTGCTTGATCCACAGGTAACCGTCGGAGTCCGGCGCGATGTTCGCGCCGCCCGGGGCGTCGTGGCCTTCGCTCACCGTCGCGAGACTCTCCCCCGCGTCCGGCGCGAACGCCGCGACGTAGACCAGGCCCGTGACGTTCGGCAGCGTGCCGGCCTCGGTGATGACGGCGCCGCCGTACGAGTGGCCGACCAGCAGCACCGGCCCGTCGACCTGCTGCACCATCTGCCGGGTGCGGGCCGCGTCGTCGGCCAGCGACGTCAGCGGGTTCTCCACCGCGTGGAGCGCCCCGAAACCGCGCTTGTCCAGCTCCACGATGACCTTCGCCCAGTGGGCGGCGCCACCCCAGAAGCCGTGGACGAGCACCACGGTCGGCTTCTCGGCCATGAAGGGTTGCCTCCTCGATCCGGCGCGCCGGATCCGCTCGTGCGGAGCCGGTCACGCATACTGCCTGAGGTCAGCCTATGAGGAGGTTCGAGCAAGAACCATGTCCCAGGAACCGGAAAACTTTGCCGATTCGCTTCCGGCGTACGGCGAGCAGGACGCGCTCTCCGACGTCCTGCAGGCCATTCACCTGCAGGGCGGAGACGTGCGCCGCCGCATGGACACCGTCGAGCGGTACCCGGCCGGGACCCGGCTGCTGCACCTCGTGGGGGCGGGCCGGCTGCGCCTCGAGGCCGACGGCGAGGCGCCCGTCGAGCTGAACCACGGCGACATGGCGCTGCTCGCCCGCGGCGACGCGCACGTCGCCCGCCCGGCCCCGGTCGCGGACTGGGTCACCGGGGAGTTCCACGTCGAGCCGCTCGTCGCCGCGCCGCTGCTCGGTGTCCTCCCCGCGGCCATCGTGATCCGTGGTGACGCCCGGACCGCGGCGTGGCTTCCGTTGAGCCGGGATCTGCTGCTCTCGGAGGTGACGCGGCCCGAGCCCGGCGCCCGTGTGATGGTGTCGCGGCTGCTCGACCTGCTGTTCATCCGGTCGCTGCGGACGTGGGCGGCCTCCGGCGACGAGACGCACCCCGGCTGGCTCACCGCCGCGATGGACCCGGCGCTGGGGCCCGCGCTGACGGCGATCCACCGCGCCCCCGGGCGCGACTGGCCGGTCGACGAGCTGGCGCGGCTCAGCTCCCTCTCACGCTCGGCGTTCGCCGCGCGGTTCACCGAGTCGGTCGGCGAACCACCGGGGGCGTACGTGCAGCGAAGACGGCTCGATCACGCCGCCCACCTGCTGCGGAGCACGGCCGAGCCGGTCGGCCGGATCGCGGGCCGGGTCGGCTACGCCTCGGAAGCGGCCTTCAGCCGGGCCTTCTCCCGCGCGTACGGCAGTTCGCCGCGGGTCTGGCGCGGCACCGCGAGTTCCGGTTCGATGGACGGATGAACAGGGCGAAGCTTCGAGCAGTGCGCGACGCGGCCAGGCCGGACGGGGCCATCTTCGGCGAACCCTACGAGACGCCGGACGGGACCACAGTCATCCCGGTCCACCAGCCGGTCGGGGTGTTCGTGGTCCACGGCGGCGACGTCAAGTGGGAACCCGCGGTGGACACGACCCGGGTCCTGCTGATCGGGGCCATGACCGGCCTGATGGCCGCGACGCTCGGCACGCTCGCCGTGCTGCGCAAGCCGCCGTGGCCGGACCTCGTCATCCGGAAGACCCGCTAGGCCGCTTGAGCAGCCTGGCCCTTCGCCAGCGCTTCGACGCGGCCGATCGGGCCGTTGTAGTAGTTCTGGTCCCCCGGGAGGCCGCCGCCGCGGGCGAACTGCCAGATGCTCTGCTTGTCCCAGCCCGCCGGCAGCTCGCCGACCTCCGGGCCGTAGCGGGCCAGCCAGAGCGGGTTCGTGTTGCCGAACCCGTTCGCGTTGCCGGTGCAGGTCTTCCACCAGGTCGTGCTGGTGTAGATCAGCGCGCTGCGGTGCGCCTTCGCGAGGTACGTGCGCGTGAAATCGGCGATCCACGCCGTCATGTCGGCGGGGTTCTTGCCGTAACAGGCGTCGCCGTACGGGTTGTACTCGATGTCGAGCGCGCCCGGCAGCGTCGTGCCGTCGCCGCGCCAGCCGCCGCCGTTCGCGATGAAGTAGTCGGCCTGCGCCGCGCCGCTCGAGACGTCCGGGCGCGCGAAGTGGTACGCGCCGCGGATCAGGCCCGCGGCGTGCGCGCCGTCGTACTGCTGGGCGTACTGCGGGTTGACGAACCCCGTGCCCTCGGTCGCCTTGACGTAGGTGAACTTCGCGCCGCCGCCGGCCGCGGCGCCCCAGTCGACCGGGCCCTGGTGCCCGCTCACGTCGTGCCCGAGGGTCTGGTCGGCCACGTCGGCGCGGGACGTGAGCGGGCTCCCGTGGATCCCTTCGTGCGCTTCGATCTGCGTGCCCGCGAAGTTCGTGTCGGCTCGCGAATAGTCGGGAGCGGCCTGCGCCGGTGTCACGACGACCACCGACGCGAACGCCGCGAACACGCCCGCCCCGGCCAGCTTCGCCAGGGGACCCGGAACAGTTCGGCTCATCTGGGCTCCGATCTCGGTACGGCCGTACGGTGCTGACCCCATGCTGCACGCCCGTACCGGTCTTCGCGAGACTTCTGTCACCCGTCGGAGTGATCTTGGTCCTCAGAGCTCGGTCGTGATGATGGCCTCCACCAGGACTTCCCCGGTCTTGGTCAATTCCACTTTCCCCGCCCCGGAATCCAGCCGGACGAGGCCGCGATCGGCCAGGGAGCGGAACTTCCCGAGCCACGGTTCGGCGAACAGCGACCGCCCGGGGAACCGCGACGAGTGCACTGAATCTTGCAACGGTTGCAACGTCGTCAGCGCCATCTTCACCGCCCGCGCCTCCTGGGCCTCGGGCGTGAACCGCGTCGCCGAACCCAGCGGGATCCGGCCGGCCTCCACCGTTTCGATGTAGCGCTTGGAGTTCACGTCGCTGATCGCCTCCGACGCGCGGCAGCTCGAACTGCCGCCGAGCCCGATCGCGACCTCGGCCTCCTGCTTCTCCTGGTCGACCATGATGGACTTCCACTTCTCCGGCCCGAGGCCGTCGCGCGCGAAGTACATCGTGGGGTGCTCGGTGTAGTTCGCCGCGCGCAGGCCGTCGGTGAGCAGCTCCCGCATCTGGTACTGCTCACCGAGGGTCGGCCAGCGGTGGCCGTCGCGCACGAGCTTGTCCCGGTAGGACGGCAGCTGCCACGCGGCCGGCTTCTCGCCGGTGACGCCGGTGCGGGTGTCGCTGTAGGACGCCAGGTGCAGCTTGGTGCAGACGACGGCGGTGATCTCGTTCTCCAGCACGACGTCCAGGTCCCGGCGGACGCTGTCGAGGGTCTGGTCGAGCAGGCCGTACATCAGGTCGATGCTGACCCACTCGAAGCCGAGGTTCTGCGCGTTGCGGACGAAGTCGACGCACATCTGCGCCGAATGCTCGCGCCCGCACAGCTCGAGGACGTGGTCGTCGAACGACTGGACACCGCTGGACAGCTTGGTGCAGCCCAGATCCCGCAGCAGCTCGAGCTTCGACGGCGTGAACGTGCTGGGGTCGCCTTCGAACCGGACGGTCGTGTCCGCGGTGAACCCGAACTCGGACCGGTAGAAGTCCAGCAGCCGCCGGATCTCCGGTTCCGGCAGCAGCGACGGCGTGCCGCCGAAGACGTTGAACTCGCCGACCTCCGCGCCCGCCAGGTTCGGGACGGCGTCGAGCCACATCCTCGCCTCGCGGATGTTCAGGTCGACCCACTGCTTCGCCTTTTCGTCCGTGACCTCGGGTTTGCCCTTCACCAGCACCACCGGGTACTGGCAGAACCGGCAGCGGTAGGCGCACGTCGGGATGTAGGACCACAGGTGGATCGGGGCGCTGGACGCCAGCTGCGCGTCCAGGTCACGCAGGAAGTCCGCCGGCGCGTAGCCGGGGACGTTGCCCGGGAACACGTGCGCGCCGAACGGGTCCTCCTGCACGTAGTCGAGCAGATGCCGGTTTTCGGGCGCCTCCAGGACGTCGAGGACCGCGGGGCGCGGCCACGCGGGGTCGAGACCGTGCAGTGAGCCGATCGCCTCTTCGTAGGCGAGTGTCATCAGAACACCCCTCCGTTGCCGAAGTAGTTGTGGGCCTCTCCGGACTCGCGGTCCTCGCAGTAGTAGTGGACGAACTCCGCGAACCGCTCCTTCGGAACGTCCGCGAAACACGGTGGCAGTGGTGGTGGGAAACCGATGTCGTCGCCGACGTGCTTGCGCAGGCACGCGAACAGCTCGTCGGCGAACTCGAGGTACAGCCGGTAGGACGGCGTCTTGTACGCGTGGATCGGCGTGAAGTCGACGACACTCGTCTCGTCGCGGATCTCGGCGATCCGCTTCCCCAGCCGCGCGGCCAGGTCCGCGCCGAAGAATCCGATGACGGCGTCGTCCTCCAGAAGGGCCGGGGTCAGCAGCACCGGCAGGATCGTGTTCTTCGGCGTGAAGTCCTTGATCGAGAACTCCCACGCCTGCAAGGCTTCCGCCTCGGTCAGGTCGGCTCCCGTCGCGGGCGAGGAGGGCCGGATGTCGCGCATGACGATGGTGCCGCCCGAGCCGTAGGCGCGGCCGGTGATCACCTCGTCGATGGCGTGGTCGACGCGGCGCGGGTTGATCTCGACCCGCGAGCGCGGCGCGTACGTGATCGCGTCGCCCCCGCTGGCGACCTTGATCCCGAAGTCCCAGTCGTCGGAGAGGTGGTTGACGAACTTGCCGTCCTGCAGCTGGTAGAAGATCTCGATGCCGCCGGCGCGCTCGTAGGCGTCGCGCTCGACGGCGAAGCCCTTGCCGTCGGGAAAGCCGCCGAACAGCGAGAACGTGACGGCGCGGCAGCGCAGCGTCCGCTGGATCGCGTCCCACAGCCGCGGGCGGCCGGCGAAGTGGTCGGCGTTGTAGTAGTAGTCGCAGACGCCGATCGCGGCCTTGGTCGTCTCCATCGCTTCCAGGAGCTCGCTCAGCCAGTGCGCGTCGACCTGGCAGTCGGCGTCGGCGGACACCAGGTAGAAGCGCTGCGCCGGGTCGGTGTCCGGGCGGTTCCGGCTGCGGGCGGCCGCGAAGTCCATGCCCGCGCGGCGCGCGCACGAGACACCCTGCTCGGGTTCGTGGATCACGTGGACGGCCAGGTCCGGGTGCGCCGCCGCGAACTCGCGGGCGAGCGCGACGGTGTCGTCGGTCGAGTTGTTGTCGACCAGGACGACTTCGTAGCTTTCCCGGTCCAGCCCACGCTGGTCGTACAGCGTCCCGAGAACCGACCGCAGGTTCGCGGCCTCGTTGTACACCGGCAGCACGACGCTCAGCCGCGTCCCGGCGCCCATCGGCGGCGGGTACAGCCGGTCGACCAGGTCGTCGACGACCTGGGTGCCGAACCGCGCCCGCCCGAGATCCTGGTTCGCCCGCACCACTTCCGCTCGTTTCCCCTCGTCGGTGATCAGTTCGGCCACTTCGCGGGCGAACGCCGCGTCCGGCAGGTCGCGGGCCCGGATGTCCAGCACCGGCGCCCGGAACCCCGCGCGGCCGTAAACGGCGTTGTACAGCTCGTACCCGCTGGTCACGTACGGCGTCCCGGAGGCGATCGCCTCGCTGACCGGGTTGCCGTAGCTCTCGTAGTCGTAGGAGGTCAGGAAGGACACGACACTCGCGTGCGCCAGGAGATCGCGGACGGAGTAACGGCCCGGCGTGGCGGTGTCGTACGGGGTCAGCCAGCCGCCGAAGACGACGCGGTCGCGCACCCCGAGCCGGCCGGCCAGCTCGGTGAGCCGGGTGTACTCCGCGGGTGCCTCCTCGACGTCTCCCGCCACGAACAGCCACGCGTCCGGCAGCAGCGCCAGGAGGTGGAGGTCCCGGTCGACGCGCTTCTGCGGGATGATCCGCGTGATCCGTGCCAGCAGCGGGACGCCGTCGGGGATGCCGTGGTCGCGCCGGAAACCCGCGTTGCGCGGGTCGATCTTCGCGGTGTCCATGGGGAACGTGTTCGGCAGGACGTCGAGGTTGCGCAGGCCCGGCACCCACTCGAGGGTGCGCGCCTTCGCTTCTTCGTGCAGCGCGAAGTAGTGGATGTGCGGGGAGTTCCGCGGCGCCGGGGTCTCGCGGTACGGGAACCGGCCGTACTTCGCGATCCCCGGTTCGCTCTGCCACATCAGGTCGTGGTCGCGCCAGAACACGAACCGGCCGAGCCGGTGGCGCGCGCCGTAGCGGTCGATCGCGCGGTAGAGCGCCTCGGTGTACGCGGGATTCTCCGGCAGGGTCCCGTTCTCGACCATCACCATCGTGACGCCGAGGCGTTCCCAGGTGGCGGTGATCCGGTCGGCCAGCTCGCCGGCGATCCGGTCGAGCTCCGGGCGCAGGGCTGCCCCGGCCTCCCGCTGGACGACCTCGGTGAGCACCCGCTCGACGAACTCGCGGTCGTAACCGCGGATCGTCTCGACGCCGTCGACGCGGTCCAGGACGACCCAGTCCGGCAGCAGCCCGGACTCGTCACGGTAGGGCCGGAAGAACGCGCCCTTGTCGGCCTTGATGTCGTAGCCGAGGTCCAGGTGGACCCGGTGCCCGCGGGCGGACAGGCGCTTCGCCGTCTTGAGGAACTCGACCACCACCCCGGACAGCGGAGTTCCGTCGAAGGACACGCCCCAGAGCACTGACATCGATGGCGGACTCCCGTGTCGACTGCGGTGTCGGCTCCACCCTACGTCGCCCGTTCACGGAAAAGCCCTAGAGACAGACAGCGCTTTCCCGGCGGGGAAGCGGTTGACCCGGCTTGCCGGACACCGCAGAGTGGCTCCATGAGCCGGGCTCTGGCGGTGCTGACCTGCGGCGCCTTCCTCTCCGTCGTGCTCGGGGTCCTCGCGTCCGGGGAGCCCGCGGCCTCCCTCGTGCTGGGCGCCGTCTTCACCGCGCTCGGCACCGCCGGCTTCGGCTGGGTGCAGCGGCGCGAGCACCTCGGCTGGGCCGCCGCCTACGTCGTCGTCCAGCTTCCCCTGGCGTTCTTCGTCTTCACGATCAACGCCGGGGTCGGCGCGACGCTCTTCCTCGTGGTGCTGGTCAGCCAGTGCGTGGTGCTGAACCTGCCGCTGCCCGCCCTCGCGGTCGTGATCGCCCTGGTCCCGCTCGTGCACCTGGGGATGTCACTGGGCGACGGCCTGCGCGAAGGCCTCGGCACCCTCGTGTCGGTGATCTTCGCGGCCGTCGTCACCGAGCTGCTCAAGCGGGAACAGCGCTCCCGCGGCGAGCTCGCCGAGGTGCACGCGAAGCTGCAGGACTACGCCGTCCAGGCGGAACGGCTCGCCACGGCGCAGGAGCGCAACCGGGTCGCCCGGGACATCCACGACGGGCTCGGGCACTCGCTGACCGTCGTCCAGATGCAGGTCAAGGCCGCGCGGGCGGTGCTGCCGACCGATCCGGGCAAGGCCGACGACGTGCTCGCGAAGGCGCAGGAACAGGCCGAAACCGCGCTGGCCGACGTCCGGCGGTCCGTCCGCACGCTGCGCGAACCCCGCTCGGTACCGCCGTTGCCCGAAGCGCTGAAGGCCCTCGCCGAGGAGACGTCCGCGACGGGTGTGCCGGCGACGCTGACCGTCTCCGGGGTCGAACGGCCGTTGCCGGACGAGACCGGCGAGGCGCTCTACCGGGCCGCGCAGGAGGGCCTGACCAACGTCCGCAAACACGCGCGGGCGAGCCGGGTCGACCTGGTGCTCGAGTACGCCGACACGGGCGTCCGCGTCGAGGTCCGTGACGACGGCGCCGGCACCGACGGCGCGCCCGCGACCGGCTTCGGCCTGCTGGGGCTGCGGGAACGGGCCGCGCACCTCGGTGGGAAGCTGGCCGTCGAATCGGCACCGGGACAGGGGTGCACGCTGAGCATGGAGGTACCGGCGTGAGCCCGGTCCGGGTCCTGCTGGTCGACGACCAGGCTCTCTTCCGCGAGGCCCTCGCGACACTGCTGGCCACCCGCGACGACATCGACGTCGTCGGCGAGGCGGGCAACGGTGACGAAGCGCTGGCACGGGCCGCCGAGCTGACCCCCGACGTCGTGCTGATGGACCTGCGGATGCCGGTGCTCGACGGGGTCGCCGCCACCCGGCGGCTGCGCCTGGCACAGCCGGGCGTCCAGGTCATCGCGCTCACCACCTTCGACGACGACGAGGACGTCTTCGCGGCCCTGCGCGCGGGCGCCGTCGGGTACTTGCTCAAGGACGTCTCCTCGGCGCGGCTGGTCGAAGCCGTGCTGGCCGCCGCGCGGGGCGAGTCGGTGCTCCAGCCGTCCGTCGCGGCGAAGGTCGTCGCCCGGTTCGCGCAGCTGCCCGAGACGACCGTTCCCCGGCCGCAGCCGCTGGTCGTGCCGCTGTCGGAGCGGGAGCTGGAGGTGCTGCGGCTGGTCGCCGACGGCCGCAGCAACCGGGAAATCGCCGCCTCCGTGTTCCTCGCCGAAGGCACCGTGAAGAACCACGTCACGAACGTGCTGGGCAAGCTCGGCGCCCGGGACCGCACCCAGGCCGCGCTGCGGGCCCGGGATCTGGGGCTCCTCTGACGGGGTCATGACCCCCGGCATGACTTCCGGCACCTGGCAGCACGCCCGCGCGCCGGGATTCTCGTCCAGGACAACCTGGAGGGAACCCCATGACCACCACCGAAACCGGCCGGAGCACCGGCCGCAAACTCGGCCGGTTCACCGCGCACTACGTCGAGATGGTCGCCGCGATGATCATCGGCATGGTCGCGCTCGGCCCGCTCTGGCCGGACGCGTGGACGGCCCGGCCGGATGTCGGCGCCCTCGTGATGGCCACCGACATGAGCGTCGCGATGGCCGCGGCGATGCTGCTGCGGCGGCACTCCTGGCCGCGGATCGCCGAGATGTCGGCGGCGATGTACCTGCCGTTCGTCGTCCTGCTGGCGCCGTACTGGCTGGGCGCGCTGTCCGCGGACGGCCTGATGATCGCCGGGCACGTGATCATGTTCCCGCTGATGCTGGCCGTCATGGTGTGGCGCCGAGCCGAGTACTGGCACTGACATGAGAACCGTCCTGCGCCGCATCACCCTCGTCCTCGCCGCCGTGGTCGCCGTCCTGCTGGTTCCCGGCGCAGGCGCGACCGTCTCCGCCCTGGCAACCTTCCGCGCCCTCAACGCCCCCGGCCCGCAGCGGGCCGTGCCCGCCACCCCGCCGCTCCCCCACGACCCGGCCAAGCCGACCGCGGTGGTCGTCGTCGGCAACGCGGGTGCCGTCGTCTCCGACACCCTCGCGCCGTACGAGATCCTGGCCGACACCGGGCGGTTCAACGTCTACACCGTCGCCCCGGACCGGGTGCCGAAGCCGCTGACCGGTGGTCTCGACCTGGTGCCCGACCTGAGTTTCGCCGACCTCGACGCCCGGCTCGGCAGGGCCGCGCCGGACCTCGTGGTCGTCCCCGCGATGCCGGACACCGGGGAGGCCGGCGGCGAGCCGGTGACCACCTGGCTGCGTGCCCAGGCCGCCCGCGGCACGCAGTTGCTGAGTGTCTGCAACGGCGCCGGTGTGCTGGCTTCGGCCGGCCTGCTCGACGGCCGTCCGGCCACCGCGCACTGGCTGAAGCTCGAGACCTACGCGAGCGACTACCCGGCCGTGCGGTGGCAGCGCGAGAAGCGGTACGTCGACGACGGGAAGGTCGTCACCACCGCCGGGATCCTGTCCGGCATCGACGGGACCCTGCACCTGGTCGAGCGGATGGCCGGTGCGGGCGTGGCCGCGGACGCCGCCAAGGCGATCGGCTGGCGCCACTACGGCACGCCCGTGCCGGTGACCACCCCGGCCGCGATGCCGGACGCCGTGGCGATCATCAACGCCGGTTTCCGTTGGAGCCCGGCCGAAATCGGCGTGCTGGTGCCCGAGGGCGTCGGCGAGATCGAACTGGCGTCGGTGTTCGACACCCAGGGTGAGTCGCTCTCGTCGCGGACCCTCGCGGTGAGCACCGACGGCGGCCCGGTCCGGTCCCGGCACGGGCTGACTTTCCTGCCCCGCGCGAAACTCGCCGACGCCGATCTCGACCGGCTCCTCGTTCCCGGTGCCACGCGCGGAGTTCCGACGCCGCCAGGCGGGCCGGCTCCCGAGTACGTGCACGACCGGCCCGGCTTCGCCTACGACGTCGCGGTGAGCGGGATGGCGCGCGACACCGACGTCGCGACCGCGCGGTGGACGGCGAAAGCACTGGAGCTGCCCACCGACGACGTCGTGTTCGACGGCCCGGCGTGGCCGTGGTGGCCCACCGCCGTCCCGGTCGTGCTCGTTCTCCTGGGGGTGGCCGGAGTCGTGCTCGTGGTTCGGCGCAAGCGCCGGGTGGAGTGACCTAAAACGATTTATGCGGCGGCGATCGGACCAGCACGGACGATCGCCGCTGCACCCGGTGGAGTATTGCGGTTGCGTGATCCTCTGATTACAGTCACATATCACACTGGATTGAAACGTTTTAAGGATCCGCAAGCCCCGTCCCCGTCATCCAGGAGCCGCAATGCCGCGATCCCAGCTCTGGCGCGCGACCACCACGACCGCCCTCGCCGCGACCCTGGTGCTCTCCGGCGCCGCCGCTCCCCCGGCGGGCGCCGCACCACCACCGGACATCTCCGGAGCCCACTGGATCTGGTACCCCGAAGGCGACGCGCGGGTGTCCGCCCCGGCCGCGACCCGGTACTTCCGCACCACGTTCACCGTCGCCGGCGGCGCGGTCAGCGACGCCCGGTTCAGCGTGACCGGCGACGACACCGCCGACGTCTGGCTCAACGGCAAGCCGCTGGCCTCCTCCGCGCGGGTCACCGACTCCTGGAAGACGGCGCTGCCGGTGGACCTGCGGCCCGCGCTCGTCCCCGGCGTCAACACCCTCGCCGTCGCCGTCCGCAACGCCGACGGCCCGGCCGGCCTGCTCGGCCGGGTGCACGTCGCGACCGCGTCGGGCACCACGGACCTGACCACCGGCGCCGGCTGGAAGAGCGCGCAGACCGCGCCGGACGGCTGGGAACAGCCCGGTTTCGCCGACGGTTCCTGGCCCGCGGCCGCGGATCTCGGCGGTTACGGCGCGGCACCCTGGGGCGCCGGCGTCACCACGCCGGACTCCACCGCCGCGGCCCCGCTCACGGTCGCGAGCGCGACGGTCGGCACGCGGGCGAACCCGATCGGCGTCGACCCGGCGCAGGCGAGGTTCGGCTGGAAGCTGACGTCGTCGGCGTCGCAGCAGCGGCAGTCGGCGTACCAGATCGTGGTGTCCGCCAACGGATCCGACGTCTGGGACAGCGGCCAGGTCGCGTCCGCGCAGCAGGCCGACGTCGCCTACGGCGGTCCCGCCCTCGGCTCGCTGACGGCCTACACCTGGCGCGTCCGGGTCTGGGACGCCCAGGGCCGCGCGAGCGGCTGGAGTGCGGTGCAGCGGTTCGAGACGGCGTTGCGTGCCCCGGCCACGGAGTGGACCGGAGCGTTCATCGGCCGCTCGGCCGCGGGTCCGGACCTCGCCGGGGCCAGCTGGGTCTGGTACCCCGAAGGCGATCCGGCCGGCGGGATCCCGCCGGCGACGCGGTTCTTCCGGAAGACCGTGCAGCTGAGCGCGGCGCCGTCGAAGGCCACGCTCGTCGTGACCGGCGACGACAGCGCGACCGTGTGGGTCAACGGCACCCAGGTCAGCTCCTCGCCGCGCTCCACCGACTCGTGGAAGCAGGCCGCCGTCGTCGACGTCGGCTCCCTGCTCACCACCGGCGCGAACGTCATCGCGATCAGCAGCGAGAACACCACGCAGAGCCCGGCCGGGATGATCGCGAAGCTGACCGTCGCCGGTGGGCCGACCGTCGTCACCGACGGGACCTGGAAGGCGAACCAGACCGGGCCGTCCGGCTGGCAGCAGCGCACGTTCGACGACAGCGCGTGGACCGCGGCGCGGGCCCTGACCGCGTACGGCAGCGGGCCGTGGGCGTCGAACGTCGTCGTCGCGTCGCCGTCCCCCTTGCTGCGCAAGAGCTTCACGGTCGGCAAGCCGGTGGCGAGCGCGCGGCTGCTCACCACCGCGCTCGGCCTGCAGGAGACCCGGCTCAACGGGACGAAGGTCGGCGGCGAGGTGCTCGAACCGGGCTGGACCGACTACACCAAGCGGCTGCAGTACCGGGTTTCCGACGTCACCGGCCAGATCCGGCAGGGTGAGAACGCCATCGGCGCGATGCTGGGCAACGGCTGGTACTCCGGCAGCATCGGCATCGCCGGGAGCCAGCGCTACGGCACCAAGCCGTGGTACTCGGCGCAGCTGCGACTGACGTTCACCGACGGCACAGCCGCGACCGTCGCGACCGACGGCACGTGGAAGACCGGCGACGGCGCGATCCGCGCCGACGACCTCTACCAGGGCGAGACCTACGACGCACGGCTCGCACCGGCGGGCTGGGACCAGCCGGGGTTCAACGACAGCGCGTGGCAGGCCGCCGGGGTCCGCACCGACGCGAAGCCGAACCTCGTGTCCCAGGTGGACAACGGCGTCACGGTGCAGCAGGAGTTCCACCCGGTCGCCATCACGCAGCCCAAGCCGGGTGTGTGGGTCGCCGACATGGGCCAGAACTTCGGCGGTGTCGACCGGCTTTCGGTGACCGGGCCGGCGGGGACCACGGTGACGCTGCGGCACGCCGAGGTGCTCAACCCCGACGGCACGATCTACACCGACAACCTCCGGGCCGCGCAGGCGACCGACCGGTTCACCCTCGCGGGCACCGGCGGCGCCGAGACGTACGAACCGCGGTTCACCGTGCACGGCTACCGGTACGTCGAGCTGACCGGGCTGCCGTCCGCGCCGACCGCGAACACGGTCACCGGCCGGGCGATGTGGACGTCCGGGGCGCAGACCGGCACGTTCACCTCGTCCAGCACGATGGTGAACCAATTGCAGCACAACATCCTCTGGGGTGAGCGCTCCAACATGCTGTCGGTGCCGAGCGACTGCCCGCAGCGCGACGAGCGGCTGGGCTGGACCGGCGACATCGGGATCTTCGCCGGCACGTCGACGTTCAACCTGGACGTCGCGAACTTCCTCGGCAAGTTCAGCGACGACCTGACCGACGCCCAGCACGCCGACGGCTCGTTCACCGACGTCGCGCCGGGGGTGCTCGACGGTTCGGGTACGGCGGGCTGGGGCGACGCGGGCGTCATCGTGCCCTACACCCTGTGGCAGCGCTACGGCGACACCGGCGTGATCACCGAGCACTTCGACGCGATGGTCAAGTGGGTGGAGTACCTGCGCTCGACGTCCGGCGCGGACCTGATCCGCGACCACCAGACGTTCGGGGACTGGCTCAACGTCAACGACAACACCGCGCAGGACCTGATCTCGACGGCGTTCTTCGCGTACTCGTCGCGGCTGGTCTCGCGGATGGCGGCGGCCACCGGGCACACCGCGGAGGCGACGAAGTACGGGACGCTCGCCGACCAGATCGCCGCGGCGTTCACGAACAAGTTCTCGGCGGCGGACGGCACGGTCGGCGCGAACACGCAGACCGGCTACGTCCTGGCCCTGGCGTTCGGCCTGCTCCCGGCGGCACGGGTGCAGCCGGCGGCGGACAAGCTGGCCGCGAAGGTCGCGGCGTCCGGCGGCCACCTGAGCGTCGGCTTCCTCGGCGTCGAGAACCTGCTGCCGGTGCTGGCCGCCCACGGGCACGCCGACGTCGCGTACCAGGTGCTGCTGCAGCCCGGGTTCCCCGGCTGGGGCTACATGATCGGCCGCGGCGCCACGACCATCTGGGAACGCTGGGACGGCATCAAGACCGACGGTTCGTTCAACGATCCCGGGATGAACTCGTTCAACCACTACGGGCTCGGCTCGGTCGGCGACTTCCTCTACCGGTCCGTCGGCGGCCTGTCGCCGGCGGCCCCGGGGTACGCGGCGCTGTCCGTGGCACCCCAGCCGGGAGGCGGGCTGACCTCGGCGAAGTCGTCGTACGAGACCCCGTACGGCGGCGCGGTCAGCGACTGGTCGATCGCCGGCGGCACGCTCACCCTCCGGGTGACGGTCCCGGCGGGCGCTTCGGCCACGGTGAAGGTCCCGACGTCCCAGCCGGGTGCGGTCACCGCGCCCGCCGAGGCGGTGCCGTCGGCGGCGGGCACGTACTTCGTGCCTGCCGGGTCGTACGTGTTCACGGCTCCCGCGTGAGACCGGGCCGGTGCCGTCGCGGTGTGCGGCGGCACCGGCCCTCTCGGGTCACTGGCGGAGAGCGAGGTTCAGGGCGTCACCCGCGCTGTCCAGGCAGTCGACGCAGATGACGGCGTCACGCGGGGCGCAGCGCAGCCGGACCAGGGGGCGCCGGAAGCCGAGGAACGTGCGGCGTTCGCGGCGGCCGCAGAACTCGCAGACCGGGGCCTGCAGGTCGCTGACCGCGTCGAGGCGCTCGCCGGCCTCGTTCCGGCGCTCCTCGCCGTCGCCGACGACCCGCAGGCCGGCGCGGACGCAGTCCAGGCAGATCGGGCCGGCCGGGCCGGGCACCCGGGGCGCCCCCGAGCGCGGGAGCCTGCCGCAGAACCTGCAGGGGCCGCCCGCACCGTTCGTCGCCTTCAAACTGAGGCCTCCTCCGGTCGTGTCGGTCCTCGCCACGCTACGCCTGCTCCAGGCGGGGGCGTGACGGCTCTCACGTCACCCGGACGGCTGGCTCGATGTGTACGCGCGCGACGGGTGGGTAACCCACCTACAAGGCCCTCGTGGCGACAGGCCGATCCGGAAATGTCGCCTGACGGAAGGTGCACCCGATGAACGACAAGATCCAGAACAAGGGCGAAGAGCTCAAGGGCCGGGCCAAGGAAGCCGTCGGCGACGCCACCGGCAACGAGCAGTGGCAGGCCGAGGGCAAGGCCGACCAGGCCAAGGGCTCCCTCAAGCAGGCCGGCGAGAAGATCAAGGACGCCATCAAGGGCGTCAAGGACTGATCTGTTCTTCCCGGAACCGCCGCATCCCGTATCCCGGGGTGCGGCGGTTTCGCGTCGTGCCAGGATGACCACGGTGCGCGACGAAGGGTTGGTGTGGTGAAAGGCCTGGTCAAGGGCGTCGGGATGCTCGTGTTCATCGTCGCTGTCGTCGGCGCGACGGCGGGCATCGGCGTGGCGGTCGGTCTCGGGAACACGGTGGTCCTGGCCGGGCTGACCGCGTTGTTCTGCTTCATCGCCGCCACCGGCGGGCCGCTGCGCTCCGACCTCGTGTTGCTCGCCTGCTACGCGCCGGTGGTGGTCGCCGGGGTGGCGGGACCCCGGCTGCTCGGCGCGGTGTCGGACGTCGCCGCGATCGCGCTGCTGACCGTCGTCGTGGTCACCGCCGCGCTGCTGCCGGCGCTCGGCCCGCGGTTCGTCACGGTCGGGCTCGGGCTGGGCATGGCCTCAGTGTTCGGCTACGGCTTCCAGCTCACCGGCACCGCGTCGGCCGGCCAGATCATCGGCGCGCCCGCGCTCGCCGTCGGGGTGGCGATCGTGCTGCGGCTGCTGCTCGGCGTCGGCGACCCCGGCAAGCCCACGCGTGAAGCACTGGCCGACGCGCTCGCGGGCGGCGGGCGCGACACCGCCGAGCGCGCCGTGCGGCTGTGGCTGGCCGACCGGCCGCGGAAGTGGCAGACCCGCGTGCTGGGCGCGGGTGTGCGGGCGCGCGCCACCGCCGCCGTGCTCGACGACCGGCGGCGCACGCTGACCGAAGACCAGGCCACCGCGCTCGGCACGATCCTCGACGCGGCGGACGCCGAACTCGTTCAGCTCGCCGACGCCGTCCGCGCCAAGGACGCTCCGGACGAGGTTGTCGCTGCAACCCGTCCCGATCTCGTCGTCGATCTTCCCGGCGAGACCCGGCGGCTCGTCGACGAGCTGTGGTCGGGCGTCGACGCGGTCCGCGAAGCCGTGCTCACCCGCGACGAGTCCGTTGTGGACATTCCGCGCCAGGCCGTGCGGGAGGCGTTGCGCCACGAGGCGGAAGGCGCACTGTCCTGGCGTTCGGCGCAGCTGCGGCACGCCGTTCGGTGCGCACTCGGCATGCTGCTCGCCCTCGTGGTCGCGCGGTTCCGGCCGGGCGACCCGCTCACGGTGTCGTTCCTCATGACGACCTTCGCGGTGCTACAGCCGGAATGGCGCGACACTCTGAGCAAGGCGTGGCAGCGGGTCGGCGGTGCGCTGGGCGGCGCCGTCGTGCTCGCGCTGGTGCTGTGGCTGCTGCCGCACGACGCGCTCCTGCCGATCGCGCTGGTCGCGCTGCTGGCCGGGTTCCCGCTGATGCGGAGCAAGCCGACGGTGTTCAACGGGTGCATGGTGCTGCTGAGCGTCGGGATGAACTCCGCGACCAAGCACCTCGACGCGCGGACCCTGCTCGTCGAGTACGTGCTGCTGATGGTGCTGGCCGTGGCGATCGCGCTGCTGTTCGGCTTCGCCGCCGTGCCCGGGGTGCGGAAGCCGTCGTTGGCCGAGCGGTTCACCGAGGCCGTCGACACGACCCGCGCCCTGCTCACGGCGGTCGCCGCCACCCTGAGCGGCGAATCCGCCGGACGGCGCGAACTCGGCGTGCGGTTCCGCGCCGCGGCCCGCGCCCAGCAGGACCTGCGGGCGCCGGAGCCGGGCAGCAAGCCACCCGAGGCCGGTCAGCAGGCCGCGCTGGACTCGGCCGCGGAGGGTCTACGCGGGTTGGCGGCGTCCGCAGGGGCGTTGCTCCTGCACGACGGGCCGGGTCCGATGGCGGGGTTCACGTCGTCGGCCGCCCAGGCGTTGCGCGGCTCGGCGGCGATCACGGCACCGGACGAGCCGCTGGACGAGGAGCAGCGCCTGGTGGCCGACACGGTGATCGCGGACGTCCTGCGCGTCCGCCACGCCGCCCCGGCCCTCGGTGGTTAGCAGCGCGACACCGACCCCTCGAACCGGCGTCGACAAGGTCGCGCCACGGCGGGGCGTTCAGCGTTCGTCGATGGAGGATTCTGGACGCTGGACGTCCCAAATCCTCCATCGACACCGCGCGTCCATGCGCATCCGATGAACGTCGGACGCGCGACGCTAGAGCATCCGCTCCACGGCGTCCTTCGCGTCCTTGAGACCTGCACCCGTGCTCTCGCGGTAAGCCTTGATGGCCTGGATCTTCTTGCCCTCCATCAGGTACTTCCGCACTTCGGGCAGGTCCGCGAGCTGCGGCTGGGCCGGATCCGCGACGGCGACGCCGAGGTGCCCGGCGATGGCGTCCAGCTTCAGTTCCATCCGGGCGATGCGGCGTTCGAGGCGGTTGACCCGGCGGTCGTTGGCCGAGGCGCCCAGTGCGACGGCCGCGACCAGCACGACGACGGCCAGCAGCGTGTAGTCCATGGTGGACATCGTAGGTGAGCGGCGGCGCGGTCCGCCGGAGGTTCAGCCGGCCGCGTGGAACGCCGTGGCCGCCAGGCCGATCCACTCGGGATTCGCCCACTCCGGCCAGCGGGCCCGCGCGTCCTCGCCGACCTTCGCCGCGGTCTCCTCCGCGGATGCTCCGGCGGTCTTCAGCCGCGCCACCTCCGCCCGGACGTACTCGAGGTAGGCGCGGATGTCGTGGAGCAGCGTGACGTCCGCGATTTCGCCGTGACCGGGCACGACGATCGCCGGGTTCAGCTCGGCCATGCCGCCGAGCGCGTCGATCCAGCGGCCGCCGTCGAAATCGGTGTCGTGGGGCGGGAAGTACGGCGCGATCGGGAACATCCGGGTCTCCGCGAGGTCGCCGGTGAAGAGCACACGATCGTCGACGAGCACCGTCTGGTCGCCCGCACTGTGCGCCGGGCCCCACTCCCGCAGCACGACCCGGTGGCCGCCGAGGTCGAGCTCCGCCTGGCCTTCGTAGACGAAGTCGGGGTCGACGAAGGTGACGTCCTCGAGTTCTTCGGCGATGGCCGGGCCGAGGCCGCGGAACATCCGGACGTAACCGGGTCCCTTGCGGGCCAGCTCGTCGCGCTGCCTCCGGTTGGCGATGATCGTGGCCGCACCCGCGAAGACCTCCGCGCCGAAGCCGTGCTCCGGGTGGAAGTGCGTCGTCGTCAGGTACAGCGGCCGCTCACCGGCGAGCTTCTTTGCCTGCGCCAGCACGTATTCACCGTTGCGGCGGCCGAGGCCGGTGTCGACGACCAGGGTCGCCCGCTCCCCGACGACGAAGCCGATGTTGGGCACCAGCGGCACCCGGTTGTCGTGCAGGACGAAGACGCCGTCGGCGACCTCGGCCGGCTCGCCGCGCACGATCGGCGGCGCGGCCTCCGTCACGTCGGGCAGGTCTGCGCTCATGTCCGGGCTCCCATCTGATCGGTGTTCAGTTGCTGATCTGAACATAGTACAGATTCTGAGCGGTGTTAAGATCAGGTCCATGGCACGCGAGCGGTACCACCACGGAGACCTGCGTGACGCGCTGCTCGACGGCGCCGAGGCGCTGGTGCGCGAGCGCGGGGCCGACGGCTGGAGCCTGCGGGAGGCCACGGTGCGGATCGGGGTCAGCCCGAGCGCCGCTTATCACCACTTCGCGTCGCGGGACGTGCTGGTCCGCGCGTTGTCCGACCGGCTGGTCGCCCGGCTCGGCGAGCGCATGGCCCGGGCCGCCGCGCGCGCCCGGGGCGGGCCCCGGCAGCGCCTCGTGGCGGCGGCCCGCGACTACGTCCGCTGGACGATCGAAGACCCCGCGGTGGCCCGGCTGGTCTTCGCGGCGCACCGCGCCGAGCCCGGCGACGCGGTTTCCCCGCACCCCCACGACGTGTTCGCGGCCGAACTCGACCGGCTGGCCGGCGAAGGCGGGCTGCCCGCGTCCGCGCGGCCCGGTGCGGAGATCGTCGTCTGGTCGGCGATGCACGGCCTCGCCACGCTCCTGGCCGACGGGCTGGTCCGCCTCGACGGCCCGCGCGCGATCGACCGGCAGGCCGAGCGGCTGATCGAGGCCGTGCTGACCGGGCTGGCCGGAGAACCCGAGCCGCCGTCACCCTGGCCGCTCCCCCGGACCTCGCACACCGAGCGGCAAGCTCGCGAAAATGTCGGTGGCCCGGCTTAGAGTGGTCGCGACCACCGACTGGGAGGACACCATGACCACACTCACCGACCGGCCGAACACCGGTCTGCTGGTCGTCGACGTGCAGAACGGCGTGATGGACGGCGCCCACGACCGCGAGGCGGTCCTCGCGAACATCGTGGCCCTGGTGGACAAGGCACGCTCGGCCGGCGTCGAGGTCGTGTGGGTGCAGCACACGAACAACGAGCTTCCGCGCGGCAGCGAGACCTGGCAGTACGTACCGGAACTCGTGCGCCGCGATGCGGAACCGCTGGTGCACAAGCTCTACGGCGACTCGTTCGAGGACACGGACCTCGAGGAGGTGCTGGCCGCGCGGGGCATCGGCCACCTGATCGTGGCGGGCGCCCAGACCGACGCCTGCATCCGCTCCACCCTCCACGGCGCGATCACCCGAGGCTACGACGCGACCCTGGTCGCCGACGCGCACACGACCGAGGACCTGTCGGCGTACGGCGCGCCCGGGCCCGGCGCGGTCATCGCCCACACGAACCTGTACTGGCAGCACCAGACGGCACCGGGGCGCGCCGGTGGCACGGTGACGACCGAGGCGGTGGACTTCGCGGTGAAGACGCCCGCCTGACGGAGGTCTCCGATGCGACCCCGCGGCCCCCGCGAGCCATGAGGGGCACCTTCATGGCGGTTATGTCCATGAAGGTGCCCCTCATGTCACTTCGGGCCTTGGTGGCGAGCCGAACGCCGGGAAACGGCGCCTACGGGCGGCATGGCGATGGGGCGAGCGCAGCCAGACGGCACGACGACAGGGCGAGCACAGCCAGGCCGCACGACGACAGGGCGAGCACAGCCAGGCCGCACGACGACAGGGCGAGCACAGCCAGGCGGCACAGCCGTCGGCTTCGGGCGTCCGGCTAGCGCTCGAAGCCGTAAGCGCGCTCCACCTTCGCGACCTCGATGTGGTAGTCCGCGTACACTGCGCCCGGCCGCGGCGCTGCGCTTCCAGGTGCTCCGGGTGCTGCTTCCACGCCGCGATCGACTCGGCGTCGCGGTAGTACAGCACCGTCAGCTCGCGGCCGTCCGCGTCCGTCTTCGACTCGCGGCCCAGGTAGCCCGGCCCAGCTCGGCCATGCGCCGGTCCATCGGCGCGTAACCGTCGAGGTGGGCGGCGTCCAGCTTGCTGCTGACGATCACGGCGTAGTACGGCGGCTCGGGTCTGGTGAAGGACACCGCGAGAGCCTAGGCGCCGGAAACCCCGCGCCCAACCGGTTTTCAGGCCGCGCGCAGGTGGTCGCGCAGCTCCCGCGCCACCCGGGACATCAGGACCTCCGCCTCGGGCTGGAGCACCGCCGGGACCCTCGACTCGGTGAGGGCGACGACGCCGAAGGTCCGGCCGTCGGCGTGTTCGACGACGCCCGCCTCGTGCCGGAGGTTCAGCAGGGTGCCCGTCTTCGACGACCACTTCGCCGCGTCCGAGGCGAAGTCGGGGGTCAGGCGGTGCCGCAGGACGTTGTGCCCCATCAGGTCCCGGACGTCGGCGGCCACCGACGGGTCGATCTTCGACGGGGTCCACAGCGCCTGCAACAGGTCCAGCAGCGCACGCGCGGACGCGGAGTTCGCGCGGGTCACGTCGAGCTGGGCGATCCGGTGGCCCTGCCCCTCGGTGCCCGCGCCGATGGCGAGCGAGTGCGCCAGGTCGACGTCGCCGGAGCCGAAGCGCTCGGCCGGGGTGTCGACGAGGTCGCTCATCGGGTGCCGTACGGCGATGCCGTGGACGCCCCACTCGTCCAGCATCCGGCCGACCGCCGCCGGCGGGGTCAGGCCGAACAGGGCGTCGGCCGCCGCGCCGTCACTCAGCGACGTGCTGAGGTAGACCAGGTCGTCGACGGCGACGCGGGCCGGGTGGCGGAAGCGGGTCAGGCCGATCGGGCCGGGCGTGGTGATGCCGCTGGGCTCGACCTCCAGCGGGGCCGCGCCGTCGAGCTCACCCCGGCGGATCCGTTCCAGGGTGACCGCCGCGAGGGGGACCTTGACGACCGACGCGATCGGGAACACCCGGTCCGGCTCGATACCCAGCTCTTGCCCGGACACGAGGTCGCGGACCAGGAACGAACCGTGCAGCCCGCCGTCGGCCAGCTCGGCCCGCAGCTCCCGGACCAGCGTTTCGGTGGTCACCCCGCACTCCTCACGTCCCGGTGGCGCCGAGGCACCGCCCGACCGCCTCCCCCAGCGCGGTGCGCAGCCGGTCGGCGTCCGCGCCGAGCGCGGCCATCACGTCATAACCGCGCGCGAGAACGATCTCCCCGATCGGCCGCCACTGTAACCCGAGGTCGCCGGCCTGCGCGGCCGAGCACAGCAGCAGGTCCGCCGAGCCGAAGACGCCGGCCGCCGCCGAGGTCAGGGAGCCGGCGACGGTGACCTGGGCGGGCTGCAGGCCCACGGCGTCGCGCAGGCGCAGCACGCGGTCGCGGACGTGCGGGACGTCGTCCTCGGGCTGGAGCCAGACGCGCCGCCGCGGGCCGCCGCCCCGGCCGGCGCGCAGGGTCTCCAGGTGCACGACCTTCGCGCGCGGCCCGGCCACCCCGGCCAGGCCCAGCGGCACGGTCCACGCGCCCTCCTCGGCCGGGACCGCGACGAGCGCGGCGCGCACCTCCTGGGTGCGGACGAGCTCGGCCCGCTCCCCCGGCGCCGCGGCACGGAACTCCAGGTGGACCTCGAGCTCCCGGGCTTCGGCCGCGAACTCGGCCAGCTCCCGGACGCCGCAGGTGTCCGGGACCGCCACGCGCATCGGCCGCAGCCGGGCGCGCCGGGCGTCGTGTTCCATCGCCTCGGCCAGCCGGACGAGACGTTTCGCGGACGGCAGCAGGTCGCGCCCGAACGGGGTGAGCGCCGCCCGGCGGGACGACCGGTCGAAGAGCCGCTCGCCGAGGTGACGCTCCAGCGCGGCGATCCGGCGGCTGGCGACCGGCTGCGGGATGCGCGCGAGCGCCGCGCCCGCGGTGAAGCTGCCCGCCTCGCTCACGCTGACGAACGCCCTGCAGCCGCCGACCAGGTCCACGACCTCACTCTATGCGATTCCGGCATGGGACCGCTCATTTCCGTCTTGGACAGCATGAGCGGACGCGGTGAGACTGCGAGAGCCGCTCAAGCCGAAAGGAAGCCCTGTGCCGTTCCCCCACGTCCGGCGGACCGCGCTCGCCGCGCTGGCCCTGGTCACGCTCACCGCCTGCGCCGCACCGGAAGCCGCGCCGACCCCGCCGCCGACCTCGTCACCGTCGTCGCAGCCCGTCGCCACACTCGCCCCGCAGCCGGACTTCGGGCCGCTCGAGAGCCGGTTCGACGCGCGGCTCGGCGTCTACGCCGTGGACACCGGCAGCGGCCGCGAGGTCGCCCACCACGCCGACGACCGCTTCGGGTACGCCTCGACGCACAAGGTGTTCTCCTCCGGCGCGGTGCTCCAGCGCACCGCCGTCCCCGACCTCGGCAAGGTGCTCAAGTACACCCGCGCCGATCTGCAGGAGTACTCGCCGGTCACCGAGAAGCACGTCGACACCGGCATCACGCTGCGCGACGCGATGGACGCCGCCCTGCGCTACAGCGACAACACCGCAGCGAACCTGCTGTTCCGCGAACTCGGCGGGCCGGCCGGGCTCGGCGCCGCGTTGCGCGGGATCGGCGACACCACCACCCACGTCGACCGGACCGAGCCGGGGCTCAACGACCTCGCGCCCGGTGACATCCGCGACACCAGCACCCCGCGCGCGCTGGCCGCCGATCTGCGCGCGTTCACCCTCGGCTCCGCCCTGCCGCCGGAGAAACGAGCCATCCTGACGGACATGATGAAGGCCAACACCACCGGCGGCGCCCTGATCCGCGCGGGCGCGCCGGCGGGCTGGGTCGTCGGGGACAAGACCGGCACCGGCTCGTACGCGACGCGCAACGACATCGCCGTCGTCTGGCCGCCCGGGCGGGCGCCGATCGTGCTCGTCGTGCTGTCCGACCGGAAGACCGAGGAAGCGAAGCCCGACGACCGGCTGATCGCGGCCGCCGCCCAGCTCGCTCTCGACACCTTCCGCTGACCGCCCGAGTTAGTCCACAAAGGATTCCAAAGGCGATCTTCCGATAGAGTGAAACAGAACGCGTGCGCCGTCCCGGACCCCGATGGCCGAATCCACCGGGCACCGGGACGCCTGCCTCCCCGCCCCGGTACCGACCCGGGAGAGCACCGTGGGAGCAGCGCCGCCGGATGTCCAGCTCGTGCGGGAGGCGGTCGGGGGTGACCACGACGCGGCGCAGCGGCTGTTCCGGCTGCTGCGGCCGATCGTGCTCGCCTACTGCCGCAAGCGGCTCGGCCTGGAGAACGCGACGACGACGGCCGAGGACTGCACCCAGGAGGTGCTGGCCGCGGTGCTCGTGGCCCTCCCGCGGTACCGGTACCGCGCCGAGAAGTTCCTGTCCTGGGTGTTCGGCATCGCGGCGCACAAGGCCGCCGACGTCCACCGGGACCGCACCCGCAGCCACGAACGCCACACGCCGCTGCCCGATCCCGAGGCGGCGACCGGCCCGGCCTGGCGGCATCCGGCCGCGGCGGACGACTTCGCGCGCGTCGAAGAGCACCTGCAGGTCCGGCGCGTGCTGAGCCGGCTGCCGCGGCACTACCGCCAGGTGCTGACGTTGCGGATCCTGCTCGGCTATTCCGCCGAGGAGACGGCGGAGCTGCTCGGCATGCCGAGCGCCGAAGCGGTGCGGGTGGCCCAGTTCCGGGCGATCCGGCGGCTGCGCCGGGTCCTCCGGTTCGCCGCGGCCTGACCAGGTCGGTCCGATGTGGACAGTCAAGGTCCCGCCGCCGCCCCGTCGATCAGGCGCAAGGCCGTACGCCCCGCACACGATCCGGGTTCGTCGAGATGGCGTACTCCGCGCGGAACGATCACGACTAGCGTGGAGTGCCATGGAGTCTTCGGCGGCGGGACCCCGGTTTTCCCCACGCGCACGGCGCCGGCGCACCGGCGGGGACCGAAGGATTCCGTGCCGCCCGAACTGACCTTGCGGCTGACACCCCGGCCGGAGAGCGCCCTGGTGACCGTCAGCGGCGACCTGAACCTGCCCGGCTACGCCTCACTGCGCGACGGCCTGCTCAAGATCGCGGCCGACACCCCGCCCGGCATCGTCGCGAACGTCAGCGGGCTGACGATGGGTGAGCTCGCCCCCGCCACGGTCTTCCCGCTGGTCGCGCGGCGCATCGAGGAGTGGCCGGGCATCCCGCTGTCGCTGGTGACGGACCGCAACGCGCACGTGCGGCTGCTCAGCCGCTCCGGGATCGACCGCTTCGTCGCCGTGCACCCGGACGTCGAGGCGGCCGAGCACCACCAGGCCACGCCGCTCCGGCACCAGGCGGACCGGACGCTGCCCCGCACGGCGAACACCGTCGCGCTCGCGCGCTCGTTCGTCCGCGAGCTGGCCGCGCGGTGGGACGTGCCCGAGCTGATCTACGACGGCGCCCTGATCGCCGGCGAGCTGGCCGACAACGCCGTCCGGCACACCTCGTCGGTGCCGCGGATGCGGCTGGACCTGCGCCGCGGGCTGCTGACCGTCGCGATCGCCGACGACAACCCCAACCCCGCCGTACTGCTGGACCGGTCGGACACGCGGAGTCCGGGGCTCGGCCTCCACATCGTCGCGCACGCGGCGAAGGTCTGGGGCAGCAGCCACCGGTGGTCCGGGGGCAAGGTCGTCTGGGCGGTCCTCACCTCGGCCCGCCACCACGAGCGCGGTGAGCCGGGCTGATCCGGGCGACCGCGTCGGCCGGCCTACGCGAGGAGCCGCGCTTCGAGGTCGGCACCGTCCGCGCGGACCACTTCGGCGCGGACCAGCTCGCCCGCCGCGGGCCGGGTCCCGGTGAACGTGACGACGCCGTCGACCTCGGGGCCCTGGTGCGCGGCCCAGCCGTGCCCGGCGGGCCCGGCCAGCACCTCGACGACCGTGCCGACCCGCTCTTCCGCGCGCCGGGCCCCGGTTTTCGCCGCCAGCAGCGACAGTTCCTCGACGCGCTGCGCGACCACTTCGGCGGGCACCTTGCCCGGCAGCGCGACGGCCTCGGTGCCGTCCTCGTCCGAGTAGCCGAACACGCCGGCGACGTCCAGCCTCGCCTCCTCGAGGAAGCGCTTCACCTCGGCGAACTCGGCCTCGGTCTCGCCGGGGAAGCCCGCGATGAAGTTGGAGCGCACACCCGCCTCCGGCGCGGCCGCGCGGATCTTCTCCAGCAGCTGCAGGAACCTTTCGCGGTCACCGAACCGGCGCATCCGCCGCAGGACCGGGCCGCTGGCGTGCTGGAACGACAGGTCGAAGTACGGCGCGACCCCGGGTGTCCCGGCGAGCGTCTCGACGAGGGTCGGGCGCAGTTCGGCGGGCTGCAGGTAGTTCACCCGGACCCGGCGGACGACGTCGGTGAGCCGCGGCAGCAGCTTCTCCAGCGCCTGCAGGTCGCCGAGATCCTTGCCGTAGGACGTCGAATTCTCGCTCACCAGCACGACTTCCCGGACGCCGTGACCGGCCAGCCATTCGGCCTCGGCGAGGATCTCGGCGGGCGGCCGGGACACGAACGCGCCGCGGAAACTCGGGATGGCGCAGAACGTGCAGCGCCGGTCGCAGCCCGACGCGAGCTTCAGCGGGGCGACCGGGCCGCCGCCCAGCCGGTGGCGCAACGGCCTCGGTCCGCTCGCCGGACCGTGGCCCGGAACGGGCGCGGTGACCGCGGGCCGCTGCACCGGCGTGATCGGCAGCAGCAGCCGGCGGTCCTGCGGGGTGTGCGCGGGGTGCGCGCGTCCGTCGAGGACGTCCCGGATGCGGTCGCCGATCTCGGGGTAGTCGTCGAACGAGAGCACGGCGTCGGCTTCGGGCAGCGCGTCGGCGAGTTCGCGGCCGTAGCGCTCGGCCATGCAGCCGACCGCGACGACCTTCGCGCCCTTGCCGGAGGCGGCGAGGACCGTGTCGATGGACTCCTTCTTCGCCGCTTCGATGAAACCGCAGGTGTTCACCACGACGACGTCGGCTTCGGCGCCGGGTTCGGCGAGCCGCCAGCCCGAGGCGTCCAGGCGCGCGGCCAGCTCGTCGGAGTCGACCTCGTTGCGCGCGCAGCCCAAGGTGACCAGGGAGACGGTGCGCACGTCGGCCACCGTCAGGACGCCACGATCTCGCCGTCGGGCGGCTTCTGATCGTTCACCACGGCCGCGACGGAATCGCCGCCCCGGTCGCCGATCGCCCGGGTCTGCACCAGCACCGGCGCGTCGACGGCGGGCGCGGCGACGTTCAGCGGGAGGTAGGCCGTGACGACCAGGCCGCTCGCCAGCAGCACGCGGGCGAACCGGCGGCGCCGGTCGCCGCCCTGGACGCTGACACAGGTGCCCCATTGCTGCCCGGCCGGTGCCTCCGGGGTGCTTTCCCGGCGGAGACGGCGTTCCTCGGCCATACGCTCGAGCATGCTCACGGTTCCCCCTCGGTGAATCCGGCTGCCGGACCGCCCGAGAGTCGCACGCCCCGCGAAACCCGCTCAAGGACTTCACGGGAATTGGCCGGAACCGGTCAGCGGCCACCGAACAGCCGTGTGACCTCGCCTTCGACGTCGTCGAGCCACCGCGCACGCTGCTCCGCGCCGGCGTCCGCGACCACCCGCAGCACGAGCCGCGTCACCTCCGGTTCGCCGAGGTAGGGCGCGAGACAGCGGCGCCAGATCGCGTCGAGCGGGTCACCGAAGAGGGTCCGTTCACGGTCCTCCGGAGTGTCGGAGGTGTTGACGACGAACAGGTGCGCCAAGGCGAGCAACGACTCGGGCGCGCCGCCCGCGTCGTCGAGGCGGTAGGCGACGCCGGGGACCAGGATCCGGTCGAGCCAGCCGCTGAGGATCGCCGGGGGTTTGCCCCACCAGTTCGGGTGAATCGCGACGAGACCGGCCGCGTCACGGACTTCCTCGCGGTGCCGCCGCACCAGCGGATCCGGTTCGGCGGCGAGGAAATCTTCGGCGTGGGTGCCGCTGGTGTAGGCCTCGTCCGCGGTGAGCACCGGGTCGAAGCCCTCGGCGTACAGGTCGTGGAAGCGCACCGGCCGCCCGGCCCGCTCCAGCGTGGCCCGCACGCGTTCGGCGAGCGCGTGGTTGAAGCTGCCCGGCCGGGGGTGGGCCAGCAGGACCACCACCGGCCGGGACGACGCGCCGGTCATCCGGTCATCGCGACGAGGATGCGGCGCTTGCCGGTGAACGGCTCGCGGCCGTGGGCGTGCAGCATGTTGTTGATCACCATCACGTCGCCGGCCTGCCACGGGAAGGCGTAGCTCACCTCGTCGTAGACCTCGCGGATCTTCGCCAGGTCGGCGTCCGGGATCGGGCTGCCGTCGGCGAAGTAGGCGTTGCGCGGCAGGTCGGCCTCCGGGTAGAGCTCCAGCAGTGCCTCGCTGACCTCCTCGCCGAGGCTGGAGACGTGGAAGAGGTTGGCCTGGTTGAACCACACGGTCTCGCCGGTGTGCGGTTCGTCTGCAAAGGACGGGCGGACGTGCCGGGTGCGCAGGCCCTCGTCGGTCCATTCGAGGGTCTGGCCGTTGCGCGCGCAGTACTCCTCGACGACCGCGCGGTCGTCGGTCTGGAACGCCTCCTGCCAGGTGAGCCCGAGGCCCTCACGGAATGCCCGCGTGTAGGCGACGCCGCCGGCGAACCGCTCGCGCAGGTCTTCCGGCAGCAGCCGGAACATCGCCCGGCTGTCGGCGATCGGCGTGGCGCCGCCGGTCGCCGCCGCGGTGTCGCACAGGAAGAACAGGCGGCCCGGCCAGTTCGCCGAGTAGGAGTTCTCGTTGTGCATCGGGATCGACTCGGCGGGCGGGTACTCCGTCGAGGTGTAGATGTTCCCGGCCACCGCCGAACGCGGCGTCGAGCGTTCGGTGTAGGTGAGCAGCGCGCCGCCGATCGTCTCGGTGACCCGGTTGAACAGGTCGAGGTCGGCCGGCAGGCCGCGCAGCAGGATCGCGCCGTGGTCACGCAGGTGCGCCTGCAGCCGCGGCAGGTGCGCCTCGACCCACGCGAGGTCGGGGACCTGGTGGACGGCGATGCGGGTGTGCTCGTTGCCTTCGAGCTGCCCCAGCGGCGCCGCGAGATCGGCGGTCATGACTCCTCCAGTTCGAATCGGATCAGCTTGGTGGCCTCCGCGTGCAGGGCGGCCAGGTCCTCGGCGTCGGCGAACCCGGCGGCGAAGATGTTCACGGCGTAGACCTCCTGGTCACCGGTCAGCACCTGGCCGGGCGAGACGATCGTGACGACCTCGAGGACTTCGGGCAGGTCGGCGACGTCGCCGGTCCCGGTGACGCGCACCAGCCGCCCGGCGCCGTCGGCGTAGACGACCAGGTAGCCCACCGGCACCGGCAGGCCGGTCCCGCGCGCGGGCGGCGGGGTGCCGAGGGCGAGCGAGACGGCCTCGGCGGTGACGTCGATGCCGGTGGCCAGCTTGAGCAGGGCGGGCTGCGCGCCCCCGGCCGGGCGGCCGGCGTTGACCTCGACGACGGTCGGGCCGCGCCGCGTGTCGTCGATGATCTCGACGTGCGCGCAGGTGTGGTCGAGGCCGAGTGCGCGAACGGCGTCGGTCACGGCCGTCCTGATCGCCGCCGCGCGCTCCTCGGGAAGGTCGAGCGGCGGGCAGACCATGCCCAGCTCGAACTTGCGCTCGTCGATCAGCGTCTTGTCCACGATCCCGACGGGCTCCGCGACCCCGTCGCGGATCAGCACGTCCACCGCGTATTCGGGGCCTTCAAGCAGGCCTTCGACCAGGAACACGCGCAGCGGATCGATCGCCCCGGGCAGGGTCCGGTGGTAGCGCGAGTCCGGTGACTGCGGGAGCCGCGTCGCGAGCAGGTCGTAGGCCGCGACCAGTTCGTCCACTGTGGACACCGTGCGGACGAGGGTGCTCGCGGCGCCGTTGACCGGCTTGACGATCGCCGGGAGACCGACCACTTCGGCGATCTTCGCGGCTTCGGCCGGATCGGCGAACAGCGCGCACGGCGGGCCCGGCAACCCCGCTTCGGCCAGTGCCTTCCGGACGGCGAACTTGTTGTGCGCCAAGACGAAGACGTCGGCCGGGCAGCGGGCGACACCGAGCAGCTCGGCCACGCGGGCCGTGCTCGCGATGATGCCCTCGGCGGCGGTGAGCACTCCCCCGGGCTCGGGGTCGCTCGCCCGGATCGCCGCGGCGACCACCGGGGCGTCGCGGACGTCGTCGACGACCACGAACCCGTCGACGATCGGCGTCAGTTCGGCGCGCTCGGCGTCGTCGAGGGCCTCGGTGACCAGCTCGGCCCGGAAGCCCTCCCGGCGCACGGCCGCGACGACGTCCGGGATCCAGTGCCCGCGAGTCTCGCGGACGACGAACGCGGTCTTCACGAGACCTCCAGCCGGATCAGCTTGCTCGCCTCGGCGTGCAGGGCGACGAGGTCCTCGTGGTCGGCGAACCCGGCGACGACCAGGTTCACCGCGTACGTCTCCTGCTCGTCGGTCAGCACCTGGCCGGGCGAGACCGTGGTGACGACGTCGACCACCTCCGGCAGCGCGGCGACGTCGTCGAGCCCGCCGATGCCGGTCAGCGTGCCGGAGCCGGCGGCGTAGAGGATCAGCATGCCCAGCGGGATCGGCAGTTTCGCCGGTTCCCGTTCGGGCGGCGGCGCGCCGAGGGCCAGCGCCGTCAGTTCGGCGAAGACGTCGACGCCGGTCCGCAGCTTGGCCAGCAGCGGCATGATCGAGCCCGCCGGGCGGCCCGCGTTGACCTCGACGATCGTCGGGCCGCGCTGCTCGTCGTCGATGATCTCGACGTGCGCCACGGTGTTGTCCAGGCCCAGCGCTTTCACCGCGGCGGAGGCGGCTTCGCTGACCAGCGCGGCCCGCTCGTCGGTGAGACCCTCCGGCGGGCAGGACAGCACCAGCTCGAACTTGCGCTCGTCGATCAGCGGCTTGTCGAGGATCTCGACCGTCTCGGGGACGCCGTCGCGGACCAGGACGTCGACCGCGTACTCCGGGCCTCGCAGGAACCCCTCGACGAGGAACGTCTTCGCCGGGTCCAGCGTGCCCAGCGGGCGGTGGTAACGCGGGTCGGCGGACTGGGGCAGCCGTGACGCGAGCAGCTCGTACGCCGCGGCCAGCTCGTCCACTGTGGACACCGTCCGGACGAGGTTGCTGCCCGCGCCGTTGACCGGCTTCACGATCGCCGGAAGCCCGACTCGCTCGGCAACCTCCGCGGCTTCCGCAGTAGAGGAGATCAGCGCGAACCCCGGTCCGGGCAGCCCGGCCGCGGCAAGGGCTTCCCGGACGGCGAACTTGCTGGCCGCCCGGGTGAACGCCGAAGCCGGGCAGCGCGCCACGCCGAGCAGCGCGGCGACCCGCGCCGTGCTTTCGATGGCCCCGTCCGAGCCGGTGATCACCGCGACGGGAGCCGTGGTGATCTCGCGGATCTTGGCGGCGACGGCTTCGGCGTCGTAGACGTCGTCAACGGCCAGCACGTCGTCCACGACGGCGGCGAGCGACGCCCGCTCCCCCGCGTCGACCGGCGGGGCGAGCAGCACCGCGCGGTGGCCGGCCGCGTGCACCGCGGCGGCGACCTCGCCGACCCAGTGCCCGCGCGCCTCCCTGATCAGGACGGCGATGCTCACGCGGCCCCCTTCCCGGCGAGCTTCCGCTCCCGCACCTGCGCGCCGACCAGGTCGTCCGGCAGCGAGTCCGGCACCTCGGTGTCGAACCGGCGCAGTAGCTTGACGGCGAACCCGCCGATGTTGATCAGCAGCAGGATCAGCGCGTACACGACGTAGACGAGCCCGACGCCACGGCCTTCGCCGGTGCCGAGCACCGAGCCGACCGACCCCGCGAGAGCACCGCCGGGTGCCAGCAGCGGCGAGAACCAGCCGACGGCCAGCGGTGCCAGCACGGCGAAGCCGATCGGCAGGGTGGACCAGGTGATCGTCTGGTTGATCGCGAACACCCGGCCGTGGTAGCGCTGCGGCACCTTGACCTGCACGAGCGTCGCGTAGATGCCCTGAGACACCGCCATCGCCGCGGCCAGCAGGAACACCCCGGCCGCGACCACGAACAGCGACGGGCGCAGGCCCATCACCAGGCAACCGAGCGCGATGCCGACGTTGCCCACCAGCACGCCGACCATCCGCCGCTTGCGCGGCCCGCCCCACAGCGCCATCCCGATGCCACCGGCCACGGCGCCGACTGCCTCGGCCAGCGCCACCTGGGCGACGTCCGTGACCGTGCCGAACGAGAGCACCAGCGGCGAGACGAGCACCAGCGCGGGCGCCAGGAAGACATTGGCCAGCGCGAAGTAGAGCAGCATGGTGCGGAAGCCGCGGTGGTTCCACGAGTACTTCAGCCCGCCCGCGATCGCCGTCAGCAGCGGCTCGCGCGGGCGCCAGCCGAGCAGGTCGGGGAACCGGACGAACAGCAGGCTGACGATGGCGAAGGCGTAGCTCACCATGTCGAGGACCAGGATCCCGGACAGCTGGATCGCGGCCAGCAGGCCGGCGGCGATCACCGGCATGAGCAGCTGCGCGAAGCCGTTGGACAGCTGGGCGAGGCCCATCGCGTGGCCGAGGTACTGCTTGGGCACGAGCTGGGCGACCGACGACTGGTACGCGATCCGCTGCAGCGACCCCGCGACCGACCCGAGCGGGATCAGGACGTAGATGAACCAGAGCTGCAGGTTGTCCGCGACCAGCAGCAACGCGAGCGCGAGCTGGATGAGCCCGGCGACCGCGCTGGCCGCGATCATGATCTTCCGGCGGTCGCCTCGGTCGACCAGCGCGCCGGCCACCGGCAGGATCAGCACCCCGCACATCAGCGCGAGGGCCCAGAGCAGGCCGAGGTCGGTGACCGAGCCGGTCCGGGTATAGAGCCAGATCGGCACCGCGAACGACGTCAGCGCCGAGCCGGTCGAGGAGACCAGCTGGCCGACGGTGACCGTGACGAACCGGGCCATGCTCGGCGGTACCGCGGGCTTCTCGTCCACTGTGGACGTGTGCGTGTCGTGCACCGCCCAGCCCGCGTCCTCGCCCCGCTTCGACACCTGCAGGTCGCCGGGGTCGTCCAGCGCGGGGTGGACGCGGGTGATGATCTCGGCCAGCTCGTCCGCGCGGTAGCGGAGGAAGAAGTGCCCGGCCTGGTCCAGTACGACGAGCGCCGTGCGGTCGGTGAGGAACTCCCACTCGCGGTAGCGCTCGGCGTAGTAGTCGGTGACCGGGTCCTCCGAGCCGACCACCGAGATGATCGGCGCGCGCAGCTTGGCGACGCGGGCGTCGAGCAGGCCGCTGAAGTACTCCTCGGCGGCGCGGCTGTCGGCGCGCATGTTGCTGATGATCCGGTCGGCCTGGTCGGGGTCGAGCTCCTCGGTGTCGACGCCCATGCCCTTGAGCCAGTCCGCGTAGTACCGGTTGCTGCGCAGTTTCTCCAGCTTCGTGCGCAGCGTCCCGACGGCGCCCTTGATCCGGGCGAACGGGAAGATCGCGCCGATGTGGACGACCTCCAGCTCGCGGCCGCGTTCCTCCAGCCGGCGGGCGACGCCGACGGCGAGCGCGTTGCCGACACCGCAGTGGCCGTAGATGGCGAGCGGTCCGTCGATCCGCTCGAGGACCTCGTCGGCCAGCCGCTCGACCAGTTCGTCGAACGGCACGGCTTCCTCGGTCAGACCGACGTCGTGGCCGGGGATGGCCACCGAGTACAGCGAATAGCCGTCGGGCAGGGCGTCCGCGAGGGGCTGGTAGACGATCGCGCTGCCGCCGCCGTAGGGGAAGCAGACGTAGGTGAGCGTCCGCTGCTTGACGGGCTTGGTCAGCTCGTACAGCAGGTGCCCGGAGTCGTCGCGGTCGCCGTCGAGGAACGCCGCCAGCTCGCGGATCGTCCGGTGCTGGAACAGGTCCATCACGCCCGCTTGGTGCCCGGCCTTCGCGATCCGCGCGACGACCTGGGTGGCGAGCATCGAATGGCCGCCGAGGTCGAAGAAGTCGTCGTCGACGCCCAGCTCATCGACCTTGAGGACGTCCCGCCAGATGTCCGCGAGCAGGACCTCCAGGGGTGTCGACGGTGTGACGAGTTCAGTGCTCGCGTCGCGGCTCGCGACCGGGGCAGGCAGGGCCTTGCGGTCGAGCTTGCCGTTGGGGGTCAACGGAAGTTCGGCGAGGGTGACGAACGACGGCGGGACCATGTAGTCCGGGAGGGTGAGCTTCAACGCCGTCCGCAGCGCCCCGGCTTCGGCGTCGCCGACGACGTAGCCGACCAGGCGTTTGTCGCCCGGGGTGTCCTCGCGGACGAGCACGACCGCGTCGCGGACGCCGTCCTGCTCGCGCAGCGCCGTCTCGATCTCGCCCAGCTCGATGCGCAGGCCGCGGAGCTTGACCTGGTGGTCGATGCGGCCGAGGAAGGCGACCGTGCCGTCCGGGCGCCAATGGGCGAGGTCGCCGGTGCGGTACATCCGTCCACTGTGGAACGGATCGGGGACGAACTTCTCGGCCGTCAGCTCGGGCCGGTTGTGGTAGCCCAGCGCCAGGCCGACGCCCGCGATGTACAGTTCGCCGGGGACGCCGACCGGGCACGGGTTACCGCGCCGGTCCAGGACATAGACCCGCAGGTTGCGGATCGGCGCGCCGATCGGCACCGACGCGACTTCGGCCAGCGCCTCCGGCGTGCAGTGCCAGGCGGTGACGTCGATCGCGGCTTCGGTGGGGCCGTAGAGGTTGTGGAGTGCGCAGTGCGGCAGCCGGGTGGTGAACTCCCGGGCCGTGGCCAGGGGTAATTCCTCACCGCTGCAGACGACGCGGCGCAGCTCGGTGCACACCTCGACGCCGTTCTCGGCCAGGAACAGCGTCAGCATCGACGGCACGAAGTGGGCGGTCGTCACTCGCTCGGAAACCAGCAGTTCGCGCAGGTACGCCGCGTCCTTGTGGCCGCCCGGCTCGGCCAGGACCAGCCGGGCGCCGGTGATCAGCGGCCAGAAGAACTCCCACACCGAGACGTCGAAGCTGGCCGGGGTCTTCTGCAGCACGACGTCCGTGCCGTCGAGGCCGTAGGCGCGCTGCATCCAGTCGAGGCGGTTGACGATGCCGCGGTGGCCGTTCGGCACACCCTTCGGCCGCCCGGTGGAGCCCGAGGTGTAGATGACGTACGCCGGATCGTCCGGCCCGGCCAGAGCGTCCAGTGTGGACTCAGGGCCGGTCAGGTCGTCGAGGACGACCACGGTCGCGTCGATGGGCGGCAGGGTGTCGCGCAGCGCGGCCTGGGTGAGCACCACCGGCGCGGCGGCGTCGTCGAGCATGAACGCGAGCCGGTCGGCCGGGTACTCCGGATCCAGGGGGACGTACGCGCCGCCCGCCTTCAGCACCCCGAGCAGGCCCGTGACCAGCTCGAACGACCGGTTCGCGAAGACCCCGACCAGCGTGCCGGGCCCGACGCCCAGCTCGCGCAGGCGATGCGCGACGCGATTGGCCCGCAGGTCCAGCTCGCGATACGACAGGGACTCCCCGCGGAACGTCAACGCGGGCGCGTCCGGCGTACGGGCGACCTGGGCCTCGACGAGCGAGTGGAGCGTGCCCGGCGGGATCTCCCCCGCCGTGTCGTTCCAGCGGTTCAGCACCAGGTCCCGCTGGTCGCCCAGGAGATCCAGTTCGGACACCGCCCGCGTGGGGTCGGCGACGATCGAGCGCAGCAGCGTCACCAGGCGATCGGCCATCCCGGCGACGGTCTCGGTGCCGAAGAGCGCGGTGTTGTGGACGAACTTGCCGATCAGGCCGGACTCGATCTCGATCGCGTGGAACTCGAAGTCGAACCGGGTGGCGGGCAGGTCCATCGGCAGCCAGCGGAAGTCCACTTCGGACGTTCCCGCCGCGGCCATCCGGCCCATCTCGTAGTTCTGCAGCGCGAACATCGCCTGGAACACCGGCGAGCGGCTGACGTCCCGGGGCACGCCAAGGGCGTTGACCAGCCGCTCGAACGGGACGTCGGCGTGATCGAAGGCGTCGAGCACGTGCCGCCGGGTCCGGTCCAGCAGCTCGGTGAAGGTCGGGTCGCCGGCCAGCTGGGCGCGCAACGGCAGCATGTTGATGAACATGCCGACGACGCCCTCCAGCTCGGGCAGCCCGCGTCCGGCCGAGGACGACCCGACGGCGAAGTCCTCCTGGCCGGAGTAGCGCGAGAGCAGCAGCTGGTAGGCGGCGAGCAGGGTCATGAAGAGCGTGACGCCGTGTTCGCGGCTCAGCTCGCCGAGTGCCCGGGCGAGGTCCTTCTCGACGAAGAACTCGTGGATGGCGCCGTCGAACGTCTGGGTCGCCGGGCGCGGCCGGTCGGTGGGCAGCTCCAGGGGTTCGACGCCGCGCAGGGTGTCCTGCCAGTGGTCGAGCTGCCGGTCGAGCTCGGTGCCGGTGAGCGTCCGGCGTTGCCAGTGCGCGAAGTCGCCGTAACCGATGGTCAGCGCGGGCAGGCCGGCGGCGGTGCCGTGGTAGTGCGCGGCGAGGTCGCGCAGCAGCAGGTCGACCGACCAGCCGTCGCCGACGATGTGGTGCGTGCAGACGGCGAGCAGGTGCTCCTCGTCGCTGATCCGGACCAGGGTGGCGCGCAGCAGCGGGCCGTCGACCAGGTCGAACGGCTCGGCCGCGGCGGCGTCCACCGCGGCCCGCACCTCGGCTTCGTCACCGGCGTCCACCAGGGACAGCGGCACGGTGGCGACCGGGTCGAGGCGGACGGACGGCTGCCCGTCCTCCCCCGCCGGGAACCGCATCCGCAGGGCTTCGTGCCGGACCGGGAGGGTGTCCAACGCCGCCTGCAACGTGACGACGTCCAAGCGGCCGGTGAGGCGGATCGGGATGGGGATGTTGTACGACGTGGTCCCGGGCGCGAACTGCTCCATGAACCAGACGCGTTCCTGCTGGTAGGACAGCGGGACCGGGTCGCCGTCCGGGCGCGGGGTGATGGTCGCGGCCGGTTCGGCGCGCCGGCGCAGCCGTCGTTCCAGCAGGGCGCGGCGCGCGGCGGCGCTGCTGGTCTCGTCGATCGTCGTCACGCCTGCTCGCTTTCGGCCAGCTGGGCCTGGACCTCTTCGTCGCTGAGCTGGTCGAGGTCTGCTTCCAGGCGCCGTTCGACCTCAGCGGCGAGGCCCGCCACGGTGGTGAACGAGAAGAGGCCGCGGACCGGCAGTTCCACCCCGACCTGCTTGCGGATCCGGGCCATCGCGCGGATGGCCAGCAGCGAGTTGCCGCCGTGGGCGAAGAAGTCGTCGTGCACACCGAGCTTCTCGACGCCCAGGAGTTCGCCGAGCACCTCGGCGACCAGTTCCTCGGCCGCGGTGCTCGGGGCGACGTACTCCGCCTCCGCGCCGAGCTGGGGATCGGGCAGTGCGGCGCGGTCGAGCTTGCCGCTGGCCGCGACCGGCAGGGCGTCCAGGGTGACGAACAGGGTGGGCACCAGGTACTCGGGCAGGCTCTTGCGGAGGGCGTCCGCCGCGCCTTCGGCCGTGCCGACGACGTATCCGACCAGTGTGCCCTCGCGGACCGCGACCGCCGCGTCCCGGACGTCCGGCAGCTCTCGCAGCGCGGCTTCGACTTCACCGGGCTCGATGCGGTAGCCGCGCAGCTTGACCTGGTCGTCGGTGCGGCCGAGGTACTCGAGGACGCCGTCACGACGCCAGCGGGCGAGGTCGCCGGTGGCGTACATCCGGCCGAACGGGCCGTCCGGGAAGCGTTCCGCGGTCAGTTCGGGCAGGCCGAGGTAGCCGTCGGCGAGCTGCGCGCCGGCCAGGAAGAGCTGGCCCGCGACGCCCGGCGGGACCGGCCGGAGCCGGTCGTCGAGGACGTAGACGCGGGTGCCGGGAATCGGACGACCGATGGGCACCGGCCCGTCGACCCGACCCTCGAGCCGGTGGGTGACGCAGCCGACGGTCGCTTCGGTCGGCCCGTATTCGTTGGTGACGGTCGCGGCGAACGGGCGCACGACCTCTCCCATGAGCGCTTCGCCGCCGAGGACCAGGTCCCCGGTCGGGTACGACTCCTCCGGTAGCACGGCCAGGTGGGTCGGCGTCGCCTTGACGAAGTCCGGCCGACCGGAGTCCACAATGGACCCACCGGCGGTGAGCGGGCCGAGCAGCGTCGTCACGGTGAGGTCGAACGACGCCGACGTGTGCAGCAGTGCGCGACCCGACAGGCTCGGGTACGCCTCGCGCGCCCAGGCCAGGTAGGTGGCCAGGGCACGGTGCCCGACCTGCACACCCTTGGGGCGTCCCGTCGAGCCGGACGTGTAGATGACGTAGGCGATGCCGTCCGGGGCGGGCGGGTTCTCCGCGGGAGAGTCCGCCCACACCGCCGGGTCGCTCAGGTCCAGAGTCTCGGCGTCGAGGGTGACGCCGCTGGTGAGCACGACGCGGGCCCCGGCGTCGGCCAGGACCAGGGCCTGCCGCTGCGCCGGGTTGGCCGGGTCGAGCGGTACATAGGCGGCGCCGCTCTTCAGCGCGCCCACGATGCCCACGACCAGGTCGGCCGAATTCGGCGCGCACACGCCGACCACGCCACCGGCGCCGATCCGGTGCGCGACGCGGTTGGCCCGCGCGTTCAGCTCGGCGTACGTCAGGCGCACGCCACCCAGGTCGACGGCCACCGCGGCCGGGGTCTGGCTCACCTGCACTTCGAAGCTGGTGACGAACAGCGGAGCGTCCGAAGTGGACGTTCCGCTCCACTCGAGCACCTGAGCACGCTCGGCGTCCGAGAGCAGCGGGAGGTCCGCGACCGGCGTCGCGGGGTCCTCGATCGCCGCGGAGAGCAGGCCCAGGAACCGGTCCACCATCGACTCGGCGGTGGCCCGGTCGAACAGGTCGGTGCGGTAGAGCAGGCGGCCGTCGACCGCGGTCAGGTCGATCGCGACGTCGTCCTTCGCCGTGGCGTAGCGGACCGGCTCGATGCCCGAGTCCGGGATGAAGTTGAAGCCGATCTGGTACAGCGCCTGCACCGCCGGATCACGCTCCGGGCGGACCGCGTCGGCGACCAGCTGGAACGGCACCCGGCCGTGCTCGATCGCGTCCAGCACCGCCGTGCGGACGCGGCCGACGAGGTCGGCGAACGACGGGTCGCCACCGCAGTCGACGCGGATGGCCAGCTGGTTGACGAACATCCCGATCAGCGGCGCCAGCTCCGGCAGGTCACGCCCGGCGACCGGCACCCCGACCACGACGTCGTCCTGACCGGACAACCGGGACAGCAGCGTGGTGTACCCGGCCAGCAGCACCATGAACGGCGACGCCGACAGCTCGCGGCCGACCGCGCCGGCCTTCTCGAGCAGGCCGGTGGGCAGGTCGAAGTCGACCTGGTCGCCGGCGAACCCGAACTCGGCGGGCCGCGGCCGATCGGTCGGCAGGCTGTGCACGGGCGGGAGCCCGGCCAGCCGCTCGCGCCAGTAGCCGAGCTGGGCGCGCACCAGCGGCAGCTGACCACGCTGCCACGCCGAGTAGTCCGGGTACTGGATGGCGAGCTCGGGCAGCTTCGGCAGCCGGCCTTCGGCGACGGCGTCACACGCCTCGTTCAGCTCGCTGCCCAGCACCGGCACCGAGCCGGCGTCGAACACCGTGTGGTGCACGACGAAGGTGAGCAGCCAGTCCGCGTCGGCGAGGCGGCACAGCTGGGCCCGCCACGGCGGCGCGGTGTCGAGGGGGATCGGGCGGCGGGCGATCGCCTGGGCCAGTTCGGCGGCCCGGGCTTCGCGGTCGGCGGCCGGGAGGTCACGCAGGTCGTGCGTCTCCGGCTCGATCGGGACGTGCTCGTGGACGACCTGGACGAGCGCGCCGTCCTCCATCCGGAACGCGGTGCGCAGGGCCTCGTGCCGTCCGACGATCACGCCGATCGCGGCGCGCCACTGCGACTCGGTGAGCGGCAGGTCCTGCCGCACCTGGCACGGCAGGTTGTACACCGGCGAGGCGGGGTCGAGCTGGTTCGACAGCCAGATCCGCTCCTGCCCGAACGAGGCCGGGAACGTCCATTCCTTCGTGTCGGTCATGTCTCCTGCTTCAGCGCTCGAGCTTGGGGATGGTGGTGGCGGCGGGTTCTTCGGCGGGCGCGGGTGCCGCGCCCGCGCGCAGCTCCTCGATCCGCTCGACGAGGGTGGCCACCGTGGAGGATTCGAACAGCGTCTTCATCGCCAGCCGGGCGCCGGTGGTCTTGCGGACCTGGGCGATGAGCTGGATGGCGACCAGGGAGTTGCCGCCGAGGGCGAAGAAGTCGTCGTGGACGCCGATGCGCTCGACACCGAGGACTTCGGCCCACTGCCGGGCGATCTCCGCTTCGAGGTCGGTGCGCGGGGCGACGTAGTCGTCCTGGGCCAGCGGGGTGGCGACTTCGACGACCTCTTCGGTTTCCGCCAGCGCTTCGGCGGTCACCCGGCGGTCGAAGAGGTCCCGCACCGGGCGGGTGCTGATCACGACCTGGCCGCCGAGCCCCGGGGTCAGGGCCCGCAGGAACGCCTCGGCGCCGTCGACCGGCCGGATCCCGGCTGACGTCCCCGCCGCCGCGGGAGGCTTCGACGCGAGGCCGCCGCTGACCGCGTTCTCGTCGACCTGGCGCAGCACGAAGTCCTCGATCTCGGCCACCACGCGGCCGTCGTCGGCGCACAGCGTCAGGTCCGCGGCGATCACCTGGTCACCGCCGGAATCCCGGTAGCGCAGGTGGCTGTGGAAGCTCGCCGGGAGGACGTCGTGCACGACCACCCGGCCGTAGCTCATCGGCAGGTACGTGCCGCTGCCCCGGCCGCGGCCGAACGCCGTCGCGATGTCGAGCAGCGCCGGGTGCAGGCCCCAGCCGGTGTCGCCCGCCGCCGCGTCCGGCGCGACGATCGACGCCAGTTCCTCGTGCTCGCCCAGGTGGTGGGTCCGCAGCGCGGCCCAGCGCGGGCCGAAGGTGACCATGCTGGTCCGGCCGGTGCCGAAGCCGTTTCCGTCGTCGAGCACCTCGGTCCGGCTCCGGATCGCGGCCAAGTCCACAGTGGACGTCTTCGGCGCCGCGACCCAGCCCGCGGAGCCGCGGACGTGCGTCTTGGTCACCCCGGCCACGCGGCTGGTCACGGTGAAGGCGTCACCGTCGAAGCCGACGCGGTACTCGGCCACCGACCCTTCCGGCACCGAGAAGGGCTCCAGGAACGCGACGTCGCGCAGTTCGACGACGTGGCCGTCGGCCGGCTTCGGCAGCGCTGCCTCGACGGCGGCCCGGACGTTCTCCAAGTGCCCGGTCCCGGGCACCACCGGCACACCCGCGATCCGGTGCTCGTCGAGCAGCCAGTGCCCGGCCGCCGAGACGAGCCCGTGGACCCCGCCCGCGCTGCGCGTGGTCAGCACCGGGTGCGCGACCGGACCGTCGGCCCGCTCGCGCGTCGACCGGATCAACGACGGCGCTTCGACTTCGGCCGCCATGCCGACCTCGTCCCAGCCGCCCCAGTCGTGCGAGACGACCCGGGCCTGCCAGCCGTGGTCGCCGCGGGCGTAGGCGTCGAGGAAGTTGTTGGCCGCGCAGTAGTCGACCTGCCCGAAGTCCCCCGAAACCGAGGTGACCGAGGAGCACAGCGCGACGAAGTCCATCGGCAGATCCGAGAACACCTCGGCCAGCGCGAGGGTGCCGCCGATCTTCGGGGCCAGCACCGTCTCGGCGGACGAACGCTCCTTGACCTCGGCGACACCGCCGCCGGGCAGCCCGGCCGCGTGGACGATGCCGTCCAGGCCGCCGAACTCGCGCTCGGCCAGCTCGCGGATCTCCCGCAGCCGCGCCGGGTCGGTGACGTCGGCGGCGAGCACGTGCACCGTCGCGCCGGCCGCCTCCATCCGGCGCACGGCGAGCATCGCGCGTCCGAGCCGGTCGGTGCCACCCTGGGCCGCCAGGTGCGCGTCCCACTCCTCGCGGGGCGGCAAGCCGTTGCGGGACAACAGGATCAGTTTCGCCCGGACGCGCAGTGCGAAGTCCTCGGCGAGGGTGATGCCGATGCCGCCCGTGCCGCCGGTGATCAGGTAACGACCGCCGTCCCGCAGGGCCGGCGTCTTGGCTTCGGGCAGCGTGAGCTGGGTGTGGTCGAGCACCCAGCGGCGGCCGCGGCGCAGCGCGACCTCGGCGTGGGCGTCCGCGGGGGCGGACAGCTCGGCGACGACCTCGGGCGACAGCGTCTCGACGTCGATCCGGCGCACGACCGTGCCGGGCTGCTCCAGGGGCAGCACGCGGGCGATCCCGGCGAGCGTCGCGTGTTCGGGACGGGTCAGGTCGGCCCCGGTGACGTCGGCGGTGCCGGTACTGAGCACGTCGATCCGCAGCGGCTCAGTCCAGGCCTGGACCAGGCTGAGCACGCTGAAGAAGCCACGGTCCTGGGCCGCCATCCCGGTCTCGGTGCCGCCCAGCGTCCACGCGTGCACGACCCGTTCGGGCCGGGTGCCGAGCGCGGCGACCAGTTCGTCGTAGTCGGCACGCTCCCCTGGCCGGACGGTGAACCCGCCGTCGACGGCGGCGAACCGTGCACCCGGGCGGACCTCGGTGACCGCCACACCGGCGTCGCGCAGCAGACCAGGCAGGACGTCGTCGACGACGAACAACAGGCAGGAGGCGAACGGCTCGCGCCGTACCTCCGGCCCGGCCTGCCGCCACGACGGCACTGCGAACCACTCTTCCAGTGGCAACGGCCCGCTCGGCTTCACCGGCTCGGTGACCGTGCCCGCCGGGTCGGGGTCAACCCAGTACCGCTTGCGTGCGTAGGGATAACCCGGCAGCGGCACGCGCTGCCCGGACGTCACGGAGTCCAGGGTCAGGCCGTGTGTCCACAGGAGACCGGCGGCCGCGTAGAGCGTTTCGACGTCGCCCTCGCGGTCGGTGCGGCCCGGCAGGCTCGGCTGCGGCGCGGGCAGGCCCTTCGGCACCTGGCCGCGGGCCAGCCCGGCCAGCTGGTGACCCGGGCCGCACTCGACCAGTGCCCACCGCTCGCCGCCGGCGAACAGCGTCCGCACGCAGTCGCCGAAGCGGACGGCCTGGCGCAGGTGCGCGGCCCAGTAACCCGGGTCGGCAGCCTGGACGTCGGTGATCCAGTCACCGGTCAGGTTCGACAGGAACGGCAGCGACGGGGCCGAGCGCGGCACCGCGGCGACGGCTTCGGTGAACTCGGCCAGGATCGAGTCCATCATCGGCGAGTGGAACGCGTGCGACGTCACCAGCTCGCGGCACTGCACGTCACTGGACTTGAGCCGCGCGGCGAAGTCGGCCACGGCCTCGGAAGGGCCCGCGACGACGCACGTCCCCGGCCCGTTGACCCCGGCGATCGAGAGCCCTTCGGGCAGCCGCTGAATGACGGCGTCCTCATCGAGCTGGATCGCGAGCATCGCGCCGGACGGCATCGACTGCATCAGCTCACCGCGCCGGACGACCAGCTTCAGCGCGTCGGCGATGGTGAACACCCCGGCCACGGTCGCGGCGACGTACTCGCCGATCGAGTGGCCGATCATCGCGCCGGGCCTGACACCCCAGCTGCGCCACAGCGTGGCCAGCGCGTACTCGACGACGAACAGCGCGGGCTGCGTGTACCGCGTCTCCCGCAGCTTCGTGTCGCCGCCGCGGTCGAGGATCAGCTCCTTCAGGTCCGCGATACCGGCCAGCTCGCAGCACTCGTCGACGGCCGCGGCGAACACCGGCTCGCTGCGGTACAGCTCGGCGCCCATCCCGGCGTACTGGGAACCCTGGCCGGAGAACAGGAACGCGACCTTCAGCTCGTCGGCCTTCGCCGTGACCAGGCGACGCGCGTCGCGGAGACCGTCGACGGCGTCCTCGGAGTCGCGGGCGACGACGGCCGCCCGGTGCGCGTACTCGGTGCGTCCGGCCGCCAGGGTGTGCGCGACGTCGGCGAGGTCCAGGTCGATGTCCCCGGCGAGCCGGTCGGCCAGCTGGTCGACGGCGACGGCGAGCGCGTCCGGCGTGTTCGCCGAGACCCGCAGGAGGTGCGCCGGGTGCGGCAGGCGGCGGCGCTGCGGCACCGGCGCCTCCTCCAGCACGACGTGGGCGTTGGTGCCGCCGACACCGAACGAGCTGACGCCGGCCCGGCGCGGGGCGTCGCCCGCCTCCCACTTCGTCACCGTGCGCGCCGGGTAGAACGGGCTGGCCGGGAAGTCGATGCCCGGGTTGGCCTCGGTGTAGTTGATGGTCGGCGGGATGAGGCCGTGTTCCATGGCCAGGACGGTCTTGATCAGCGCCACCACGCCGGCGGCCTGGGACAGGTGGCCGATGTTCGACTTGACCGAGCCGATCGCGCACCAGGCCGTGTCCGGCACGCCGTGGCCGTACACAGTGGACAGTGAGGTGACCTCGATCGGGTCGCCCAGCGCGGTGCCGGTGCCGTGCGCCTCGACGTAACCGATCGTGCGTGGGTCGACCCCGGCCATGCCGACGGCCTGCGCGATCGCCTCGGTCTGGCCGGCGACGCTCGGCGCCGAGAAACCGACCTTGGTGGCGCCGTCGTTGTTGATCGCGTTGCCGAGCACCACCGCGCGGATGTGGTCACCGTCTTCGATGGCCTGCGCGAGGCGCTTGACCAGGACCACGCCGACGCCGCTGCTCCACACCGTGCCATTGGCCTCGGCGTCGAACGCGCGGACGTGCCCGTCGGGTGAGGTGAAGCCGTCGACGCCCATGTAGCCGATGCCGTGCGGCATCTCCAGGTTCACGCCGCCGGCCAGTGCCATCTCGCATTCGCCGTTGCGCAGCGCTTCGCAGGCGAGGTGCACGGCGACCAGGGAGGTCGAGCACGCCGTGTGCAGCGCCAAGCTCGGGCCGCGCAGGTTCAGCTTGTAGGACACCGACGTCGTCAGGTAGCTCGGCTGGTTGCCCGTGGACATCCCGATGCCGCCGTGCTGCGAAGCCATGATCCGGTCGTTGCGCAGCAGGTTCTCGATGAGGTAACCGGTCCGGCCGGAACCGCCGTAGACGCCGATCGCGCCGCGGTAGCGGGCCGGGTCGTACCCGCCGTCGGTGAGGGCGGAGTGGCAGGCCTCGAGGAACACCCGGTGCTGCGGGTCGGTGATCTCGGCTTCGCGGCTGGTCATGCCGAACAGCTCGGCGTCGAACTCGTCGAAGCCGTCGACCACCGTGGTGGCGTTGACCCAGCTGGGATCCTCCAGCGTTTCCGGGTCGGCGCCGCGGGCCAGCAGCTCTTCGGTGGTCGCGGGCCGGATCGACTCGACGCCGTCGACGAGGTTGCGCCAGAACTGCCGGAGGTCGCCGGCGCCGGGGACGCGGGCGGCCATCCCGACGATCGCGATCGGCTCGGCGCCGGGTTCGCCGGTGCCGCTTTCGAAGTCGTGGGTCACTGGTGGCGCTCCTGTTCGTGGCCGTTCGTGGCGGCCGGGCGGCGGGGTCTTCTGGACGGGGTGCGTCCCCGGCGGGCGGCGACCCGCTCGGCGGCGCGGGCCAGCGCGGTGTCGGGCCGGGCCTCGGCCGCCGCGTGCAGGTGGGCGGCGAGGGCGCGGACGGTGGGGTGGCTGAACAGCTCGACGACCGGGATGCGGCGGCCGAGCCGTCCGGTGATCTGGGCGTGCACCTGCATCAGGGCGAGCGAGTGGCCGCCGACGTCGAAGAAGTTGTCGGTGACCCCGACGCTTTCGACGCCGAGGACCTCCCGCCAGGCCTGCGCGATCACCGCCTCGGTCGCGGCCAGCGCCGCGACGTCGATGACGACCGGGTCGGGCGCGGGTTCCGCGCGGGTCATCGCGCCCGGCGCGGCGGTGCGCACCGCGGGCCGCGGCGTCTCGGGCAGGCACGTCCCGACCGGCCGGTCCGGCGTGGCGGCCAGCCCGGCGAGCAGGTCCGCGTAGTCCGCGGCGAGCGCGGTCATCCGGGCGGCGTCGAACAGGTCCGGGTTGTAGAGCAGCTCGACGCCGTGGCCGAGGACGTACACAGTCAGGTCGAACGGCGACCCCGGCTTGGCGACCGGCAGCCAGCCCGCCCGCACACCGGGCAGCTCCAGGTGCGGCACGGTGAAGTTCAGGACGTTCACCATCACCTGCACCAACGGCGCCCGCGCCGGATCGCGGGGCACGCCGAGGGCGGTCACGAGCTGTTCGATCGACGCCGCCGGGTGGGCGGTCGCGGCCAGCAGCTCGGCCCCGCCTCGCCGGGCGTGCGTGGCGAAGTCCGCGTCGTCGTCGGCGCGCAGCCGCACCGGCACGATGTCCACGAAGAACCCGGCGACGTCCTGAGTCTCGGGCAGCTGCCGGTCGGCGACGACGGTGGCGACCAGGTGGTCGTCCCCGCCGGTGAGCCGGCGCAGCAGCTGCCCGAACGCGGCCAGCAGCACCCCGGCCTGGGTGGTGCCGGTCCGGGTGGCCAGCTCCCGGACGGCGTCGGGGGCGCCGTCCGGGAACACCTGGTGCACGCTCGCGCCGTGGTAGGTCTGCACGGCGGGGCGTGGTCGATCGCGTGGTAAGTCCACTGTGGATGGTGCCCCGGCCAGGTGCTCGGTCCACCAGGCGAGGTCGACGGCCTCGCGACGGCCGTCGCGGTCCGCGCGCCACGCCGCGTAGTCCGCATAGGACGCGACCAGCGGCGGCAGCGACTCACCGGCGTAGGCCGCCGAGAGGTCGGCGCACAGCAGGTCCTGGGACCAGCCGTCGAACACGGCGTGGTGCAGCGTGAAGCCGAGCACGTGCTCGTCCGGCCCGAGTTCGTAGAGCCGGACCCGCCACGGCGGCTCGCGGTCGAGGTGCACCGGGGTCGCCGCGTCGACGGCCAGCCGGTCGTCGAGGAACGGCTCGGTCAGGCTGGTCGTCGGCAGCGGAATGTCTTCCACAGGAAGGCATTCGGCCTGCGGGACACCGTCGACCGGGCGGATCCGCCAGCGCAGGATGTCGTGCCGCTCGGCCACCGCGCGCAGCGCGGCGTGCAGCCGGGTTACGTCCAGCGGGCCGGACAGCCGGAAGGCCATCGCGATGTTGTACGGCGCCGCGTCCGGGGCGAGCTGGTCCAGGAACCACAGGCGCCGCTGCGGTGGGGACAGCGTGGGTGCGTGTCCCGTGGTCAGGCCGGGTCCGGTCAGCGGAGCGGCGGCGGCCACCCGCCGGGCGACGCCGTCCAGGGTCCGTCCGGCCAGGACGTCCTCGGTGGCGACGTCGGCGGCCAGATCCGCGCGCAGGGCCGCGACCAGCCGCATCGCGGCGATCGAGTCGCCGCCGGAGGCGAAGAAGTCGGTGCCTGCTCCGGCGCCGAGGACCTTCCGCCACACCTGCGCGACCGCTTGGGCCACCGGCGTTTCCGGCTGGCCGAGTTCGTCCGGCGTATCGACTTCGGCCAGGGCGCGCAGGGCGGGCCGGTCGATCTTGCCGGTCACGGGGTTCATCGGGAGGGTCTCGATCCAGCGGATGACGGCCGGGCGCATCGCCTCGGTCAGCCGCGCGCCGGTGTAGGCCCGGAGGTCTTCGCCGGAAGGCAGGGAATCCGCGGCCCCGTTCGACGGCGCACTCGCCCGGACACCGGTCGAACCGGCGACCCCCACGCCCGGCGACACCGAAGCCGCACTCACCCCGGAGCCACCCGAACCAGCCACCGCACCGCCCGACTGCGCCGAAACCACACTCACCCCGGAGCCACCCGAACCAGCCACCGCACCGCCCGACTGCGCCGAAGCCGGAGTCAGGAACGCGACCAGCCGGGTGCCGCCCGGGCCCGGGACCGCTTCCACCGCCACCGCGCCCACCTGCGGGTGCGCGGCCAGCGCGGCTTCGACCTCACCCAGCTCGATGCGCTGCCCACGCACCTTGACCTGGCGGTCGGCGCGGCCGGCGAACTCCAGCCGCCCGTCCGGCAACACCCGCGCCAGGTCGCCCGTGCGGTAAGCCCGCTCCCCCGGTGTGAACGGGTCCGCGACGAACTTCCGCTCGGTCAGCTCCGGGCGGCCGAGGTACCCGGCGGCCACCCCCGGGCCGCCGATCAGCAGCTCGCCGACCTCGCCCGGCGCGACCGGCCGCAGGTCGCCGTCCACGACGTACGCGCGGTGGTTCGGGGTCGGCGTGCCGAGCGGCAGCGGGTCGGCGGGCCGGCCGGTCACCTCGTCGGTGACCACGACGACGGTCGTCTCGGTCGGGCCGTAGACGTTGAAGAACCGGCGGCAGGGCAGCCAGCGGGCGGCCAGTTCGGCGGGCACCGGCTCGCCGCCGCACGCCACGGTCTGCCAGCCCGGCACGTCCGCCGGGTTCAGCATGGCGAGCAGCGTCGGCGTGATGAAGCCCCAGTCGACGTCGTGCTCGACGACGAACCGGCGCAGCCGTTCGGGGTCGGCGCGGTCCGCCGAGCCGGCCAGCTGCACCGAGCCGCCGCAGGCCAGCGGCACGAAGACGTCCATGGTGAACGCGTCGAAGCCGAGTGAGGAGATGCCCAGCGTGCGGGTGCCCGGGCCGACGCCGAGGCGGTCGGCGAAGCCGGTGACGAACGCGACGACGTTGCGGTGACTGGTCAGCACGCCCTTCGGCCGTCCGGTCGAGCCGGACGTGTAGAGCACGTGGGCGGTGCTGTCCGGGGTGGCCGGGCAGACGCCGGGCTCGCCGGGCGGCGGGACGTCGAGGGCTTCGATCCCTTCCACCGCACCGAATTCCGCGACGGCGGCGTCGCCGACGACGAGCGTGACACCCGCGTCGGCGGCGATCCCGGTCAGCCGGGCCCGCGGGCCGCCCGGTTCGAGCGGGACGTAACAGCCACCGGACAGCAGGACACCGAGGACCGTCGCCACGAGCGCGGGACGCCGGTGGGCGCACACGCCGACCCGGGTTTCGACGCCCGCGCCGCGTTCGCGCAGCAAGGCCGCGACACCCCAGGCGGCGGCGACCAGGTCAGCGTAGGTGAGCCGCGTTCCGCCCTGCCGCACGGCGAGCGCGTCCGGCGTCCGCCGGGCCTGTTCCAGGATCAGTCCGGCGACCGTGGTGTCCGGATAGGACTGTGGCGGGCCGTGCGTGCCCGCGACGGGCAGCGTGTCGGTCACGGTGAACTCCCCAGTTCGGTGTGCGGCCCGGGACCGCGGTGGCGGCCGGGCTGGTGCTGGTCACAGGTGATCACCCGGAACCGGCGGGTCGATCCAGAACCTGGTGCGCTGGAAGGGATAGCCGGGCAGCGGCACCCGGCCCGGCTCCGCGCCGTCGTGCCGGGCGGCCCAGTCGACGTCGCCGCCGTCCACCCAGCGCGCGGCCAGTTCGTGGGCCGCACCGGCCGGCCCGGCGACGCCGGTCGCCTCGGCCAGCAGGACGTCGAGGGCTTCGACGGCCTCCGCGGCGGTCGTCGCGACCACGGCGGCACGGGCCGCGAACTCCCGGCGTCCGACGGCGAGGGTGTAGGCGACGTCGGCCAGCGGCGGCGGGTCGTCCGCGAGCCGGTCGCGCAGACGGGAAAGCGCTTCTTGCAACGCTTTCCCGTCCCGTGCGGACACCGGCAGCACGTACGGGCCGTCGGCGATGACCCGCGGCCCGGCGGCCGGCGCCTCTTCGACGACGACGTGGACGTTGGTGCCGCCCATCCCGAACGAGCTGACCCCGGCCACGCGGCGTTCCGCGTCCGGCCAGTCGGCGGCCTTCACCGGGACGTACCAGGGTCCGCCGGCCAGGTCGACCTCCGGGTGCGGCGCGGTGAAGTGCAGGTTCGGCGGGATCACGCCGTGGCGCACGGAAAGCACGGTCTTGATCAGCCCGGCCACCCCGGCGGCCGCGTCGAGGTGCCCGATGTTCGTCTTGACCGAGCCGAGCGCGCACGTGCCGGACGGGACGTCCCGGTACACCCGGTTCAGCGCGGCCACCTCGATCGCATCGCCCAAGGGCGTGCCGCTGCCGTGGGCCTCGACCAGCCTGACCTCGGCCGGGTCGACCTCCGCGACGGCCAGTGCTTCGGCGACGGCCGCGGCCTGCCCGGCCGCGCCCGGCACGGCGTACCCCGCGCGGTCGGGACCGTCGTTGGTCATCGCCCAGCCGGGCAGCACGGCGTGGATGTGGTCGTGGTCGGCGAGCGCGTCGGCCAGCCGCCGCAGCACGACGACCCCGGCGCCGGAACCGAACCCGGCGCCTTCGGCTGCGACGTCGAACGCGCGGCAGCGACCGTCCGGCGAGGCGAGCCCGCCGCTGCGGTACCGCGGCCAGGTGACGCTCACTCCCCCGGCGAGCGCCAGGTCACAGCGGTATTCGGCGAGGCTCTGGGCGGCGAGGCCGACCGCGGCCAGCGAGCTGGAGCAGGCGCTCTGGACGGCGAGCGCGGGCCCGGTCAGGCCGAGCCGGTAGGCGACCTGGCCGGGCAGGTGGTCGGTGAGCTGGCGGCCGAGCAGCCGGCCCTCCCAGTCGTCCGGGTCGACGTCACCGGTCACCGCCGGATTCCCGAAGAGGTGGAACAGGAAGTAGCGGTTGACCCCGGCGGAGGTGAAGACGCCGACCGGGCCGGTTTCCCGTGCCGGGTCGCGGCCCGCGTCTTCCAGGGCCCGCCACGCCGTCTCCAGGAAGAGCCGGTGCTGCGGGTCGGTGCGGGCGGCCTCGTCGGCGGTGAAGCCGAAGAACTCCGCGTCGAAGTCCTCGACACCGTCCAGGCGCCCGCCGGCGCGGACGTGCGCCGGGTCGCCGCGCAGCCCGGGCCCGATACCGAGCGCGGCCAGCTCGTCGTCGGTGTGGTCGTGGATCGCGTCGACGCCGGCGCACAGGTTCCACCAGAACGCGGGTGCGTCGGGCGCGCCCGGGAACCGGCAGGCGATCCCGACAACGGCGATCAGGTCGCTGCCGTCCGACTCCGACGGCGGCTCGGCCGCTCGCGGACTGTCCGAAGTGGACTCACCGAGGTAGGCCGCCTGCGCCGCGACGGTGGGGTGTTCCAGCAGGCCGAGCAGCGGGACGTCGGTGCCGAACGCCGCGGCCAGCCGCTGCTGGACGCGACCGAGCAGCAGTGAGTGCCCGCCGACGTCGAAGAAGGCGTCGGTGACGCCGAAGCTCGCGTGGCCGAGGACGTCGCGCCAGATCGCGTGGACCTGCTCCTCGGTCTCGGTCATCGGCGGGACCTCGGCGGGTGCGGGCGGACGCGGGTTCGGAAGCGCTTCCTCGTCGAGCTTGCCGGTGACGGTCAGCGGGAACGCCGCCACCACGACCACCCCGGAGGGCACGGCGTAGCCGGGCAAGGCATCGGCCAGCGCGGCCCGCAGGGCGGCCGGATCCGGCTCGGCACCAGGGGCCGGAACCACGTACGCCAGCAGCTCGCCGTCGCGGACGATGGCCCGCGCCTCCGCCACCAGCGGTGATTCGGCGAGCTTCGCCTCGATCTCCGTCAGCTCGACGCGGAACCCGCGCACCTTGACCTGGCGGTCCAGCCGGCCGAGGCAGACCAGGTTGCCGTCCGGCAGGACCTCACCCAGGTCGCCGGTGCGGTACGTGCGGAGCCCGTCCGATGTGGTGCCGAACGCCGGGCTCGGCCGGTCGAGGTAGCCCTCGGCCAGGAACTCGCTCCGGACCTCCAGCTCACCACCTTCCAGCACGGTCAGCTCGTAACCCGGGAGCGCGGTGCCGATCGGCAGCGGGCCGGTGGCGTCCGGGGCGACGTCGGCGCTGGTCAAGTGGTGGTGCGCGGCGAACGTCACCTCGGTCGCGCCGTAACCGTTGACGAACACGCAGCCGTCGGCGAAGCGGCCGCGGCGGACGTCGGCGTAGGTCGACGGCTCGCCGCCCAGGAGCACCGTCCGGACCGACGGCAGGTCACCGTCGAAGCTGTCGAGCAGGTGGCGGTAGACCGTCGGCGTCGAGTGGTAGATCGTCACCTCGTGCCGCGCCAGCTCCCGCGCGGCGTGCGCGACGCCGTGGACGCGCAGGTCCACCGGCACGACGGCGGCGCCGGTCAGCAGCGCCGGGTACAGGTCCGGGATCGCGGCGTCGAACCCGAAGGACGCCAGCAGGCTCAGCCGGTCCGCCGCGGTGATGCCGAGGCTCGCGATCTGGTTTTCCACCACGTGCAGCAGGTTGCGGTGGGTCTGCGCGAAGGCCTTCGGGGTGCCGGTGGAGCCGGACGTGAACAGGACATAGGCAATCGTGTCCGGATCCGGGTCGGGCACCGGCAGTGGCGCGGTCTCCGACCCGACCGGGACGACCCGGGCGGAACCGTTGCGGCACAGGGATTCCGCGAGCTCGACGTGCTCGGCGTCGGCCAGCACGGCCGACACACGCGCGGCGTCGACCTGGTGCGCGAGCCGGCCACGCGGGAACGTCGGGTCCAGCGGGACGTACCCGCACCCGGCGGCGAGCGTGCCCAGGATCGCGGCGATCGCCCGCGTGCCGTGCCCGGTGACGAGCCCGACCCGGTCGCCCGGCCGGACGCCCGCGTCGAGCAGCCGTGCGGCGTGCCCGCCGGCGAGCCCCGCCAGCCGGGCGTAGCTCACCACCGCGTCGTGCTCGACGACGGCGATCCGGTCGGGCGACTGCCGGGCGATTCCTTCGAAGCGTCTGATGCAGCCGGCTTGCGTCATCGCTCGAGGAGGGCCCGTTCCGACCGTGAATGGGCGCGCGGCAGCCAAAGCGGTGACGTGGACTTCATCTCACTCCCCAGTGCGATTCATGGTGAAGAATCACGCAAGGTTAAAGCTCACGACGTCCCCTGTGGATACGTAATCCGCAGAGTTCGGCCGAATGGACTATCGATCCAGGCCGCGACATGGGGTTTTCCCACGTGATCGTCAGCGCCGCACGTCCGGAACGTCGGATTGTGCCGCACTGCCGACCACAGTGGACACCCGGTTGACTACTCCCCGCAACCACTTCGGAACGTTATTCGATCGGTCGGATATTCACCGACTCCCGGCGCGGAAAAGAAGTCTCCGCACGGAACGGCGTGGCATTTTCACGAAATCGATCCAGAACCCGGCCGGCTCGCGTCAGCCCGCGTTCGCCAGCAGCCCGCCACTCGCGGGCGTGTGCGCCATCAGGCACGCGTGGCACGGCATCCCGCGCAGGCCGTCGAGCACCTCGGCCTCGCCGGGGCGGATCGACTCGCCGCACAGGGCCGTCAGGCGCTCGGGCACCGCGCCGGCGGGCGGGACGGGGATCAGGTGACAGACGCGTCTGCTCTCGCCGACGACGCCTCGGCGTAGCCGCACCAGTGCGAGCATCCCACCGTTTTCACCCATGATCGAAAGGTAGGGGAAAGATCCGGCGAAGACTTCGTGCCGGGGACCCAACGATCTTCGCCGCCGGTGGTCCGGGGCACCAAAACCTCAGGTGGCGGCCAGTACCGCGGCGCCGAGCCGGTGGCACAGGCTCAACGCGAGCTCGACGTCCAGCCGGTTCACCCCGAGCTCCCGCGGCAGCAGCTCCTGTGCCTTGCGGACGCGGTACTGCACGGAGTTCTTGTGCATCGTCAGCTCGGCCGCCGCCGCGGTGTAGCTGCCGCCCGAGGTGAGGAACACGAGCAGGGTCTCGCGCAGGCGCTCGCAGTGCTCGTCGCCGGTGCTCAGCGGCCCGAGGGTGCTCGTCACCCACAGCCGGGCGGCGTTGAGATCGGACGTCATCAGCGCCATCGTGCCGACCTCGCGGAAGGTCAGGACGCGGTCGCAGTGCTCGCCGGCCGCCAGCGCCAGCGCGTGCACCCGCAGGGCCTGGTGGTGGGTGTCGCGGAAGCCGTCGACGCCGGTGGCGGGGTCGCCGACGGTCACGCGGACGCCAGGGTCGACCGCGGCGAGCACGTCGTCGAGGTGGGCGCGGGTGATCGCGGTGTCCGGGCCGAGCGGCAGCCAGACCCACGCGCTGGCTTCGTCGCGCGGGACGAACAGCGGGCGGCCGTGGTCCTGGACGCGGCCGAGCACCGCGCCCGCGACCGCCTCCAGCACGGACAGCACGTCGTCCGCCTGGCCGGTGTGCCAGAGGATCATCCCGGCGTGGGTGCCGCGCAGGCGGTAGCCGATGACCGTCTCGGCCGCGTCGACCGAGGCGGCGTCGAGCGGGCCGCGGTTCTCCCCCAGCAGGTCCTGCACCTTGGCCGCCCGCGCGGCACTCCGGTTGAGCAGCCACCGGTCGCGTTCGTCCTGGTAGACCGCGACCAGCTGCCGGGTCACCCGGGTGACGAACCCGAACACGACCTTCAGCAGCTGCCGCATCATCTCCCCGAGCAGCTCCGCTTCGCCGACCTGGCGGGTGCACTCCTGGAACCCGAAGTCCAGCATCGCGGCCTGCCCCAGCTCGTAGGCCCGGATCAGGTCGAACACGGGCGTGCCCCGCTGCGCCAGGCGCCGCGCGTACTCCAGGGCCGCGGCCGGCGCCTCGACGTGGGAGGGGTCGATGCTGTGCTGGAAGATCTGCAGCCCGGTCTCGATGTTCTGGTAGACGCTCGCGGTCAGCAGGCTCACCATGCGCTCGTCGTCGTGGACCAGCTGCGGCAGCTCGGCGGCGTAGAGCTGCACCAGCTCACCGGTGAGATCCCCCGCGCGGCCCGCCAGGGTGGCGGCGACCTGCCGGATGCGCTCCGAGACGACCTCTTCGTCCACCATGGAGCCACCTTAGAGGGCGACGATCATGCTTTCGAGGTGGCTCGTCGATCAATTCGAGTTCTGTCCCGGACAGGTTCGGGCTCAGGGGCCGAGCGTCCCCGACCGGCGGCGTTCCGGCGTGGCCAGGACGGCCCAGACCACCTTGCCGCCCGTCCACCGCTTGCTGCTCCCCCAGGCCCGCGCGGTCTGCGCGACGATCCGCAGGCCCAGGCCGGGCTCGAGCAGGTCGGGGCGGTCCAGCAGCACGGCAGGCCGGGAGTCGCCGTCACTCACCGCGATCGTCAGCAGCTCCTGACGCAGCTCCAGCCGCAGCCCCGGCAGCGACGTCGTGTGCCGGGAGGCGTTGTCGGTGAGCTCGGCCGCGATGAGCGTGCCGTCGTACTCGAGCGCGGGAACACCCCATTCGCGGGTCCGCGCACTGACGAAGGCCCGCGCCTGCGCGATCCCCTGTTCCCCGCGGGCGAGGGTCCGCTCCGCGCGGCGGCGGATCGGGTGGGGCAGCGCCCGCTCGGCAGTTTCGACGTCGGCGTGCACCGGCACGAACCGGTCCAGGCCGTAGGTGTCGAACGCCTCGACGTGCGTGGGCTGGCTGGTGACCAGGGAGAACGGGATACCCGGCCAGCGTTCGAGCCGGGTGGCGACGAACGGGAACAGGCTCGGCGAATGCCGTTCGAGGACGAGGTCGTCGATGTCGGCGATGAGCCCCGGCGGGCTGTCCGCGGCGATCTTGAGAAGGCCGTCGCGCAGGAAGGGATAACCGGTAATGTCGAGCCGCCCGGTCACGACGACCAGCGCGCTCGCCTGCCGATTCCGCAGTTCCAGCCCGATGCCTTCAGGCACGGGCGCCCACAGGACGGCGCCACGGCGCCTTCGTTCGCATGGGTGTCACGCTAGTCCCCGCCCCGGACGGGGCAAAGAGCCGATCGCGCGGGATGCAACCGGTTACGGCCCTCGCGCGTGTACTCCCCGACGTCTGGGGAGGACGACATGGAACCGTACCCGTTGCAGACCGGCGAACGCGTGCTCTGGTCGGGCGCGCCGGTGGTGCGCCGCCACTGGCTCTACGAAAACTACGTGCTGCTCTTCGGCTTCGTGCTGCTGGTGAGCGGTCTGATCACGCTCGTCGCCGTCGGCGAGTCGAACGCGCAGTACTACGGCCTGGGCCTGTTACCTGGCCTCGCTGCCGCGTTCTCGACGGAGTGGCAGCACCGTCTGCAGATCCGGCGCGCGCGCCTGAACGTCGAGACGTACTTCGTGACCGACCGGCGGATCGTCTTCGTGGCGCAGTGGCCGACCGGCGCGGAGTTCCGCTGGGTGTGGCTCAACCTCCTGCAGCCGGCCCGAGCCAGGGTCGGCGACGACGGCACCGGGACGGTCACCTTCGGCACCGACCCCCTCGCCCGGTGGCGGCTGATCAAGATGTCGTACCGGGGCGCGTGGGCGCCGTTCACCCCCGAGCTGTGGGCGATCCCGGACGCCGAACGGGTCGCGGCACTGATCCGTCAGGCCCAGTCCGGGACGATTCCGAAAAGAGCCGGAAACATTCTCGAAACCCCCGGCGGACCACTCGGCTAACTGGTCTGGACCAGACTGGCGAAATGCCAGACCTCCGGGGTTTTCCCTTGCCCGGCAAGGCGGTTAACCGGTAAAGCCGACCGGCCCGGCCAGTGGTACACATTTTCGCGCGTGATGTCCTCACGCGACTTTCGGGGGGTGTGGCAAATCCTGGCGGGCCGGTATATCTGGTCGTACCGAATCCGCGAAGGCCGGCCACACCGCCGGCCCGCCGGATGCCGCCCGCACCCGCCTCCCGGAGGAACCATGGACCGTCTGGCCCCGGCCCGCGAGCACGTCGTCGGGCTCTACCGCATCGTGATCGGCTTCCTGTTCGCCTGCCACGGCGCCAAAACGCTGTTCGGCGTCTTCGGCGCGAAGACGACCGCCGCCGTCGGGGCGTGGCCGGGCTGGTGGGCGGCGGTGATCCAGCTCGTCTGCGGCGTGCTGGTCTGCGTCGGGCTCGGCACGCGGGTCGCCGCGGTGCTCGGCTCGGGCTCGATGGCGTTCGCCTACTTCACGGTGCACCTGCCGGACGGCCTGCTCCCGATCCAGAACGGCGGCGAGGCCGCGACCCTGTTCTGCTGGGCGCTGCTGGCCGTCGCGTTCGTCGGCCCGGGCCGCTTCGCCTTGGGCAACCTCCGTGCGCTGCACCGGACTTCGTCGCCGGCACGCAACCGCGTCCGGGCGAACGAGCTGGCTTCCTGAGTCAGGGACGGGAGATGCCGACGCCACTGCGGGCGTCGGCGCCGTACTTGGCCAGTTCGCCCGCCAGGTCCAGCCGCCCGATCGCCTTGCTCTTGTCGCGGTCGGCGTCGGTCAGCAGCTCGCGCGGGATGATCCAGACGACCTCGAACTCGATCCCGCTGGGATCCTTGGCGTACAACGACTTCGTGGTGCCGTGGTCGGACGAGCCGACCAGCGCGCCCGCCGCTTCGAGCAGGCCGGCGATGCGGTCGAGGTCGCCGAGGGTGTCGACCTCCCACGCGAGGTGGTAGAGCCCGACCGACGTCTGCCCGGCGCCCGAGTCCGCGGCGTGCGCGCCGAGCTCGAACAGGCCGAGGTCGTGGTCGTTGGTCGAGCCCGGGGCCCGCAGGAAGGCCGCGCCGCGGTGCGCGTCGCCGCCCTCGATGTAGTCGAAGCCGAGCAGGTCCCGGTAGAACGCCACGCTCTCGGCCACGTTCCGGACGTACAACACGGCGTGGTTCAGGCGAAAGATCGACATCGGTGCTCCTGGCCCGTGCTGCGCGCGCGAATCGGTTGAAGTTTCAACTTAAGGCTAGGCGCGAACGAGCGGCCGGTCAAGCGAGCGCGAGCGACGCTCGATCAGCACGAAAGACCCACTCTCCGTGGGCCTCGTGACCGACCGGGCGACAAACCTTCGACACCGCATCGAGGCCCTGGTCGGACGGCCCCGGAGTTCGTAGGGTGGTTGGACCGCAGGACATCGTGTCAGCTGTCCCGCGGGCGGTGATGCCCCTGGATCCGACCTTTCCCCGAAGCCTCGCCCGGGGGCATCACCATCGACTTCAGCTGACCGTGCCGCTCTCCCACCACCAGCTCTGCGAGCCGTAGGCGTACTCGATCCGGCTGTCGACGTGCTGGTGCGCGTCCGAGAGCGTGTAGCGCTCCAGCCCGGAGAACCCGCAGGCCTCGGCGAGGACGTACACCTGCCGCGTGCTCAGGCCGCTGACGTAGACGTCCGCCGCCGTGCCGTAGACGTGCATGCTGTTCGACGCGCCGCCGACCGCCTGGTTGTGCGCGACGCTGCGGAAGCCCGACGAGATCGTGATCGCCCGGTTGCCCGCCTTGGTCCGCAGGGCTTCGAGCTTGTACATCAGCCGCCGGACGTTCTCCTTGACCGTCGCCGCGCCGACCTTGCCGCCGCCGAACCCGGTGCCGTCGTTCGACGTGAACTCGCTGAATTCGAAGTGCGCGGTCGATCCGTCGGCGGATTCCAGGGCGTTGAGGGCCGTGAAGTCGTCCGAATCGGCGATGCCGTTGGCGGTCAGGTGGTTGGCCGATTGGAACCGCTTCAGAGCGGCTTCGGTCCCGGGTCCGAAGTCGCCGTCGACGGCGACGTAGGTCTGCCGCGGCCCGTCGGCGGCCCAGCCCGCGATCCGGATCTGCAGTTCCGTCACGGCGGCACCGGTCGAGCCGGACCGCAGCGAAGACGGCCACGAGTAGGCCGCGGCGACCCCGGGGAACGCGGCCATCGCGGCAACGCTGCCGGCCAGGGCGATCCCGGCCCCGGCGGCGGTCTTGAGCAGGGTGCGGCGATCGAAAGCGGCGAACGGGCTCATCAAGGCCTCCGGGTACTCGGCGAGGAGCCCGCAGCAGACACCGCGGGCCCAAACAACCGCCAACACCCCGGCGGCCGCACACCGGTCCCCGCCAACCTCGGCGCCGATCTGGTGAATTCCTGACGACGCTCACTCGCGGTCACCGTGCGCTGAGCCATCTCATTTACATACATGCTGTACGTATGTAATCTGCCGGCATGACACGAAGCGAATCCTTGGGTCGGGAGCACCGGGTCCGGCTGCCGGCCGGCGAGGTGCGGTACTTCGAGCGGGGCACCGGCGCCCCCGTGGTGTTCGTCCACGGGGTGCTGACGAACGCGGAGCTCTGGCGGAAGGTGGTGCCGGACGTCGCCGCGGCCGGGTTCCGGTGCCTGGCCCCGGATCTGCCGCTGGGCTCGCACGACCTCCCGATGCGCGCGGACGCCGACCTCTCCCCCGCCGGCGCCGCCGACGTGATCGCGGACTTCCTGGAGGCGCTGGACCTGCGCGACGTCACGCTGGTCGCGAACGACACCGGCGGCGCGCTGACACAGATCCTGCTCAGCCGGCGCCCGGAGCAGGTCGGGCGGGTCGTGCTCACGCCGTCCGACTGCTTCGAGTACTTCTTCCCGCCGATCTTCAAGCCGCTGCCGGCGATCGCGCGGATCCCCGGCTCGATGGCCGTGCTCGGCCAGCTGTTGCGCTTCCGCGTGCTCTACCCGCTGCCGATGCTGTTCGGCTGGGTGGTGAAACGGCCGCTGCCCGACGACGTCGCGCAGGCCTACCTCGCGCCGCTGCGGAAGTCCGCCGGGGTGCGGCGCGACCTGCGCAAGCTGCTGCGGGACGTGCACCGGCGGCACACGCTGGCCGCCGCGGAGGCGCTGCGGACGTTCGACCGGCCGGTGCTGCTCGCCTGGGCGGCCGAGGACAAGCTGTTCCCGATCGGCCTCGCCCACCGGCTCGCCGCGCTACTGCCCGACGCGAAGCTCGTCGAGATCGCGGACTCCTACACGTTCGTCTCCGAGGACCAGCCCGCCGTGCTGGCCCGCCACGTCGTCGAGTTCGCGGGTGTCATGGCAGATTAGGCGGGTGCGACGTACCCAGCAGGACCGTTCCGCCGGCACGAAGGCCGCTCTGGTCGCCGCCGCGCGCGAGCTGTTCGCCACCCGCGGCTACCAGGCCGTGCCGGCGGACGAGATCACCCGCGCGGCGGGCGTCACCCGCGGCGCGCTGTACCACCACTACGCCGACAAGCAGGGCCTGTTCCGCGCGGTCGTCGAGGAGCTGGAACGCGAGCTGACCGACGAGGTCGGCGCCGCGTTCGACCGGGGCACGGACCCGCTGACCGGCATGGCGCTCGGCCTCGGCGTGTTCCTCGACGCGTGCCTGCGCGAGGACGTCCGCAGGATCTCCCTCACCGACGCGCCGGCCGTGCTCGGCTGGGACGTCTGGCGCGAGATCGAGGCGGAGTACGGCCTCGGCCTGATCGTCCGCGTGCTGGACCAGGCCAAAGTGGACGGCCTGATCGTCGAGCTGCCCGTCCCCGCGCTGGCGCAGCTCGTGCTGAGCGCGGTGATGGAGGCGGCCCGGATGATCGCCGCGGCGGACGACCCGGCGCGCACCCGCGCCGACGTCCAGCAGGTGCTCGGCGCCTGGCTGGCGAGCCTGCTCAAGACCTAGCCGGGTTCCTCGGCGAGCCGCGCCGGGGTGACGCCCTCGGGCACGTCCACGGCGTCGAACCAGCCGCAGGCGGGCTCGCCGGGCGGCCGGTCGAACCGGGTGACGTACGGCTTGAGGTCCAGCACCGGCGTGCCGTCCAGCAGGTCGACCCCGGCGAACCGGATCGTGGTGCCGGAGACGTCGAGCAGCCGGACGAGGCTCAGCCCGATCGGGTTCGGCCGGCGCGGGCCGCGGGTGGCGAAGATGCCCATCCGGCGGCCTTCGCGGCGCAGCAGGTACGGCACCTGCGTGAGGCCGCCCGGCCGGTCGGGCCGGTCCAGCCAGCTGAGCAGCCACGCGTAGTCGAACCCGGCGAGGCCCGCCAGTCCTTCGGCGAAGCGCGCGTCGAGTTCGATCGTGCCTTCCTCGGCGCGGTTCGCGGCCGCCTGGACGGGCGTGTGCTCGAGCTCCGTCCGGGCGGTGCGGACGACGCCGATCGCGGGCAGGGGCGAGGTCATCGGCCCAGCCTAGGTCCCGCGACCGGCGTCGTGCCCCTGCTAGCCCGTGACGAGCCCGACGCCGAAGGTCTGCAGGATCTCGTTCACCGGCTGGAACCACGTCTCGCCGCCGGAGCTGCAGTTGCCCCAGCCGCCGGAGGTGACGCCCTGCGCCTGGTCACCGGTGATGAAGGAGCCGCCGGAGTCGCCCGGTTCGGCGCAGACGTTGGTGCGGGTCACCTGGTAGACGGCGCCCTGGGAGTAGTTGACGGTCTCGTTGAGCCCTTCCACGACACCGCAGTGCCAGTGCGTCGTCGAACCCGAGCGGCACACCGAGGTGCCGACCGGCGCGACCCAGGAGCCGCGGACGATCGCGTCGCTGACGGTGCCCCAGCCGAGCACGACCGGCGCGGTCCACCAGCCGTTGCCGATGCGGATGAACGAATAGTCGTTGCCGGGGAAGGAAGAGCCGGCGAAGGTGCCCATCGCCGAGCCGTCCCAGCCGACGACCGAGCTGCCCGCGCCGCCGCAGTGGCCGGCACTGACGAACCCGCCGTTGACGGAGAAGCCGATCGAACAGCGGGTGTTGCCGTTGATGTAGTACGGGTCGCCGCCGACGGTCCCGGCGGAGAACGTCTCGGCCTTCGGCGTCGACGTCACGGTGACGGGGCCGGCTTTCCGGGCCTGCGCGACGAAGGCGTCGACGTCGGCGCCCCGTGCACCCGGCTGCAGGGTGACGACGACGCTGCCGGTGCGCGCGTCGGTCCGCCAGCCGCTGACGCCGGCCGGCGCGGGGTGCGCCTGGGCCGTGGCGTCGATGGCGGCCTTCGCGGCGTCGAGCTTCGCCGCGCTGACCGCGGCGGCCGTCGGCTCGGCACCGGCCTGCCGGACGGCGGCGGCCGCGGCGGGATCGGTCACGCCGACGACGAGCTTGCCGAGCGCGGGGTCGAACCAGGCCCCGCCGAACGCGGCGCCGGCGGCGCGCTGCGCGTCCGGCAGCACCCGTGAAGCGGTCATCTCCTGCCCCAGCCGGGTTTCGGCCTGGGCGGCGGTCAGGCCGAAATCCCGTTGCATGGCGGCGATCAGGCCGGGTGACGCCTGCGCGACGGCGGGGGTGAGGGCACTGCTGGCGAGACTGGCGGTGAGGACGGCGGCGCCGCCGAGAGCCAGGGCGATTCTTCGACGCATGGGGACTCCTCCGAGGCCGGGGGAAAGAAACACACTGTCCGCCGAGTGTGCGGCCGGGTCCGGGCCAGGTCCAGAATTGTCCGGTTTTCTGTCCGCAGTTAGCAGGAGCGAACGACTGTCCACTGTGTACTTGATGCCTGAATGCGTTGTCTTACAACGCTTTCCGTGGCGCACAGAAGTAGCGCGAACCGGCTTCACCGGTTCGCGCCGCGCGTCGGGAACCCTCCATTACAACGTTGTAAAAGGTCTGAACCAAGTAGAGCACGGATCCGCGCGCACCGGCCGAAACCAGAGTCGGCAGGGCAGCAGAGGTGCATGACAGTCCCCTGTGCGGACGCCGTTCCCGCCACGAACGAGCACCGCCTCGCCCGACGGCGGCCCACAGCACGACGCTGCCGACATCGCGCGTAGGCCGGTCGCGACGCCGCTGTCCACGCCTCCGCGGCCACCCCAAGCCACGGTCAACCCCACAGCGCGACGCAACGCCGAAGGCCCGTCGCGACCACCGCCTCCGCCTCCGCGGCCACCCCACAATGCGACGCAACACCGAAGGCAGGCAGCGAAACCGCTGTCCCGCCTCCGCGGCGCCGCAGCGCGACGCCCTGCCGAAATCCCTCCGGAGCCGGCCGCGACGCCACTGCCTCTACGATGCCGAACCCGCGCCCCGGCCACTGCCGCAACGCCGACATCGCACAGAGCCGGTCGCGACACCACTGCCCCTGGCCTCCGCGGCGCGGCCACCCCACAGCGCAACGCAAAGCTGAAAGGCCGGCGGCGAAACCGCTGTCCCCGGCTTCGCGATGCCGAACCCGCGCCACGGCCACCCCCGCAGCGCGACCCAACACCAAAGGCCAATCGCGACCACGGCCCCGCCTCCGCGAAGCCGAACCCGCACCGCAGCCACCGCCGACATCGAGCCAGAGCCGGTCGCAGACACCACTGCCCAGGCCTCCGCGGCGCCGACCCCCGCACCGCGGCCACCCCCACAGCGCGACCCAATACCGAAGGCCCGCCTCGACACACTGCCCCGCCTCCGCGGTCCCACCCCACACCCAGGCCGTTGACAGGGCCACCCACACCCCGTCAGAATCCTATTTCCTATAGGATTCAGCGTCAGGGGGATGAGTGGCTGTCGTCACGCGGGCGGAAGCTTTTCTCGTCGATGTCGCGGTCGAGCAGGCCCGCACCGACGCCGTGCAGGCGTTCGTGTCCCAGGAGACCGTCTTCGTCGAGCTGAGCACCGACGACGGCGGGAGCGGGCTCGGCTACTCCTACACGATCGGGACCGGTGGCAGCTCCGTCGTCGCCCTGCTGCGGGACCACCTGCTCCCCCGGCTCGTCGGCCGCGACTCGCGGCTGGTCGAGGCGCTCTGGCGGGACCTGTTCGCCGCCACCCGGGCCACGACCGTCGGCGCGATCACGTCGCTCGCGCTGGCCGCCGTCGACATCGCGCTGTGGGACCTCAAGTGCCGCCGGGCCGGCGAGCCGCTGTGGCGGGTCGCCGGCGGGTTCGGCGCGCGGGTTCCGCTCTACGACACCGAAGGCGGCTGGCTGCACCTGAGCACCGAAGAGCTCGTCGCGGGCGCGAAGGCCGCCGAGACCGCCGGCTGGGGCGGCGTCAAGGTCAAGATCGGCAAACCCTCGGCCGGCGAGGACTTCGAACGGCTCGCCGCGGTCCGCGAAGCCGTCGGCCCGCGGTTCGACCTGATGGTGGACGCCAACCAGTCGATGACCGCCGCCGAGGCGATCCGGCGGGCGGCGGTGTTCGCGCCGCTGGACCTGTTCTGGCTGGAAGAGCCACTGCCGGCCGACGACGTGTCCGGGCACGCCCGCCTCGCCGCGTCGACGCCCGTACCGATCGCCGTCGGCGAGTCGCTGTACTCGATCGCGCAGTTCCGCGACTACCTGCAGCGCGGCGCCGCCTCGATCGTGCAGCCCGACGTCGCCCGGGTCGGCGGCATCACGCCGTGGCTCAAGGTCGCCCACCTGGCCGAAGCCTTCAACGTCGAGGTCTGCCCGCACTTCCTGATGGAACTGCACGTGAGCCTGACCGCGGCCGTCCCGAACGGCCGCTACGTCGAGCACATCCCGCAGCTGCGCGCGATCACGCGAACCGAAATGACCGTCGAGAACGGGCACGCGGTACCGCCGGAATCACCCGGCCTCGGAATCGACTGGGACCGCGACGCGATGGACGACCGGCGCGTTTCCTGACCGTCGGTAAAAGCACGCGCTTCCGCCCGGCCACCCGAAAGGGCGACCGGGCGGAAAGCGGCGGGAAATCAGATCTCGTCGACCTGGTAGCCGTACACCCGGGCCGGGACGAGCAGCGCGCCGGTGCATTCCGCGACGGCCGGGCCGAATCCGTACGGCACGAAATCGCCGACCACGTACCAGAAGGCGCTGCCGTTCGTGCAGTGCGCGATCACCCGGTAGCCGTAGCCCTCACCAGGGAAGCAGCTGACGGAAACCCCCTGGCCGAAAAGCACGCCGTAACGCTCTCCGAAGCAGCCGGGTGGTGCGAAATCGCTGCCGGCCGCGGCCGCGGTCCCGACCGTCAGACCGAACAGGGAAAAAACTGCGACGGCGAGTGCCGCCAATTTCCTTCGCATGACCACTCCTCAGCGCGGAGAACCCCGACATAAGGAGCCTAGAAGTGCGTGAGAATTACCGGCAATTCATCGGGCAAGTGAATCCCGCGCAGCGGAACGTCACCACACTGCTCCATCCGGGCTAGCCCGGGCCCCCGGACCGACAGCAAAGGGTGACGCCCTTGCCCCAGGGCTCACGCAAACCCGGTTCAGTGGGCGAAAGCGGTCAGGAACCGGTCGCGGAAGGAGTCCATCTTCCAGACCGGCGCCTGCGCGGCCGGGTGCAGGCCGTCCGTCCAGCCCCAGCCGGAGATCCGGTCCAGCACCTTCGGGTCCTTCGCCACGATCGTGATCGGCACGTCGTGGACCGCGCCCTGCGGGGTCACCACCGGCGGCTGGTGGTCGCCGAGGAAGACGAGCACCAGGTTGTCGTCGCCGTAGTGCTGCACGAACGAGATGAGTGTCTTCAGCGAGTAGTCGGTCGCGTCCCGGTAGGCGTCGCGGATCTTCGCGGGGTCCTTCCAGACGGACTCCGGCGCCTCCCCCGCCGCCGGCTGCGGCGCGAAGACCGAGCCGTCGCCGACCTGGTTCCAGTCGACCAGCCAGGGGCGCGGCGACCACGGCGCGTGGCTGGAGACGAGGTCCACCTCCGCCATCACCGGCTTCTGGGCCGACTTCGCGAGTTCGTTGCGCTGCAACATGGAGAACGTGTACTGGTCCGGCATCGTGGCGTAGGCGTAACCCGGCCCCTGGTAGCCGATGTTCCGGAAGTCGTAGTAGGCGTCCGGGTGGTAGAACCGCTGGCCCTCCGGCCAGTCCTTGGTGTGCGCGGGCACGTCCCAGACGGTCTTCCAGCCCGCCTTCTGGAACGCGCCGCCGAGGGTCAGCCGGTCGCTGTCGAGCAGGTTGTTGTAGCGCTGCTGGTTGTCGATCCACATGCCGGACTCGACGGTGGAGTGCGCGAGCCAGCTGCCGCCGCCGAACGTCGAGGACGACAGGAACGCGCTCTTCGCTCCGATGCCGGCCGCGCGCAACTGCGCGGTGCCCTCGTCGAGCGTCGCGCCGATCTTCGGGGCGAACCCCGGGTCGTCCAGCGCGATCCGGCCGTAGCTCTCGACAAACGTGAGCACCACGTTCTTGCCGCGCAGCCCGGCGAGCAGCTGGTCACCGGGGGTGTTCCGGAAGGCGTCCTCGGCCGCCAGCTCACTGAACGGCCGCTGTTCCCGCAGGTCGGTGCTCACCTGGCGCAGGTCGTCGTAGGCCAGCGCGGCGGCGTTCTGGGCCGCGATCGGCTGGCCCGGCGCGATCTCGACGCCGAACACCGAGCAGACGATCCAGATCACCCCGAGCACGGCCACCACCCGCGACGACCCGGTCCGGCGCCCGGCGGCGATGCGGGTCAGCCGCAGCATCGCGAGCACCATGAAGGCGACGACGGCGATCGCGAGCAGCACCGCCCCGGCCAGCACGGCGTAGGCCGCCGCGTTGCCGATCTCCCCGGCGAGGAACTCGACGCCGGCGTTGAAGAAGCTCCAGTCGTAAACCGGGTCGAACGGCTTCTCGAGCGTCGCGTAGAAGCCCGTGTCGAGCGCCTTCATCACGGTGAGCAGGCCCAGCACCAGCCCGACCAGCACGGCGACGACCCGTCGCGGGCGCGGCGGCAGGACCAGCACGAACGCGGCGATGATCAGGCCTTCCACCGGCACGCGGACCAGGGCTTCTGGCGAGAACGAGTTGAGGTCGTCCGGCGCGAGGAACGCGAAGAGCACCAGGAGCGCGGCCAAGGTGGTCACCACCACGCCCGCGACGGCGTGCCGCCGGGCGGCCCGCGGCAGGCCGAAGTCGGGCAGCGCCGTACCTCCGTCCGGGGTGCGGCGTCGGACACGCCGCGGGTGCGGCAGACCGGTGGTTCCCATCATGGCGCGGCCTCACATCAAGGTTCACAGGGGTCGGCCGCCGGGCCCCTGCGGCGGGGACGGCGGTCCTCACCCGATATACGGATCGTGGCGGTGCGTGGTTCACGCACCGCCTCGACGTCAGGCCGCGGGTGGCCAGAGGTACTCCTTTTCCGGGAGGATCCGGACGATCAGCCGCTGGGCACCGGGTTCCGGGGGTGGTGTCTGCCCACCCATGTACCGGCGGTACATTTCGTGCAGCAGCGCCTTTTCCGGATCGGCGGTGAGCTCGACACTCCCCCGGATCTCGACGTAGCGGCCGGGTCCACTCGCGACCAGCAGGCTGACCCGCGGATCGCGGCGCATGTTCCGGGTTTTCAGGCGGCCCTCGATCGTGCTGAACACGACGCTGTCGCCGTCCCGTTTCACGAAGACGACGGACGACTGCGGCCGGCCGTCGGCGTTGGACGTCGCGATGATCGCGGTGTGCGGGCCGTCGAGGACTTCACGGGCGGCTTCGGTCAGGGAAATGCGGTTCATATCCGTTCCGACCGGGCGCGGGCCCGAAAGGAATCGCCGTTACCCGATACCCGCGGCCTCAAACCGGGATCGCCGTCTTTCACCCACGAAAGAGCCTCGATACCCCCTACCGGGGAAGGAAATCGGCCGTTCGGTTGCGGGCCGGTCGGCCGGGTGTTTTGCTCGGGACGACCGAAGCCCCGCTATTCCGAATGGAGCCCTACCGATGAGTCTTTTCGACAAGGCGAAAGAGGCCCTGGGCAACAACCCCGACAAGGCCGACCAGGGTGTCGACAAGGCCGCCGAAGCCGCCAAGGGGCGGTTCGGCGAGCACGCCGACAAGATCGACCAGGGCTCGGGCAAGGTGAAGGACTTCCTGCACAAGCAGGGCGGCGGCCAGCAGGACGCACCGCCGCAGTGACGCGATGCCGGTGACTGCCCAGCCGTCCGGGCGAAGCACGCTTCGCTCGCGCCTCGGCTGGGTACCACCGGCTCCGTGGTCGCCACCTATCTCGTCCCCGTCCGTACCGCCCTCTACCTCTTCCCGCTCATCGTGCTGGTCGTCATGCTGCCGGCGGCGTTCGTCAGCTACCGCCGCCGCGGACGTGCCGGCGGGTGGACGACGGTCGTCTTCTACACCTTCGTCTTCTACCTCCTGGCGATCGCCACGCAGACCGTGCTGCCGCTGCCCGACAACCCGAACTTCTGCGCCGGGCACAGCTACGCGAGTTCTCCCCAGTTGCGGCCGTTCTACTTCGTCGAAGTCGTGTCGCAACGCGCCCGAGGCCACTGGAGCCCGAGCGCGATCCTGCACAACCCCGCCATCTGGACCACCGCGCTCAACGTCGTGATGCTGGTCCCGCTCGGCCTGTTCCTGCGCTACGCCCAGCGGATGCGCGCGGTGCCGACGATCCTGGCCGGGTTCGGCCTCTCCCTGTTGTTCGAGCTGACGCAGCTGACCGGGCTGTGGTTCGTCTACCCGTGCCCGTACCGCCTGTTCAGCGTCGACGACCTCATCCTGAACACCGCCGGTGCCGCGCTCGGCTGGCTGATCGCCGGACCGCTCGGCCGGGTGCTGCCCGCGCTGGAGCCGGAGCACGACCGCCGTCGCTACGCCACGAAGGTCACCTTCACCCGGCGGCTGTTCGCGCTGGCCACCGACCTGCTCGGGTTCGCCGCGCTGCTCGGGTTCCTGTTCGGCCTGCTGACGCTGTTCGGCGAGGACATGCGCCACCGCGACACGCCGGTCGTCATCCTCGCGATCGTGTGGTTCGTGGTGCTGCCCGCGGTGACCGGGTCGACGCCGGGCAAGCGGGCGATGCTGCTGCGGGTCGCCCGGCGCAGCGGCCGCCGGGCCGGGCCGATCTCGCTGCTGGTCCGCAACGGCGTCCTGCTGTCCCCGCTCTGGCTGACCTGGCTGCTGCTCGACCTGGACCGGTGGGACCTCGCGAACCACCCCGAACAGCTGCTCCTGCCCCTCGCCCTGGCCGCGTCGGCGTTCGTCGTGCTGGTCTGGACGCCACTGGCCGTGCTGCTCGACGACGAGCACCGCGCACCCTACGAACGGCTGACCCGGACCGTGAACGCCGCGATCGTGCCCTCACCTGCGGGCCCACCGCCCGAACCGGTCCCCGCACCCGCCCGGACCGAGGAAGTCCTCAAAGGACGGTAACGGCTGTGCGCTGCCCGGAGCGGGGGGCGCTGGTAGATTCCTCGAGCGGGTTGAGCCGCCAGCCCGCCGTTAGTCGATCCCGTCCCCTCCTGGAGCACAACCCATGACCACCGACGCAACGCGGCCCCGGCAGCGCGCCTCCGGTGAAGGCTGGTCGTTGGACGAGCACGACGCCGGGGACGTGACCGTCTTCGTCCTGCGTGGCGAGTTCGACCTGGCCGTCTCGGCGAAACTCGCGGACCTGCTGCCGGCCGAGCCCGGCGCCCGCCGGATCGTGCTGGACATGACCGGCGTCGAGTACTGCGACTCCAGCTGCCTGCAGGTCCTGCTGCGCCTGGGCACCCGGCTGAAGGAGGCGGGCGGCCGGTTCGCCGTCGCGACCACCGTCCACGCCGTCGTCCGGCCGATCGAATTGCTGGGTCTCGGCGACGTCATGCCGCTGCACCCGACGGTCGCCGCGGCCCGCGCCTCCTGGGGTGATGAGACATGACCATCTCGAGCACCCGTGTGGGTGAGCCCGGTTCGGGGCACTCCGCAGGGGACGACATCCCCGCGGGACCCGGCACGGAGGAGGCGGACATGAACCTGCGTCCGGCCCGGCACGAACTCGGCATCACCTCCGAGCTGACCGAACTGGCCAAGGTCCGCGGCTGGGTCCGGTCCGTACTCGCGGGCTTCCCGGCGAGCGTCGTCACCACCGCGGTCATGGTGGTCGACGAGCTGACCTCGAACGCCCTGCGCCACGGCCGCGCGCCCTACCACGTGCGCCTGCTGCCCGGCGTGGCCAAGCTGCGGATCGAGGTCGACGACGCCGGCGGCGAGGTGGCCCGGCGCCGCACGCCGTCCGATCAGGGCGGCCGCGGGCTGCTGCTGGTCGAACGCTGCGCGGCGGCCTGGGGCCAGCTGCGCCGCCCCGGCGGCAAGACCCTGTGGGCCGAGCTGGCGACCGACCCGGGTGCCCATGGCTGAGCGCCTCGAGACCGCCCCCGCAACCCCGCTCACCGTCGACCGGGGCTGGGAGGCCGCGCCCGCCGCGGCGATCGTGGCCGACGGCGCCGGGCTGATCCGGGCCCTCAACGAGTCCGCCCGCCTGCTCTTCCCGGACGCCGCCCCCGGCCGCCCGCTGGCCGGCGCGGTCGCGGACTGGCTGGCCGAGGCCGACGAGCGCCGCACGAGCGAAATCACCCGAGGCGAGGTCGGCGAGCGGTTCATCGCCGCGCACCCGGTCCCGCACGGCGACGCCGTGACGTGGTGGCTGGTCGACGAGACCGACGTCCGGGCCGCCCAGGACGCGCTGGCCCACGAGCAGGAGCGGACGGCGTTCCTCGGCGAGGCCTCCGCCGCGCTGCTGGGCTCGCTCAACCTCGAACGCTGCATGGAGGTCGCCGCCCGGCTGGCCGCGGAGCACCTGGCCGACGCCGCCATGGTGCTGGCGCCCGCGACGGGCGGGCTCTACCCCGCCGTCACCTGCGTGCGCGGCGGCGAGCCGTCGCGCGGCCGGCTGGAGATCGACCCGGACGAGCTGCCCGGGCTCGGCGAGGCGCTGCAGGGCTTCCCGCCCGTGCCGTCGCGCTGGCTCGACCCGGACGCCGCGCCCCGCTGGGTGCTGCCGGGCGAGTTCGGCCCGGTCGGCTCGATCGTCGTGACTCCCCTGCCCGGCCACGGCGTGCCCGCCGGTGCCCTGGTCCTGCTGCGCAGCGGCGACCGGCGGTCCTTCAGCGAGCAGGAAGAGCTCTTCGCCCGCCTCTTCGCGGCCCGGGCGGGCGCGGCGATGTCGGCGGCGCGGGTGTTCGCGCTGCAGGCGTCCATCACCGACACGCTGATGCGGGAGCTGCTCCCGCCGACCCTCGAGCAGCTCGGCGGGGTCGAGTTCGCCGGCCGGTACCGCCCGGCGCTCGACGGTGAGCGGATCGGCGGCGACTTCTACGACGTGCACTCGGTGATCGACGGTGACGCCGAGGAGTCGCTGGCCGTGCTCGGCGACGTCTGCGGCAAGGGCCTCGACGCCGCCGTGCTGACCGGCAAGATCCGCACAACGCTGCGGGCGCTGCTGCCGATGGCCGGTGACCACCACCGGCTGCTCGGCCTGCTCAACCGCACCATCGCCGGCGGCCACGACACCCGGTACGTCACGCTGGTGCTGGCGTCCGCGCGCCGCGAGGGCGCCACGGTGCGGCTGCGCGTCACCTGCGCGGGCCACCCGCCGCCCCTGATCGTCCGGGCGGACGGCCGGGTCGAGGAGGCCGACACCCGCGGCAGCCTGATCGGCGTGCTGCCCGAGATCGAGTCGGTCAGCGCGGACGTCACGCTCAACCCCGGCGAGACCTGCCTGATGTTCACCGACGGCATCATCGAGGCCAAGGGCGGCCCGCTCGGGGACGTCATGTTCGGGGAGGACCGGCTCCGGCAGATCCTCTCCGAATGCGCGAACATGCCGGCCGACGCCGTCGTCGAGCGGGTGCACATGCTCGCGGCGCAGTGGATCGGGCGCGGCGACCACGACGACATGGCGGTACTGGCGATCACCGCACCGCGCGGGCAGCACCTCGCCGCGGTCGGCGGGCACGGCCGCGGGAGGTACACCGCGTGAGCGCCTCGACCCGCACCGGCCCGGCCAGGATCGCCGAGAACGCCGACCGGCTCTGGGACGCCGTCACCACCGGCGACGAGTACACCGCGGGCGACGTCGTGGTCCAGGCGCTGAGCCAGGGCCTCGACCCCGAGAGCGTGCTGCTCGACGTGATCGGCGCGGTGCAGCGGAAGGTCGGCCAGGAGTGGGCGGCCAACCGGCTGACCGTCGCGCAGGAGCACGCGGCGACGGCGATCAACGACCGCGTCATCGCCACCTTCGGCTACGTCCTGAAGCGGCCGGAGCCGCACCTCGGCCGCGTCACCGTCGCCTGCGTGGACGGCGAGTGGCACGCGATGCCCGCCCGCCTGCTCGCGGAGGTCCTGCGGCTGCGCGGGTTCCACGTCGACTACCTGGGCGCGCAGGTCCCGGCCCCGCACCTGGTCGCCCACCTGCACCGCACCGGGCCGGACGCGGTCGCGCTGTCCAGCTCGATCGCCACCCGGCTGCCGACGGCGCACGCGACGATCACCGCGTGCCAGGCCGCGGCGACCCCGGTGATCGCCGGCGGCGCCGCGTTCGGGCCGGACGGCCGGTACGCGCGGCTGCTCGGTGCCGAAGCCTGGGCCCCGGACGCCCGTTCGGCCGCCGACAGGCTGGCCGAGCCGCTCCCCCGGCCCCAGACCGGGCACCAGCCCCTCGACGACCTGCCCCACCTGGCCGATCAGGAGTACACGCTGGTCACGCGCACGTCCGGCCAGCTCGTGAAGGCCGTCCTGGCCGGGCTGGAGGAGCGGATCCCGGCGATGCGGGCCTACACCGACCTGCAGCGCCAGCACACGGCCGAGGACATCGCGCACATCGTCGAGTTCCTCGCGACCGCCCTCTACGTCGGTGACGGCGAGCTGTTCACCGGGTTCCTGACCTGGACGGCCGGCATCCTCACCGCGCGCGGTGTGCCGGCCGCGTCGCTCGTGCCCGCGCTCGACCTGCTCGAGGCGGAGCTCCGCGACTTCCCGCGGGCCACCGGGCTGCTCGGCACCGCGCGCACGCACTTGGCGGGCCACGCCGCCGGATCGGGGCTGTCCGCATGAGCACCGCACTGACCTGCACCTGGACGTCGCCGCGGGCGGACACCGCTCACGTCGTCATCGTGGGCGAGCTCGAGTACGCGACCGCCGCGATGCTGCCCCGGCTGGTCGGGGCCCGGCTGGCCGACGCGCCCGAGGTCGAGGACGTCCGGCTCGACTGCGACGGCATCGAGTTCTGCGACTCCTCCGGGTTGTCGGCGCTGCTGCGGGTGCACACCGTCGTCACCGGTGCGGGCCGCCGGCTGCACCTGGACAACCGCCGGCCCGCCCTCGACCGGCTGCTGGCCCTCACCGGCACCTTCACGCACCTGACCGGCGAGGCCCCGGCCTCCCGCGCTCGCGCCGACTCCTAGGCCCGCAGCTTGGCCAGCTCCCACGGGTCGTGGGCGCTGAAGACCGTCACCTCGTCACCGTGGCGGCGGACCAGCTCCCGCAGCCGTGCCTGCGTCCCCAGCCGCAGGTCGTGGTGGATTTCGGAGCGGGTCTGGACGACGTCCAGCACGGGGTGCGGCTCCGGCAGGACGTCGAGCTCCCGGTGGTAGTAGTAGGCGTCGCCGCAGTGCAGCAGCCAGCGGGTGCCGTCGTGGACGGCGACGCCAGCGTGGCCCGCGGTGTGCCCGCCGAGCGGCACCAGCCGGATCTCCGGCGGCAGCCCGGTCAGCGGCACGGACGCGAAGCCGAACCAGTCGTCCCCGACCGGCGCGTCGTAGGCGGCCCAGGCCGGGCCGTGCGCCCAGTGCGCGGGGCGGTAGCGGAAGCTCGGCGCTTCGGCGATCGCGGCGTCCAGCTCCGCGCGCAGCACGTGCACCCGCGCGCCGGGGAAGTCGGGCAGGCCGCCGCAGTGGTCGACGTCGAGGTGGGTGACGACGACGTGCCGCACGTCGGCCGGGTCGAACCCGAGCCGGGCGACCTGCCGGATGGCCGTCTCGTCTTCGGCGAGCGCGGGCTGGGTCATCGCGACCCAGTCGGCGCCCAGAGTGGTCTCGGGATCGCGGACGTCGCCGAGGCCGAGTCCGGTCTCGACCAGGACGAGGCCGTCGCGCTCGGTTTCGGCGAGCAGGCAGTGGTTGACGGCCGGGGCGGCCGGGAGTCCGGGGGCTTCGATCTGCCGCACGGACCCGCAGTTGAGGTGGTGGATCTTCATGGGGACAGCCTCTGACTTGAAGTACGATTCAAGTCAAGCCCCTGGGAGGTCCGGATGACCGAAACCCTGCTCGACATCGCCGAGGTCGCCGAACGCGCCAGGCTGGCGCCTTCGGCGTTGCGGTTCTACGAGAAGCGCGGGCTGGTCGCCCCGGCCGGCCGCAACGGCCTGCGGCGCACCTACCACCCGGACGTCCTGCGGCGGCTCGACCTCGTCGCCTGCGCCCGCGGGGCCGGGTTCACCATCGCCGAGATCGCCCGGTTCCTCGTGGCGACCCCGAGCGACGCGGCGCTGCGCGAGCGGATGGCGTCGAAGGCGGACGAGCTCGACGGCGCCATCGACCGCCTGACGCGGATGCGCGACAGCCTGCGGCACGCGGCGCACTGCGACCACGTGCCGCTGGTCGACTGCCCCGACTTCAAGGTGACGATCGGCTGACCCGGTTCAGCAGGGGCAGCGCGGAAAACGAGTGGTCCTGCCAGATCCGGCGGGAGGCCTCCTCCGGGTAGGGGGTGACCGCCGTCGAGGTGTCGAAGAGTTGCGTCAGGCGACGGGTGGTGTCGTACGCGGGCCAGCCGGGGTCGCCGTGGGTGGCGAACGCCGTCCACGCCGCACGCATCCGGGCCGACAGCTCTTCCGCTTCGGCGGTGTCCTGGCCGATCAGCGCGGCGGGCCGGCCCCGGTCCAGGTTGCCGAAGACCAGCGGCACGTCGAGGCCGTGGCACGCGCCGAACCCGCCGCCCATCCCCGGCGCGGGCCAGGTCAGCTCGTAGAGGTGGGCGCGGCCGCCGGCCGCGACGTGCGCCTCGGCGAGGTGCAGGCTCGGCATCCGGAACAGCCAGTCCGAGTGGACCAGCTCGTACAGCTCGTCCGGGCCCGCGTCCGGGAAGGCTTCCCGGTACCGGCGCGCACCGTCCGCGCCGGGTGCGAAGACGTCCAGAGCCGTCGCCGCCTGCTCCGGCGTCACCTGGCCGAGGATCCCTTCGAGGGCGGTGAACAGCCGCTGTTCGTCGCGGGTGTGGCCGGCAAGCAGCTCGACGTCCCGGCCGGCGAGAGCCTGCCACGGCGTGCCCGGCAGGACGTCGCCGTCGACGACGGGCGCGAACGGGATCGACCGGTGCGCGGCCTGGCCCCAGTGCGTCCGCTCACCGATCCCCGCGGTGACGGCGTCACCGGCAGCCGACAGCAGGTCCGGATCCACGTCGGACAGCTCGGCCACCGTGGGCCGCAACCCCAGCTCGGCGGCGCAGGCGGCGGCGATGTCGGCGGCGAGCTCCGGGGAGAAGAACGTACCCGGCACGCTCTGCGCGATGGCCCGGCGGAAGAGCCCGGCCGCCCGCGGCATCGCCAGCAGGGCGGCGACCGAGCCGCCGCCCGCCGACTCGCCGAAGACCGTGACTCGGGCAGGATCGCCGCCGAAGGCCTGGATGTTGTCGTGCACCCACCGCAGCGCGGCGACCTGGTCGAGCAGGCCACGGTTCGCCGGCGCCCCTTCGAGCTGCGCGAAACCCTCGACACCGACGCGGTAGTTGAAGGTCACCACGACGACCCCGCCGTCGCGCGCGAGGCGGGCGCCGTCGTACTCGGGGAGGCCGGACGTGCCGATTCCGTAGGCACCGCCCTGGATCCACACCATCACCGGCAACCCGGCGGCGGGACCGGGTTCGGGTGACCAGACGTTGAGCGTCAGCCAGTCGTCGCCCGGCGCGTCCTTCGCGAGCTCGTCCATGCCGAACGCCCCGGCCTGCGGAGGCGGCGGGCCGTACGAGACGGCCTCCCGCACCCCGTCCCAGCCCCGCACCGGTTGTGGTGCGGCGAACCGCAGGGCGCCGACGGGCGGCTCGGCGAACGGGACGCCGCGGAACACCGCGAGACCCGCTTCCCTGCTGCCGCGCAGGGTTCCGGCTCGTGTGCGGACTTCGGGGCGGGACGCGACTGCGGTCATCGCAGGGATGGTCCTCGCCCGACCGGGACGCGCGCCAGCCATTTACCTACGGCTGATCGACTTTCCGGGCCAGCTTCGACGGCCACCAGACGCGGCGGCCGACGTCCACGGTGAGCGCCGGGACCAGCAGCGAGCGCACGAGGAACGTGTCCAACAGGACGCCGAACGCGACGATGAAGGCGATCTGGGCGAGGAACAGGATCGGGATCACCGACAGCGCCGAGAACGTCGCGGCCAGGACGACGCCGGCCGACGTGATCACCCCGCCGGTCAGCGACAACCCGCGCAGCGTGCCGTCACGCGTGCCGCGGGTCAGCGCTTCTTCCCGCACGCGCGTCATCAGGAAGATGTTGTAGTCGATGCCCAGCGCCACCAGGAAAACGAACCCGAACAACGGCACCACCGGGTCCGCGCCCGGGAAACCGAAGAGGTGGTTGAACACCAGCGCAGACACACCCATGGTCGCGGCGAAGGACAGCACCACCGTCGCGATCAGCAGCAACGGCGCGAGCAGCGACCGCAGCAGCAGCGACAGCACGAGGAAGATCACCAGCAGCACGATCGGGATGATCAGCTCCCGGTCGCGCACGGACGTCTGCTGCGTGTCCAGCTGGATCGCCGTCGGGCCGCCGACCTTCGCGGCCGCGCCGGGCACCGCGTGGACGGCGTCACGCAGCCGGCCGACGGTTGCGACCGCGGCCTCGGAGTCCGCCGGATCGTTCAGCACGGACAGGATCTGCACCCGGCCGCCCACGACCTTGGGTTTCCCGTCGGGGCCGGGCAGCGGGAGCGACTGCGCCACACCGTCCACTTGGGACGCCGCGAGCACGGCGGGCAGCGCGCCGGCCTCGGCGATGGTGATCGCGGGCGCGCCGAGACCGCCCGGGAAGTGCCGGCCGAGGACGTCCTGCCCGGTCCCGGACTCGACCTGGGTGAGGAAGACGTCCGACTGGGCGGTGCCGGACGCCTTGAGCTGCGGCAGGAACGCGACGCCGATGCCGAGCACGAGCGCCGTCACGATCCACACCGCGCGCGGCCGCCTGCCGACCAGGCCGGCCACCCGGCCCCAGATCCCGGCGGTCTCCGGGTGCGGCGAGCCGAGCGCGGGCTTGAACGGCCAGAACGCGCCGCGGCCGCAGAGTGCGAGCACGGCGGGCAGGAACGTGGTGGACGCGAGCAGGGCGGCGCCGATGCCGATCGCCGCGACCGGGCCGAGCCCCTTGTTGGAGTTGAGGTCGCTGAACAGCAGGCACAGCACACCGAGCACGACGGTGCCCGCCGACGCGGTGATCGGCTCGAGCGTGGCGCGCCAGGCGATGCGCAGGGCGTCGAACCGGCTGGGGGTGTCCCGCAGCTGTTCCCGGAACCGCGCGACCGTCAGCAGGGCGTAGTCGGTCGCCGCGCCGAACACGAGGATCGAGAGGATGCCCTGGCTCTGGCCGTTGAGCGCGAGGACGTCGTTCTTGGCCAGCAGGTAGACGACGAGGCTGGCGAGCCCGAGCGCGAACACCGCCGAGAGCAGCACCAGGAACGGCAGCAGCGGGCTGCGGTAGACGACGATGAGGATCAGCGCGACCACACCCCCGGCGACGAGCAGCAGGATGCCGTCGATCCCGCCGAACGCCTTGACCAGGTCGGCGATCTGCCCGGCCGGGCCGGTGACCAGCACCGTCAGGCCGTCCGGCGCGCCGGTGAGCCGGGCGCGGACCTCCTTGACGACGTCGGCGGGGTTGCCGTCGGCGAGGATCGGCACGGCCAGCTGCACGGCCTGGTCGTCGCGCGGCGCGTTCTGGGGCTTCCCCAGCGGCCCCACGACGCCGGGGACGGTGCCCAGCTCCTGGGCCTTGGCCGCGAGGAAGCGGCGGTCTTCGCTGGTCAGGCCGCTCGTGCGTTCGGCGACGACGGTGGCCGGCAGCACCTGGCGCGGGGTGAACGCCTTCTGCTCGTCGGACACTTCGGTGGCCTCGGCCGAGGCCGGCAGGAAGGCGGCGTTGTCGTTCTTCGCGACTTCGCTGAGCTTCCCGGCGAACGGCCCGCCGAACCCGCCGATCGCGAGCCAGGCGATCACCAGGAGGGCCGGGATCAGCCAGCGAAGACGGCGTGGGGCGGTCTCGTTCATGGTCGCTAAAGTCCCTTCGAGCGCGAACACGCCCAATTGTTCAGCAGGCTGAACATTCTGCACGACGGCACGGAGTGACGGTGAGCACAGCCCCCGAACCGGACCTGAGCACGTGGCCGACCGGCCGGCTCCTGGCCGTGGCCGCGCGGCTCGTCGAGCAACGCTGGGTCGCCGTGCTCGCCGGCCTGGACCTCACCCACGCTGGCCTGATCGCGCTGCACACCCTGCGCGGCGGGCCGCTCCCCCAGCGGACGCTGGCCCAGCGCTGCCAGGTGACCGACCAGACGATGAGCCGCACCCTCGACCGGCTCACCAAGGCCGGCTTCGTCACCCGCACGCCGGACCCGGCCGACGCCCGCCGCCACGTCACGCGGATGACCGCGAGCGGCCGCGCGGTCCTCGACCGCGCGGTGCGCGCCGAACGCGAGGACCCGGCCCTGCTCGGCGGCCTCGGGGACGACGAGGCCTTCCGCGCGCGACTGCTCTCATTGATCGACGGTCTGTCGGCGGGCGGTTGAGACCACCCGCGGCTGGGTAGCTCTTCAGGCATGTGGATCGCGGTGAGCACCCCAGTCGCCCTGTTGATCGCAACCGTGCTGATGGAGCGGTTCGAGCGACGATGCAGCCTCGTGCCCACCGCGAAAGCCGAACGACCACCGGTCGGCAACTGAGTCCGTTTTCCCTTGCGGCCTGGCACTTTCCCCGCGGAAGTGCCAGGCCTTTCGTGTGCGCGCCGTTCACCCTTTCGAGTGATCCACACCTCGCCGAGAACCTCGGCGCCGGCCCCGCTGTCTTACGGGTAGATCCGGTGGACGCCGGGTCGAGGGAGGAGATCACCATGCGCACCACCACGAAGCCGCAGCGCACACTGCTCGGCCTGGCCCTCGCGGCCGGGCTGGTCACGGCCACGAGCATCGGGATCGCCGGCGGGGCGTCGGCCGATCCGGGAACCACCGAGGGGAAAACCATGACCGAAGCACACCAGCAGCCGCCGAAGGGGGCGCGCGCCACCGTGCAGGTGAGCCCGAACCCCACCACCCGGCGCGGCGAAGAGGTGACCATCACCGGGAACTGCGGGGGCGGCACCGGCCTGAAGTCCGTGCTCGGGGGCTTCCCCGAGCACCCCGCGCTGGAGAACGTCCGGATCATCAAGTCCGGGCCGGACGAATTCGAGGCCAAGGCCACGCTTTCCGAACAGATCGGGAACGGCGTCGGACCCGTTTTTGTCGACTGCGGCGGCGAGGCGGGAGTGACCCTGCTGGTCACGCACGTCTGAGCCGCGGAAAGCCCGCCCACCGGTACCCGGGTTCCGGTGAGCGGGCCACTCCGAATAGGTCCGGCTCAGCAGTTCTTCCAGGCGAAGTGGTAAACCGTGTCGACACTCGCGTGTTCGGAGTCCATTTCGATATAAGTGGACCCCGAGGACGTTCCGGCGTCCGCCCGCAGTTCCGCGTTGATGTTGAGGTTGCGGTCCTCACCACACGGCGCGAACACCAGCGCGGCGACGTCGGTGGTGTCGGTCGCGCGCCACTGGCCGTGGAACGGGCCGGGGAAGGTGTGGCGCACCCGCGCGGTCGGTGACGTCCCGGCGAAGTAGTAGTTCGCCTGCTCCAGCGCGCTCGCCCCGCTCTCGATGTGCGCGAACCCGCGGTAGTCCGCCTCCGCGATCGCGTACGTGAACCCTTGCGGCACATGCACGAGCACGTTGATCTGGCAGTTCTTCCGGGCGTCGAGAGCAGGGGCGCCGCCGCCGGCCTTGGCGGTGAAGTTCGAGTACCGCACCGTGAAGGAGGTGTTGTCGGAGGCGACGTCGGCCGACGCGGTCGCCGTGCCGGCCGGGCAGCCCGAGCCGTTGATGGTCTTGATGTCGAGCGTGATCTTTTCGGTCGGCACCGGATTCGCCGAAGAATCGGCGGGTGCGGCGAGCAGGGACAGAATTGTTACGGCGACGACCGACATACCGAGCATGACGCTCCTCCAAATGGGCCACGATGCCTTGTGATCACGATGATCGCTCGCGGAAGGGATCGTAGCGCGATCGCAAACCGCCCGAGGGCCACTGAACGGAGTAACACGGCCACCGAAAGTACGGGAAATCCATTTCCCGTACTTTCGCGGCGCAATAGTTGATTATTCGAAGAAACGGAGGCCCTACTGGACTGGACCAGTATTGCGCCGGAGTGAATACGGCGGTGTCGCGGACGCGAGCAACGTTTCGGCGTCCAGTGTCACGGCCCCGCTCCCCCGCTCCCCGAACCGCCGCGCCACCAGCGCGCCCGGCTCTTCGACGCGGTCCACCCGCCCGGACAGGAAGGCCCACTCGTGCTCGTCGGACCCGAAGTACAGCACGGTCCCGAACACCTCGCGGAACCGCCGCCACGACGCGAGCAGCGTTTCGTTGCGCCACAACGTCGGGCAGCCCGCCTGGCAGGTCACCACCCCGCCGGGTGCCAGCAGCCGCGCGCAGCGTCCGAGGAAGTCCTTGCCGTACAGGCGGTTGTGCTGCGCGTCCGGATCGGTGTTCTCGTCCGGCAGGTCGATCACGACGACGTCATAGGTGTCACCGCGCTCTTCGGCGGCGGCGAGGAACGCCCAGCCGTCCTCATAGGACAATCGGACCGGCCCGTCACCGCGTTCGGCTTCGGCGAGATCGGCCGTCGTGTAGCCGTAGGGCAGGTGTTCGGCGCAGGCGCGCACGGCCTGTTCGTCGATGTCGACGTGGTCGACGACCTCGGCACCCGCGGCCAGGGCCAGTTCGCAGACGACGCCTTCGCTCGAGCCGATCACGAGCACCCGGCGCACCTGGTCGGCGAGCAGGAGCGCCGGGACCATCAGCGCCTCGTGGTACACCAGCTGGCTCGCCTCGGTGCTCTGGCGCTCGCCGTCACAGAACAGGGAAACACCCTGCGCGGTACGCCCGATCAGCACGTCCTGGTAGGCCGTGCGCGCGCTGAACACGACGTCTTCGACCTCCCACACGCGGGTGAGGCCGGGGCCGAGCGGTTCGTGGATCGCGGTCATCAGGGTTCTCCCCGGCGCAGGACGGACAGGTGGACCGACGCGGCGTCCAGCGCTTTGGCCAGCAGCCGCACCGCGTGCTCGGGATCGGCGCGCTCGCCGCAGGTGAACACGTCGGCGAACAGCGACCCGTGCTCGGGGTACGTGTGCACCGAGGCGTGGGACTCGGCGAGCAGCGCGATCACGGTGGCGCCCTGGGGCGCGAAGCTCTTGGCCACGACGTCGACGACCGTCGCGCCCGCCTCCGTCACCGCCGCGCGGAGCAGCTCCCCCAGCTTGGGTGCGTCGTCGAGCAGGCCCGGGTCGACGCCGTGCAGCTCGGCCAGGACGTGCCGTCCGGTGAACCGGCCGATTTCAGGCATCTCCCCACTTCCCCAGGCAGTAGGTGCGCAGCGGCTCGATGCCGTTGAACTCCACCGAGGCGTAGGACGCGGTGTAGGCGCCGGTCCCCGGCAGGTCGAGGCGGTCACCGGCGCGCAGCGACAGCGGCAGCTCGTACGGCGTCCGCTGGTAGAGCACGTCGTCGCCGTCGCAGGTCGGCCCGGCGAGCACCACCGGCCCGGCGGGTCCGTCGTGCGGCCCGACCGGCTCGAACCGGTAGGCGATCGCCTCGTTCTCGGCCTCGGCGAGCCCGTTGTAGCGGCCGATGTCGAGGTACACCCACCGCCGCTCGCCCCGGCGCGCGATCAGGACGACCTCGGTGCGCAGCAGGCCGGCGTCGGCGACGAGCACCCGGCCCGGCTCGAGCAGCAGCTCGGGCCGGGCGTCCGGAAAGTGTGTGTCGAGGGCCGACTCGATCGTCGCCGCGTAGGTGGCCAGCGCCGGGACGTCGGTGCGGTGGGCCGTCGCGAAACCGCCACCGAGGTTGAGCCGGGTCATCGGCACGCCCTGGGCGGCGGCTTCGGCGAACAGCTTCGCCGCCGTGGCGATCCCGATCTCCCAGGCGGCGACGTCAGGCTGCTGCGACCCGACGTGGAAGGCGATGCCGGGCCGCAGCCCCAGCTCGGCCGCACGCAGCACCAGGTCGAGGGCCTCGGCCGGCTCACAGCCGAACTTGCGGCCGAACGGCGTCACGGAGTCCGGCGCGTCGAGCACCACGCGGATCGACACCGCCGCGCCCGGCGCGTGCCGGGCCAGGTTGCCGACGTCGTCCACGGCGTCGGAGGTGAACTCGCGGACGCCGCGCTCGTGCGCGTAGGCGATGTCACGGGGCTTCTTGATCGGGTTGCCGTAGGCGAGGTCCGCCGGGTCGGCGCCGCGCTCGAGGCACCTGGCGAGCTCGGCGGGCCCGGCGACGTCGAAGCCGATCCCGGCCGCCACCAGCGCGTCGAGCACCGGCGGGGCCGGGTTGGCCTTGACGGCGTACCGGATCAGCGCACCGGGGAACGCCGCGCGGAACTCCGCCGCCCGGGCGGCCACGACGTCGGTGTCGACGACGAGGCACGGGGTCGGCGGGTCCCGCTCGTCGAGGAACCGGCGGACCCGGCTGAAGTCGGCACACACGGCGCCAGTCTTGCAAACGACGCCAGCCGAACCGCCACAGGTGGTCCGGCGGTCCATCCCGGACCCCGGGCGTGCTCATCCACACAGCACCTCACCGCGCCGTCAGACCAACCGCCACAGCCGGCCCAGCGATTCGACCCGAACCCCGGGTTCGGTCCTCATCCACGCGCGGACCCGCCGGGCGCGCTCGTCCGCACAGCAACCTCGTCACGCCGCCACAGGTGGCTCAGCGATTCGTCCCGGACCTCGGGCCGGCCCCTCCCTCCCCACCGACCAGCCGAAGGCCCGCCGACACGCTCAACCACTCAGCACCTCTTCACGCCGCCACAGGTGGCTCAGCGATTCGTCCCGGACCTCGGGCCGGCCCCTCCCTCCTCGTCGACCAGCCGGAGACCCGCTCGTCACGCCGTCAGACGAACCGCCACAGGTGGTCCGGGGTGCCGTTGTCGTCCCACTGCGTCACCTGTGCGCCGTCGGCGGTGGACTGCTGGTCGACCGCCATGACCTTGCCGCTGCGGACGTTGACGACCTTCGACCAGCCGCCGCCGGCGTCGACGATCCGCCAGTTGTGGTCCGGGGTGCCGTTGTCCTGGTACTGCTGCACGTGCGCGCCGTTGTCGAGGCTCTGGTCGTGCACGGCGAGGATCTTGCCGCTGTTGCGGTTGACGATCCGGACCGTGCCGTCGCCGTTGTCGACCACCGCCCAGAGGTGGTCGGCGCTGCCGTTGTCCGACCACTGCGTGACCTCGGCGGTGTCGGCCAGGGACATGTTCGACACGGCGAGGACCTTGCCCGACCGCTGGTTCTGGAGCTTGCGCCAGACCGTCGTCGACCCGGCGGGCCGGGTCAGCAGGGCCAGGTAACCCCCGGCGACCGGGCGGGCCTGGAAGCCGCGCTGGGTGGCGTCGGCGACGACGTACCAGTCGGTGAACGGCACACGTTGCGGTGTGGTGTTCGCGAAGCTGTAGACGCCCTCGACCATGGTGTTGCGGATGTTCGGCTGGTCGGTGAGCCAGGCCGCCGTCCACAGCTCCCAGTCGGCCTTCGTGTAGTTGTTGCGCGGGTCGAGCAGCACGCCGTGGGCGGTCGCGCGGGCCTGGTACCAGGCCGCTTCCTGCGCCGCGACGCCCACCGGGACCAGGTCGAGGCCGAGCACGCGGTCCGCGAAGCCGTTGTACTTCAGGCTCCACGTGCCGGGCTGGTCGTAGGCGAGCTTCAGGTGCTGGTTGGACGTGTCCTGCGCGAGCGTCACCCACTGGCTGACGTAGCTGCGCGAGACCGACCGGTACCGCTGGGCGTCGGCGGTGTTGCCGGTGGCGCTCGCGACGACGCCCATCGCGCCGACGCCGATGATCCCCTTGAGCGCGAGGTTGGCGCTGTGGGCGATGAACCCGGTGAAGTCGTCGGTCTGGTTCTGGAAGCCCGGGTCGAGGGTGTTGCCGACCAGGTACTCGGCCCACTGCCGCAGGATCCGGTAGTGGGTGGTGGCGAACGCGCTCGCCTCGGCCGCCGGGAGCCGCTGGATCAGCGCGGCGGCCATGATCAGCATGTTGGCCGACTCCTCGACCGGCATGCTCTCCTCGTTGCCGTCGTTGTGCCCGGTCGCGTCCGGGTAGTGGGTGCCGACGTCGTGCTCGGCGAACTGCATCGGCCAGCCGCCGTGCTCGGGGTAGTCGAGCAGCGGCTCCAGGATCAGCCGCAGGTACGCCGGGGAAAGGTAGAGGTAGGCCGGGAACGCCGGGTACGTGACGTCCACTGTGGACATGTTGCCGCTGGAGGAGATCTCCTTGAGGAAGGCCCACGGCGAGCCGCCGCGGTCGACCAGTTCGGTGCCGCCGAACGCCTGGCGCAGGGCCAGCGCGCAGATCGCGGCGTAGTGCTCACCGGTGGTGCCGCCACCGGCCGCGGCCACGGCGTCGTCGTGCAGCCGCTGGTCGATCGCGGTCGCGGCCGACAACGCGCTCGCGTAGTCGGCGGCGAACCACACGGCCATGTCCTGCCAGCTGCCCCAGTAGTGCGTCCACCAGGGCTTCAGCTCCGCGCCGAGGTAGCGCACCGCGGGCGTCCGGACGTGCCCGATGGAGAGGGTGAACGGCGCCGACGACCCACCCGCGGCGATCGTCCCGAGGTTCCGGTTGAACGCCAGCACCGGCCAGCGGTCGCTGATCGCGCGCGGCTGCGCGGTGTCGCTGGTGTTGGGCAAGGCGCCTTGACCGGCGGAGGCGGCGCGCACGACGGTGTCCTGCCCGATCTGCCACGTCGTCCCGGTGGCCGGTGCCGCGACCACCAAGGAACCCCAGGTGGCCTGTTCGCCGCTCTCCTGCAGCACGCCGGGGGTCGCCGGGGTGCAGCTCAGCAGCGTCTGGCCGCCGGACTGCTGCTGCGTCCACGTGACCGGGGTGGCGGTGTTGCCGTGCACCCACTCGGCGGAGGTGTCGAAGTGCAGGTCGACCGCGTGCGCGCGGCCGTCGGCGCTGGCGGCCTGGATCGTCACGTAGCCGAACGGCACGGACTGGCGCTGCAGGTTCGCCGGGTCGACCGGCGAGAAGAACGTGACGGTCAGGTTGACCCCGCCGCCGCTCAGGACGTAGGTCGAGCGGGTGCCGGTGACCTGCAGGCTCACCTGGGTCATCGGGGTCAGGGCGGGCCCGGACGGCAGCGCGGGCGAGCCGGCGAAGACGTAGGCCACGCCGTCGATGCGGGCGAGGCCGCACAGCGCGGTGACGTGCCCGTTCCAGAAGCTCGCCCAGCTGCCGGGCAGGTTGTCGGCCGGCTGCCAGGTGGACAGGTAGGGCGAGCGGACGATCAGCGGCGTGGCGGGCGGCCGGATCGGGCTGAAGGTGCCCGCGGACGCCGTGCCGGGCAGCCACAACGCGGCGGCGACGGCGGCGGCCGTCCCGCCGGCGAGCCGCAGGAGGTCGCGGCGGGTCAGGTGATCGCGTTCTCGGGAGGACATCGGTGGCCCCTTCCACGGCGTGCGACGAACAGCGCAGGGACACTTTTACATCGTTGATACAACGTTGTAAATCCGCCGATGGGTTTGCCTGCCCGGTTGCTCCGAGTGCCGAACGGACCACGCTGCGCGCAGGTCCGGTGCCCCGCACCCCGGGTGCTGACCTGGGTCGATCCGTGGTTCGGCGCTGTGAGCCGCAGGGCGGACAGCTCGCCCCGGCGCGGACCGTGTCTGGCCGGTTCCTGTCCACTCCGGGCATGATCGGGACCATGCCGAGCCGACCCGCCGATCTCGTCTTCACCGGCGGGCCGGTGCACACCGTCGACCCGGCCCGCAGCCGGGCCGGGTCCGTCGCGGTCACCGACGGCCGGATCAGCGCCGTCGGCGGCGATCCCCGGGCATCGATCGGCCCGCGGACCGAGGTCGTCGACCTGCGCGGGCGCCTGCTGCTGCCCGGGTTCCAGGACGCGCACGTCCACGCCGTCGGCGCCGGGATCGAGCTCGGGCGCTGCGACCTCACCGACGTCACCACCGTCGCCGACTGCCTCGACCGGGTCCGCGCCCACGCCGCCCTGCACCCGCGGCTCAAGTGGCTGACCGGCAGCGGCTGGTCGATGGAGACGTTCGACGGCGGCCTCCCGGACCGGCGGCTGCTGGACACCGTCGTCACCGACCGGCCCGTCGTGCTGGTCAACCGCGACCACCACGGCGCCTGGCTGAACAGCCGGGCCCTCGACCGCGCCGGGATCACCACCGCCACCCCGGACCCGCCCGACGGCCGCATCGAGCGCGACGCCGGCGGAGTTCCCACCGGCGTCCTGCAGGAAGGCGCCATGGACCTGGTGACGCGGCTGCTGCCCGCGAGCACCGAAGCCGACGAGCTCGCCGGGCTGCTGCGGGCGCAGCGGCTGCTGCACTCCTTCGGCGTCACCGCCTGGCAGGACCCGCTGCTCGGCGAGTACGGCGGGATGCCGGACCCGGCACGCGCCTACGCCACGGCGACGGCGCGCGGGCTGCTGACCGCGCGCGTCACCGGCGCGCTCTGGTGGGACCGGGCCCGCGGCGCCGACCAGCTCGCCGACCTGCTGATGCGGCGGGAGTCGTTGCGCGGCAAGGGGGTTCGCGCGCAAAGCGTCAAGATCATGCAGGACGGCGTCGCGGAGAACCGGACGGCGGCGATGCTGCACCCCTACCTGTGCGGTGACCACAGTGGACTGAGCTTCGTGGACCCGGTCGCGCTGCGCGGGCACGTGACGATGCTCGACGCGCACGGGTTCCAGGTGCACTTCCACGCGCTCGGCGACCGCGCGGTGCGGGAGGCGCTCGACGCCGTCGAAGCCGCTCGCGCCGCGAACGGCTGGACCGACCACCGGCACCACCTCGCCCACCTGCAGGTCGTGCACCCCGACGACGTCCCGCGGTTCCGGCGGCTCGGCGCGACCGCGACGATCCAGCCGCTGTGGGCGGTGCACGAGCCGCAGATGGACGAGCTGACCATCCCGTTCCTGGGACCGGAACGGGCGGCGTGGCAGTACCCGTTCGGTGCCCTGCTGCGGTCCGGGGCCACGCTCGCCGCCGGCAGCGACTGGCCGGTGAGCAGCCCGGACCCGCTGCAGGGCATCCACGTCGCGGTCAACCGCGTCCCGTACGGCGAGGACGTGCCCGCGTTCTACCCGGACCAGCGGATCGACCTGGGCGCGGCGATCGCCGCGTACACGGCGGGCTCGGCGTACGTGAACCACCTGGACGACACCGGCACGATCCGGGTCGGCCACCACGCGGACCTGGTCGTGCTCGACCGGGACCCCTTCGACGGCCCCGAAAGCGAGATCGGGGCGGCGAAGGCCGCGATGACGTTCACCGGCGGCCGGTGCGTCCACGAGGCGTGACTCAGTCCTCGACGCTCACCCGCGGGTGCAGAGGCAGGCTCTCCAGCCCCTCGACGTCGAGCACCAGGAACCAGTGCGCGTTGGCCGGGATGTGGATCTTGAACATCGGCGCGGTGGCCACCCCGCCGTGCATCCGGTAGAACTGCCGGCGCCGGTAGGCCTCGAAGTTGACCGCCGTCAGGAGCCGAACGTTGGCCATGGCCGCCACCCGCACGGTGACCACCGCGTCTCTTCGTACCTTCCCCAGGTCGAACACCTTCGCTTGCATTTTCCGTCCCTCTTCCACGCGTGTACTTCACCCAGTTGTTTTCGCCGCACGACGACACGAGAGAGAGGAAGACGCCTAACCGGGCCCGGTCCCCGGTTTGCACGGCCGCCAGAGGGTCACGAAGTCCCCACGCGACCTGACAAAAGCGTGAGTGACCTGAATCGGCCGGTCAGAGGCGAGAACCGCCGGAGGAACGGAGAAACCGTCACCACCGGCGGATTCCCCCGGCGGCGGCGCACTCCCGGGCCATCCGCCGGGCACGTGTGCCAAGGACGCTGCGCCCGGCCGCGCGGCGGCGAGAATCTGCGGTGTCATCACGCAGTCCGCTGCTGGCGATGGGACGATCGCGGCCCGCAGCCGGACGACCACGGGCAGGCCCAGGTCGGTGGCGGGCAAGGGCGGATCAACGGTCACCGGTTCGGCGCGCACGGGCTCGGGAGCTTCGGCCTCCGGCGGGGCCGGCCCGGTCACGGGCTGCACGAGATCCGCGCCGGGCGCGACCAGCTTGGTCAGATCAGTCACGACCGGCTTCACCAGATGGGCAACGGGCTCGATCACATCACCGAGCACCGGGCCGACTAGTTTTGTCACCAGCAGCACAGAGGTTCGCGGCACGGGCGCCACCAGATCCGGAACAGGCCCGACCAGCCGAGTAACAACAGGCGCCCCCACCGCAATCGCCGACACCGCAGCACCGGAAACAACGGGCACGGCAACCGCAGAGATCGGCTTGGCCACCTGCGACCCGACGGACGCCACAATGCCGGAAACCGGTGCAACGATCGTCTTCGCCACGTCGGCCGCACCGGAAACCGGGGAAGCTGCCGCAGCAATCGGCTTCACCGCAGCTGAGTCAGCGGGCATCGCGCCACCCGCCTTCACCACGACGCCCGCCACACAAGCGGGGGAAGCTACCGCGGTTATCGGCTTCGCCACAGCTGAACCGGACGACATCGCAACATCCGCCGCACGAGCAACCGGTGCTGGCGGTGCAGCGGTCCGCTTCACCACGTCCCCACCGGTCGGGACCCCGATGCCCGCCACGGCACCGGATACCGGCGCCGCCGCAGCAACCGGCCTCACCGCTCGCGAACCACCTCGCGCCACGCCGAAGACCGACCTTGCCGATCCGGTCGCCGGCCTCACGACACCGCCGCTGGGCAGCACCCGGATGCCCACCGCGGAACCGGAAACCGGCGCCGCAGGTCGCGAACCGACCCTCACCACAAAGCCCGGTCTCCCCGCTCTCCCCTCGGTCGGCGCCACCACATGCGCGGCCGCGGCGGAAACCGGCGCTGCGTCAACCGACCTCACCGCTGGCGAACCGGCCGGCGCCACAACACCCGCCGTACCGGAAACCTGAACCGACGGTGGCGAAACCGTGGGGGCGTTCCGTGCCCCGATCACCGGTGCGGCCGCGAGACGCGGCCGCGTGCCGGGCGGCTTCGGTAGTGCCCACCGCTCAGATGGATCCACGCCGGAAACCGCCACGTGCGGCTGGGCGGTCGCTGCCTGGGCCGTCAGCCACCAAGGCAGCAGCCACAAGCCCGCCACCGCGGCGGCCACCACCAGCAGGCGGCGTGCGGCCATGGCCGCTCCGCCCGGTGACGCCACGGTGCGTGCCCAGGTCACGGTCGGCGAACCTCCAGATGCCTCCAGCTGCGGGAGCAGATCTGGACGTACCCCTCAACGCCGCGCGCCACACCGGCGCTACGCGGGGCCCGGTGCTTCCACTCGTCCGGCCTAGTTCTTTGGTGTCTCCGTGCTCGCGTAAATCCGCCAGTCAGCGGAGCGTGTCCCACCGGCCGCCGGTATCAGGGTTCCTGGTTCGTCCGGCGGGCTTCGGCCAGGGTGCCCAGCGCCATGACTCCGTGCTGCAACCCCTCGCGGAACGTCGTGCGCTGGCCCGGGCTGAGGTCGGCCAGCAGCTCCTGCTCCACCTCACCCACCGCGGGCGCGCAGGCCGCGAGCAGGGCGCGCCCGGCGGCGGTCAGGCTGGCCAGCAGGACGCGCTTGTTGTCCGCCTTGGGCGTCCGCTCGATCAGCCCGCGCTTCTCCAGCGCCAGCACCATCTCGTGCATCGTCTGCGGGCGCAGGAACGACCGGCGCGCCAGCTGCGCGGACGAAAGCGCGCCGCTGGCCTCCAGCACGGTGAGCGCCGTGTACTGCAGCGTCGTGAGCCCGAGCGGGCGCAGTGCGTCGTCCAGCAGCGCGCGGATGGCCAGCTCCAGCCGCTTGACCAGGTACAGGGTCAGCGGCGCGCCGGTGGCGGGCTGCTCCGCGGAGGTGCTCACGCGCCCATCATGGCACCTCGGAGCCCTACCGGCCGGACGCTATGCTGCGATCATGGACCACGGTCGGCAGGCCCGCGTGCGCCAGGCGTTCGACACCTTCTTCGCACCACCCGGGCCGGCACCCGCGGACCAGGTCCTCGACCTGTTCCGGCGGACCGCGGAAACCGTGCCCGCGTACCGGAAGTTCCTGCGGGACCACGGGATCACGCCGGAGTCGGTCACGACGCTCGAGGACTTCCGGCGGCTGCCGCTGGTCGACAAGGCGGGCTACCACCGGAAGTACCCGCTGCCCGAGCTGTGCCGCGACGGCACGTTCGCCGGGCTCGACATGATCGCCGTCTCATCGGGGTCGAGTGGGCACCCGACGGTCTGGCCGCGCGCGCTCGAGGACGAGCTGCAGGTCGCGCGCCGGTTCGAGCAGGTGATGGTCGACGGCTTCCACGCCGACGAGCGCGGCACACTCGCCGTCGTCTGCTTCCCGCTCGGTACCTGGGTCGGCGGCCTGTTCACCACGGCGTGCGTGCGCCACCTCGCGGCCAAGGGCTGCCCGATCACGGTCGTGGCGCCGGGCAACAACAAGGCCGAGATCCTGCGGGTGCTGCCCGAGCTGGCCCCGCACTTCGAGCAGGTGGTGCTGCTCGGCTACCCGCCGTTCGTGAAGGACGTCGTCGACACCGGCCTGGCCGAAGGCGTCGACTGGCCCGCGTACGCGATCAAGCTGGTGCTGGCCGGCGAGGTGTTCAGCGAGCAGTGGCGTGACCTCGTCGCGCAGCGGGCCGGGATCGCCGACCCGGTCCGCGACATCGCGTCGCTCTACGGGACGGCCGACGCGGGTGTGCTCGGCACCGAGACCGCCGTGTCGGTGGGGATCCGCCGGTTCTTCGCGGCGCACCCGGACCTGGCCCGCGAGGTCTTCGGTGACTCCCGGCTGCCGACGCTGGTCCAGTACGACCCGGCGAGCCGGTTCTTCGAGGAGCACGAAGGCACGCTCGTGTTCACCGGCGACGGCGGCATACCGCTGATCCGCTACCACATCGCCGACGACGGCGGGGTCCTGCCGCACGCCGAGCTGCTCGCGTTGTGCGCCCGTCACGGTTTCACCCCGCCGGACGGGCCGGAGCTGCCGTTCGTGTACGTCTTCGGCCGCTCGCTGTTCACGGTGTCGTTCTTCGGCGCGAACGTCTACCCGGAGAACGTCACGGTCGGCCTGGAGCAGCCCGGCATCAGCGACACGGTGACCGGCAAGTTCGTCATCGAGTCGGTGGAGGACGAGGACCGCGACCGGCGGCTGCGGATCACGGTCGAGACGGCGCCGGGCGCCACGGCGGACGCGGGCCGGATCGCGGAGTCGGTGCGGGCGCAGCTGCTGCGGCTCAACAGCGAGTTCGCCCACTACGTCCCGGCGGAGCAGCAGCTGCCGGACGTCGTGCTGCGCCCGGCCGGGGATCCCGAGTACTTCCCCGTCGGGGTGAAACACCGGTACACCCGGCCGTCCTGACTCAGGTCAGGCGGAAGGTGCCCGCGCACGGATAGCCCGGCAGGCCGGCGTTGTTCAGTTTCCCCGGTTGCGGATAGCCCAGCGACCACAGCTGCCCGGTCGCCGCCACGTTCGCCGCCAGCGACACGTCGGCGAAGAGCCGGATCCGCGTCTGCCGCCCGTCCGGGTGCAACGCCCAGCCGGTCAGCCGGGCCACACCGCGCGTGCGCGGCACGAACGCCGCGTCGAGCGCGACCCGCAGCTCCACCCAGACGTCCTCCGTGACCGGCCGGCGGATCCGCAGGAACCCGGCGAGCATCAGCAGCCCCAGCAGCACGAACACCCCGCTGCCACCGGCGACACCCCCCGTCGCGGCCGGGCCGAGGATGACGTCGGGCTCGACCGGCACGGTCGCCACGACGACGAATCCCGCGGCGCCCAGCACCAGGCACGTCAGCCCGGACACGACCGTCCGCCGGACCTGGAACGCCCGCTGCGCGGTGAGCACCGGATCGAGCCGCGGCGGCGTCGGACGGCGCGAGACCGGCTCCACCGGCGTCGCCCCGGGCAGCGGCGTGTCCTCGATCCGCGCGACCCGCACCGACATCGCGCCGGGCAGCCGGACGAACACCCGGCGGCCGGAGCCGAGCACCCACAGCCGCCGCTCGCCGGCCAGCTGCACCCGCGAGCCTCCCACGAGCCGGGTCCGCAGCCACCGCCCGTCCGGCAGCCGCGCGCACATCCGGGACCCCTTCACGAGCAACCCGTCCGGAGCGACGTCGAGCCGGCGGTACGGCTCCCCGAACAGGCGCCGGATCCGGAGGTACAGGCTCAGGACGTAGGTCCACACTGCCAGCGTGGGGCCGAAGACGACGAGGTAGATGTAGGGCAGCACGCTCCCCCGCTGCGCGATCACCGCGAGCAGGACGCCGTAGGCGACGAGCGCGCCGTTGAGCGCCATGCGGAGGATCACCGTGCTGGTCAGCTGCCGGACGTAGCCGGGGAACAACGGTTCCGCCCCCGACGGCAGGTCCGGCACGGGTTCGTGGGCGCGGACTCTGTCCGCGCCGGAAGCGATGTCCATGGCTCGTTCGTCCCCAGTCCCTGCGTGTGTTCGGCCGCGGCAGCGTATCGGGCCCGTTCCCGGGCGGGAGAACGCCTAGTGCTTGACGAGTTTCCGGAACCGCTCCCGCCGGTCGTCGGCCGAGGAGCCGTCGGCGATGTCGTCGTCGAACCAGGAACACAGCGCGCCCCACAGCTCGGCGCGGGTCGCGAAGTCGTCTTGGGCGTGCTCGATCTCGGCGACGTCGGCCACCAGCTGGTCGAGCCGCAGATCGCAGAACCGGACGTACTCGCGCACGACGATGTTCGGGTCCATCCCCGTCCGCCCCTTCGCACCCGCCGCGCCGCGCAGCTGGGCGTGCAGGCGTTCCTCGGTGTAGAGCGGGAAACCCGTGATGGCGCCGGGGTAGCCGCAGTCGGCCGACCACTCGCGGAACGCGCTGATCGCCTGGTAGCGCGTGTACCAGTCCTGCTTCCCGGTGGCCAGGTCGCTCAGGCGGCGCCAGGCGTCGCGGTCGGTGGCACGCCAGCGGTCGAGGACCCGGCCGTCCTGGACCGGAGCCGGGTCGAGCGCCCGGAGCCGCCAGAAGTGCGCGCGGCAGCTGGCGATCTCGCAGACGAGCTGGCGGACGTAGCTGACCTGCTCCCAGACGTGCGCGCGCTGCGGGCGCAGCGGCGCGGCGCGGTCCGGGGAGAACGTCACCATCTCGAAGACGCGGAACAGCTCGTGCCCGCGCAGCGCGGCGAGGTCCGGGTCCTCCCCCATCACCCACGACCGGCGCTCGGGCAGCCGTCCACTGTGGCTGATCGTCGCGGCGTGGTAGAGCTCGCGGACGGCGCGGCGGGCCACCTCGTCGCGGGTGTCCCCGTTCAGGCGGGGGTTCCGAGCGCGGTCACGCAGGTCGCGTTCGCCGCGCGGGCCCACTTCGAGCATCGCGACGGCGTACACGCTCGCCGCGTTGTAGCACTCCTCCCACGACTTGCGCGGCCCGGCGGCTTCGACGGTGTCGTCGAGCGCCTGCGGGTCCGGCGGCCAGCGCCGGTCGGGGCAGACGTCGGCCAGCTTCACGCGGCTGCCGGGGTAGGCCGGGCGGGGTTCGGGGACGGCGCCGGACATCGGCTCGACGTCCGCCATCGCCCGCCGCAGCACCGCCCAGACCAGCGAAAGGTCGAGCGCACGGTTGGTCAGCTGGTCCCAGCTGCGGCGCCAGCGCCGCCCGAACTTCCGGTAGTCCTCGACGAGCCGTTCGATCTCGTACTGCGAGAGCGCGCAGAAGTACGACCGCATCTCGGCGGCGCGCTGGTTGTACTCGGTGAGCTGCTCCGGCGTCGCGTCCTGGACGACCAGTTCCGGCACCGGCACGCGCAGCACGCGCCGGTGCAGTTCGAGGCGCTTCTCCTTCGGGATCGCGTACGGCCGGGTGCGGACGTCGAGCTCGACGTAGCGGCGGAACCGCAGCTCCAGCGCCGCCCGCAGCTCGGCGCGGCGCAGCGCCCGGGCGTCGCCGGGCACCCCCGCGGTGGTCCGGCGGACCCACCACGAGCCGGCCACCGAGTCGCCGTGGCCGAGGACCAGGGCGTGCCGGTAGCGGGCGATCAGCAGCGCGACGTCACGGCCGCGGCCCGCGTGGCGCGGCTGGCGGGCGAAGTCCTCGCCGATCCACCACCGGGCCAGCTTCGGCTTTCCCCTGCTGCACAACGTGATCACGTCGTCGTAGGTGGCGAGCGCGTCCAGGTGCAGGTCGAGCTGTTCCTGCAGGGCGGCGATCTCGAGTCTGATGTAGACGTTCGACGGGTCGTGGCTCAGCGCCCGGTAGTACTCGGCGAGGGCCTCGTCGTAGCGGCGGTAGGTGATGAAGTGGTTGGCGCGCTGGTAGGCGTCGAACAGCTCGTACGGGATCTTCGCGTCGCGCCAGGCGGCCCAGTGGATGTTCGAGCGGACGTAGGCGCTGCGCGGGATGACGAGCGCGGCGACGGCGTTGGCCGCGCGGTGCAGCACCCGCGGCCAGTTCTCGTCCTCGATCACCAGCGGGCTGGCGGCGAACCGCGGGCAGCGCACGAGCTCCAGGATCAGCTGGTAGCGGCCGGTGGTGTTGCCGGGCCGGACGGTGCCGGTCACGGTGAACGCGGCGGGCGGCTGCGCGAGCCGGATCAGCTTGGTCGCGGCCTTCCACCAGCCGTCCGCGGACTCGCCGGCGTGCTCGACGATCTGGATGAAGTCGTAGGAGCCGCCGACACCCGGCACGGAGGTCGGGGTGTAGAGCCGCGAGTCGTTGAGGATCCGCTTGAAGGCGGCGGTCAGCTCGACGGCGGAGTCGATCTCGCGGTCGTGGCTCTTCGCGGGCCGCTCGTCGGCGAAGAGCCGGATGTCGATCTGGTTGGCCCGGTAGGCGGCGGCTTCGAGCCGGGCCTTGCCGATGAAGTACAGCGTGAGGACGGCCGAGATGACCACCACGGACGTCTGCAGGACCGTCCAGGTGATGATGCTCGCGACCTTCGGGTCGCGGATGAAGGTGAGGTCCTGGAAGAACGGGAGGTACGGCACGATGGCGAAACCGGCCGCGACGACACCCGCCGTCACCGCCGCGAGCCACCACCGGATCCGGTGAGCCTCCGGAAGTTCCGCTTGATCGAACCCGCCGCGTTGTTGCCCGGCCACCCGTCGACCACCCCCTCGTGTCAGATTACTCGCCCAGGGGGTGCGATTCGTTACGGCCCGTGATCTGCGAATTCGGCGATGACCTGCGCGTGGCACAGCTCCGGGACGCACCAGCACCCGAGCCGCTTCCCGCGCAGCGCGGGCAGGAGGGCGAGCAGGTCGGGCCGGGAGAGCAGGTGCTCGCGATACCGCGCGACGACGTCGGCGCGGGTCCCGTCGCGGCCGGGCCGGAACGGGCTGGCGAGCTGCGAGCCCGCGAGGTGCCAGCCGCCGCGGTGCATGGCCCGCCCGACGTAGACGACGTCGGCGTAGTCCGGGTCGTCCCGGTGCCCCTTCAGGTTGACGACGGTGGTCGGCATGGGGTCCATCGTCTCATCGGGACGGCCGGTGCGTGGTGTGCCACCGGTGCGCCCGGGGTCCGGGCCGCGACCGCGAGCGGCCACTCGCGCCGGGTCGGGATGGTCAGCTCTGGCTGCGAAGGCAGCTCACCGCTTTGCCGACACGTGATCCGGCCGCGCTGCAGCCACCCGCACCGGGTCGGTCAGCCCCGTCGGCGACAGCCGCCGACCTGGACACGCGGCACGCCACCTCACCCCACCGCCGACGAGTGGTCCACCACCAGCTCATCCAACCTCAGCCGCGCCGGATCCGGATCGGACAGCTCCGCCCACGACAGCAGCCGCGACCTCGGCGGTGCGGCACACCAGCGCACCGCACTGCCGACGCGTGATCCGCGATCAGCTCATCCAACCGCCGCCGCGCCGCGGCCACCCACACCAGGTCCACATCAGTCAACTCCGCCGCGACACCAGCTCACCCCACCGCCGCCACGTGATCCGCGATCAACTCGTCGAGCCGCCGCCGCGCCGCGGCCACCCGCGCCGGGTCCGGATCGGACAGCTCCGCCGCGACGGCAGCTCACCGCACCGCCGCCATGTGGTCCGCCATCAACTCGTCCAACCGCCACCGCACCACGGCCACCCGCACCGGGTCCACATCAGTCAACTCCGCCGCGACACCAGCTCACCCCACCGACGCGTGGTCCGCGATCAGCTCGTCCAACCTCCGCCGCGCCGCGGCCACCCGCGCCGGGTCCGGATCGGACAGCTCCGCGCGCGACGGCAGCACCGCCGTCAGCCCCCAGCCGCGGCCGCGGGCCCAGGTCGCGTCGTCGATGTCGAGGGCCTTGCGGAACTGCTCGCGCCCGTCGGCGGACAGCACCGACCACGCGGCGATCAGGTCGCACGCCGGGTCGCCCACCGCCAGCGTGCCGAAGTCGATCACCGCGCTGAAGCGGCCGTTGCGGGACAACAGGTTCGCCGGGGCCGGGTCGCCGTGGATCCAGACCGGCGGGCCCTCCCACGGCGGCGCGGCACGGGCCGTCTCCCAGACCGCGGCCACCGCGTCGAGGTCCACGAGACCGGCCAGGGCCTCGATGCGCGGCGCCAGCCGGGCCGGCGCGATCGCCGAGTCGCGTTCGTCGGTCATCGCGACGCCGCGGAAGCCGTTGCTCCACTGTGGTGGCGGGCCGCCGGTGGCGTCCACCCGGCGCAGTGCCGCGAAGAACTCCGCGAGGCCGTCCACCAGGCCGTCGTCGCGGTCCGGGTCGACCGGGCCGCCGGGCAGCCAGCGCAGCACCGACCACGGGAACGGGTAGCCCGCGCCGGGCCGTCCCTCGGCCAGCGGCAGCGGGACCGGGAGCGGCAATTGCGGCGCCAGTTTCGGCAGCCACTCCTGCTCGCGCGTCACCTGCCCGGTCCACCGGGCGAACCGCGGCAGCCGCACCGACATGTCCGGCCCCAGGCGGTAGGTCGCGTTGTCGACGCCCTGCGTCGGCGCCGGCTCCACCGGAAGTCCCGCCCACCGCGGGAACTGCGTCTCGACGAGGCGGCGGACGACGTCCACCGTGATCGTCGCTTCGTCCGAAGACAGGTCACCAGAGACCACCGTGCACATCACCCGTTCCGGCAGGCAGCTGCCGGATCCGGCAGCGGGACGATCACAGCGGGTGCGAGTGGTGCTGTCCACCGAATTCGTCGGCGGTGGTTCACCAAGTGTCGATGGAGTAGGCTGATGATTCACGGTTGAGCCGTCAGCCGCTGCCGGACGTCCGCGCCCGGGAAGGCAGGCTGTGCACCGGTCTCCGCTCCTCGTCCGGCTCGTCCCCAGCCTCGAGGAAAGGTGTGCCGCGATGGTTCCCGAGCCGCGATCGGCCGGCCACGAGCTCACCACCGCCTGGGTGGACGCCCATGGCCGCTGCACGATCCACGTTCTCCGCCCCCGGCCCGGCACCGTGCTCGTGCGGGTGGACGGCGAGATCGACCTCGCCACCGCGCGGAAGCTCGACGAGGTCCTGCAGTCCCAGGTCGGGCCCGAGGCCGGCGAAGTGGTCATCGACCTCGGCGCCGTCACGTTCTTCTCGGTCGCCGGGCTGAACTCGCTGCTGCGGGCGCAGCTGCTCGCCGACACCGCGGGCGCCCGGCTCACGATCGACACCGGGGACTCGCGCGCGGTCCGCCGCCTGTTCGCCCTGCTGCCGGCGGAAAGCCTCTCCTCCGCCCGGTGAGTCACTCCTCGATCGCGCCGCCGACGGAACGGAGGTGCGCGCGGAAGGTGCGGGCCGGGTCCGCTTCACGCGCGACGAGGAAGTCGGCGAACCTGACCTGCTCCCGCAGCGACTCGCCGGTCCGGATCCGGTCGGCCTGACGGCGTTCGGTGTCCCGGATCCCCTCGGCGAGGGTGAACAGCTCCCCCGCGCGGGCCGCCGGGACGAACAGGACGCCGTCGTCGTCGCCCAGCACCAGGTCCGCGGGCCCGATCCGCCACGTCCCGACGATCGCCTCGGCCAGCCCGCCGTCCACGCGGGGGCCGACGCTCAGCGGCCCGGTCGGGAGCGAGCCGAGGCTGAACACGGGCAGGCCGATCTCGCGGATGTCGGCGGTGTCGCGGTGCAGGCCCCAGATCACCACCCCGGACAGGCCGGCCGCGCGCGCTTCGAGCACCACGAGGTCCCCGACGCAGCTCTCGTCGAGCCGTCCGCCGTTGTCGACGACCAGGACGCCGCCGGAGACGGCGTGTTCGAACGCTTCGAGGAAGACGTCGACGCTGCCGACGTGCCGGGCCGGGATCGCCGGGCCGAGCAGGCGGCCGCCCGGCACCACCGCGCGGGTCCCCGAGGGCGCGCAGCGGACGGGAAGCCCGGCGCGGACGCAGGCGTCCGCGAGGTGGGCGGTGGTCAGCGTCGCGAACCGCCGCCTGAGTTCTTCGTGCTCCATTCCCTGACCTTAGTCAGGAAAGCGGGTTTCCGCGGTCAGCCAGGCCAGGTACTCCGCGCTGCCGCCTTCGATCGGCGTGGCGATCACCTCGGGCAGGTCGTAGCTGTGCAGCTGCCCGATCCGCTCGGCCAGCGCGGCGACCCGGTCGGCCGTCGTCTTGATCTCGACGCGCCACTCCTGGTCGGTCTGCACCTCGCCTTCCCAGCGGTAGACGCTGGTCACCGGGCCGACCACCTGCGCGCACGCACCCAGCCGCGCCTCGACGGCCTGCGCGGCGAGCTCACGCGCCGCCGCTTCGGAGTCGGTCGTGGACGTCACGATCACGTGCTCTGCAGCCATGCCCGCGAGGCTACCGGCGCGGGCCGAGCACCCCCGACGGCACTCGGCCCGCGCCCGTACCTCCCGGCGCTCAGGGCGTGGGCTTCGCGCTGGTCGTGCTCGTCCAGCTGGTGGTCGTCGTCGGGGTGGTCGTGTGGGTCGGGGTCGTCGTCTTCGGCGGGGTCTTGCGGTGCGTCGTGACCGGCGGGTTGGTGTGCGGCGCGGCGACCGTCGCGTGGGTCGTCTCGGGCGTTTCCGACGGCGACGGGATGTCGGCCGGCGTCGGCGTCTCGCTCGTCGAGACCGCCGGGGTGGGGTCGCCGCCGGACGGGGTGCCGCCGCCGGAACTGCTCACCGCCACGGCGACGCCGCCGATCGCCACCACCGCGACCGCGCACAGGCCGATCACGACCCCGCGGCGTGAGGCGCGGCGGCCCGGGCTCGCGCCCTCGGACTTGCCGCGGCCGAGCGGCGGCGGGGGCGTGCCCACGCCGGGGGTGGCCATCGCGCGGGTCTCTTCCCGCGGTGCCGGTGCCCGCCGGGCGTCGGGACGCACCGGGACCCCCGTCGGCGGCGTGCGCGGGTGCGGCGGTGCCGGCACCGGGAGCTGGGCCTGCGTCGCCTGCACCAGCCCGGACCGGCCGGAGGCCAGCGCGGCGGCGCCGAGCGCGACGCCGTACTTCGGGTGGATGTCGACCGCGGTCGGGCGGCCGAGCTCGGCCGAAACCAGCTGCGACACCAGGGGAATCCGCGACGAGCCGCCGACCAGCAGCACCGCGCCGAGGTCGGCGGGCTGGAGGTTCGCCGAACGCAGCGCCCGGTGCAGCGAGCCGATCGTCGCGGTGATCGACGGCCGGATCATCTCCTCGAACTCGCCGCGCGTGAGCCGCACCTCGGTCTGCACCGACGGGAGCAGCACCGGCACTACCGTCTCGGTGTCGGCGGACAGGGCTTCCTTGGCCAGCACGCATTCCTGGCGCAGCCGCACCACCGCGGCCACCGCGCCGGGGTCGTCCGGGTCGATCTGCGACAGCTTCCCGTCGAGCGCGCGGTCGACGTGGCCGAACACGGCCTCGTCGAAATCCACACCGCCGAGGCCTTCGATGCCCTCGGGGGTACCGAGGATTTCGAAGCCGCCGCCGCGCTTGCGCAGCACGGTCGCGTCGAACGTGCCGCCGCCGAGGTCGTACACCGCCACGACCGCGCCGTCTTCCAGCCGTTCCTGCGCCGCGTAGTGCGCGGCCGCCGCCTCGGGTTCGGTGATCAGGCCGACGCGGTCGATCCCGGTCAGCCTCGGCACCTGCTCGAACAGCTCCCGCTTGTACGGGCCCCAGTTCGCCGGGTGCGTCAGCGTGATCCGGTCGGGCCGGCCGCCCTGCTGCCCGGCGACCGTCCGCACGACGTGGCCGAGCAGCTGCGCCATCAGCGACGCCACCGAGTGCGGCGCACCGCCGAGCAGCACCGGCGTCGGGTCGCCGAGCCGCCGCTTGAACTCCCGCGCCACCCGGTCCGGCTCGACGGCTGCCCGCCGGTTCGCCGCGTCCCCGACCAGCACGCTGCCGTCCGCCCGCAGCAGCACCACCGACGGGATGGCCGCCGTGCGGTCGCCGAGCGACACCATCTCGACGTGGCCGGCACTGTCGACGGCGGCGGCCGTGAAGGTCGTGCCGAGGTCGATGCCCAGTCCGTAGCCCATTGTTGTCAGCCTCCGCCGTCCGCGTGCGCATGGTGATCGAAGTGGTGGTGCTCGTCCGCGTCCGGAACCGGCTGCGGTTCCTCGGGCGGTTCCTCGTGCTCCGGCGGGCCGGGTGGCTCCGGCGGCCGCGGGTCGTGCCGGTCGTGCTCCGGCTCCGGCGGCTCGTCGGTGGTGTCCGCCGGCTCCGGCTCGTGGTGGTGGTCCTTCGGCGGCTCGAACGGGTGCTCTTCCCGGGGTTCGGGCCGCGAGCCCGTCACTTCCCCGGCGTCGTGGTGCGCCCGCTCGGGCTCGTTCGCGAAGCTCAGCGGCTTCGACGCCGGGTGGTCGGCGAGCGCGGACGACGTCGCCAGCGTCGACGTCTCGACCGCGACCGGGGCCGCGACCGGGGCGTCCACTGTGGACGGCTGACGACTGAACGTGACGACCGGCGCCGACGGCGGACCGGGCACCGACGGCGCCGGCGCGGTGACCGACGTCGTCACGGACGTCCCGCGGGCGCGGTCGCCGACCGTCTCGGTCTGGTGGATCGTCGGCCCGGCCGGCTCGCCGAACGGGTCCTCGGCGGTCGCCTTCTCGTCGGCGGTGATGCCGACCTCGATCCCCGGCGGGCCGGTGTCGGCCTCGTCGAGCACGACCGTCTCCTCCTGGAACACCTCGATGTCGCCGTGCCCCGGCGCGTCGGGGGTCAGCGTGTAGCTCAGCGAACCCTCGTGCTCGACGCTGATCGTGCCGTCCGGGTTCTCGTGCACCACGACGTCGGCGTCCTGGAAGATGTCGATGTCCGTGTCGCCGGGGGTGCCGTCGCCGGGCACGACGATGTGCTGGTGGTCGACGTAGACCTCGTCGCGGCCGTGGTTGTGCACGACGAAGCGTTCCGTCGCGTCGATGACGAAGTTGCCGAACGCGTCCTCGTGGACGTCGATCTGCTCGAACTCCTCGACGGTCGGCAGGTCCGCCAGCGGCGTGCCGTCGGTGGTCTCCGGGTGCCAGGTCGTGCCGGTCTGCGCTTCGACGGAACCGTCCTCGCCGCGGGTGACGGTGGTCGTCTCCACGTGCGGCACGTACTCGTGGCCGGACGGTGCCTCTTGCGCCGTCTCGGCCGCGGCCGGTTCCGGCTGGGGCGGCGGCGCGCCCGGCGACCCCGGCGTGAGCGCGTTGCCCAGCACCTCGGAGACGGTGGCGCCGGCGACGGCCGTGACCGCCTTCTTGATCTTCCCCTCCACGTGGTCGCTCACGACAGGACCTCCGCCCGTGCTTCGCTGAGCAGGATTCCTTCACAGGTGCGGACGAGGACGCGGGCGGCGTCACGGACGTCGCGGGGCGAGGCCGGGTGCTCGGCGCGCCGCTGCCACCTCAGCAGCTGCGTGCCGAGCACCTGCCGGATCGCCGCGCGGCCCGCGCCGGGCGGCAGGCCCAGCCGGCTCGCCACGTCCACCCCGGTCGCACCGAGCAGCCGTTCCGCGTCCCGGGCCTCGTCCGTGGTGAACAGCACGACCCCGAGCCGGATCGAGTCGATCAGCTGGATCTCGGCGAACTCGTGCGCGCCGGCGACGATGCGCTCCCATTCGTGCAGCAGCCCGCCGGTGCGGTCCGGGTAGGCCCGCAGCACCAGCTCGACCGCCTGCAGGGCCGAGCGCGCCTTGAGGACGTCGGCGCGCGCGGCGAACTGGGTGGTCAGCAGCGACCGGAGGCGGTGCAGGCCGCTGCGGGCCAGCAACTCCCCCGACAGCGCTCGTGCGCCCGTCACCAGGCCGCCGCCGGTCAGCTCGACGGCCAGCCGGACGCCGAACAGGCCGTACCGGTTCAGCAGGTCCGCGCGCTGCGCCGCCGGGACGTCCACTTCGGACTCCGCGCGGGCGAACCGGTCCGCCGACGTCAGCAGCCGCGCCAGCTCCGCCTCGGGGGCGGCGGCCAGTTGCCCGAACGCGCGGTACTCGGCCTCCTTCAGCGAGGCGGCGGAACTGGCCAGCAGGCCGGCCACCGGGACCACGGTCTGGCAGAGCCCGCGGACCCGCGGGTCGCGGGCGTAGCGCTCGGCGACCTTCGCCGCGGAGTCGAGCGCGTCCGTGCGGGCGTGCCCGACCTCGTCGGCCCGCGACAGCACGCCGATCGTGTTGACCGGGCGCCGTTCGGCGGGGTCGTCGTGGAAGGCCTCCAGGAACCGGACGTCGTCGCCGTGCACGTGCCGCATCAGGTAGACCACGGCGTCCGCGGTGCCGACCCCGTCGCGGTCCGGCACCAGCGCGACCTCGGTGCGTTCGGAGACCGACGCCCGCGCCGAACCCAGCCCGGGGGTGTCGATCAGCGTCATCACCCGCAGCGCGGGGGACGGCCAGTCGACGACCAGGCGGTCGACGTCGTCCGGCGCCATGCCGAGCTCGAGCCCGAGGGTGCCGCTGAGCCGGCCGAACGGCAGCTGGCGAGGCATCCCGCGGACGGGGTGCAGCATGATCCGGTAGGTCGGGCCGTTGCGGTACCAGGTGACGACCCGGGTGCACTCCCCCGCGTCCGTGGCGGCCAGCTCCTGGCCGACCAGCGCGTTGAGCAAAGTGGACTTCCCGGCCTTGACGCGGCCCGCGATGGCGACCCGCAGGGGTTCGGCCAGGCGGCCGGCGATCTGCCGGAGCATCGGCTCGGCGGGGGTGCCGGCGTACCCGGCGCAGGCGCGGGCGACCAGCCCGCGGACCTGGATGTACAAGGGAGTCATCGGGTCACCGCCGGGACCGGCTTGGGCGTGCTGCGCAAGGTGAGTTCGTCGGCTCGGCGGCCCAGCACCTCGAGGGCTTCGATGTCGGCCTCCAGCCGTTTCAGCTCGCCCGTCTCCGACTCGTCTTCGACCACGGCCTTCTTCGCCGCGGCCAGCGCCTCGGTCAGGGAGCGCTGCAGTTCTTCGACGCGCGCGCTGTAGGCGTCGCGGAGTTCTCTTTGGACGGTGCGCATCGCGTCGCGGGAGTCCTTGCCCACCTGGAGGTTGAACTCGTCGACGAACCGGCGGACCGCGGTCTTGGCCAGGCTGCGGCGTTTCTCCAGCTGCCGCTTGCGCTCGTCGAGGAATCCGGAGCGGCCCATGAGCAGGCCGGCCGCGATGCCGAACGGCGTCGGGATGGCCAGTGCGGCCATCTTCGTGAGCATGGAGAACATCAGGAACCCGCTGTAGGCCTTCTGGAACGCGGCCATCCCGGTGGTGCCGCGGGTCTTGACGCCGGTGAACGACGAGTCGATGTCGATCTCCTCGACGACGGTCACCGGCGCCTGGACCTCGCGTGGCAGCACGGCCTGCGACTCGGCGAGCTCGAAGTGCTCGGCGACCCGGCCGGCCAGGCCGCGGGCCTGCTTGACGAACGTCGCGTAGTTCTCCATCGTCTCGTTCGCCAGCCGCTGCCGCAGCCACTTCTCGAACTCGGGCCAGTTCTTGGCCGGGTCGCCCTCTTCGATGGCTTCTTCGGCCTCGTGCAGGACACCGCGTGAACGAGCGCGCAGGTCGTAGTCCACATCGGACGAGATGTCGGCGAAGCCGTCAAAAAGGATTTGCTGCCACCGGGAAGACTGGCTGCGCAGCGCGTCGACCCGGTCGTTCACCCGGGTCAGCTCCGCGATGAGCGCGGCGGACTGCTCGGGGTGCGCCAGCGACGTGCGGCGCGACCGCAGCGCGGCGTGCAGCTGGCCTACGGCCGACCCGACGTGCAGGCCGACGGCGTTGAGCGCGGAGCGTTCGGCGTCCCCGACAACCCCCTGCAGGTGCTTCACCAGCTGCGGGAAGCCGGACTCGACGTTCATCTCCTGGTCGGCCGAGCGGGCCGCGACGGTGCGCAGTTCGGAGGACACCGCGATGGTGTCGATGGTGATGCCGCCGGCGTCGAGGTGGCCGGTGTTGAGCTCGAGGATCCGGCGCCAGTGCGGGTAGAGGTCGGTTTTGGTGAGGACGAAGAACACCGACGGGCAGAGTTCCTTGACCGTGCGAAGGAACCGCAGCTCGGCGGCGGTCAGCTCCTGCGAGGCGTCCGAGAGGAACAGGACGGCGTGCGCCCGCGGCAGCGAGCTGACGGTGACGGCGTTGTGCAGCGAGCCGAGGCCGCCGACGCCGGGCGTGTCGACCAGCACCAGCCCGCCGGAGAGCAGCTGGCGGCTGATCGACGCGGTGACGGACTTGAGCTTGCGGACGTTGCCCGGGTTCCCGGCTTCACTCACGTGGGTCGGCAGGTCGTCGAGGGAGATCCGCTCGGTCCACGGCGGCGACGACGGATCGGCCGGCTCGTAGGTCGCCAGAGCCCCGGACTCCGGCGCGAACCGGACGACCGTCGGCACCGCGGTCGCGATGTCGTCGTCGACCGGGCAGATCTTGGCGGTGAGCAGGGCGTTGATGAGAGAACTCTTGCCCTGCTTGAACTCCCCGACGACGTAGACGGTGATGTCGGGCTCGGACAGCAGGCGCCGCGCGTCGGTGAGGCGCTGGACGAGGTCTTCCCGTCCGTAGGCCTTGGCACCCTTGACGGCAAGGTCGAGTGTGTCGAGGGCGATGCGCCCCCCGCCGCTCGGCTCCTGCATGACCGCTCCCTTTCCCTCAAGCCGGCTCAGATGTGGTGGTCGACGTCGTGGTGGTGCTCGACGTGGTGCCCGTGGTCGGCGTCGTGGTGGTGCTCGTGTTCGTGGCCGTGGTGCTCGGCCTGCTCGTTGAACTGGTTGCCACCGTGGCTCGCGCCTTGCTCGTTCTGGAAGATGTTGCCGTGGCCGCCCGTGGAGGCCTGCTCGTTGAACTGGTTGCCACCGCCGTGGCCGCCCGAGCCCTGCTCGTTCTGGAAGATGTTGCCGTGACCGCCGGTCGAGGCCTGCTCGTTGAACTGGTTGCCACCGCCGTGGCCGCCCGAGCCCTGCTCGTTCTGGAAGATGCTCCCGTGACCGCCGGTCGAAGCCTGCTCGTTGAACTGGTTGCCACCGCCGTGGCCTTGCTCGTTCTGGAAGATGCTCCCGTGACCGCCCGTGGACGCCTGCTCGTTGAACTGGTTGTCACCGTGGCCTGAACCCTGCTGGTTCTGGAAGATGCTGCCCGAGCCGCCGGTCGAAGCCTGCTCGTTGAACTGATTCCCACCGTGGCCACCCGAGCCCTGCTCGTTCTGGAACACGTCGCCGCCGCGACCACCGTTGGAAGCCTGCTCGTTGAACTGGTTGCCCCCGTGGCCACCCGAGCCCTGCTCGTTCTGGAAGATGTCGCCACGACCGCCGGTCGAGGCCTGCTCGTTGAACTGGTTCCCACCGTGGCCACCGGAACCCTGCTCGTTCTGGAAGATCGCGCCGCCGATGCCGCCGCCGGTGGAGGCCTGCTCGTTGAACTGGTCGCCGCCGTGGCCGCCCGCGCCCTGCTCGTTCTGGAACACGTCACCGTGGTGGCCGGCCGAAGCCTGCTCGTTGAACTGGTTGCCGCCGCGCCCGGAACCTTGCTCGTTCTGGAAGATGTCGCCGCGGCCACCGGTGGAAGCCTGCTCGTTGAACTGGTCGCCCCCGTGCCCACCCGAGCCCTGCTCGTTCTGGAAGATGTCCCCACGACCACCGGTCGAAGCCTGCTCGTTGAACTGGCCGCCCCCGTGCCCACCCGAGCCCTGCTCGTTCTGGAAGATGTCCCCACGACCACCCGCCGAAGCCTGCTCGTTGAACTGGTCCCCACCGTGCCCACCCGAGCCCTGCTCGTTCTGGAAGATGTCCCCACGACCACCAGTCGAAGCCTGCTCGTTGAACTGGTCCCCACCGGAACCACCGGAACCCTGCTCGTTCTGGAAAATGTTTCCCGAGCCACCCGCGGAAGCCTGTTCGTTGAACTGGTTGCCGCCGCCCGCGCCCTGCTCGTTCTGGAAAACGTCGCCCGACGAAGTTGTCATCTTGTGCACTCCTGACATTCGGATCGGTGAAGCCCTCGCCCCTCCGTTGTCATCCAGTCTTGGGGCGAACCGGCCGCGGGTCATGAGTAGCGGCCTACTCGGCTTCACCACCGCGATCCCTGCGGACTACCTACGGGGCGTCGGCGGGGCTACTCCCCACCTCCGGCCGGCCCACCACCGATGCCAGTTCACGGCGCCCGGAGATACCCAATTTCGCGTAGACGCCGTGCAGCACGTTGTCGACCGTCCGCACCGACACCACGAGCCGGTCCGCGACCGCGCGGCTCGTCAGGCCCGTCGCCACCAAGCGCGCGATCTCCAGCTCGCGGACCGTCAGGTCCAGCGGCGTCTCCAGCAACGCCAGTGCCGGCGTCGCTGCGTCCTCACAGGACTCCAGCCACGTCCGGGCCCGCTGGGCCGACGTCGCCGCGCTGCCGAGCTTCCCTTCGGCCCGGTAGGCGCGTCCCGCGGAAGCCGCGGCTTCCGCGGCCAGCAACCGGGCTCCGACGTCGGCGAAAGCCGTCGCGACGTCGTCCAAGGCCGCCGGGTCCGAGGCACGCGCATGCTCCGCGTACAACGACGGCAGCCGCCCCTCCAGATCCACCGAAGGTGCTTCGCCGCCGAAGCGGACGACGTCGTGGGCCATCTCCGCCGCGATCGCCAGCCTGCCTTCCGCGGCGGCCGAGGCGGCCGCCGAAGCCGCTAGTTCGGCCGCTCGCGTCAGCTCGCCCCGGGCAGCGGCGACCCACGCCTGGGTCCACGTGCCGAGCGGGCCGGGGACCGAAGGCGCGTCCGCAGCCTGGCCGGTCATCGCCGTCGCGCGGGCCAGTGCCGCGACGACGGCGGGGCGGAACGCGTGCGGCTGGTCGTGGGCCTCCGCGGCGAGGGCCTCGCGCAGCCAGCGGATCGCGCCGCGGAGGTTGCCGTAGGCGAGCGCGACCGTGCCCAGTGACGCCGCCGCGCCCGCGAGCGCCGGGCCCCAGCGGTCGCGGATCGCGTCGCGGTAGCCGTCCCCGGCCAGGTCCTCGGCCTCTTCGACGCGGCCCGCCCCGCAGAGCGCGACGATCCGTGCGTGGTCCAGCCGGGCCTGCGCCCCGGGCACGTCGGCGTCCGAGATCCGCGACGCGATCGCCAGGCCCTCTTCGACGACGCCGAGGCACGCCTCCACCCTCCCGCTCTCCGCCAACGCCCCGGCCGCGACCACCAGCGCCGCGAGCCGGAGCGGGTCACCGCGGCGGTTGCGGTCCAGCACCGGGCCGAGCAGGTCGAGCGCCGACCGGGTCGCGCCCGCGGCCGCGCGCATCGCCGCCCGGGCGGTCGCCAGCTCGTCCGTGCCGGAGGACACGGCCGTCTCCGCCGTGTCCAGCACGGCTTCCGCCCGCTCGAAGCGGCCCAAGCCGAGGGCCAGGTTCCGGGCCCGGGTGGCGGCGACGCGGGCGTGCTGCACGTCCGAGACCGTCTCGCCCGCCAGCTCCGCGAGCAGCGCGTCGGCGTCGGCGTGCCGCCCGCCGGCGATCCGGACCTGGGCGAGCAGGAACTTCGCGGCGAAGCCGCCACCGAGCCGGACGGCCTCCGCCGCCAGCTGCTCGGCCTGCGGGAAGTCCTTGCGCAGCAACGTCTCCGCCGCCGCGCGCACCAGCTGCGGGTCGGTCGGCAGCCCGGCCGCGAGCCGCCACCGGACCAGCCGCGGCTTGTCCTCGGCGCGGCGCGCGCCGGTCATGTCCAGGGTCTGCGCGAGGATCCGGTAGGTGTCGCGCTGGCGCAGCGGCGACGTCCGCCGCCGGATCACCTCGGCGTAGAGCGGGTGCGCGAGCCGGACGTCGAGACGCCGCCCGGTGCGTTCGGACACGACCAGCCCGGCCTGCTCCATCGACGCGAGCACCCGCCCGGCACCCAGCCGGAGCAGCGGTTCGCTGCCCAGGGACTCGCCGAAGGCCAGCAGCTCCAGCAGCCGCCGCTCGTCGGCGTCGACCCGGTCGGTGCGGATCTCGATCAGCTCGACCAGCCGCGGGGTGGCCCGCAGCGCGCCGCTCCAGCGCCACACGCCGTCCTCGGCCGAGAGCGACCCGCTGTCGAGGCCGCCCTGCACGAGCTCGCGCAGGAACAGCGGGTTGCCGAGGGTCAGGTGCCACAGCCGGTGTTCCGCGCCGTCGTCGAGCCGCCCGCCCAGTGCCGCGGTGATCAGTTCCCGGGTTTCGTCGCGGGTGAGCTCGCCGATGTCGAGCCGTTCGGCGACGCGGTCCTTCCACATCGCGAACACCGGATCGGGCACGCTCACCCCGTGCGGCGCGAGCACGATCACGAACGCGGCCGCCGTCGCCGCCAATTGGTGGACCAGGGTCGCCGACAAATCGTCGAGCAGGTGCGCGTCGTCGACGCAGAGCACCAGCCGCCTGCCCTCCGCGCCACTGGTGAGGTGCGCGGCGACCTGGTTGAGCCGGTGCGCCCGGTCGGCGGTGCCGTGCGCGCTGCCGGGCAGCAGGTGGGCGAACGCCCCGAACGGGATCGTCGAGGCGGACGACATCGCGCGCACCCAGTGCGTGCGGGCGCCCCCGGCTTCGAGCTCGGCCAGCAAAGCCTTGGCCAGGCGGGTCTTCCCGGCCCCGGCCCGCCCGGTCAGCAGCAGCCCGCACACCTCGGCGTCGGCCAGCGCCCGGCGGGCGACGCCCAGCTCCCGTTCTCGGCCGACCAGCGGCCAGTCGTACCCCACGCCTGCTGCCTCCCCAACCCCTCGCGCGGCATTCCGGCGTCCGCGCACACCTCTTCTCCGGATAATGACGACGCCGGAGACCGCCAAGTACCGGATTCGCACGACAATTTCGCAAAAATCGCCGAGCGGCCCGGCAAACCCGACACAACGGACACACGATTCACTATTCCGTGAGCATTTCCCAAGCATTCCGCCGACGCCGTGATCAATGGTTTCCCGGTGATTCTTTTTCCCGGCACACCATGATCCCGACGACCCGTGGCAGGACGACGGCGTTCCACCCCGCCATCCCCGCCACCAGCCCGGGCTCCCGCCCGCCCGTCCACACGCGCACCTGCCCCGCCCGCAGGTCGCTGCCGAGCACCCGCCCCCACGGCACCTTCGCGGCGAACCAGTGCCGGCCGCGCAGTCCCTCGGCGTCGGCGTCGATCCCCGGGTGCCCGCCGCCCCCGAAGCGGGCCGTGTCGCCGGCGGTGATCGCCTCGGCCATCCTCAGCGCGATCCGCGGGCAGGCCGCCGACTCCACCAGCTCGACCAGCCGACGCCAGGTCTCGCGGGCATCCTCCAGTTCACCCAGTTCACCGGACGACGCGTCGAACCCGAACCGGCACCGCACCGGGCCGCGGGCCAGGCCGAGCGAGTAGCTCGCCCGGTGCAGCCGGGCCGCCGCGTGGTAGGCGACCCGGTCCACCTCGCCCAGCCGGAAGACCCGGTCACCGATCGCGATCACGTCGCCCGCGGCGGCGAGCGTGCGCCCCCAGCTGCGGACCCGCAGCTCGCCGGAGCCGGTGAACGAGAACTTCCCGGCCGCCATCGGGCTACTTACCGGTCTTCGCCAGGCACAGCACGACCCCGGTCTCGCCCTCCTTGCCCTCCCAGAACACCTGGTCGGCGTCGGGGTAGGCGTTGCACGCGCTGACCTGCGCCTCGGTCTGCGTCTTGTCCTCGACGCGCGCGACGACCTTCAGCGTCGCGCCGCTGTCACCGCAGTCGACGATCTTCACGTAGTTCTCGCCGCTTTCGGTGACGCAGTCGCCGACCTGCGCGTTCTCGCCGTTGGAGCGGGTGGCCACCCAGACCAGGGCGAGGATCGCGGCGACCACGACCAGGAACACGGTCAGCACGATCTTCTGCCGCCGCTTCGGGTTCTTCGGGTTCTTCGGCTTCTTCGGTGTGGCCGCGGGCGGGACGGGCATCCCGGCCTGCGGCGGCACCGGCCCGGTCGGCTCCGGGTACTGGGGTCCACCTGCCTGCGTCATGACGTATTCCTCCCTCGAGAACCTGCTGTCACCTCCTGGGCGTTCCATTCCGTTCCACGACGTTCCACCCGGAGTTCGAGACAGCGCCCCCGGCGGCCCACCAGGATGGGACGGCGCCCCGTTCCCGACGTGAGGACCCGAGGATGACTCGTCTGCCCGCCCTGGCCGTCTCCGTTCTGACGGCTTCCGCGCTCCTGACCGCCGGGACGGCGGAGGCCGCGAGCCCGCCGTTCACCGGCTCGGTCTTCCGGGCCACGCACAACAGCTACTCGGGCAACGTCGACGGCGCCAAGAACTCGGTGGCCTACCAGCTCGACCACGGCGTCCGGTTCATCGAGCTCGACATCCACGACAACGGCTACGCCACCTCGCACGACTACGGCGTCGGGCACGACTCGCCCGGCAACCTCGTGGACCACAGCGGCGGCAACCCGGCGTCGAACAACTTGCGCGACTGGCTGGCGACGGTGAACACGTGGTCGGCGGCGCACCCGGCCGCCGCGCCGATCGTGGTCATGCTCGACCTGAAGGACGACCTGACCGACAACCCGAACTTCGCCGCGGGCAACCTGACCGCGCTGAACCAGGAGCTGGAGTCCGTCTTCGGCAGCCGGATGCTGCAGGCGAAGGACTACCCGGCGGGCCAGCCGACCGTGGACGCGCTGCGTGGCCGCGTGCTGCCGCTGCTGTCGGGCGACGCCGGGACGCGCGCCGAGTACAAGCGCGACGTCGGCTACCACCCGTCGGTCGCGCTCAACGGCCGCGGCCAGGTCGTCGAGGTGCACGACTCCGGCGCCGGCGCGCTCTGGTACTGGACCGGGACCTACGGCGCCGACGGGCGGATCACCTGGCTGCGCCACGGGAAGTACGACAACGGCCAGACCCCGGCCGTCGCGCTGAACGACAACGGCGACCTCGTCGAGGTCCACCAGTCGCAGAGCGCCACGACTCTCTGGTACCGCGTCGGCAAGCTCGGCGCGGACGGCGAGATCACCTGGCAGGCCAGCCACCAGTACGACAACGGCGTGCTGCCGAGCGTCACGTTCACCGGCGGGACGCAGCTGCGGGAGATCCACCGCAGCCAGGGCAGCAGCCAGAACTGGACCTGGAACGGCGCCCTGTCGGGCACGACGGTCGCGTGGACCGGCAACGCCAAGACGTCCGACGCGCGGTTCCCGACCGCCACGGCCACCAGCGGCGCCCGGACGGTGACGGTCCGGACCGCCGCGGACGGCCCGGCCCCGGCGCAGACGCTGCGGGCGGACACGCCCGGCGTGAGCGGCGACCGAATCCGCTACCGCCAGGTCGCCTTCGACGAGTTCCAGAAGGGTGACAGCGCGGAGCTGCAGGACGGCGCGCTGTTCTACGGCGCGCCCGCGACGGAGTCGGCGTTCATCACCTCGGCGCGGCAGGCGGGCAAGCTGGTGCGCGGCTGGGACTTCGACTCGGCGGGCGAAGCGACGACGCCCCTGGCGAGCTACCCGGCGTCCAATCACCCGTACGACGCCTGGTATCAGAACCTGCTCACCCAGAACGGCGCGGTCCAGTAACGGCGGACCCGCTCAGCCGGGGCGGTAGCAGCAGCGGTTGCCCGTCTGGACGCCGTCGCGCAGGACGTCGCCGATCACGGCGTCCGCGGCGGCGATCCGGGTCAGCGCGCGGCGGATCGCCTTGCCCACCGCGATCCGCGCCTTCTCCTCGGCGCCGGCGAACTCGCGGACACGCCCGGCCAGCCCGGCCGCGGCGGACAGTTCGCCGACCAGCCAGTCGCGCTCGGAGCGCACCCGCTCGGCACGGCCGTCGTCGTGGTTGGCCTCGTGCTCGTCGAGCTCGGCCTCCAGGGTGGCCAGCCACTTGCGGTAGTGGCTGGTCGCCGCCGGGTCGAGCACCGGCTGCCCGGACGTCGTGGCGGGCGTGACGCCGGGACCGGCGGCCAGCTCGGCCGCCGACAGCTCGAACCCCGGGTTGTCCAGCAGCGTGGCGAGGTAACCCATGCCGACGCTGTGCTCGACCAGCACCGAACGTCCGCCCAGCGTGAACAGCCAGTGCCGGCCCTGCCGCCGGCAGGTGACCCGCGCGGCCTGCCGCAGCGGTGCGGCGGGCAGTGACATCCCCAGCTCCGCCGCTTCCCGGGTCGCTGTCGCCTGCTCCTGAGCGGCGTCCGGGGCACCGAGCAGCGCCAGAGCCTGCGCGAGCCGGGCCCGCGAAAGCGCGACGGCCGGCCAGTGCGCCAGCGCCAGGTTGTCCCGCACGGCCGCCCGGAAGTGCGTGACGGCCCGCTCGGGCTCGCCCGCGGTCAGCATCGCCACACCCAGCGCGTGCTGCACCGAACCGAAGCAGGCGACCCCGAGACTGGCCGTCATCGGCAGCCGCGCGAACGGCGTGAGCAGCGCGTACGCGGCCAGCGCGGATTCGACGTCCGAGACCAGGCAGGCGGACTCGACGATGCCGTACATCGACACCAGCCAGCTGCTCGACCGCGGCAGCAGCGCCAGGTCGCGCCCGCGCAGCCGGGCCAGCGCCCCGGCGGCCTCGCGTTCGTCCCCGGCCGAGGCGGCGGCGACGGCCAGCCCGGCGACGAGCGCGTTGTCGACCGCGCTGAGCGTCGGCGAATGCACCGTCTCCCGCAGCACCGGCAGCAGCTCGGCGACCCGGCCCTGGTACCAGCGGATCGCGCCGAGCTGCGCGGTGTACCAGCCGGTCGCGTCAGCGTCCCCGGCCAGCTCACCGCGCTGGGCGCAGGCCGCCGCCCGCGTCTCGGCCTCGTCGAACCGCCCGGCGCGGATGCTGAGCATGACGTCGATGGCGTCGAGCACGAACCCGACGGCGAGGTGGTCCTGCGCGGCCAGCAGGCCGCGCAGGTCGGCGAGCCCGCGCTGGGCGTGCGTGTCGCCGTCGAGGAAGAGGTCGACGGTCCGCCAGAGCAAGCCCATCAGCAGGTCGCTGCGCCGCGACGTCCGGAAGCCTTCGGTGATCAGTTCCTGGGCCAGGGCCCGGCGCTGGCCGCCGTTGTCGGGCCCGAGCAGGCAGTGGTGGGCCAGGCTGGCGGCTTCGGCCCAGGCGACCGGGTCGCCCGCGCGCTTGGCCTCCTCCAGCACGGCGAGGATCTGGTTGCTCTCCCCCGCCACGTAGTCCGCTTCGCCCGCGAGCCGCGCCTTCAGCCGCAGCGCCAGCGAAGAACCGGGGTCGACGGCGGTCCGCGCGCTGCGCAACCGCGCCTGCAGCAACGCCGCCGCGGGCGCGCTGCGGTGCTCGTGCACCCACAACCCGGCCAGGCCCAGCGCGGCGCGGGCCATCCCGGCACCGTCGCACTCCCGTTCCGCCGCACGGTAGGCCCGGTCGAACCACTCGCGTCCCGCGCGCAGGTCACCGTCGGCCTCGAGCGCGTGTTCGCCCTTGCCCAGCAGCTCGCCGACGCCGGTCACGACCGGCTGCGTTTCCGTCCCCAGCACTGTCGGCCCCTCTCCCCCGCGAAGAATGGTCCCCCCGGATCCACCCCTGGTCAACAAGCGAAAACCGCCGGGCAAACCGCCTCCCCCGCCGGGAATTTTCCGCCCGGACCGTCCATTCTCGACGGTGACGCTCCGGGTGCTGACGGTGGCCGTCAGCGCTTCGCCAGCGACCGGTAAGCCCTGGTCGCGAAGCTTGCGCCATGACCGACACCGCGATGAAGAACCTCAAGGTCCTGATCTCCGGCGCGAGCATCGCCGGCCCCGCCCTCGCCTACTGGCTGCACCGCTACGGCTGCAGCGTCACCGTCGTCGAGCGCGCCGCGTCCGTGCGGCCCGGCGGCCAGGCCGTCGACTTCAAGGGCCCCACCCACCGGACCGTGCTGGAGCGGATGGGGATCCTCGAGGAGGTCCGGAAGCGAGCGACCGGCGGGCAGGACCAGACGGTGATCGACGCCGGCGGGCGGCCCCAGGCCGTGATCCCGGGCGAGTTCACCGGCGGCGAGATCGAGATTCGCCGCGGAGACCTGGCCGAGCTGCTGTACGAGCGCACGGCCGCCGACTGCGAGTACGTCTTCGGCGACACCATCACGTCGCTCACCGAGACCGCCGAGGGTGTCGCCGTCACCTTCGCGAACGCCGCCCCGCGCACCTTCGACCTCGTGGTCGGCGCCGACGGCATCCACTCGAACGTCCGGCGGCTGGCCTTCGGCCCGGAGCAGGACTACGTCAAGTTCCTCGGCCACTACTACGCCCTGGCCGAGCTGGGCGAGCAGGTCGACGGCGGCGAGGCCGTGATGTACAACGAGCCCGGCCGGATGGCGGCGGTCGGCGGGCCGAAGGCGTCGGCGTTCTTCGTCTTCGCCTCACCGGAGCTCGACTACGACCGCACGGACATCGAGCGGCAGCGGAAACTGCTGATCGACGCCTACCGCGGGGTCGGCTGGCAGGTGCCCGACCTGCTGACGAAGGTGCCGCAGGCGCGCGAGTTCTACCTGGACTCCCTCGCCCGCGTCACGATCGACCACTACTCCCGCGGCCGCGTCGTGCTGCTCGGCGACGCCGCCTACGGCAACACCCTCGGTGGCTTCGGCACCGGCCTCGCGATCGTCGGCGCGTACGTGCTCGCCGGCGAACTGCTCGCGGCCGGCGGCGACCACCTCGCCGCCTTCGCCCGCTACGAGGAGCAGTTCCGGAGCTACGCCAAGATCTCGCAGCGCGCCAGCGCGGGCCCGTTCCTCGCGCCGCCGTCCCGGCTGCGGATCAAGATGCGGGACTGGACGTTCAAGTCCCGCATCCTGCTCCGCATGATGCTCAAGGCGACCGACAACTTCGCCACCGACATCGAGTTGAAGGATTACACGAGCTGAAGGACTACGCCTCGGGCTCGTAGGCCAGGTTCGGCCGCAGCCACTGCTCGACCTCGCCGATCTCGACGCCCTTGCGGCGCGCGTAGTCCTCGACCTGGTCGCGGTTGAGCCGCCCGACGGTGAAGTACTTCGACTCCGGGTGGGCGAAGATCAGCCCGGACACGCTCGCCGCCGGTGTCATGGCGTACGACTCGGTCAGCGCCATGCCCAGCTCGTCGGCCTCCAGCAGCTCGAACAGCTCCCGCTTCTGGCTGTGGTCGGGGCTGGCCGGGTAACCGAGCGCCGGGCGGATGCCGCGGAAGCGCTCGGCGTGCAGGTCCTCCAGCTTCGGGTCGGCGTCCGGCTCGAACCAGCCGCGGCGCGCCTTCAGGTGGATGTACTCGGCGAAGGCCTCGGCGAGGCGGTCGGCCAGCGCCTTGACCATGATCGCGCGGTAGTCGTCCTGCTCGGCCTCGTACTTGGCCGAGAGCTTCTCGGCACCGTGGATGGCGACCGCGAACCCGCCGAGGTGGTCGCCGGCCGGCGCGATGTAGTCGGCCAGGCTGCGGTTCGCGCGGTCCTGCGGCTTCGACGTCTGCTGCCGCAGCATCGGGAACCCGACGTGCGAGAACTCGCCGTCGAGCAGAATGTCGTCGCCCTCGGTGTGTGCCGGCCAGTACGCGTACGCGCCCTTCGCGGTGAAGCTGCCCTCGGCGATGATCTGGTCGAGCAGCGTGTTCGCGTCGTCGAACAGCTCGCGGGCGACCGGCTGGTCCAGGATCGCCGGGTACTTGCCCTTGAGCTCCCAGGCCAGGAACAGGAACTGCCAGTCGACCATCTCGCGCAGCTCGGTGATGCTCGGCTCCACGACGCGGACGCCGGTGAACTCCGGGGTCGGCAGCTCGTCGAACGAGACCTTCTCCGGGTTCGCGCGGGCCTGCTCGAGGCTGAGCATCGGGCGGCGCTGCTTGTTGGCGTGCTGCTCGCGCAGCACCTCCTGGTCGGCCCGGTTCTTCTCGGCCAGCACGATCGAGCGGTCGGGGTCGAGCAGGTCGGACACGACACCGACGACGCGCGACGCGTCGAGCACGTGCACCGTCGCGTTGTCGTAGGCCGGTGCGATCTTGACCGCCGTGTGCTGCCGGGACGTCGTCGCGCCGCCGATCAGCAGCGGCATCTTCAGGCCCCGGCGCTGCATCTCGGTGGCGACGTTGACCATCTCGTCGAGCGACGGCGTGATCAGCCCGGACAGCCCGACCGCGTCGGCGCCCTCGGTGACCGCGGTGTCGAGGATCTTCGCCGCCGGCACCATCACGCCGAGGTCGATGACCTCGTAGTTGTTGCAGCCGAGCACCACGCCGACGATGTTCTTGCCGATGTCGTGGACGTCGCCCTTGACCGTGGCGAGCACGACCTTGCCCTGGCCGTTGGAGACCGCGGCGCGGCCCGCCAGCCGGGCCTCCTCCTTCTCGGCCTCCATGAACGGCTCGAGGTAGGCCACCGAGCGCTTCATGACGCGGGCGCTCTTCACCACCTGCGGCAGGAACATCTTGCCGGCGCCGAACAGGTCGCCGACGATCTTCATGCCGTCCATCAGCGGGCCTTCGATCACCTCGAGGGGCCGGGCCTTGGTCAGCCGCGCCTCTTCGGTGTCGTCTTCGATGTAGTCGACGATGCCGTGCACGAGCGCGTGCGAGAGCCGCTCCTCGACCGTGCCTTCGCGCCACGTCAGGTCGACGACGCGCTTGGTGCCGCTGCCCTTGACGTTCTCGGCGAAGGTCACCAGCCGGTCGGTGGCGTCCTCGCGGCGGTCGAAGAGCACGTCCTCGACCAGTTCCAGCAGGTCCTTCGGGATGTCCTGGTAGACCGCGAGCTGGCCGGCGTTGACGATGCCCATGTCGAGGCCGACCTGCACGGCGTGGAACAGGAACGCCGAGTGCATCGCTTCGCGGACGATGTCGTTGCCGCGGAAGGAGAACGACAGGTTCGAGATGCCGCCGCTGATGTGGACGCCGGGGCAGCGCTCCTTGATCCGCGGCAGCGCCTCGATGAACGCCTTGGCGTAACCGTTGTGCTCGCTGATCCCGGTGGCGACGGCCAGCACGTTCGGGTCGAAGATGATGTCCTCGCCCGCGAAGCCGGCCTTCTGCGTGAGCAGGTCGTACGCACGGCCGCAGATGCTCACCTTGCGGTCGGCGGTGTCGGCCTGGCCCTGCTCGTCGAAGGCCATCACGACGACGCCGGCGCCGTAGTTGCGGATGGTGCGGGCCTGGGCGAGGAACGGCTCCTCGCCCTCCTTCAGGCTGATCGAGTTGACGACACCCTTGCCCTGGATGCAGCGCAGGCCGGCTTCGAGCACGGTCCACTTCGAGCTGTCGACCATCACCGGGATCCGGGCCACCTCGGGCTCGGTGGCGATGAGGTTGAGGAACGTCGTCATCGCCTCCTCGCTCTCGAGGAGGTCGGCGTCCATGTTGACGTCCAGCAGGTTCGCCCCGCCGCGGACCTGCTCCAGCGCGACGTCGACGGCGGCCTGGTGGTCACCGGACTCGATGAGCCGGCGGAACCGCTTGGAGCCGGTGACGTTGGTGCGCTCGCCGATCATCACGAACCCGGTGTCGGCGCCGATGCCGAACGGCTCGAGGCCGCTGAACCGGGTGCGCGAGGCCGGTTCGGGGACCTCGCGCGGGGTGAGGCCCTTCGCGGCGGCGGCGATCTGCTTGATGTGGGCCGGGCTGGTGCCGCAGCAGCCGCCGACCAGGTTGACCAGGCCGTCACGGGCGAAGCCGCCGATCAGCCCGGCGGTCTCCTCCGGCGTCTGGTCGTACCCGCCGAACGCGTTCGGGAGCCCGGCGTTCGGGTGACAGGCGACGTAGGTGCCGGCGATCCGCGACAGCTCCTCGACGTGCGGGCGCATCTCTTCGGCACCCAGCGAGCAGTTGACGCCCACGACCAGCGGCTTCGCGTGCTCGACCGAGCTCCAGAACGCCTCGACGGTCTGGCCCGAGAGCGTCCGCCCGCTCAGGTCGACGATGGTGACCGAGATCCACAGCGGCAGCTCCGGCGCGACGTCGCGCGCGGCGGCGATCGCGGCCTTGCAGTTGAGCGTGTCGAAGATCGTCTCGATCATCAGCAGGTCGACGCCGCCCTCGACGAGCCCGGCGATCTGCTCGGCGTAGGCGGCCTTGACCTGCTCGAACGTGACGGCGCGGTACGCCGGGTCGTCGACCTTCGGCGACAGGCTGAGGGTGACGTTGAGCGGGCCGATCGACCCGGCGACGAACCGGCCGCCGAACTCGTCGGCGGCCTGGCGGGCCAGCTGCGCGCCGCGGACGTTCATCTCGTGGACGAGGCCCTGCAGGCCGTAGTCGGCCTGGCCGATGCTGGTGGCGGTGAAGGTGTTCGTCGTGGTGATGTCGGCGCCGGCCGCGAGGTACTGGCGGTGCACGTCGAGGATGACGTCGGGGCGGGTGAGGTTGAGCAGGTCGGGGTCGCCGGTGACGTCGTGGGTGTGGTCGCCGAACCGGTCGCCGACGTAGTCGGCCGGGGTCAGCCCGGCACCCTGCAGCATGGTGCCCCAGGCGCCGTCGAGGACCGCGACCCGCTGGCCGAGCAGCTCGCGCAGGCGCGCGGTGGCCTCGGATTCTTGCGGGGTGATCGGGTTCACCGGCAGCCTCCCTCAGTCGGGAGGCGCCCTTGGGTGGTCACAACCGGCCGAGCGTGGCGGACCCCGCGGCCCGTTGCAGCGCCTCTCGGCCTGCGATCCAGGGTACTGGAACCCCGGCCCGGCACACCATCCCGCCCCGAGAGGCCGTCCACTGGCTGGGACGCCACACCTGATCGTCCACAATGGATCGTCGGCTCCACCTTGCCACCACCCCGTTCCGACCGGCATTCCCGGGCTCACCCACTGTGGCCCGGCGAACGGCGGCGCGCTGCTCCCAGCCTGCTTACCGCGGCGGCGTCCATCGGCTCTCGATCGGCGCTCGACCCGCGTGGTCACGCACTGTGCGCACAGGTATACCGAAAGCGATCCCGGCCGCCGCCACCGGCCCGCGGCGGCCGCTTGAAAACTGAAACACGTTCTAATACAGTCCGTCGCGTGGACTACGGAATCGTGCTGTTCACCAGCGACCGAGGCATCACTCCGGCGGCCGCGGCGCAGGCCGCGGAAGCCGCGGGGTTCGCCACCTTCTACGTGCCCGAGCACACGCACATCCCGGTGAAACGCGAGTCGCCGCACCCGCGCACCGGGGACGCGTCCCTGCCCGACGACCGGTACAGCCGCACACTCGACCCGTGGGTGGCGCTGGCGACGGCCGCCGCGGTCACCGAGCGGATCCGCCTCTCGACGGCGGTGGCCCTGCCGGTCGAGAGCGACCCGATCACGCTCGCCAAGACGATCGCCAGCCTCGACCACCTCTCGGGCGGGCGCGTCACGCTCGGCACCGGGTTCGGCTGGAACGTCGACGAGCTGACCGACCACGGCGTGCCCGGCAACCGCCGCCGCACGGCGCTGCGCGAGTACCTCGAGGCGATGAGTGCACTGTGGACGGAGGAAGAAGCCGCCTACGACGGGGAGTTCGTCTCGTTCGGCCCCAGCTGGGCCTGGCCGAAACCGGTCCAGGCGCACATCCCGGTCCTGCTCGGCGCGGGCCCCACGGAGAAGACGTTCCGCTGGATCGCCCGCCACGCGGACGGCTGGATCACCACACCCGCGGACACCGACCTGGACGGCCATGTCGCACTGCTGAAGGAGATCTGGCGCGGCGAGGGCCGATCCGGGGCACCGGCGATCTGCGCGCTGGGCGAGCGCCCGGACCCGGAGAGGCTGGCGCACTTGGACGCGCTCGGCGTCACCGAGGTGATCTTCGGGCTGCCGGACCGCTCCCCCGACGAGGTTTCGGCGTGGATCGGGCGGCTGGCGGGAAAGCTCGGCCTGGCCACGGCTCCCGCTCTGTAGCCACCGCTCTTCGCACAGCAAATCCCATGCACGCGCCCGGACAGGCCGGGCCGCCCGAGCGAGCCCGACCGCGAGCCACGACCGGACGGCTTCCCGCGGCGCACACCCGAAGGCGCAGCTCGGCAGGCTCCGCGGCGGAACGGAAAACGGCGGGGGTGCGGACTCCCGCACCCCCGCCGTTCACACCGCCGGGATCAGCTCTTGGCCGCGACCCCCTGCCGGGCCCGCAGGTCCAGCTCGATCTGCTCCAGCGAACGGCCCTTCGTCTCCGGGACCAGCCACTTGGTGAGCCCGAACAGCACCACGTTGATGCCGGCGAACAGGAACATCGAACCGCCGATGCCGAGCGAACCCACCGCGGAGATGAGCGGGAACACCGCGCTCACGATGCCCGTCGCCGCCCAGAGGATGACGCTGCTGACGCCCATGCCCGCCGCGCGGTACTTGAGCGGGAACACCTCGGCCATCATCACCCAGACGACCGCGCCCCAGCCGAGCTCGTAACCGACCAGGTACAGCACCATCATCACCAGCATCAGGATGCCGCGGGTGCCGGTGTCGTGGACGTTCAGCACCACGAGCCCGGCCGCCACCAGCGTGATCACCATGATCACGTTGCCGATGAGCAGCAGCGGCTTGCGGCCCCAGCGGTCCACCACGAACACGACCCACGCGGTGAACAGGAACTTCGTGACGCCCAGCAGCACGCCGGACAGCAGCGCGGCCTGCGTGGCGAAGCCGAGGCCGATCAGCATCGTCGGGAAGTACGCGTTGATCGCGTTGACCCCGCTGAACTGCTGGCCGACCGCGAGCAGGGCCGCGACGATCATCATCGGCCGCACGAAGCCGGAGAACAGGTCACGGAACCGCGGCTTGTCCTCGGTGTCCATCTGGATGACGCCGCGGATGGTCTCGATCTCCTCGTCGAGGTTCACGGTGTTGCCGTGCGCGCTCGCCAGGACCCGCCGCGCCTCTTCCTCCTGGCCGTTCTTGACCAGCCAGCGCGGGGTCTCGGGCAGGAACGCGAGCCCGACGAGCAGGATCGCCGCGGGCACGATCGCGCCGGCGAACATCCAGCGCCACGCCGAGATCGGGCCGAGCCAGTAGCTGACCAGGAACGCGATCAGGATGCCGAGCACGATGAAGATCTGGTTCAGCGCGCCCATCGCGCCCCGCAGCCGCGCCGGGGCCAGTTCGGACAGGTAGGTCGGCACGGTCGAGGAGGAAAGGCCGATGCCGAGCCCGATGACCAGCCGCGAAACCACCAGGAGGGCGAACGTCGGCGAAAAGGTCGCCGCCAGCGTGCCCACGATGACGATCGCCGCGGCGACCATGATGGTGCGCCGCCTGCCGAGGGCTTCGTTGATGCGGCTGGAGAACAGCGCGCCCACGATGGCACCGACCGACAGGCTGGCGGTGATCACACCCTTGTCCCAGGCGGTCAGCGACCACGCTTTCCCGATGAACGGGAGCACCCCGGAGATCACCCCGAGGTCGTATCCGAACAGGATTCCGCCGAGCGCGCCGAAGAAGTACAGGGTTGTTCGGCTTATTTGCCGTGGCGGGGCCGTCTGCGTCATTGCCGGGTCGCCTCTTTCATAGGTCCAGTCCAGCCAGCGGCACCACACTCACACGCTTAAAAAGGACGGGCAAGACAGTCCTTGATAACGATTCAGAAACGTGATCGCCGTTCACATATGTGACAGCAATCGGCGCGCGTCATTACTCCGTCTGCCATTCCGCCATTCACATGCTCGAATCGGTACACAGTGGACACGGTTCGGATTCGCCGCCGGTTCAGGCGTCCATTCCGGACGCCGGACCGGGCCCGGCTCGAAAGCGCTCCCAGGGGGAGGAGAAGAACGCAGCAGGAGAGGGGTTCAACCCACCCCCAGGTGGTTGAACCCCTCTCCGCGCCCCCAGACCGGACAGTCGGGGCCGGGCATCCGCAGCCTTGCCCGGGTTCCTGTCCGATGTCTGTCTGGTACCACTCTCCCCGGTGACGGGACCCGACGCCATTCCTGCCCGGATGCGAGTTTTTCGCCCGTTCGCACCCCACCTGAGCTGCGGAAATCGTAGATCTCGGTACAGAACTACCCAGCCGGGCCGGCAAAAATTACCCGGTCACGGGGCTTCCAGCACAACCTTGCCGACGTGGGCGCCGGACTCGAGGTGCTTGTACGCCGCCGCGACGTCGTCGAAGCCGAACCGGCGGTCGATCACCGGACGCAGCCCGGTCCGCTCGATGGCGCGGTTCATCGTCTGGAACGTCTCCCGGGAGGCGTTGGTGAGCCCGCGCAGGGTCAGCTGCTTGACCAGCACGAGGACGGGATCCGCGGCGCCTTCGTGGGTGAGGACGCCGGCGACGCTGACGTGCCCGCCGACGCGGGCGGCGAGCATCGACTGGCCGATCGTGCCGCCCCCGCCGACGTCGACGACGTGGTCGACGCCGCCGCCGGTCAGCTCCGCCACGGCGAGGCCCCACTCCGGGGTGGTCGCGTGGTTGAGGGTCTCGGCCGCGCCGAGCGCGCGCAGCCGCTCCAGCTTCTCGTCGGAGCCGGACGTCGCGATGACGCGGGCCCCGGCGAGCGCGGCGAACTGCAGGGCGAACGTGGACAGGCCGCCACTGCCGAGGGTCAGCACGGTCTGGCCGGGGAACACCCCGCCCTCCTCGACGATCGCGCGCCACGCCGTCACCCCGGCGCTGGGCAGCGTCGCGGCTTCGGCGTAGTCCAGGTGTGCCGGAACGGCCACCAGGGCGTCCTCGGGGAAGACGGCGTACTCGGCCAGCGTCCCGTCGAGCGAGCCGAACAGGTCGTCCGCGGTCTTCTCCGGCGTCCCGGGACCGGCGAGCCAGTTCGGGAAGTAGGTCGCGGCCACCCGGTCGCCCACCGACCACGAGCCCACGCCGTCGCCGAGGCCGACGACCTCGCCCGCGCCGTCGGACAGCGCGACGACGTCCGGCTTGACCGGTTTCGGGTAGAAACCCTTGAGGATCATCAGGTCGCGGGCGTTGACCGCCCACCCGCGCAACCGCACGAGGACCTGACCGGGGCCGGGTTCGGGGACGTCACGCTCGCCCAGAACGAGCCCGGCTCCGGGACGCGGCAGGGAAAAGTACTTCACAGCGGCTCCAAGGGTGCGGGGAAGTCGTCAACGGGGCCAGTGTGTCGAAGTCGCGAGCTCTTCGTCGACGGTCCCGAGAAGTTCCGGCGTCAGTTCGGCGAGTGACACCGGGAGGTGCCGGACGCCGTAGCCGGCCATGAACTCCCGCTGCCGCGCGTGCGCCGGGCTCGCGGGGAACCCGATGAACCCCGCGCCGTGCTCGCGCGCGTCGGCGGCCACCCGGCTCACGTCGTCGACGAACACGATCTCGTCGAACCCGACGTCGAACACCGTGCGCGCGATGTGCTCGACACCGGGCCGGTGCTCGTTGATGCTCACGTACGGCACCTCCGCGTCGAGCAGCGCGGTGAAGTCGCCGAGGTACCGGTCGAACGTGTGCTCCCGGGTCCGCCCGCCGTAACAGACGAGCCGGACCGGCAGCCCGCCCAGCGCCGAGAGGCAGTCCTGGACGCCCTCGGCGACCCGGATCGGGTGCTCCCGCAGGTACTCCTGCCGCGCGGCCCACAGCTGCTTCAGCGTCTCCTCGGCCGGCTGGTCCAGGTCGCAGAGCCGGGTGACCTTCTCGGCGACGACGAGGTCGCGCAGCCCGATCACGTCCCGCTCGGCTTCGGCGTCGTAAACGCCGCCGTGGCCGGTGACGAACCGGGCGATCATGTCCAGGTACGTGTCGTCGATGAGCACGCCGTCGCAGTCGAGCGCGACCACGCGCAGCTTCTCGAGCGCGGTCACCGCTGCGCGAACACTTCCCGCGCGGCCGCGATGGCGTTGAGCGCGGCCGGGAAGCCGCAGTAGAACGCCAGGTGCAGGATCGTCTCGACGATCTCCTTCTCCGTGCCGCCGACGTTGAGCATGGCGTGCAGGTGCACCTTCAGCTGCGGGGTCGCGGTGCCGAGCGCCACGCACGCGGCGATCGTGACGATCTCGCGCAGCCGCAGGGTCAGGTGCGGCCGGGTGTAGATCTCGCCGAAGGTGAACTCGACGATGTACCGGGCCAGGTCCGGCGCGATGTCTTCCAGCGCCTGGGCGACCTTCTCCCCCGCGTCGCCGTCGACGGCCTTCATCGCGGCCAGGCCGCGCTCGTAGCGGTCCTCGATGCCGGCCCACGGCACGTCCGCGGCCTCCCCCGTCGGCGGTTCCTCGGCCGGCAGGGCGGCGAACACGGTCTTCAGCTCCCCCAGCGCGTTCAGGGTCGCGGGGAACCCGGCGAACGAGCTGATCTGGATGACCGCCTCGACCAGCTGACGGCGCGTGCAGCCGACGTTCAGCGCCGCCTTGGCGTGGAACTGCAGCTGAGAACCCGCGTAACCCAGCGCGACGAGCGCACCGACCGTGGCCAGCTGCCGGTCCGCAAGCGGGAGGCCGGGACGGTGGTAGACGTCGCCGTAGATGAACCCCACACACTGCTCGCCGAACTCGGCCTCGCCGATGCTCGCGAACAGGTCCAGCACGGCTGGGCGGTCCACCCCGCCGAGCCGCTGGATGAGGGCCAGTCCCTGGGCGAAGGACGCGTCGGACATCGTCGTGGGGTTTCCTTCCGCAGTGGTTTCGCCGGGTGTTCCCCGCGTCAGCCGAGATAGGCGCGGGTCGCCTGGTCGGCCTTGCGGCGTTCCAGGGTGTCGATGCGGTCCAGCCGGATCATCGCGTAGTCGATGCCGGCGGTGGCCACGGTGCGCCCGTCCTGGCGCACGGCGGCGGTGGCCCGGAACTTCAGGTGGTGGGCCCGCGCGAGGTCGGACTCCTCGATGCGCGACTCGACCGTGGCCGGCAGCGGGAACAGGAAGTCCTCGAAGGACAGGTCGATCCGCTTCCACACCCCCGCGTAGCCGGACGAGGTCAGGGACGGGCGGACCGCGGTCTCGAACTGCGCGATGCAGATCTGCCGCATCGCCTCGATGATCACGATGCCCTGCACGTGCTCACCGGTGTGGTGGTCGAGGACCAGCTCGTTGTCCCGGTGGATGCGCAGGCCGGCCTGGCAGAGTGTCGCTTCCGGACTGTGCACGCCGGCCAGCAGGACGTTCTCCGGGCGGTGCTTGTGGACGACCTCCGGGGCCACCGGCACCGGCCCGAACGCCGCCGGGTCCACCAGCGCCACCACACCGCCGGTCTTGTCGGCGGCGGCTTCCAGCAGGTCGCGGTCGGTCCCGTCGACGCCCTGTCCGGGGTGGACGACCCAGTGGCAGCCGTCGACGTCCGGGCCGCCGGTGCCCATGAAGGCCAGCAGCCCCGACACCGTGAACACCTGGTCCCCGCGGGCGAACCGGGCGAACCGGTCGGCCACCACCACGACGTGCCGGCGCGTGCGGCCGTCGAGTGCCCAGTCCGGGGCGGTGCCGGCCGGTCGAGGGGAGCCGGTTCGAGGGGCATCGTGAAGTGCGCGGCGTGCAGAACCATCCGGCTCTGCCATCGGCACCTCCATCCGGATCGGGTCGATCGTCACGGCCGCGCCGACGCCTGCGCGTCCAGCAGCGCCTCCGCGAGGTTGCGGGCCGCCGTGACGTTCCGCCAGCGCGGACCGGACAGTTCGTCGGCGAGGACCTTGAGCATGGCACGCACCATGTCCGGCTGTCTGCCCACATCGGCGATCAGTAAAGGCTCGACTTGGGCGGCGGCCCCCTCGAGATCGTCGAGCCGCAGGTGCGCGCGGCCCGTGTCGATCCGGATCATCGGGTCCATGGCGCCCCACCGGTTCTCCAGCGACAGCTTCTCGTGGGCCTCTCGCGCCGTCTTGAACTCGCGCAACGCCGCCGAGGCCTGCCCGACCGACAGCAGCGACGTGCCGGCCATGTAGTGCCGGCGGTCCTTCGTGATGTTGAAAAACCGGTCTTCGCCACCCGCGCCGAGCTCCGGGTCCTCGATGCTGGTCCAGCGCGCGATCGCGTCCAGCACCTGTGGCTCGGCCTGCACCGACGACCACCCGCGCGCCTCGGCGAGGATCAGCGGCGCGTCCGTGAGCCGCCCGCCCACCTGGTAGTTGAGCCCGTCGGCGGCCAGTTTCGCGGACTCCACGCCGCTGCCGGCCCAGAACGCCACGCGGGCCTGCGAGGTGCGCACCCAGCGCCGGGCGAGGAAGTCGTCGGCGTACTGGGTGTAGAGCCAGGCGGCGGAGTTCAGCTCCCGCGACAGCCGGAACCGCCCGAGGTCACCGGCGATCCACGCCATCATCGACGCGCACTTGGCCCCGACGAGCAGCAGGTCCTGGGTCTGCTTCGGACGCTGACGGCCCCGTAGCAGCGCGGCCGTCCGTTCCCCGACGACGGCGAGCTGCGAGAGCGCCGAGTCGGGCGCGGTCCGCGTGTAGGCGCCGCCCACGAAGTCGAGGTCCGACCACAGGTCGTCGAGCTGGACGTCGTCCACGTTGGTCTTGGTGAGCAGGATGGCGTCGTCGAGCGAACCCGCGCCGACGTCGGCCTCCGGGCCGGGCTCGACGCGGGCGACGGCACGCGACGGGTACGGCAGCTCCTCCGCGACGGCCTGCGGGGTCGCGGCGGGCTCGACGTCGGCGTGGTACTCGGCGAGGTCCTTGGCCGGGAGCTGCTCGAGGTCACGCAGCCCGAGCAGGGACTTCCAGCTCGTGCCGTACACCTGGGCCAGCACCCGCAGGGCCGCGACGGTGGGCCGGACGCCGCGTTCGGGCCACTGCTCGTACTCCCAGATGCGGGTGCCGCGCATACCCGCGCGGGGGTCACCCGTAAGGGTGTTGAACTGGTGTGCCGCCACGTCCAGCGACAGCTCGGACGCCAGCCGCCAGGCGGTGCGCGGCGGGACCCCGCAGTCGACGATCAGGTTCTCCGCCACGCGCGCCGGGATGGCCTCAGCGGGAAACCCCAAGGCTGCCAACCGGTCGCGCAGCTGTGCACGGTACGGCTTACTCCCTGGTTTGACCTGTCGACTCATCGTTCATCCAACGATTTCCGGAGTACTGGTGCACGGACCGACAGTACCGCAGCGTGACGGTGACGGCCTCCGATGCGGCAAAGCCGCGATACCCGGGAAAGCGCGGATGCGGGCATAAGAGGTGCCGGCCGACCTGGGGGTCGTCGGCCGGCACCGTCGCTCATTATGCACGTGCGGCCGCCGGCGCGCAGCGCGAACGCGCCCGGCGGGAAAAGCGTCAGCCCGCGGCGAGGAAGTGCTGCCGGATCCCCGCGCCGAACGCCGTCGGCGTGCCGTCGTAGGCCGAGATCATCGCGGGCCCGGTGGAGCAGTTCCAGGTGTTCCAGGTCCAGCCGAGGTAGGACGCCTGGTGGCGGTCGAGCCAGTCCATCAGGCCGGTGACGTAGCCGCTCGCGCAGTCGTTCTCGCCGATCTCGCCGGCCACCAGCGGCACGGCCGCCGCGACCGGGGCGAGCTGGCTGTCCCAGCAGGACGACGAGCTGCAGGTGTTGAAGTTGTACGAGTGCCAGGAGGCCACCAGGTTGCCCGCCGGGTCGCTCGGCTTGTACTGCAGCCACTGGGTCAGGTCGTTGGAGTAGGCCAGCCCGCCCAGCATGAGCACGTTGGTCGCGCCGGTCGCGCGCACGGCGTTCACCAGCGTCTGCATGCCCGCCACCGTGTAGCCGATGCCGGAGCACGCCGCACCGCCGTCGCGCCAGCACGTCCAGGCCGCGGCCGAGCCGGAGACCGCGCGGTCGAGGTAGGGCTCGTTGAACAGGTCCAGGATCGTCGCGTCGTCACCCTTGAACGTGTTCGCGACCGACGTCCACAGGTCCACCGCGTGCGCGGCGTCGGTCATCGGCTTCTGGCACGTCGAGTTCACGTCGGCGCACGCCGAGGAGTTTCCCGTGTAGGCACCCTGGGTCCAGTGCAGGTCGAGGATCGCGACCAGGCCGTTCTGGTGCAACAGGTCCACATAGGACTTGAGCGCGGCGCGGTAGGTCGCGCCGGCGTAGGCGGGTTCGACGTTCGGCAGGCCCAGCCAGCAGTCCTCGTTGAACGGCACGCGCACGACGTTCGCGTGCCAGCTCTTGATGGCGGCCACCGAGGCGGCGTCCATCGGGCCGTCGAAGATGCCGTTGCCCTGCACGCAGGCGAACTCGCCACCGGAGCGGTTCACCCCGCGCAGGGTGACGGGCGTGCCCGCGGTGTCGGCCAGGCGGTTGCCGGCGACGTGCAGGGCGGGTGCGCCCCCGGCCGGCGGCGGGGTCGTGGTGACGGTCGTCGGTGGCGGCGTGGTCGTGGTCGTCGGCGGCGGGGTGCCGCCGCAGGGCGCGCCGTTGACGCTGATCGACGCGGGTGCGGTGTTGGTGCCGCTGTAGCCGAAGTTGGCCCCGGCGGTGACCGAGGCGTTCGGGGCGACGGTGCCGTTCCAGCCCGCCGGGGTGACGGTGACCGTCTTGCCCGTCTGGGACCAGGTGGCGCTCCAGCCCTGCTGCAGCTGCTGGTTGCCGGCGTAGGTCCAGCTGATCTGCCAGCCGGACAGCGGCGTCGTCCCGACGTTCTTCAGGGTGAGGTTGGCGGTGAAGCCACTCCCCCAGTCGTTCACGGTGTAGCCGACTTCGCAGGCCGTCGCCGCCGCGGCGGGCGTCGGCGTGCCGAGGGTGAAGGCCGTCGTCGCGCCGACGACGGCGAGCGCACTGACGGCGCCGAGCAGTGCTGGTCCGGAACGCATCGATCACTCCTTTGTGCACGACAGGACACCTGAGAGCGCTCCCAGCACCGGTGGACGCTACCGCGCGGCCCGGCGGCTGTAAACCTCGTGGCGATCTCCCGCGAACAACCCGGAATCCACTCCAACGGCGGCATCCACCCGTTTCCGCCGGTGGCGCAGCGCGACCGAGACATTCCTTTCACGCCAACAGGTTCGGCCGTTCAGGAGCGTTCAGTGGCCGATCCCGGGGAACCGGCCCCGGAAAGCCGTCCACCGGATCGGGTCACGTCCGGGTCGCGCTTTACAACGACGATACGGCGGGGTTACCTTCTCGTCGGCTGGAAGCGCTCCCATGCCAGGCCGAGGTCGCCAGACCGAAGCCACGAAACACCAGGGGCGCCGTGGCTTCCGCCGCGGCGCCCCTGTTCGTGTCCGGTGTCCCGGTTATCGGGAAGGAAACTTCGATGAAGAGGTTCGCCGCCGCCCTGGGCGGGCTCTGCCTCGCCGCGGCGGGCACCACCGCGGTCCTCGCCGCGGGCCCGGCCGCCGCCGCTCCCGCCTGCGGCGTCGACTACCACGCCGACCAGTGGACGACCGGGTTCACCGCCCAGGTCACCGTCACGAACGGCGCCGCCGCGCTCTCGTCGTGGACCCTCTCCTGGCACTACACCGGCACCCAGGTCGTGACGTCCGGCTGGAACGCGACCGTCCGCCAGTCCGGCACGGCCGTGACCGCGGAGAGCCTGTCGTACAACGCGTCCCTGCCCGCCGGCGGCACCGTGACGTTCGGGCTGCAGGGCACGTACTCCGGCACCAACCCCGCGCCGAGCGACTTCGCTCTCAACGGCGTTTCGTGCGGCGGCGAAGCCCCGCCCACCACCACGACCACTTCTTCGCCGCCGCCCGCCGGGTGCGCCGACGTCTGCGACGACTTCGAGCAGCAGACCGGCACCACCCCGGGTGGCCGGTGGACGGTCGGCGCGGCGAACTGCACCGGCACCGGCACGGTCACCGTCGACGCCACGGTGGCGCACTCGGGCACCCGCTCGGTCAAGGTCACCGGCCAGGGCGGGTACTGCAACCACGCCTTCCTCGGCACGGCCCTGGCCGCCGGGAGCGTGCGGTACGGCCGGTTCTGGGTCCGCCACACGACGCAGCTGCCCGCCGGGCACGTCGCGTTCATGGCGCTGAAGGACAGTGCCGACGGCGGCCGCGACCTGCGGGCCGGCGGCCAGAACCGGGCCCTGCAGTGGAACCGCGAGTCCGACGACGCGACCCTGCCCGCGCAGAGCCCGGCCGGCGTCGCGCAGAGCGTGCCGCTGCCGACCGGGACCTGGTCGTGCTTCGAGTTCGGCATCGACGGCCCCGCCGGGCAGCTGCGGACCTGGCTGGACGGCACCGAGGTGCCCGGCCTGGTCGTCGACGGCGTCCCGACCCCCGACGTCGACCAGCAGTGGCTCGCGAGGGCCTGGCACCCGTCACTCACCGACCTGAGGCTGGGCTGGGAGAGCTACGGCACCGACGCGGACACGTTCTGGTTCGACGACGTCGCCACCGGACCGGCGCGGATCGGCTGCTAGTCCGCCACGATGCGGTCGATCTCCGCCAGCTCCTCGTCCGTGAACTCGAGGTTCGCCACCGCCGCCACCGTGTTCTCCAGCTGGGCGACGCTGCTCGCGCCGATCAGCGCCGACGTCACGCGGCCACGGCGCAGGATCCACGCGATCGCCATCTGCGCCAGCGACTGGCCGCGCCGCTTCGCGACGTCGTTCAGCGCCCGGATCGTGGCCAGGGTCTCCGCGGTGAGCCGGTCCTCGGTCAGGAACGGGCTGGCCCCGGCGGCGCGGGAGCCGGCCGGGACACCGTCGAGGTAGCGGTCGGTGAGCAGGCCCTGGCTCAGCGGCGAGTACGCGATCGAGCCGACGCCGTGCTCGCCCAGGGTGTCGAGCAGGCCTTCCTCGACCCAGCGGTTCAGGATCGAGTACGACGGCTGGTGGATCAGCAGCGGCGTGCCGAGCTCGCGCAGCGCCCGCAGCGCGGCTTCCGTCTGCTCCGGCGAGTAGTTGGAGATGCCCGCGTAGAGCGCCTTCCCCGACCGCACCGCCGTGTCGAGGGCACCCATGGTCTCCTCGATCGGGGTGTCCGGGTCCGGGCGGTGCGAGTAGAAGATGTCGAAGTGGTCCAGACCCGTGCGGGCCAGGCTCTGGTCGAGGCTCGCGAGGACGCTCTTGCGCGAGCCCCACTCGCCGTACGGGCCGTCCCACATCAGGTAGCCCGCCTTGGACGACACCAGGATCTCGTCGCGGTACGGGCGGAAGTCGGCGGCGTAGTGCCGGCCGAAGTTCGCCTCCGCCGCGCCCGGCGGCGGGCCGTAGTTGTTGGCCAGGTCGAAGTGCGTCACCCCGAGGTCGAACGCCCGGCGCAGCACCGCGCGCTGGACGTCGAGGGGCTTGTCGTCCCCGAAGTTGTGCCACAGGCCGAGCGACACGGCGGGCAGCTTGAGCCCGCTGCGCCCGGCGCGCCGGTACGGCATGCCCGCGTAGCGGTCCGCGGCGGCGGCGAAAGGCGACATGGTTCTCCTTGTCGGGAGGGAAGCGACCTCCCGAGCCTACCGGCGTGATCAGCTTCCTTCGGCCACCGCGCCCCGGTCGAGGGACAGCACCCCGGCGAAGGACACGGCCGGCGGCAGCACGGGCAGCAGCGTCGCCTGGTAGGCGTGGTAGACGTCCGGCTTGCCCGCCCAGACGGTCGCGGCCGGGCGGTTCTCCGGGTCCAGCTCGTGGTGCCACGAACCGCGTTCCCGGTCGACGAAGCAGCCTTCGGCGTGCTCGCACCACTCCTCGAACCGGGCGAGGTAGGCCGGGTCGCCGGTCTCCTGGTGCAGCGTCCACGCGGCGGCGATCGCCTCGGCCACCACCCAGTGCAGCCGGTTGCGCACGACCGGGACGCCGTCGAAATCGGTCGTGTAGACGAAGCCCGGGTGCCCGTCGACGGCCCAGCCGTCGCGCACCGCCGTGGCGAACAGCGCCTCGGCGTCCGGCACCAGCCATTCTGGTGCGCCGGCACCGAGCGCGCGCTTCAGGTGTACCGCTAGGCGGGACCACTCGAGCAGGTGCCCGATGGTCACGCCGAACGGGCGGAACGGGTGCGCGGGCTCGTCCCGGTTGAACTCCAGGCGCACGTGCCACTCCGCGTCATAGTGCTCCGGCAGGCGCCAGCCGTGCGCGCGGGCTTCGCCGTGCACCAGCTGCTCCACAATGGACAACGCACGGGCGGCCCAGACCGGGTCGCCGGTGACATCGTTGACAGCGAGCAGCGCTTCGACCGTGTGCATGTTGGCGTTGGCGCCGCGGTAGTCCTCGAGCCGCGTCCAGCCGCGGTCCCAGACGTCTGCGACCCGGCCGTGGCCCGGCTCCCAGAACCGTCGTTCGAAGACTTCGAGGGCGTCGGCCAGCAGCGCGTCCGCGCCCTCGGCCCCGGCGGCCACCGCGCTCGCGGCGGCCAGCACGACGAAGGCGTGCTCGTACGCGCGCTTCTCGTCGTCCGCGGGCCCGTCCGGGTTCGCCGCGGCGAACCAGCCGCCGTGCTCCGGGTCCCGGAGCAGCCCGGTCAACCCGGTGACGCCGTGCGCGACCTGCTTCGGCGCTCCCGGCACGCCCTGCAGCGACGCGAGCGCGAAGACGTGCGTCATCCGGCAGGTGATCCACGTCTCGACGGGCCGGTCGAGGACCGGGTGCCCGGCGTCGTCGAGCCAGGCGAAGCCGCCGGCGGGATGCGGCGCCGACGCGGCGAAACCGAGCAGCCGGGCGGGTTCGGCCCGCACCCAGGAGGGGACCGAAGACGGAATGTCCACTTTCCGACAACCTTGCCTTTCTCCACTGACCAGCCCGGTGATCGGGTGCCTTTCCCAAGGTATGCCAAAGCTCCCGCGCGAGTCACCCGCCCCCTGCCGGGATGTTCCCGAAGCCGCCACCACCGCGTATCCTGACCTTGGGAGCGCTCCCAGTCTTCGACGCACGCAACCCGACGAAGGGACTGACGTGACCAGGAGACGAAGTACGATCCTCGCCGCCGTGACGGTACTGCTGGCGAGCCTGACCGCCGTGCTGCTGAACACGGGCACCGCCGAAGCGCACGGCGCCATGATGAAACCGGGCAGCCGGACCTTCCTGTGCTGGCAGGACGGGCTGAGCTCGACCGGCCAGATCATCCCGCAGAACCCGGCCTGCTCGGCCGCGGTGGCCACCAGCGGCGCCAACTCGCTGTACAACTGGTTCGCCGTGCTGCGCTCCGACGGCGCCGGGCGCACCCGCGGCTTCATCCCGGACGGGAAGCTGTGCTCCGGCGGGAACCCGAACTACGCCGGGTTCGACCAGGTCGGCGACTGGCCGCTGACCCACCTCACCGCCGGGTCCACGTTCGACTTCTCCTACAACGCGTGGGCCGCCCACCCGGGCTGGTTCTACACCTACGTGACGAAGGACGGCTGGGACCCGTCGCAGCCGCTGACCTGGGACTCGCTGGAGGACCAGCCGTTCCTGACCGTCGACCACCCGCCCGTGACCGGCCAGGTCGGCACCGTCGACGGCCAGTACAAGTGGACCGGCGCGCTCCCGGCCAACAAGACGGGACGGCACGTCATCTACTCGGTCTGGAAGCGCTCCGACAGCGCCGAGACGTTCTACGGCTGCTCGGACGTCACCTTCGACGGCGGGCACGGCGAGGTCACCGGCGTGCACGACCCCGGCACCCCGCCGACCACGCCGTCGACCCCCACGTCTCCCCCGCCGACCGGCGGCTCGTGCATGGCGATGTACGAGATCACCAACACGTGGAGCGGCGGCTACCAGGCCACGGTGACGATCATGAACCACAGCACCACGGCCTACGGCGGCTGGCAGGCGGGCTGGACGCTGCCCGCGGGCCAGACGGTCGGCAGCGTCTGGAACGGGACACTGAGCCAGTCCGGCTCGGTGGTGACGGTGCGCAACGCGGACTGGAACGGCCGGATCCCGCCCGACGGCGAAACCACCTTCGGCCTGGTCGTCAACGCGTCCGGATCCAACCCGGCCCAGCCGTCCCCCACCTGCCAAGGCACCTGACACGGCACCTGACGAAGGCCGTGAATGGCCCATTGAGGGACTTCAAGTCCCTCAATGGGCCATTCACGGACCTGGACGCGCGGGGCCGGTGCTGCCGCGGGTGACCAGGGACGGCGGTGACGTGCAGACGTCGCCGGGGTCGCCGCCCGTCATGAGGTCCCGCAGCACGGACACCGCGAGCGCGCCGAACTCCGCGACCGGGCGGCGCACCGCGGTCAGCGCCGGGCGGACCAGGCGGCAGAGGGCCGAGTCGTCCCACGCCACCACCGAGACGTCGGCCGGCACCGCGAGACCCAGCTCCCGCAGCGCCGTGAGCCCGGCGACGGCGAGGACGTCGGTGTCGTACAGCAGCGCGGTCGGCGGCCGGCTTCCCGCCAGCAGCCGCCGGGTCGCGGCCACCCCGCCCTCGCCCGAGTGGTCCGTGTGGACGGTCCGGGCGCCGGCCAGGCCCAGCCGGCCGGCCACCGCGGCGAACGCCTCGGCCCGCACCCGCGTCTGCACCAGCACCCCCGGCCCGGTGACCCACGCGACCCGGCGGTGCCCGAGCGCGGCCAGGTAGCCGAGCACCTCGCCGACCGCGGCGGCGTCGTCCACCCGCACCGACGGGACGCCCGGGCAGCCGAGCGGGCCGCCCAGCGCCACGGCGGGCAGGCCGATCCGGGGCAGTTCGGCGATCCGGTCGTCGTCACGCCGGGGGCCGGTCAGCAGCACGCCGCCGGCCCGGCGCTCGCCGTGCCAGCGCCGGTAGACCTCCAGCTCGGCGGCGTGGTCCGGCGCGACCTGCAGGATCAGCGACGCCGGTCCGAGCTCACGCTGGATCCCGGTGAGCAGGGCCAGGAACACCGGCTCGACGCCGAGGACGTCCGCGGGCCGGTCCAGCACCATCCCGACCGCCCCGGCGCGGCCGCCGGACAGCGCCCGCGCGGTCTCGCTCGGCGCCCAGCCCAGTTCCCGGGCGATCGCGGTGATCCGGTGCCGCGTCGCCTCCGAGACGCCGGGGCGGCCGTTGAGGGCGTAGGAAACGGCCCCTTTGGACACTCCGGCCTCGCGGGCGATGTCGGTGATCGTCGGACGCTTCATCGCGCTCCTCCACTGGACCCGTTGCACCACAAGAACTTGACCCCAGTGCTTAACCGATTCATCGCGTGCCCGTGTCCGTCCGGACACCCGCAGTCGCCCACCTTGACACCCGTGGCCTGCGGAAACAAGACTCCAATCGGGAGCGCTCCCACCCTCGTGTGCGAGCGCGAGTCGCGAATCGGGAGTGCGCACACGTGAGGAAGTTCCGAAGAACACTGGCGGCCGTCACGGCCGCCGTCCTGCTGGTCCTGACCGGGGGCTGCGGCCCCGCCACGCCGGAGAGCTTCACGCTCACCCTGGCGACGTTCGGGCAGTTCGGCTACGACGACCTGATCCCCGGGTACGAGTTCACCCACCCCGGGATCACCATCCGCCAGGTCCGGACCGAGCAGGGCGGCCCGTACCACCAGGACCTGCTGGCCAAGCTGCAGAGCGGGCAGGACCTCGCCGACGTCCAGGCCGTCGAGGAAGGCCACCTCGCCGACGTGCTCGCGCAGTCGGCGAAGTTCGCCGACCTCGCCGAGATCGGCCCGCCCGACGTGAAGCCCGGGCGCTGGCTGGAGTGGAAGTACGAGGCCGGGCGCAGCAAGGACGGCAAGCTCGTCGGCTACGGGACCGACATCGGCCCGCTCGCCATGTGCTACCGCAAGGACCTCCTCGACGCCGCCGGCCTCCCGACCGACCCCGGCTCGGTGAAGACGATGTTCGCGAGCTGGGACAGCTACTTCCAGGCCGGCGAGCGGTACGTCAAGCGCTCCAAGGGGAAGGCCTGGTTCGACTCCGCCGCGCAGAACTTCAACGCGATGGTCAACCAGCTCCCGACCGGGTACCTCGACCGGCAGGACCGCCCGACGTTCGACACGAACACCGCGCTCAAGTCCGCCTGGGACCAGGTCACCAAGGCCGTCGAACAGGGCCAGTCGGCCGGGCTGACCGCCTTCGCCGACGACGGCAACGCCGGCCTGCGCAACGGGACGTTCGCGACGAAGGTCTGTCCATCGTGGATGCTCGGTGCCATCGAGCAGCAGGCCGGGCCGGCCAGCGCGGGCAAGTGGGCGATCACCGACGCCTTCCCGGACGGCGGCGGCAACTGGGGCGGTTCCTACCTCACGGTGCCGGCGGCGAGCCCGCACCAGAAGGAGGCCGCCGCGCTGGCCGCCTGGCTCACCGCGCCGGAGCAGCAGCTGCACGCGTTCCGGGTCAGCGGGAACTTCCCCAGCCAGGTCGACGCCTTCACCTCGCCCGACCTGCTCAGCGAGATGAACGGCTACTTCGGCGGCGCGCTGAGCGGGCAGGTCTTCGTCGCGCAGGCGCGCAAGGTCGGGAAGCCGCAGTACAAGGGACCCGGTGACGGGAAGATCCAGGAGACGGTCGTCGCGCCGGCGCTCAAGGCCGTCGAGCAGCAGGGTGCCGATCCCGCCGCCGTCTGGCAGCAGGTGAAGCTGGGCGCGAGCCAGCTGGTGCCGTGACCGGAAATCCGGTGGAACGGACGCGCCGGGGCGGGCAGGGTGCGGGGTATGACCACTCCCCTGCCCGCCCCCTGGCAGCACCTCGGAATCCGGCGTCCCGGCCCTGACGACCACCTGCCCGTCCTGGCCCTCCTCGACGCCTGGTGGGGCGGCCTCGGTGGCGAGGAAGGCATGCGGCAACGGGCCCTCCTCCTGCCGAAGCTGATGTTCCAGCACTTCGGCGACAGCGGTTTCCTGGTGACGTCCGGTGATCGGATCGTCGCGTTCCTGATCGGGTTCCTGTCGCAGTCGAGGCCGGACGAGAGCTACATCCACTTCGTCGGCGTCGACCCCGCCGAGCGCGGGTCCGGCCTGGGCGCGGAGCTGTACGAGCGCTTCTTCGCCCACAGCAGGGCGCACGGGCGCTCGGTGGTCCGGGCGATCACGTCGCCGCAGAACAGTGGTTCGCACGCGTTCCACACCAGGATGGGGTTCGTCACCGAACCCGGGCCGGAGGAGTTCGAAGGACGGCCGGTCCAGCCCGACTACGACGGGCCCGGGCTGGACCGGCTGAGCTTCAGAAAGGATCTCAGCCCGACAGGCTGAACGTCCGCACGCCGAGGCCGGTCTGGCCCTGCCACGGCTCGAAGCCGAATTGGACACTCGTCAGGTACCAGGCGTCGCTGATCTTGCCGCGGCCTGCGGCGTCCCGGGTGAAGTCCGTGAGGTTGACGTCGAGGCTGTCGGTCCCGGAGGTCCGGACGTAGGAGATGACGTTCCAGCCGATGTTGCCGGACCAGACGTTCCAGGTCGCCCCGGCGAGCTGGGCGGTGCCGATGACGCTGCCGACCGGCTGCGGGGCACCGCGGTGGTTGCCCCAGATCATCACCTCGGCGCCGGTGTTCTGCCCGGCCGGGTTCGGCGTCGGGTCGTACCAGACGTCGTAGGAGGCGTCCCACTGTCCGGCTTGGACGGTCGTGTAGTCCACTCGGGACGTCAGCGAGCCGAGCGAACGGACCTGGCGAGGCAGGCCGCTGCCGATGCTGCAGTTGCCGTAGTGGCAGCCGGCGTAGACCGACGGGTAGCTGCCGGGGGCGCCGTTCGTCGGCCGGTTGTGCGACGCCGTCGTCACGCTGAAGCCGGTGCCGGACACCGAGAGGCACTGGGTCGTGTCGTCACCCCAGTTGTTGTTCTGGACGATGTAGCGGCCACCTTGGATGCGCAGCGAGCCGTACTTGTCGCACAGCTGCGTGTCGGCGGCCGCCGGTGGCGCGGTGAGCACGACACCGCCGGACAGCAGCACGGCCGTGGCTCCGAACGACGCCAGTGTGGCCCGTAGCCGGTTCTTCATGGGGGTTCCTTCCGGTCGGGGACGGGTGGAAACCCGGGCCGGACGGCGGCTGCGCAGGCACCGCCCGGCCCGGGAGACTTGTGTTACTGCACCGCCGGGTAGGCGTTCTGGACCAGCTGCTCGAACTGGGCCTGGAACCACTTGCCCGACAGCGGCGAGTTCGGCAGGGCCCCGGTCAGGTTCCCGCCGTTCGCCTGGTCACTGCCGTGGTAGGTCGGGTCGCACATCCGGTCGAAGCCCTTGCCCTCGTCGTTCGGGATCTGCGAGCTCGCGCCGTCGGACTCACCCGGCGGCTTGACCCAGACGTAGGCGTCGAAGTGCGCCGCGGGCGACGCCGTCGGCCGCGCACCCAGCCCGGCCCCGCTCTGGTTGCACCAGTTTCCGCGGTGCAGCCGCAGGTCGACCCGGCCCGAGTTCACGTAACTGTCCACTGTGGACCCCGAGGCCCCGGTCGGGCGAGCGGAGCCGCCCCAGCCGTTGCGGGAGGTGTCGATCAGCATGCCGATGCTGCTCGGCAGGCCCGCCGCGACGAACGCGTTGTACATCGCGGTGGCGAAGGGCGCCTCGGCGAAGTACGGGTTCCACTGGTAGAACGTCGCCGACTTGATCTGCTGGCCACCGACGGTCAGGTTCGGGTCCGGCAAGTTCGGCTCGGTGGTCGGGGTGTAGTTCGCCGTGTCGCTGATGAAGCCGTCCAGGCTGTTCACCCCGGCCGTCGTCCCCTGCAGCGTCTGCTTGACCAGGTTGACGAACGGGCCGAAGTTGCTGTCCCAGCCCAGCCACGCCGAGTGCGCGATGTCGAGGTAGTTGTAGACGTTCGAAATCGCGTGCAGCTTGTTCAGCGCGTACTGGATGCCCTGCGTGTACGCCCCGCTGGACTGCGCCTCGGCGCACTTGGCGGTCGCGGTGTTGGTGATCAGGTTGGGCAGCGAGTCCGGTTCGACGATCGCGACGACCCGCAGCGGCGCGTACTTCGCGTCGGACAGGATCGAGGCGATCGGGTCGATGTACTCGGACTTGTACCGGGCCAGGCCGTTCGACGCGACCTGCAGCTCACCGTTGGACGCCAGCGCCGCGCAGTCGCGGTTCGGCAGGTCGTAGACGACGATCTGGATCGTCACCGGCGTCCCGCCGCTCTGCTGGGCCAGCGCCGCGTCGAGGTGCCCGCGCAGGCCGCGGGCCTCGGTGGTGCCGTTGATCGCGGCGATCCGGTCCAGCCACACGGCCGTGGACGTGTTGGCCACCTTGGCCATCTGGGTGCCGAGCGCGCCGCCCTTGGCCGCGGCCGCGGCGGTCACCTCGGCGGACCAGTCCGGGTTCACGTACCCCTTGGCCCCGGCGTACGGGTTGTCCACGTGCGTCCCCGCCGGCGGCGGGGTGGTCGTCGTCGGCGTGGTGGTGGGCGTCGTCGGTGTGGTCGGGGTCGTCGGCGTGGTGGTCGGGGTGCCCGTGCCGCCGTCGCAGTGGACGCCGTTGAGCGAAAACGAGCCCGGGATGTCGTTGGTGCCGGTGTACGAGCCGTTGAAGCCGAAGCTCGCGGTGGCGTTCGACGCGAGCGCGCCGCCCCACGACGGGTTCTTCGCGCTGACGTGCTTCGCGCTCTGGCTGAACGTCGCGCTCCAGCCCTGCTGCACCTGCTGGTTGCCGGCGAAGTCCCACTGGACGTCCCAGCTCGAGACGGCGTCGCCCAGGTTGGTCACCGCGACGTTCGCGGTGAAGCCGGTGTCCCACTGGTTGACGGTGTAGGTGACCTTGCAGCCGCTGGCGGCGGCCGCCGGGCTGCCGCCGGCCACCACCAGGCCGGCCACGACGGCCGCGGCCGTCACCGAGGACGCCACGGCGAGCCGTGCCTTCCTCTTCGGGGACCAGAATTCACTCTTCATCGAGTGCGCTCCTTAGTGTTGGGGAATCAGGAGGTGCAGGGGGTGGCGCCGACGGCGAACCCGGTCGGCGTCCCGCTCGAGGCGCCGGTCGCCTGGAAGCCGATGGACGTCGAAGCGCCGCCGGCCAGGTCGGGCGCCCAGGTCGGCGCCTTCGCGGTCGCCTGGGTGCCGGACTGGGTGACGGTGGCGCCCCAGCCGCCGGTGATCTGCGTCCCGGACGGCACGGCCCAGCCGAGCGACCAGGCCTTCAGCGGGCTGGTACCGGAGTTCTTCAGCGTCACGGAGGCGACGAAGCCGCCTTGCCACGTGTTGTCGACGTGGTAGGTGACCGCGCAGCTCACCGCGGGCGGCGGGTCGGTCGGGCCGCCGCCGCCCGAGCCCGTCGGCGGGATCAGGTACGGCTGCAGGATCGCCTGCTTGGCCTGGTTGACGGTGGTCCAGTCGTCGTTGAGGATGCCGCCGGTGTCCCCGGAGTTGGGGTTCCACGACCAGTACGTGAAGCTCATCCCGGTCGCCCCGGTCCCGGCGTACTTCATCAGCTCCTGCAGCCAGACCTTGTCGCGCGGGTCGGCCAGCGTGGTGCCGAACTCGCCGAGCAGCACCGGCGCGATGTTCTGCTTCTGCAGGTAGCCGAAGAAGTGGTCCCACAGCGCGGGCAGGTTCGCCGGGAACGCCGGGTCGGAGAACCACGGCTGGGCGAACACCGACGTCGCGTACTCGTGCGCCGAGTAGACCAGCTTGTCCGCTTTGGACAGTCGCACCGGGAACTGCCGGGCGCCGGAGAGGTTGCCACCCCACCAGCCGCACTGCGGGTCACCGGTGCCGCTGACGCAGTCGACGCCCTCGACGATGACCAGCCAGTCCGGGTTCGCGGCCAGCACGGCGTTCCCGCCGCGTTCGGCCGCGAGCCGCCAGTCGGTCGCGGTGTCCCCGCAGCCCCAGCACGCGCCGCCGCCACCCTGGATCGAGTGCGGCTCGTTGTGCAGGTCGGCGCCGATCACCGTGGTGTTGCCCTTGTAGTGCTGGGCGAGCATCGTCCAGTCGGACAGCCAGCGGCTCTCGGGGTAGGCGCTGGTGTACCAGAGCGCGGACTGCGCGCCGGAGTCCGGCCGGTGCTGGTCGAGGATGACACGCATGCCCTTGGTGCCGGCGTACGCGATGATCTTGTCGAGCACCTGGAGCCCGGACAGCCCCTGCAGGTCCGGGTTCTGGACGGCGTCGATGCTGTTCGGCTTGACGCCCGGGTCGAAGAGCTGGTTCGAGTACGGCAGCCGCAGCGTGTTGTAGCCGAGGCTCGCCATCTGGTCGAGCATGTCGCGGTAGTTGCGGCTCCACAGGCCGTGCGGCGAGTAGTTGCCGGTCTCGGCGCCGAACCAGTTGACGCCGGTCATCCGGACCGGCGCGCCGGTGGCGTCGACGAGCTGGGAACCGACGGCGTGCCAGTACCCGGTGCCGGTCCCCTGCGCGGCGGCTTGTGTCGTGGCTTGCGGGGCCGCGGTGGCCGGGGACGCCGTGAGAACGGCGCCCCCGACCAGTGCGGCGACCGCGAATGCGAGCAGTCGCTTCATCGAGTGCCTTTCAGCCGAACAGGGCGACGTGCGCGGCGAACGCCGTGGCGATCTCCGACTGCGCCCAGAACCGGTGGTAGGTGAACGTCGGCGCGGCGCCACCGTCCAGATAGGACTGGACCTTCGGCCACTGCGGGTCGCTCTTGTAGAAGGACCGGATCGAGGTGAACGTCGAGGAGGCGTTGATCGGGTCGCCGTTCGGCATGGTCCCGGTCCAGCCCGCCGGGACGTAGAGCCCCTGGTCCGTGGTGGCGTTGTAGGCGTCGTCGAACCGGTTGTAGTCCGTCCGGGTCTCCGGCACCGCGATGCCCTGGGTGTCCGCGTTCGCCGACAGCGCCGTCAGCAGCTGCTCCCCCATCGTCTTGGCCTGGGCGTTGCCCGAGCCGGACGCGTAGTAGAGCAACGTCTTCGACAGCGAAGCCGCGACACCGACGTCGTTGCTGTAGTTCTTCACCGTGACGTGCAGGCCGGTGTTGCTGCCCGGGCTGGTGGCGTTCCAGGTGTCCGGCGCGCCGGTCCAGGTCAGGTCGGACGGGACCTGGAAGCTCCCGCCGGCGCCGACCGTGGTGCCCGCGATGGCCCACGGGACCCACTTGTCGAGGATCTTCTTGGCCCGGGCGTCCTTCGTGGCCTGGTAGTACTCGGCGATGCGCTCCATGCCCCAGGTCTGGAACCCGAACCACTGGTTGCTCGGCGGGTCGTGCCAGACCGGCTGCTGGTCGTAGAACATGCCGTAGAACGTCGGCGTGCCGGACGGCGGCGTGCCGTACTGACCTTCCCAGCTGTTGGTCGCGCCGCCGGCGAGGCCGCCTTCGGACGACTGCAGCCACTGCAGGAACTCCATCTGCCGCCCGAGGCTGGTCGCCCAGTCGCTCGCGCCGGTCGCCGACGTCACCTTCAGGCCGGGATCGGTCGACAGCGCGTACGCGGCGAGCGGGTTCTGGTAGCCCTGGTGGGCCGCGCCGTCACCGATGCGCCACGCCCACGCGTTCTGGTCGAGCGAGCCGCCCCAGGCGTAGTACCAGGAGACGAGGTAGTGCTCGCTGTCCTTGCCGGTGCCGGCGGGGCAGCTACTGGGGTTGACGCAGTTGCCGATCTTCTTGAAGTACTTGTCGAACAGCGAGTACCTCAGGTAGTCGCCCATCTTCGAGGCCTTCTTGACCACGGCCGCGACGTCGGCGCTCTTGCCCTGTTCCTGCGCCCACTTCTCGGCCTGGAAGGCGACCTGCACGGCGCGGGCGTCCGCGTCCGGCGCGTCGGTGTACTTCCACTGCTTGGCGTAGGCCGTGTCGCCGGTGAACAGGTCGAGGTACCCGTTCTTGCCGCCGTACTTCAGGGTGTCGCAGCTCGGCTGGGTGACGGTCTCCCAGACCGACTCCTGCGAGCCGCGCTGGAAGGTGTTGATGAACGCGGGCGCGGTGTTCGTGCCGTCCTCGCAGTGACCGAACTTGTAGATGTTGTCGACGTCGAGCAGCCAGTGCATGCCGTAGACGTCCGGGGAACCGTAGGCCGCCTTGAGCTCGGCCGCGATCGGGTCCTTGCCGACCGGGACGCTCGACTGCAGCTGCGACGGGTACGACTTCGGGCTCGGGTACTCCGCCGCGTACGTCGCCGGCTTGCTCGCGTCGTAGCCGGAGTTGCCGCTCTGGTCGGCCGCGGACGGGATCGCGTAGGTCTCGATCGACGTCCACGCCGCGTTGAACGGCGCCCAGTCCCCGGTGACCCGGCCGTAACCCGCTTCCAGCCAGAGGTAGTAGCTGAACGCCTCCGACGTCGTCTCGTGGCCGTGGTCGGGCGCCTCGACGATGAGCGTCTCGATGGAGTGGTACGGCACCAGGATGTTCCCGAACTTGCGGAAGTAGCCGTTGTTCGGGTCCTTGATCTTGTTGTACTGCTTGAGGAACTCGACCTGGTAGTCCGATGTGGACGGCGAGATCTCGGTGACCGTGACGGTCGCCGCGGTGTAGCCGTTGCTGCTCGCGGTGAAGGTCGCGTTGCCGAGCGCGCCACCGTTGTCGGCGCTGGCGACGGTGACGTTCTGCGGCGTGCTCCAGTTCGCCGTCGTGAAGGTGAGGCTCGCGGGGGTGGCCGTCAGGTCGGCGCTCCCGGTCGTCTTGGCTATCGCGACGGTGACCGGGCTGGTCGGCGCGCCGGCGAGGGTGACGCCGAAGGTCGTCGTGCCGCCCTGCTTGACCTGTGCGGTCGCCGGGGTGGCGACGATCGTGGGGCCGGACAGGACCTTGACGCTGACCGGGTTCGAGCTGGTGGAGGCGTTCTTGTTGTCGTAGGCCTTCGCCGTGATCGCGTAGGTCCCGGCGGGGACGTTGCCCCAGCTGCCTTCGAACGGCGCGGACGTGTCGGTCGCGAGCAGCGTGTCACCGGCGTAGAACTCGACCTTGCTCACGGTGCCGTCGGTGTCGGCCGCGGTCGCGGCGAGCGGGATCGTGGCCGGGGCGTAGTAGGTGCCGGTTTGCGTTGGTGACGTCAGGCTGACGGTCGGGGCCTTGTTGGCGCCGGTGCAGGCGGAGCCGTTGACGGAGAAGTCCGTCGGCGGCCGGTTGGCGGATCCCTTGGTGCCGTTGAAGCCGAAGCTGGTGCTGGCCCCCGTCCCGAGGTGGCCGTTGTAGGAGAGGCTCGTCGCCGTGACCGCGGCGCCGGTCTGGGCGAAGGTGGCGCTCCAGCCCTGCTGGACCTTCTGGCCGTCGAGGAACGTCCAGCCGACCTGCCAGCTGTCGAGCGCGGGTCCGTCGTTCCGCAGTGAAACGTTGGCCGTGAACCCGGTGTCCCAGTCGTTGGTGGTGTAGGTGACGGAGCAGGCCACGTCGGCGGCGAGCGCCGGTGGCACGGGGACGAGCAGGGCGGCCAAGACCACCGAACTCGCGACCAGCGGCAGTACGCCGGCCTGGATGGGATGAGGGGAACGCATGGCTGCGGAACTCCTTTGTCCGTAGGGAGCCAGCGATCTGGGAGCGCTTCCAGGCGCAGACGGTAGCCAGCGGGAAACCTGCCTGTAAAGAATCGAGTCAGAAGCACACAGCGAACCCGGTCACCACCGTCAGCGACCCGCGAGTAGCCAGCCCGCTGAACACTCCTGAACGGCGGCGCCCGTTAGTAGCCCCACCACCCGTTCAGCCCAGCTACCCAGTCACACACCGTGCACTTCGGGTCCCGGCTTGCGCCAAAGGCGTACACCTCAACCAGGAGCGCTCCCAGACCCCGTCGAAGCATTCGACACACACCCACTTCGTGTCGTCCCCCGGCGTACGCGTGTCGTCCATCCAGGCACACGTGTCGTCCGTCCGGGTACGCGAGTCGTCCATCCAGGCACGCGTGTCGTCCCCCGCGATACGGGTGTCGACTCCTCAAGCACGCGTGTCGACCCCCGGATCACACGTGTCGACCCCTCGATCACGCGTGTCGTCCCTCAAATCACACGTGTCGACCCTCCAGACACATGAGCCGACCCTTCAAGCACCCGAACCGACCCTCTAGGTACGCGGACCGACCCTCGATGTAGGCGGGTCCACCCCTTCCCGCCGAGCGGGGAGGGGCATCACCCGTGATCAGCGGGGCATCACCCGTGATTGGGGAGGCATCACCCGTGATCAGCGGGGCATCACCCGTGATTGGGGAGGCATCACCCGTGATCAGGAGGTCGACACGCGTGATTGGCGGGACGACACGCGTGATCGAGGGGTCGACACAGGTACCCGGGCGGACGACACGCGTACCGGGCTGGACGACTCGCGTACCCAGGCGGACGACACGCGTACCCCGGCGGACGACTCGCGTACCCCGAGGGTCGGCTCGCGCACTCGGAGAGTCGGCTCGCGGACCTGGGCGGACGACTCGCGTACCTGGGCGGTCGGCTTGCGTACCCCGAGGGTCGGGTCGCGTACCTGGAGGCGAGCGGGGCGGGCGAAACCGAGGGGTCAGCTGGAGGCGCGGATGGCCAGGGAGACCGGGAGGACCTGCTGGCGGGGCTTGAGACCCTGGTCGTCGAGGAGCTGGAGCATGGTCTCGACCATGGCGTGGACCTGCTCGCGCGGGTCCTGGTGCACCGAGGTCAGGGGCGGGTCCATGGCCGGGGCGAGGGTGGCGTTGTCGTCGAAGCTGACCACCGCGATGTCCTCCGGGATGCGGCGCCCGGCCGCGTCCAGCGTGCGCAACGCGCCCACCGCCATCATGTCGCTGGCGACGAAGACCGCGTCGAGGTCCGCGTGCCGGGTGAGCAGGGCGGACATCGCGTTCGCGCCGCCCGAGAGGGTGAAGTCGGCCTCCGCGGCCAGGTCGGCGGGGTCGAGACCGGCGTCGAGCAGGGTCTTGCGCCAGCCGGCGAGCCGGTCGATCGCGGCGCTCTGGTCCTGCGGGCCGGCGATCGTGCCGATCTTCCGCCGCCCGGCCGCGACCAGGTGTTCCACGGCCAGCCGGGCGCCGCCCTCGTTGTCGAAGTCGACGACGTGGACGCCGCGGCGGAGGCCGGCCGCCTGGCCGCCGAACACCACCGGGATCCGCAGCAGGCGCAGCGCCTTGGGCAGCGGGTCGGACCGGTGCGGCGCGAACACGAGCGCGCCGTCGACGTGCCCGCCTTCGAGGAACCGGACCGTCCGGCTGAGGTCCTCGCGGGTGTCGCTGAAGATCAGGACCATCTGACGGCCGATGTCCGCGAGCTCGCGGTAACCGGCGCGCATGACGGCCGTGCGGTACGGGTCGTCGAGCAGCCGGGCCTCCGGCTCCGAGAGCACCACCGCGATCGCCCCGGTCCGCCGGGTGACCAGCGACCTGGCCGCCTGGTTCGGGGAATAGCCCAGGTCACGGGCCGCGGCCTGGACCTTCTCCCGCGCCGCCGCGCTGACGTAGGCGTCGTCGTTCAGCGCCCGTGACGCCGTCGACCGCGACACGCCGGCGAACGCCGCGACGTCCTCCAGCGTCGGCCGTTCTTCATCCCCTGCTCGAGGCCCCACGGCACCGCCCTCGCTCCTGCCACCACCCGGACGTCCCCAGCTTAACGTTCAACGATCCTCCGGGACCGGGAGCGCTCCTCGCAGGAAACGCTCCGGTTACGCCCCCTTGACACCGCCAGAACCCGCAAGCAGACTCTGCGACACCTGGGAGCGCTCCCAGAACGGCTCCCAGCAGTGAGAGCGCTCATTCCCGTCAACAAGGTGGTTGGACACGTGAGAACGATCCGGAACGGCCTGGTCCTCGCACTGGGCATCACGATGACGGCGCTCGGCGCCACGGCCTGCGGTGGCGGCGGTGACGAAACCCCGGCGGCAGCGGGTCCGAACGAGCACGTGGACCTGACGCTGGCGACGTTCACCGAGTTCGGCTACGAGGCCCTCATCCCGGAATACGAGCGGCTGCACCCCAACATCAAGATCACCCACCGCAAGACCGGCCAGGGCGGGCCCTACCACCAGGACCTGATCACCAAGCTGGCCGCGGGCTCGGGCCTCGCCGACGTCACGGCGGTCGAGGAGGGTCACCTCTCCGACGTGCTCGACAAGGGCTCGAAGTTCAACGACCTCAGCAAGATCGGCCCCGCCGACGCCTCCCCCGACCGCTGGCTCGGCTGGAAGTACGACGCCGCGAAGACGAAGGACGGCAAGGTCATCGGCTACGGCACCGACATCGGGCCGCTCGCGATGTGCTACCGCAAGGACATGTTCCAAGCGGCCGGCCTGCCGACCGACCCCGAGCAGGTCAAGCCCCTGTTCGCCACCTGGGACAGCTACTTCGCCGCGGGCGCGGACTACGTGTCCAAGTCCAAGGGCAAGGCCTGGTTCGACTCGGCCGCGCAGAACTTCAACGCGATGGTCAACCAGCTCCCCCAGGGCTACATCGGCAGTGACGACAAGCTCGCCGTCGAGGGCAACCAGGGCATCAAGGACGCCTGGACGAAGGTCACCGACGCCGTCGCCAAGGGCGAGTCGGCCAAGCTCACCGCGTTCAGCAACGAGTGGAACTCCGGCTTCAAGCAGGGCGCGTTCGCCACGAAGGTGTGCCCGGCGTGGATGCTCGGCGTGATCAAGGAGCAGGCCGGCCCGGAGAACGCCGGCAAGTGGGCGGTCACCGCGGCCTTCCCCGGTGGCGGCGGCAACTGGGGCGGTTCGTACCTGACCGTGCCGACGCAGTCGAAGCACCCGAAGGAGGCCGCCGAGCTCGCGTCCTGGCTGACCGCGCCGGAGCAGCAGATCAAGGCGTTCCAGGCCAAGGGCACGTTCCCGAGCCAGGTCAAGGCGCTGTCGGACCCCGCGCTGCTGAGCCAGACCGACGCCTACTTCGGCGACGCGAAGGTCGGCGAGCTGTTCGCCGAGCAGGCCAAGAAGGTCCAGAAGCCGCAGTACAAGGGCCCCGGTGACGGCCAGATCCAGGAGAACGCCTCCAGCCCGGCGCTGCAGGCGGTCGAACAGGGCAAGTCGGCGGCGGACGGCTGGCAGCAACTGGTCGACTCGGCGAAGAAGATCACCCGCTGACCTCATGACCGTCATCGACAAGGTCGCGCCGGAAGGGAGCAAGGCCGGGGAGCGCACGTCTCCCCGGCCCACCTTCCGGCACAAGCTGAGCCGGTGGGACGTCAAGGTATCGCCGTACCTCTACGTCGCGCCGTTCTTCATCGTGTTCGGGGTCGTCGGGCTGTTCCCGTTGCTGTACACCGCGTACGTCTCGCTGTTCAAGTGGAAGGCCGGGGACGACGACCCGGACTTCATCGGCGTCGACAACTACAAGGAGCTGTTCGGCGACGGGCAGTTCTGGAACGCGCTGGCCAACACGTTCAGCATCTTCCTGCTCTCCAGCATCCCGCAGCTCATCATCGCGATGGCGCTCGCGGCGCTGCTCGGGAGCCGGCTGCGCGGCGCGACCGGCTGGCGCGTCGGCATCCTGCTGCCGTACGCCGCGAGCCTCGTCGCGATCGGGATCATCTTCGCGAACCTGTTCGGGCCGAAGTACGGCCTGATCAACGGTGTGCTGCAGACGATCGGGCTCGACCCGGTCGACTGGCAGGCCAGCCGGTTCGGCAGCCACGTCGCGATCGCGATCATGGTGAACTGGCGCTGGACCGGCTACAACGCGCTGATCGTGCTGGCCGCGATGCAGGCCATCCCGAAGGAACTGCACGAAGCCGCGCTGATCGACGGCGCCGGGACGTGGCGGCGGTTCTTCAACGTGACACTCCCCCTGCTGAAACCGACGCTGATCTTCGTCACCATCACCTCCACGATCGGCGGGCTGCAGATCTTCACCGAGCCCAAGCTGTTCGACGCCATGCCCGGGTCGAACAACGGCGGTTCCACCAACCAGTTCCAGACCGTGACGCTGTACCTGTACCAATCCGCGTTCGAGAACTACAACCTCGGCTACGCCTCGGCGATCGCCTGGGTGCTGTTCGTGATCATCGTGGTCATCGCGCTGGTGAACTTCTTCCTCACCGGACGGCTGGCCCGCACTCCGGCGGTGAAGAAGAAATGACCACCCTCCAGAGTGGACTCCGCAAGAGCGTCGCGACGCTCGGCAAGCCGCGCAAGGCGACCTACTGGGTGCTCGCCATCTTCGTGCTCGGCTCGCTGTTCCCGTTCTACTGGTCGTTCCTGGTCGCCAGCCGGGACAACGGGATGCTCACCGAGCGCATCCCGCCGTTCATCCCCGGCGGCAACTTCTTCGCCAACGCCTCGCGCGTGTTCGACACCGTGCCGTTCTGGAAGGCGCTGGCCAACAGCGTCATCGTGTCCGGCACGGTCACGCTCACCACGGTGCTGTTCTCCTCGCTGGCCGGTTTCGCCTTCGCGAAACTCCGGTTCAAGGGGCGCAACGGGTTGTTCGTGTTCATCGTCATCACCCTCGCGGTGCCCACGCAGCTCGGCATCATCCCGTTGTTCATCGCGATGTCGAAGCTGGGCTGGGCCGGTGGGCTGCAGTCGGTGATCGTGCCCAACCTGGTCACCGCGTTCGGCGTGTTCTGGATGCGGCAGTACACCGTGGACGCACTGCCGTACGAGCTGATCGAGGCCGCGCGCGTCGACGGCTGCAGCATGTTCCGGATCTTCTGGAACGTCTGCCTGCCCGCGGTGCGCCCGGCGGCGGCGATCCTGGCGATGTTCACGTTCATGACGTCCTGGAACGACTTCCTGTGGCCGCTGGTGGTGCTGGACGCGGGCAACCCGACCGTCCAGGTGGCCCTGGAGAAGCTGCAGAGCGGTTACTACGTCGACTATTCGCTGGTGCTGGCCGGCACGACCCTGGCCACCATCCCGATCCTCATCGTCTTCCTCCTGCTCGGCCGCCAGATCGTGGCCGGGATCATGCAAGGTGCCGTGAAAGGGTGACCATGTCCGTACATCCCGACAGCGTTCGGGCCGAGACCGCTTTGATGTTCCCGCCCGCCTTCGTCTGGGGCGCCGCGACCGCGGCGTTCCAGGTGGAAGGGGCCACCACGGCCGACGGGCGCACCGACTCGGTCTGGGACGTCTTCGCGCGCCGTCCGGGTGCGGTCAAACGCGGCGACACCGGCGACCCGGCGGCCGACCACTACCGCCGCTACGGCGAGGACGTCGACCTGATGCGGCGCCTCGGCCTGGGCGCCTACCGGTTCTCGCTGGCCTGGCCCCGGGTGCGCCCGGACGGCGGCGCCCCCAACGCCGCCGGGATCGCGTTCTACGACCGGCTCGTCGACCGCCTGCTGGAAGCCGGGATCGAGCCGTGGGCGACGCTCTACCACTGGGACCTGCCGCAGACGTTGGAGGAGCAGGGCGGCTGGACGTCGCGGGACACCGCCTACCGCTTCGCCGACTACACCGAGACCGTGCTGGCCCGGCTCGGCGACCGCGTCGCCAGCTGGTCGACGCTCAACGAGCCGTGGTGCGCGGCGATGCTCGGGTACGCGGGCGGCATCCACGCGCCCGGCCGCACCGACCACACCGCCGCCGTCGCCGCGACGCACCACCTGCTGCTGGGGCACGGGCTCGCGATGGACATCATCCGCCGGCACGCCCCGGACGTCCCGGCCGGGATCACGCTCAACCTGTACCCGGTCGCGCCGCACGACCCGGCGAACGCCGCCGACGTCGCCGCGTGCCGCCGGATCGACGGCCTGCAGAACCGGCTGTTCCTCGACCCGGTGCTGCGCGGGGGCTACCCGGACGACCTGCTCGAGGACCTGGCGCCGTTCGGGATCGGCGACGTCGTCCGGCCCGATGACAGCGCTGTCATCGCCGCGCACGTCGACTGGCTCGGCGTGAACTACTACCGCGACTACCGCGTCGCGGGCGGACCGGTGCCGGGCAGCGAGCCGGCGGGCCCGGAGTGGGTCGGCGCGGGTGACGTCCACTTCGTGCCGGACCCCGCCGCGCCCCGCACCGACTCGGGCTGGGAGGTGCAGCCGGCCGGGCTCACCGAGTCGCTGCTGCAGGTCCACCGCGGCTACCGGCCGGTGCCGCTGTACATCACGGAAAACGGCGCGGCCTACCCCGACGTCGTCTCCGACGGCGGTGAGATCGTCGACACCGACCGCGTCGCGTTCCTCGACTCCCACCTGCGGGCGGCCCACGAGGCCCTCGCCGCCGGGGTCGACCTGCGGGGCTACTTCTACTGGTCGCTGCTGGACAACTTCGAGTGGGCGGAGGGCTACGCCAAGCGGTTCGGCCTGGTCCACGTCGACTACGCGACGCAGGTGCGGACGCCGAAGCGCAGCGCGCACTGGTATTCCCGGGTCATCGGCCTCAACGGCCTCGGCTGACTCCCGCGGTGGCTGAGGGGCGGCCCTCAGCCACCGTAGAAGTCGCCGAGCGAGTTCCGCGCCGAGGAGATCAGCAGGTCGGCGTGGGCGAAATCGGCGGGCAGGCAGGCGTGGACGCCGTCGAGCAGCTCGCCGAACCCGACCGGCGGGGTCACGACGTGCGCGAGCGGGTGGTGCTCCCGCAGCTGTTTCATCAGCTCGGCGATGTGGATCACGGCCGCCTGCGGGTCGGTCCGCCACAGCCAGGCCAGCACCTCACCGAAGTCGCCCGGCGGCCGCGCCACCTCGTCCCGGCCGGTGGTGCGGAACCGATCGATCAGCTGGGTGGCGGTCCCGGCGACGCTGGCCTGCCTCAGCGCGCTGACGACGGTCCGCGGAACGGCGACGGTCTCCATGCCGCCGATGCTGGCACCTCGGCCCCGCACCACAAGGAGGCTCGCCGAAAGGTCGTGAAGGGCACCTTCAGGGACGGATAAGCCCTGAAGGTGCCCCTCACGGCGTTCAGGGGGCCGCGCCGGAGCGCATCGGTGACAGACTGGCTGGTATGGGACTGCGCAGCGAAGCTTGGTTCAACAACCCCGCCGACCCCGGGATGACCGCGCTCTACCTCGAGCGGTACATGAACTGGGGCCTGACCAGGGAAGAGCTGCAGTCCGGGAAGCCGATCATCGGGATCGCGCAGACCGGGTCGGACCTCAGCCCGTGCAACCGGCACCACCTGCAGCTGGCCGACCGGACCCGGGAGGGGATCCGCGAGGCGGGCGGGATCGCCGTCGAGTTCCCCGTGCACCCCATCCAGGAGACCGGCAAGCGCCCGACCGCCGCGCTGGACCGCAACCTCGCCTACCTCGGGCTCGTCGAGACGCTCTACGGCTACCCGATCGACGGCGTCGTGCTGACCACCGGCTGCGACAAGACGACGCCGGCGTGCCTGATGGCCGCCGCGACCGTCGACATCCCGGCGATCGTGCTCTCCGGCGGCCCGATGCTCAACGGCTGGCACAACGGCGAGCGCACCGGGTCCGGCACGATCATCTGGAAGGCCCGCGAGCTGCTGGCCGCCGGGGAGATCGACGACGCCGGGTTCATGGAGCTGGTCGCGTCGTCGGCGCCGTCGCCCGGGCACTGCAACACGATGGGCACGGCCTCGACGATGAACGCGCTCGCCGAGGCGCTCGGGATGAGCCTGCCCGGCTGCGCGGCCATCCCGGCGCCGCACCGCGACCGGGCGCGGATGGCATACCGCACCGGGCTGCGGATCGTCGAGATGGTGCGGGAAGACCTGAAGCCGTCGGACATCCTGACGCGCGAGGCGTTCGAGAACGCCATCGTCGTCAGCTCGGCGATCGGCGGGTCCACCAACGCGCCCATCCACATCGGCGCGATCGCCCGGCACATCGGCGTCGACCTGCCGCTGACCGACTGGCAGCGGCTCGGGTACGCCGTGCCGCTGCTGGTCGACCTGCAGCCGGCGGGCAAGTACCTCGGCGAGGAGTTCCACCGCGCCGGCGGGGTGTCGGCCGTCGTGCACGAGCTGATGGCCCACGGGCTGATCCACGAGGACGCGCCCACCGTCAACGGCCGCAGCGTCGGCGACAACTGCCGCGACGCCGAGGCGGGCGACCGCGACGTCATCCGGACGTTCGACACCGCGCTCGTGGCCGACGCCGGTTTCCTCGTGCTGCACGGCAACCTGTTCGACGCCGCGATCATGAAGTCCAGCGTGATCTCACCGGAGTTCCGGCGCCGCTACCTGGCGGGCGGGGTGTACGAGGGCACCGCGGTCGTGTTCGACGGCCCCGAGGACTACCACGCCCGCATCGACGACCCGGACCTCGGCGTCGACGAGGATTCGCTGCTCGTGATGCGCGGCACCGGCCCGCTCGGTTACCCGGGCTCGGCCGAGGTCGTCAACATGCGCCCGCCCGCCGAGCTGATCAAGCGCGGGGTACGCGAGCTGCCGTGCCTGGGTGACGGCCGCCAGTCGGGGACGTCCGGCTCACCGTCGATCCTCAACGCCTCCCCCGAAGCCGCGGCCGGCGGCGGCCTCGCCGTGCTGCGGACGGGCGACCGGGTGCGCATCGACCTCGGCGAGGGCACCGCGAACGTGCTGATCCCCGACGAAGAGCTCGCGCTGCGCCACAAGGAGCTCGAGGAGGCGGGCGGGTACCGGGTGCCCGCGTCGCAGACGCCGTGGCAGGAGATCCAGCGCTCGATGGTCGACCAGCTCTGCGACGGCATGGTCCTGCGCCCCGCCGTGACGTTCCAGCGGGTGGCCGCGAAGGGCGTTCCGCGCGACAACCACTGAAGACCGGAAAACCACTGCTTGGAACCGGCACCGAACGGGTAACTCCCCGGTAGCCGAGCGAGGAGGATCCCCATGCTGCCGGACCGTGACCGCCAGACCCTGAGCGCGATCGAGGCGGAACTGCTGGCGAGCGATCCCACGCTCGCCGACGTGTTCAGTGGTCGCGACATGCGGCAAGCCCGGCGCTGGAGCCTCCTGCTCGTCCTCTCCGACATCACGGCCGTGGTGATGCTGGTCGTCGGCCTGTTCGCGCGCGACGCCGCCCTCGTGCTCTGGGGCACGGTCGCCGCGGGCGGGCTCGTCGCCTGGCACATCGCCCGTTCGGAGTCCACCCGCAAGGCGACCGCGGACGACTCCGAACCGCCGCTGACGTCGCTGCGCTGAGGGCCGTCGTCAGCCGGTCCGGGGCGTCCACTGTGGACAGCCAGACGTGAACCTTGTCCGGCCGGGAAACGGTTACGGCCGCTCCCGCACGACGTCCGCCGCCTTCTTGTCCTCGCGCAACCCGGCGAACCGCGGGTGCCGCAGCCGCCCGTCGCGCGTCCACTCCGAGAAGCCGACCTGCGCGACCAGGTCCGGGCGGACCCAGTGCGCCCCGGGCTCCTTGACCGGGCCGCCGAACGGCGACCGCCCGACTTCCCGCTCCTTCAGCTGCGCGTGCAGCGAGGCCAGCAGCTCCTCGTTGAACCCGGTGCCGACCTTGCCGGCGTAGTTCAGGACGCCGTCCTCGTGGTAGCCGAGCAGCAGGGCACCGAAGCCGTGCCGCGCGCCCTGCGGGTCGGTGAACCCGCCGATGACCAGCTCCTGGCCCCGCGCGCACTTGAACTTCAGCCACTCGGGGGTCCGCCCGTGCCGGTACGGCGAGTCCGCCCGCTTCGCGACGACGCCCTCCCAGCCCCGGCGGCACGCCTCGTCGAAGAACTTCTCACCTTCGGCGTTCCGGTGCGTGGACAGCCGGAGCGGGTCCTCGAAGTCGAAGGCGTCGCGCAGCAGGGCCTTGCGCTGCCGCAGCGGCAGGGCGGTCGTGTCCTGGTCGTCGAAGTACAACAGGTCGAACAGGTAGTAGTAGACACGCACCCCGGTGGCCAGGGCGCGGTCCGGATCGGCCACGTGGATCCGGGGCTGCAGCGCGGCGAAGCTGGTGTTGCCGCTTTCGTCGAACGCGACGATCTCGCCGTCCGCGACGAACCGCGGCCCGCCCTGGGCGGCCAGTGCCTCGACGAGTTCGGGGTAGGCCTTGTCCATCACCTTGTGGTTGCGCGAGTAGAGCGTCGGCGGGCCGTCGTCGCGCACGCAGAGTGCGCGGACGCCGTCCAGCTTGCGCTCGAAGATCCAGCCGTCGTCGGAGAAGCGGCGATCGGTGAGCGTGGCCAGGGTCGGCTCGCGCCAGCCGGGACCGGTCACGACGCCTTCAGCGCCTTCTCCAGCTCCGCGCGCGTCATCTTCGAGCGACCCTTCACACCCTGCTCGCGGGCCAGTTTGTCCAGGTCGGTCTTCGACAGGCCGGACAGGTCCGCTTTCTTCTTCTTGGCCGGCTTCTTGCGGTTCTTCACGCTGCGCGACAGGGCCTCGAACAGGTCGACGACGTCGGCCGAGGGCTCCGGCTCCTCCTCGTGCGCGATCTCCTTGCCGGACTTCTTGGCCTTGATCAGGTCCTCGACCCGCTCGGAGTACTCGTCGCGGAAGTCGTCAGGCTTCCACGGCGCGGTCATCTGATCGACCAGGGACAGGGCCATGTCGAGTTCCTTGGGCCGCGGTTTCGGCAGCTTGGGCAGCCCGCCCATGACGTCCTTGGGTTTCCGCAGGTCCGCGACGAAGTGCAGGGTGTTGAGGACCATCACGTCCTCACCCGCGCGGACCGCGCAGAGGTACTCCTTGCCGCGCAGGACGAACTTCGCGACCCCGGCCTTCTCGCTGCGGTCCATCGCCTGCAGCAGCAAGCCGTACGCCTTGGCGAAGTCCTCCTTCGCCGGCTTCAGCCAGTACGTCCGGTCGTAGAACCACGGATCGATCTCGTCGAGCTCCACGAACTGCTCGATGTCGATCCGCCGCGAGCGCTCGGGCGCGATCTCGTCCAGCTCGTCGGGCTCGACGAGCACGTGGTCGCCGCCGCCGACGTCGTACCCCTTGACGATCTCGTCCCGGGTGACCTCGTCGCCGGTCCGCTCGTTGACCTTGCGGTTGCGGATCCGGTCGGACGTGCCGCGCTCGAACTGGTGGAAGTGGATCGTGTGGTCCGCCACCGCGGGGTACAGCTCCACCGGGACGGTGACCAGCCCCAGGCTCAACGCACCGCTCCACACCGGTCTGACCATGACGACCTCCTCACCGCACACCGATACCCGGGCGCGGGTACGCCGAAACGGCTCAGGCCACTTCGGTGCTCTTGCCGGCGCTCTTGCCGCCGGCGTCGCGGTGCAGGCCCAGCATCTCCAGCAGCAGGGCGCAGTCGTCGGCGTCCTTCGCCCCCGCCGCGACGGCCAGCGCCGCCTTCCGGCGCGTCCGCTCCTGGTCCGCCGGGTCCCCGGCGTCCAGCAGCAGGTCCGCCACCGGCCGCAGGTCGTTCCGCTTGTCCCTCATGTCGTGCTCCCCTCCGGTCGATCCCCGGCTTGCTCCTCTCGCGATCCGGCTACCCCGGATCCCCCTGCACAACACAGGAGTCACCGACGGCGCACGGGAGACGCCGATCGTTGGGCCGAACGAGTGAATTCGGTGGGCCTGCGGCCGGGAACCGGCAAGGTTGGTGAGACCCACGTCACACCAGGAGGCCGGATGGGCACCCAGATCCGCATCAGCCGCGAGGACGACTCGCTGCCCTGCGAAGTCTGCGGGTTCCCCACGCTGCACGTGGCCCAGGTCATCGCCGACGACGGCCGGGTACTGGGCCGCACCCTGGTCTGCACGACGTGCTCCCGCAACCGGCCGAGGCCGGAGGCTGTTCCGCAGGCCGACGCGCCACCGGACGAGGTGCCGACCAGCTGAGCCCACGGTCCCCGCCCCGCGGACCACCCGCTCCCGTCGGCGTTCGTCGGCCGAGCCGCCGGTTCCGGGGGCATTGCGATCCGCCGATTGGCCAACGCAGCCGCCGGGATGGCCGCACAGCGCCGGGACGGGCCAACACGTCTTGCGGCGGTGACGGTGTGTCGGTAGTCGGCGAGTTGGCTGCTCCGCTTTAGCGAGTTGGCCAATCCCGGTCGGCGAATCGGCTAATCCAGGCAGTGTTTTGGCCGCTCGGGCGGCGAGTCGGCCACTTCAGTCGGCGTGTTAGCCACTTCAGGCGGTGTGTCGGTTGCTCCGAGCGGCGTGTTGGCCATCCCGGGCGGCGAGTCGGCCGCTCCGGGCGACGTGTCGGCCACTCCGGGTGGCGTTTGGCCATCCCGGGCGGCGTGTTGGCTGCTCCGGTTAGCGAGTTGGCGATCCCGGGCGGCGAGTCGGCCGCTCCGGGCGACGTGTCGGCCACTCCGGGTGGCGTTTGGCCATCCCGGGCGGCGTGTTGGCTGCTCCGGTTAGCGAGTTGGCCATCCCGGGCGGCGAGTCGACCGCTCCGGGCAACGTGTCGGCCACCCCAGTCGGTGTGTCAGCCACTTCGGGCGGCGACGGCCACTCCGGGCAACGTGTCCGCCACTCCAGTCGGCCACTCCGGGTGGCGTTTGGCCATCCCGGGCGGCGTGTTGGCCGCTCCGGTTAGCGAGTTGGCCATCCTGGGCGGCGTGGTGACCGCTCCGGCCGAACTGCCAGCCACACCAGTCGGTGCAGCGGCCGCTCCAGGCCACCAGGTGCGAGCTGCGCTGCCGGAGCCAATGCGCGAAGCCGGGCGCATACCCCCGCGAGCCGCAAAACCAGAGCCAGCCACCCTCAGCTCGTCGTGGCCACCGCCGCGACGAACTCCGCCGCCACCTCGTGCAGCTTCCGGTTGCCGTCCTGGGAACGCTTGACCAGGCGCTGGAACGCGTCCTCCGCGGTGATGCGGTGGGCCGCCATCAGGATCCCCTTCGCCTGCTCGATCACCGCGCGCGTCTCGAGTGCCCGGTTGAGCTGCTCGATCAGCTCCCGCGCCGCGAAGTAGCGGCGTGCGCTGCGCAGGCCGAACACCACCGTCGCGGTGTAGAGCTCGAGGATCTTCGTGCCCAGCTCGCTGAAGCCGTGCTCGCCGAAGCCGAAGAGGTTCACCGCGCCGGACATGTCGTCGCCGACCGTCAGCGGGGCGGCGAGGAAACTCGCCACGCCCAGCTGCTCGGCCGAGGACACGAACTGCGGCCATAGGTCCCCGACCGCGCCGACGCCGACGCGGACCGGCTGGCCGGTCTCGGCGGCGCGCAGGCACGGGCCGTCGCCGATCCGGTACTGCTCGCGGTCGAAGTTGACCGCGCGCTGGTCGGTGCTGGCCACCGTCTCCGGTTCGCCGTCCCGGACCAGGGTGATGCTCGCCATGTCGGCCCCCGGCACCACCTGCACGACGTGGTCGCAGACCGCCTGCAGCATCTGGCCGATGTCCAGCTGGCTGTCGAGCATCGCGGTCAACGACTCCATCGCGACCGTGACCTCGTCCAGCCGTGCGGTGAGCTGCTCCTGGCCGCCCGTCATCCTGGCAACGCCCCTCTACTCGTTCTCAGGGCGCTCTAGACCAGGGAGGACCCGGGCGCGCGCCACAGTGGGCCGCTAGCGCTTTAACGGGTCCAGCGCGAGATTACTGCATCCCGGTGGCGGCGGGCGCGAGCGGTCACCACCTCCGGCGCGCCGCGCCGCCATTCGGAGCAATGGCCCGGTCCGTCCGAAGTGGACCTCAGGCCAGGGCCGGCAGCAGCTCCTTCTCGGCGAAGTCCAGGAAGCCGTCCTGCTGGTCGCCGCCGATCTGGATCAGCGCGACGTCGGTGAAGCCCGCCTTCTCGAACTCGCGCACGCCCTCGACGATCGGCTCGACGTCCGGGCCGCACGGGATCGAGCCCGCGACGTCGTCCTCGCGGACGAACTGGGTCGCCCCGGCGAAGCCGGCCGGGCCGGGCAGCTCGGCGTTGACCTTCCAGCCGCCGGCGAACCAGCGGAACTGCTCGTGGGCGCGCTTCACCGCGGCGTCGCGGTCCGTGCCCCACGAAACCGGCAGCTGCGCGATCTTGCGGGACGCCGGTCCGGGACGGGCGGCGTCCCACTCCCGTGCCAGGTCCGCGTCCGGCTCGACGGCGATCATCGCGTCGGCGACCGGGGCGAACCGCCGGATCGACTGCGCGCCGGACACCGCCACCCCGATCGGCGTGCGGATCTCCGGCAGGTCCCACAGCTTCGCCGAGTCGACGCGGAAGTGCTTGCCCTCGTAGCTGAAGTAACCGCCGTCGAAGAGGCCGCCGATGATCTGGACGGCCTCGGCGAGCATGTCGTGGCGGACGTTCGCCGGGGGCCAGCCGCGGCCGACGACGTGCTCGTTGAGGTTCTCCCCCGCCCCGAGACCGAGGGTGAACCGCCCGCCGGACAGCGCCTGCACGGTCGCCGCCTTCTGGGCCACCACCGCGGGGTGGTAGCGCATGGTCGGGCACGTCACGAACGTCATCAGCTCGGCGCGCTCGGTGACCTGCGTGACGGCGCCCAGCACGCTCCACGCGTAGGGCGAGTGGCCCTGTTCGGCCAGCCACGGCGAATAGTGGTCGCTCATCACCTCGAAGGCGAAGCCGGCCTGTTCCGCGCCGGCGGCGTACCGCACCAGGTCGTTCGGGCCCGCCTGCTCGGTCATCAGGGTGTAGCCGATCCGCATCGGAGCCTCCTCTCGTCCAGCGGCGCGTACCCGGCCCCGGTGATGATCAACCGCGACGTTTACCCGGTCACGGCGCGGGTATCCGGGGACCATCGAAGGGAGTGGGCATGCCTCAGTCGTGGAGCGGCAAGCGCGAGCGCCAGTACGAGCACATCAAGGACTCGCAGGAAGACCGCGGCGCGAGCCCCAAGCGCGCCAAGGAGATCGCGGCCCGGACGGTGAACAAGAACCGTGCCCAGTCGGGTGAATCGCGTGAAGCGAGCCGGACCTCCCTCGAGGACAAGTCCCCGCAGCAGCGCGGCGGCGAGCGCTCCGGCAACCGCAAGGGACCCGGCGGCCCGACGAAGGACCAGCTCTACAACGAGGCCAAGAAGCGAAACATCGACGGCCGCTCCAAGATGAGCAAGAAAGAGCTCGAGCGGGCACTCGGCCGGTGACGGTCCCCTCGAGTCCGCAACGCGAAGTGTCGGGGTTCCCCCAGATGGGTAGACAGTCCGGTATGGAAGAAACACGAAGTGGCACGTCGGGCGGCCAGCCGTCCGCCGACGGCCTGCTCGACGAAGTGGTGGAGCTGCGGCTGCCCGCCATGGCCGAGCAGATCCCCCTCGTCCGGATGCTCACGCACGGCATGGTCTCGCGCGCCGACTTCGGCCTGGACGCCATCGCCGACGCCAAGATGGCGGTCGACGAAGCGTGCGCGCAGCTGGTCCAGCTCGCGGAGCTCGGCACCCAGCTGCACTGCCGCTTCCGGCAGACCGCCGACGCGCTGCACGTCGTGGTCTCGGCGCGCTCTACCGACCCCCGGCCGCCGAGTGACCGGACGTTCGGCTGGCACGTCCTGACCACACTGAGCCGCTCGGTGACCGCACACTGTGACGTTCTCCCGGGCGGGGGCGCGGGCATCATCACGATCGAGCTGGAGCTCAATCCGGGAACGAGCGCGTGAGCGCCGAGCGCAGAACGGTGCTGCACCGCCCCGACGAATACGCCCACTGCGAACCGCTGTTCGAGGAGCTGGGCGAACTCCCCGCCGACGACCCGCGGCGGGACGTCGTCCGCGGCAAGCTGGTGACCGAGCTGCTCCCGCTGGCCGAGCACATCGCGACCCGGTTCTCCGGCCGCGGCGAGCCGCGCGAGGACCTGGTCCAGGTGGCGCGGATCGGCCTGATCAACGCCGTCGACCGCTTCGACCCGGCCCGCGGCCACGACTTCCTGTCGTTCGCCGTGCCGACGATCATGGGTGAGGTCCGGCGGCACTTCCGCGACACCGGCTGGTCCGTCCGCGTGCCGCGGCGGCTGAAGGAGCTGCACCTGTCGCTGAGCCAGGGCTCCGCGGCGCTCTCGCAGCGCCTGGGCCGCGCGCCGACGCCCACGGAGCTCGCCGAGCACCTGGAGCTGGACGTCGACGAGGTCCGGGAAGGCCTGCTCGCCGGGAACGCCTATCAGGCCCTTTCGGTCGACAAGCCGGTGCACGACGACGCCGAGGCGCTGTCGCTGGCCGACACCATGGGCGAGCCGGACCACGAGATGGCCATGGTCGAGAACCACGAGGCCCTGCAGCCGCTGCTGCAGGAGCTGCCGCCCCGCGAGCGCGCGATCCTCGTGATGCGGTTCTTCGGCGGCTTGACGCAGACCCAGATCGCCGACCGCGTCGGCATCTCGCAGATGCACGTCTCCCGCCTGCTGTCGCAGACGTTGGAGCAGCTGCGCGGCAAGCTCACCGGCGACGCCTGACGCCCGCCCGGGCGGCGGCTCCCGCGAGCCGCCGCCGGCCACCGGCTAGAGCCAGCCGGGGCGGTCGCCCTTGCGGAGGCGCCGCCACTCCCCCGCGAACTTCTCGCGCAGCTGCGCCGCCTTCGCGGCGTCCTGGCCGTGCAGCAGCCCGAACGTGAACGTGTTCTGCCCTTCGCCGTGCCCGTCGACGGCGAGGTGGTGCAGGACGTCCCGGCCGACCACGGTGTCCTGGTGGGCACCGAGCGTCTGCTGGACAGCCTTCACGTTCTTGCGCCAAGCGCGCAGCTTCTTCCCGTACACCGGCTTCACGGTGTCGGCGGCGTAGCGGGCGCGCTTCGCCTTCTTGCGGACGTCGTGCAGGGCCGTCTCGAGTTCGACGCCCTTGAGTCCCCGGGTCGCGGCCTCGGCGCGGCGCAGCTTCTTCGCGGCCTTGCGGACGGGCTTGCGCAGCGCGGCCTTCGCCGGCTTGCGTCCCTGCGCGATCAGGGCCGGGTCCTCCAGCACGGCGTCGAGCGCCCGCAGCAGGTTCCGGTACCGCTTGCCGTCCAGCGCTTCCACCGCCCGGGCCCGGCCCTGCTGCTCCTCGCGGGCGAAGTACCGCGTCAGGTACTGGCGCAGGGGGCCGAACACCAGCTCCGTCGGCACCTCGTCCAGCTGCGCGAGCAGCCGCTCCTCGGTGACCTCCGCGTCGCGGGCCGGCGCCAGCTCGCGGCCGAGCCACTTCAGCTCGGCGGCGACCGGCGCGGTCGCCGATGCGTCCACAATGGACCCGAACGTGCGCAGGGCGCTGCGCAGCTTCCGGCTCGCCACGCGCATCTGGTGCACCGAGTCGGCGACGTCCAGCCGGACGCCGACGTCCGCGTGGCGCAGCTGGTCGTAGTGCTCGCGCAGGGACACCAGGACGACGTCGGCGGCGGTGGGCTTCTTGCGGGCCCGGCGCGGCGCGGGCACGCGGTCGCCGATCAGGCGCCGCAGCTTCGACGGCCACGGCGACGCGGACAGCCCGGCCTTGGCCAGTGCCCGGTCGAACTCGTCCAGCAGGCTGGGTTCGACGCCCGGGTCGAGCTCCAGCTCCACCTCCCGCCACTCGTCGAGCCGCGCACTCTCCCCGCCGGCCTCGCCGGTGACGTGGTCGTCGGTGAGGGTCGCGACGGTCCGGCCCTGCCCGTCGGCGAGGCGGTGGGCGAAGCGGTCGGTGCGCAGGTGCGCGATCGGCACCAGCTTCTCCCCCAGCGTGTAGGCCCGCACCAGGCGCTTGAGACGGCCGGGGACCTTCCGGGCGTCGTCACCGAGCGGCAGCTGGATCTCCTGGCGCTCGTCGGCCGAGACCGGCAGCTTGACGTGCCAGCCCGCGTCGTGGCCGCCGACCCGGCGGCGCAGCGTGATGCCGGCCCGGGCCAGCCGGAAGGTGCGGGTGTCGTAGTACGACGCGTCGAGCATCTGCTCCACGGGTTCGTCCTGGCTCGTGACACCGGCCACACCGAGCAGCCTCGGCACCCCGGTCCCGGGGACGATCTCGTACTTGCGTTCGCGCTCGGTCACCGATGACGGCACGGCCATGGACGTCCTCCCTGGAGACGGGTTGTTTCCCCCTCCGGTTACCCGGCGGGGACGGCGCCACACGGGATTCGGCGCCCCGGCAGCGGGTAACCGCAGGAGAAACTCAAGTCCGGACCAGGAGCGTGCATGAACCGCAGCCACCCCGCAACCGACCTCACCACCGTGCTCGACGGCGACCACCGGGAGCTGGACCGGCTGTGCACCGAGCTCGAGCTCGGCCAGGGCAGCCCGGAGAACCGCAAGGACCTCGCCGACCACCTCATCTCGGCGCTCGTCCGGCACACCGTCGCCGAAGAGCCCTACCTCGACGGCGGCGGCGACCTCGCCGAGGCGGACGGGCTGATGCGCGAGCTGGAGGGGGCCGGCCCGCAGGAGCCGCGGTTCGAGCGGCTGCTGGGCGGCCTGATCCGCGCCGTCCGGCGGCACGGACGCGACGAGGGTCCCGCCGCGGTGCGGCGGATCCGGCTCGGCGACTCCGCCGCCCGCCGCGAGGAGCTGGGCCGGGAGGTCCTCGACGCCCGCAAGGCCGCGGCCCGGCTGCCGCACCCGGGCCTGGCCGACCGGATGCCCCAGGCCGACCAGCTGCGCCCCGGTCCCGGGTTCGTCGACCGGGTGCGGGCGGCGTTCGTCCCGTCGGCCGGAGGAACCGGTTCCCCCGGTTGACGGTGTCACGCGGCGCGTATCACGTTCGGGTGCACACTGGGATCGGGTTGAATGACCGGTGTCCGTCCCGAGCACGAAGGCAGCGAGAACGATGAGCGTCAGCGAACACGAGTGGGCCGGGGAACGCTCCCGGTTCAGCCTGGACGGCACGCCGCCCGTGGCCGGCCCGCTGGTGCGGCAGTTCACCGAGCTGACCCGGACCCTGCTCGACGCGACCCCGACCGTCGGCGGGGTGCTCAAGCTGGTGGTCGGCGCGGCGGTCGAGATCATCCCCGACGCCGACCTGGTGAGCATCACCCTGCGCGATCCGGACGGCCGGTTCCACACCCCGGTCGAGACGGACCCGATCGCCCTGACCCTCGACGAGCTGCAGTACGAGCACGGTGAGGGCCCGTGCGTCGAGTCCGCCCGCCCGGACGGGCCGGCGATCGGCTGGTCGCAGGACGTCGGCCGGGACCCGCGGTGGCCGTCGTTCGGCCCGGGCACCGCGGCCCGCGGTTACCACTCGGTGCTGGCGACCGCGCTGCTCCCGGACGCCCGGCTGCCCCGGCTGTCCGGCGCGCTGAACATCTACTCGCGCCGGCCCGGCGCGTTCGACGCCGCCGCCATCGACGCCGCGCTGCTGCTGGCGACCCACGCGTCCCTGGCCCTGGCGCACACCGGGTCCGTCGCGTCCGCCGAGCTCGAAGCCACCCACCTGCGCAAGGCCGTCGAAAGCCGCGACGTGATCGGGCAGGCGAAGGGCATCCTGATGCAGCGCCGCGGCATCACGGCCGAGGAGGCCTTCGACGTCCTGCGCCAGGCCTCGCAGGAGCTGAACGTCAAGCTCGCCGACCTGGCCAGAACGCTGGCCGACCGGCACACCGAGCTGGACCTGCCGGTCCCCGAGCACTGACGTGCCGAAGGCGTCACTTTCACGTGAAAGTGACGCCTTCGGCGCGTGCGTGGGTGGGGGTTACGGCGTCGTGTAGGGCGGGTGCTGCTCGAGCGACGGGCTGACGTCCGGGTACCGGCCGTCCTGGCCCTGCACCGGCGTGACCGTCGTGACCTGCTGCTCCGGTTCGACCCGCTGCCGGCCACCGCGCTGGACGACGGCCTCGACCTCCTGCTCACCGCGGATGCGGGCCAGCGCGCCGAGCGTGATCGCGTGGGCCAGCGCCAGGATCAGCAGCAGCACGCCGACGCGGGCGATGATGCTCGGCAGGTCGCCGCCGATGTCGATGGTCGACACCAGCGCCAGCACGCCCAGCGTCGCCAGGTGGAACAGCACCGTGACCAGGCGGGCCATCGACGCCCCGGCCGCCGGGTCGCCGTAGGAGTTTTCGAGGTAGCGGCGGCCGCTCCGGTAGATGATCTGGCCGTCCGCGACGACCAGCAGCGCGCCGATCAAGAGAAACGCGAGATAGGCGTTCGTGCTCATGCCGGACGCTCCTTCCTGGGGGACCTTCCCGGAAGAAGTACCCGGGTGCTCGCGCAGGGAAACGCGTCGGTCACCCCGTGAAGGTGTCCGGGTCGGGGCCGGTGCGGCGGCCGTCTTCGAGGCCGCCGATCGCCGCCATGTCCTCGTCGTCGAGCTCGAAGCCGAAGACGTCGATGTTCTGGCGGATCCGCTCCGGCGTCGAGGACTTGGGGAACACGATGTTCCCGAGCTGGATGTGCCAGCGCAGGACCACCTGCGCGGCGCTCCGGCCGTGCTTCTCGGCGAGGCCGGTCAGCACCGGGTCTTCGAGCACCTCGGCCTGGGCCAGCGGGCTCCACGCCTCGGTCGCGATGCCGTGCGCGCGGTGGTACTCGCGCAGTTCCGCCTGCTGCAGCGCCGGGTGCAGCTCGATCTGGTTGACCGCGGGCACCGTGCCGGTCTCCTCGGCGAGCCGGTCGAGGTGCTCGGGCTGGAAGTTCGAGACGCCGATCGCGCGGGCCTTCCCGGCCCGCAGGATGTCCTCGAAGCCCCGCCACGTCTTGACGTAGGTGCCCTTGGCCGGCAACGGCCAGTGGATCAGGTAGAGGTCGACGTGGTCGAGGCCGAGCCGCCGGAGGCTGCCCTCCAGGGCGGTGATCGCGTTGTCGTACCCCTGGGCGTCGTTGGCGAGCTTCGTGGTGACGAACACGTCTTCGCGAGCCAGGCCGGACTCCGCGATGGCCGCGCCGACGCCCGCTTCGTTCCGGTACATCTGCGCGGTGTCGAGGTGGCGGTAGCCCGCGTCCAGCGCCGTCCGCACGGTGCCGGCGGTGTCCTCGGGCGGGATCTGGAACACCCCGAACCCGAACTGCGGGATCCGGACGCCGTTGTTCAGTTCCACGGCGGGGACGTTGGCTGTGGTCGTGGTCATGCGGTCGTCCTACCCGTGGGGTCCGGGCGCGAAACGCGGCGGGACGGTACCCGCCCCACCGCGTCACTCGTCCGAGTGAACTCGCCGATCAGCTGCCCGGGCGGTCCACGTCACCGCGCCAAGCGCCGGTCGCGGCGCCGTTGCGCTCGACGAACTCCTTGAAGCGCTTCATGTCGCCCTTCACCCGGCGGTCGAGCAGGCCGAGCTTGTCGGCCACGTTCTCCGCGAAGCCCTCCGGGTCGATGTCCATCTGGGCGGTCACCCGGGTGTGCACGTCGTCGAGCCGGTGGAACGTGATGACACCCGCGTGGTCCGGCCCGGAGTCCGACGTCCACGCGACGCGCTCGTCGGGGTGCTGCTCGGTGATCGTCGCGTCGAACTCGCGCGTCACGCCGCCGAACTTGGTCACCCAGTGCGTGTGGGTGGCGTCGAGCTGGCGGATCTCTTCGACACCTTCCATGAACTTCGGGAACTCCGCGAACTGCGTCCACTGGTTGTACGCGGTGGACACGGGGACCTCGACGTCCACGGTTTCGGTGATCGTGCTCATGCACTCTCCTCCTCGTTGGTGGCGAACACTTCGGCTACCCGGCGCCGATCCGGTCAAACGCGCCGTGATTACCCACACGGCAACCCGGGTAGCCCGCCTGCAGGAGGTGTTCCGTGATCGAAGAGGCAAACAGCAAGCCCGCGGCCGAACGCTCGGTCGGCGAGCTGGTTTCGGACCTGTCGGACGAGGTCAAGCGCCTGGTCCGGGACGAAATCCGGCTCGCGGTCTTCGAACTGCAGCACAAGGGCAAGAAAATGGGCCTCGGCGCCGGGTTGTTCGGCGCGGCCGGGCTGTTCGCGCTGTTCGGCGTGGGTACGCTCGTCGCGGCCGCGGTGCTGGCACTGGCGCTGGTGGTCCCCGGCTGGCTCGCGGCGATCATCGTCGCCGTGGTCCTGTTCCTGATCGCCGGGATCGCCGCCCTGACCGGCAAGAAGGAAGTCACGCAGGCGGTGCCGCCGGTGCCGGAGGAAGCCATCACCGGCGTCCGCGAGGACGTGGACACCGTGAAACAGGGAGTGCATTCATGAGCGGGGACTTCCCGAAGAACGCCGAAGAGGCGCGGCTCGACCGGGACACCACCCGCGAAGAGCTCACCGAGACCCTGAACGCGCTCGGGCAGAAGCTCGACGTGAAGACCCGGGTGCACGAGAACGTCGACGAGAAGCTCGACCAGGCGACCGCGAAGGTCGCCGACCTCACGAACCCGACGACCGCGGTGAAGTTCCGCCAGGGCGCCGACACGGTCCGCGCCAACCCGGTGCCGATCTTCGCCGGCGTGCTGGGCCTCGTGATCGTGATCCGGCTGGTCATGCGACGGAGGAACTCGTGAACAAGGTCGTCTACAAGCCCCTGAGCTGGGGCGTCGGCGCGCTCGGCGGCATCCTCGCCGGCCAGGTCTTCAAGCAGGTCTGGAAGCGCGCGGCGGGCGAAGAAGACGCCCCGGACGCGATCGACCGCGACTACACCTGGACCCAGGTGATCATCGCGGCCGCCGTCCAGGGCGCGATCTTCGGCGCCGTCAAGGCCGCCACCGAACGGGCCGGCGCGGTGGGTTACCGCAAGGCGACCGGCGAATGGCCGGACGACTGACCACTGTGTCTACAGTGGACCCAGCGGACAACCGGTCCGGGCGCGCTCACGCGTCCGGGCCGGCTTGCGGGGCCACGGCCGCCGCCAGCGCGACCAGGGCGTCGGCTGTGCGGGGGTAGCACTCCAGCAGCAGGTCGGCGCCGGTCGCTTCCAGCGATCGGGTGACGGCGTGGCCGCCGACCACGACGGCCAGCTCGGCCCGGTCGTTCGCTTCGAGCAGGGACCGGACGCCGGCGCAGCTGAGGAACCCGACCCGCGAGAGGTCGGCCAGCAGGCGGTCTCCGGTGGCGAGGGCCTCGTCGAGAGCCTCCACGGTGGCGGCGTCGATGTCTCCCACCAGGGTGAGAACACGCACCCCACCAGGGCGTTCGGTGGTCGTGACGGTCAAGCCACAGGGTTCGTCGATCGTGCGGAACAAGTGGTACATGGCGCTCCCATCGCAGCATGCAGGGGCGCTGACCGGAGCACGTGTCTGAACAACAGCCAACACCCTGACCGTACGCCCCTGTGCCGGCAGGTCAACCCCGCGGGTTTCCCCGTGCCGACCTGGGCTAACCCTCGGCGGGCAAGATCGTCGGCCCCCGACGGGATTCAGTCCACTGTGGACAGTGCGACGTCGCGGGTCAGTCGTCGTCGAAGGCGGACAGGGCCTGGCGGCGGTGCAGCAGCTCGACCGCGGCGTCGAGCTGGCGCTCGAGGTCCTTCAGCTGGACGCGCTGCTCCGGGGTGAGCCCGCCGTGGTGGAGGGCCTCGGAACGCAGCCGGTGCTCTTCGTCGATCAGGTCGGCGATGCGGTCGGTGATCTCGTGGCCTGCCATGGAACACCCTTCAAAAGGCACCCTGCCGGGGACGCCCGCGAGCATACCGGGCGGGTAACGTCGCCGGGCGTGATCGACTGGACGGAGCCGGGCGACCCCGCGCTGGAGCAGACCGTGGCCGAACTGGTGCGGGCCCGCGGAGCCCGGGCGAGCCTGTGCGTGCTGCGCGACGGGCGCGTGCTGCTCGACCGGAGTTTCGGCGTCCCGCCGGACGCGCTGTTCTGGATCTTCTCCGCGAGCAAGCCGTTCGTGGCGCTGCTGGTGCACCAGCTCGCCGCCCGCGCGGCGCTGTCGCTCGACGCGCCGGTCGCCGAGTACTGGCCCGGGTTCGCCCGCGGCGGCAAGGGCGCGATCACCGTCCGGCACGTACTGGCCCACCGCTCCGGCTTCGCGTCCGCCCGCGGCTTCGCCGGGGACGCGCTCACCATGACCGACTGGGCCCGCACCGTGCGGGCGCTCGAGCGGGTCACCCCGCGCTGGGCGCCCGGCGAGGTCGCCGCCTATCAGCCGATCGTGTACGGCCACCTGCTCGGCGAAGTCGTCCGCCGCGTGACCGGCGAGGACGTCGACGTGCTGCTGCGCAAGGAGTTCCTCGGCCCGCTCGGCCTCACGGACACCTACCTGGGCCTGCCGGACGAGCACTGGCCCCGGCACGTGCCGCTGCGCGGCCGCGACGCCGGCGCGCGGCTGACGGCGCGGATGGTGAACCGGCGGGCCGTCCGCCGCGCGGTGATCCCCGCCGCGGGTGTCTCGACGACCGCCCGTGACCTGGCGACGTTCTACCAGGCCCTGCTCGACGGCGAGGTCGTCGACGCGGCGGCCGTGCGCGAGGCCCGGCGGCCGTCGGGCGAGGCCGTCGTCGACCGGACGATCCGCACCCGGATCCGCTGGGCGCAGGGCTTCCAGCTCGGCGGCGTGGGCCGTCCGATGGGCACGCTCAGCGGCCGGGAAACCTTCGGGCACAACGGGAGCAACTGCTGCGTCGCCTGGGCGGACCCGGCGCGCGGGCTGGCCTTCGCCTACCTCACCGACCGGGTCGTCTCGGGCCACAGCGCGGCCGCGCACCTCGGCGCGGTCGCGGACGCGGTGCTCACCGCCGGTTCGTGACTTCCCTCACTCGGGCGGGTGATGTCATCATCACGTCCATGGGGGATGTCGATCGCCGTTCTTTTCTCGCGTGGCTGGGCACCGGCGTGCTGGGTGCGACCCTGCTGACCGCGGGGAGGGCCGAGGCCGCCGGGAACGTCACCGTGCTGACGCACGCGACGCTGGTCGACGGCACGGACGCGCCGCCGCTGCGGGACGCGACCATCGTGCTGGCGGGTGACCGGATCGCGGCGGTCGGCCGCGGTGTGCCGGCGCCCACGCTCGCCGGGGTGCGCGTCATCGACCTGACCGGCAAGCACGTCATCCCCGGACTGTGGGACGCCCATGCGCACGAGACCACGATGGCGCGGACGTTCCCGGCGTTGCACCTGGTCAACGGCGTCACGTCGATCCGCGACATGGACGGCTCCCCCGCGACCCACGACGTGCTGCGCCGCGTCGAACGCGGTGAGCTCACCGGGCCGCGGATGGTGATCGCCAGCCGGATCCTCGACGGCGGCGGCTCGTTCGTCGACGTGCACCGGCTCGTCGCCACCCTCGCCGACGCGGCGGTGGCGGTCCGCGAGGAGAAGGCGGGCGGCGCCGACCTCGTCAAGGTGTACTCGTTCATGAGCCCGGAAATCCACGCGGCGATCGCCGCCGAGTCCCGGCGGAACGGGCTGCCCTACGGCGGGCACGTCCCGATCCAGCTCTCGGTGCCGGACGTGCTCGCCCGCGGGCAGCACACGGTCGAGCACCTCTACGCCTTCCACGCGTCGACGTCGACGAAGAAGGCCGAGTACTACGCCCAGCTCGCGGCCCTGCCCGCCGACACGGGTTCCTGGCCGGGCGCGCTGGCGGCGATGGACCGCGACGCCGTCACGTCCCACAGCGCGGCTCTGACACGGGAGCTGGCCGGGCAGTTCCGGGCCCGCCGGGCCTGGCACGTGCCGACCCTGGCGGTGCTGGCCCGGACGTCGACGCCGCCCGGGGACCTGCCCCAGGACCCGGAGCTGCAGGGGCTCGCCGACCGGTACCTGCCGCGCGCGGTCCGCCAGGAGTGGCTCGACCTGGCGGCGGCGTGGCCGGTCTGGTCGCCGGAGCGGGTGGCCCAGGAGGCGGCGTACCTCGAAGCCGAGCTGGAGCTGGTGGGCGAGCTGGCCGCGGCGGGCGCGCCGATCGCGGCGGGCACCGACAGCGGGTACCTGTACACCTTCCCGGGCTTCGCCACGCACGACGAGCTGGAACTGCTGGTGCGCGCGGGCCTCTCCCCGAAGCGGGCGCTGCAGGCAGCGACCCGCGACGCGGCGCGCGCCGCCGGACGCCCGTCGTCGGGCACGGTCGAGGTCGGCAAGGAAGCCGACCTGGTGGTCCTGGACGCCGATCCCCTGGCGGCGATCACGAACAGCCGCCGCATCCACGCGGTCGTCAGCCGCGGGTCGTTCCTGGGGCCGGCGGAGCGGCAGCGGATCTTGGCTGATGTCGAACGCGCGGCTCAGGAGGACGTGGTCACGCGAGCCGGCCGATCGAGCTGCTGCCTGCCGCACTGACCGCCTTTCGCGGCGTCCACAACGGCCCGGCCCCCGACGACATCAGGCACGCGAGTCGTCCATCCAGACACGCGAGTCGTCCATCCAGACACGCGAGTCGTCCATCCAGACACGCGAGTCGTCCATCCAGACACGCGAGTCGTCCATCCAGACACGCGAGTCGTCCGTCC